>NZ_LVJI01000017.1 GCF_001637225.1 Paenibacillus antarcticus
ACTGCGAGGTGGACGTGTGGAACCCCTCCGCTATCGCCACCAAACGGTTTCAGCTTTATGCTGTTATTCAAGGTTTAATCCTTGAAAACTAGATACGAATGAATTTGCAGTTCAAAACTTGCATTTGCTTCTGAAGCCTAAACTTCAGAATATTAGGATAAGCCCTCGACCGATTAGTATTGGTCAGCTCCATGCATTGCTGCACTTCCACCTCCAACCTATCTACCTCGTCGTCTTCAAGGGGTCTTACTAATTGGGAAATCTCATCTTGAGGGGGGCTTCACGCTTAGATGCTTTCAGCGCTTATCCCGTCCGCACGTAGCTACCCAGCTATGCTCCTGGCGGAACAACTGGTACACCAGAGGTGCGTCCATCCCGGTCCTCTCGTACTAAGGACAGCTCCTCTCAAATTTCCTGCGCCCACGACAGATAGGGACCGAACTGTCTCACGACGTTCTGAACCCAGCTCGCGTACCGCTTTAATGGGCGAACAGCCCAACCCTTGGGACCTACTTCAGCCCCAGGATGCGATGAGCCGACATCGAGGTGCCAAACCTCCCCGTCGATGTGGACTCTTGGGGGAGATAAGCCTGTTATCCCCAGGGTAGCTTTTATCCGTTGAGCGATGGCCCTTCCATGCGGTACCACCGGATCACTAAGCCCGACTTTCGTCCCTGCTCGACTTGTAGGTCTCGCAGTCAAGCTCCCTTCTGCCTTTGCACTCTTCGAATGATTTCCAACCATTCTGAGGGAACCTTGGGGCGCCTCCGTTACTCTTTAGGAGGCGACCGCCCCAGTCAAACTGCCCACCTGACACTGTCCCCGAACCGGATTACGGTCCTAGGTTAGAACCTAGATACGATCAGGGTGGTATCCCAACGGCGCCTCCGTAGAAGCTTGCGCTCCTACATCTCAGGCTCCCACCTATCCTGTACAGATCGTACCCAAATCCAATATCAAGCTGCAGTAAAGCTCCATGGGGTCTTTCCGTCTTGTCGCGGGTAACCTGCATCTTCACAGGTATTAAAATTTCACCGGATCTCTCGTTGAGACAGCGCCCAAGTCGTTACGCCATTCGTGCGGGTCAGAATTTACCTGACAAGGAATTTCGCTACCTTAGGACCGTTATAGTTACGGCCGCCGTTTACTGGGGCTTCGGTTCATAGCTTCGGGTTACCCCTAACCACTCCCCTTAACCTTCCAGCACCGGGCAGGCGTCAGCCCGTATACTTCGCCTTACGGCTTCGCACAGACCTGTGTTTTTGCTAAACAGTCGCTTGGGCCTTTTCACTGCGGCCCCCTCGTGCTATTCACACTACCGGGGCACCCCTTCTCCCGAAGTTACGGGGTCATTTTGCCGAGTTCCTTAACGAGAGTTCTTCCGCGCGCCTTAGAATACTCTTCTCGCCTACCTGTGTCGGTTTGCGGTACGGGCACCTTCTCCTGACTAGAGGCTTTTCTTGGCAGTGTGAGATCATGACCTTCGCTACTATAATTTTCGCTCCCCATTACAGCCCAGCCTTATAGTGTGCGGATTTGCCTACACACAAGCCTCACTGCTTAGACGGACTATTCCATCAGTCCGCGTCACTACCCTGCTGCGTCACCCCATTGCTCATAACGGATTACGGTGGTACAGGAATTTCAACCTGTTGTCCATCCACTACGCCTTTCGGCCTCGCGTTAGGTCCCGACTTACCCTGAGAGGACGAGCCTTCCTCAGGAACCCTTAGGCTTTCGGCGGATCAGATTCTCACTGATCTTTTCGTTACTTATACCGGCATTCTCACTTGTATGTTGTCCAGCGCTCTTTACAGTACACCTTCAACCCACATACAACGCTCCCCTACCCCAGATACTAATGTATCTAGCCATAGCTTCGGTGGTGTGTTTAGCCCCGTTACATTTTCGGCGCAGAGTCACTCGACCAGTGAGCTATTACGCACTCTTTCAATGGTGGCTGCTTCTAAGCCAACATCCTGGTTGTCTGGGCAACTCCACATCCTTTTCCACTTAACACACACTTTGGGACCTTAGCTGATGGTCTGGGCTGTTTCCCTTTCGACAATGGATCTTAGCACTCACTGTCTGACTCCCGGATATAAGTACATGGCATTCGGAGTTTGACTGAGTTTGGTAACCCTTGCGGGCCCCGCACCCAATCAGTGCTCTACCTCCACGACTCTATACTCCGAGGCTAGCCCTAAAGCTATTTCGGGGAGAACCAGCTATCTCCGAGTTCGATTGGAATTTCTCCGCTACCCCCACCTCATCCCCGCATTTTTCAACATGCGTGGGTTCGGGCCTCCAGTGCGTGTTACCGCACCTTCACCCTGGACAGGGGTAGATCACACGGTTTCGGGTCTACGTCCACGTACTAAATGTCGCCCTATTCAGACTCGCTTTCGCTGCGGCTCCGCCTTCTCAGCTTAACCTTGCACGGGAACGTAACTCGCCGGTTCATTCTACAAAAGGCACGCCATCACCCATTAATAGGGCTCTGACTTTTTGTAAGCACACGGTTTCAGGTTCTATTTCACTCCCCTTCCGGGGTGCTTTTCACCTTTCCCTCACGGTACTGTTTCACTATCGGTCACTAGGGAGTATTTAGCCTTAGCAGATGGTCCTGCTGGATTCATACGGGGTTTCACGTGCCCCGCACTACTCGGGATACATCTCGGAGGGATTGGACTTTTGGTTACAGGGCTTTTACCTTCTATGCCGGGCCTTTCCAGACCTCTTCACCTAACCCAATCCTTTGTAACTCCATGTGAGATGTCCCACAACCCCAAAGAGCAAGCTCCTTGGTTTGGGCTAATCCGCGTTCGCTCGCCGCTACTGACGGAATCACTATTGTTTTCTCTTCCTCAGGGTACTTAGATGTTTCAGTTCCCCTGGTCTGTCTCTACATTTCCTATGTATTCAGAAATGAGTGACTGCGTATTACCACAGCCGGGTTTCCCCATTCGGACACCCCCGGATCAAAGCTTGCTTACAGCTCCCCGAGGCAGTTTCGTTGTTCGCCACGTCCTTCATCGACTCCTAGTGCCTAGGCATCCTCCGTGTGCTCTTAGTAGCTTAACCATCATGCTCCTGTTTCTCGTCTGCTTCACCCGAAGGTTCTTCAGTCTCCAAACACTTGCATATCAATTAGCTTGTACTCAGTAAACTGAATACTCACTGCTACTTTTACACTTTGCTCAGTTAACAAGTTAACCGAACTAGTTAAAAAGAATGTTCGTTTCTTACTTGCAAATTCGTTCGTTATCTAGTTTTCAAGGATCAAAGTTATTTCTATAAAACAAAAAACGTTTTGAAAGATGGCCATTTCAAAGATGAACAGAGTTTATGAA
>NZ_LVJI01000018.1 GCF_001637225.1 Paenibacillus antarcticus
AAAAGGGCAGGGTATAACCTTCCAAATTTAATAAAATTGGAGGGTTATTTGGCTTACATGTTTTTAAATATACCATATGAATAAGCTTCACTTTACTGGTAATCTTGACAAGCTATTAGCTGGTATAGCCATTCATGCAGCGCAAGAGCGGCGCTGCACCACAGAGGATGAAAATGGGTACCCCTGTCTATACTGTTTGTACGGCTGGCGAAGAAGGTCGATAAGCTATGGTGCCATAGAGCCCAACCGTTAGTCTGACTCCGACCACCACGGTGCATCACAGAATGTCGCACCCTATATGGGTAGCACTCATGGGAGATTAATCCTTTTTTGGTTGTTGCACCAGCCTTGCCTTTTTGTTTGTTGTCTATATGATGTTTTTTGTGCTTAAAAGATCTAACAATATCTATATGATTACTCCTGAGGCTCAGCCTTTTTTTAAAAAGTGTTATTCTGGGTCTATTTTATTATGCTCTTTTTCAGGTTTTGAGCTAATTTAATTTTCATGGGAGCTCAATAAATAGGTTTATATATTCTATCCGCATCATTATCAAGAGATAATTGCTCAAAACTACCCCAGGTATAGCCCTGGGGCTTAATGTTTACGTTTAGTTGAATACGTTCATAGACTATATATTTACCAAACAGGTCTTGACCTGGATGATAATTTCCCTTCATTTGCTTTATAAACAAATTTGGTTAAATCTTCTTTGAGCATTTGCATTCGTTCGATACCTGTGTCTTCAATCCAGCGTCCCTCAATCTCAGTTAGGATCTTCTCTTTAGCTTTCACTACTAACCAACCTCGTTCAGTCAAAATAATAATTTTCCCTCTCTTATCAGTGGGATGATTCTGACGTATTACATAACCACTTTTCTCAAGATAATCCACCATTTTACTTACAGCCTGCTTTGTAATGCCTAAATACTCTGCTAGTTCTATACCTGTTGCTCCACTAGAAGCCAAATATTTAAACATAAAGCCATGTGCAGGTCTAATATCTCCAAACCCTAATTCGCTCAATTTGCCATGTAGTTCATCAATCAATGCATTTAAGGAAAATGACAAAAGTGATGTGAAATCCAATTCGCTATATATTTGATGATTCATAAATAAAACCTCCTCAGATAAAGTCAATTAAGTTGACTTTATTTAAGTCCTATTGTACTTTGTGAAACATAGTCAATCAAATTGACTATGTTCAGCTTGTAAAAGAAATAGAATTCACAGAAATAAAGATCAATTAATTATGGAGGTTTTTCATGGCTAACATCGTTAAAATTAGAGGAAGTGTATTTGCACCATATGCTTGGTTGGAACCTATCAAAGATCCTACAACAGGAAAGATCTTCGAATATACGGGTGATGCACGCGAATTTACACCACACGCTGTAAACACAATGAGGTCAAGATTAGAGCAAGAAGTGATTATTGATTTTTATAAAAAAATAGATTTTCACATATGCAAATGCTTGTATTGTAACTGTGAAAGTCACAAATCCAGATGGTGCTATTGATTATAAAGAAGGAAAAACAGAAACAGAAAACATTGTATGTACTAATATTGTGTGGGGCGCTGATGACGTTTCTTTTGAAATGAGGGCAAGTGCTAGCAATCCTTTAAATGCAGCAGCACCTGCGGCTGATTATTTATTAACGATACGTATTAATAAAAGTGGTGTTGCGTATATTGAAGGCTCTCATGATGGGTTCCCTTGCTATGAATTTTATAAGCAAACAAATTTTGGTCCATTTGAATTAATATATACACATGATTTCAGAAAAACTGATGACAGCCCAGCAGCACTAGCTGGAGAAATGGAATACAGTTTTAAAGCGAAGATTTAGATATATATTAATGAAAGAAATTGCAACCTATTTTGCTCGATGGGTCAATATTATTACCCGAAATATATTTAAGAACAATAGAGGTGTGTCTCATGACTAATATCGTTAAAGTTAGAGCGAGTGTATTTATTCCAATATCTTGGACAGAAGCTAAGAAGGATGTACAAACAGGAAACGTAATCCAATTTGAAGGTGACTCACGTGAGTTTACACCATATGCTGTCAACGCTATGCGCTCCAGAGTTGAACAAGAAGTAGTTGTAGATTTTTACAAAAAAGAAATTTTCACATATGCAAATACGGGCATAACAACAGAAAGAGTCACAACTCCAGATGGTTCTGTTAATAAAAAAACAGGAAAGGCTAGTACAGAAGGCATTTTATGTACTGATATTGTATGGGGTTCTGATGATGTCAAGTTTCAAATGAATGCATGTGCTAGCAATCCATTAAATGTATCTGCACCTCCTGTTGACTACCTATTAATAGTACATGTCAAAAAAGATGGTACTGTCAATATGCAAGGAGCACACGATGGATTTCCTTGTTTTGAATTTTATAAACAAGTAAACTTTGGACCGTTTGAACAAATGTATACGCATGATTTCAGAGAAACTGGTGATACCCCTGAAGCTATGGCTGGAGAAATGGAATATCGTTTTAAAAAAATATTGTAAAATCACAATGTGTCGACAATTTGTCATCAAACAAAGATAAATTTGTAAGATAGGTAATTGCCTGTGGTTCGTGTATAAATCAAAATAATTTTTCAAAATATATAACAACATGGGGGAACAGAAATTGACAACAGTTTTATTTGTAAAAGCAAACAATCGTCCAGCCGAACAATCGGTTAGCGTGAAATTATATGAAACTTTTTTAGCGAGCTATAAAGAATCACATCCAAATGATACAGTAGCAGAGCTGGATTTATACAATGAGGAACTGCCATACGTGGGAGTAGATATGATTAACGGTACATTTAAGTCAAGTAGAGGATTGGAATTAACAGCAGAAGAAGCAAAAGCAGTAGCTGTTGCTGATAAATATTTAGATCCATTCCTTGCAGCTGATAAAGTTGTATTTGGTTTCCCTTTATGGAATTTAACAATCCCAGCTATACTACACACATATATTGATTACTTAAACCGCGCGGGCAAAACATTTAAATATACGCCAGAAGGTCCAGTAGGTCTTATGGGAAATAAAAAAATATTATTATTAAACGCAAGTGGCGGTATATATTCTGAAGGACCAAAAGCTGAAGTAGAAATGGCTGTTAAATATGTAGCAAGTATGATGAACTTCTTTGGTGTAACAGATATGGAGACAGTTGTGATTGAAGGACACAACCAATTCCCTCATAAGGCAGAAGAGATTATTGCCGCTGGTCTTGAAAAGGCTGTTATAGTAGCAAGTACGTTCTAATTCACTTATATCTAGTAAAATTGATCAGTCGGCATAAAAATGGCTTCCTCTATCGTCTTATACGACGAAGCGGAAGCCATTTAAAGTATTACTTAACAAACTAACCCTGTAAAGTTCAAGATAGCCCTCCGAATTGGCTACCTAGACTTGGCTACATTAGAAGAAACGTCGATACAGTTCGCGTCTTCGCTACTCACGGAGCTGAACATATATCTGAGTGATCGATGCTTTTTTATGCCCTAGCATCCCTTGAGTGAATTCTGAGGGATCCCTTGCCATTTACAATTGCTGAACAACAACGATTCCTACAGATCGTCGCCAACCGTCTCAACAAATACGTCTATACCAGAACTGTTCGTCTCTTTGCAGAAGTGACGTATTACAAAAATGAGGAATGGATTATAGCGATTGTTCGACTGGCCGAAACTGAGACCAAACAGTCCAGCATTCATACTCATTGTTTTGGATGTTTTGGGATAGGTAATTCTAAATTTCCTCGTAAAGTATTTGATTCATATTCTGTACGGAAAATACCCTTCTCTTGCAAAATGGGAACAACTAGTTCAACAAAATCTTTTAAAGCTGTTGGATGTTCTTGTTGTATCAGTAACAAATCCATTGCCCCTTCTTCATACCAATGCTGAATATCATTCGCAATTTTCTCAGCTGAACCAAATAATAAAGGCTTAGGTATTCTGTGAAATGGACTTAGTCTTTGCATTTCTTTAAACTTCGCTTCTGCTTCTTGTTCAGTTCTTCCTACAAGCACGGTTTTTGTAATTGTAACGAGAAAATTGTCTGGTGAACGACCTTCTAAAACCACTCGCTTTCTTAGTTCTGACCGCATTCCTTTTGAATGTTCAAGCGAATTAGGTTGGATAAATGCTCCATCAGTATACTTGGACGCATTGTCCATAAAATTAGCAGACGAACCTGCAGTGAAGAGTAAAGGTCTGCCTTGAATAGAGCGACTAAGATTTAATGGGCCGTTTACAGAAAAATAGTTACCTCTATAATTTATAGGATGCATTTTATTAGGATTGAAATATTCACCGCGTTCTTTGTCACGTATAAACGCATCTTCTTCGTATGAGTCCCATAATCCTAAAATAATCTCCATAAACGCTTAATGTCTGCGAATCCATTTTCGTAGAATATCGACATATTCGCTGATTCTACCAATTGACCTTATATCCATAAAATAAAAAATCCATGATTTCTGTGGATTTCTAAGACATTCAAACTAACAACAGTACTTACCCCATAAGATGACTCTTTCATAATCAGTTGGATTCTAAAACTGTACTTCGCTCGAGTGAACAATTGTACAAGAGTGCTATTGCGATGTTGTAAATATAAAAATATCTAATCTGTTATGATTACATGTTCTTGTCCCTCGACATTTAAACTTACCCGCTGCACATAATAAGCACTCTCCTAAAATTCACTCTGGTGCTTTAGCAGAAGAAAGTGTATTATAGGTACCTGTCAGTTCATTTTATTACATCAGCCAGTGAATTTTCAAAACTTTCCAAAAGGGGTTTATCATCATGACAAGACATAAATTAGGCTTCTGGATCCTGACCGCCCTCGTGGTCGGTAACATGGTTGGTTCCGGAATCTTCATGCTGCCTCGATCTCTGTCGGAAGCGGCGAGTCCTGCCGGGGTTATTCTGGCCTGGTCCGCTACAGGACTAGGTGTACTTATGTTGGCGCTTGTCTTCGGCAGTCTGGCTGTCCGCAAGCCTGAGCTCAGCGGCGGCCCGCAAATCTATGCGAAGGAGCTGTTTCGTGAAGGTTCGCACGGCTCTCTCATGGCCGGATTTATGTCAACCTGGGGATACTGGCTCGGCAATATCGCCGGTTTTGTGGCAGTTATTACTACGTTCGCGAGCTACCTGTCTACCTTCTTCCCGGTGCTTACTAGTAACAAGGTATGGCTATCCTACGGGAGCTTCACATTAAAAGCGGGCAATGCCCTGACGTTCCTCGTCTGCTCCGTACTGCTATGGGGAACGCACGCCATCTGCCTAAAAGGCATGAACAGCGCGGGGAGATTGAATTTTTTCGCTACGGTGACCAAGGTCATCGGCTTGCGCTCTTCATCGTGATTGCCCTCTTTGCGTTCCAACAGAGCAATATCGGGCCATTCCTGGCTCCACGCACCAATGACAGCGGGAAGACGCTTGGCCTGCTCTCCCAGGTTAACGCGGCTGCGATTACAACGCTGTGGGCTTTCATCGGCGTGGAATCCGCAATGGTCTTCGCCGCACGCGCCCACCGCACGAAGGATATCCGCCGCGCGACCATCGCAGGGCTGCTTATATCCTTCGTGCTGTATGTCGGCATCAGCATCCTGACTATGGGACTGCTGACACAGGACCAACTGATGGCTTCCCAGAACCCGTTGGTGGACGGCATTTCCACTGTGCTAGGACCCATCGGCGGCAAGCTACTCGCAGGCCTCGGACTGATCAGTCTGCTCGGCTCCACGATCGGCTGGGTACTGCTTAGTGCCGAGGTGCCGTTCCAGGCAGCCAAGCAGGGTGTGTTCCTGCCGTTTTTTTCCAAGGAGAATAGTAAGGGCATGCCGAAGGTATCCCTCTGGATCTCCGTCGCACTCGGCCAGATTTTGCTGCTGTCCACGATCTCGGGTTCCATCTCCGCGGCGTTTGATTTTATTATCTATATCGCTACGCTCGCCTATCTGGTGCCTTATCTGATAGCATCACTCTACCACCTTAAGCTGACCTGGACCGGCGAAACCTACTCGCTGCAGAAGGAGCGGATAACCGAGGGGATCATTGCGGCTTTCGCCGCCATCTACTCGTTATGGGTCATCGTGGTGGGTACCGCGGATCTCAAGACGTTCCTGCTTGGACTCGCGCTAATTGTCAGCGGCATCCTATTCTATCCGCTCATGCTGCGGTATCAGAAAGTCCAAACAAAACAATGTAAGGTCAGGCAGCGTTGAATTTAGGAAAGGCGTCCATCACAAGATGGGCGTCTTTTGGTTCATGAGAAAGCTACGACGATTATGAATCCATGTTCTTTTAATCGTTACGCCTTCAATAGAAGGAAGCATGATATGTTCGTCTGGTTCCATCAAGTATTCACCAAATATCAAAACATAAGCGTCAGCTTAGTCCGGAGACTTGAGCCCACGCTTTCATATCCCTCTTATTTTCCAGAAACATTACACCTTTACTAATGCAATTAACCCGCATATCCAGTTATTTTGGATAGCGGGTTCACTTTATTGTATATACTTCACAGTTAAGCCAATGTAAGCTTTGTTACACGTCCATCGATAATCCATTCAGCAACATAAACAGAACCCTTGGAATCGACACAAACGCCATGAGGTGAGCTGAATTTATGATCACAGTAGTAAGACTTGGGTAAATTCGGCCAGCCGGTTTGTTTGTAAGCCTGTTGGTCTTCACCTAAATGACAGATCAATTGATTATTTTTATCGAAGATCGTAACCCTACTGTTTAAGTCTGGGAAGAAGAGATCCTCTCCATGATAATAAAAACTGCAGGGCTGATCCATATCATCAACGATGACTCTTTTGAAATTGCCCTGTAAGGTAAAGACTTGAATACGATGATTGCCACGATCCGCTACATAAACCTCTTCTATACCACTACGTACATCAATGGAAATGCCATGTGGACAGTTCAATTGTCCCATTTCCGTACCTTTTCCACCCCAGGAACGGATATATTCCCCTGCTGCGGTATAGTGATGAATCCAGCTTTGTCCATAGCCATCGGATACATAAATATCACCATTTGCCGACACGGCTACATCTGTAGGGATATATTTTAACTCATCATTGTATAAATCAGGACGATCCGGTGCTCCCAATGTCAACAAGTGCTTTCCGCTCAAATCCATTTTCACAACATTACCACGAGCAGTATCTGTAATAAAGAGATATTCACTACTTTGATCCTTATGAAGATAAAATCCGTGTGCGCCACCCTCGAACTCTTCGCCCCAAGCCTCTTGAAATTCCCCAGTCTGATCAAATTTGAAAATGGAAGGCTTACCAGTATGAAAAACGTAGACGTTATCCTGTTGATCTACGACAATTCCATGTGTATAGCCAAACTTTAAGTGAGCAGGGAGCTTTGCCCAGCCTGGAACAAGCTCATAGCTCCGTGCTGCATTTCCGAATTGCGGGAGCTTTCTTGTTGTCATATTTAATTCCTCTATTCCTAAGTTAAGTGATGAGTTATTGTTTATTGTTTGCATTGAATTATTGTCTTCCATCCGAGGATATTATAGATTTATTTTGTGGAATACAGTAATGGGAAGAATTCATTATCGAACTTCTGTCCGAACTCCGGACGCGGGCCAAGCAATCGAACATTATCATGCCGAGCTCTGCCCTCTTTGTATGAGGTATCTCCTGGCATTAGATGTGCTACGACAGATAACCTTGGCTGGTCGGAGAAATTCGTTGCTGAGCCATGGAATGTAAGACCATGGTGGAAGCTCGCTTGACCAGCTTTTAGAATACACGGCTCCTCTACCCAATCTCGAGTTGCAAAACGCTGCTTCAGCTTTGCCATATCCTGGTCAAAGAAGGCATCACTTCCCTCAACAGCGCCCCACTTGTGTGAACCCAAGATCGTCATCATGCCGCCATTATTCAGGTCCGTATCTTGCAGTGCAATCCAAACGGTTACCATATTCGGGGTACTGCTTGCTCGCCAATAAGCGTAATCCTGATGCCAGCCTACATTCCCTACATTTGTTTCTTGCCCTGAAGTACCCGGCTTATAGATCACTTGATCATGCCAGAGACGTATCTCGTCCTCGTTCAGCAGATTCGCAGCCATTTGACCTAAATTCGGATCGATGACGACACTACGAACCTCGTCGTTAATCCACCAGCCATTATCGAATTTACGAAGAGCAAATGGATTGTCAGAAATATTGAAGGCATGAAGAGGCATACCCGCTCCATCATAATCTTTCTTCCAAATACGTTCATGCGCACCACGAAGACGCTCAATCATCTGGTCATCTAGCAATTTCGGACTGATCCAATAACCATCTTGATCAAACCTCTCTTTATCCGCTGTTGTAATGTTATACGGAATAATTCCCATAATGGACACCTCATCTATTCTTGGTCAAATTGGCTTACTTAGTTTATTGTAGACCTCAAGATGAGCATTGACTTTCCAAAACCTATCAAATAGGATTGGAAACATACGAGATCATTAGAAACGATAAGGACCGTGACTATGGCGAAAATAAAGACTGAAACAGCGCGTTGGGTGTATGAATTTACGGAGTCCACACCGCTATCCCATGTATCTGAATTAATTCTGCTCGGCTATGACCGCTTTCAAGAAGCTTCACCGTTAATCGTCCATCAGCATGAACGTTCGTACGAGTTTGTATTCGTGGAAAGTGGAAAGGTTACTTGGGAGGTAGATGGTCACTTATTCCCTTCACACACCGGACAGTTCTTCTACACCCGACCTGGAGAATGGCATCGTGCAAGTTTTAATTTCATTGAACCCTGTAGCATCTGGTGGATGATTATAGCAGATCCCTCCGAGCATCCCGGGTGGCTAAATCTAGAAGATGAAGACCGTATGGAGATTCATCGCCAACTGCAGCAGCTGCCAAGAATCGTATTCGTGGATAGTCGTGTTCGTGAACCATTCAGTAAGCTAAGAGATATTATTGAGCATAACGAATCACTGGCTTCCTGCCGTGTACGTCATTACGTACTCGATATTATTCTACAAATGCTAAACCCGTCCTCTAAACGTCCCATGCCATTTGATCTGCAAGAGGCCATGATTAAATTGACCGAAGCCATCCAAGCAGCGCCAGAAGTGAGATGGAGTAATAAAGAACTCGCTGATCAGGTTGGTGTAAGTGAATCCCATTTCTACAGATTGTTCCATGATATGTATGGGCAGTCCCCTGCTAATTATATTGATCGACTACGGATAGATATTGCCTGTCAGATGCTACTTCAACAAGAGGTCAGCGTCACAAGCGTTGCGATGGAACTAGGATATAAGACAAGCCAACATTTTGCCACCGTATTTAAAAAGTATATCGGTCTATCACCCTCGCAATGGCGTAACTCATCTTAACAGGAAACCAGATAAAGACCTTTATATTTTTAAGACAATGTGAGGTGATACCATGTATTTAATAGACGCTTCAAAAACATCCTATATCTTAAATAGCTTAGCGAGTGTACTCAATCAACATTCAATCACCTTTGACGTCCATTACTGGGGAATCAATCCGCATCACTTGCATAATCCACTGCACAAGCACTCTTTTTTTGAAATATGTTACGTTGTGGAAGGTCAGGGAATTTACCAGGATGATGGAATAGAATTCGCTTTGGAAACAGGAACCTTATTCTGTTCAAGACCAGAGATATGGCATCAAATCCGCAGTCGAAATGAAATGTATTTGGTTTATGTAGCTTTCGATGTTATTCCTATCCATTCCGGTTCTGAGATGTTAGAACGCTTCAATAAGTTATACCGCACCAACCAATTCCTCATTTCTAATAGCCAAAATTCATCAAGCGCCCTACTATGGTCAGCACTGCTTAAGCATTTCGAAACGCCAGAGTATATTAATAAAGAAATTATTGTTAGTATCGCCCAAGCCTTACTCCTTTCCTTCTATAGTGCCTTCACAGAGCACACTGAAAAGACGTTTCAATTACCTAAAGACAAGGCATCCCTCTATTTACTCAATCAAGCTAAGGCTTTTATCCGTGACAACTTAGAGCAACCGTTGAATTTGGACGACCTAGCGAATTATTTACATATATCGGGCCGTCACTTATCTAGACTATTTACAGCTGAAATAGGTCACAGCTACGTCGCATACGTAAAATCCGAACGTATTCGATCTGCAGCCAATTTGCTTAAGTACACGAATGAACCCATCAAGAACATTTCAGAAAAGGTTGGATTCAACTCCGTTCATTATTTTACAAAAGCATTTTCAACCATAATGGGAATTCCCCCTGGTGCGTATAGAAATAATCACACCACCGAAAGTCCCCCCTTATAATCTTGTCTTAAAATTACAATGGTTTGTCGTATTATTGCAAAGACAGTCTGCTTACCTATCTCCTATAATCGATTTATAGAAATCAAATTGAACACCATGGAGGTAGGGATTAAAGATGATTACACAAGATGAGGTTGAATTTTTTAAGGAGAATGGTTATTTATTAGTCAAAGAGGTATTCAACCAACAAGAAGTCGAAGAAATGAGAAACGCAGTCGATCGGATTATTGTTAAAGCCGCTGCGACAAAATATGATTCCAATGCCGCTTGGGATGGAGATTATCTACCACCCGAGGAAATGAAAAAGCTAGTACTTAAAGGCTTCCATGATGTGCATTACCATGACGCCTCCTTCACAAGAGCCGCGATTCACCCGAATATGGTAAATGTACTGTCCCAAATTATTGGGCCAAATGTACAGCTTCATCACTCTAAAATGCTAGTTAAGCCACCTGAGAAAGGTGCTGCTTTTCCGATGCATCAGGACACCCCCTATTTCCCTCATGAAAAACATACCATGTTAGCAGCGAGCGTGCATTTTGACGATTCCGATATGGATAATGGCTGCCTCTGTGTAATCCCTGGATCACATAAACAAGGTTTATTACCTCACATGGGTAAACATTACTTGAGCCAAAAAGAGTATCCGCTCAGCATGGGGACACCTTGTCCGGCCAAAGCAGGCGATGTACTATTCTTCAATTATTTAACGATCCATGGCTCCGATACCAATCGCAGTAGCCGCCCAAGAAGAAATGTTCTATTTCAATATCGTGATCCGATGGATTTCCCAACAGAAGAAACCCATATCAACTGGGGTCAAGGCTTGATGATTTGTGGCGAGAACGAGATTTACAAAGAGTATAAAGGAGTTTACTAGTTCAAAAAATCTAATATCTATTAATATGTCTACAATTCGATCCTATAACAACTCCCAGTCCACGTGAGGACTGGGAGTTCGTGTTTCACTGCCGCTAAGAATTACGGTGATTTTTATGCTAGAGTAGATAAAAATAAAACCGAAATGCAAATTATCTTATGATAAAGCATTTCGGTTTTTTACATTGTTTATTTTTGGAAAAGTTTAATCCATTGAAATTCTTATTCAACTATCGTATCGTGTCCCGTTAGCTTAACGATGTTAGGCGATATCTGCCTTCTCTAAAATTACTAATGAATACACAGCGGCACCACATTCTCCACCCATTGAACTTTGTTGTATTACTTTCCAGCCATTTTCAAGTAGTGTGTTTAATTCATCGAGATTATTTTTCTTTCCAGTAGTATAATGCACAACGATGGCTTGTTGCATTTTTCAAGTCACCTTCCTTAATAATTGATGGTTGCTCGTGATATCTTTCTGCCATTGAAACCTGCACGTTAGCGTAGCTAAGAGCTCCCTCGCTGTAGCGCTCTTAATATTGAACTAGAGTGATCCGATAGTCAACGGAGGAGACTAATCAAACTTGAAAAAATGTTCGGTCAGAATTACTTGGATAATCTATGCGAGTATGCAAGAACCCTGCACAATAGTATAAGAAGCGACTATTCTTGGCGAACAGTCACCCAGTTCATCAATGTAGAAAGCTATATAACCACAATTTGAACAAACAGCTGCTTTAGGTTTTGCAGATACTTCATTGAAAAATCCTTTTCCCTTTTTAGATATTGTAATTCCAGACGGATCATATTCAACATTAACGTTACAATCTTTTATCATTTCATTTCGGCATTGATTACATTTCATCTTTATACCTCCTTTGGTTTTTAAATTTTGTTTATTTTGATACGAAATAAACTGCCCGTAGCTAAATAAAAAGAGCAGGATACCGAAGCACCTGCTCATCAATATGTATTATTCAACTATCGTTCACCGTTAGCAATGACATGTCTGAGATCGGAACAAAACACTGCCAACGACACAAATTGTAAAATAGGTGGACACCGTCTCTACCGGAAATTTTCTACACACTCATGCAGAAAGGCGTCTAGCGTGCGTGGCTCTCTGCCGAGCAAGCGCTTCACAGTGTCATTTGGACTTTCTGGCACCACCATAGACATGGACTGAATTTCCACAACGTGGTTCGCGAGCCAAGCTGGCATACGCCCTTGCTCGATAAGATTGCTGAGTAGTACTTGAGGTTCCATGTTGATGTAGCTTATCGGACGATTAAGTAGGGCGGATAGTTGACTCGCGATCTGGGGATAACTGAAAATCTCTGAACCAGTAAGCGTATATATTTGGCCTGATACCTCGCGGTTGGTCAGAACTTCTGCGGCAACATCTGCGATATCGCGACAGTCAATGAAGTTACACGGTGAATCGCCCATGGAGCCGAAGAAAGCATTTTGGGTTGTGATCGTTGGTGCAAGGCGCATTAAATTTTGCATGAATGAATAAGGGCGCAACACGGTGTAGGTGAGACCCGATTCCCTCAGCGTTTTCTCAATTTCTTGATGCCAGCCCGCCACTGCCACTGGAGAGCTCTGCTCAAATTTAGGGCTAGATATTTTTACGATGTGTTTGATTCCAGATTCGGCGGCAATCTGAATGATTGAAGTTTCCAATTCGATTTGTCTTGGACTGTTGGACATGGCAAGGAAGAGCTGGCTAGCACCTGCAAACGCCTGGCGCAGCGATTCGGGGTCAGAAGCATCTGCCGATGCAACCTCGATAGTCGATCGGCCTTTTTCTCCGATTTGATCACGCAACTTCTCTGGCTCTCTGCTCAGCGCCCTGACGGGTACGCCAAGCTCAACCAAACGTTCCAAAAGCGCACTGCCTATCATACCTGTTGCTCCCATAATAACTATCATTTTTCTCTTCTCCTTTTGGATGAAAAATTAGTTGTGACGGCAAGACGCCACCGCCATGTCACTATCGTGCTTGCTATGAATCCAGACAATGGGAAATCGATCCAGACACGATCAACCCAGGCCAAGTGATTGCTCGGAATCATAATTTCTATTAAAACAGATGTCAGCCATGCGGCGTATAGACCAAACGAGGACCCGGCCAATGCGAACACCCCTACCACAACGAAGTGAGGTGCACCGATGACCCATCGTATATGGCCCACTCGGCTACCCAACAATAGGCCAATCATCAAGGCCATCAAGGCCGATGCACCGCCGATAGTGGTTAATGCCCCTATTTGAAGACCCCTATCGGTAATAACTAATCCTCCGATACCTGCCATGATGGCAGGAGCAGCGTAGGCCATTACAACTTCACGCCATAGTACAAAAGTTTTTTTCTTGGAACCAGCAGCATGGATGCTGTAAACACCATCTGTCTGATTCGGGTATTTCATCTTGTTCATTTAGTTGCTCCCTTCTTCTTTGAAATAGTTCAACGATTGCTTTCAGTGAGATATAATTAGGTGCCTAACTATATAAGAGTAAAAATAGGCTAGCTTCACTAGCCCATTCTACTCATTACTGATGTTTCCCTTTGGTTTCGAGCCTAGTTCACCCGTTAGTGCTGAGATTCCTTGTGTAACTCGGCCTAGCAAGTCGAGAAATACGCTGCGCTCATCGATATTGAGTAAGCCCACCATTGCTTCCAGCCGAGCAAAATGCTCAGGAGCCATTTCACGGAGCTTCTTCGCTCCTTCTTCCGTCAGAATAACCGCCCTCTGACGGCCATCGTCTGAGCTTGATCGCCGAGATACTAGCCCATCTCGTTCAAGAATGTCGATAAGACCTGTCACTGTAGCACGTGTAACACCTAGATGCTCTGCCAATTGCGAAGGCAACTCTTCTCCTTCGTTATCTTCAAGATCTGCCAATAGACGATATCGACCTGTTGATAAACCGAATCTAGAGAAATGAATCTCCGAGGCATGTCCAAGCTTAGCTCCCGCTGCCATTAGTCTAGACGCGACGAGTATAGCCTGTGCGTCTATGTCTAGGTTATAGCGATCAATCTGACGCTTGGATTGTACAAGCGAGGGAATAGCGTCAATGTCATTTATTATTTTATTATTGTTGTTCATACATGTAGTATGGTTCCTAATTACTTTTGTGTCAACACATTTTTTTAACACATTCCGCGAACTTTCTTCATATTTGGACTGCATTCCTCCTCGGTCACTGCAAAAGGATCGATCTCTCCTTTATTCCAAATCTAGTTAGCGCTGTTTGATCCTCAACCGAAGAATATACCTATAGTTGTATTTAACTCAATTTCGATATCCGCGTGGTTCGAATGGCGTCCTGCACAGACGCTTATCCGATGACTGTAGTTGCCATGTCTGCCTAATAAAAACAAAGAACAGCTGCCGAGGCAAACTGCTCCTTGTTTCTGGAATGAATATATTGAGCGATAGTAATAATTTGTGTACCATTTTATTTTTTGTTATTTACAGGAATAGATATTGTCTTGTCGTAAGTTTTAATATAGTTAAATCCGTCTAGTAGTAGCCATTTCGGTTCTTCCATTGTATTAAAAGAATATGTCTGTTCCCACATGATGTTACCGTTCTTGAGATCCCATGGGCGTGATACGGAAATTGTTGATACGGGAACTACACTATCACCAGCTTGAATGGATAGATTATCCGTTTCCAATAATGTGAATTGGTTCCGGGCAATCACGATATCATAACCTGTATCGGTTTTTATGACACTTCGAATCCATACCTTTTCATTGCCAATTTTGAAGGATAGATCTGATGGCGAGGCTAGGGAGATGGGTTCTTCTACTTTCTGATACCCAGGAAAATTTTCGAGTACAAGTTCAACATTCTCTATCTTGTCTGTCGGAAACACATCAAATTCAAGTTCAAATCCCATGCCCTTTTCAGCCAAACCCCGCGATCCCCATGATTTCACTTCTGATCCATTCACATAAAGATTTGTTTTACCCATGAATCTCGGGAATCCCTCATAATCCATTTCATAATGTCCCCTCACGATGGTTGACGTTGGTGAAGCCGTAATGGAGTCATAGTGGACAGTCCCCTGATCGACAGGCACTGATTTTGAAATATCCTCTTTAATAATATTTTTCATCGCTTTATTGGCTTCATACTTGAATTGAATTGGATAGAAAGCTCGTTTCCCGTTATCTAGCCACACACTGAATGTTACGGTTAATGTCCTGGCGAATGGACTTACCGGATCAAATTTGTCCACTCCCTCGAAGTGGGTCTCGTCTTTGCTATGATTGCCACCTCCACTTCTTAGCATTGAATCAGTTAAGAATCCTTGGATTTTATCCACGGAATAACGCATAGAACCATTCTCATCAAACACAGATCCTGCTTGTCGATCAACCGTGTAATACAGTGACAATGCATTATCATCCGCAATAACTCCGTTAATGCTAATAACTGTGCCGTCATCAAGTGTTGTACTTTTGTTGACCGTTTGCCCGTATCCTTGCTCCGCCACTTCAGAGAAGCTTAGAGAGGTCAACTCGATTTTATTAAACAACTTATTTCCGTAATAAGCAAAAGCAGGATATTGATAAGTTCCGACAACTAGAAGGAGTCCTGCAGCTAATGATACAACCCATATCATCGCTCTATTCACATTTCTTTTCTTATTGGGGACATGCTCAAGTGCATTTCGAAGTCTGGCTTCAAGTTCTGATGGTGCCTGTACGATATTCAAGCTCTGTTTGTGCTCCAGTAATCTCTCCTCGATCGTTGTCATAACGATCACCTCCCATCATCGACTTCAGTTTATGTATGCCTTGAGAAATTCTTGATTTGATTGTGCCCAACGGCGCATCGGTCATGTCCGCAATCGTCTGATAGGGGAGATCATGTACGTAACGAAGTTCAATCGCTTCCCGCTGTCGTACACTCAGATGAGAGAGCAGCACCTGCATATTCATCTCAGACTCCGTGTTGCGATATGGATTATCGTCAGTTAATGCATCATGTGATGATTCTCGCTCATCTTCCAGTGGAATAAATCGTTCCTTGTTGCGGAGTATTGTTTTGCAACGTTTGACGAGAATAGTTTTGCTCCAGCTGTAGAAGGCTTCGCCCTTTTGCAATTGTTCCAGCTTTTCATAAAGCGTAACAATCATGTCTGCCATGGCATCCATCGCGTCATGCTCATTTCTCATGTAGCTGTACGCTAGACGATAATAAGCGTCTTGTTCGACTATAATTAGTTGTAATAAAGCTTCCTTGTTGCCTTTTTGCGCTTGTTTGACAAGACGGCTTAGATGCATGTTCTCACCCCTTTCATAGATAAGAGATTGCAGAGGTTATAAAAGTTCATTTTTGTACAAAAAAATCTCCACAACCAAATTATAGGGAAGTTATCCTGTCCGTAGGAGGTTACGGAGGTATATGAAATCAATAAGTCTTAATAGTTCTTCATGATTATTATCTTTAATGATTTCTTTAGTACCATCTTCTTTTACCGCGATTACTTCCACATCTTTAATCGGACTAATTATATACCAAAACTTTTTACCCTCTTTAACATTAATGATTTTTCCAGGTTCATCACCTGAATATATACAAGGTGCCTGATTCATTTCCACATAACTGAATGACAGTTTCACCAGTTGGGACTTCCTGAGGAGCATTATAACTAAATTGTGGTACGTGCTGAAAAAAGGCTACCTCACGGCAGCCTATCTTAATTGATCTATAGTTACCCGTTAACGTAATGAATATTTTTTCTATATTCGATATTTTAGAAAAGTGTTAAAATGCTTATATCTTTTTCTTACATTTTACAATAATAAAATTTATTGGAGGTTTATTTTTTACGTTCTTACTCGGCTCGTCAATTTCTGAAAACTCTACCAGTCCATATTTTTCGAAATCTTGCTTTATGGAGTCAGAATCATAAAAATACATTTTTACGCCTTCCATGATCTCGAAATAGTCTTTATCCAATTGTTTTCCTTTTCCAAACATTGGGGCTTTTTTTGAAACCGTTGTAAAAATCATATATCCATTTGGCTTTAACTGATCATAGCAATCTTTAATAAACTTCTCTCTCTCACGATCATTCAATAAGTGAATAAGTGCATAGCAAAATATACCGTCATAGCGTTGGTTATCAAATGGCATGTCAGTTACTGAACCATGAAAAATACTCATATCAAGCCCATTTTGCCTCGCCAAATCAATTGCTGTTTTTGAAATCTCAATACCTGTTACGTTTATTCCATTGTCGATAAAAACCTTTGCATTTCTGCCATATCCAAACCCTGGTACCAGTATGTCCTTAACATTCTCTTCAAGGAAAAAGTCTTTTGTCACAATTGCCGAGTCAGTAGGTTCAAATCCCCACATCGTTTGTTTTTCTATAAAACTTGATTCCCAGAATTCCGTCATTTTTCCAACTCCATTATGTTTTATTTAAATTGAGATACTATCTTGCTTAACGGATTCAAGTCATGTCTATATGCCTAAACAATACACCTTGATTTCCTGTATTCTTTATTATCTCATTCCCCTAATTTCATTTCAGTTTTGGTTAAGAATTTTTCCAATGCTGCACCGCTATCAATATTCATACGTTCAGCCAAAATAATCAACCACCACATACTTTCACCAATCTTATGTTCAAGTTCCGATACAGTATCCCCGTTTGTTGGCCAACGCACCTGTTGAGACATGGTTAGACGACCGACCAGACCAGCATCTGTCAGGAAAGCTAATGCATCTTCTTCTACTGTCCATTCTTTTTCATGATACTGTCGTTCTAAACGATGGTAGACTTTTCTCAATTGTAAAGAACGTTCAACAGCTTCACTGAAATTCATATTTTTCATTTTGCTTCCTTTCTTTTTGTAGAAATTTATTGTTCACCTGTTTGCGAATTGGTAAGGGCTTCTTCCCTCTACCTCCCGACAAAAACATATGTTCCCATCATGTTCTAACCTTAATCTAAATGGAAATACAAGAAACAGCCGCCACGGCAAACTGGTATACATATGACGAGTCCACAAACACGAAAAACACCACATCATTATGCGGTGTTTTTCGTGTTTGTATTCTTATGTAACAATCAATATTCTAAATCTTATCCGCTTCGCGATTCACCCGGTTGCTTCTTAAACATGATCTAGCTTGATTATTGCCCATCTATTTCATAGGTGAAGATAGTCTTTATTTTGTATTATTCATAAATTGAAATTGTAATTCTGACTTGTTCTTGCCATAACCAATAAAGTCCTGTTGATTGGCGCAGAATGACACCCTTTTTCACAAATAGGTTAATTACAGTCAGGAATTAAATCACTTTCCCTAACCCTTTTAATGCCTCAAATATTTTAGGATCATCTCTAGGATCTAGAATTTTTCCAGAGCGTATTTTGTACATATCGTTATCACTTCCTTTAAGCCAATTAGAAGAGATCGTCGGAATATCAAGATCTAAAAATTGAGATGATAAATGGGACCAAAACGTCCCTAGATATATTCTTTCATTACCCACAACTACAACAAAAGGTTTACCCCTTGCTGATACTTTCACTTCTAGCTTTTTCTCTAAACTAATGCCTTCATTCATTGTAAATTCATGTTCTATCCAATTGTAAGTTCTAATTTCTTTGTCGGTAAGCACAGGTATTGTTTCTAATGGAAGATCATCAAGCTTTTTACTCATAGCTTCAGTTGCAGATAAGTCCTTAACCAAATAGATTGAGAATGCATTAACGTCTCTCTCCTTATCGGCATTATTACACCCACCAATTAGGAAGAGAATAACATTAAGAATTACAACTAATTTTATTTTAGATGATCTCATAGGGGCCTCTCTCTAAACACTCATGATATTTATCGTTTCCGGTTACTTCAATAAGACTGCAGAGAATTAGTTAGTCTGCTTCGTAAAATATCCATATCACTTAAGTTCATAAAAAAACCTCTCATTAGACCTATTAAATCTAGGGTTCTTAAAATGAGAGGGTTTAATCTATTTTACTGAACTAGCGTTTCATGTCCACCTATGACTTTTATCCATTTTTGTGTGAACATCACTTCTCCGCTCTCTATATAAGGGAACAGTCCGGTAGTTTTCTTATCTGCTAGTTCGAGTTGAATGTCCTCAATAATTTGAACTGCTACTTGATCAGCCGTAGATGTTAGTTCCAACCACTTATTAACGTTAATAGGAACGTCAATCGTTTCGATAGTTTGAATATCTAAACCTGCATTTTCAAACAATTTAATGAATTCTGTTTCTTTGAGTGCATTCGTGTGGGAAGGATCACGAAGCCTCTCATAGTGATTATACTGATGGTATAACTCATTATCTTCTGGTGAAATCATATCAACAATACAGATAGTCCCTGATAATTTGCTTACTCTAATCATTTCTTCTAACACTTTTTTTGGATTTGTAAAATGATGAAATGCTAATCTACTAATGACTAAATCGAACGCTTCTTTGTCACTGGGTATTTGCTCAGCATGAGCAAGGTTAAATTCTATGTTAGATATATTCAATGCATTGTTTCGTTCTATACCCTCTGCAATCATATCAGGCGATAAGTCAACAGATATCACCTTATTTACATAGGGAGCTAAATAGCGACTTAAAATACCTGTTCCCGCTGCCACATCCAACATCTTAACTCCTTCATTAAGGGGGAGGTGTCGATGAATCCATTTCAATAAATCCTCGCTATTCAAAGACAAAGATTTGTTTGAGAAGCCTCTAGCTTGCTTTTGAAACTCCGTTCGAACAATCTGTTCATTTCCTTGTTGTACACTCATCTCAACTAACTCCTCTCAACTATTCTTAACTCAACTCATCTGGGAAACCCACAATAAATGTTATGGTAAATTATAACAGATTGCTGAATGCGCTACAATAATTTTCATTTCGTTTACCTGCCTGTAAGCTTAATGATTATTTGAAATAAACTTGAAAATTGCTTGTTTTTCAAGTTCGTCCCAATTGGGTGTCGCAATGTTTAATGGTTGTTTTAACTTTTCGAACGAATCAAACAAAGCTACAATTTCACCGAAAGATCCATCCATCAATTCTCTAAACGGCAATTTTGAGAATATCTGTTATTCACGTTCAATGAGGTGGAATGTCGAACAGTCAGATCACATTTCTCGATGTTCAGTACAACAAAACACCAGGAAGATCTCCTGGTGTTTTGTTGTACCCATCCATTCCTATTTATTTATATCTTCCATAAGCTTTAGCATATGAAAGAATTCGCCTATACAATGCCTTATCCTTCATGTTCTTCAAAGGATAG
This sequence comes from Paenibacillus antarcticus, assembly GCF_001637225.1. Lineage (GTDB taxonomy): Bacteria > Bacillota > Bacilli > Paenibacillales > Paenibacillaceae > Paenibacillus_AQ > Paenibacillus_AQ antarcticus. The sequence goes on from NZ_LVJI01000018.1 coordinate 20,556, forward strand.
AATTGTGGCCTTGTATTCACCTCCAGAATCCACACTTTTCCCATGGAATCCAGAGCCACATCCAAACCTAATTCTCTAAATCCTTTCATATGACGATCAAAGTTTTTGGCAACTTTGACTCCTAATTGTTTCAGCTCAGTTTCTAACTGCTTAATCTTGATAAGATTGTAGCCTGACCCTGACATCGTTTGATTGAAATAACCGAGTTTCCCTCCTTGATTATAATTTGTGGCTACCATGCCCGGACTTCCGATCTTGGTAAATATTGCAGTGCTATGCCATACCCCTTTATTCGTTTTCTGGACCATGACACGAATATCGAAAGGTTTTCCATTTGTTGTGGCTAGTTGGATTCCCTTCTGCAAAACATAGGATCTTTTGTTGGCAAATTGATTTAACTTACTATATAAGGCATTTATAGTTGAGTAATAAGATTTGGTAGCCTCCAATTGCGTTTGATAGCCCTTGGGTACTTTCCTAATACGAATAATATTAACCCCGCCAGAACCAGTTGTAGGTTTGAAGAAGACAGTCGAATAATCAGAAAGCATCGAGGTCAAATTGTCTCTTTGGAATTGTCTTGTACTTGGAACATGCTTACTTAAATTTCGTTGTGTCAATAACCAACTTGTCTTTTTCCATTTACTTACGATTGTGATGCTTCGATAGTTATTCATAAAGTTCTCACACCTCGCTTCTCTCCATTATATGAATGGTAGTCGAAGCTTGTCACCTCATATGCCTATCCCCATCGAAGAACTCCTCGAGCAATTACAATTATTCTATCCATAAAGTATTACGCTTCCTTGGGTTCCATTCACTTTTCGCATCCAAGGCCGTGATTAAACTTCCTTCCTGTAAGTTCAAAAAAAGACTGCCCATGATGCTGGCAGCCTCTGTCTTTGCGTTATAGCGTAACGTTAATATTTTTTAATAAAACTACCCTTCCTGTATATCTGCAACTAATTCGCTCGCAACCTCAATCATCATCGGAATTACGGCTTCATTGGTGCCGGATACGTAAATGTCCCCCTGATAATACCTGAATGGGATCTGAGTATCATTATAGTTCCACATGAAGAAATCTCCATCTATGGACATACTGGTTGAACCTGTCACCGTATACACTGATGTATAAATGAAATCAGATTTGGACGAGAAATACTGTTTGCACTCATCCAAAGATATCGTTTGCTCTAAATTTCCGTTTTCCTGTAAAGTTCTTGTAATTCGATAGCGTTGACTCATTGTTATGCCTCCAAATTTCTAGTAATTTTCTCTGCTACGGATTCTTATGACCATTATAAGTAATTAATCTGAGAACAACATGTTGAAATACCGATCACGATGATTCAAGAAATCTCGGGTCAAGCTATAATGTTCCGTTTCTTCATAGTGTATCGGTTCTATGGATGACTCTGAGAAATGTAATATTTGAGCATGCGGGTATGCCATAAGTATCGGAGAATGTGTCGCGATAATAAACTGAGCCTGTCCACTCTGTTCCAACTCCCAAATCAGCCTCAAAAAGGATAACTGACTCTGCGGAGATAAAGCCGACTCTGGTTCATCTAATAAGTACAGCCCCTTTTTATCTAATCGATTGTTGAAAAAGGTCAAAAAGGCTTGTCCGTGAGAACGTTCATTTAAAGACTTCCCACCATATGGACTATACGCCGACCTTCCTACAAAAGGGTCCTCTGCTAGCTCATCGATATAGTTGGCAAAAGCATCAAATGTTTCTGCTCGGAAATAAAAACCACTGTTCACCTTGGGCATCCAGCTAAGTCTCATGATTGACGCGAGCGATACATTATCCCTTTTCTTCGAAATAACAAGATCTTTGCCCCCAATAATACTAAAACCACACTTAAGTCCGATCGATTCCAATAACGTAGATTTACCTGAACCATTCTCTCCCGTTAGAAAAGTTACGTTACTTTCTAAATGTAGCGTGCTTAAGCTGCGTAACACAGGCATTTGGAATGGGAATTGATGTTCATCCGTGGGTGGCACGCTATCCCAATCTAGATCAATCCTCTTCAAGAAGGACATAGGGTCTCCTCTCCAAACACTTCATGATCCCACATTGATAGAAATAAACCTCCCAACGAAGAGTCCGTGGAAGGTCATCATTTCATGCACTTTATATATTAAATATAGAATTCGTCAGGAATCTTCCCGAATTTACGTTTGTGATATAAAAGTGGTTCTTTGTTTTCACTTTCAATCGCTACGACTTCACCAATCAAAATCGTATGGTCGCCCGCTTCAATCGTTTTGAATGTCTTACATTGCATCACACCAGAAGCTCCTGCAATAATCGGAAGATTCTGCTCAGATAAAGCCCATTCACAATTTCCAAATCGGTCAATATCTCTACTTGCAAATAAAGAACAGATATCACCTTGATCAGCGGATAGTACGTGTACTGCGAATTTATCTGTTTTTATAAACGTCTCATACGTCGAAACTCTCTTATCAATGGACCAAAGAACAAGTAAAGGATCTAAAGATACAGAAGCAAATGAATTAACGGTAAGTCCTAACGGAACGCCTTGTTCATCAACGGTTGTTACAACGGTCACTCCAGTAGGGTAATTCCCCATAACTTCTTTGAAACACGCAACATTCTTACTGTTATCCATTCTCTCAAAACACCTCTCAATGTATGTATCATTATAATCGCGATGCAACCATCCATATAACGTTGTATTAACTGTCACTCAAGTTTAACACATTCACTCGGTTGTTTAAATCCTATTCATCGATATTAAAATAGGAAATATACACATAAAAGCTTCTCTTTTAATTATATGGTTTCTACCTAAAATTGAAGAAGGAGGTGGTTGGAATGACCATGATTTCTTTTTCTGATCGATTTATTCGTAACACGCTGTCGTTCATAGGCTTTCCATTGTCCTTGTTTCAACACATATCTTCTACATATCAGCGTAATCAATATAATCCTAGTGGCCGCATGATTGAGATTAATCAACACAATATACATGTGAACGTATCTGGGAAAGGCTCATCGACCATTATTTTGGAATCAGGAATGGGTGGTTGTTCACTGGATTGGTGTCATGTTCAACCCGTATTGGCTGAAGACGCGACTGTTATCACTTATGATCGTGCAGGATTTGGTTGGAGTTCCCCATCTCCTTCAGAGCCCACCTGCCAACAATATGTGGATGATCTTCGCTCGTTATTAACTACACTAGGTAGGAAGCCCCCCTTCTTGCTTGTGGGACATTCCTACGGTGGAATGATCATGAGATTATTTGCCGCTACGTACCCGGACGAAGTTACGGGTTTGGTGTTGGTGGATTCCACACATGAGAACAGATATTTATCAGAACATATAGATCCTGTTAGAAAGAATCAACGTGAGAAGGCTTTAAAATTGTACCGACTTGGTTATTTATTGTCTCCGATAGCTATACCCCGTCTGATGAGAATGCATATTGGCTCCAAACGACTCCCTCCTGAGATATTACAGATAGCTCGTGTATTGGGTTATCGAACAAGTGCTTATAAGTCGGCATATTTGGAGTTACTAAATACAGGAGAGAGTAGCATCCAATTACTGCAGGCACCACAATTAAGAAGTGATTTACCTGTCATCGTATTAAGTGCTGGGATACAACATAATGATTGGATTAAAGAACAGAAGTATTTGTTACACCTTTCACATTTGACTACACAAAACATCGTAGAAGACAGCTGGCATGCCATTCAAATACACAGACCGGATGCGGTCATAAAAGCCATTAAGAGCTTATTGAACTAATACGATTCCAAGGCTTTTATTTTCTTTGAAAAGGCATCCACCAATTCATTCGCCCTAGCAGTACCATTAATGACGGAACGAGAATCAGTCGAATGATTGTGGCATCAATAAATATGGCTGCAGCAATGCCGATTCCGAGTTGTTTCACCCCTACGACATCAGCGAAAGCGAATGGTAAAGTCACAGCAATCATAATAGCAGCAGCTGACGTTATGATCCTACCTGTTGAGGATAATCCTGATGTGACAGCAATAACATGGTCTCCCGTCCGTTCATATACCTCTGACATTCGAGACAATAAGAACACACCATAATCCATGCTGATTCCAAATACGAGTCCAAATACAAAGACCGGAATCATAACCGCAATCGGACTAGGTTCTAGTCCTAGTCTTCCTTTTTCAAATATAAAGACCAGAATACCAAACGAAGCACCTAGACTTAATAAATTCATTACAATGGCTTTAAGTGGAATAAGAATAGAGCGAAATGCAATACATAGTACGATGAAGTTCGTTATACCTATGAATAATAGAATTGAAACCAGATGATTTGAAATCTCATCGAATATTTCCTGCTGATACTTCGCCTCTCCCCCAACAATCAAGGGAAGTTCCTCCGTTATACCCTCAACTTCTAAATTCCGTAGCCAATCTGAAGCCATGGTGGATCCTGGGGTCCCCTGTATCGTCATTCGAAAGAGCATTGTATTATCTCGTAGTACGGATTGTAACGCTGGCTCTATTCTTTTCATGAAGATAGGATTCTTAAGCATTCGAAGGAACTCTTGCTCCGATAACACAGGCAGATGCTCAAACACAGAATCAATGCTGATCACATTTGGATCTTGCTTCATACTCTCCACCCATTGATAGGCATGGAGCCAATTTTGCGTTGTAAATGTGACCTTCTTTCCTGTCGCGAGGACAACAACCTCTGAACTGGAAGCGGAGGTGAAGTGAGCTTTGTAGAGCTCAGCTGCCGCTCGGGACTCATATCCCTGAGGTAGCGAAGTCGCATCCGGTATGCTAATCATCATATGACGTAATGGAACAAGACAAATAAGCAACACAATCAAGGAAACAGCCATGGATACGATAGGTCTCTTCATGATTGTGAGTGACCATCGATCCCAGAAACTCGAGGTCAATATCTCCCTTTCCTTCTGCTTGTTGGGTATAATAAATGGCCCTATGATACTGAGTAGAGCAGGAAGTAACGTTAGATTTAATAGTAAAGATATGATGAGCACAACCATAGCACCTAAGGCGACAGTTGTGAAGATAGGCAAATGAATAAATTGAATAGCCAGGAGCCCGAGAATAACGCATGCAGTAGAGTATATCACAGCTCGTCCCGCTGTTCGCATCGACGTGAGTACCGTCTGTTCTACACTTCGATTGGGAAGTTCTTCTTGAAATCGACTGATAATCATAAGGGAAAAGTCAATACTAAGTGCCAGCCCTACCATAGGGATTACACTTAACACAAAATTGGAGAGTTCAATCATCTTACCCACTAATGTCATGATCCCAAGCGTCCCTGTTACGCCAATCAGCCCGATAATAATGGGTAGTAATGCATAGACGACACCTCTGAACGCAAATAACAATATAATAAATGCTATAGGTAACCCGATCAACTCTGCTGTCTTCAATCCATTTCGACTCGCTTGATTTACATCATATTGAACAACAGACTTCCCCGTCATACCTACCGTAATATGTGATGACGTTGGAAGATGCTGTCTGATCTGTTCCAACACAGGTCCGATTCTATAGGATTGCTGACGAAACCCAAGAAGTGCATAGGCTACATTCCCTTGTAACATCCCTTCCTTTTCAAACGGAGATATTTGGCTATATAGTCCCTCAACAGACTGGATTCTCATCAATACGTTCTCAATAAATTGACGAAACTGTTGTGTCGTTACTGAGGTTTCTTTTTCAAAAACTAGCATGATTGGCTCATCCGGTATTCCGAACTTAGCAGATAGCGTTTGCTGAACATCTGTATAGCTCCCCTCAGACACTAACCCATGGTCTTTGAGAACCTCTGGTAGCTTCGTTGCATACGTACCAAAGATAACAAAAAAAGCTGTCCACAACACGATGATCCATGTCGGGAACCGAAATGAAAGATTAGCAAGCATGCGGTATCCCATAAGCCAGCTCTCCTAAATACATAATATCTAACCACCATATGGTTTCAATCGTGTGGCTTTAACGAAATACTTACCAAGCGGCGGATAGAGCCTGACAGCACTTGGGAACCAACGAGTAACCTGAGGCTTCGAACACAGTGTATGTGCAAGTCTCCCTCGCCTTATTAGGCCACCGAATTCATGTTGAAGGGCCTGTGTGTATTCTTCTTTCCAACGTAGCAGAGATATTTCCCCACGTAGATAACGATCAGCGAGAGCGCAACATAGATAGGATGACCGTAGGGCAATAGACATCCCATCTCCACATAGCGGCGGAATAACTACTGCTGCATCTCCTAGATGTGGAATGACGTGCCATGCAAGCGGATGAGAAGATAAATGTACTGGAGCTATGGAAGCTTGTGTCCCCGCAATAGGAACGGCATGTTTCATTCTCTCCACTAATTGAGGATTATCTCTTGAGACTGATTCAAAGATGGTGGCTACACTCGTTCCTGCGCCCTTGACTACCTCCTTGTCCAGAAGTGCAGCCACATTCGAATAACCATTCTCAACAGGAGAAATTCCGACGTAGCCACCCTTTACGAAATACAACTCCGTAACAAGATCAGAACGTATGCCAGAATAATGAGATTTAATTCCGACGTAGGAATGCTTATTCGAATCTAATATATAAGGTTCTTCAAATATATTCGTATGACGGTGAGATCCCCAGGCAGCATACACCGTTCGAGCTTGAATGATCGTATCAATACCACGTTCCTTAATCTTCACCTCGTAGCCTTCCTCAGATTGCTTAATCGAAGTAACTGTCATACCGGTTCGCACGCTAACTCCTGATTGGACAATAACTTCATGCAGGGCAGTATCCAGCTTGTAGCGGCTAATTCCCCAAGCTGTACCTGGTAATGGAACCTCCACTGTACCTCCATCTGCAAATATCAATCTCGCTTTCGATATCTTCTGAGGTTCTAAGGACTCCATCACATCATCCAACCCAAGCTGACTAAGCATTTCTTGTGATTCTGGCGATAGAAATTCACCACACGTCTTATGGCGTGGGAATACCTGTCGATCTAATAGCACTGTACGCCATCCTAGATCTGCTAACTGTTTTGCAAGGCTACACCCTGCAATTCCTCCACCAATTACGACGGCATCCATCATCTGCTCCATCGATTTCCACTCCCCTTTTCACTTTGTGAAGCATGCTGCGGAATGATAACAGCATACCGAAATAAGGGACGCCACGAGTACTTAAGTTGGGGAACACCTAGGGAGTCTCTTAATATAATCCAATCCGTAGCACGAAACCCTTTGGCTACAGACAAAGGGCCATCGTGCCTTATATAACGATTAGTGGATACTACATGACTGACGATCCATACCGCTAACCACGCAATCCATTGTCTATGAATATCATTAATCACAACACCAAGCTTGGACATTTTATACATATGAGCTACGATCCTATGAAGCTCATCTCCTGTAAAATGATGGATAAATTGCGATCCCGTTACGATATCTACCGATGCTTCTGGTAGGTCCAACACATCGACTAATTTTACCGTTACCCTCGGTTCATCATGAAAGAATTGTCGTGCCTCTTCACATGCTTCCTCCGTTACATCTGCTAATTGGATCGTAACATCGATGCCTCTCTTATCCGCCCATCTAAGAATGTGTCTATTTACATCCCCTGAACCCGCGCCCACATCAAGAACAGATAACTGTTTCGGACGACCCGCTAGTATCCATATCCGCTCAACACCATAAATAGTAGGATTTGAGGCAGCAAATATACGATTCAACAGCCGAAGATCACGTAACGCTTCGTGTAATTCATCTCCACCCATACTGAAATCATCCATCAATTCTGGTTCTTCGGCTCTCTTCTGTAGCTTCTTAAGAATGGACATGGTCTATCGTCCGCTCTTGTAGAATAGCTGATGGAAGATACGTAAATTTAAGCAGTTCTGCTGTAAGCCCCGGACCAAAAGCTAAAGCTACACCACTAGATGATTCTGCTTCACGAGATGCAAGATCTTCGCGCATCGCTTTTAGAACAAAAAGAATCGTCGCGGAGGACAAATTGCCATAGTCATGTAGAATACCTCGACTATACTGAACCTGATCATCCCGCAATTCGTACATCTGTTGTATAACATCGACAATCCCACGTCCTCCAGGATGGATAGCCCATAGATTAGGAGATTCGTTACCAGCTAATAGGGATTCCATCTCAGCACTTAGATAGCGGCCTAACAATTTGGGAATATTCGTAGATAGATAGAGATCGAATCCATAATTTCCAACTTCCCATATCATTTCTTCACTGCAATCAGGCATGAGAACCGAATGCCCCTCACCTAATTGAAACAACCCTTTTCGGTTCTTATCAGCCGCTCCTATAACACATGCGGAAGCCCCATCTCCGAAGAATGATGCGCCAAACAAAGCCTCTCGTTCACTTGAAGGTTGAAAATGAAGTGTACATAACTCTACACAGACGATTAAGATCTGCCTGTCTGATTGCCCTTCCATCAGCGTTCTAGCCAATTGAATTGCCTTCAACCCTGCCGCACATCCTTGAAAGGTTAATGGAATTCGCGAAACGCGTGGTGATAGATCCAATTCCTTAACAATAACAGCATCCAGCCCTGGCAAGAATTGGCCTGTACAACTTACTGTTATAAGATGTGTGATCTGAGAACCTTCAATATCTCCATCCTGTAAAGCATCTCGTGCAGCTTCTAGTGCTAAAGGAATCGATTCTCTTTTATAAATACCCATACGTTCAGCAGTGGATGGAACATCATTGAGTCCTTCGGATGGCAAATAACGGCTTGTGGAACCATGTGCGATGAGATTAGGTTCACAGGTATATCGCGTTGCTACACCACATTGTTTAAAAATCTTTCTAGCCCACCGCACGGAATTCGGGGAATCCTGTAAGGCTTCCTCTAATTTATCTAACACCTCACCTTGTTCAATCCGGTAAGCTGGTAATGCTGTACCTATGCCTAGTATAGAAATGTTAGGAAACATCGTATTATTCATGTGTTCTTCAACTCCTTCTCTAAGGTTTGTGCGAAACGATAACGTAATGGAACAAGTTTATTCTTGTAACAGCTCGTATATGCATGAATTTACAACTATCATGAACCGGGACACCACCTCCTCCCTTTACAACGCTATCTGTTAACGGTACCTTTATATATTGAGAAGACAAAAAGTAACTACATACGAATGAATAAGTGAGTGAGGGGATTTAATTGAAACAAGATATCAATGCACAACCGCTTGAGGACGCAGAAGTGATTCATCTATCCGGTTCACAACGTATATTAATCATGACTGCGGTCGCTGCAGAACGAGATGCTGTCGTACGTGGTATTCGTGGATCAAGTCGATTCGATGTACGATTAGCTGGCGTCGGTTCTGCAACTGCTGCTGCAAATACAGCATCTGCCCTTGCTAAAGGAGATTACAGTCTAGTGATTAGCGCTGGTATTGGTGGTGGATTTGTTGGAAGAGCCGAACTTGGTTCCGTTGTCATAGCTAGTGAGATCATAGCCGCAGATCTAGGGGCAGAGACTCCTGAAGGATTTTGTAGCGTAGACGAACTAGGGTTTGGCTCTTCTCGTGTACCCGTAGAATCCAATCTCGTATCTTTAATAACAGATGCACTTCAGCAAGCTGGTCTTTGCGTTCATACGGGTCCTATTCTTACTGTCACAACGGTGACAGGTTCATCTGAGAGTGCAGCAATGCTAGACAAGCGCGTACCAGGAGCTACTGTTGAAGCTATGGAAGGCTATGGTGTGGCTGTTGCAGCTCAGATCTATAGCGTACCTGTTCTTGAGATTCGGACGATATCCAATGCTGTCGGACCCCGTGATCGATCCGCATGGAAGATGAAAGAAGCATTTGAGGCTCTCGAAGCCGCAAGTTCAATACTATTGGAGGTGCTAACATGAAGATTGCTTTTTCACCGTGTCCAAATGACACGTTTATATATCATGCTTGGGTCCACGGTTTAATACCTGGTGCACCCGAGTTAGAAGTTACCTATGCAGATATTGATATTACAAATACACTTGCACAAGGAATCGACGGACCTGATATTCTCAAAATATCCTATGGTGCGCTACCTTGGATATCAGACGAATATGCATTACTGTCCTGTGGAGGGGCGCTTGGGCGAGGTTGTGGTCCATTAGTACTTACATCAAGTCACGATGTGATCACGAACGACCCCACAACACTAACGGGTCGCCGTGTGGCTGTGCCTAGCGAACGTTCAACGGCCTATTTATTGTTTCGTTTATGGGCATCGCAGAACATTCCCGGTGGTATTGGAGAAATTGTCGTAATGCCATTTGACCAGATTATGCCGGCTGTACGGGATGGACTCATTGATGCCGGACTCGTCATTCATGAAGCACGTTTCACCTACCCTGAGTACGGGTTGTCACTGATGACCGATTTAGGAAGTTGGTGGGAAGAAGATACGAACCTACCCATCCCTTTGGGAGCTATAATCGCACGTAAATCGTTAGATTTAAATAAAATTACGACTTGGATTCGTCAATCCGTCGAATATGCATGGGCTCAGCCAGAGGCTTCACAAGATTACGTCCTACATCACTCGCAGGAACTGTCATCTGAAGTCGCCCAAGCCCATATCAATTTATATGTAAATTCATTCAGCGCAGATCTAGGTGATGAAGGGTATGGCGCTATCAAGGCATTACTCAACCGGGCTTCTCAAGAAGGAATTATCCCTACATTCGATATCGATGCATTACTATGGCGAGAATAGAGAATTTCATAAAAGAATATTAAAATAAAAGAGATGACAATGAAGTCATCACTTTATTTCAATCTATTTATCCATTCCGTTAATTTCTCTACCATCTTTTGAAGTTGTACTTCCGGTGTTATTCTCGCAGGATTATCACCCTTTTGCGCTCCATAACTTCCAAATTGAGCATGGTTACCACCTTCAATTGCAAAATACTCTGCGTCTTGCGGGAGGTAGCTTTTAGAGGATTCGTACGTATCCTTCTTCAAAACGCCGTCATCCGATCCAGTCAGAGAAAGGACAGATAGATCTGTTGCAAGCAGACTCCCCTTTGAATCAGGATATGAAGCCAGAAAGAACACCCCCGCGAACCGATCAGAATGGTTGGCTGCATATCTAGAAGCCATAACACCACCAAGTGAATGACCCCCGATCACAAAAGTTTCGTTTGGTTCTTTGGTGAGTATCGCATCAGCTCTATCTCCTCCAAGTACCGCCAGATTCAGTGGCATTTTCACAATATACGTCCGATGTCCTTGTGTAGCAAGCTCCTTAGCCATGGGAGCATAACTCTCCGGTTCAACGAGTGCACCAGGATACAAAATAACATTTGCGCCCCTAGGTTTCTCTGGATCGAACTGAATCCACTGGTTCTCTTCGGATACTGTAATTCCGTTGCCACCTTTCATTGCCTCAAGTGCTCTTGCATCTGGAGTATAAGGATTAAGATAGATAGACATCCCTAAGCCTAATAAGACTATAATGAGAATCAGAAGTTTCCACCATCGAAATTGTAGCCATTTTTTCATAAGACACATCCTCACATAAAGATTAATCTAGAAGTTGATCAATTATCCTTTTTTATTACCGCTTCATTTACAGTTATTTCTTCTTGTGTAATCACTTCAGGAAGAGGTTCATACCAATCTGTCCTATTCTTAAACCCTTGAAATACGTTCATCACGATGACTTTCAATACGGCGTAACCAGGAACAGCTAGTATAATTCCGAGTACTCCAAATAATTTACCTGATACGATAATAACAAATATAATTGTAATCGGGTGAATTTTTAACGTTTTACCCATGATTTGTGGCGATATAAATTTTCCTTCAATCAATTGTACTATCGTCCATACGACGACCATTTTCAAAAGCATGATTGGTGAAGTCACTAATGCAATAATAATGGCCGGTGTGATTGCAATCGTAGGTCCTAGATAAGGAACCATACTCGTACAGGCCGCAATGATCGCAAGCACCACTGGATAATCTAGTCCGATGATAAGATATCCGAAATAGAGTAATACCCCAATGCAGAAACTAACGATAATTTGACCACGAATAAAGGAGCTAATCTGATGACTAATTTCACCTAGAACTTTCGATGTGCGCGGTCGTATCTTCGTTGGAAGAAGCTTAAGAAAATACGGAGGCAGTTTCTTACCATCCTTCAATAAATACACTAATATGAAGGGCGCAATAATAAATGCCAGTACAAATTCCGTTACTGCACCTACAACTGTTCCAATCCCTTTAAATGTATTATTAAAAAATGAAGCAGCTTTCGATGAAATATCATTCATAAAATTAGGATCATTAAATCCAAGACTTTGCTGGATCTGAGAGAATAGATCGCTTCCAATCCAGTTCTCAAATAATCGCTGAGCTTCTTCGCTATACTTTGGCAAATTCTCAACAAACTCCAGAACTTGATTACGAATCACCGGAATAATTTCAACAATGAGTACCGTCATGAGACCGATAATTAGTGCGTAGAGGATAAGTATAGAATAACCACGTTTAATCTTTTTTCTTTCCATCAAATCTACAAGTGGGTTGAGTAAATAATAGGCGACTGCCGCAAGTATAATCGGAATCGAAACTGTACTCAGAATGATTTTGATTGGCGTGAAAATGTAAGAAATCTTGCTAAATACGAAGATGATTAACCCAATCATTAGGATAACGAACAACGAAATTAACTTTTTTTGTTGCAGTATTTGCATTCTTTTTCTCGAATCAGGCGGCCTTTGTATCATAAAGTTTATCATTTCCTTTAGTGAAAATTGATTTTATTATTCATTATAACGTATTAACCCTATCAGATTCCAATGAACAATTTTCTTATAATCGCGCTAATCGTAAGTCTTTCGTGAACCACAGGCGGTAACTTACAAGACTTAATATAATGCTTGTCATCGCTGCTGATGCCGTAAATGCAAATACAATTAAGATCTGGTAACGAACAGCCTCTATCGGATCAGCTCCCGCTACGATCATACCCGTCATCATTCCAGGTAATTGGACAAGGCCCACTGTCTTCATCCCATCAATCGTGGGTATCATGCTAGATTTAACGGATCTCTTGAGTGGATCTTGAATCGCTTGTCTCGCACTTGCTCCTAGACACAATAAAGTCTCTATTTCACCTTGGTATGACTCTACTTCCCGCTTCATATGATTCAGGAATAACCCTGATACCACCATCGCATTACCAATCGTCATGCCACTGATCGGGATGATGTATTGAGGTGTTGCCTCGATAATATGTAATCCCAAAAGTAAGCCCATCATCAATATTTCCGTACAACCAATCGAAAGTGCGATACGCCAACGTATCCCAGACAATCCTTTGCCACGTTTACCAGCACTCCAGGCTGCGACTGTAATCATCACTGAAATAATGACTAGAATAAACACAGGATGATTCGATTTGAATACAAACATTAATACATATCCAACAAGTAGTAGTTGAATAGCCGAACGTATCGTCCCAATCGCAATGTCCTTTTCTAAATCAAGCTTTTGCCACATGGAGACTAACATCGTGATCATTACAAATATGAGAGTGAAGCTGAGAGCTACATAAGACATGAAGTTTCCCCCTGTGGTACACGTTGTAAGTAGTTCCTGGCACTTTCTGTACATGGATTCTCGAAAAAATCACAGCTATCGCTATCTTCTAAGAGAGACCCTTCCTCAATAAACCATATTCTGTGACTCATTCTTTGTGCTTGTTCAATGTCATGTGTTATGCAAATACAAGTTGTGCCTTCTTGTTCTTGCCATTCCTGTAGCAACTTTTCTACGGTATGTTTGCTTTGCATATCTAAAGAGGCTGTAACCTCATCTAACAATAAAATTTCTGGGCTTAGAAGTAGTGAGCGAACGAGTGCCACCCTTTGCTTCTCTCCCCCAGATAAGTCGATCGATTTCTTACCCCAATCAAGATAATCTAAATCTAAAGAGATCATAAGCTTCTTCGCAAGGGGCATATCAAAGGGTGTCTTATGAAGTTGACTTACCATTCTCAGATTATCTTCTACGCTTCCAGGAAGCATATATGATTGTTGAGATACATAACATATCTTCTTTCGCCATTCTTTAGGATCCACCGTTAGATACGAATGCCCATGTAAAAGGATTTCACCTTCATCCTGAGCCTCCAAGCGGCACAGAATTCGAAGAAGCGTACTCTTTCCTTGCCCTGACTTTCCAAGAAGTGAGATGATTTCGGGTCTCTTAATTTGGGCTGTAAATCTCTGTAATATCGTTTTGTCTCCATAACATTTACTCAATTGATTCATTTCCATTATATTTGTCAATAATCCTTACCCTCCAATGGTGTATAGAAATGCTTTTACAGTGTAGCGTAATCTCTTATTATATTATCATGTACAACACCTACATCACGCTATTGATCCATATAAAAAGAGAGCCTAAACTATAACTTCAGTTTTGGCTCTCTACATGTTAACTATTTTATTTCTTAGCCTTAAAGATCTCTCCAATAGCACCTAAGCTACCGAGAATCTCCACAGCATTCGTAGGAATAAACACTTTATTAGCAGGTCCTTTAGAAATTTCAGTCAAAGCTTCGAATGAGCGGTAGGCAAGGACATTCTCATCCAGCCCTGCTTCACGTAGCAACTCAATCCGGTTCTTCTCCGCCTGAGCAACAGATAGGATTGCTTTCGCTTGACCGATCGCTTCTAGCTCTTGAGCTTGACCTAACCCTTCTGCTTCACGAATACGGGCTTCTTTATCCCCTTCGGCTTTCAGTATTTTACTTTGTTTATCACCTTCAGCACGTAGAATCATGTCTTGCTTAGCCGCTTCTGCTTCGAGAACAATAGCACGTTTGCTGCGTTCAGCCTTCATCTGCTTATCCATTGCTTCTTGAATATCTCTTGGTGGCTGAATATCGATAACTTCAACCCGTTCAATCCGTACTCCCCACTTCTCTGTCGCTTCATCTAGGGCAACACGAATCTCCATCGATATCTTCTCACGCCCAGATAATGTTTCATCCAACTCCATCTTCCCGATGATCTGCCGCATGGTTGCTGTGGAAATATTCCGAACTCCGTAGACATAGTCAGAAATACCATATGTCGCCTGATCTGGTCCTACAACTTGATAGAATATTATTGTATCTATCTCAACTTGTACGTTATCTTTCGTAATCACGGTTTGCGGAGGCACATTCGCCTGTTGAATACGTAAATCGTGATATACCCTTACATGATCGACAATTGGAATAAGAATATTTAATCCTGGTGTTAATAAACGGTGGAATTTACCGAGTCGTTCTACAACCCCAACGCGTTGCTGAGGTACTATTTTGATAGTAAGTGCGATAAATACAACAACAATAACAAGAATTATAATTGTAATAACCATTAAGAAACCCCTTCCCATTTTTGAACTTCCAAGACGGTGGTACCCCTTTGTAAAACAATAATGATATCATCCTTTTGCAGAGCCTGGTACGAGTTAGCACTCCAAGTCTCGTTCCCCACTTTTACAATGCCATTCCTACCTACATCGATTGGTTCAATAACAATTCCTTGCTTACCAACTAAATCATCAATAACGTCCGTGTACCCTTTCGATTTCCGCATATATCTTGTGAGGGGTTTCGTGAAGAAGGTCAACCCCAACGCCACAATACAACCAACTAATGCCTGTACAAAGAATAAGTCTGGTACTACCAACGCAACAAGTCCCGCCGTAATGGCCCCAATTCCAATCCACAACAAATAAAAAGTTAATGTCAACATCTCGATGATAAACAGAATGACTCCGATGACGAGCCAAATTGCCCAAAGTTCCATTGTTCTCACCACCTTTTGCTGGATTATATGGAACCAAGCAAAAAATTATTACCCACAATCGTTAGATAACACACTTAAAATAGTTGTTATCCGTATTATGTATTCATTTCATTACGTTATTTCTCTCTGGTTGGTTCCTAATATCATTATAACTCAATATACCAACATTTAGGTTTATTTATTGTTCAAGACTCACCATTCATGTCATAGTTGTCACACATTTGCGAACTTCACTTGGAATCGTCCGGCATCCGACCTAAATCACAGTAGCAACATGTAATGAGTCATGCTCATCTTCTTCCCCCTCCAATAAATGATAATGACTTTAATAATCATTGTATGGAATAAGTATGAAGAGTCTATCAAGAAGTTATCACTCTATTATTTCATTAGGAAAAGAAATATTAAATATCGTACCTTGACCTACAATACTAGTTACTTCAATCAACCCACCTTGTAATTCTACTAATTTTTCTACAATCGATAGTCCCAGATCCTGAGTCTTCGATCGTCATCATGATACGTTTATGTTGCTGATGAAGTCTCACTGTGATCACACCATTATCCGTGTAACGAATGCCATTATCCAACAAGTTTAGGTCGATTCTCCCATCTTCCATTTTTGGGAAGATCGAATAGATCTTAGATGATCATGTTCCTTCTCTTAGCTTCCTGCGGAATTATATTCAAATAAGAATTCGGATCTCGAATCTCGATATCTTTGAAGCTCTCCCAAATATCAGTCTTGCGGCTAACGATAGGGAATAGAACCTATGACCTCTTACTTCGCTGATGAACCGTAATCAGTAATTGTAATGTTAACATCGTATGTAATATCACACTTACTAAACGTCTCGTCCCAATCTTGTTTAACTGTTCTCCAAACCTTAGGGTGTTGTATGCGAAGCTGGTTACGGAATCCCCCTACATCCACCTTGAACTTCTCTTGCATCTTACGAGTTGTTTTATGTAACATATCTTTTAATTCTTCCTCGAAATACTCCTCTGCTTCTTTCAAAAATTTCTCATCGGTAGGAACTTGTGACTTATCCCAATTCTCAATTAACCGGCCATCCGCTTCTATACTCACATGAAAAGAAATATCATTTCCATTTACCTTAGATTTGATCTTGGTACTTGCAGATTTGATTTCATAAGCAAGAACTTCACCAGACTTATCATACGTTTTGATAACCCCACCTTCTATATCTCCCTTAATCCAATTTAGTCCTTCGACCTCGTGTTCATTTAGAGTCCCGATCCATTTATTCGTTTCCCCTTTAAGTACCCCTGCTCCAGCGAATTCCACTTCCCCTTTTGCAGTAACCAAATTTTGCAAAACAAAACTTGACCCTGAGTTCATGATTCCATCTAATTCCGTAAGAATCATAGGTGCCAATATTTTATTGTTTCTAAATTGATTCTCTACCATACTTCTGAGATGGAACGAGGGAATGTCTCCGGGTTGACTTGAAATTAGAGCTTCACTAGCTTTCCCGGTACTTATTAATACAAGACAACTAGGTCTGATATCGTTATCTCGTAAAATAAAATTTACTAGCTTGTCTAAATCCATTTTGCGTGAAAGTTCTGAAGAGATGACAAGAACTTTTAAATGATGTCCAATAATGGGACGATATCTCCTAAGAGAATATTGACGGTATAATTGAAAGATAGAATCTCCTGTTACTTCTGTATTCAAAAACATCTCGGAGGATTTTGAATTACCCATTTGTTGTTCTTTGTTCCCTTTCAGAACAGGTACCGTTTGGAGCGTTGCTGTAATGATGTTTTTTTTAGGATAAGTAGCGCCTTGTTCAGCCAATTCTTGTTCTAATTCAGACTCCTTGCCAACATCAAGTGCTAGCCCGACGTTAACACTCAAATCTTCAATCTCCTTATTCCCCCAGCATCCTGTAAGACATAGAAGTAATAGGATAGAAAGTGCACTTAGGAAATAGCCTTTCATGCTATTCATCTTCCTTCACAGCTCCTATTCGGAAGATTGTTGTGATTAATAAAAGGAGTACAGGAAATAACCCAAATAAATAGATCGTCACGGTGCCAATGAAATCACCAAAATCAAATAGTTCATTCATATTTTTGGGTAGCAGAGCAACAATGAATATGAATGGAAGCAAGCCGTACATGATAGGTCGAATATTTTTTTTCGATAATTGAGCCAGACCCAACGATGCTGCGTAAAAACAAATCGTATATGTAGAGAATATTTGCATGATCCAGATAACAAGCAGAAAGAACTCAAATCTTTCAAAGAGGAGACCCGTAATTTCAAAACTTCTTATGAGATCAAGCGTTGGCCAAGTACTTCTTACGACTCCATCAACAGTCATTGCACCCACAACCATAATAAATGTGATTAAGTACAGAACAAGAGGTATTGAAGTACCTATTATTAATGCCTTTACGCCTTTTTTTGGATATTGCATAAACGCCGGAAGAATGATCATAATCTCAAAGCCTATAAAAACAAGTAATGTTGATTTCAACCCCCTAATGACAGGAAAGATTCCCTCTCCTAACACAGGACGTAAATTATCAATATCAAATAATCTACTACTCAATAGCAAGCAAATTAATAAAACAACGATCGTAATCGGCAGTATAATCTCAAATAATCGCGCAATTGAATTGATCCCACCCGTAATTAGATACAATCCAATCCACATAAAGGACATAACAATTGCCCACATAGGTGTGCCTTCAAGTAAATAAAGCATCGTTACTTCAGCCATAACTCTGATCTCAAAGGCAGATAAACATACGAAATACATGACCATCAGTAAACACATACAACTACCGATCCAACTCCCTACAATTTCTTTTAGGAATTGAAACATGGTTTTACCAGGGAATTTCTGACATAGTTTCACAATACATATTCCTGCGAGCATAATGATCAAACCGCCTAAAATGAGTGATATCCAACCATCAACCGTTTTAACTCTCTCAGTTAAAGTTCTTGGAAGTGTAAGAACTCCAGATCCAAGCATAAAGCAACTGATGATTACGACCGTTTGTGTGGTTGTTATCTTATCATCCGTCCTGGTAAACAAAGCATTCTCCTCCTTTTCTGCTCCTATTTATTTTTTGCGGTCAGAATCCTTAGTCTTCATTATGAGCGGACGGCGTTTCATCACCTTAAAGGGCAAACGAAAGATAAAGTCTTTCCAATCATCTAATCTATATGGAGCCATAGGACTAACATATGGCACTCCAAAACTTTTCAGCTTCACTAAATGGCTGCATAATAATAGAAAAAACAAAACGGTTCCATAAGCACCTAAAATAGCGGCACAGAACATGGCCAGAAAACGTAATAATCGTAGCGTTATGCCTGCACTATACGTCGGAATCGCAAATGAAGAAATAGCAGTTACGGCAACAACGATTACTAAAAAAGGACTGACTAGACCTGCATTTACAGCTGCATCACCAATAATTAGACCACCAACGATACCCATAGCAGGACCAATAGGTTTGGGCAGTCGTACGCCTGCTTCTCTTAATATTTCAATGGACGTTTCCATAATTAATGCCTCAATAAGTGATGGAAAGGGTACTCCCTGTCTCGCATCAATAATAGACATAACCAATTTCGTAGGAATAAGCCCCGGGTGATAAGAAATAAATGCTATATACAATGCAGGGGCAAGTAAAGCAAAAAATGTAGCTAGAAATCGTAACATCCGAAGGAGCGTACCCGGTATCCATCTTTCATAATAGTCCTCGGGAGACTGTAACAACATGCTAAAGGTTACGGGCACGATCAGTGCAAACGGACTCCCATCCAATAGAATTGCAACTCTCCCTTCCAACAATGAGTTAATTACTCGATCAGGTCGCTCAGTGTTTTGAGCTTGTTGAAACGGACTTAAACTATCATCTTCAATCAATTGTTCTACATATCCTGACTCAGGTAAATAATCCATATTGATGGATTCAATCCGGCGTTTAACTTCCTCCAGCAATTCAGAATTAACGATATCGTTCATATAAGCAACGACAAGATCTTTTTTGGCCCTTGTCCCTACTTGGAATTTAATCAGTTCCAAACTTTCATTCTTACCATGACGCCTTAGTATTGCGGTATTATCGCACAGTATTTCAGTGAATCCTATACGTGGACCTCTTAATAGCCCTTCTGATAAAGGCTCCTCTATACTTCGTGTTTTTCCCGTTGCTGAACCTAGAAGTAATACTTCTACGATTCCATCAATCAGCATTGCTGTAGATCCCACCAATATATCCGAGACTACCTCCTCTAGATTAAGAGCCTCCCTTATTTCACTAATAGGAAGCATTTTATTTGTAAGATATGATTTTGTAATCTTCGAGTCCTTAGATGACTTCTCCATCTCTTCAACATCATCGAACATCAAAGACTTCATCACTTGAACCTCAATAAGTTCCTTATCATAAAGTCCTTCGACATATATAATAGCTACCATTTCACCAGTAGCCATCGTAAACTCTCTAAAATGAACATCACAATTTTTAGCTATCCTTTTCTTAATAGATGCTAAGTCTGTTTCATAATTACCTGTAAACGGCATAGTATCTTCTGCCTTAGTCTTAGCATTCTCAAATATATTCTCTTCAGATTCATTCGCTGTTGGAGTACCCTCTGAAGTTCGAGAACCCAAAGCAGACTGAAGCCATTTAGAGGTTAAATAAATAATTATAGGAACAATCAATATTACTAAAGCTTGAGTGAAAATTATCCAATTCGGAATATATGAAATAATCGATTGCCACATATACATCATCCCCACACAGCTACAAGGCTAGAATTGACAAGAGCAAGTCATGTCTTTAGTACCCGTAGTGTTACCATAACTCTCCAAATCATACGAAAAATAATGAAAAAACAACAAAAGCACCTATTCCTCAGCATTGTGCTGAACGGAATAAGTGCTATATCAAGTCTATAATTTGGATTTACAAATAATAAGGAAGTACACATACAGGTTTAGATACGGTTTCACTTATTCCTGTATATTGTAACCTTCCTGACTCTTGATCCACGCGGAATGTCACAAGATTGTTCGTATCTCGATTGGCTACAATGAGATAATCTCCCTTTGGCGTGATCGCGAAATGACGTGGATGGCCACCTTCTACAGATACATGTTCTACAAGGTTTAGTTTACCAGTCGCCTCATCAAATGCATAAATAACAATGCTATCATGTCCTCGATTAGATCCGTATACAAATTTACCATCTTGAGAAATCGTAATCTCTGCACAACCATTCTCCCCTGTAAAATCATCTGGAAGTGTAGGCACCGTCTCCTGCTCCTTCAATTCACCATTCTCAGCATCATACTTAAACGAAGTAATGGACGAGTCAAGCTCATTAATAACAAAAGCATATGTGCCGTGTGGATGAAAAGTTAAATGTCTTGGTCCCGCACCAGGATGTAGATGTGTTGTTCCTTTCTTGATCAACTTCTGATCATCTGAATCGATGCTATAGGCTTGAATGATATCTAATCCAAGATCTTGTACGAACAAGTACTTTCCATCCGGACTGTAAAAAGAGGAATGTGGATGCGGTCGATCTTGGTTAGGATGTACACTGTGTCCTACATGCTGTTTAACATCCAACAATACTCCCAAGCTACCATCTTGTTCTATGGAGATCAATCCGATCATCCCTCCATGATAACTAGTCACTGTGAGGAACTTACCTTCTGAATCCCGTTGAATATGGCATGTAGTCGATTGTACGCTATTCTTTCGATCGATGAATTTCAGCGCACCTGTTGTAGAATCAACCGAGAATGCTACGATCTCACCGATCTTAGCCCCCTCTTCGGATAATGTCTCTGAGATGGCATATAACTTATGTTGAACCCTGTCTACATTTAAAAAAGTCGGATTCTTAAGTCCAGCAACCTCGTCTACTCGTGTTAATTGCCCTGTTGCTTCATCCAAACTATACACATATACACCGCTATCATCCGATTCAGCGTATGAACCTACAAATACAAATAGTTTCCCATGATTATTATCTATCATTTATAATGCCTCCCTTAGTTGTATGTATCGTTTATTGATTTCCATTACCCACCTTATTCAGGATCTGTTGTATATCCGAATTCAGCGATTGAACATCTGGTCCTTTAGCCGGATCGTTGGTTAACCCATATTTCTCTTTAACCTTCAATATCGCATAGACCCGATTATTTAAGACATCTTCTGAGATTTTCCCATGATTCACTGCATCTGTCAAAGCTTGAATAACCAATTTCCCCTTCAGCGCATCATGACCGATCAATACAATATTAGTACCCGCAAGAACCGTTTGGACAGAAGCTTTCTGTAAATCATAATTTTCCCCGATAGCTCCCATCGTCATATCATCAGTCATGACAATGCCATCGAACCCAAGCTCATCTCGTAACAGATCCGTAATTACTTTCTTCGATAAAGATGCCGGAGCATCTGGGTCAACCTTAGGCATCAGAAGATGTGCGATCATCACCACTTCTGCTTGTTCATTAATCGCATCTTGGAACGGAACTAACTCAAGCTGACGTAACCGTTCTAAATTCTTCTCAACAACAGGTAAGCCGATGTGTGAATCAACTGACGTATCTCCATGACCTGGAAAATGCTTAATGACCGGCACTACACCTTGAGATTCAATCCCCTTCATCGTGGCAATACCAAGTTCACTTACCAACTTTGCCTGATTTCCGAAGGAACGATCTCCAATAACTGGGTTATTGGGATTACTATTAATATCAAGAACTGGTGCAAAGTCCATATTCAATCCGAACCCTTGTAACTCGCGACCAAGAACCTGTCCGATTTCATTGGATAGCTTCGGGTCATTCTTATTCCCAATGGCTTTATTTGTAGGTAACTTAAGAAACTCTTTAGGCATCCGTGTCACACGGCCACCCTCTTCATCCACACTCATCCAGAGCGGAACTTTATTCGTAACATTAATTTTCTTTAGGTCGTTAAATAGACTTAACGTTTGCTTCGTACTCTCAATATTATCTTTATAAAAAATAAACCCGCCGACATGGTAGTCTTCAATGAATTTTCGACTATCCTCATTGATAATTGTACCTTCCATGCCAACAACAACCAATTGACCAATCTTCTCCGCTGTCGTCATA
Source organism: Paenibacillus antarcticus (assembly GCF_001637225.1). Classification (GTDB taxonomy): domain Bacteria; phylum Bacillota; class Bacilli; order Paenibacillales; family Paenibacillaceae; genus Paenibacillus_AQ; species Paenibacillus_AQ antarcticus. Next base: position 43,596 of record NZ_LVJI01000018.1, read on the forward strand.
GTCTTCAAGAGTTCCTTCGTAGCATCTGCTGGTTCTGATGGGTCTATTGGTTTGAGATCTTCCGAAGCTGAACCATCAACATTAGGGGGAGTCTTCGCAATTTCATTGCTCCCTGAGTTCACACCTGTATTCGCACCTGCATTTTCACCCGTATTACGACTTGCACTACAACCTCCAAGAACAAGGATTACACACAACCAGACCATCATGGCGTTTATTTTCACGTTCCATTCATCACCCATTTCTCAAGAAATAGTTGCCGACATCTCTATATTGTACAAAACTTCAATTATAATTAACAGTAATCCTACCTTGCTTATTTCCTAGCCATGATCATTCATGATAACTAATGTAAAGGGCCCCTGAATGAATATCAAGGACCCCAACGTTAAACCAATTACTATTCAAATGAATATGTCCAGAATCGTTCAGTTCCGAACCTTTCCTTCATGGCTTCACTCTCGACCATGTTACTGTCTACTGGTAACTGCCACTGAGACCGGTGAGCTTGTATAGAACCGATCTTATGTTTAAGGAATGCCGTCACATCAACTTTCACGTCCGGAAGACCTAACATTTGCTCACAGTCTTTCGTGAATGCCATACAGTGTAGCGTAGGTCTTTGTTCCTTAGGCATCTTGGCTAAAGTACGGATAACCGCTGCACCTGTAGCATCATGGTCTGGGTGCACACTATAAAGTGGATGAAAGGTAACGACTAACGATGGATTAAGTTCTGTAATGAGTTCTTCAAGTCTCTTGCTCATGGCTTCATGATCTTCAAATTCAATGGTTTTATCGTGATAACCCATCATTCTTACATCCGTTATCCCAATAGACTTACAAGATTCCATCAGTTCCGACTTGCGTATCTGAGGAAGAGTTACCCGATTGGCAAACACGGGATTACCCATATTACGAGCCATCTCTCCTAGAGTTAAGCAGGCGTAGGTAACTTGTGTTCCTTCACTGATGCGCTTGGCTAACGTTCCTGAGAGACCGAAGCATTCATCATCAGGATGTGGAAGTACTACTAATATCTGACGTTCCATATGAGTTCCCCTTCTCCCTAATTTAAAATGGTGCTTTACTTAATTGTAATGATACGACCAGTTTGCCTTCATGATCATGACCTGCAAGGATAAGTCGTTCACTATCACTTTCATCCCAGTGTGTTAGCCCCTGAGAATAAACCCAACCTTCATTAATCTTGAGTCCGACACGAAAAGGACCGTTACCTTCAATAGAACCTAAAGTATATCGAATAATACCATTACGTATAAAAGTTGATGCGGTTAATTTTGTATCATCATTGTGGGAAGCATAGGCTCCCGTCGTCATCTCAAGATGAATATAAAGGTCTTCGTCTTTCAATTGATCAATGATCAATTGAACGCTTGCCTGATCTATGGGTTGCATTATCTTCTACTCCTCCGTCTGTAAATCGATCATAACATTTAACTGTGCTCTGTATATTATAGTCTACATCCTACATCATTCTCAAATAGTAATATAAAAAAAGCCTTCCCTCCTTCTATAAGAGGCGTATCAACCCCTAGAAAACAAGGATTAACACTACCTAATATAAGAAACAAGTTCGGCTTCTTAAAGTTATCGAGTTATCGAGTTAGCTTACTTAAATACTAAAACACGGTCTTCTAGTGGTTGGAATTCTTTCTCGCCCGCCGGAACAACTGTTTTACCAAATGGCATTTGAGCAAGAAGTTTCCATGATGCTGGAATGTTCCAAGTTTGTTTCACTTCATCATCAATAAGTGGGTTGTAATGCTGCAATGAAGCACCGAAACCTTCGATTTCTAATGCTGTCCAAACAACCAGTTGGTGCATTCCTGAAGATTGATTAGACCAGATAGGGAAATTATCTGCATAAAGCGCAAATGATTCTTGAAGCCCTTCAATAACAGCTTGATCTTCAAAGAACAACACCGTTCCGTAACCGTTTCGGAACAACGTCATTTTCTCTGCTGTAGGCGCGAATGAATCTGCTGGTACTACAGTTTTAAGTGTGTTCTCTGTGATATTCCACAGTTTGTCATGTTGTTCTCCAAGAAGAACGACAACTCTAGCGCTTTGTGAGTTAAAAGAAGATGGTGTATGTTTTACTGCTTCGTTAACGATTTCTTGAATTCTTTCATCGGATACAACTGCTTCCTTACTTATTACATAAACGGAACGTCTATTCTTAATTGCTTCAAAAAATTCCTTAGACATAAATCAAGCAACTCCCTTAAAGTTATTTACTTACTTTTTTTATTATATAATAATTTTTCTCACATAACAACCTTTTTGTCGAATCCACACGGAGATATACTATTTTGTGTAGCATTTATTGTTGTTAACCATTATATTTCTATACAAAAAAACTAGAGGCAACTGCCTCCAGTTTCTATATTTCCTTATGAAATGTATGAATTAGTAATTATTTATCCACGACAATCCGATGGTTCCTTCACCAGCAAGGATACCAACGACAGGAATGAATGTCATAATCTCTATTTTCACAATCGGATACTCTTCTGCAATTTCCTGCTTGATCTCTTGCGCTAATGTCATATTATTAGCATGCATAATACATACTTTTTTAATTTTTTCAATATCAATTTTCAAATGTTCGATGAGCCTCTGTTTTGCTCTCTTCGCGGTACGAATCTTCTCATCAACAAGAATCTTCCCTTCATCGAAACGAATAATCAATTGTATTTTAAGCAAATTACTAATGAATAACTGCGTTCCTGATACTCTGCCACTACGATGAAGTTGTTGTAGATTGGCTGGAATAAGATAAAACTTGGTATTGTCTATCATCGGTTGAATACGCTCTTTAATTTCTTGAGCGGAGAATCCCTCGTGTTGCAAAGTAATACCATGCATTAGCATTTCTCTAAATGGGAACGCACCGACCTGTGAATCAATCCCGACCACAGTTGCCTCAGCAATTTCGGCTGCTTGGATCGAATTGTGGAAAGTTCCACTAAGAGAAGAAGAACAATGAATAGCTATAATTTCATCATATTTATCTTTCAACGACTCATACAACTCTATAAATTCTCCAATTGGAGGCTGTGAACTACCTGCTTTTTCAAAAACTTTAAGTTTCTCATAGACTTCATCATTTGTAATATCGATGGTCTCTTTATAACTTTCATTACCAAATATAAGCCGTAAGGGTACAATATAAATATGATTTTCTTTAGCAAATTCAGGGTCAATAGTACATGTACTATCTGTAACCCAAGCAATTGATTTCATTTTCCACTTCTCACTTTCACAGATATATAGTCTACGTTGATCCAATTAAATAAACATAACAAACTAACAGCAGATATTCAACTTTACATCTTATCCCACCAGAAAACCCTATTAAACAAAGATAAGTTCATTATAATTAATTGTACCTAGGAGATGATATGATATTAATCCATATAGATAAACACTATGATCATATTGAATTCAGCAATTATGTATTAACAATGAAATCGCATCTAAACTTCATCATTCGCCCCTCTTATGGGGCAAGAATACAATAACAACTCAGAAACAAGGAGGCAACAATTGTTGCCTCCTTGTAATGTTAACTTAACTTATAAGTTCTGATCCGTCAAAATGATAGGACCCTCTGCTGTGATGGCTAAAGTATGTTCATATTGTGCAGACAAACCACCATCAAGCGTTCTAGCTGTCCAACCATCTGCATCTATTTTGCTACGGTACGTTCCTGTATTAAGCATCGGCTCAATCGTAATAACCATGCCTTCCTTCAATCTTGGACCTACATTTGGTGGACCATAATGAGGAACCTGAGGTTCTTCATGCATATCCTTACCAATACCATGTCCAATGAATTCTTTAACGACAGAGAATCCTTCAGCTTCAGCATAGACCTGAATAGCATGAGAAATGTCACCAATTCGGTTACCTACCACTGCCATTTCAATACCCTTATAAAGGGATTCCTTTGTTACATCTAAGAGCTTCTGTGATTGCTCGGATACTTGACCTACTGCATAAGACCAAGCCGAATCTGCCAACCATCCGTTTAGATTAACGACCATATCAATGGTAACGATATCGCCTTCTTTTAACTTCGTATGCGTTGGGAAACCATGACAAATGACATCATTCACAGATGCGCAAGTTGCAAATCGATACCCATTATAACCTTTTTGTTCAGGAGTAGCCCCGTTCTTAATCATAAATTCCTCAGCAAATTTATCGATCTCCAAAGTAGCTATCCCTGGAACAATCATCTTACTGATCTCACGATGACAAGCTGCTAATATTTCGCCAGCTAACTTCATCTTCTGGATTTGTTCTTTCGTCTTTATTGTAATCATATTGTTATCCCTCATTCTATTATGGTCTTCTTATTATAACCAGACTATGTCGAGTTGGTGAAATGAAATTAAGTCCAAACAACAAGATTATACACCATCTTCGTATAGCATACAAAAGGCTCACCGAAAAAATGCATAACAATAAGCACTTCATTATCTTTTTATTGTGGTAATTACACTAAGTTACCTACAATAAACGTGAAAAGAGTCCGATTCCTCAGACTCTTTTCACGTGATTAATCAATTTCAATTGGTTCCTCTTCAACTGCTGTATCCAGCCAACTACGAATCATTGATAATAAATGTGCACTATTTACAGGTTTAGTAATATAATCTGAGGCACCTGCCTCCAAACATTCCTCACGATCACCAGCCATCGCCTTTGCAGTCAATGCAATAATTGGTAATTTCTGAAACTCTGGTTTCTCACGAATAGCACGTATCGTTTCGTATCCATCCATAATTGGCATCATGATATCCATCAGAATAATGTCTATATTTGATGATTGCTCAATGAGAGTTATCGCTTCATATCCATTTTCTGCGGAAATAACCATCATATTATGACGTTCAAGAATAGTCGTGAGGGCAAAAATATTGCGAATATCATCATCCACTACAAGTACCTTTTTGTATTTAATCATCTCATCAGATTGATGAAGCTTGATCATCGCTTCCCGTGAGCCTTCAGATAGATTCTCAGACTTACGATGTAGAAATACACTAGTCTCGTCCATCATTTGAATAGGAGATTTCACTTCACGAATAACAGCTACTTTTTTCAATTCTTCAAGTTCGTGTTCTTCTTCATGAGTCCATTTCTTTGTTCGATATAATACCATTCTCAAATACTTATTTTTTGGATTCTTTTGAATTTCACGGATGAATTGAAGAACATCCATATCCTTCAAATCATTATCCACTAATAGACAATCGACATCATTTATTTTCAAATAATCCAATGCTTTACGCGCAGTATCAATATCTGTCATTTGCACATCTTTATTATCGATTACTTCTTTCCATTGTTGACTAGTTTCAGTATCGCTATTGACTATAAGAAGATTATGGTTCATCTGATCTGCATATCGATTCAGGTTATCCAACGTATTCTCAAGCTCTTCATTATTGATCGGTTTGCAAATATAATCATATACGCCCTTTTGCATCAATTGAATTTCATCTTCCTCAACACTTATCACACAAACGGGAATATGACGTACATTCAGATCGTTTTTCAAATGTTCAATGACTAGCCAACCATCGGTATCTTTCAAACGAAGATCCAGTGTAATAGCTACTGGTTTATATTTTCGAGCCAATTCTAATGCATTTGATCCCTTAGTTGTAATGATGGCTTTAATATTTCTTTTATGCAGAAGATCTAATAAAATTTCATTAAACTTAAGATCATCCTCAATAATTAAAAACACACGATCACCAGGTTCGATCAGGTCACGATCATCAACGAAATCGTTGTCTCGTTTCCTGCTATCTGAATATTTGCGCTCTGGTGGTGTAACGTCGATGACTTCAGGTACATATTTAGTCTCCACTTCAATCTCCTGATACTCGGTATCCATGGGCAAGAAGAGATTAAAGAAACTCCCTTTATCTACAACACTATATAATGTAATTTCTCCACCAAGCATAGCAGCAATCTCACGAGAGATAGCTAGCCCAAGTCCTGTACCGCCATAGACACGATTCGTACTTCCATCGGCTTGTTGGAATGCCTCAAATATGATACGTTGTTTATCTTCTGGAATCCCTACTCCTGTATCACTCACAGAGAAACATAATACCATTGAAGCATTGTTCAGTATGGTATTAGCCAAATTCCATCCATCCGTTGCTCTTCTGATATGAAGCATGACTTGTCCCACATCTGTGAACTTAAACGCATTGGATAATAGATTCTTCAGAACTTGTTGTAGTCTCTTTGAATCCGTAACTAGCGTTGTAGGTACATTATTATCTGTCTTTATTTTAAATTCAAGCTTACTATCATCAACCATATGACGGAAAGTCCGATCTAACGCATCAACTAAATCTAATAATTTAATCTCTGTATAATCTGGTGATATCGTACCTGATTCAATCTTGGATAGATCCAGAATATCATTGATCAGATTAAGAAGATCAAACCCAGAATCTTGAATCGTTTTGGCAAATTTCACTTGATTATTGGATAGATTAGCCTCTGGATTCTCAGCAAGTTGTTCAGCGAGCAGGAGTAATGAATTAAGCGGTGTCCGAAGTTCATGAGACATATTGGCCAAAAATTCAGATTTATATCTGGAGGTCAATGCCAGCTGCTCTGCTTTTTCTTCCAAGAAACTTTTAGCAATTTCAACTTCATTATTCTTACTCTCGACTTCTGCTTTCTGAATCACTAATAACTTGGCTTTATCTTCAAGTTCTTCATTCGTATTTTGCAGCTCCATCTGTTGCTTCTGTAGCTTTTCTGTTAATGACTGTGATTGAATGAGAAGTTCTTCTGTACGTTGATTGGCTTGCATTGTATTAATTACAATTCCTATTGATTCCGTAAGTTGATCAAGGAAGGCTAAATCAATTTCCCCAAAAGCACGGAATGAAGCAAGTTCTAATACAGCAAGCACTTGATCTTCAAATATAATCGGAAGCAACACAATGTTAAGAGGTGTTGCCTCACCCAGTCCAGATGAAATCATGACATAATCACTTGGGACATTGGTTAACAGAATTCGTTGCTTCTCAATTAAACATTGTCCTACTAATCCTTCACCAGCTCGGAATGAATTGGAGAGATGTTTACGTTGTTGGTAAGCATAACTAGCAAACAAGGATAGTACCGGCTCATCACTAACGACCTCGTTGATATAGATGACACCATGCTGCATCGATACCAGTGGCGCTAATTCAGAAAGAATCATACGACATACAGCATACAGATCTCTCTGCCCCTGTAACAATCGAGAGAATTTAGCAAGATTCGTCTTAAGCCAATCTTGATCGGTATTAATCCGGGTTGTTTCTTTGAGATTTCGAATCATCTCATTCACATTATCCTTCAATGCAGCAACTTCACCCGCTGCGGCAACATCTATCGTTCGAGATAAGTCGCCCTTCGTAACAGCAGTAGCAACATTTGTAATGGCACGTACTTGTGTCGTTAAGGTACTCGCCATGTAGTTAACGTTATCTGTCAAATCACGCCACGTTCCCGCTGCCCCAGGTACACTTGCTTGACCTCCCAGCTTCCCTTCAGCCCCTACTTCCCTAGCTACTGTTGTTACCTGATCTGCGAAAGTAGCAAGCGTATCAATCATATTATTAATCGTATCTGTCAGTTCAGCAATTTCACCCTTTGCCTCTACGTTCAGCTTCTGCTGTAGATTACCTTTTGCGACAGCGGTTACAACCTTCGCAATTCCACGAACTTGATCTGTAAGGTTGGTCGCCATTATATTAACGTTATCGGTAAGATCCTTCCATATTCCACCCACACCTCGAACCTGTGATTGACCACCTAACTTACCATCGGTACCAACCTCACGAGCCACACGTGTAACTTCTGAAGCGAAAGAATTCAACTGATCGACCATCGTATTGATCGTATTCTTCAGCTCAAGCAATTCTCCCTTAACGTCTACCGTTATTTTCTTAGATAAATCACCATTTGCAACGGCTGTTGTGACCCCTGCAATATTACGCATTTGTATCGTCAAATTACTAGCCATATAGTTAACAGTATCCGTCAAGTCTTTCCATGTTCCAGACACGTCTTTCACTTCTGCTTGAGCTCCAAGCTTACCTTCGGTTCCTACTTCACGTGCAACACGTGTAACTTCCGAGGCAAAGTTACTCAGCTGATCCAACATCGTGTTCATGGTATTCTTCAGTTCTAACATTTCACCCTTAACATCTACAGTGATCTTTTTAGACAAGTCGCCTTTGGCTACTGACGTCGTTACCTCAGCAATATTACGCACTTGATCTGTTAGATTCCGGGCCATACTGTTAACACCTTCCGTTAAGTCCTTCCAGGTGCCACCTACGCCCTTCACTTGCGCTTGTCCACCCAACTTACCTTCTGTTCCAACTTCTTGTGATACACGTGTAACTTCGGAAGCAAACGTAGACAATTGATCTACCATCGTGTTAATGGTGTTCTTCAGTTCAAGGATCTCACCTTGAACATCTGCTGTAATTTTCTTAGATAAATCACCATTCGCTACTGCTGTGGTTACGACTGCAATATTCCGAACTTGATCTGTTAGATTGGACGCCATGTAATTCACGCTTTCCGTCAGATCACGCCACGTTCCTGCAACTCCCTTAACCTTCGCTTGTCCACCTAACATCCCAAGTGTTCCAACCTCTCGTGCAACACGTGTTACTTCCGAGGCAAAAGTAGATAATTGATCCACCATCGTATTGATCGTATTCTTCAGTTCAAGGATTTCACCCTTCGCATTGACCGTAATTTGCTTGGACAGATCACCTTTAGCTACTGCTGTGGTAACCTCGGCAATGTTGCGAACCTGATCTGTGAGTGTACCCGCCATGAAATTAACATTATCGGTTAAATCCTTCCACGTACCTGATACATCTTTAACATCAGCATGTCCTCCAAGTTTGCCTTCCGTTGATACTTCTCTGGCAACTCGTGTAACTTCAGATGCAAAATTACTAAGCTGATTCACCATGGTGTTAATCGTGCTCTTGAGCTCTAGAATTTCACCTTTTGCATCCACTGTGATCGTCTTAGATAAATCCCCTTTGGCAACGGCTGTTGTCACTTCAGCTATATTCCGCACTTGGTTAGTCAAGTTACTCGCCATGTAATTTACGCTCTCTGTCAAATCACGCCAAGTCCCAGCAACACCACTTACTTCTGCTTGTCCACCTAATATACCTTCGGTACCTACATCACGTGCCATACGTGTCACTTCCGAAGCAAACATGGATAATTGATCCACCATCGTATTGATTGTGATCTTTAATTCCAGAATTTCACCTTGAACATCTGCTGTTATCTTCTTAGACAGGTCACCATTAGCAACCGCTGTCGTTACAACTGCGATATTTCGGACTTGATCTGTCAGATTTGTAGCCATATTATTCACACTATCCGTTAGATTCTTCCATGTTCCGGATACGCCTTCAACATCAGCTTGTCCACCCAAATTCCCTTCGGTACCTACTTCACGCGCTACTCTTGTTACTTCGGAAGCAAATTTACTTAGTTGATTAACCATCATATTAATGTTATTAGCAGATTTCCTGAATTCCCCTGTAAGAGGACGTCCTTCGAATTCCAGCTCAACGGTCTGAGAGAGATCTCCCTCAGCAACTGCGTTTATAACACGGACCATTTCACTGGTAGGCTGAATAAGATCAGTAACCATGCCATTCAGAGCCTCAACAGCAACAGTCCATGATTCACCTGTATTATTATGCGAGAATCGTCTCGATAGATTGCCTTCTTTTCCTACCACTTTGGCTACTGCTTGGATCTCAATAACCATGTTTTCTTGCATTTCCATGATTTCATTAAATGATTCTGCGACTTTCCCTTCCACACCAACTAGGTCTACTGGAATTCTATAAGAGAAGTCTCCCTGCTTAAATGCATTTAATGCTTGTAATAACTCGCTTGTATTGAATTGTTCATTCGTCTGTTCATCAAATGAATCCTTATTCGACATTGTTCTGTCCCCCCACCCACAATACATGCTTAGCTGATTTCTATATATGAAACCAGTGTATCCTATTTTCCTATTTATATTTTACATCGCGATGCAAATTTTGTCATTCTAGTAATAAACGAAATCATATAAACCTAAAACATAAGAAAAATGACCCCAGTAAGGGATCATTGAATTTCTAGTTTATTGTTCCTACTCGTGACTCGCATGAAGAGAATCATGCCTGCAATAGCCATTAGACCTCCACTGATTTGTATCCAACTCATGGTCTCGTTCAATAATAAGAAGGCAAGCAAGCTCGCGCCAATCGGTTCTCCTAGGATACTCATTGAAACGGTCGTTGCAGATATGTACTGAAGTAACCAATTAAACAACATATGTCCGAACACCGTTGGAACGATTGCTAATAGTAGGAATATACCCCACTCCTGATCATTATAATTCGTAAAGGATATGCCCATCATCACATTATAGAGGGCAAACACGACGACTGCTGATGTAAATACCACCAAGTTGTATACGTAGGCCGATACTTGTGACATTAATTTTTGACCGATTAACATATGAACAGCAACCGCAATAGTTCCTAGGAAGGACATTAAATCCCCATATAGATTCGTACTTGAAATACCTACATCTCCCCACCCAATCAAGGCAGCACCAGCAACAGCAATCAGCATGCCTACCTTTGCAAATGTGGATATTCTTTCTTTGAATATAAAATAAGCTCCGCACCAAATAAATACGGGCTCAAGTGCCAAGATAATCGTCGAACTCGAAACCGTCGTATATTTTAACGAACCCATCCATAATAAAAAATGTAACGCAAGAAAAAATCCAGATGCACCTAGAAGCAGCCAATTCTTATAAGAAACCTTACGCAATTCAGATATTCTTCGAATTCCGAATGGTAGCATAATTAATACTGCAAATAGAAGTCTATACATCCCTTGAATCGACGCAGGTGCGCTAGACCATTTCACGAAAATTGCAGAAAAGGACACTGCAATAACTCCGATAAGAAGCGGTATGATGATAGGAACAGGTGCTGATGATTTCTTCATTGTAGATTCCTCTCGTGTTTGTGTAACAATCATTTAGTAGGCTGAATACTTAACAACATTCCTTATCGCAGCCCAAATATCAAGGCTTTCAGCTCCCATGTACCAATACCCATATCCCGCAATACCTTTATTTGCAGCCATATGAGCTTTAATCGAAAGTGAGCGACTGTCTTCAGCCCAAATGTTATGTTTTATCCCTAATTTTGAATACGTAGCTACATAATTTCCTGTAGTATCGTTCCATGAGATCTTAGCGTTCACGGCTCTAATCCGTTGATTCTGTAGCAATAACGATAATTCTTCTGAAGTGACTCCCTTTGGAGTATAAGCCCAATCACGCGTATAGAATGGAAGAGCCATAATCACTTTTTTAGAAGGTACAGAAAGGATCAATTTGTTCAAAGCCTTCTCAACCCATGGCAGTGAAGATACAGACCCGGCTTTTGGAGATGTTGACCAATGCTCATCATAACTCATCAGAACAACATAATCTGCAGATTTCCCGAGCTTCGCATAATCGAACCCCTCCGTCCAATCTGTCCCTAAATCGGGAGATACATCAATAGATAGCACAGCACCTATCTTGTGTAATTCATTGGATAACGTTGAGATAAAGGCTGTTAGATTGTCACGATCAACTGGATTCACACCTTCAAAATCGACATTAATGCCAGCCAGCTTATATTTTTGAACATAACTAGTTAATTGTTGGATCACTTTATTTCGCGTTATTGAACTAGATAATATCGTATGGGTCAGTTCGGAATTCGAACGATTCCCAAGCATAGCCCATATCTTCTTGTTATATTGTGATGCGAAAGTCATCAACTCTTTGTTGGAATTATCCGATACCACACCGTTATTCTCTAGGTAGAACCATCTAGGCACCAAAGTGTTAATCTTAGAAGATTTAATTTGATTGATAAATTGCGTTGTTGTGCTATCATATTGCCATCCCATTTGAATAACAGTGGTTTGTTGATTCTTACTAACCGAAACTCCGAATGCAGTATCAAGGATTCGAGATAGTACGACTGCTGTTTCTTGCCTAGTCATAGCGTCGTTTGGACGGAATTTATTCCCTTCCCCTGACATAATGGAATTCTTGTGAATCGCATAAACATATGGGACAGCCCACGAAGCAACCTTGTTAGAATCAACAAATGGAAGACTGCTTGAGGTGGACCCAGACTTCATCTTCGCAGCTCTAACAATCAGCGCAGCAACTTCTTGACGACTAATCTGCTTCTGAGGTTCGAATATCCCCGGACGGACCCCATCGACAATACCTAAGTTCAGCCCCGCTTGTATCCACCCATAATACCAATCGTTCTTACGAACATCAGTAAACGCAGCAATAGCGATATCTACTGGTTCCAATTGTAACAATCTATTGATCATAACTATAAATTCAGCCCTTGTTACAGGTTTCTGAGGGGAAAAGGTTCGGGGGCTCGTACCATTAAGAATATTCAGTCCAGCTAATCTAACAATTTCCTTCTGAGCATAACTATTCGTAATGTCGTCGAAAGGAAGTTTGTTACTTACATTAGCTGCAAATGCCGAAGATATTGAAGAGATGCTGATAGATATCAATAATATCAAAACCGTACTAATCTTAAAGATAACGTTATGTATACCATTTTTGTTCAAGAGAAAAGCCTCACTTTTTTAATAGAATAGCGTGCTAGTCTATCCTATCAAATTAAAGCGAAGGCTTTTATAATCAAATAATGGAAGGTTTGACCGTTAATAGAGAGATTCAAGTTGATCTATCAATGAACCCACATAGTTCACCGCAGAAATAATTGGATTCTCGTCTGACATATCTACACCCGCTAACTTCATGAGCTCAAGCGGAGTCATGCTCCCGCCGGCTTCGAGTACCTCCAACCACCGATCAATCGCTGGTTGCCCCTCTTCACGGATAATCTGTACAACCGCTGTAGAAGCGCTTAATCCTGCAGCATACGTGTACGGATACAGCCCCATATAATAATGTGGCTGACGCATCCATGTCAATTTAGCATCTTCTTCAATTTCCACGGCCTCACCCCAGAATGATGTGAGTATTTCTCCTTTTAACTCTGAAAGGACCCTAGCTGTAATAGGCTCATCATTCATCGCTAAACGATAGACACGACGCTGGAGTTCACCTTCAAGAAGATGTGTCACAAAGTTATGATAGTACGTGTTCAGAAGTTGCAGAATGACCCACCGTTTCATACGATTATCATCAGAATTAGCCATTAAATGTTCAGCAAGCAGAAGTTCGTTCAATGTCGATGGCGCTTCGATAAAATACATCGATGGTCTCGCATTCGTTAAGCGCTGGTTCCTAGCTGCAAGCATCAGATGACCAGCATGCCCTACTTCATGCGCTAATGTGAATGCCCCGCGCATATTATCTGCCCAAGTCATCAGGATGTAAGAGTGTTCACCATAGGCAGAAGAACAGAAAGCCCCCGTTGACTTACCTGCGTTATTCGCATAATCTACCCATCTCTCATTGAACGCCGAATTCACAATCTCACCATATTCCGATCCGAGAATGCCAAGGGCATCTTGGATCAACTGACATGCTTCAGAATAGGTCGTACTCGGACTGAATTCAGGATCAAGTGGTGCCTTTAGATCAGCAAAGTACATATGATCAAGCCCTAATTCACGTTTCTTTAGATTGGCAAAGCGACGCATATGTGGTGCCAATTGTTCTAGAATCGTATCCATGACCTGATTATACATTTGAGTAGTCACTTGTTGTGGCTGTAGAAGCATTTCAGTTACAGACTCATATCCACGAAGACGAGATATGATAACCTGCTTCTTCACTTCCGTTGCGTAAGCTTCAGCGAACGTATTCTGATATGTACGAAGTGAACGACTGAAAGAAGCAAATCCAGAGCGACGAAGTGTCGTATCTGGTGACTGTTCATAGGTGTTCTCGTATAAAGGAAAGGAGACTGGCAAAGAGTTTCCACCCTCATCCGTTGCATTTTCAAATGTCATATCAGATAACTTCGCCCGCAGATAAACACGATAAGGTGCGTTGAAGACCTCACTCATCGATGCAAGCACGCTCTCGGTTTCTGAACTCAGTCGATGAGATTTCGTCTTGAGCAACAGATGAATACTTCTTCGGTAATCTGATAATCCAGCATTCTCTTCTAAAAACCGTTCTACCGTGCCATCAGGTAATGCAATGATCTCAGAATTGATAAAAGACAACTGAGAAGCGATATTCGAGACCATATCTCCCGATTTCGCCGAGTTTACGAGATGATCTGGATTTGTTCCATCCTCTGTCTGACGTAAATGTGCAAATGTAGCGGCCCGAGAGACTCTCCTCTGTAATTCCTCTCGGGCATTAAGACATGCTAACAACGTTTCTGAGCCTTCAATTAATCGCCCTTTATATTGTGTTACAGACTCTACGTCCTCGCGAATGGATTTCAGTTCTATATCCCAAGCCTCGACACTTGTAAAAATATCATCTAAATTCCATGTCGTTTCTTTAAGCACTTCTGAACGCTTCATAATCTTGCCCATCATCTCATGCCCCTCTCATACAAACATTATCGGTAGTACTAAATATACGTTAGAGCGATATCGTCTTCACCATATGATAATACATGTGATCATTAATCGAAATTTCTTTATCCACGATATATCCTGATCTCTGATACAAAGCATATGCGCCCGCGTTATCAATATCTACAGCCAATGCAATTCGAGCGAAATTTCGATCTCTCGCTTCATTCTCTACGGCTAACATAAGTTCCTTGCCTATTCCTCTTCTTCCATATGCCGGAGATACAGAAAGGGTATCTATATAATATTCATCCTCATCAGCTTCCTTGTCTAGCACAATATTCGGGTCATTCTTCAAGTTACGTAAGTAATCAATAATCGGTTTGTCCAATGCTATTGCATCCGACCCAGCATATGATACAACAACACCTGCTACCTCACTATTCACTTCTTTGACTAACATTTGATGATAACTTAAACGGCCCTCTTCTTGAACGAAAAATCTCTCCAGAACTTCAATGGCGTCAGCTTCACTCTCTTGTCCCGTTAATTGGTGCGCAATATCATGTATAGCATCATAAAGTAATCTTGAAACCTTAGTTGAATCTTCTTTCTTAGCGTGTCTTATCATGATGTATCCCTCCAAAGTTATCTATGTTGATATCAAAATTATAACTTACGATAAGAAATAATGGGAGTCGAGGACTGTTTTATCAATCTTGGGTACACTATAATGGAAAGAATGACATTTTAGAAAGTGAGCAATGAAATGAATTTATCGAAGAGAAATAAAGTGTATCGCTTCTTATTAACACCACCAAAGATATTAGTGATCGGCTTCGCAATTATCATTCTAATAGGGACTATTCTGCTAGCGTTACCCATAGCTTCATCTACAGGATTACCCTTATCATTTATGAATGCCTTATTTATGGCAACCTCAGCAACTTGTGTCACAGGTCTTGCTGTCATAGATCCGGGTACAGAGTTATCCACTTTTGGGGAATTAGTAATATTAAGCCTTTGTCAAATAGGCGGACTGGGTTTTACAACCATGGCTACGTTGATTGCCTTGGTGTTTAACAAACGTATATCTGTTAAAGAGCGCCTTATTCTTCAACAAGCTATGAATCATGGAAGTATGGAGGGCATTGTACGCCTCATGCGCAAAGTCATTTTCTATTCTCTTACCATCGAATTGGTTGGAGCATTCCTACTTTCCATTCGCTTTTCTTTAGACATGCCTGTCGGACAAGCTATGTATTATGGGTTATTCCATAGTGTCTCTTCATTTACAAACGTTGGTCTAGATATCTTTGGGAGCATGCACGGTCCTTTCAGTAGCTTCAATCAATATGTAAATGACCCTTATGTAAGCATTGTAATTATGTTACTTATCTTTCTCGGAGGCATTGGTTTTATCGTTATTTCCGATTTACTAGGATTTCGCAAATCGAGAAAACTTTCGCTGCATAGCAAAGTCGTTCTATCCGTATCATTGGCGCTGGTTGTGATTGGATCCATCATTATATTTATTTTCGAATACTCAAATGAACATACGTTACAAGGTCTTAATCCTACAGACAAAATAATGGCTTCCACCTTACAATCGGTCACTACACGTTCAGGCGGGATCACGACACTCGATATCCCTATGTTACGTCAATCTACTCAGTTCTTCATGATCATATGGATGTTCATCGGTGCAGCACCTGGTTCAACAGGTGGAGGGATCAAAGTGACTACCTTTGCTATTCTCATAGGTGCCATGTATACCATGGCTCGAGGAAAAGATGATGTCGTATTCTTCCGCAACCGAATTTCGAAGGAAGTTGTCTACAAAGCCATTACACTTACACTGTTATCTTTTTTACTTGTCATCGCCTTTACCATGGTATTATCCGTTACAGAAGATCGTCAATTTCTGACTATTCTATTCGAGGCAACTTCAGCTTTCGGAACGACCGGCCTCTCTATGGGACTAACTCAGGAGCTTTCAACTGTAGGGAAAATTGCGATTACATTCCTGATGTTCCTAGGCCGACTTGGTCCTTTAACATTAGCTTATGCATTAAGCCCTAAACCTCAGAAAGAATCATTCCGATATCCAGAAGGTAAAATAACAATCGGATAAAATAAAGAGCTTCGCTGATCCTTTGAAGGATAAGTGAAGCTCTTTTTAAGTGCGCTTACGTTTAGGAAATAGTCCGGCTTTACGGTTAAGGTTAACTAATCCTTTTTCCATGGCATAACGGGTTAATTGCACACGATTCTCAAGATGAAGTTTGTGTAGGATGTTCTTTAAATGGTTCTTTACCGTCTGATCCGAAATTCCTAGTTGTGTTGCAATCTCTTTATTCGTCATGCCTGATGCAACCCATGTTAATATTTCTCTCTCTCTTGTGGTTAACGGAATTTGATCATCATTCACTGCAGAAATCGGAAATTCTTTCAGTATCTGATATGCAAGTTCACGGCTCAGGGGAGCGTCGTCTCTCATGATCGCATGTAGATACGCGAGCCATGTACTTGGGGATAAGTTCTTCAACAAATACCCTTGTGCCCCTTGCTTAAGTGCCTCAAACAAATGTGCGATATCATCCGATACCGTAATCATCACTATTTTGACATAAGGATATTGTAATTTAATGATTCGAGTAGCCTCAAGACCTCCCATGCCTTGCATTTCAATATCCATCAAGATAAGATCGGGCATCAAGTGCTCCGTTGCAGCGATCGCTTCTTCTCCACTAGACACAATCCCTATGACTTCATAATCCTCATCACCATTCAATATAGTAATCATAGCTTCCCTAGCATGTTGGGAATCATCAACGATTAGAACGCGATATGAACTCACGGTGTTGTTGCCTCCATTCTAATCTCAACTACGGCTCCATGTGATACATTCGGTAAAGATACCTGCCACCCAAGATCCTGTGCTCTTTCCATCATAATACGTAAGCCATATCGATCTTTGTAGTAATCAAGGTCATCCATCATTCCAATTCCGTTATCTTGAATTCGAACCTGCCACGACTGATCCGTACCAATCCCACGAATTGAAATAACAGTTGCTTGTGCATGTTTGGCTATATTAAGAAGGGATTCACGGATACAGGCTAACATCTCAATTTTTTGTCTAGAATCAAGGCAATGATCAGGAATCGTCCATTCTATGAAAGGTTGGATCGTTAACGTCTCATCCGCAATATCCATAATTCTAGCTTTCATGGAGTCTTCAAATTCATGCATTTCTGTCGTTGCTGGATAACGCAAATTCGAGATAGCCTGACGAGCATACCGATTGACTTCATGAACCGTCTTTCGTATTTCTTGAATTTCTCCTTGCTCTTGAGGTGTGATTGTCTTCGTATCCACACGGTCGATCTGCACAGACAATAAGAACAGTGATTGAGCTATCCCATCATGAAGTTCTCTTGATAACAGTTCTCTCGCCTCAAGTGCTGCCTTCTCCGAACGTTCACGGTTTAACTCCTCTTGGTTATGTTCAAGCATCCGAAATAGAGGCATCAATAAGGTCAGACTCGTGAGAAAGACAATGACAGGGCTTAGAAAATTCCCCAAATCCATCGATATGTAATGAAGTAAAGCACTATGACGTAAATATTCCCATAACCCAACTGTTACCGTAGGTAGAAAGAGGATCATCCATTTAATCTGTTTGTACGACATTGTATCCTCCTGTAAGATTCACTTTATGGGTCCGTAAGGTAAAGGCAAAGATAATAAATAATAGAACATAGGCACCCATAATAGACGTATTTGTAAAACCAATATAATCATTCATTCCACCGACAATTGAGGAGATAACTGATGCACTCAAGGCTCGAATAAACTGAGAACCTGCTACAAACATCGCAGAAATTACAATCACCTATCGTTACTCTCCTCTATGAGCATCCATTCATTATATCTGAGAAGTAATCAGAATTCATCTCTTTCGGCTTTTATTTAGATATAGTTGTTCCCATCTTAACAACCCCGTAACAGAATACTAACCGTTATGAGGTTGTTCGAACGAAAGTTATTCTATTGTATTGAATCATGTTCATGGTAAGTTTTATAAGAATAATCCAATGAGTCCAATAAGCATTATTCCTCCAATGTATAAGGTTCGAGATCTTTATGCATGGGGTTTGGTCTAGAACATGTACTATGCATCTCATAATGTTTCGAATCATCCGACGCACCATGGAAAGCCCACATGGCCTCCAGAACATGGTATGCTAGTTCACCACTAGCTCGATGTGGGCGTCCGCTTTGGATTGCGTAGGCCATATCAGCTGCGGCTATACCTCTTGTATTCTCTTCATAACCATATAATAGTGGCTGTTCGATCCATTCTGATTGTCCAGTTAGGCGATATTTCACTTGTCCACTGAAACTATTAGGATCAGGCACTTGAAGAGTACCCTTCGTACCATAGATCTCAATCGGTGGCAGACTACTTCCTCCAAAGATATCAAAGCTCATAATAAGCGTTCCTATGGCTCCTTCTTCGAATTCCATCATGCCAGCCACATGTGTTGGAATCTCGACTGGAATGACTTGACCTTTCTTCTTCTCACTTGTGATGATTCTTTCATCCAGTGCTTTTCCAGTAATCCCTGTGATTCGTTTAATTGGACCCAATAATTGAATAAGTGCTGTCAAATAATAAGGTCCCATATCAAACATCGGTCCACCGCCCGCTTGATAGTAAAACTCAGGATCAGGATGCCATCCTTCGTGACCACTACTCATCATAAATGCCGTTGCTGCAATCGGTCGCCCGATCACACCATCGTTCAACAATTGTAGAGCCGTTTGGATTCCCGCGCCATAGAATGTTTCTGGTGCGCATCCAACACGGAGCCCTTTTTCTTTCGCTACTTGTAATACCTGTTGACCTTCTTCACGCGTAACAGCAAGCGGTTTCTCCACGTACACATGCTTGCCTTCCCTAAGCGCTTGCAGACATACTGAAGCATGAGCCGCAGGAATCGTTAGATTAATAACCAATTGAATATCTGGATCAGCCAATAACTCTTCGGGGGAATAAGCTTTTGGTATATCAAATTCTACGGCTTTCTCCCGAGCCCGTTCTATATCTATATCTGCACATGCAACTAAATCGATTACCTTAAATTTCTTGCAGTTCTCCATATAGATACTGCTAATTTTCCCACAACCAATAATTCCAACCGTTATTTTATCCATTCTATAAATCCCCCCCTATAATCCTTAATAGTTACTGTCTGCCATTCCTGTGTATGAGCTAGCTTGATCTGTTTCTGAGTCACCATTGTTTTGTTCAGCTGTTAACTTACCCTCTGCAGCCCATAGGAACCCACGACGCATGATCTCTGTCACTTCTGGCATCTCAATAATATCTGCATGATGACCTAACGAATTGTAGAATACTCTGCCATTCCCCCAACGCTTCGTCCAAACAACAGGCATCTCAACGGTTCCATTCGTCGAATGTGGTCCTGTAGCTACTGGGAATATCGTTGATGCTAGAACTTCTACAGCCGGATCGACATGAAGATAATACTGTTCACTCTTGACTTCGAAATCCTCTATTCCTTCCAGTAACAAGCCCGAACTATATTTCATATGAACGGTATATTCTACCCCATCGTTCCCTGGATGAGATACCCACTGTCCTCCGGTCATGAACTGCCAATTCACGTTAGTCCGGAAAGAATCGCACATCCCTCCATGGCAACCCGCGATTCCAACCCCTTTTTCCACCGCTGCTAACACATTATCTGCAAGCTCATTTCTAATTTCACCCATCGTCCAGACGGGCACAATTAAATCCAAGCTTAGAAGTTTCTCTAGGTCAGAATACGCTTCTAGCGTATCTGATACCTCTACATCAAATTGTTCTTTTTCTAGAATAACCTTAAATAGTTGAGCCACTTGTTCAGGTTCATGCCCATCCCATCCACCCCATACAATTAACGCCTTCTTCATATAAGAACACTCCTAATCTTTTAGTTTACATTTCAGAAATGGACACCCAACGCCGCTCTTCTACTGAACGTTCAACTGCCTCTAGCACCGCTTGACATTTCACGCCATCGTAAAAATTAGGAGAAGGTTGTCTTCCTTCATCAATGGCATTCATAAGTTCCAACATTTCATGCGTAAATGTATGTTCAAATCCGATCGTATGGCCTGTGGGCCACCAAGCTTCTGAATACGCATGAGCAGGATCAGTTGCGAGTACCCGGCGGAAACCTTGCACATCTTCCTCATCATCCGTGAAATAAACTTCCAGTTCATTCATCCGTTCGAAATCAAATTTAACGCTTCCCTTACTCCCATTAATTTCAAAAGAATTCGTACTCCGATGTCCCGCAGCAAGACGAGTTGATTCAAAGACACCCATGGTACCGCTTACAAATCGACTCAAGAATAGAGTAGCATCATCAACTGTAACTTTCCCCTTCGATGCATCACTACTTCCTTTCGCAGTTAACCCCGTCATTTCACTAGCTAGTGGACGTTCACGAATGAAAGTCTCGCTCATCCCTATAACCTCTTTCATATCACCAACTAAATAATGAGCGAGGTCAATTAGATGAGCGCCCAGATCACCATGCGAACCTGAACCTGCAATCTCCTTCTGAAGTCGCCATACTAGCGGAAATGTCGGATCTATAATCCAATCCTGCAGAAACCATGCCCGGAAATGATAGAGTTCACCTAACCTTCCACTTTCAACTAGCTTCTTGGCTAACTGAATCGCTGGAGTGAATCGATAATTAAAACCGATCATATGTTTAATTCCAGCCTTCTCAGCAGCAGCTAACATTTCACGAGAATCCGCAAGCGTTAATGCCAGTGGCTTCTCACAAAAAATATGTTTACCCGCACGTGCTGCAGCCAATGCAATTTCCTTGTGAACATTGCTTGGTGCATTGATATCAATAAGATCGATATCTTCACGCTCGACCAACTTTCGCCAATCTGTCTCAACCTCTGCCCAGCCAAATTGCTTAGCCGCCTGTGTAACGCCAGCTTCATCACGTCCACAGATGACTGACATTCTCGGTTTTATCTTAGAATTCGGAAAAAACATCGGGAGTGCACGATATGCATTACTATGAGCCTTACCCATAAATTTGTAACCTACCATACCAATACGGAACTCCTTCATTTCTATTCCTCCTTCGATTCAGTTCGCAATGATGATTCTCTTATCATAAGTTCTGTCGGTAGTTGAATTTGGAAATGATCTTGCAAGCCGAGTGATGATTGTCTCAGACGGCTTAACAGATTCTCTGCAGCAAGCTCTCCCATGTGGAAGAAAGGTACCTTAACGCTACTAAGGGACGGTGTCGTTAACTCAGCTATATCCGAATCATCGAAGCCTATCATAGCCGGAAGTTGATTCCATGGGATTCCGATTTCTCTCAATCCCTGTTGTAGACCGATAGCCATACGATCGTTTGATGCGAATAACGCATCGACTTCATTCAACCTAGCATAGACTAACGGTGCCACGGCGTGACCGCTTTTGCGACCGAAGTTACCTCTGAATAATAATGACTCATTAACCTCTAACCCATGATCATGTAGAGCTCTACGATATCCTGCGGAGCGTTCACGACTATTGGAGTATTCATCTGGTCCATTGATAAAAGCGATGTCTTTATACCCTTGCTGAATAAGGTGAGTAACCGCTTCATAACTTCCCTTCTCATGCGTCGCATCTACTTCGCTGAAACCTTCTCCATCATAATGTTGATTGATTAAACAGAAATGTCTACCCTCTTCTTTTAACCGTCGTAATGCTTCTAACTCTATAGGATCTTCTTTAGAGCCTAATACGATAAGCGCATCCACCTTATGTGTATGAAATAATTGAGAATAATAATTCAACACGTCATCCATGGGTCTAAATAAGAGCAATAGATCATACCCGAACTCACGTGACATACTGCCAATTCCACTTAATATTTCTGAGAAAAAGTAGGTGGAAAACATATTGACTTTAGGTAAATAAGGAAGAATAACTCCTATACTCCCGCTTTTACTTGTAGCGAAATTTCTTGCCAATGCGCTGGGAGCATAATTTAGTACTTTAGCTGCATCGATTACTCTTTGCCTAGTCTCTTCCTTCATAGATCCAACGTTATTAAGTACTCTGGATACGGTTGCCTCAGATACCTTGGCTAGATTAGCCACTTCCTTACGGGATACGATAATAAGCCCTCCAGTCCGTCTTTATGTACGCGCGTACATTTTCTCATGATAAGATCCCTATGTCAATACGTCTTACCTATTACTATACCTGCGAAAAGGCCGTCCGCAAGCATTCGCAGGCGACCTAATCGCAGGTATAGCTATTTCCTATTCATCACGACGTCTAGCCATTGATTTGCAATCAGTGCGTGTCCTGCTGGCGTTGGATGCACACCATCCCATATCCAATACGATTCATCTGCTTGACGACAAGCGTCATTAAAGGACTCCTGTAGGGGAACATAAATGGTACCATAGATTTCAGAAATTCTCTTCGCCGCTTCTTGTCTCTGAGAAACTTCTTGGTACCATTGCTTCCAATTATCTTTGACATATCCCACAGGCAGTATAAACGGCTCACAAATAACAATTTTAATATTAGGGAACTGTGATTTAGTCTCCTCTATTATAGACGCATATACCTTCTCATACTTAGCCGCAGATACACCGCATGCTTGAGAGAACTCCATTCCGACATCATTTACGCCAATAAGAATACTTAACACGTCTGGTTTAAGATTTAATGTATCCTCTTGCCAACGTGCGTACAAATCAACAATCCGATTCCCACTAATCCCTTTATTCTGGAAATTATACTGTTGCTCTGGTTGTTCATACCCTACTCGGCTTGCAATTAGATAAGCATATCCATGTCCCATGGCATGATTAAGATCTCCATCACGCCCACGTCCTCCATCGGTAATTGAATCTCCTTGGAAACAAATCGTTGCATTTTTTTCAAACATAAGATCTCTCCTATTTAGGTAAGATAATTAATATTAGAAACATATCAGAATAAGTGTGAAATTTCATCTCATTTTTTCGTAGAAAGTGATTTTCATTCTTTTGTTTGTATTCCCTTGTTTATAGATGCGGGCTTCCGTTAATAACTTGATATCAAAAGAATGATAGCACAAATTGAAAGTGAGGAATACGTGTATGATTCCATTTACGCCAATGTCACCTATTCTTCAACCATCCCTACCCGTTGGGGATGAATGGATCTATCAACTGAAGTGGGACGGTTACCGAGTCATAGCGAATATTGAAGGTGGAAAAGTTAATCTTTACTCCAAAAAGATGTTATCCTTAAATACCGTTTTCCCTGAGTTAATAGAAGCACTTTCCGCATTGAAAGGGAATTATACTTTAGATGGAGAAGCCATTCTTTTAGATCCATCTACGGGCAAACCTAGCTTTCAACTATTACAGAAGCGTGGAAGAATGCGTGACACTAAGCTAATTAAGAGTGTAGCTGAACGCGAACCTGTCAGTTACATGGTATTTGATCTATTACAATATGGAGAACAGGACTTCAGGAAACATCCATTCGAAGAACGGCATCAAAGATTGAAAGGGATCTCTAAAAGTTGGAAACATCCACTCTATACAACAGATATATTTCATGATGGTGAGGTCTTATGGCATTGGGTGGTTGATCAACAATTAGAAGGTGTCGTCGCCAAGAAGCGTTCTAGTCCTTATCGTGAAGGTAAACATCACCACGACTGGCTGAAGTGTAAGACTTCTGTTCAGATGGAAGTGGATATTGTAGGTGTTCTCATCAAAGATGGCGTCGTATCCAGTCTAGCTATGAGTAAAGAAGGTCACTATTTCGGCAGAATTTCTTCAGGCCTTACTCATTCATTAAAGCAACAATTAGCATTGCTACCGGCTAGTGCTCAGCAACAAGATTATTTCGATGTCTTGCCAGAAGGATTGAGGAGAACAACCATTCATTGGTTAAACCTTTCAATTAAAGCACATGTTACGGGGCTTGAGATCACCGCGGCGGGTCAACTCAGACATCCCAAACTCATTTCTATTGAAAACTTACCTAAACTTAAATGAGAGTCATTTACTTTAACGGCTATACATATTCATATCAAAAACAAGCTAGAACCTCACAACAATCATAGTGAGATTATAGCTTGTCTCTAACTTGCCTAACCTAATACAAGACGATCATCGGACAACTTATGTCCACTAATCTGTTCGAATTCACCTAGCAACCGCTCGACCGTTAAGTCTTTCTTTCGTTCTTCATCAATATCTAATATAATTCGGCCACCATCCATCATGATGAGTCGATTACCGAGGCGTATCGCTTGTTCCATATTATGAGTTACCATTAACGTCGTCAGGTTCATCTCCCGAACGATACTCTCGGTTAATCGCGTGATTAGCTCTGCTCGAGCAGGGTCAAGTGCTGCCGTATGTTCATCAAGTAATAGGATCTGGGGATTCGTGAAAGTAGCCATAAGTAGACTCAGTGCCTGGCGTTCACCACCCGAGAGCATTCCTACTTTAGCATGAAGCCGCTCTTCTAGACCAATACCCAAGCGTGAGAGATGTTCACGAAATAAGGTTCGTTTGCTCGCCTTCACACCTAATGATAATCCACGTTGTTTCCCCCGTGCATAGGCCATCGCTAGGTTTTCTTCAATCGTCATACGGGGAGCCGTTCCAGCCATCGGATCTTGAAATACTCGTCCAATCCATTGACTTCGACGATATTCTGGTAAGTGGGTGATATCTTCATTATCAATGATCACATTACCGGTATCTGGCTTCATTACACCCGAAATAATATTCATTAATGTCGACTTACCTGCCCCATTACTACCAATAACCGTAACGAAGTCTCCTGGTTTCATATGTAGTTGTATATCAAAAAGTGCAATTTTCTCATCAGGCGTGGCTGGATTAAATAATTTAGCTACATGGTTTAGCTGAAGCATTACACTCCACCTCCCATTGTTTTCTTTTGTCCAACATGTAATATCTCTGCTGAACGTTTCTTAGCCATCTTCTTCTGCTTAATAACACGCCGAGTGGAAGGAAGAACGAGTGCAATAATAACAATAATAGCTGTAATCAACTTCATATCTGAGGCTTCCAACCATTCTACCCGAAGTGCAAGAGCTACAACAATGCGATATATAATAGAACCTAGAACGACCGAAATTGTATGATGAATGACATTCCTAGCTCCAAACACTGCTTCTCCAATAATAACGGATGCAAGACCGATAACGATCATTCCCACCCCACCATTAATATCAGCGAAAGAAGATTGTTGAGCAATAAGAGCCCCTGAGAGTGCTACCAATCCATTCGACAAACTGATGCCTACGATCTTTGTAAGATCCGTATTTGCACCGAAGCTTCGAATCATTCGTTCATTATCCCCTGTCGCTCTTAGAGCCAATCCAATATCCGAATACAAGAAACGATTTAATAGCACTAATACGATAATAGCAATAATCGGTACAATAATAAGTGGTTGTATCGAGACGAATATCGAATCCATGTCATAGATTGAAATATTAGGTTTACTCATTATTCTCATATTGATGGAATACAGAGCAATCATCATTAGAATACCAGACATGAGTCCATTAATTTTACCTTTTGTATGCAATAGTCCTGTACATACTCCAGCAACAAGCCCTCCACCAAACCCTGAAAGAGTAGCTAGAATAGGAGAATACCCATTGCTGATCATCACGGCAGCAATAGCAGCCCCTGTCGTAAAACTACCATCAACCGTTAAATCAGGGAAATCCAAAATTCGAAACGTAATATATACACCAAGTGCCATAAATGCATACAACAACCCAGATTCTAAAGCACCCCATAATGAGTCAATCATTTTGATTACCTCCTCTTAGACGTAAAGGGAGTGGACGATAATAAGTATCGGCCACTCCTAACATACTTACAAATAACATAGTCACTTCATTCAGATACGAATTAATTATTGGATAATATTCTTCTCAGCGTCTTGAACTTGTGCTTTCATTTCATCCGTTACATCGATTCCTTGGTCAGCTGCTGCCTTAAGGTTTAAGATGATATCAAGTTTCTGCTGAACTGTGATTGGCATATCTCCTGGCTTCTTGCCATTTTTCAAGATCTCAACAGCCATTTGACCCACTTGGTAACCATGATCGAAGTATTTAAATCCTACAGTTGCAAATGCACCTTTCTCGACCGTATCACGATCACTTGAGAAGAACGGGAGATCTTTCTCCTTCGCAACTTGAATGATGGCATCGGCACCACTCACTACACTGTTATCAAGCGTAATATACAGCGCATCTACACGACCGATCAATGATTCTGCTGCTTGTTTCACTTCAGAGGTATTAGTGATTGCTGCCTTAACTAATTTAATACCATGTTTAGAAAGAGCTTCCTCTGCCAATTTAGCCATCATAACGGAGTTAGATTCGCCTTCATTAATGACAAGCCCCAAGTTTTTAACATTCGGAAAACTTCCTGCAATGAAATCCATCAATTTAGTGATCGCTTCAGGGTTAGTATCAGAAACCCCAGATATATTACCACCTGGCTTTTCTAGATTCGTTACAAGCTTGGCATCCAGTGGATCCGTAACTGCCGCGAACAGGATCGACTTATCCTTAACTTCTTTTACAACCGCTTGTGCAGAAGGTGTAGCAATGGCAAGAACTAGTTCTGCATCCCCTGAATTTATCTTCTGGGCGATCGTCATATTATTCGTTTGATCATTCTGCGCATTGTTGTAGTCAACCTTCAAGTTCTCTCCCTCATTAATTCCAGCATCCTTCAAGGCTTGCAAGAATCCTTCACGTGTAGCATCCAACGATGGATGTTCGACAATTTGAGAAATAGCAATCTTGTACGATTTCTTGTCACCATTTTCTTTGCTGGCTGTGTCTGATCCAGTGGTGTCATTCGTTCCCTTAGCTGCGTTATTTCCACAAGCTACCGTTGCCATCATTACTGCAGTCAAAATAAGTGAGACCCATACCTTCTTTTTCACTCTAAATCCCCCTTTTTCATATCGATAATCTGATGTAACAACATTCGACTAAAACAGACAAGCTTCACCGCTGTAAGATTGCGTCGTGCTAAAGTCTTCATGCAAAAAAATACCTATTAATTACTACTTATAATATATGCCTGTACAATAAACGTCAATTACTATATATGTATAAATCCTTTGCTACCACTACTTATTCCACCATATGAATTAACACGAAGCTATTTAAGACATCTTTTATGAATACGATTACATATCTAACAAATAATAAGATTGATTCTCACAACAAGGAGGCTTTAATCGATGTTCTCAATCCTAAAAGTTATAATTTCGTTATCACTCACCATGACAACCTCAATGACAATCCTACCCTCGGATATAATCCAGGCTGAACCTTCTTATGCGAAATGGGGTAGTATTGCCGTCAAAGAGACGCAAAAGAAGTACAATACATCTGTTACAGACTATCTTCATATAGGTAGCGTGAAGCTTTCCGACACCGTCACGGAAGAAAAATTCAAGCTTATTATTACAAAAAATAATATTGAAATGGGGGTCATTGTGACGATTTCATACAATCCCAACAATAATCAATTGCTTATCATACGGTATGAAGAAACGAGTCCATAAGCATTTAAATATGGCTAATGATCATAATTAAAGAAATAAAAACTCCGATCATGAGGAGAATAAATCCAAATAATAAGAGATTTCGACCCACAGACTGTTTATCCTTATCCTCAGCATAAGCTAATATGCCTCCTACAATTATCCCTACGAAGGGAATGAAAAATGTTGAAATAAATAGCATAAGATTCACACTACTTCGATCAGGGAGATACTCATCTGAAGTATAGATCACTTTATGCGCAGGTGATTTGGTAACAGGTTTCCCACAATACTTACATTTTGTAGATCCATATTCAATCTGCTCCTTACAATGTGCGCAAGTCGTTCGTTGACTTTTGTCTTTAACAACATTTAATAATACTCCGGAGTACTCCTTTTCCGAATCCAATGTCCCCTGCATATCTTTCGGTGATAACGTGTTACTACAGACCACACATACGGTAGCGTTCTCACGATTCGATTCACCACATTTACTACATATTTTAACTGCCATAATAACTCAACTCCTCATTGATCCAAATTCATGGATACAGATGCTTCTTTATTAACACTGCCCAACATATAACATTAACCACAATGGAGTAAGATGGTATCACTTCCCTCTAGATAGTTGTAAGCATTAATAATGCTCCTCAAGACGATCAAACCACGCAAATCATCGTATGGCGCAGGATTTATATAGATAATAAACGACACTACCCAATGTAACCGTTTTTATTTACTTATTTGATCTAAAAATTCATTATTAATGGCTGTTTTAAGATTTTACAATATCTTGCACTCCGCGTATCATTCATCTCAAGAACTTATACTTTCCAAATCAAACGCTGAATTCCCTTAAGTGGGAACCGGGGGACCCAAGCGAAACTGCCACATTGGTTTCATGGGGTGAATCCTTCTGCTTACTAAAAAGCGGCTAGGTAGGGCAAACTCTCAAGCCCGAATCCGACAGCTAACCTCGTAAGCGTATTGAGAGAGAACCACGCCTTCGTGTGCCTTCACAGCGTATTTTTATTTACATTGTGTAAAGTCCAAAGCGTAGAGATTCTCTACGCTTTGGGCTTTTTATATTATCTATTCCATAACCATGAGGAGAATAAACCATGTTAAACTTGACCGACCTTTTGTCTGAACTGAAACAACCTGAACTGTCCAACTCTAAGATTGGTAATTTAGAGATATATCAATATGATTGTGCATTAATCGAAAATAGGGTTACCGTAAATAGCGATAAGTGTACCTGTGGATTGTTTAAAATTTCAAGTCATGGCATCGATGGTTGGGCTGAGTATAAATTACCCGAAGTGCAGCATTTCGACCTTATCCACTGGGCTTCTGTTTTCATGCCGTTAAGAGGTCTTTCGATTTACGAAGGTATGATCTACATACAGAATAAGAATGAACCATGGGGCCCTATTAGAAAAACGCTAGTTGAATCAGCTCTGATGAACCTATCAACGAACCTACAGAACCCATCAAATAGCATGTCTCTAGAACGATCCCATCTATTCACCCGCTCGCAGGCCTATTTCTCCTTTTAAACATAGATTTAACATGATGCTAAAAACCACATGTTTTTCACACATGTGGTTTCTAATACGAGCTATGCAATTCAACTATTCATTATAATTTGCTATCTTCTACCCCATCTAACCAACTCTCAATGTCTCCGATAACTGATGTTACACAACCATCTTCGAACGGCGATATCAGACCTGCAACTTTCACAAGACCCAAGAAGGATTGACTTCCTCCTTGTTGACACAATTTCAAATAATCTGCCCAGGCTGATTTGGAATCCTCGTTCATCTTCTTCCAGAATTGGAATGCACAAATTTGTGCCAACGTATAATCGATATAATAGAATGGAGATTGGAAAATATGAGCTTGCTTCTGCCAGAATGCTCCGCTCTCTAAATAATGATTATTCTCATAATTACGATGCGGTAAATACTTCTTCTCAATTGCACGCCATGCGCTCTTACGCTCACTTGGTGTCGCCTCTGGATGATCGTATACGAAATGTTGGAATTCATCAACTGATACCCCGTAAGGAATGAACAACAAGGATTCAGCTAAGTGATTGAATCGATATTTATCGGCATCTTCTTTAAAGAACAGATCCATCCAAGGCCATGTGAAGAATTCCATACTCATCGAATGAATCTCACAAGCTTCAAATGTAGGCCAGTTATATTCAGGAATGCTATAATGGCGACTCTCATACACTTGGAAAGCATGCCCAGCTTCATGTGTAAGCACGTCAATATCACCAGATGTTCCATTGAAATTGGAGAAGATAAACGGAGCCCCATATTCGCTCAAGTAAGTGCAATATCCCCCGCCTTGTTTACCCTTTTTACTCACTAGATCCATTAGTTCATTATCAACCATAAATGTGAAGAATTCGTTCACTTCAGGTGATAGCTCACGGTACATCTTCACCCCATTCTCAAGAATCCAATCTGGATCTCCTTTAGGTGTCGCATTCCCAGTCTTAAAACTAAAGGCTTCATCATAATAAGCTAATTGATCAACATCGATTCGACGTTCCTGACGTTCTCTTAACTTCGCAGCCGCTGGAACGATATATTCCGCTACTTGATCTCTGAAGTTCGCAACCATTCCTGCATTATAATCCGTACGATTCATACGAGCATATCCTAGCTCCGTGAAATTAGCGTAACCAAGTTTCTTTGCAATCTTCGTACGTACTTTAACCAAGTCATCATAAATACGGTCGAACTGCTCTTCATTCTCTGCCATGAACCTATATCTAGCTTCAGCAGCAGCACGTCTCATTTGACGATCTGTTGATTGCTCAAATGGTGTCAATTGAGTTAACGTTCTTTCTTCCCCTTCGAATGGGATTTTAGCAGATGCGATAAGTTGTGCATACTCCGTGGTTAGCTTATTCTCCAATTGAAGGTCTTCAATGATTTCCGGTTTAAATGTCTTTAATGAAAGTTCTGCCAATTGAAACAGTTGGCTTCCCCATTTGGTTTCCAAATCAGCTCTAAACTTAGAGTCAACTAGCCCACGATAGTAATCGGTTTCATATTCCTGAAAGACAGGTCCAAATTCATCAAAGAAATCTTGCTCTGCTTTATAAAATTCATCATTCGTGTCCACTGAGTGCCTGATTGAGGCCAATGTTCCTTGCGTCGCAACCTCACTGCGTATTTTGTTAATAGACGTCATCACCTGATCTTGCTCATCGAAGCTACTTGCCGTATTAAATGCACTTAACAATGCCTTGAATTTCTCTTCCACGATCTGTACATCCGGTCTTTCATAACGATATTCACTAAATTTCATATGTATCTTTCATCCTCTCTTTATGCATCTATGATCTATTATAATAAATTCCAATAGCAAAATGCCAACTTAATTAGTCAATGGTCAATATATCCTTATATATAACCAACTTGCTATACCCACTGTTGCAAGTGTGACCATTGTAACAAAGAAAATATATCCTATTTTTGTTTGCGTAGCTGAATATTTGTCGTAGAAATCAGGGTTCCGGCTGTAAAAACCAGTCCACAATTCTCCAACCAAGTTCAGTACAACAAGAACATAACCTTTAATCAGTTGCAAATAGTACACCCCATTCATATTTAATATTTATACAAATAATAACATAAATACCACAATAAATTAAAAATTCTATTCAGATACGACCAAAGACATTTTCCCGAAATAGGCTTATGCAGTGTTTAGGCTAAGTCTCACCTCCATAGTATGTTATTGAATTTAACAATTGGGTGAGAAAAGAAATGAAGGAGGCTATATATGAATACATTTCCTACTCTAACAACATCGATATGCAATTTAAGCCTTAATCATGAAATGTATTGTCATGAAATATTTATACGGCCTACAAGAAGGTTGTGGTATCCATGTCAAGTCACTCTGTAAAAGGAAAAATGATCAAGCATAAGCTCCTTATTAAAAACCCTTCACTATATCCACATTTACCATCAACGAAATGGCTTACCGCCTCGGATGCACTTCACATGCTTAAATCACATTCTACAGTCTTTTTGAAACCAGATGGCGGTAGTGGAGGTTCGGGCATTCTTAAGATTCGTAACACATCTACAGGTGGATATGAGATTAGGTATGGGAAAGTACGCGAACGTGTGGGGCGACATACTTTATATCGCACTTTACGAAGGTATCAGAAATCATACACTCAATATATCGTTCAAAAGGGTATCCATTTAGGCCGATACCATGGAAGAGTATTTGATATTCGGATGTATTTACAGAAACCTCGTTCTGAATGGGGTATTTCTGGCATGGCTGCTCGAATTGCACCTCCACATCATTACATTACGAATTACACAAGAGGAGGAAAAGCAGTCCTGTTAGAAAAAGTATTGGACCCACTATTTGAAGGAAACACCGAGAAAGTGAATGAATGTATTGAGAATCTTAGGATCATATCCATGAACATTGCCACAACACTCAACAAGAGGTTTAGAGATATTCGCGAGCTTGGCATTGATCTAGCCGTGGAAAGTAGCGGACAAATATGGATCATTGAAGCCAATACGAGACCTCAACACAAACTTTTCACCAAGTTACCTACCTCAGAAATGCTCAGAACTATTCGGCATAACAAAAAGAAGATAAAGAAAGGATAGGTCCGATGAATAAATCGACTCAATTAAAGCATCTGTTTCAATCTCAGAGTACCGAATATTTAATGGAAGCCCACAATGGCTTATCTGCAACAATCGTGGAGCAGACTGGATTTAAAGCCATCTGGGCAAGCGGACTATCTATTTCCTCATCGCTTGGCGTTCGAGACAGTAATGAAGCTTCCTGGACACAAGTACTCGATGTACTTGAATATATGAGTGATGCGACGAAGATACCCATATTGCTTGATGGAGATACCGGTTACGGAAACTTCAATAATGCAAGAAGATTAGTGAAGAAATTAGAGCAACGGCAAGTTGCTGGCGTATGTATCGAAGATAAACTATTCCCGAAAACCAACTCCTTTATTGATAACGGACCGCAACCTCTTGCAGATATCGATGAGTTCTGTGGAAAAATTAAAGCGATGAAGGATACCCAAATCGATAATGACTTTATGGTCGTTGCAAGAGTTGAAGCCTTTATTGCAGGGTTTGGTCTCGAAGAGAATCTACGACGTGCAGAGGCGTACGAACGTGCCGGTGCAGATGCCATTCTCATACACAGTAAAAGACGAGATGCATCTGAAATCGAATTATTCATGAAAGAGTGGAAGAGCAAAACCCCTATCATTATCGTTCCCACCAAATATTATGCCACGCCAACGGCTCGCTTTAAAGAACTCGGTGTAAGTGCCATCATCTGGGCCAACCATAATCTAAGAGCTTCCATCGATGCGATGCAGCGAATATCTCAAACCATTTTCCAAGATGAGAGTCTTCTAGCCGTGGAGAACAACGTAGCCACCGTAGAAGAGGTTTTCAGATTACAGCAGGTGGAAGAACTAACGACCGCTGAAGGCAAATATCTTCCATCAACACGCATACATCGAGATGATTCTTTATGATTGATACTAAAGTGTTCGGAGAAGAACTCAAACAATCAGGATTTTCATTTTATACAGGAGTTCCTTGTTCATTTCTGAAGAACTTGATCAATTATGCGATTAATGATTGTGAATATGTAGGAGCGACAAACGAGGGTGATGCACTGGCCATCGCCAGTGGCGCTTATTTGGCTGGAAAACACCCCGTTGTTCTAATGCAAAATTCAGGGCTAGCGAATGCCGTTTCTCCCTTAGTTTCGTTAAATTATACGTTCCAGATTCCAGTATTAGGGTTTGTTAGCCTCCGCGGTGAACCGGGGATTCCCGACGAACCGCAGCATGAATTAATGGGTCAGATCACAACTCGTTTACTGGATCTAATGGAAGTACGTTGGGCGTATTTATCTTCAAATTTAACTGAAGCTACGCAGCAGATAGAGCAAGCAAATCAAGTTATTCAACAAAACCATCCTTTCTTCTTTGTCGTTAAAAAAGGAACATTTCAGGAGGAAATCCTTCGAACTCAGGAAGTGAAAATTTCATCCAATCTACTCAAGCAACAAAAAAACGCTTCCGACCAGTTACCTAAACGTTACGATGCTCTTTCTACCATTCAATCCCTAACAGACAGTAACACCGTGCAGTTAGCCACGACTGGAAAGACAGGACGAGAATTATACGAAGTTGAGGATATTTCTAATAATTTCTATATGGTGGGTTCTATGGGATGTATCAACTCTATTGGACTGGGACTCGCGTTATCCAAGGAAGATAAAGACATTATCGTCATTGATGGAGATGGTGCTCTACTCATGAGAATGGGTGCCTTGGCTACAAATGGCTATTACAGTCCCCCGAATATGCTTCATATATTGTTAGATAATAACGCACATGACTCCACGGGTGGCCAAAAAACAGTGTCTGATAATCTTGACTTTGTCGAAATTACAGCAGCTTGTGGCTATACGAAATCCATATATGTTCACAACTTAGATCAATTAAGATCCTCCATTATCGATTGGAAAAGGGAGAAAAGCCTTACTTTTCTTCATCTAAAGATTGCTCCCGGTTCCAAGAAAGATCTTGCTCGCCCTCATATCAAGCCATACGAAGTCAAGGATCGACTGCGCCTATTCTTAAACTCTGGAACTTCAAGTCAATAAGGGGAAGATCAATCATGAGAAATGTACAAAGAAATATTCTGCTTACCCCCGGACCTGCAACAACGACAGACACCGTCAAATTTGCTCAAATCGTACCGGATATTTGTCCCCGAGAGTCTGAATTTGGAGAGTTGATGGAATCAATATCCGCCGATTTAACAACAATCGTCGCGGATGAGAAACAATACACTTCCGTTTTATTTGGTGGTTCTGGTACAGCAGCAATGGACGCTGTCCTTAGCTCTGTCATTGGTGAAGGCACGATAATTATTATTAACAATGGTGCATATGGGCAACGCATGTGCGAAATTGCTACCGTGTATGGTTTACATTTCATTGAATTTGTAAGTCCTCCAGATAAGCCAGTAGATTTAGGCGCTCTAGAACAAATATTGAAACTCACCCATACGACCATCACCCACCTTACTGTCGTTCATCATGAGACAACTACAGGCTTACTAAACAATATCAAAGCTATAGGTGAGCTATGCAAGGCTTATCAGGTGATACTGATTGTGGATGCCATTAGCTCATTTGGGGCAGTTCCTATTCAAATGGAAGATATGAATATTAGTTATCTGATTGCAAGCTCCAACAAGAATATTCAAGGCCTCCCAGGTGTTTCCTTTGTTATTGCAAGCAAGCAGCGATTTGAGGGTCTCCAACATGTCCGTCGGAGAAGTTATTACCTGAATCTATATGATCAATATACGTACTTCCTTCAACACAATCAGATGCGATTCACCGCTCCCATACAGACTCTTTACGCTCTCCGACAAGCCATTAACGAATTCATACTCGAGGGTATTGAGCAAAGATATGCTAGGTATGCTCAATCATGGAAAACGTTAACCCAGGGGATACATCGCATGGGATTGAATCATATCGTTGCAGAAGAACATCATTCCAAATTACTCACCTCCATTATCGAACCCATTTGTGAGGGATACGATTTCCAGAAAATGCACGATTTTTTTTACACTAAGGGAATTACGATTTATCCCGGAAAAGTCGAGAAATTAAATACTTTCAGAATAGCAAATATCGGTGATATTACTCATCATGATATTGAAGCATTCTTAGTTCTACTTGAAATCTATTTGCGGGATATCGGATTCCCTCTACGAGAGGCGGTTATTACCTATGAATCTAAGCAAAAATAAATGGCTTAAGTATAAGTATTTGGAACATTCCTCTTCATTAACTCCTTACCTACCAAGCACGAAACAATTCTCACACCATAATTTCCTTAGAATGATGGACAAATACGGTCAAGTTATCGTTAAACCGATTGGCGGCAGTCGGGGACGTGGTGTTTATCAAGTCAGGAATTTAGGAGAAGATCTCTACGAGATCCATATTGAGAATAGACAACATCAATTTATGGGTCTGGATGCAGTCTATAGTTACCTACAAGAAAGAACCAAACATCACTCCTATATGGTTCAGCGACTAATCACTCGTGCCACAGTTCAAGGTCGTCCCTTTGATATGCGGATCATTGTACAACGTAGACGATACCATAGCACATGGAAAGTAACTGGTAAGGTCGCCAAAGTAGTCGGCCCAGGTTACATCGTATCCAATATTGAAAGAAGCAATGGAAAACTCATGCGGGTAAGTTCAGCACTTTCGGAATCATCACTCAGTGACATGTCCAAAACCATGTTGAAGCACAAAATCAAACATGTATCCATACGATCCGTTAAGCGGTTGGACCGCTTATTCCCAGGCCATCGCATCTATGGGTTAGATATCGGATTGGATCAGGATGGTCATGTCTGGATTATCGAAGCCAACCTATTTCCTTCAAGATCCCACTTTCGGAAGCTCAAAGATAAGAGTATGTACCGTCGCATCTCTTCGTATATCAGAGGATATTAGAGGCCATGCACGCCATTTCCACGTTTAAAGAAAGTACAATGAGATATGGAAATCACTAAAACAGGGTAGCTATGATGTAGCTCCCTGTTTTAGTATTGTATACATTCTTGATGAATGATTGTAGAAATGAACAATATACATATCATGGCGCCACTATATTATTGGAACTATTATCCAATATGAATTACAATGAATTGGAAGATTTAACTTTGAAAGGATGATATATTGTGGTAAAAGGCACTAATAGTTCGTACTTTCCTAAAGTTGTACTTGTAAGCGTAATAACCTGTTCAATCCTCCTGCCGCAGGGTTTGGTGTTTGCAGACTCAGGAGGTTCCTTTACATCTGGAACGATCACATCGGTATCGGATCGAACAAAATTATCCATTGCAGCTGGAGAAATTCCTATGCCTGATCATGTAACACCAGATCCCAAAAAGGCGAAATTTTCAAAAGAAGAAGCCGTTACAAAACTTAGGTCCTTATTCCCCATTCTAAAGGATGCCACAACATCCAATATCACATTGGGCAATAACAATTCCTTCCCAGTTCCTGAGAATCAAATGGTCTGGAGTATTCAATGGAAATATCAGTTAGGAAATAATGGTTACGGTTTCAATAGTTCCGTGGATGCTATGACAGGCGATTTAATTAGTACATACATCTCATTGCAGTCAGATGAGAACGTGGCCTACTATCCTCCCAAATTGACTAAAGAGCAAGCACTACAAGAAGCCAAGGCTTTTATTACAAAAGCCGTTACTTCTATATCCCTGAAAGACCTTCAATTAGAGGATAGTAGTGTTAACAATTCAGAGAATCGAACTCTCTTCGGACCTATACAATATTCATTTTCCTTCACAACATTGAAGAACGGAATCCCTTCTCCATCGGACGCGATAAATGTAACCGTAGACGCTGTTGGTAATATTATTCAATTCAATAAACCTTCCGATATTCTGACATATCCCACTTCAAAAGCAACGATCACCCAATACCAAGCAGATAAACAATTCATTAACGACTTAGATGTGGGTCTTTATTACATTCCTATTAATAAGAATGGACGTACAACAGACTGGGTTTTGGGTTACCGCCCCGTAGAATATTCAATGTACTCCATCGATGCGCTTACAGGTAAAAGAATTTCCTATGAAGGTACAAATCCCTCTATCTCACCAGTCACTTATTCAGAAGTACCTCAGACCAAGGAGCACTTTAAACCTCGCACATCAAAGGTTCAGCTGACTGCTGAAGAAGCTGCCAAACTTGTACAGGAAGTAGCTACGATTCCCAAAGGAAGAACATTTAATAATTCGTCGTTACGACCTTATTATATAAATCCTACACAACAATCATGGAATTTGAATTGGGGAGAAAATACTAATAATGCTCCTCAACGTTTCTTCCCTGAACAATCCTCTGCTGAAATTGATGCAGATACCGGTGAAATTTTACAATTCCAAATGGATACATTTGAGGCTGCCACTTCTATAAAAGATGTATCTATACCAATTGGGCTTGCTAAATTAACGAAGGAATCAGCCAAACAAAGAGCCATCGACCTCATCAACCGATTATATCCTAATGCAAGTAGTGAATTAAAAATAGTCAACCATGAAGATGACTGGAATTTCATCAAAGAAAGTAACCAATATC
Source organism: Paenibacillus antarcticus (assembly GCF_001637225.1). Taxonomy (GTDB): domain Bacteria; phylum Bacillota; class Bacilli; order Paenibacillales; family Paenibacillaceae; genus Paenibacillus_AQ; species Paenibacillus_AQ antarcticus. Next base: position 82,185 of record NZ_LVJI01000018.1, read on the forward strand.
GATATGAATTTCAACGCTTTTACAAAGGAATTCCAGTAAGTGAAAGCTTAACCATTACCTTCGATATATACGGTAGACTACAAACCTATTATGCAAATCGTTCAACAGGATTAGAGAAACTAAAAGATACCCCTGTACTCAAAGTTTCAAAAGCCGAGGCATTAGAAACATACCGAAAACAATATACAACCCTGAAGTTGCAATATTCACGCTTCGGTGGATTCTACGTTAACAATACGACTACCAAAGCTGAGATGCGACTTGTCTATAATCCTACGCCAATCGACATGAATACATCTTATCAGATCCTTGATGCTAACTCAGGCAACTGGGTAACACAGTATGAAATCACTGGACAAATTGGCTCAAGAATCACTCCAACCGATATTAAAGGTAACTTAGCAGAAAAAGCACTTACCACGCTAGTTGAATATGGTGTACTGACAACTGATCCTACTGGGAAATTAAATCCCAATACAGTAATCACTGAAGGCGACTGGCTTTCCATGATAGTTAAGTCGATCACACCTTATTACGAAAGTTATAATAGTGTAGAACGCAAGCCTACAGCAGGTATTGATACAGAAGATCCTATTTATAGTATTGTAAACTATGCTGTGGAACGGAAATGGATTAAGAACGACACAACATTTCAAGATAAGAAAGAACTGACTAGAGAGCAGTTAGCCGTTCTTCTGACTTCCATTGTACAGTATGATAAAATATCAAATTACCTGAGTAAAGACGCCACTGTTAACCAATTGACTGATGCCAAAGATATCAACAATAAAGGTGCCGTCGCTACTATCATCCATCTTGGGTTAATGGAAGTTGAGAACGGTAAATTCAATCCACAACAAAAGGTCACGAAAGCACAAGCTGCAACTGTCATAATGAACCTTTTTGAGATTCAAGGGAAAACGGATCAACCGATAGGTCAATAACCAAATAGGGATAGAGCATGTAGATGAATGATCTACTCTCTATCCCTAATTTCATGAAGAATTAAGTCGTAGTATCCTTTCTGATGTGGAACGAAATCACGTAAGTTCACTTCTCTATTCTCTTCGTAACGTTCACCAGTATTCTCATTGCGTGTGATTCCTTCGGCTACTACTGATTCGATATCCCCTTGAATTAGTTGCTGGAATTTATCCATGTTGATGAAATAGAGTCCCGATACTTCACTTACTTGAAACTCATATTCAGATACATCTTTAACACATTTATACAAGAACACATGACAAAACTCACGATCAATAAGAGTTTCAGTAATGGTATTATCATCAACAAATACACCACAGGGATGTAATGCTTTAAATGAGATATCGAGTCCAAGTTCTTCCTTTAACTCTCGTATTCCATCCTCGATACGCTCTCCAGCTATTAGATGACCCGCACAAGAAATATCAAGTAAACTTGGATATGTATCTTTCTTAGCATCACGTAATTGAAACAATAAGCTTGGACCCTGCCCATCCGTTTCTCTGTACACCCAACAATGAAATGTTTGATGCCATAATCCTAAAAGATGTGCCTCAGACCTACTTGCCGTTCCTATCTTTTCCATTCTATTATTGAAAATATCAAATATTTCATATAATGACATTTCGTCTTCTCCTACCATTCTGCCCCTTTTATTGGCCTTTCATTTACATATATAATTCACTAAAAAGCCCTTCCTCCCCATTAGATCAAGGGTTATATAGAAAAGGGCCTCACTTAGCTTCGTATGATCCAACCTAGTCAATAAAGAAATCCTGCTCAGGCCGGGTTTTTGATCTCAATTGCTTCACGCTATGTTCCAAATTTAATATAATGTCTTCCAATTGTTTAGGATCTATGGTGTGTGTCATCACAGGTTCTGGTTTTATTCCCGCTTTTAACTCACGCATGACAATTTGTTGTTCCTGCCATTTGTCCATCAAATCAGCTATCGTAGCATAAAAGCGTTCATAATCTTTAATAACCTCGTCCAAAAAAGTGTCGACTTCATCAGGATCATACCCTCTGAGTTTATTACTGAACACTTTCTCATGGATAGAACGAGCATCAAGATGAATTCCCAATTGATTAAATAATTTCTTCTGTTTTTCTAATCTTCGTTGCATATGCTCATCCAATGAGAATACCCCCTATGATCTATTATCTAAGATGTGTTTAACTGTGAAATTATAATCGCACTTTTTTAATTATATATCATTTTCACGCTCAGATAAAAACAGCAACCTTTTTTGTAGGAATATACAATCGCTATTGTTCATTTTGAAAGAAATTCAAGGCCCATTGTACCATACCCATCAATGATTGTTCTCCCCCAATATTGGGTAATAAGTATATGTGAACATGACCAATCAGGCTAATAAATATCTACCAAACGGAAGGGAGTCATGTGAAATGAATCATTTAAAAGAATCCGAATTAAAAAACCTAACCCATACACTCCATAAGGAAAAGCAGGAACTCGAACATCATTTTAATCTACAAAAAGATGATGAAAGTGGTTCTTTAAACCAATCTTTGTCAGATGCTACTGGAGAGTTATCTACATACGATAATCATCCTGCTGATGTGGGGACAGAAACGTTTGAACGCGGACGTGATTTAGCTTTAGAAGAAAAAATGACTAATGACCTTTCTCAAGTTAACCAAGCCCTTGAACTTATTGACCAAGGCCGTTATGGAACTTGCCGAATCTGTGGTATGGATATTCCTTTTGAGAGACTAGAAGCACTACCTTATACCATGTATTGTGTGGATCACACGCCTAGGAATCAGAATTCCGAGGATCGACCTATTGAAGAAGAAGTCATGACACCACCACCATCCGGCGCAGGCGAGAAACGTCAGCATAACCATGGGAAATTCGATGATGCCAATGCTTGGGAATCTGTTGAAGAGTATGGAACTTCGAATTCAGCCGCTATGGCAACTAAACGAGATGTAAAGGATTATCAAGAAGGTATGTAACTTACGTAACCCCGCATTCCGGAAATAGGATCTGGAATGCGGGGTTCTTTATATTATTCTTACTCTCATAGAAGTTCTTGCTGATGCTAAACATGCGTCAATGACTTTCATATTATTCACAGCGTCTTCTGGAGCATAAGGTAGTGGAATCCCCTCAAGTACAGCGTTAGCAAAAGCATCTGCCTCTAAAGTAAAAGAATTGATGACTCCGCCTCTCTCTTCACGTGTTCCTTCACTTGTATGAACTAGAATCTGTGGCGGTTCATCACTTCTCTCCCAGCCAAAAGCGTTCGGAAGTTCAATACTTCCTTCAGTCCCCAGTACTTCGTAATAACAACGTGGGAACGCCCATAATCCACAATCGAAGGTTAGTGCGATGGAGCCTGGAAATTCCAACATACCACTTGCCATCATATCGACACCATCATGCTCAGGAGAGAATAATGCATGTACCGTTGCAGCTGTCGGTTCTTGTCCTAAGATCATACGTCCCATTGAAATGGGGTAACAGCCAACATCATAGATGGACCCTCCACCCATTGATTTCTTGTATCGAACATTCCCTAAATCATCTGAATTATTACACGTGAAATTAGCATGAAGACCACGAATCTTCCCTATTTCCCCACTGGCAATGATTTCTTTCACTCTTGCATGCTTGGGATGATAACGATACATGAACGCTTCTGCAAAAATCACACCTTCACGTCGGCATACTTCCACCATTTCAAGCGCCTCTGCTGCATTTAAAGCTACCGGTTTCTCACATAATACATGCTTCCCGGCTTTCGCTGCAGCGATGGTCCACTCTTTATGTAAATGATTAGGTAAGGGAATATAGACAGCATCTACTTCCTCATCGGCTAGTAATTCTTCATAAGTCCCATAGGAGCGTTGTATATTAAACTCCACAGCTACATCAGCCGCCTTATCCGCATCTCTGCTAGCTATAGCGATAATTTCTCCACGTTCAGATTCATGAATCCCAGGCATCACGGCTGATTGCGCAATGCTAGATGTACTTAGAATTCCCCAACGAAGTTTTCGGCTCATATTCGTCTCACCCTTTCCTACATCGAATCAATAATTATCGTTCGCCGCTTTATTCAGTATCCCAAGACAACGATCAAGGTCCGTTTTAATCTGCTTCTTATATAATTCTGCCTTCGCTTCACCTTCATCAGTAAAGTGATATAGGACGATTTCTTGGAAATCAACTCGTGGATCATTTCCCTTCAATTGCTTCGTCCGGTATAATACCCCTTCTTGCACTAATTCATGAAGAGCTCGATAAATTTCACTCTGAGGAGGAGAATAACCGTAGTTACTAAATTGCTTCCGTAGTTCTTCGAGCATCTGATATCCATATCCTCGTTGTTGTTCAACCATCGTGATTAGATATACTTTGATAAATGCCCGCTGGGCAATCATAAATGCCATAGATAAGTTCCCCTTCCCTATTTCCTTCATTAACCAATATAAATACATTATAAACAACTATTTACCAAATTGCACAATGTGATATGTTCACGGCATTTTCTATTAAGAATTTTTCATGTGATGTATTATTCATTTCATGAGTATTAAAAAGAGACCTATTCAACACTCCATGATTCCGAAGTTTTGATTCAGGTCTCTCCAAAAAAATCTATTTACTACGATGCTTTCGTCTCAAGCTTCTTCCTTTTCACTGGAACGCCACCTACCCATTTTCCTATAGAAAACATTGAGAGCCATCTGATCAAGAAATAAGAAAGCAGGACACAGATAACAAATGACATCAACACTCTAAGAATAACGGGCCATTGTACAAAAAGATGAACATCAAATATATAACTAACTCTTAACATGCATGCATGTGCTAAGTATGCTCCATATGAATATTTTCCAATTGAAATAAAGATCTTATTGGTTGCAATTCTGCCACTTTCCTTTATCCAAATTGCCAGTTGATACAATACACATATTGAACTCACTAGAAAGAACACCATGAGAGGTCGAAGTAAATTCACTTTATTAAAATTAATGACCATTCCACTTGGCGTTTGAAAGCTCTCGATAACGATGTATGTATAGTAGGCGAATAAGACTAAGAAGCAACTCATATAGATCCACTTCCCCTTACGAATCCACTCTTTCCATAGATCCGGACGCATTCCCGCACAAGCTCCTAGTACGAAATAAAAGAAAAAGAACAAGAAATTACGATCCACATACTTCGTGAACATAGGTGTAATCACGGGTAAGTGAATCCTAGCCATTATATCCCCTATCGTAAAGATGTTATCTGTTAGCCACACAAATAGCAGTCCAGTACAAATAATACACACCATATATATTCTAGGGGGGATGACTTTCTGCACTTTATAGATCACATAACGAAATACTGGGAACAAGAGGTAGAACTGAAAGATCATAACTACATACCACAAATGATAACTTGACTTTCCAGAAAATAACATCTGAAGCCATTTCCAACCTTCTCGTATAAACCCTTCATTCCATCCATAAAATGAGAAGTAAACAAAGGACCAAAGCATATAAGGAACGATAATATCGCTCAGTCTTTTTCGTATAAAAGTGAAATAATTGAATTGACCCTCGTAGTTGTAGAATAACACCATACCTGTAATAAAAATGAAGACCGGCACCGCGAACTTAGCGGCCATTAATAATATCGTCATAAGAATGCCATCTTCAAGACGGATACCCGCAACGATCGAATAATGTGCAATGCTATGCTGTAGTGCCACAGCCAGAAAGGCCAACCCACGTAAACTTTCTATTTCGGTAATTCTTTCTTTATGTACCATCGAATTCTCCCACTCATAGTGATTTGAAGCTGCTCATTTCTTTATGCAACACGTACATTTCTTTATCTATATCCCCTGGATTTAATATCTCAACGAGACGAAACCCGCATTTATTAATATAAAAGTTATGATTTCTCTTGGAAAACCCAGGTGTTTCTGCAATCCACTTCAACGTATCCGGATATTTTCTTTCAATAGCTCCCCAGACTTGCCGTCCAATCCCTTTGTTTTGGATGGATGAATCAATAAATATATTCCCTAAATAATTATTCCCATTATCATTAACCCATAGGATATACGCTCCAATTAGTTCACCATCTAACAATATTTTGTACGCTCCATTAGATGTATTTAATGCCCACTTCCTTAAGAATTCTCCATTATTATAACCTTCTGGTCCATCGGTTTTACCCTCACCGAGATGAATTCGAGCATCCTCATCAAATGCTCTAGTCATAATCAAAGTTAAAGGCTCTATGTCTTCCTCAACAATCGCACTGAATGACAACAAATTGTTCATGTTCATTTCACTTATACCCATATCATTACCTCCCTAAGGAATTAACAATCTTTACTATACCTATTGTATCAATATATTAGTCATTGCACCTCTCCGCTTTGTATATTTTTTATGTATTTTGTTGGTTATATATTTTTTTCAAAAAAATCATTTAATGAATAGAAAACAGCCCATAGAATAGATTCTTGTCGAATGAGAGCATTCCCATTTAACTTCTACGAATCAATCTATGGACTGTATTCTTAAAAAAAGTATATGATTTCGAAGTTCCAGAAAATCTACTATACAAAAGGTTTGCTAGGTGGAGTATTTAAGGCACTGTTCACTTCTGAGTCATAACGACTTGCATTCAACGATTTATTATCACGGAATACATGATACACTTCTGTTCCAGGTCCATCAGAGTCCACAAGAACTAGAATTTTCCCATTGCTTACATAGGACTCATATTCAGCAGCTTCCTCTTCAGGAATACCGAGCCCTACTAACCCTCCAACCAATCCACCCGCACCGGCACCAACTGCTAATCCAGCTATTGTAGCTGCAATCGGACCAGCCGCAAGAATAGGTCCAATACCCGGAATGGCTAGCGCTCCTATGCCTGCAAGAAGTCCAACTGTACCCCCTAGCACACCACCAGTTGCCATTCCAGCAGCTACTCCTTCCGGAGCTTTCGAACCTGTATCTTCCGTTATTTGTTTCAAATCATCTCTATCTTTTGTTATCACTGAGATATGTTCAATCCCAATTCCTTGATTTTTTAAATTTTCAATGGCTCTAGAAGCTTCCTGCTCTGTATCAAACACACCAACAATTTTCTTATCCATAGTTAAATCCTCCTTCAAGATATTGGGTAATTGCGATTCTATCTTTAATTACCCGCATCTCTATCTAAATAAACACTATTCAGAGCATTCGTATAAATAAGTTGATTATTGAAATGGTTACTGTGTATTTACTGCTGTTGTCTCGTACGACGTGTAGGTATCGCTTCTAATGGTTTATCCGGCCAATAATGTTTAGGATAACGACCTTTCAAATCTTTTTTCACCTCGTAATAAGCACCTTCCCAGAAACTAGCCAGATCAGATGTTACTTGTACCGGACGTTGTGCCGGTGACAATAAATGAAGTGTTAATGGTACGCGACCACCACCAATACGTGGCGTTTCTAGTAATCCGAACATTTCCTGTAACTTCACAGCTACCTTGGGCTGGTCAGGATCACTATAATCAATCGCAATACGTGATCCACTAGGTACCATCATATGTGTTGGCGCTTTGGCATCTAACTCTCGTCGTTGATCCCACGTTAGGAGATTCTGTTCGATAATACCATTCAATGATAACCGCTGTAGATCATTACGATTCTTCATCCCATATATAGAAGGAAGTAACCAATCTTGCATTGTAGCTAACAGAGCTTCATCCCTAACGTTTGGCCAGTCGGAAGGGGTTATAGAATGCATAAACAACAATCGTTGCCTTAATTGGATAGACACTTTAGTCCAAGGTAATAATTGTAATCCTTCCTCCTTAATTCCTTCCACTAACGCATAGGCAACTTCTTCCTCCGGAGGCTTGGGGTAAGCTTTCTCTTGAAGCATTAATACCCCAAATAAGCATCTGCGTCGAGCTTTAACACCTTGCAAATCTCGATCCCAGAAGATCACGTCAGTCTCTTGAATCAGATCCTGTTGATAACGATACAATGATGCTTCTGATAGTGAAGCAGCCAATAACAATCTTCCCTCTGTTCCACGATCATCAACAGACGCAGCTACGATATATGATGAACGGCTCAAAGGCTGGATCATAGACATCTCCACACCACGTCCGCTTGCTAATAGGAATCTTCCGTCACCTCTCCCTTGTCCGATCCGATCTGGATATGCAAAAGACAAAAGAATACCACACCAATCCGAATGTACATGAGAAGTTCCCGATATATTTAGATTTCTCTGATTCTGGCGCATCTCCTGAATAATTCGATGCATGGCTGTTACATCGAGCGAAGAGTCATCTACGCTTGGCATTCCTTGATTCTCCCACATCATCAATTGATCTATTCTGGTAGAAATATCACTATCATCGAACGCTCTTTTCCCTTTGAATATATCCCGTTCCTGTAGCAGCGCAGCTAGTCGACATGCTAATTCGCCACATTGAAGTGGAATAGCTTCTAATATCATATGGGCCATACGTGGATGCATCCCAATACTAGCCATCTGTTGACCATGTGAAGTAATACGCCCCTTTTGATCCACAGCACCAAGCCGCTTTAGAAGATCAACGGCTTGACCAAAAGCCATGTCAGAAGGTGTATCAATCCATCGTAAATCATTCGGATCTTGAATTCCCCATACTGCTAATTCGAGTGCAAGTGAGGAAAGATCACTACTCATGATCTCAGGTATATTGGCACTCTGGAGCGAGTCTTGTTGCTCTTGGCTCCAAAGTCGGTAACAGGTACCCGATTCCGTACGTCCCGCTCTCCCTCTTCGTTGATCAGCAGATGCCTTCGATACATTAACTGTCGATAGATGAGACATACCACTTCGTGAAGATACCACTTGTGTTCTCATAAGCCCACTATCCACAACAATACGTATACCTTCTATCGTCAAGCTGGTCTCCGCTATCGAAGTGGCAAGAACGATTTTACGACATCCATCGGGTTCAATTCGGATAGCCTCACTCTGTTCAGACAACGGCAACTGTCCATATAATGTCCTGATTACAATATCACTTGGTAATGACATTAATTCTAATTCACGCTTAACCTTTCGAATTTCCCCTACACCCGGAAGGAAAGCCAATAGACTCCCTTCGTGACTAATCAATGCCTGTCGAATAATAGAAGACATGGCCTTCTCCATGGGAACTGGCGCTGGGTTAGGTACATATACTGTATCAACAGGGAACTGGCGCCCCACACAATGAATGATAGGAGCATTATGTAATAGCGAAGCAACCACGCTTGCGTCCATCGTGGCTGACATGACAAGGATTCTCAAGTCCTCCCTCAACATCGTTTGTGATTCCAATGCGAGTGCCAGTCCAAGATCTCCATGTATATTCCGTTCGTGGAACTCATCAAATATAAGGATACCTACATCTGAAAGTTCTTGATCATTCTGTAGCATACGTGTCAGAATTCCTTCTGTCACGACCTCTATTCGTGTCGTCTTCCCTACCTTACTATCCATTCTTACTCGGTAACCTACCCTATCACCTACGCGTTCTCCCAATTGTGTAGCCATAAAGTGAGCTGCAGAACGCGCGGCTAACCTTCGAGGTTCAAGCATCATAATCTTCTTGCCTTCAAGCCAAGGCTCGTCAAGTAGTGCCAATGGCACACGAGTAGTTTTGCCAGCACCTGGTTCTGCTATAAGAACAGCTGAAGTATTATGACATAATTGGTCTAGCAGCTGCCGTAATACATCATTTATAGGTAATTCATGCATTATATCTTCTCCAAGTGAATCCCATGATGATGGATTCCATAATTCGATTCTTGCCTATTATATAGCCTAGTCACATACAATATCTATAGGTGCAATCGAGTAAGGCAAAGAAGAACCCACAGCCTGAGCGGTGGGTTCTATAAGTTTATCCTTTTAACATGCTCTCAACAAATCTTTGAATGACAGCAGCGACCTCAGCTCTGTTAGCGATTCCCTTTGGATCAAATTGATTGTTGTTCCGTCCCTGCATCATATTATGAAGAGTAGCATACATCACTGCTTCTCTAGCATAGTCAGATATATTCGCTACATCTGCATAATCCAGCTTAATCGCACTTGTAACTTCAGGGGCGTTTTGCAAAAATTTAGAAAAGTTAAATATAATCTTCGCCATTTCCTCACGGGTAATTTCACGATTAGGCACAAACTGGTCATTACCCACACCGCTTACAATACCATTCTCCAATGCCCAAGCTGCATAAGACGCATAGAAGGCATCAGTGGAAACGTCACTGAAAGTGATCGGAGCAACTTTGATCGCGCCATAGGAACTTTCATACAACCGTCCAATGACAGTAACGAACATTCCACGCGTCATATTAAGTTGCGGGCTGAACTTATCTTTACTCGTGCCTTGGAACAACTCACGCTCAGTAACAAAAGCGATATTCTTAAGGGCCCAACTCTCACCTATATCTGAGAAAGACTTTTTGTTCTCACCAAAGCGAACTTCTACTCCATCTGGTGATATATACTTCAACTTACCATTCACATCGGCACTAAAGCCGATATATATTATCCTTCCATCTTTCTCGTAATAAGGAATACCAATAGATTGTAATGCAAATTTAGCCTCAATGATATGTTTGGCATTCACCTTAGAGAAGGTAAATGTAGTAACTGGACCAACAGACTTTCCATCTACCAATACATCGACAATTTGATATCTATCATCAGGTGTGATCGTAAAGGTTATACTTCCACCCTTTATAATATTGGCTGATTTAGGGGATATTGTACCGCCCTCGGATTGCTTCACCTGAATTGCATAATGCGTATCAGGAACGACCGTTGAATTATGATCTGGATTACTATCGGGATTAGTACCAGGATTGCTAGGTCCTGCTGCTGAATCATAACCAATAGCATAGGTGGAGAACTTCTTGGTTGTAAGGGCTATCGTGTCTCCCATGACTACAATCTTTTCACCGTCCACCTCATCTGTAGTAATCATTTCCACCTGACCATTGTGGACACGATAAATCACATAACCACTTTTGCCTTGCTGGGCTTTCGTCAATGGAATATAAATCGTAATAGGTTGCAGGGCATTCGGCATATTTATAGCACTCTCTGCATTCCCACCTGTAGTAACTTGTTTAATCAAGTTCAAATTAATAAACATGGTAATATCCTTTTGAGTAGCTGCAGCAATAATCTTTTGAATATCCGCAATGTTACCTTCCTCAATCGCTACAGAAAGCTTTATTGCGATAGAATTATTCGGAACTTTCGCAGCGTCAATCTCTTCTTGTGTGAACTGATTGTTCAAACCATCCACCACGATATTAGGAGCCCCATTTTGAATTTCTACCATATTGCTTAATGTCGCATTAGGGATGGTCACATGAACCTCTTTGTTGGCACCAGCCACCTTAATGTAACTAGTAAGAATCTGGTTCCCATTTGAGACCACTAAATTATAGGTACCATTCGGAATTCCCTTAATTGCAAACGCACCATCCACATCGGTAATGACTTCGTCACCCAATTGTGTTTTACCATTCATGACTTTAACTGTCCAACCTTGTACTGCCGAACTAACATTTATGTCACTTATGCGCTTTAAAGTACCTGAGATGATAAACATATTAACTGGTGTTTCATTATTGAATTTAGCACTAACTGTTACATCATTACCAGGCATGCGGAATGTGTAATTACCATCAAGTCCTCTCGTCACTTCAAGAGGTACACCGTTGCTAGTCACTATTACTTCAACGATGTGTCCACCTTCTGATGGATGTGCCGTTAGCGTAACGATATCACCTGCTTTTGCTGTATTACGATCTTGTTCAAGCGTTCCACCAATCATGTTATCTGCAATCAGAATATCACTCTCTTTACGTGAATCTAATGCAGCGTTCAGGTCAGAAATAGCATCGTTAACTTCTTTCCATGTTGTTGCTTTATTTGCTGCTGCAATAGCTGCTGCGAGAGCATCTGCTTGTGCACAATTCTCGAACCAATCTGGTTGTGCCAACGCTGCAAAAGAGTTAGTATTCTCTAACGTAGTCCAAATTGTAGCTTCTTTCTTAGGAACGATCTTGGAATAACTCTCCTGCAATTCTTTGAAAGCCGCATCCACCTGTTCTTGGGTCTGACCTGATGTTTCTATCACTGTCTTTGCAGTGGTGCGTGCCATTAAGAAATCTTGGAGTTCTTTGCCGTCTACTACATCATTTGAAGATATAGTGTTGCTAATATCATATAACTTCTGCAACTCACTTTTGTTTACAAGTGAACTTAGTTCATTCTTAGCCACAAATAACTGATTAATCATCGCATTAACTTCAGGTACAGTAACTTTATCTTTTCTAGTCATCGTATCTGCTTCATTGATGATTCCTTGGAATACTGTCCATTTCTCATCATGCTTATATTCACCTGCAGGAAGTGCCTTCATCTCATTAATCACTAATTGTAAACGAGAAATATCTTCAGCTTCTGCATAAGCAATCAAAGCATCTTGAGCAGCCTTCAGTGCATCATATGCACTGATAATCTCTTCTTCACTGACCTCAGCTTTATCTAAAATAGTCTTTGCTTCTATTAGCTGTGCAGTCAACGTTGCATAACTCTCAGCCGTGTATTTCTCCGCAATTAAGTCCTTGTTTGCATCATATAAATTTTGTAGAATCGTTCTATCGATGATTAAGAATTCATCTACATAGAAATTATCAACGGAATATTCTGAAGCGTTTCCTTTAGTAATATCGATGTAATAATCATCATGAGGTCCGGTCGTAAAGCTGAGTCTTATACTACCCTTGCCCCATGAAGTGTTGGAACCTGCTACTTCGGATGCAAGCTTTGCATTAGTCGTATCGCCCGCTTCTTGTGCTTTGTCCGATTTCACCGCAACAGTAAAGGCTCCGTTCGTGCTAGCACGGTAATCCAATCCCGCTTCATAACGTGTATTAGGTTTCAATCTTAACGTATAAGGAGCTGTTCTGAGGTAGTCGCCACCGCGAGTCTTCAATGAGTAACGTCCATCAATCGTATCGAACGTATGTGGCGCGTTACTTTCCGCTAAATGCGTCTGATCAGACTCCGTAGCTAGGAATACTCCATACCCTTCATCGACATTTTCAAAGTCTTCATATAAATAATGTCCTTTTTGGTCTGATTGAGCATTTAGCACAATGCGTGCATCATCGAACAGAACATAACTACTAGCATCTGCCCCCACTGCTGCTTTCAATATTAAAGTCGCAGTTCCTTCTGTAGTAGCGGTGAAGTGAACTTTCATCCGTTGGATATTACGCTTATATTTATCCGTATGATGTAAACCATAAATAATATTACTTCGATCCATCTCATTAGAAACTTCGGTTCCGTTCGGCAGACGAACGGCTAAGGTAGCTGTTCTACCATTCGATACCTCTGCCCAAATGGATGCAGCATATGTTTTACCCGGTTCTAAGCCTTTAATTTCTTGGGTGATCGTAGCATCATTAACACCTCGAACCGTGAGATACGTATTACCTCTGTTATTATTCTCAAATTTCACATGATCCTTAGTACCAGCACTTGAAGAGAACTTCCATGCGTATTCAGGAGTAAAACTATCGAAGCCCATATCCTTGACGAGACTTCCTTCACTCCAGCTATAAGCAGCCATATCGGTTACATCCGGTGCTTTTGACTTCGGATAAATTACATAACCGGTTTTGGCCTTAGCATGGATTGTTACCTTATGAGCACCATCTAATGACACATCCACTGGAGTACTACGTCCATGGTCTGACAATTCATACATTACAACACTGTCATACCCATTCCAAGATGCAGGTAGCGTCCAAGTACTTGCACCGCCATTCGGATTCCAGTGGTAAATTTTCTCTTCCGTCTTTACGTCCCAAGGAATAAAGATCAAATTTCCATCTGCGATGAGATGATTATCCTTCCGGATCGTATTCTTACCATTATTATACTCCGTAACGATCTCCAGTTTCTCCCCTAGCACCGCACGATTCTCCGTGTCGAATTGCATGATTGGGAACTGAACCAAATAACGATTTGGAAGTACTTGTGTAAAGAACTGTTCGATCGTAGAGGCATAATTATAGGATGTCTGCCATCCGTTAATACCCAAGTTATTACGATCACCTGAGGAACGGAACAAACTAGAAGAACCAAATACATCCTGACGGGTATGATTGACAAAGCGAACCAAACTTCCCGCATTATTAAATTCACCACCCACGTGATGCGCCCAAACACTGTGCGTGTCCATTTCCCGAGGGTATTCTGTAGCAATGGCCATGCCCATAGAGTTGATCTTATCTATAATAGAATACATCGGCCAACGAGATCCAAAATAAACATCGACATAAATGAGAGATAGGTTGCCTTTCGTGTCTTGATTAAGTTGGTCTAATCTGGCAATCATGCCATTATCCGTATCCAAAATATCATTCTCACGAACAATTTGACTTGCGACATCATACCACGGCCAACCACCGATTTTGGTAGCAAGTTTACCAAATGTAATGGACTCGGGGTATGTCTCTGTCTGGTTGATATGAATACCGATTGTCGTATTATACTGTTGAGCTTTTTCAAGCAATACGTTGAAGTCATTCAATCCACCTGCAGCTTGATTATAATTTGTAAAGTCACCATTGTTAGAGTCATGTCCCTGGCCATTGTAACCTTTAATAACAATGTTCTGAGGGAAACTATCCGTGCCTAGCGAAACTTTTTTGATATTATCTAGAATGCGTAGGAATGGATATTGTGCTGCACTTCCCACATCCATAGCAATCGTATTTAAACTGCTCATTACTGCACTGGAATGCTGCATATCAGCAGTTTCTCCGTCTTTCAATACATCATCACGCCGTGCAATTGCTCCATCTTGAAAGTCAACTTTACCATCTTGGTTGCGATCTCCAGTGATAGCGACTTTAACCCATGGTTCTTCGATCACTTTATTGTCCAATCCGCGGTACTGATAGCCATTACTCCATAGACCCGTTGAGTAGTGACTACCTACTTGGAATGTCTGATAAGCAATGCCCCGACGATTATTAATGGACCCATTGTTGATAGTTGCGGCAATGTTCTCATCACTGATAACTACAATTGCGCTTGTAGCATAAGCGTTATGTTCACGTTGTCCCTTTAGATCAACAATAGACTCAGTATAATTTGATCCATCTGCATTACCATAACGATTCTCTCTTAATTCCGCACCAGGTTGTTCATTGGATAGAGATACCAAGCTATGCCTTGGAAAATTGAAAGAATAAATGGGATTCATCGTGTCTTTAATATTTGTTATTTTCATTTGAAGCACGTTATTGACCACTGTGAAGATCACATCAAAAGTGACCGTCTTGCTTGGTTCAATCTCTACTGTCATATGATAAGATGCTGTGTCAGAAGTAAAGTCCGCCGTCACCTGAGGACGATATTCCTTATTATTCAGTTCAACTACATAATAAGGACGCTCCTGCCCCTTCATGGTCACACTTGTTGAATTGAGTTTGTAGTCAATAACACGTGGAAATAAGGAATCCATATTGACTACAAGATCTCCTGATTGAATGGTACGAGCGTCACCTGGGTCCTCTTCCATCGCAGGAAGGTCAGCAGATGTAATTGAGAGATTTGTAATTAACGCTCCCGCACCACCAGTTAATCGTATTCCAGCTTTACCAGCTGCACCGGTCAATAAATCCACTTCACCGGAGTAAACTTCACCACCGTCCACCCAAATAGTAAGGACTTTTTCCACTACTCGAATTCGAACAGTGTAAGGTGCTAAGCGTTTGGCATAAAAGCGATCTCCATCTTCTATTAGCTTTTGACTTCCTCCCCGACCATTCCACACAGTCCATGTCGATCTGTTACCACTTGCACCGTTTATCCCGATAGCCACCCAATCATCCGACCCACGGTATCTTGTTACGAGTGCAAAATTACCATTGTCATTTGCAGGCTGAAAGGTAAATTCCACATCACTATTTTTAAGTTCCGGAGCATTGTGATCAATGATGAATGCACTACTACTATTCACAAATTTAGCACCGTGATTTGTAGCGTCATAAGTCAGCGTACCCATACCGGAAACTAGCTTGAGTTCATCTATGTTTGCGGAGAAATCCCGCACATAGTTGATTTGAGTATCGTTAGGCTTTGCCTGAACACTAAGCTCAAAATTCGTTTCAAAACCATCCGCAAATGCGAAGGTAAGTACCGCACCTCCTGCTTCTTTTACCGATGATACATATTCCTTTTTCAATGTGATCGTATTATTGCTAACGGAATAATCCGTATTCTCAGTGAGTTTCACATCATTAGCTTCGATACTTACAAGTGCGTTATTCGTCTGAGACAACGCAATAGGAACATCGTAACTACCCGCCTCAGCGTAGAGCACGAACTTATTATCTGGAGTCAACGTTACTCTGTCATAGGCACCCACCACAATATTATCGACTTTCATCTTGCCCTGGCTACCGCCAGTGCCATATCCCCAAGCAATTAACCCTACCTGTCCTGCATTCATATCTGCCAGCTGTGCATGTTTCTGTGAGAATACCTGCGCACCATTCACAAGTAAAGTGACTCGGTCACCAGCATACTCGATACGGACATGGATCTTATCTCCGTTTTTCCAACTCGGGCCAGTGATATTTGTTAGAACATCCTGTCCATCCTTAAGAACTTTCCATGTCCCCACATCATAAGCTACGGCAGCATATTTACTAGCATTCTGCTGTCGGAACAAGAACCCGATCCGTCCATCGGACAAGTTGGTAGCATCCATTTCAATAAATCCATCTTGCACCAATGGAGCGCTTATCGCCATATAGGTGACTTTACTTTCGCTGTTGTCTTGTTTTGCAATCTTCATATAACCTGCATCACCCACACCGTCTATGAACTCTACAGTGCCATCTCCACCCACCTTTTGGAAGCCGCCTCGTTTGTTACGATCTGTAAAGGTGATTTTGTAATTTCCATGCTCATCCATCTCTGTTTCATGTAGGGCACCAGTAGTGATGTTATCAAATTTCGCAGTCCCCTGCGTAGCTCCAGTGCCATAGCCCCACACACGAACACCTATTTTTCCTGCTCCCGTTTGAAGTCCTGGAACGTTACCCGAGTAAAGTTCAGTACCCGCTACAATTACGCGAATATTTTCTCCCTTATACTCAATCCGAACACGAGTCTTTTTATTAAGAGGTAACCCAGCACCTTGAAACGTAATAGAATCATTACCATTGTTTAAGAACTTCCATCCTGTCCCAACATCATAACCTACCCCAGCAAACTGAGATTCATTTTGATAACGGAACAACAATGCAATTCTACCTTCGGAAAGATTATTAACATCCATCTCGACAAAACCATCACCTTGAGAAGGGGCATTCAGATCCGCAAACTGCGAGGCTCCGTTTGCTGTCAGTTGCATATTACCCGCATCGCCTGCACCATCTGTGAATATCATAGCACCGTTTGCACCGGTTTTAGTCCAGCCGCCACGCGTTTTGGCATCGGTAAAGGATACCGTATAGTTGCCATTAGCGTCGGTCTCCACCACCGGAAGATCTGGCTGTGGAGGCAGACTCGACAGCTCCCCTACAGTAAAATTATCAATTTTGACGTTGGCCTGTGTAGCTCCTGTGTCATAACCCCAAAAGCGAACGCCAATCTTGCCTGCTGCTAAGTCAAGCTGGGGGATATTCCCAGAGTAGCGCTCCACACCATCTATAAGAAGGCGAATATGCTCACCGCGGAACTCCACACGCATGTTGGTTTTGACATTGGCTGCTGGTACCGCGCCCACGCCACTGATAGTACCCCAGCCATTTCCACTGTTGATACACCAACCCCACTTATCATCGTAGCTGATACCGGCATAGCTATCCCCATTTTGGTAACGGAATAACAGGGCCATCCGCCCGCCGTTGTTGAGAGGAGTGATGTCCGCCTGAATAAAGCCGTCCTTCATAATAGGTGCGGTATCGTCCATAACCACGGTATTACCGTTAGCCGCAAGTGTCATAAAGCCAGCGTCACCTACACCATCCGTAAACGTCATCATGCCGTTACCTGTAGCTTTCTTCCAACCACCACGGGTGCTTTCATCCGTGAACGATACCGTATAATTACCGTTAACCTCGGCTTCCGACACAGGATCAATTGCTGCAGCATTAGCAGGGACGATCTCCGTCTCGGGATCAATTGCTGTAGCGTTGTCAGGGTCGGTTTCTAGCCCTGGATCAATTTCCGTAGCGTTATCAGCACTGCTACCCCTCCCCGGTGCCTCGATTGGAAGTTCTGTCGACCCAACCATGTCTGTATCTGCCGATACTGCACCTATCGGTATGCCAGTCAACATACTAACGGATAGAAATATGGATAGTAACTGCTTGAATCTAATCACTTTCTTCAATTCCTTCGCCCCCATCATTCAAATCTTAATTGTAATCGCTTTCAACAGGAAGCATTCTTCCTGTAATTTCTACAATACATGTGGACATAGATAACTTTTATTGTGGTATTTCCAAAAAAATATTAATCTTTGAATCTATCAACCCGTTCTTTAGCTATTCCTCCTTTAATATGAAAGCGTTATTAATTGATACTATAATTATAGAAAATCTTCCTTTTGCAATACATCAATAAAACAAACATTTATATGGATAATATTACCTTGATGTGTGTAATTACATTATTTGTTATTGCATTAGGCTTTCAATTATTAATTTTTTCTTCAATTCACATGACCCTATAGACAATTTTATTATCTTTATGGATTATCCTATCCAGGTGTTTCATGTACATGTGAGACGAATGATTAGGCTAACAAAGTAAAAACAGCCCATCCTATGACGAGGAACGAGCTATCTTCTTTGATCTTCCAAACACTTTTACTTTTACCATTTCAGAGTTTTATGTCTTATGTAAATATTTTCCCTCCTACTAGTGAAAGCGTTATCAAATAATGCTATAATCATACATATTGCTTTCATAAAAGCTTAACGAGTTAAGGGGGCCATCTATGTTACGCAAATTCAAAATACAGCATCGATTGATTGGAACCTTCTTAATCGTTTCGGTTCTTCCGATCTTCTTTCTGGGATATTATGCATATCATCTTTATTCAGAATCCATCAGTGACAAGCTCAGTAAATCTACCTTTCAAGCCTTAACATTAGTCAATATCAATTTACTTGCAGAACTTCAGAACTATCAGTATCTCATTGGATCGATATCCACAAATGAATTTGTACAAGAGAACTTGTCAAAGGAAAATGCTGAGCAAAAGGATCCTGAGAATGCCAAAGAAGCAGCAATGGATGCTATCTTTAGAACCATTTTCCCATCACATGCTGTGAACGTAAGTATATTTGATACGGACCATCGTCTTTTTTATGAACTTGGATTTGATCCAATCGATAATCAAGCCCTAAATAAGGCGATGAGCGATGTGGATACGAATGCTCCTTATGATGGCCTGACATATGTCAAGACCATTCGATCATACGATACCATTGCTCTGGGACGAAAAATACATGCACTGAATGACATCTCAACCCAGTTAGGCTATGCTTTTGTATTCATCAAAGATGATTTATTCTCAGAGAACATTCTATCCAATGTTGATTTAGGGACTGGCACTAAGCTAATGATTATGGGGCGAGATGGGACCGTGTTATCAGCCAACGAAAAGGAGATTCCTTTAGGATCTCCGTACATAGACCCTGAACTTATCAATCAAATTAAGGATCACCAAGGGCAAGACAGTCAATCTTTTTCTGGACAGGTTAATAACACAGATCAACAAATTTCTTACATATATAATGAACAAATTGGCTGGTATCTTATTTCAATGATGCCCTTTTCCTACATTAATTCAGAAACAAGTAAGATCACCATCAGTATGTCAGTCATCATCGTGCTTATCGTTATATGTTGTATTGTGATCATTTCTTATATGAATAACAGCATTGTAAGACCTATAAAGGGGATTATTACCTTTAGTAATCAAATATCAAATGGAAAATTCTCTAATCGTATTCAAGATGATAATGAGGATGAAATGGGCGTGCTTTCTCGCAAAATTAATAGTATGGTTGGTGAAATTGAACATCTAATACATAATCAGAAACTGGATCAAAAGCGTAAACGAGAGTTAGAACTACAAATGCTTCAATCCCAAATCAATCCGCATTTTCTGTTTAATACCCTTAACACACTGCGATGGCTCGCAATTATTAATCAAGTGCCCGTTTTAAGTAACGGTATCAGCTCTTTATCAGAGTTACTTCGTAGTACCATCTTAGACCGTAATGAGGAAATTACGATTGAACAAGAGTTACATAATTTATCGAACTATTTTGAAATACAAAAAATTCGCTATGCGGATAGTTTTCAAGTTGAATATGATATTAATGATGAACTAGTCCATTGCTTAATTCCCAAATTGATTCTGCAACCTGTTGCTGAGAATGCAATTATTCATGGATTATCCGAACATGGTAAATCTATCAAGATAAAGATTAAAGTTCAGCAAAGAGATCAATTCATTGATATTGAAATCACTGACAATGGTAAAGGATTTGATACAAATACTTCAAAAAATTCTGACAATAACAAAAAGCTATCCGGCATCGGGATAACGAATGTTGATGAACGAATTAAAATCTATTATGGAGAAGAATACGGATTATTTATTACAAGTGTTATTGGTGATGGCACATGCTGTAAAATCATCATTCCATACGAAGGTCAACTTAAACAAGGAGGCTAGTCTTTATGTTTAATGTATTACTTGTAGATGATGAACCGATTGTAAAAATAGCACTACGAACGATGATTGCTTGGGATGATCTCGGATTTCCTATATGCGGTACTGCCTCCGATGGGATAGAGGCCTTAGCTTTGGTTGAGAAATTAAAGCCTGATATTATTATTACGGACCTAAAGATGCCCAATATGGACGGTCTTCAATTCATCAAGGAGTTAAATAAATTTAAATATCATGGAAAGATCATTGTAGCAAGCAATTTTGGTGATTATGAGCTTGTACGTGAAGCATTACTGCTTGGGGCAGTTGACTATATGTTAAAAATCAGCATAAAAACCGAAGATCTTATTGCACAACTTCATAAGACAGCTAGCCTCCTTCAGGAACAACAGCATACATTACAAGAACAGGAAGCTCGAGATCAATTTATGCAAAGTAATCTTAAAAGTGTAAAAAATAGCGTTTTGAAAGAATATTTCACAGATACATCTTTTGATCTACATCATTTCTTGCACAATAAACCGATTGTATTGAATTTGACGGATACCCCCATTTATCTATTCTATATCACCTTTGAGCTAGACATTTCAGCAGAACAAGATGAGAAGACGGACATTTCCATTGCATTTATCGAGAATATGATTCTTGACCTAGTAGAGGCAGGAAATGATATTGAAGTTTTTCAAGTGGAAGCAACCGGCATCATCGCCTTAATCTCAGAACAGCAGCTAAATAAACATCAAATCAAACCTATGGACTTCATCAATAAAATCAGCAAATTAATTAAGATGTATATTTCAATAGAACCAACTATTGTATATTCTCATGAGACTATTGGTTATGTGGAAGCAAGGGATACATACTGGGCATGTAAAGATGCCCTACATATTAATTTTTACGATCATCATCCGGTTATTTGCGTGGATGAAATCAAGTTCAAGGAAGACACAATGCATACCAATTACGTTGATTACTCTATTTCAATGATTAAGCATTGGCAGCAATATGATAAGGAGTCGATCATCGATAACTTAGAAGCATTTATTCAGGAGTGCAGGCATAATAACATTCATCCAGATGTTGTTAAAACGTTCATCTTTAAATGTCTAGATTATTTGCCGTTATATGAGAATAAGATCCGAATCGATGATCCAGAGCAATATGAGTACCGTAAAAAGGGTTTACTTTATTGTAAAAACATTGAATTATTTACAGTTAATGCTATACAAACTTTTCAGTGTTTAAGCTTACGAACTGATATGTCTGACACTCCTGTATTCAAGAAAGAAGTACTAGATGTCATTAACTATATAGAGTCACATTATCAAGATAAGATCACCTTAGAAATGATTTCGAGTTACACTAATTTCAGTGAAAACTATTTATGTCGTATGTTTAAGGAACAAGTTGGCACAAGCCTGTTCAGCTACATCAATAATTTAAGAATGATTAAAGCCGCTGAATTAATTATACAAGGTCGTATCTATATCAAGGAAGTCTCTTCTCTAGTCGGTATTAGTGACCAATTCTACTTTAATCGATTATTTAAAAAGCATTTTGGTATGTCTCCTACGGAGTATAAAGCTCAACAATTACAAATATATTAAAAACAAATGAAGAGGGCTGTCCCGAACTTGGGGACAGCCCTCTTCATTGTATTTCATTGTTTATTTGCTGCCATCTCAGATTGAATCTGAGTAAATGAATTCTCGACACTATCCATCCATTGATCCGTTGTCATCTTACCCGTCATAATTGGGGTAATTGCATTCTTAAATAATTCAGTCCTAATATCACTCTTAGACCCTTTAGGAATGGCTTTCCAATCTTGTACAATGGACGTTGCGCCATCATACGCACTGAACATTTCATATACACCAGGTGTTAAGTAAGGCTTCGAAAGTTCTTTAGCGTCCTTTAGCGCAAATACACCATTGGATTTTTCAGCAAATAATTTGACAGATTGGTTTGTGTATAGAAACTTCAAGAATTCCTTTGCAAGTTCTGGATTCTTAGCTCTTACTGGAATTGAGAATTGTTCATAACTTGTAAGGATATAGCGCTTATCACCCTTATTAAATACTGGAACAGGAATCATGCCAAATTCGAAGCCCTCTTCTCTAGGGAAATTCTTCATTTCATTCTCCATCCATGTTCCATTAACAATAAATATTGCTTTACCAAGCATCATATCCGTTTGTGATTGTGTATGATTCAAATCAACTGTACCATCCATTAAATACCCTTCCGCACCAATCTTCGCGAAAATATCAAGTACCTTTTTTACCGCATCCGTTTTAAAAGAGCCTGGTTCGTATGCAAAAATCTTTTTTAAATGATCAATGCCTGCGGCGTTAGCTAATGAAGGGTACATAATCTCTTCCAAATAATTAGGATAAATGCCTTGGTAAGTAAATAATGCTCTTTTTGTTTTTCCACCATTTTTGTCGGCTAGAAAATTTTCTTCTTTCTTCAGTTCCTCACCCAATGCGAAGAAGTCATCCCACGTTTCTGGTAACTTCCATCCTTTCTCCCGGAACAATTTTTTATTGTAGATCAACCCCAAAGGACCCGCATTAAATGGAGCCAAATAAATTTTCCCATCCTGATATGGAGAAAACCGTGTGTTTTCTAACATGCCAGGGAGTACCCTATCCTTCAGTAATTGATCCTTATCCAATGCTTTACTTTCAAATACGTCACTAATATCTTGCAAGCCCTTTTCCTTAACTAAAGAGGTTATTAATCCACTTTGCTCTGTATCTAGTACGACAAGAAAATCTGGCGGATTACCTGCTACGAATTGAGGTCTAACCACATCTCCAATTCTAGGACTGTTTGTCATGTTAACTTTTACTCCTGGATACGCTGATTCAAACTCACTCACGATTTCATCCCAGTATTCAGGTCCGTATCCACCTTGGAATACGGCTATATTCAATTCCTTGTGCTTAAAGTCATTTGAAGATTTTGTTCCCGGTAGTGGACTAACTGTATCGGTTGAAGTGGAATCCTTACTTAAACCAATGGCGCTTGATATCAATATCACAGCTAGTAAAAATAAGCTAGCATATCTCTTCATTGAGTCCACTCCTAAATTCGCTTCTATCGCATAACACTTCAACTATACGTATTCGTACCCTAACCATACATGAATAAAATAGACTAATCTATGTACAATATTATCTTCCTTGTGAGATACATTTCATTTATAACTTTTATTTAGAATGGATATCGTACAAATGATTCATGATTATTTTAACCTACATGTACTATATTGATTATTTTTGCATGTCTATGTACGATCCTATCTACCTGCGTTGAATCTATTGAATTACACATATGTAAGCGTTATTCTAACTGTGCGAGAAGTCATTTGAGTCATGATTTCCACAGTCGTAAACAAATATAGAATAAACAGGAGGGTTTACATGAAAAAAATTCTTGGCCTGGCACTTACAGCATCATTATCACTTAGTCTTGCAGCTTGTAGTGGAAATACCAACAACAGCTCTAGTCCTGCTCCTAGTGATACAACTACACCCGTAACAACTACAGAAACACCAGAGACACCTACAACACCTGAGACTCGTACTTTAAAACTGGCAGCTTTAGAAACTGCTTACGGTCCTGATATTTGGAAAGAAATCATTGCTGGATTCGAGAAAATAAACCCCGGCGTAAAAGTCGAATCAACAATCGACAAGAGTCTTGAAGATGTCATCGGGCCTGCTATGAAGTCAGGAGATTTCCCTGACGTTATCCATCTTGCAGTTGGTCAGAAAAAAGGTTTAACCGAAACCTTCGTTAAAGATAATAACCTTACGGATCTTACGGATGTGCTGTCGATGACGATTCCTGGTGAAAGTGTTACCGTGAAGGACAAAATCATCCCTGGCTTTACGGATACATCCATTACAAATCCTTATGGTGATGGCAAGACCTTTTTGATGCCAATGTTCTATAGTCCAACAGGTCTATTCTACAACGCTGGCTTACTTGAGCAGAAAGGCTGGACTGTTCCTACCACTTGGGATGAAATGTGGGCATTAGGCGACAAAGCTAAGACGGATGGAATTGCATTGTTCTCCTACCCAACTACAGGTTATTTCGATTCATTCTTCTATGCATTGCTTAACGAAGTGGGTGGTCCTGAATTCTTCACTAAAGCGATGAATTATTCCGAAGGTGTATGGCAATCTCCAGAAGCAACGCAAGCATTTGACATTATTAATAAGCTTGCATCCTATACTGAGAAAACTGTCCCTGCCAACGGAAATAAAGATAACTTCACTAAAAATCAACAGCTCATTCTCGATAACAAAGCTATCTTCATGCCAAACGGCACTTGGGTCGTTGGTGAAATGGGTGAGGCACCTCGTGCTGAAGGATTTAAATGGGGCTTCACGGCTCTACCAGCTGTTAAAGATGGCGGTGATAGATTCTCCTACACATTCTTTGAACAAATCTGGGTTCCAGCAAAAGCTCCGAATGCTGATCTAGCTAAACAATTTATTGCGTATCTTTACTCAGATGAAGCCGCTGGCATTTTTGCCAAAGTAGGTGCAGTTCAACCTATTAAAGATATGGCAAGCAAACTAGAAGGGGATAATAAACTTTTCTATAGCATCTATGACAATGGTGCAAAAGCAGCCATGGGAGCATTCTCCACAACTGATCCAGTTGAAGGCGTAAACATTTCGGACACGGTATTTGGTACAGTGGATTCCCTTGTAACTAAGGCAAAGACACAAGCTCAATGGGTTGAAGCCATCACGAAAGCAAGTGATGCATTACGCGGTGCGTTGAAGTAAGCAATGCTAACTACTAATTAAATCTGTGAACCATGGTGGCATGCGCAAGCTGCCACCGTTATTTTTATCTTTGAAAGGAGATGGATCAATGGAAATCCAGAAGGGACAAGGGCGTTTTATTTTCTTCTGTCTTGCTCCCGCCGTAATCCTATTCGTTGTTTTTCTAATCATACCTACGATCGATGTATTCCGTATGTCCACTTACAAATGGGGTGGATACACAGATGACAAGACATTTGTAGGACTGCAAAATTTCACAAAGCTTTTTCATAGTGATAAATTCTATCAAGCTTTTCAGAACAGTCTTCTACTTATCATAATAGTCACCATCGTTACTTTTGCTTTTGCACTTGTGTTCGCGTCCATGCTCTCTCGTGAGAAGTTGAAAGGACAAGATTTCTTACGAGTTATCTTCTATATTCCAAACATATTGTCTGTTGTCGTTATCAGTGCTATTTTCTCAGCGATTTATGATCCCAATAGCGGACTGCTAAATGCATTCCTGAATTTATTCCGGGGAGCAGCGTCAGACCCTATACTCTGGTTGGGCGATCAAAAAATCGTTATTTACTCCCTCGCAGGCGCGATGATCTGGCAGGCCATAGGTTATTACATGGTCATGTACATGGCCAGTATGGCGAATATCCCTGAAAGCTTGTATGAATCTGCTGAACTTGAGGGTGCAGGGCGGATGCATCAATTTTTCACCATTACAATCCCGTTAATCTGGACGAATATTCGAACCACCCTTACCTTCTTCGTCATCAGTACGATCAACATGAGCTTCCTGTTCGTTGTTGCGATGACTGGCGGTGGTCCTGACGGATCTACTGAGGTATTCCTGAGCTACATGTACAAAGAGGCTTATACCAACTCCTCCTATGGCTACGGTATGGCAATCGGTGTAGTCGTGTTCCTGTTCTCATTCGCACTAGCTGCTATCCTGAACGCAGTCACCAAACGTGACCATTTGGAATATTAAGGAGGTTACAACTTGAAGAATAATAAACTCGCACATCGTGGCGTCAGTGATACGTTCTATAAGGGCTTCATCTACGTTGTGCTATTCGCACTGGCAATTATCATTATCGTCCCTGTCGCTTGGGCGTTCATGGCCTCTATTAAACAGGATATTGAGTTCTACGCCAATCCCTGGGCACTTCCGAAAGGGTTTTATCTAGAGAACTTTGTTAATGCTTGGCAGAAGGCTAAGATGGGCAGTTACATGCTCAACTCCGTAATCGTAACCGTGATTGCACTTGCTCTTCTACTCGTCATTGCGTTACCAGCAGCTTATGTGCTGGCACGTTATAAATTTAAAGGAAGCGTCATCTTGAATTTGATGTTTATGGCAGGATTATTTATCAATGTGAACTATATTGTCGTTCCGATCTTTCTCATGCTCAATAACGGCGATAAGATTGTCCGTAGTTTTCTTGGACACCCCATATTCCTGAATAATCTATTCATTCTAGCATTGGTCTATGCTGCAATGGCACTCCCCTTCACAGTCTATCTACTCGCTGGTTATTTCAAATCATTGCCTAGGGAATTCGAAGAAGCCGCTTCTGTAGATGGTGCAGGATATTTCCGAACCATGGTTCAGATTATTATGCCAATGGCTAAACCCAGCATTGTGACCGTAATCTTGTTTAATTTCCTATCCTTCTGGAACGAATATATCATTTCAATGACTTTACTGACAAAGCCCGGACTTCGAACATTGCCAGTCGGTCTAATGAATCTAATGGCCGCTCAGAAATCAGCCGTTCAATATGGTCAAATGTATGCAGGACTAGTACTCGTCATGCTGCCAACCCTTATTCTATATATTCTAGTACAAAAGAAGCTTACCCAAGGCATGACCATGGGCGGGCTGAAAGGTTAAGGTGCTCTTATGAGTGAATCTATGCGAAATTTATTACGCAGTTTGTTACTACTGATTGTCTTTATCTTCGCTGTAGTACTCGTGTTCATTGGACAAAAAAACATTGGTGCGCCTGGGTTAGGTATTATGCTCCTGGGACTTGCACTTCTGATAGGTCTACTCTGGTTCTATAATCGCAAATACAAATAAAAGGAGATTTACCTCACATGAACAAAGGACGTGTCACGATTCCAACCGATCTAGATGTGATTTCTCAGACGAAAGAAGTAATGAAGCGTTGGGGCGCCGACGCTGTACGTGATTGCGATGGTACAGACTTCCCCGAAGAGCTACGGGATATCGATGCCAAGGTGTATTCCACTTACTATACCACGCGTAAAGAAAACGGATGGGCGAAAGAAAATCCCGATGAAATCCAACAAATGTACCTCATGACACCCTTCTATACAGCTGAGCATTCAGGCCTTTCAATCCCCCTAATGAAGGGACTATATCCAGATATGTTGAAGGTGAATAGTAAGGACAATATCAAACGCTTCTGGGAAGTCATCGATCGTACAACTGGAGCCGTCATTTCAACCGATCAATGGACCTATAACGAAGAAACGGGTAGTGTAGATATTCATGCAACCCCCTTCCATGATTATACCGTTAGTTTTTTAGCTTTTATTATGTGGGATCCAGTACATATGTACAATGCAGTTACGAATGGTTGGGACAACGTTGAACCTCAGATGACCTTTGATGTTCGTCAACCCAAAACACGTGAGTTCACGATGCAACGTCTTCGTCAATTTATCGAAGAACATCCCTATGTCAATGTCATTCGCTTTACGACTTTCTTCCACCAATTCACACTCATCTTTGATGAGCTCGCACGTGAGAAGTATGTGGATTGGTATGGATATTCAGCTTCCGTTAGTCCTTATATTATTGAGCAATTTGAACAAGAGGTTGGCTATTCGTTCAGAGCTGAATACATCATTGATCAGGGTTACTACAATAACAACTATCGTATACCAACCAAGGAGTTCCAAGACTTTCAAGCATTCCAAAGGCGTGAGGTTGCCAACCTTGCCAAAGAATTAGTCGATATTACACATGAATATGGGAAGGAAGCCATGATGTTCCTTGGTGATCATTGGATTGGTACAGAGCCCTTTATGGAAGAATTCTCAACCATCGGGGTAGACGCCGTCGTTGGTAGTGTTGGTAATGGTTCCACACTTCGACTGATCAGTGATATACCTGGAGTGAATTATACAGAAGGACGTTTCTTGCCATATTTCTTCCCAGATACGTTCTATGAGGGTGGAGATCCTGTACGTGAAGCCAAAGTAAACTGGGTTACTGCAAGACGCGCGATCCTCCGCAAGCCAATCGACAGAATCGGGTATGGGGGATATCTGAAGCTAGCTCTAGATTTCCCCGATTTCATGGAATACATTGAAAGTGTTTGTGACGAATTCCGTACGCTGTACGATAATGTACAAGGAACAACTCCCTATTGCGTTAAAACCGTTGCCGTACTCAACTGCTGGGGTAAAATGCGTGCATGGGGCAATCACATGGTTCATCATGCTCTCTACCAAAAGCAAAATTACAGCTATGCAGGCATCATCGAGGCGTTATCTGGTGCACCATTTGATGTTAAATTTATCAGCTTCGATGATATTAAGAAGGATCCCTCTATCCTTAAAGGCATCGATGTCATCTTGAATGTAGGAGATGGCGATACCGCTTATACCGGAGGGGATTGGTGGCTGGATACAGACATCATAACGGCTGTGAAGAAATTTGTTCACGAGGGCGGTGGATTCATCGGCGTAGGCGAACCTGCGGCTCACCAAGCCAACGGAAGGTATTTCCAGCTTTCAAATCTTCTTGGTGTAGAGCAAGAACGAGGGTTCACCCTCGGTTATGATAAATATAACTGGGAAGAGCAAGATCACTTTATTACTGAAGACTGCGGTATAGATGCTGACGGGAATAAGATAATTGATTTTGGTGAGGGTAAGAAAAATATATTTGCTCTTGAAGGCACCACCATCCTTCGTCAGATTGATAAAGAAGTGCAACTTGCAGTGAATGAATTCGGTAGAGGAAGAACTGTCTATATTAGCGGACTCCCTTATAGCTTTGAGAACAGTCGACTTCTTTACCGTGCGATCCTCTGGAGCGATCATAGCGACCATGAGCTTCATCGTTGGTTCAGTGACAACTACAACATCGAAGTCCATGCCTATGTTAAGAATGGTAAGTACTGCGTTGTCAACAATACGTATGAACCACAAGAAACCACCGTCTACCGAGGTGATGGCTCTAGCTTCTCACTCAAGATGGAAGCCAATGAGATCAAGTGGTATGAAATTTAAGATAGTATCACACAACATTAAAAGAGTACCATCCCCTCAAGGATGATACTCTTTTGTATATTTAATGCATGATCACAATAGCGATTCCGCACCATCAATGAGAATTTCTGCTCCTGTGATATGACTCGCTTCTTTGGAAGCTAGGAAACTCACTAAATCAGCGACTTGCCTTGGATCTCCAGGACCGTCTGCTAAGGGCTGACTCCCTTCCGGAAACTGCACCGGAATAATGATATCCTTAAGCTCTTCTGTCTTTTCCGTACTTTGATCGATATTCGTTGAGATCGCACCTGGACAAATAACATTTACTCGAATCTTATACCGAGCAAGCTCTAGTGCAGCCATTTTGGTGAAAGCTACCTGTCCCGCTTTGGAAGTACTGTATGCAGTCATACCAAAATTTGAGAACGTTCGATTACCATTGACTGAGCTCGTAACAATAACGCTACCCCCATTTTTTTTGAGGTGTGGAATAGTATATTTCAAAGTTAAAAAGGTTCCATTCAGATTGACACTTAGCGTCTTCTGCCAATCTTCAAACTCCATCTCCTCAATCGGAGACAACACGCCATTAATTCCTGCATTAGCGAACACAATGTCAACGCCACCGAATATTTCAACCGTCTCTAGAACTGCCTTCTCTACTCTCTGCGCATTTGATGTATCCACATCAAATGCTCTGGCTGCCCCCTCACGAATTCGATTAATTTCTGCTTCCGTTTCTGACGTACGATCATTAAGAAGATCGAATAAGGCCACATTGGCACCTTGCTGCGCCAATTTAATCGCAGATGCTTTTCCGATGCCTGAACCTGCACCTGTTACAATTGCTGTCTGTCCTTCAAAACGTTTCGTATTCATGTATTCTTCGCTCATATAGAACTCTCCTTTTGGTGTACTTGTAACTCAGATTACCCCAAAAGGATGGTTACTTAATCATTAACCTATAGAAAAGATTAAGATCACTCATAAAAAGACGTACATCCTTTTTAACAAAAAGGATGTACGTCTTCTATCACCATTCAAATTCCAAGAAAGCTGCATCTTCTATTAAGCCATCCGTATGCGGTGCATCTAACAAAATCTGAATCTGTTCATCAGGAAGTCGTTCATGAATAGGATCTAAATCACGGAGACCATCTGTATGCAACTGTAATCTCATAGGCACACCATATTCCAGACGGCTTTGATATACATGTGGCTCTCCACCCAGTGGACCTTCAGAAATCGACCAACGTTCTTCCGCGCGCATTGTTCCCTTAAAGTACTGACTTACTTCATCGCCATTACGCCAAAACCTTAGACGAGAATCCCCCTGCCATGCCATCCATATTCGCCCGACAGGATTTTCAAGTGTAGGTAGTTCTACCCGACCACATATGTACATTGTTTCTGAGGACTTTGGGTTCTGTAACTCCTTCATTGCCATAACCGGAACATACTCCATAAAGGAAAGGAACTCTTTAGTCGACCAGTCTATGGTCGAATCTAGCCACTCCAACAACGTATTACCTAAATATCGTGTGTTGGAACTTCCTTGTTTACTTTCACCTACTCCATCACATATAACAAAGTTACACCTATCACCTTTAATATGTACACTTAGGAAATCTTGACCAGCGCCACCTTGCAAAGTTGTCTTCTTCGCTCTCCCATAACCATACCGACATGTAATCTGTCCTTGATAAGTTGAAACCTTTTGCTCTTCATCCTGAGAACTTATGTAATGAAATAATTTCACCACTTCAGAGTTAATAATCATAATCACCTCCTATTGGTGAAGATTGCTTTACAGCTATTGATTCAGGGTCTACAAAAGTCCAATCCTGTGATTTCAATGCTGCTGCATTAAGTATATTTCGACTCTGATCAACAATCGTCAATGAACGCTGACCTTCTCCGTCGAATCTCTTAGATGTCAGTTCTTCCACTTCTCCAGTCATACATACCATTACAGAGAGAGGATTAGAACTCACCCTATGTTCATCACCATATCCAGATAGAATATGAGAACTCTCAAGGTGGAAAGAATCAGAATCTTGTTGTTTACAATGTTGAGTAGCCTGTTGGATTTGTTCCACACTTTGTTGTAATTGAACATTTGCTGTCCGAAGGACACTCGATTGAATGGTTATATCCATGGATTATTGATTTTCACCTCACATCAGATTGTGAAGACTCCTTCAACCACATTAGTAACATATTTTGAAACTTTTTCTTACACGTTGGACTAGCAACAAGCCAATCTTGGTCACTGTTTATACTTTTGCGAACTAACCAGTTTACCGAACCATTCATTAAAAATGCGGCTTGCTGAGTCTCCCAGGTATGTCCTGTCCATATCGAGAGATGGAATTCACCTTCACCCGAACGAAATTTCAAACATTTAGCCAACGAGATCGATCCTTCTATATCATCCGTTACTTCAGCAAACTTACGACTTAATACATCAACATCAAGGTCGTGAGATTCCTCGTATAGTTCATTGAAGTGTTGTTGAGAGAAGAATAATGCAGGCATGTCGATATGAGAACCATCTTGCATATCTATTTCATCCATTATCCTTGAACAAGCTTCTTCAATCGTTCCTAAATCATCCAACCTATAACATGTCGTAATTTCATTACCTTTACTTACTCTAACTACTCGTTCATTCGTAACATGAAGGTAACTTTCGCATGTCTCTCCATATACACTAAACTTGATCCAGCAAGCACGTTCAGCTAAACATGCAATAGCAACACTAGAGAATACCGTAGGTGGAATAGACAGCTGAATCTCATTCTTTCCCTTAATCAAATAACCCTTTTCCAGTAATAAAGTTTTGGTCTTGTGCCATTCGCAAGCAATTTCTTCTGCCAAACGTCCTTGAAAGGGATCTTCGACACCAAGTAAATGGTCTGAGCCCAAAATCCCTGCTAGAAAAAAAAACTCTTTATTATCTAGTAGAATTGAGTCTTGCTTAGAAGCATGAGTTGAGAACATTATGAGCCTCCTTTCGAAAAACCACAACATGCCATATGTCGCTAATTTTTTAACACTCTTCGTAGTGTTTCAAAGCTATCCATACGAAATTGCGGCTTTATTCCTATTAAAATCTCCAATACATAGTAATGTTGAACCTTTGAAAGATAGACACCCCATTAAACTTTTTTTTGTTTCCAACAAGGTTTCAAAAAAAGGTTATTATTAGTGGTGTTTCCTAGGTCGAACGCATCATGACGATTATCGATATATGTAACATAATGGTATTATTATTCTAGTATTAGCACAGCATATAAAAAACTTTATTACAATATTGGCTTATTCAAGTTGATATTCCACACCACTCAAGTTACTTCGTCATTTCAATGTCGTGAACTTCCTACATTTAAATGTAACATCCATCGAAATGCCAGTCAATTTGACTCATTGTATTCATAATATCTATTACATAATACAACAATCATAGCTATCCAATACTACGTAAAGAGATTATAAAGACCGTTAATTCCTTCATCTAATTTCATCCTTGGATTTCGTTCACAACTTAGACTTACTCTAGTATTCTTGAAATTATTTAGCTATTTATAATCTGTTTTTAAGGTGATTTTAAGAAAAAATCACTAGAATTAGGTTTATGAAAGGAATAGGGTGATTTCAATGACCATGTTAATCAACTTTCAAAACAAATTAGTACCGGTGTATTTTAGCACAGAGAACAAACAGCCTGTCCAAAAAACGTTAAGACTACTTAGTCATACACTTGAACTTAAAATTCAAAATGGCAAAAGAGCTTTAAAAAAATGCCTGGACTCTCTTATAAGCATCGAAATTGTAGGTTCAGAAGCTATTCTACACAGCAAGAGCGAGGACGATTCATTAGCTTTATCCCTTTATTAGACTTTATTGCTATGGATCGGACAAACAAATAAACACAATAAAAAGGACACATTCCGTTTAATCAGGAGGTGTCCTTTCTATTGTGTTCGTTTTATTTGATTTTCTTCCATGTATCCCTAGCCCCAATCCCATTGTTATTTCATATTGAAATATGACTCTTGCGTCATCTGAGCTTTGTGAATTCTGATTTTGAAAAGTTGCAATAAATGTGTCTGAGTTTGGGTCCCCGGGCAAGTATCCAGTTTCTTAAGAATAAATCGATCAATAGACATGCCTTAACACTCCTCATGTTACTATCGACTATGATTACAACACTTCAGTAACCACGTACTTCTCATTAACCGAGTTTGACGACACCTAATCAACATCTTCCTTTATTCGGTTCAGTAAGTTGAATTAATCAGTACCGTATATTATACTGTACTCAGTCATTAGTAATTAATAATCAGTACTGCTTACACAATACTACTACTCATCATTATACAGAATAGAGGTTACCTTTCATGGATGTAAGTGTACAATTTAAAAAAGGAGTATTAGAACTATGCGTACTTGTACTAATCCAACGTAAAGATCAATATGGCTACGAGCTTGCACAGTCTATCTCTAAGCACATTGAAGTTGCTGAGGGTGCACTTTATCCTCTGCTACGCAGATTAGTGAACGATAACTACTGTACAACTTATTTACAAGAATCCACTGAGGGTCCCCCTCGCAAATATTACCGAATTACACCACATGGAAAATCCTACTTAACGAGCATCGTGTTTGAATGGAAGGACTTTGTTACCAATGTATCCAATTTGATTGAGGAAGGACACGAGAATGAATAAGAAACAATATATATCCATATTGCAAAACCATCTTACTTCCCTTTCAGCAGTGGAGCGAAACGAATTACTCACTGATTACGAATCCCACTTCACCTATGGTATGGAGAACGGAAAGACTGAAGAACAAATTGCGCATGACCTAGGAGATCCTTTTGAATTAGTTAAAGAAATACTTGGCGATCGATTTACGATACAAGACCCCTACGTCAACACAAAAAAAACAGTATCTGCACCTCGCAACATATTTATCTATATAGGTCTATTTTTCCTTAATATTGTTATCGTACCTTTATTGATTGGACTATGGTCCGGATGGATAGGTCTATGTGCTGGAACATTGGGAGCTCTACTTAGCCCCCTTCTGCTTATTCCTGAATACATCATTAATCATACCTTTTCCGTGGCGAAGTTATTTGCTTCTATAGTGGGAATAGGGTTAGGTCTATGGTTATTTATAGCTGTCATGTTTACTTTTAAAGGGTTATTAAATATGAGTAAATCTTACTTGAAATGGAATATGAACATAAGTAGAGAGGGGATTTCTAAATGAAAAAAAAAGTCTTCACGTTGGCGACTGTAGGGTTAATTCTAGTCATTGTAGGAATCGTAGGAATGTCTTCTAATCAATTTAACTTTGGAGATAAGCTTACGGAATATAACAAGAAGTGGACAATAGATAACGGTGCCTTAAATCATCTCATTGTAAATAGTGAATACAATACGGATATTGAATTTATTCAAAGTACAGACGGTACACAAAGTATTGAACTAACAGGCCTTTTTGAAGATAAAGTGATCTCCCAACTGAACGAAATCAAGCCTCAGAACGGAGAATTCGAAATTAACATGATGGACGATAGTATCCAATTCTTAATTATTTCATTCAAATCTCAAAAAGCAGTGCTGACCATCTCATTACCTGATCTAAATCAACTTCAAGATGTAGGACTTCATTTCTCATCAAGTAATGGGTCAGTAACTAATCTGAGTGCCAACAATATTGAAATCACTTCGAAATCTGGGAATTTAAATCTCGAGTCCCTCTTCGCCAAACAACTAAGAATCGAAGCTAATTCAGGGAACATTACAGGTACTAATATTCAAAGCAATATCCAGGCTACCGTTAAATCAGGAAATATGAACATTACCAATTATGCTGGTGAAGGTACGTTCAAAGCTAACTCAGGTAATATTAAAATAATACAAAAAGGTGCATCTTCCTTAGACATTTCAGCTAAGTCAGGTAATGTAACGCTAACTGCAGATCCTAATTTCAAAGGTTTCTACGATGTAAATGCCGATTCGGGTAATATTCATTCGCCTGAATCGTTAAGATTAACCAAGGATTTAATTAAAGTTCGCACAAATTCAGGGAATATCAACATCACACAAAACAACTAATCAGAATCTAATCCATTTTTAAACCTTTTGACAACAAACCAATTCGTATGATACTATACTATTCATAGTAAATAATAATTGGTTAGCGAAAAGGAGATTTATACATCATGGCACAAGTTTTATTTGTAAAAGCAAACAATCGTCCCCTAGAACAATCCGTAAGTGTTCAACTCTATCATACTTTCTTGGACAGTTACAAAAATTCCCATCCAAATGATGAAATCGTAGAACTTGATCTATTTGCAGAGAACCTACCGTACTACGACAATACAATCATTATGGGATTATATAAAGAAGCACAAGGTATGGAATCAACTCCAGAAGAAAAAGAAGCTGCAGATAACGTAACTAAATACTTGAACCAGTTCCTAGCAGCTGACAAAGTTGTATTTGCATTCCCATTGTGGAACATGACTGTTCCTGCAGTACTTCACACGTATATCGATTATTTAAACCAAGCTGGTAAAACTTTCAAATATACAGCAACAGGTCCTGTAGGACTTGTGACTGACAAGAAGGTTGCTATTCTTAACGCACGTGGTGGCGTTTATTCTGAAGGTCCTATGGCTGCATCTGAAATGGCTGTTAACTTCGTATCGTACAACATGCGTCTATTCGGTGTACAAGAAGTGACTACGCTTATCGTTGAAGGACATAACCAATCTCCTGACCAAGCTGCTAGCATTGTTGAAGCAGGCATGAAGAAAGCTACTGAAGCAGCTCTAAACTTCTAATATTATTCAATCATTAACATATGACAAGACCCTTGGCTGTTTATGGTGTATAACCTTAACAGCCAAGGGTCTTGTTTATATTACAACAGATTCACTCGTCTGCAAGCCTTAACCACTCAGAGCTTTTTTGACGGGTGCCGTGTTTGTTAGAGATTCTACTATTCAATTTACTTTGAGCTTTAGCTTCTTTTTGAGCCTGATAGTTAAGTTCACGACGTGTTTTTCGGTAATTAAGCAGTCGCTTCTCTCCGATTTCACCATCTGCAATAGCTTTCAGAACAGCACAACCTGCTACTCTTTCATGCATACAGTCTGTGAATCTACACGTTGTACTTTTTTCTTCAATATCTGCAAATGTAAGAGCTACCCCTCCTTCGTCTTCCCATAGCTTAAGTTCCCTCATACCCGGAGTATCAATCATGACTGCACCTTGTGGAAGGAGAAAAAGTTCTCTATGTGTGGTTGTGTGTCTTCCTCGATTGTCCCCCTCTCTCACTTCTTGTGTACGTTGCATAACCTCGCCAGATAACCAATTAATAATTGTTGATTTACCACATCCAGACGACCCCGTTAACGCTACCGTAGACCCCATCGTAATATATTTAGAAAGCTCTTTAAATTCTTAATTATTGTGCGCACTTATAACATGTAATGGAACATCTATAGACGCCTCTTGTATAAGCCTTAATCGTTCATTCACATCCAAGCATAGATCCGCCTTACTTAACAAAATCACCGGGTTTACGCCGCTATTCCATGCCATGATCAGGTATCTTTCTATCCTTCTAACGTTAAAATCATTATTTAAAGCACATACTATAAATAACGTATCCACATTCGCTGCAATAATCTGTTCATGAGTCACTGATCCAGCACCTTGACGTGAAATACATGTCTTCCTATCAAGAATCCCATGGATGATCACTCTTTCTTCCCCTTCAAGTCTTTGGACAGCGACCCAATCACCAATAGCTGGAAAAAAACTACGATTGTGTAGTTCATGCTGTAGCTTTCCAGTCATTTCTGCCCAAATATCAGCGCTAAACGCAGTCGTTACAAGGTATTTATGTCCAAAATCACCAATAACACGCGCTGGAACAGTATCCTTTCTATCTAACCGTGTCCATTGTTGTTCCCAAAGATCATTCCAACCTAATATTTTCAAATCCATTTATCTATTTCCTCCAATGATATGAATTTAAGTATGCTGACCAACTGCACTAACTCTCACGACAATACAAAAAACCACCGAAATGTTCCTCCGGCGGTAATTTGAATGAAAAAGTTTACCCATCATATGGGATAACCTTTCTACACTCTTCAACTTACACAAAAAAAACCGCGGATACCATTTACGGTCCCCACGGTTAGATTATGATACTGAAATATGATTACATATGTATAATCATATTCTACAAATTCTAATATCACCCGTTGTAAAAGAGACCGTCCAATAAGCCATATTTTGTTTGTTGAGGTATTCATTATATGTATAGGCCATTGTCATCATCTCCTTTCACTGTTATATATTGCAATAATAAACACTCACCATTACTTTTGTCAAGACTCTAATTCCATGCTTATATAATTTCAAATAATTCATTCAATTGATCGATCGTTTTCCATGGCTTCATACCCAGTGAGTCATCCCATCCATGGTAACGACGTAGCCATATTCCACGGATACCCACCTGATTTGCTCCCCAAATATCGTTCCTTGGGTGATCTCCAATAAAGATCGTATTCTCTGCTGCAACTTCTAGTTTGTCTATCGCCATTTGGTATATCCGTTGATCCGGTTTTTTCATACCTACATCTTCAGATACAATCACCGTATGAAACTGTTGACTCAGTTGGAGCAGCCCCATTTTCCCATACTGAACATGATGCTTACCGTTTGTCATGATCGCCATAAGATAACCTTGACTCTGACAATAGGCTAGAACCTCATCTACATACGCCATTTTGCATGCGTGAGTCATATAATGTGTGTTGTAATACGATTCAATCTCACATGCAGTCAGAACTTGTTTCTTCCAAGGAAGACATTCAACCATCTCTTCAAAGAACGCTTGTTTATCCCGATAGCCGTCCGCATCTCTAACTTTTAAATCGGATACAATTTCAGCTTGTGTCACCTGATCTAAATGCCCTAAATGATCATTTACAAACTGTTCTGAATATTTACGAAACGTTGTATCACGGTCCATTAGTGTATTATCCAAATCAAAAATAATTGCTCTGATATGCAAATGTAATCTCTCCAATCCCCAAAGTCTATCTTTATGTTTATCATTATGTATAACCCCACTATTATACCAGATCACGTTAGTAAGCTATATCTTCCCTACATTTCTGGCAATCAACTCATATTTAAGGTAGTATTATTATGTTTGAATTACACTGATTACAGATCATCTAAGGAGGTTCATCATGCAAGATGTCATCATCATTGGAGCTGGTCCTTGTGGACTTTCAGCAGCTATAGAATGTAACCGACGTGGACTCACGACACATATTATCGAGAAACATCACATTGTTCGTTCCATATATCTATATCCAACCTATATGCAGTTCTTCAGTACAGCGGAGCTACTAGAAATTGGAGATGTTCCTTTTTCCTCACCAAATGATAAACCATTTCGCCATGAAGCCCTTTCCTATTATCGTAAAGTAGCATCACATTACAACTTGAACATTACGTCATATGAAGAAGCTGTCTCTATTGAACGCCATGAGAACGGTTTGTTTACCGTTCATACGAAAGACCGTCGTGGGCATGAACTCCATCGTGAGGCGAAACATGTCGTGATTGCAACAGGATATTTCGATCATCCTAACTACATCGGTATTCCAGGAGAAGACTTACCCAAAGTGACTCACTATTTCCGTGAAGCACATCCTTATACGGGTACAAAGGTTACCATCATTGGAGGTAGTAACTCAGCGATTGATGCAGCTATGGAACTTGTCCGTGTTGGAGCTGAAGTTACCATTGTCTACCGTGGTAAAACCGTATCAAATAATATCAAGCCTTGGGTTCGACCTGTGTTTGAAAATATGGTCAACAAAGGGAGTGTCATCCTTCATTTAGATTCCAGAGTGACGGAGATTAGAGAAGATGCGTGCATCGTTACAACGAATGAAGGGCAGGAATCGATCGTTGATAATGATTTTGTTCTTGCACTCACCGGATTCCATCCGGATCGAGCATTGCTAGCATCCTCTGGCGTACAACTAGGCGGCAATATGGAGAAACCCGTCTTTAACCCTGATACTATGGAAAGCTCTGTACCTGGACTTTATGTAGCAGGCGTTATCGCTTCAGGCAGTAATGCCAATGAAGTATTTATAGAGACCGGTCGCATACATGGACGTCTGATTGCCGAACATATAGACTCTGTTCAGCATTAGAATGAAGGAGTTGTTCGATTCATGGATATCACATCACTTATTCTGTTAGGGATGGTTGGATTAGGAATTGTAAGTAGCAATACCCCAGTGACTGTCGCTATGATCGTACTTCTTCTATTGCGGGTCACACATTTAACAGCTGTTTTTCCGTGGTTAGAGAAATATGGATTAACCATTGGCATCATTATCCTCACAATTGGTGTCATGTCACCGCTCGCAAGTGGTAGTATCAGCCTGTCTACGATTACAGGATCGTTCCTACATTGGCATTCATTGCTTGCTGTCGGCATCGGTATGTTAGTTGCTTATCTTGGAGGTCGTGGTGCTACTCTTATGGGGAGTAACCCTACCATTGTGGCAGGTCTGCTCGTTGGAACCGTACTCGGAGTTGCACTATTTCGTGGTGTTCCTGTCGGTCCACTTATTGCTGCCGGGATTTTATCTTTACTCATTGGTAAATCGTAAAAGGATTTATTTTAGGCATTAAATATAGGGAGTGTCCCAAAAGTCATGTAAAATGACTTTTGGGACACTCCCTTATATATTATCTCAGTTTAACTTTCCAAATGCTGAACATTGTATAATCGAGCATAACTTCCATCCAGTTCCATCAATTCGTAATGAGTTCCACGTTCAGTAATACTTCCGTTCTCTAGAACAACTATGCTATCTGCATGCGTAATGGTCGATAAGCGATGTGCCACAATGAGCGTCGTGCGGTTTGCTGAAAGAGATTGCAATGACTGTTGTATCAAATATTCAGATTCTAAATCTAGCGCTGAGGTTGCTTCATCCAGTACAAGAATATCAGGATTCTTTAGGAAAACACGTGCAATCGCTAAGCGTTGCTTCTGACCACCTGATAACTTAACACCGCGTTCTCCGACTTCCGTATCATACCCTTTGGGCAAATTCGTAATGAATTCGTGAGCATTCGCTGCAATAGCAGCTGAAATAATAGCATCTTCGTTCGCATGAGGATTACCTAGTAGAATATTCTCTCTCACAGATCCACTGAACAAGAAGTTATCTTGCAGAACCATCCCAATCTTGCTACGTAGGCTCTCCTGAGTTAATTCACGAATATCAATATCATTCAGCAATATTCCGCCTTCTTGAACGTCATAGAACCTGGGAATAAGACTGATCAATGATGATTTCCCACCCCCACTCATACCGACGAAGGCAACCGTCTCCCCTGCTCTTATATCTAAATTGATATCTTTCAGAATCCAATCATTCTTCTCATTATACTTGAACCATACATGATTAAATGTAATCTTCTTAGCCTGTCCTTCCAGCGTCTTGGCATTTGGAGCATCAACAATATCATATGGTTCGTCCATCAATTCCATCACACGATCTAACGATGCAGACGCTTGGGTGAGTATCGTAGATGAACTGATTAAGCGTCTTAGTGGCGCATACAGACGGTCTAAGTATGCGAAGAATGCTACAAATGTACCTATTGTCAGATTACCCTGAATCACCTGATAACCACCAAATCCTATGACCAGAATCGGTGAAATATCCGTTATCGTATTAATGATCGCAAATGTGATCGCATTCCATCGGGTCTGTGCTAACGCCTTATTGAGGAAATTACCATTTGTTCCTTCAAATTTATTCTGGTCGTACTTCTCCAATGTAAAACTACGTATCACAGATATCCCTTGAATTCGTTCGTGTAAATATGATTGGATACCCGCTAATGCTTGAGATCGATCTTTTGTTAGCTGCTTCAACCTTTTATATAGTATCTTGACTGCAATGGCATACAAAGGCAGCATTGCAATAGCGACGAATGCTAACATAGGATTCATTGAGAATATAATGGCTAATACGAATACTAGCGTAAACATATCCAACCAAATGTTCATCATACCTACTTCAACAATATTTTTGGTCTGCTCCACGTCATTGATGAACCGTGATATGGCCTCACCAACCTTTGTATTCTGATAATATCGAAGTGATAATTTTTGTAAATGTGCATAAAGTTTATTTCTAAGATCAAATAAAATTCGATTTGTTATCAATTGAGCGAAATATTGACGGAAATATTCAACAGGTCCTCTAACAACTACAAACAAGATTAGAGCTCCCCCAAGAATAAGCATCAATTGCGATATTTTCTCTTGCACCGTAAGCGTTGACGCAATCAATAAATCATCCACTACGTATTTCATAATCATCGGCAGCGTCAAAGGAATGGTGAATTTAATCATCCCTATGATTAGTGTAATAATTATTAATTTCATATATGGCTTGATAAACTTAAAGTAAGCTATCCAATGTTTCAATGAATGTAATTCTCCCTTCGATAGGACAACTCTGATTTTCTAATGTCCTAACCCTTCTATTATGTATTTTTCAAGTCCATTAAATCCGATATTTATTAAAAAGTGTTCAAAAAGGTTGACTTTCCCCTGCTATAATGGTTTTATATCAACATATCGAATCAGGAGGAATACCATGCCCAGACAATTTATTATAGAAGCTGCCATGGTCACTCTCTATGGTGAGCTACTACAACCATCCCAATCCGTTGAATATATTGTTCCCTATACGAGCATTCTTGAACTATACGAGCTTCAGAGCACAAGTGACATCATCATGAGTAATTTAGATCATGATCAACACGTCAAGCAACAAATGAAACAATTAACAAGTTACCTTGAAGAGCCCCTTAATCGCAAAAAAATAGAGCATGCCTTACAAATCCCGTGGACTAAAAGCACCTCGATACCTCTTTGCGATTCAATCATTATTACGGTTATCAATGCCGTAGACACTGAGGCGTACGGTGAGGATTTCGATCCGATAGAAACAGAACTCCTCTTAATTGCACAACGACTACAAATCCCGCTTCTCACCGATCAGTACGAGTTCATTCAACGAATTATCGAAGGCGGTCTTCCTGTTCAAGTCTTTGATATTGAAGATTTTCAATTTGCTTTAGAAGATAATGTTTTTTCCCCTCGTCCATAAATAAAATATATACACAATCAAAAACTCCTTTCCTTACAGAAAAGGAGTTTTTGTATATTAGCTTAATAATAAGAAATTCTTACGCTTGAATCTCCTCATAAATCTCGATAGATTCAACTATACTTCTTTGCTAACCTATCGTCATTATATACTTACTTCTATAATAACTGCAATCCGCATCAATTTATCACTCTCGTCAAACTTAGCTATCGCAAATTGCTGATATCGGATTAGATATTCCCTATCTGCAAATATTTGAGGAACTGCAGGACGACGTTCTTCACGCTCCCATGCTTCTAAAATGATTATATTGTCAACTCAACTTTTATCTTCCAATCTATTTACCTCTCTGTCTCCATCTATAGAAGCGCGTTTTTGATACACCCTCTTCATTTGGTAGAGAAGGTCCAGTATGGTGCCCTAAGAGGATAAAGAGAACGTAGAAAGCATTATTCAGATACTGCAATAATAGAAAGAAAACAGAGGACTACATTGGCAATATGCCTATGTGGTCCTCTTAAATTTGATTCAATCCTTATAAACAAAACGAGTCAAATTCTAGAACTATCGTTCTCCGTTAGTTGTGTAATGGTTTAGTTTACACAAGCCACGGTCACCTTAACATCATGCATTTAATTACCCAAAGAGTAAAATTGCACAATGGGCAATTAAATGCTAATATACACCCAAGAACAAATGATTAACCA
Source organism: Paenibacillus antarcticus (assembly GCF_001637225.1). Classification (GTDB taxonomy): domain Bacteria; phylum Bacillota; class Bacilli; order Paenibacillales; family Paenibacillaceae; genus Paenibacillus_AQ; species Paenibacillus_AQ antarcticus. The sequence goes on from NZ_LVJI01000018.1 coordinate 126,043, forward strand.
CATGACGATTTGAGGTGAAAATAAAAATGATGAATAAACAAAGCTTGCGTGATATCAAGAGAGAGGAGACTGCTCGCGATTTGGCTGAAGCTGCCTTCGAACTGGCGCTTGAACGAGGTTTGGACGGCTTTGTCATCGACGATGTGGTACAGCGCGCGCGTTACTCCAGAAGAACGTTCGCAAACCATTACTCCTGCAAAGAGGAGGCTGTAGCAATGGCGGCTTTAACATTTCAAGGTTACGACCAAGCGGAAGATTTTAACTTGCCTGAAACTTCTAGCCCGCTTGATGCTCTGCAACAATGGATGAAGATGCAGCTTACAGCTAATCTGCTATGGAAAATGCGTGAACTCGTGTCGCTTTCCAAGCGACATCCAACGCTAGAACCGTATATCCTAAGCATTTTTCACCGATTGCAATCGTCAGCACAGGAAGCATTAAATGATTTATACAAGGGCCGTTATTCCGAGGGGTACACTCATCTTCTTGCAGGCGCGGTTTATGGCGCAATGCTGCCAATTGTCGACGGAAGCCTCAATGTGCTACTTCCAGGGGATTCTATCGCCGAAAATCCTGGGATTACTACATTTGATCAATATTTGGAGACGACGTTCGGTTATTTGAGAAACGGCTTCTAGTTTCATTATCGCTTATTATATACATCCCGAGGAGGATCATAACGATTATGTCTAAATTTTTATACAAACTTGGAAAGAGCGCTTACGATAAACCATGGTATTTTATTTCGGGTTGGGTCATAGTTCTTGGAATCGTCATCGCGATGTTGGGGATTAATGGTCTGAACATAAGCTCTGAGATGAAGATTGAAGGTACAGAGTCGCAGAAAGTGCTAGACAAACTTGAGAAAGAGCTACCAGAAGCATCCGGAGGTCAAGGAAGCGTGGTATTCACGGCCCCGGAAGGGGAGCGTCTAGACACACCGGAACGTGTGACCGTGATCAGCGAGGCACTCAACAAGGTTTACAGCCTTGACTACGTGATCAATCCTGCTGAATTGGCTACCGCTGCTGCTGCGAATGGAGCCTCTCAAGGCCAAGGCGACCAGATGGCGCAAACCGGCGATCAAGGAGCGGCCAGTTCTGGGACAGCAACTGCTGTCCCAGCTGAAATACCCCCGTACGGTCCACTTATCGTTGATGGGATGCCAGTTCCTGGCATGTTGATTTCGGCGAATGGGAGCGTTGCCCTGTTCCAATTCCAATTCACGGTACAACAAACTTCATTGCCTGCAGGTGTCACGGATTCAGTTATTGAGGCAGTCATGGAAGTGGAGGATGGCACCGGTATTACGGCATTGCCAAGCGACTCCCTGAAAACACCGGGCATTCCAATTGGAACTAACGAAATTTTCGGATTGATTATCGCTGCAATTGTCCTTGTCATGACGCTCGGGTCTATCGTTGCAGCTGGTTTGCCGATTGTCATCGCACTCTTCGGAGTGGGTATCGGCGTCGGAGGTGCTTTCGCCATTTCCAGCTTCGTCACTATGACTTCATTCACACCTGTCTTAGCCTTAATGGTTGGTCTGGCAGTGGGTATCGATTATGCACTCTTTATTGTGAATCGCCAGCGCCGCCTTATTTTCGACCAAGGACTGACAGCACGTGAGGCTGCTAGTCGGGCTGTTGGTACAGCGGGAAGTGCCGTGTTCTTCGCTGGATTAACGGTCATCATTGCACTGTGTGGACTGCTCGTGATCGGAATTTCCTTCCTGAGCATGATGGCACTTGTTGCCTCGATGACCGTATTCCTAAACGTTCTAATAGCTCTTACGCTGCTGCCGGCACTGCTTGGTCTGGTGGGTGAGCGAATCTGTTCCCGCAAAGCACGTGAGAAGGGTCGTTCCAAGGTATCTGACAAGCAACATGGTATTGCAGACGGTTGGGTAAAAGGAATCGTAAAATTCCGTTGGCCTGTCATTGTCGGCATTGTCGTCATTCTTGGCGCAGCCGCAATCCCAGTTACCAAGATGGAGATGGGTATGCCATCCGGCGCTACCGCCAACTTGGATACGTCCGCAAGACAGAGTTATGACGCTATCTCTAATGGTTTCGGTGAGGGATTTAACGGTCCGCTTCTCATCGTTGCTGAACCGGATAATCCCTCAGAGGTGATCACGCCGCAGGCGCTTAATAGTCTCATGCTGGATATTCAAAAGATTAAGAATGTGTCGATAGTATCGCCTCTTGGCGTGAACAAGGAAGGTAATATAGCTATCCTGAGCATTATACCGACTACAGGACCGACAGATGCAGAAACCAAGAATCTGGTACAAGATTTGCGATCAGCCGATTCGGCAATTGCTCAGACCCACAACGTTACACTTGGTGTTACGGGGTTCACAGCGATAAACATCGATATGTCTGCCAAGTTAGCGGAGGTTTTTCCTCTTTACATTGGCATCATCGTCATCCTCTCACTGATTATTTTGCTTTTGGTTTTCCGGTCGATTCTCGTTCCGATCAAGGCCACTGTCGGCTTCCTGCTCAGCGTCCTTGCGACGTTCGGGTTGAGCACAGCAGTCTTCCAGTGGGGATGGTTTAACGACTTGTTCGGATTTGATACAGGTGGTCCGATCATGAGCTTCATGCCTATCATGGTCACAGGGATTCTTTATGGATTGGCGATGGACTACCAGGTTTTCCTAGTCTCATCGATGCGTGAGTCGTACGTTCATGGATATCGGGGTACCAAGAGCGTTATTCACGGATATGATCAAGCCAGCCGAGTCGTAGTGGCTGCTGCCATCATCATGGTCTCGGTATTCGCAGGCTTCATATTCACGCACGACATCATGATCAAACAAATCGGTTTCGCACTCGCGATCGGAATACTTATCGATGGGTTCGTGGTTCGCATGGCGCTAGTTCCAGCCGTTATGGCAATCTTCGGTGATAAGGCTTGGTGGCTGCCAAAGTGGCTAGACCGAATTCTTCCAAATCTTGACGTAGAGGGCGATAAGCTTATTTCCGAACTCAATGCCAAGGACAGCGCAAACGCAACTCCGAATGAACACCCGGCGATATGAAGTAAATCTCCATTGAAGTAGCCATGGGGAAAGCGCATTTCACTCAATGCCATTAGCAATAAGCGTCGGTAAATACCTGTTGGGAAATAGGTATTTACCGACGCTTTTCTTGTTTGCTTGGAGAAGTGAGACAACTACCTAGAGTCTTGCTCACAATTCTCTTTAACTGATTGGTTAATTTGTTTCTGTAAAAACATTTGCATAACCCCTTATCTAAATTTTTCACTTAGATTCAGAGAACTTATTAATGACTGGACAACACGAGCAACTCATAATCATGCTCCTTTGCTTAACCTTAGGGATGATGACAAAATTAACTTCTACTTACAACTGTTTCAATAATCCTGTCCGTTAAGAACTGGCTACGTAGAAATGTGCTCTCGCTAATAGCCATCTCACCACAAATGATATAATCTAACTCTCCTTCATCGGCCAGTTAATTTTTTTTTGTGATTTCAAATCAAAGAGGCTCCCTCTTGGGAACCTCTAGATACTGGTATCAGTGTTTTTCATTTATTTAATCTCTTCATAAACGTAATCAATATCATCATGCGATGCTACATAGTCAACGATTAAATTATATCCCTTAAGATACCACAAATCCCGTTCCTCTAAATAGAAATGAATACCTTCGACCTCTTGAGATAAGATGCCCTCGCTTGGTTTTTCAACAGAAATACCGAGTGAGAATCCTGGATGTAGACCTCCACCGGAGCTGTAACGCGGGAAAAAACGTACAGAATCACCTGTGTTTAAATGTAGTTCTCTAATATACCAACGAGCTGCGTCCGAACTCATTCGAATATTCATGAATCTCACCTCCTTTACATATCTATATTCCTTTTAAGTGTCTTTATATCATACCTGAACCTGAGCGAAAAATACATACAGAGCCTTATGTCTTCCGTTTCATTTGCAATAGGAATAAACAAGCTCTTCCAAGTAAACACGGTTATACCGTCCAATTCAAAAACGGTCCGTTTCAGCGGAAATATAAGGAATAGAGTATCAAGTGAAACATATACTTTCTTATATTTCAAAAAAAGTTTGACAACTTTATACACATGGTGATAACATTTTGCCATACGAGATTCACAAAATTTGCTAAAGAAAGGGTGAGTAAAGTGTTCAACATCACGTTCAGAGGATCTATGCATCCACAACAGCATCTTCAACCTCAACAACTACAACTGAATACTGGAGTAACCCTGCTGGTGAATTCATTCTAACTCATGTGTTATGTGTTTCTTAGATCTTTGAATTGAATATCCAATGTTTAGCTGCGGTTGCTTCAAAACGACCGTACGCATGATAAGTTAGCATTTTCAAGACATATCGTCCGTTCATGGATGGTGTGTCTTTTTTGATGTTCAGCTTTGGATAATGAATCCATCAGCAGTTTCAACTTGAGAGGAAGTGATTGTTTTGTTTTCTGTTTTAAAAAAGTTAGGATGGTTTTTCCGTCAAGAAAAAAAGCGTTACATCGTTGGTATGATCATGCTGATCTTAGTTGGCTTGGGTGAGCTATTACCTCCACGATTATTAGGGAATGCGATCGATGATATTGTTACTGGCACGATCACAGGACCTATACTCATGCGTTATATCGTTTCAATCATCGTTATTCTTGTAGTTATTTACATCATCACTTACATATGGATGCACAAATTATTTGGAGGCGCCAACTTGATCGAGCGAATTCTTCGCTCGCGGTATATGAACCATTTACTTAGCATGACACCTCCTTTCTTTGAGCGGAATCGTACGGGTGATTTAATGGCTAGAGCGACCAATGATCTTCGGTCCGTCGCTGCAACAGCTGGATTTGGGATATTAGTTATGACCGATTCAACGATTTACTTGCTCAGCATACTCCTTGCTATGGGTTTTATTATCAGCTGGAAGTTAACGTTAGCCGCCATTATTCCCCTCCCTTTTATTGCGATTGCGATGAAAATTTATGGAAAGATCATTCACGAACGTTATACATTAGCACAAGATGCTTTTGGCGATATGAATGACCAAGTTCTTGAGTCTGTTGCAGGTATAAGGGTTATTCGCGCTTATGTTCAAGAAAGATCCGATCAACAACGTTTCAAGACAATAACCGATGATGTGTATCGCAAAAATATGAACGTAGCTAAAGTTGATGCCTATTTCGAACCTACCATTCGACTTTGTGTAGGACTAAGTTATGTCATTGGACTTACCTTTGGTATTTACCTCGTGTTCAAGAATGAAATCACCCTAGGGGATCTCGTATCTTTCAATATGTACCTAGGGATGATGATTTGGCCTATGTTTGCCATTGGAGAGCTTATTAATATTATGCAACGCGGTAGTGCCTCACTTGATCGTGTAGATGAAGTACTAAACGTAGTTCCGGATATTGTAGATGTTGCTCACCCTACGGTCGTACAGGATCCCGAGCGTATTGAACTACGCAACGTTACATTCCGTTATCCAACATCCACTGTTGATAATCTAAAGAATATTCAATTAACCCTTCAAAAGGGGCAAACACTTGGCGTCGTTGGTCGTACCGGCAGTGGTAAATCTACCTTGCTTAAGCAACTCCTACATGAGTATCCAACGGGGAGTGGAGAACTTCTCATCTCGAATGTATCCATCGACGAAATCGCTAAAGACCAACTTCACAGTTGGATTGGATACGTTCCGCAGGAGCAGATATTGTTCTCCAAGACCGTACGTCAGAATATTCAGTATGGCTTAAGAGGTGCAAGTGATGAAGTCATCATGGATGCCATTGCTACTGCCGCATTCGATAAAGACCTTATAACGCTATCTGATGGACTAGATACTCTTGTTGGGGAAAAAGGTGTCGCACTTTCGGGTGGTCAGAAACAACGCGTTGCCTTAGCAAGAGCATTCATTGGAAATCCAGAAATTCTCATTCTTGATGATGCTTTATCTGCGGTTGATGCAAGAACCGAAGCAAAGATTATTGAAAATATACGACTCAAACGTGCAGGTAAAACAACACTTATATCTACCCACCGCTTATCCGCAGTGGAACATGCCGATTGGATTGTTGTGCTTGAGGACGGAAGCATCATTGAGGAAGGCACACATGAAGAGCTCGTCGCTCTTGGGGGTTGGTATTTAGAACAGTATGAACGTCAACAAGTGGAGAATAAACTAACTACAGAGGAGGTGTCTTAATTGAACGTAGGAAAACGCTTATTCCAATACGCACTAACAGCTAAAATCACATTCATTGCCGCAATCATTACATTATGCTTAGGTGTCGCTGCCGAACTCGGAGGCCCTTTTATAGCTAAGACAATGATTGATGACCATATGCTAGGCATTGAGAAGCCTTTCTTTGAGACAGATTCACTTACATCAGTAGGTGCTGTAGCCTATGAAGATAAATATTTCAAACGTGGCGATCGATTCGCTCAGAATGAGATTAAGGGTCAAGAAGTTCGTATTCTTCAAAAAGGGAAGAACTTCTACTTCATTAATCAAGCAGTTGAAGAAGCAACTGGAAAAAGAGTCGTTGTCGATGGTCAAATGACGATCACCAAGGGATCGGTTCAGAACGTATATCCAGTTAAACCGTTGAGCGTTGATCAGATCTTCGATTTCTACAAACCTGAAATTCCAGGTATTATGAAGCTGGTAGGCGTATATCTCCTCTTACTACTCGTCACGATATTCACTGAATTCGGTAAAACCTACTGGCTACAATCAGGTGCTAATAAAGTAATTCAGAAATTACGTACAGACGTTTACGCTCATATACAACGTCTGCCTGTTAACTTCTTTGATAACTTACCTGCAGGCAAAGTGGTCTCACGGATTACGAATGATACAGAAGCAGTAAAAGATTTATTCGTTGCTGTTCTTTCCAACTTCAGTACAGGTATCGTCTATATTTCAGCAATTTATGTCGCACTATTCCTACTTGATGTACGTCTTGGGCTTGTATGCCTGTTCATCATACCTATATTAATCATCTGGATAATTCTATATCGGAAATTCGCTACTAAGTTTAATACAATCATTCGGTCACGTCTGAGTGAGATTAACGCGATCATTAATGAATCGATTCAAGGGATGTCTATTATACGTGTATTTCGACGCCAGCAACAAACGAATGATGAGTTCGAGGCATTAAATCAAGATTACATGAAATACCAAAATAAGATGCTAAATCTTAATTCTTGGACATCTCATAATCTAGTTAATGTATTACGTAATTTCTCATTCGCTGTTCTTTTGGCATATTTCGGATATGGCTCAATAACGGGTTCTAATGCTGTATCACTTGGAGTACTTTATGCATTCGTCGATGTTCTCGGTCGACTCTTCCAGCCTATTACCGGTATGGTGAATCAACTTGCTGCACTTGATTCCTCTATGGTATCTGCTGGAAGGGTATTCGAACTCATAGATGAACCCGGTGAAGACGTAACTGATGGTCATATGCCCCGCTACAAAGGAAATGTGGCATTTAAAGATGTATCTTTTGCATATAAAAAAGACTACGTCCTCAAAAATATCTCCTTTGAAGCTAAACAAGGTCAGACCGTTGCATTGGTTGGACACACCGGTTCAGGCAAGAGTTCTATCATCAACTTGTTGTTCCGCTTTTATGATCCACAGAAAGGCTCGATCACGATCGATGGCCAAGAAGTGACAGATATCCCTAAACAATGGTTACGCCATCATATGGGGATTGTCTTACAGGACCCTTACCTCTTCACAGGAACAGTGGCTTCCAATGTCAATCTTGGGAATGAACACATCACGCGGGCACAGATTGAGAAAGCCTTGTGCGATGTAGGTGCTGAGCGTATCCTTGCCCATTTACCTCAAGGTTTTGACGAACCTGTTGTTGAGAAAGGGAGTACGTTGTCAGCTGGTCAACGCCAACTGATCTCCTTTGCAAGAGCACTAGCTTTTGATCCAGCTATCCTCATTCTTGATGAAGCGACTGCAAACATAGATACTGAGACGGAAAGTCTCATTCAATCGGCGCTCGAGGTTCTAAAGAAAGGACGTACAACATTCATTATTGCTCATCGACTCTCTACGATCCGAAGTGCAGATCAGATATTGGTGTTGCATCGTGGTGAGATCGTCGAACGAGGCAGTCATGACGAACTCATGAATATTGGTGGACGATACTTCCAGTTGTATCAATTGCAGCAAGGGAACACCTTAGCATCTCCTTCAGTATCTGAACGAGACCAAGTCGCTACAGTCAATCACAGCCAGCCATTACCAAGTGGTGTGTTGTAGGTCTTGAGCGGATCGATTCATTTAATAAAAATGTTTGATGGGAACAGAAATTCTCAAAAAAAAGCAGGTCAGGGATACTCCCCTTGACCTGCTTTTTTGAGAATCAGTCTCATTTTCATAAAATTAGTTGTCTCATCATAAATAATTATACTTTTAGGAAAACCCATATAGGTTTTTTTCTTCTCTATGATTTATCAGAACGAGTTGGAGTAAAGTCCTTTTCCAAACCTAATGTTCGATATAATTCTCGAGAATACCCTTGAAGCTTCCGTTCCAATGCCTGCGCCTGATCTTTAAAACTCGTCAGTTCTCGAATCATACGAGATCGACCTGCTGGACTAAAGGTATCTTGAATTCGCTCCTTGAAATAATCATGGACAATATAATTACGCTGCTTCCATACTTCTTTCAATTGAATCGTTTCCTCTTCCGAGAACGGAAAATAATGCTGAATTTCCTGTACTAATTGGCCTAGTGAACTACTTAACTTACGTTGATAAAGTTCGGTGAAGTCTTCTTCTGATGGAATCTTTCCTTGTGATAGCTTCATGAGCATCAATAAGTTAGCCAGTTGTTGCTCCAAAGCTTGCGAATAGTATACAGCAAGTCCAAAATATGCGAATACATCCTTAGAATGATCACTATCGAGCAGTTTTTGTTTTCCCATGCTTTCCGCTCCATTCACTATCAACACATACAACATGTGCAAGATGATATACTTTGCTTTGTTACTCCTTATGTTAAAGGAATAAGCGGAATCAATCAATATATGTTTCAAATTCATACACAATAAATAAGTATTTGTTACTCTATTACATGCGATTTGGAGTACGAAGGCCAAGAATATTCATCGTTCTTTGCAATGCTTCTCCAGTCAGTCGGGTTAATGTTACTCTTGCTGTTCTTAAATGCTCTTCCTCACTTAGTATTCTTTCGTGGCCATAGAAATGATTGAAGGCCTGTGCCACATCTAATACGAATCTGGCTAGCACAGAAGGTTCATTATTCTGAATGCCTCTTGTCAGCTGCTCATTAAATCGGGTTAGAAGTTTAAGGAGGTTCCATCCAGAATCCCCTAAAGCCTCAGCGTATATCCCTTCTTGAATATCCGTAAGATTCGTCTTGCTTTCTTCATCTAATAGCAGACTATTAGCTAGAATGCTTTGTGTTCGCGTATACGTATATTGTAGATATGGTCCCGTCTCTCCGTCGAAATTCAGTGCATCTTCCAAAGAAAAATCCACTTCATTCACCCGATTATTCTTCAGATCACCAAAAATGATTGCACCAATTCCAACATCCTTAGCCACCTGGTATTTATCTTCTAGCTCTGGATTCTTATCTTCAATAACCTGTAATGCCCTAGCAACGGCTTCATCCAGTACCTCTTCAAGATACACGATTTTACCACGACGAGTAGACATTTTCTTGCCTTCAAATTTCATCAATCCAAAATGAACATGAGTGCAGTCTTTCACCCACGCTGCTCCCATTTTATCTAGTACTGCAAATACTTGTTGAAAATGTAGCTTCTGCTCTCCACCGACAACATATAAAATCTGTTCAGCCTTCAAGACGTCATGCCGATAAAATGCTGTCGCAAGATCTCTAGTTGGATAAATCGTCGTGCCATCCGATTTCATGATTAAGCATGGAGGCATCCCTAGCTCTTCCAATCGAACAACCTTTGCACCTTCGCTTTCCTCCAATAAACCTTTGTCATCTAATTCCTGGACAACCTGACTCATCTTATCGTTGTAGAAGCTTTCCCCGAGCACATAGTCGAAGGACACATCCAGTCTCTCGTACATTCTATTAAATTCCTGCATGCTGACTTCTACGAAATATCTCCAGAGTCGTAGAGCTTCCTCATCACCGGCTTCTAACAAGCGGAACCAATTTCTCGCTTCAGGATCTAAGGACGCATCGTTCTCTGCTTCTTCATGAAAACGAACATATAACCGTAATGATTCCTGAATTGGATTCTCCTTTAATGCCTCATCATCGCCCCACCGCTTATACGCCGTGATTTGCTTCCCGAATTGCGTTCCCCAATCACCTAGATGATTGACACTTATCGGTTCATAACCGGCAGTCTGATACATTTTGTACAAGGCAGCACCAATCATAGTAGATCTCAAGTGACCTATACCGAAAGGCTTAGCAATATTAGGAGAGGACATATCGATAATGACTTTTTTCCCCTGCCCTATGTTCGACTGACCGAACTTTGACAGCTGCAATTCATCTAATATCTTGAGTGCATAATAGTCCCGATCAAAAAACAAATTCACATAGGGTCCAGCAGCTTGTGCCTTAACCCCTTTCATATCTATAAGGTTCACTATTGTTTCTGCAATTGCCTGTGGAGATTTTCTGTACTCCTTAGCTAACATATAACAGGGAAAAGCCATATCACCCATCGTAGATGAGGGTGGCAATTCAAACAAACCTTCTATTTCTTCTGCTGATAAGTTTACGTGTGGCTGTATTGCCTCTAATGCCCATTCCTTTAACATGATTAACCATCCTCCGCTACACTATTTTTTAATTTTAAATATCAAAAAAGCCCTCGTCTCTAATAATAAGAGACGAGAGCTATAGTTCCCGTGGTACCACTCTAGTTGAACACTCGTACGTGAGGTTGTAATCCTCCTTTGAGTTGTTCCGCTTGAAGATCTCTAACGTAGATCAGCCGGACTATTCTACTGATGTGATCAATCCAATGATCTACACGTTGAAATAGTCATCTCCCGGGTGCGCTTCATGAGGGACCTACATACCGGCTTTCACCAATTCCGGTTCGCTGAAAATTAGGTTGCTCTCATTACTCTCCCGTTCACAGACGTTCAATTTACAATAGTATACATGCGTCTGCCATAACGACGCAATAGCCTGAAACACATTCAACAACTTTTTAAAGAATGTTACACATATATCAACCTTGATTCTCTAATTCTATCAGGGCATTCTTCAACTCCGCTTGAGAGAAATGTTCGCCTATAAATACGACCACATCTGGTACATCCCCCTGAGGATTGATTTTCAAGAAGTCTGATTCTCTGAATGCATATTGGAATAAGAATCTTGCAGAAGTATCGCTAAATGTCATAATTCCTTTGGCACGATACACTTCACGAGGTAATTTAGCAATCAGATTCTCAAAGGATTGACTATCAATGGGTCCTTGGAAATAATGTGTATACACCATCACATGATCATGAGAGCTATGCGTATGGTTATGTTCACTATGACTGACATCATGTGTATGGGCATCATCTTGCTCTTGATCATGATTACAATTATCATGATGCACATGACCATCCGCTTGAGGCTCACTTATACTCATATTCTTCCACTGCCCCGGACGAATGTCATTCCCAAATAAAGGAACCCAATCGATATCACATCGTACAGCCGGGATAATAGGGGCGAATTCGTTCCACTGCGATATGATCTTATGGAGATTCTCTTGATCTATTTCAGTAATACGGTCCGTCTTATTTAGAATAAGATAAGATGCACAACGAATCTGCTCTTGCATAAGACGATAGGTTTTCCCTTTTTGATTCTCATATAATTCTAATAGATGACAAGCATCTACGACCGTAATAACACTCTTTAAATCAATCTTCATATATAGTGCTGCTTCCGTAACTCCATCCAATATTTCCATAGGATTGGCAATGCCGGTCGCTTCAATGATAATCACATCAGGTGACTCTTTCTTGATTAGATTAGAAATCTCTAGACTAAGATCACCACGACTCGTACAGCAAATGCATCCGTTAAGCATTTCAGTCATAGGGACTGTCTCCTCAATAAGCGCACCTTCCAAGTTCACATCACCAATCTCATTTAGAATAACAGCTGGGCGGAGTCCCTGTTCCTGCCAATAAGTCACCATGCGTTGTAACAGGGTCGTTTTTCCGCTTCCCAGAAATCCTGACAATATATATATTGGTGTAACACGATCTGTTATTTCATTCATATTCATTGTGATTCTCCTCCTGTATAGCTTCGCTTAAGTTTGCTATAATTCATGAAATAATAACAAGTTTTTGCTTTAGTTCATTCTATATATGTTATTCACCTCATGCAAGAGGCTCATCTTGAACAGATCGATACTCGTACTCATCCTTTTAACATCGTGTGGAATGACACCTACGCTTATAACCGTGGCAGATGGTTCATAGTCTCACTGTTGCACGTAAATATAAGAAGACTTATGCTTATATAAAGGCGAATATAAGAGCATCTAAGGAGCGAAATAACGAATGAATTCGGTAGAACAGCACCGCAGTGAAGGACCTGCTACAGTGTCCTGTATGATCATTACTGTATCGGATACACGTAACAAAGAAACGGACACAAGTGGTCAATTAATGATCTCACTTCTACAAGAGTCAGGTTACTCCATCATACAATATGTTATTGTCAAAGATGATTACGACGATGTACGAGAATTAATTTACAAAGCCTCTATGAATAAGGACATTCAAGCTGTCCTTCTGAGCGGCGGAACTGGCATTTCCCCTCGAGATACCACTTATGAAGCCGTATCCTCTATATTGGACCGCGAATTACTTGGATTTGGAGAGATTTTCCGCTTTTTGAGTTTCACTGAAGATATTGGATCCGCTGCTATTCTGAGTAGAGCTACCGCAGGGACTGTAGGGACTACGGCTGTGTTCTCAATGCCAGGATCCAAAGGGGCAGTCAAATTGGCTCTGGAACGCATTATCATACCGGAGTTACGGCATGTTATCAGAGAAATACATAAAAAGTCATAAGCTCCCCGTGAGATTAGAAGAACCGAGCAGCTATATTCACTTATTCTCAGCAGGTCTCTTTTCACAAAAAAAGCCGATATTGACTCTGCAGAACAGAGCTATCGGCCTTTTTCTTTTCCTTCTTATTAATCTCTATAATCTCTATTCACTTCTTTTCGAACCTCATCTGGTAATACAAGCGAAATCTTCCCATCGCTCGTAGCAACATCTCCACCTACACTATACTTGTAACCTATTGGGGTAACGACTTTCTTAATATCGATTTGACCGCTATTTTCCAAATAGCTGTCTCCCATCCCTCCAGTTGCATAGTAGAGAAACTTGTTATTGATTTGAGTTTGGGTTCCCTTCTGATCCATAAATTTATTATCTAAGAAATTCCGTAACTGCTCTCCTTTTTGAAGATGCGCTTGCCATATCACGATGGGAAAATCATCTATGAACTCATATTGTGATACTGTATCCCCTTGAAGAACATAATAGCGAAGTGCCTCTCCCTCAGGAAATATAAATGTTTGCGTATAATCTTCTGTATCGTAAGAGACTTCCAAGGGCTTATTCTGATAATGAACATTTGAAGAGTGTGTCATTTTCTTAACTAGCGTACGAGCTTCCTTCAATGAACCTTCATAGAGCGTCATACGCTCCTTCGAGCTTAGAGGCGATTTAATGGTGATCGACTTACCATTCCAATCTACTATGTATCCGTACTGCTGAGACAGAAACCGTAAAGGAACATAAATTCGATTATTTTCTTTTTGCACAGAAACATCTAAATCCATAACTCCTGATTCATTCGGTTTACCATCGCGTGACACCGTCTTTTTACCCAATGTCAAAATGACGCTTTCGGACCATTTACGTATGGTTACGGTGTTCATTTTCTGATCCCATGTTACCTTAGCGCCTAAAGATTCTGCAACAACACGAATAGGCACAAGAACGCGTCCTTGTTCAAGGATTGGCGCAACAGCACTTTGAATCTCTTTATCTTCTACGAATATGGATATTGGCTTAGCAGCATTTGCTATAGAGCCAACGCTTAGCATGCTGAGTATGACTACCGTAGATATTACCTTTTTCATGAAGTCTCCCCTCCATCTCTTACCCTTTTAAACGTTTATTACACCAATAATGTTCCACTTAATCAGAAAAAATAAAAAACTGAGTGCATAACTATTTCTTGTTCGCACTCAGCTATATATATTATACTTTTCTATTGCTCTTACTAATCGATGGATCATGATCCATGCCTAATCAAACTTCACTACCGTACGTCCAACGGCTCCACCTTGTAATATATTCTCTAACACGTTAGGTAATTCATGTAATGAAATCTCTGTTATCCCTTGCTCTAACATCTTAACAGGCTTCCACTCTGCACTTAATTTGCTCCACACTGCCTGTCTTCGTTCCATCGGGCAATATACAGAATCAATTCCTAGCAATTGCACCCCCCGAAGAATAAATGGATATACCGTGCTCTCAAATTCGCCACCACCCGTTAGTCCAGATAGCGCTACACTCCCACCGTACTGAATACTCTTTAATAATCCGTTAAGATTAGAGCCTCCCACAGGGTCAATAATAGCTGCCCATCTCTCTTTGGCTAGAATGCCTTTAGCAGGAGCTATTATATCTTCACGGCTAACAACAGAGCTTGCTCCCAGTTGGTATAACCAATCTTTCTGAAATTCACTTTTCCCCGTACTTGCAATGACTTCATATCCTAGCGTAGCCAATATATCGATTGCGATACTACCCACACCGCCGGTTGCCCCAGTTACTAACACAGGTCCCTGGTCTGGAGAGAGTCCATTATGAATGAGGCTATCCACGGATAATCCTGCCGTAAACCCAGCTGTCCCTATGCCCATCGCTTCTTTGAAATTAAGTCCATAAGGAATAGACACTAACCAATCGCCATTCAACCTTACGTAGCCACTATATCCTCCGAAATGTGATACGCCAAGTCCATATCCCGTACACAATACAGCATCTCCTGCTTTAAAACGGGGATCACTCGATTCTACAACCGATCCTGCCATATCGATTCCCGGTACAAAGGGATATGAGCTTACGATTCTTCCCTCAGGTGAATTCGCTAATCCATCCTTATAGTTCACACCGGAATAATGAACCTTGACGACAACGTCTGCCTCAGGTAACTGCTCTATGTTTAAAGTCTCTACACCACTGCGAAATCCCTGTTCGTCTTTACGTATCATAAATGCTTCGAAATTGTCCATATAAGATCACCAATCCCCTTCTTAACAAGCTTAAATACTTATCCTATTACTTCTTACTTAGTATACACCTATCCCTGATTAGAAAAAAAAGACCCCTTCCACCTTCATCAAGGAAAGAACCTTCTTCATGTTTAAATTAGCTTACAAATATGGATTCTCATGTTTGGCCTTTAATACATTCCAGCGCCGATTTACCTCACCTTGGAAGTTCTCGTAGGCCTCTTCGTTCTCTGGTTTAAGTAAATGACGTGTTTTGCCCATCCATTTCAACCATTCACGTAGTTCAACCTTCTTGTTCTTATCTTCAGGATTGTATGTGATATTCGTACAACCATTTTCTACCTCATAAAGTGGAAAGAAACAAGATTCTACCGCTTCATTCACAATTTGAGTTCCCTCATGATCATTAGATAGCCAATTTAAAGGACATGCAATAAGGATCTTCCCATATACTAATCCTTCCTGAGCATAATACTGAGCTTTAGCTGCTTTCTTCACCAAATCTTGTGGAAATGCTTCCGACCCAGTAAACACATAAGGAATATTCGTTGCTGCCATAATCTGAGCGGTATCTTTATGATGCGTCGTCTTTCCTTGTTGTTCTTTCCCTATATTCGAAGTAGAAGTGCGATTTCCAATAGGTGTTGAATAGGACTGTTGCGCCCCCGTATTCATATATCCCTCATTATCATATTCAATAATGATCATCTTATGATTTCGAAGAGCTGCCCCAATGGCAGGACCCATCCCAATATCCATTCCTCCATCACCCGTTACCATCACGAATGTGAAGTCATCTTGCAAAACCAAATGTTCCAGCTCTCCTCGACGTTTGCGCTCCCAGAACATTTCTACTACACCTGATAATGTCGCAGCCCCATTCTGGAATAGATTATGGATGTACGTTGCTTTATGCGAGGAATATGGGAAGCCCGTCGTCACGACCATTGCACAACCTGTATGATACAGTGCAATAATATCTCCTTCAATTCCTTTGAAGAATGTCTCGAGTCCTGAGAATATCCCGCAACCAGGACAAGCGCCATGTCCAGGGGATAATCTCTTTGGCTTCTTCGTTAATGAACGTAGAGGCGGAATGCGTACATTTAACTTACCTGTCACTTCATCTTTCTTAATTGTGATTAGACCTGTCTTTAGATCTTCAAACTTCATGGGCTTAAGTATTCGCTTAGGAGCCTTATCTGCATCACCCACGGTATGACCATAATAGTCAAAAGGAACTTCAACCTTCCCCTTCGATACCGCTTCAATCGCTAATTTGAATAAATGATGACCATCTTCAGCGTAGAATTCCTTTCCCCCGAGTCCATAAATCCGACTAATGACTTGAGTCGTAGTATTCCCATATGTAAAGAGAGCAGCTTTAATCTCATTAACCATATTTCCACCATAAGCGCCATAAGAATCGGCTCGATCCCCAACCGTTATAGCTTTGACATGTTGAAGTGCCTCAGCTATTTGTTGCTGTGGGAATGGGCGGATCATATTAGGAGCGATTGAACCGGCCTTAATCCCTTGACTGCGAAGCTGATCTACCACATCTTTGATGATCTCAGACGCTGAGTTCATGAGGAATACAGCCACCTCAGCATCCTCCATACAGTACATATCTAGCATTTCATAATGTCGACCTGTTAGTTGTTTATATTCGTTCGAAATAGCTTCAAACACATCTCCCGCTTGATACATTGCTTGTGACTGCTGGTATTTGTTATTAATATAATCCGGTTCATTCATGTAAGGACCAACTGTTATTGGATTCTCTCTATCTAACGTATTAGGAAAGCCTTCTGGAGGATTTTCACCTACGAACTTAAGAACATCCTCGCGATGGGCGAAAGCTTGAACACGACGTTTCTGATGCGATGTGAAGTATCCATCTGAAGCCACCATCACAGGAAGTCGAACTTCTGGATGCTCAGCAAGCTTCAGTGCAATCAGATTCATATCATAAACAGATTGGGGATCACGACACATCAAGATGGGCCATCCTGTGTTCAATGCGAAATACAAGTCAGAGTGATCTCCATGAATATTGAGAGGTCCTGATACCGAACGACAGACAAGATTCAATACCATCGGGAACCGAGTCCCAGACTGCACCGGCATTTGTTCTAGCATAAACATATATCCGTTGGCACTAGTTGCATTAAATACACGACCACCCGCAGTAGATGCTCCATAACATATTCCTGCCGAACTATGTTCCCCGTCTGATGGAATCAACTTTATATCATGTTGTCCACTCGCTTTCATGAGGTCTAAATATTGAGCTACCTCCGTTGAGGGGGAGATTGGAAAATAACCCATGACATGATAATTAATCTGGTGTGCTGCATAAGCAGCCATTTCATTGCCTGATTCATATACAGTTAACTGCTCTACAAGTTCTTTTTCATCATTAACAGCCACTAACGTAAGCCACCTTTCCCCATTGATCTATACATAATCAAAGACTTGCTTAACGGACTGTGTATCTGCTACACCCTCAACTTCTAGTACTTTAGCAAGTGCATCTGTCGGACATGCCTCTATGCACTTCAGACAACCTTTGCAATACTGGAAGTCAATCCCCTTCAGGAACATTTGCGGTCTTCCTTTTTTATCTAGCTGTTCTACCCATACAAAACAAAAATCCGGACAGACCGTGTCACATTGAGCACAATGAATGCATTTCTCAACTTCAAAATGAGGCATCATACCTGACCTTGAAATACTTAGATCCTTTAAGAAGCTATTACCAGGATTGGTAATGATCCCTCCCATCGCTTGTGTCTCATATCCTAGAACGGGTGTATCTGCACGTATGAATTGTGGCATCGACATTCCTTCGACCAATGAGAACTCCTGTATCGTAACTTCGTTGTAACCACGCTCGAACGTATTTAGTGCCGAAGCAACACTTCGCGGGTATTTCGTTCCAAGTGATTTGCGAATAACATCTTTCATGGTGTCTGGGTCCAGAAAAGGACACAATCGGAACATCGCCCCTATCATAGCCATATTGACACGATTCTTCTCATCCAAAGCAATCCCCGTAGCATCAATAACTGCAATTGTACCACCGAGCATATGCATAACACCCTTTAATTGTTCAGGTGATTTCCGAGAATTAATCAGGACTATACTGTCTGCATAAATCCCACTAACTACGTTTACTGTCTTGGCCAGAGCTTCATGAAAAATACTAACAACATGCGGACGTTCTACTGGAGATGTATCACGAATGGGCGTATTTAACTCACAAAAACGAATGTGTGCTTTAACAGGGGAACCCTTCTTCTCTGAACCATACGATGAGAAACTCACGCCATTTAGTCCTGCTCCTTCAACACCCGCTTCAGCTAGCATTTTACCAGCAAGATTTGCCCCTAGACCTCCAATTGACTCTAATCGAATTTCAAAGAAACCCAGTTCATTCACTTTTGGAAGATGTACCACCGACATAACCCCTTTATGGATATTTTCTGTAGTGTAGATGCTTTTATTTAACGAAATGTTACAAATTTTAGATATGATATTAATCATACGTGTTCCTTGATAAAGCATCATTCTAGGCATTCGAGTGTTAAATGTCGAACTCTCACCCAATTTGCCAACTCCTGCGCTTTCCCGAGAAATAATTCTGGGTAGATGAAGATATTATGTGTTGTAGTAAATACACAAAAAAAGCACGTCACTGATCCTATTGGATCTTTGACGTGCTTAGCTTTTATCTTATATATCTTCTTCTTGCATGTATTCAGCCATCATGGATTTCTTTAAATCCCATACTTTCTCACTAATATTCGTCTGATATATCTCCGGATTCAGCTTCCGAAGATACTGCGGTCTGAAGAGACTTAGCTGTTCCTTATGATAGTCACGAATACCATCTAGTGTGGGTAGTTCATATACTTGAACGCCATCCACGAAGATCGGTTCTAACATAGCAATGGCTTCGTAGTTACGAATCGTCTTTTGTAAATAGGAATGTTGCGGATTGAATAATTTAATTGGCCCACCTGCACGAGGTTGTTCCTCATCAGGGAAACAAATATAATCTGCCACTGCTTTTCCGTTAGTCTGATCAATAATTCGATACACATCTTTCTTCCCTGGCGTGGATACTTTCTCGGGATTACCGGAAATTTTGATGGTTGGTTTCATCTCACCATCCACATCCCGCTCTACGAGTTTGTATACACCGCCTAGAGACGGTTGATCTGCCGCAGTGATAAGCTGCGTTCCAACTCCCCATGTATCAATTCTGGCCCCCTGCGTCTTTAGATTGAGGATGGTATTCTCATCCAGATCGTTAGATGCGACAATCTTAACGTTAGGTAAACCTGCTTCATCCAACATTCTACGAGCCTCAATAGAAAGATAAGCCAAGTCACCACTATCCAAGCGAATCGCAGACAATTGTTTCCCGATAGATGTTAGATATTTTGCAGTCTGAATGGCATGAGGCATACCGCTTTCGAGTGTATCAAATGTATCTACTAATAATGACACTTGATCCGGAAGGACCTTCGCGTAGGCATCAAACGATTCTTGTTCGCTTTTAAAACTCTGTACCCAAGAATGTGCATGTGTACCTTTCGTTGGAATACCAAATTTCTTGCCAGCAAGCATATTAGATGTAGCATGGAATCCCGATATATAAGCTGCACGTGCTCCCCATACTGCTGCATCTGCCTCTTGTGCACGACGTGTACCAAATTCTAGTAACATATCTTGACCCGCGATCTGTTTAATTCGTGAAGCTTTGGTCGCAATAAGTGTCTGGAAATTCATGAAATTTAGGATTGCCGTCTCCACTAATTGTGCTTCCATCATCCTAGCCTCTACTCGGATCAATGGCTCACTTGGAAATACTAATGCCCCTTCTTTCATGGCATGAATCGTTCCCTGGAATTTGAACTGACGTAATTCTTCTAGAAAACCAGGATCATAATTTTCTTCTTGCTCTGAAAGATATTGGATATCCTCTTCTGTAAACCGAAGATTCGAAATGTAATGAACGATTCGCTCTAGTCCTGCAAATACTGCATAACCATTTCCGAAAGGAAGCTTTCGGAAATAGGCCTCAAATACGGCCTTACGTTCATGTGTACCAAGGTGCCAGTGTGCATACATCATATTAATCTGATATTTATCTGTGTGTAGCGCAAGATCTTCTGTTTGCATGACGTTCTCCCCCCTCTTTTTATGCGGTTCTTTGTTGTATTAGGTGACAACGAGTAGCGTCAATGTGAGCTTATTACCTGAGCACCTAGACTCCCTATAAAATGTTGCAACGCCCATTCATGTCCTCCGGGATTAAAGCTAGCCACAGCGTCTTCAAACACTGTGATACGATATCCCTTGTTGTATGCATCTATAGCTGTATGAAGTACACAAATATCTGTACACACGCCTATTAAATGGACTTCTGTAATCCCGCGTTCCTTGAGCATAATGTCCAGATTCGTCCCACAGAAAGCACTATATCTCGTCTTATCCATCCAATAAATTGAATTCTGATTCCTGTGAAAAACATCCGCTAAATCACCATATAATTCCCTTCCTTGCGTACCACGGATATTATGTGGAGGAAACAGGTTCGTCTCTGGATGATATGGATCATTTGCCTCATGAAGATCGACTGCCATAACGACAAAATCACCTTGATCCACATACGTCTGAGTGATGGTCGCAACCGTCTCTTGAATGTCCAGTGCAGGCTGTCCCACGGGTAGACTACCATTCACGAAATCATTGGTAAAATCAATGACGATTAGTGCTTTCATCATGCTCACTCCTCAATTATTAGATCATTAAACCAAGTTAAGTCTAAATTAAGTATAAATCGATAATAATGGTATTTCGTCCGTAAACATATATAATTGAGCGGAACGTTGTGAATATTGATTCGAGCTAAGTTTTTTACCCATTTCATCTCTCACTTCTTCAAGAATTCCTTGTCTACTACGAGTAGAAGTGATCTTACGGATGAAGTTAGGTTCCTTGAACTCTGGCACAACCGTCTGAATGACTTGATACAACTCACTAAGTGTAAAATGTTTCGGAAGAAACTGTTTGGCGATTGTCGTCTGCAACATCTTCTGTTGGATTCTAACATAAGCATCTCGGATAATCTCACGATGATCGAATGCTAACTCTAATTGATCTAGTGCCTCGTGAATTCCAAACATACCCACTTCTTCTGCATCATCCGCGGCTTGTCGTTGCTCTAACGTCGATTCTTCCACTAACGCAAAGAATGCATTACTGATAATCCATCCACGAGGGTCTCTGCCCGGCGTACTGTAGACACCTAAGTACTCAAGATGCCCTCCGTCTACGCCCGTTTCTTCTTTCAATTCTCTCTTGGCAGCACCATATATGGATTCACTCTCTTGGCAAAATCCTCCCGGCAAAGCCCACATCCCTGCATATGGCCAAGACTTCCGACGGATCAGCATAACCTTAAGTTCACGAATAGGTAATGTCTTCGTCACCGTCTTACGTTCCCGTTTCGTCAGGGTTAACATGACAATGTCGGCAGGCACACCATCAGGCGTACGATATTTTTTAGCATTATAATTTTCTTGTTCTTTCTCTTCTTCATTCATTTTATCATCACCACATAACATTCTATTTGATATTTTCATTATGATCCATTAAAAATATTTGTCAAGTGTATGACCATAGTCTTCCGTTATTATTTGCTATTTACTACTCGGAAGCTAGCTGTGGATATACAACCTAATGTTCCAGCACTGTCATGAATACGGGCTTCAGTCGTTAAGCTCCGACCCGCTTCATGAATAACTATCGCAGTCACCACAAGCCGTCCCTGCTTCATTGGGGATACAAAGTGTACATTCATATTTGTCGTAACACATGCATCTACGTTTTTAGCTGCAGTAGCGACCATGCCCATGGCCTGATCCATCAGTGAAGTTAGAACCCCGCCATGAATAATTCCTAGAGAATTAGTGTGTTGTGCCTTAGCTTCTAATGCAATCTTTACCTCTTGTCCATTACCCGAAATAAATTCACACCCTAGAAATCCCCAAAAAGTATCCTTACCTTTTGAGATCATGCTGTCCAAACCCTCCATTGTATGCTCCCCCTATGTGTGTCTATCATCTTATTTTTTCAAGTTTCTTATACTATTATCCTCCAGAGTATTTTAAACTCCAAAGAACACGAGAAGAAACGGCATTCCCATCCTGTATTGGAGGGTATCCGTTTCACTTTAGAGAAATAATATTGAATTGATACATCATTATGCCAAAAACCTTAGCTTTCACTTTATCCCAGCAAAAAGGCGCGGATAATGATCCGCAACCTCATCTATATTATTAACCGCAACTGGATGGTGGTGAATCTGTTCCCACTTCTACATTTACCTTTTCAGATACCGTATCTCGGATAACAGAAATTACAAGTTGTAACAGATAGTTAATATCACTTTGGCTCTGTTGAAATTCGACTACCACGGGTATACCATCAATCTCATCTTGCAAGACTTCAATCTCTGCTTCAATCTTCGCAACCATATCTTTATTTCTAAATGATTCGAAAGCGACAACCTCTTTTTGCTTCTTTTTAATAACAGTGATTAGATCTTGTACACGCTCATGGTTGCGTATCTTTTCTTCCGCTTGTTGAAATTGTTGTACTTCCTCACTACTTGATATCAAGTCCGCTAATTCTTTCGCTTTGGCCATAACGTCCTCTTGAATAACCAACTCACGCGAATCATATGACATCATCTCATACTTATTCAATTGCCCTTGACCTTGTGTCACAGTGATCACCCCTCATCTTATGAATTTACTGCTACAGATTCTGCTACAATCTCACCTTTAATATACCATGTCTTGACTTCACTAATTTCAACATTTACTAAGCTACCTACTAAATCTTTACTTCCTACAAAATGTACGAGTTTATTACTACGCGTTCTGCCAGCTAGAACCATCTCGTTGTTCTTACTTTCTCCTTCAACGAGCACTTCCACAATCTTACCTTGCATCTTCTCATTATTCTTTCGACTGTTATCTTCAATCGCTTTATTTAGACGCTGTAAACGTTCCTTCTTCACTTCCATAGGAACATTATCTTCCATGATTGCTGCAGGTGTTCCCCCACGCGGGGAGTAGATAAAGGTAAACGCTGAATCGTAGCCTATTTCATTTACGAGAGTCATCGTATCTTCAAACTGTTCATCCGTTTCTCCAGGGAAACCAACAATAATATCGGTCGTTAAACCTACATTCGGGATTGCTGCTTTAATCTTATGAGCCAATTCAAGATATCGATCACGTGAATATTTACGACTCATTTTCTTAAGAACTTCCGTGCTTCCTGATTGGACAGGCAAATGAACATGCTCTACCAGATTACCACCCTTAGCAAGTACACCTATCAACTGGTCATCGAAATCCCTTGGATGTGAAGTTGTAAACCGCACACGCGGAATATCAATAAGACGCATATCATCCATTAAATCGCCGAAGCTGTAGGTAATATCCGTGAAATCCTTACCATAAGCGTTCACATTCTGTCCAAGCAATGTAACTTCTTTGAATCCTTGACGTGCAAGATCCCGAACTTCTGCAATAACATCTTCTGGACGACGACTACGTTCTTTTCCACGGGTGAATGGAACAATGCAATATGTACAGAACTTATCACAACCATACATAATATTTACCCATGCTTTCATACCTTCGCGCTTCTTGGGAAGATTCTCAATGATGTCGCCCTCTTTGGACCACACATCAACAACCAACTCTTTACTGAAGAGAGCTTCCTTTACTAAGAAGGGTAACCTATGGATATTATGTGTACC
Source organism: Paenibacillus antarcticus (assembly GCF_001637225.1). GTDB lineage: Bacteria > Bacillota > Bacilli > Paenibacillales > Paenibacillaceae > Paenibacillus_AQ > Paenibacillus_AQ antarcticus. The sequence goes on from NZ_LVJI01000018.1 coordinate 150,256, forward strand.
GAAGATCATATCGACGAAACCATGCTTTTGCAAAATACGATTAACCACATTTTCTTCTTGAGCCATACATCCGCACACGCCGAGCAAGAGATCTGGTTTCTCCGTCTTCAAATGCATAAGATGTCCAAGTTCACCGAATACCCTGTCTTCGGCATTCTCTCGAATAGCACATGTGTTCAGTAGAATAATGTCTGCTACCTTACGATCTTCCGTACTACGGTACCCCATCTGTTCTAATAGCCCTTTAATCGTCTCTGTATCGTGTTCATTCATTTGGCAACCAAACGTATAGATGATATAGTGTTTGCCTTCTCCGATAGTTCTCAGTTCGTCTGGGACGACATTCCCGTACAACACCTGAACATCTTCTTTACCCCGTTGTTTTTCTTGTCTATGATTAGGTTCCGACATAATATTGATTTCACGGCCCTTAATCCGAATTCTCTTTCCAAATTCATCTTCTGATAGAACCTTAGCATCAGAGAAATCGAAATATTTGGAGTAATCTTTCGAACCCTTTCCGGATTTTAAGTCCGTTGAGTTTGGATTATCCTTAGTCAATAGTTTCACGTCCCTTACGTTTATCTTTAATATTTACATTCATTTATTTGTATTCTTTTGAACATATCAATTAAAAATTATACCACAACGTTCACACCTAATCCATTGAACCAAATCCTTGAACCAAAGACGTATTTCCATTATATCCTATAGATACATTCCTGACTTCATTTTCATTATTGTGAATTCATTTATTGTCAGGGTGGACCTTCCATCATATAAAAAAAAGCAGGAGATTAAAAATCTCCTACTTCCATTTGCTCATCTATTTAGAGCTCAGATTAATAGTATTTAACTAGTCAATAATTTCAGCAGTATCTCCCGTTTTGGCACCTGAAGCATTAGCTTCATCGGTATCGATATGCATGTCCAACGCAAAGGAATCAGATACGCGAGCTACAACATGTTCAAGAACTAATCCACGCTCTCCACCAAGACGAACTTTCAACAGTTGTTTGTCTTCAATACCCCAAGCTAACGCATCAGAAGTATGAAAGTGAATATGACGAGCAGCCACGATTACGCCTGTCTCAATTGTAACTTCACCAGCAGGACCCTTAATCGTAATGCCCGGTGTTCCTTCAATATTTCCTGACTCACGAACAGGAGCCTTAACACCGATAGCAAAGGAATCTGTACGCGATATTTCTAATTGTGAGGCTGGACGTGCAGGTCCCAGAATTCTCACTTTATCAAATTGGCCTTTTGTACCAATCACAGCTACCGTCTCGTTAGCCGCAAATTGTCCTGGTTGTGACAATGGTTTAAATTCAGTTAACTGATAACCTTGTCCAAATAAAACCTCAATGTGTTCTTGTGTAAGATGAATATGTCTAGCCGAAACGCCTACAGGTACAGATTTACTCATAACAATCCACTCCTTAGTTTTCTCTAATATTCTCTATATGCCAACATCAACATCCATTATACAACCTTTTTGTTCAAAATAAAAAGGCATCCCACAATATTAGGCTACCTCTTTCGACATTATTTGAGTTCTGTTACATGATTGCCATATTGTTTACTTATAAATTCAATTTATTCAATCCTTTAATTAGTCATTTGCTAACTTCCTTGGTAGATTTGTCTCCAAATAAGTTAATGCATTACCAAACAACCAAGAATTCACTTGCTTCTCCGAATAATATTGTAGTAATAGTTCAGCCAATTTTGGGTACTTCCCTGGATGCTCTAACCCTTCAATCCAAGAATCAATCCCATCGAAATCAGAACCGAACATTAAGTGTTTCTCTGCTCCAAGCTCACACATATGTTCAATGTGAGGTATTAGATCCCGAGGAGTTACTACGCTCACACCTTCCTTAACAAACATTGGTACAAAAGTTAGGCCAATTCTGCCATCTATTTCTACAATTGCTTGAATTTGTGTATCACTCAAATTTCGAGCATGTGAACATATAGCATAAGCATTCGAATGAGATGCAATAAACGGCCTCTTGGTCATTGATACTAATTCCCAGAACCCTCCTTGAGACAAATGGGATACATCTAACAACATCCCTATATCATTGCACAATTCAACAAGTTGTCTTCCTTTTCTTGTAAACCCTCCATTCCTTGGTTCAAGTACACCATCCGCAGCCCAATTCGCATAATTCCACGTTAATCCAAGAAATCGTACGCCTAACTCATACGCCGTCTTCACATTAAACATATTACCCTCCAGCCCATCCGCACCTTCGATCGACAGCATACCCCAAGGTTTCCCATTACCAATCTGATTCACTTCTTCCTTCCAACGGAGCCATTCTACACCATTTCCCACTGGGATGACCCGATTACGAAAGACGTCAATGCCGTTCAATATATATTCAAATCGAGGTCGCCCCCACTTCTCTGACAAATAAATAGCGAAACACTGAAGCATAACCTCACCTTGTTGTAATCGTTCATATGTAACATCTAGTCTATTATCATTTAAAAAAGTCATCGTCGTATTTTCTGTCATTTTAGAGAGTACATCACAATGAAAATCCACCACACCTGCCATGTATGCTTCAACTCCCTTAGCATGTTATAGCTATGCAAGAAGAAACGGCTGCACCATCCCTTAAGGGCGGGGGCGCCGTCACTTCAGAAATATAAGAGTAACGTATCCAACCGTACCCTTCCTTATATTCCAAAAAAACCTGTTACCTTGGTCAAAGATAAAACTTCACCCTATGGGTAAGTTCAACCTTTTGTAAAAGTAAACAGGTTCACAACATATGAGTCACGCTTATCATCTAGGCTCAACAATTAATTTAATTGCCGTACGATCTTCCCCATCAATCACAATGTCCGTAAATGCTGGAATACAGATTAAATCGACTCCGCTAGGTGCAACAAATCCCCGGGCAATAGCTACTGCTTTTACTGCTTGATTCAAAGCACCGGCTCCAATCGCTTGTAATTCAGCAACGCCGCGTTCACGCAGAACACCAGCAAGCGCACCAGCAACCGAATTAGGATTGGACTTAGCTGAAACTTTTAATACATCCATAGGTTGATCCTCCCCTGGGAATGATGATGGTTCACATCCACATACTAGATGTTATTTCCGAGGAGGAGAAAAAATACCTTCTTTTTGTTATTCCATAATCCACTGATCTTCTTCCAAGCGAATCTTCTCTATTTTTGTAGCCTTACCTGTTGCCTCATCAATTTGTACAAATACACCATGGAAGTGCCATTTCCCTGTATCTACTACGAAGCGTACCGGCAATTGGGTCTCAAACTTATGAATGACCGCTTCTCTTTCCATACCTAAAGCTCCGTCTCTAGGTCCAACCATACCCGCATCCGTTAAATATGCCGTACCACCCGGCAAGATTCGATCATCGTTACTCTGAACATGCGTGTGGGTTCCCACAACAAGAGATACTCGTCCATCTAAATGCCAACCCATGCATATCTTCTCAGAAGTCGCTTCGGCATGGAAATCAACCAAGATGCACTTATGTTTCTTGCGTAATTCTTCAACAATTTCATCACTTTTACGAAACGGACAGTCACTTGGAGGGAGAAAAGTACGCCCTTGTAAATTAACGATCGCAAGTTCTTTACCATTCGCTTTAATAACGGTATGTCCAAGTCCAGGCGTCCCCGGTGGAAAGTTAGCCGGACGAATCATTCGTGGTTCATCATCTATAAATTCAAATATATCTTTATTATCCCACGTATGATTACCCATGGTAATCCCATGGACACCCCAATTATAGAAATCATTTGCAATGGACTCTGTAATTCCTCGTCCAGCAGCTGAATTCTCACCATTCGCAATTATGATGTGTGGGTTATATTTAGATTTCAAAACGGGCAACATAGCTTTAAGTGCTTTTCTTCCAACTTCTCCAACAATATCTCCAATAAATAAAACGTTAATTTCCGTTCTCCTCCTTCAATATAAACAATATGAAAAGTGGCCCCAATGTGGCCACTTTTCATATTTAACATTATTTAGCGTACTCAACCGCACGAGTTTCTCGGATGACAGTTACTTTAATATGTCCTGGATAATCCAATTCATTCTCGATCATCTTCGTAATGTCACGTGCTAGACGGAACGATTCAACATCATCAATCTTCTCTGGATGTACCATTACGCGAACTTCACGTCCTGCTTGGATGGCAAAGGATTTCTCCACACCTTCAAATGATTCAGCGATCGCTTCCAACTTCTCGAGGCGCTTAATGTAAGTCTCCAATGTCTCTCTACGTGCTCCGGGTCTAGCAGCTGACAAAGCATCTGCTGCGCCCACCAACATAGCAATGACCGAAGTTGCTTCGACATCTCCATGGTGAGAAGCAATACTGTTAAGAACTACTGGATGTTCCTTGTATTTCTTCGCTAGTTCCACGCCAATTTCAACGTGTGATCCTTCCACTTCATGATCCAGCGCTTTACCGATGTCATGCAATAGTCCTGCACGTTTAGCCAGTACTATGTCTTCCCCAAGCTCTCCTGCCATCAATCCTGTTAGATAAGCGACCTCCATAGAGTGCTTCAGAACGTTCTGACCATAGCTTGTACGGAATTTCAAGCGACCCATAATTTTAATTAGATCAGGATGTAATCCATGTACACCTACCTCGAAGGTAGCTTGCTCACCGTACTCACGGATCCGTTCGTCTACTTCTTTACGGGACTTCTCGACCATTTCCTCAATACGCGCTGGGTGAATTCGACCATCAGCTACTAATTTCTCTAGGGCCGTACGAGCGATTTCTCGGCGAATCGGATCAAATCCTGACAGAATAACAGCTTCCGGCGTATCATCGATAATAAGGTCAATTCCTGTAAGGGTTTCAAGAGCACGAATATTCCGACCTTCTCGTCCGATAATTCGTCCTTTCATTTCCTCATTTGGAAGTGTCACGACAGATACTGTCGTTTCAGCAACGTGATCGGCTGCACAGCGTTGAATAGCCAATGTAATAATTTCACGTGATTTCTTATCTGCTTCTTCCTTCGCTTGTTGCTCAATGTCTTTAATCATTTGCGCAGTTTCGTGACGAACTTCTTGTTCTACATTGGTTAAGATAATACTTTTTGCATCCTCAGTAGACAAATTCGAAATTCGTTCTAACTCAGTTAATTGGCTCTTATAAATCGTATCAATTTGTTGCTGGGTTTCTTCAATTCGTTTCTCTTTGTTAGCCACTTGTTCTTCTTTACGTTCTAATGCTTCCATTTTTTTATCCAGCGACTCTTCTTTTTGCAGCAATCTACGTTCTTGCCGTTGAATTTCATTCCGGCGTTCACGAGTGTCTTTTTCAGCTTCGGACCGAATTCTATGGACTTCATCCTTAGCTTCTAGTACCGTTTCTTTCTTCACTGCTTCTGCTTCCTTCTTCGCGCTCTCCACGATTTGAACGGCAGCTTCTTCAGCACTGGAAATCTTAGCTTCTGCAATAGATTTGCGAATAAAATAACCGGCGAACCCAAAGATCACGGCTACGAAGAGAACGATCAAGACCCAAATCAAGGTATTCAACATCCTCTTCACCTCCTCGTTTGTTCCTCCAAGAAATCCTTGGAATCTTCTACAGTTGTTATTCATTACTTACTTACTTACTCATCATACTACAAATCAGTTATCAGTACAGATAATTTGTACACATTCAGATGTGTACTGTCCGCCAACCACTGGCAATAAATTCATTCATGGGAATAGCTCGACAAAATCTTTCATAAGTAAGAACCTCTTTTGGAAGGAAAAAGATTCTTCATACGAATATAGATTCTATTTCATTTTAGTATTTGTGAAAAGATATTGTCAAGGGAATCACTCTTAATCTCATGTTTTCTTACTATTCATCCTCAAAATTGTCATCATCTATATCCTGTAGTTCATCTTCTTGAATAAGTTGGTTCAGTACCCGTCTAACTTGTTCACCAGAGAAACCACGTCGCATTAGGTAAGAACCTGTCTTTCTTTTCTTATCTAACAACTCACCTTTTGTCTGATTCCACTTCTTTCTACCCATAAGAAGCGCACTCTGGTATTCCTGATCCGGACTCACCCCATCAAGTGCTTCTGCAATCAGTAATTTATCTACACCCTTTTGTCTCAGTTCTTGCCTGACCCAAGCTTTACCCTTACGTTGGCTCGTGATTCGCTGTTCTGCCCACTGCTGAGCATATATCGCATCATTAACTAGACCTTCACGAGTCAGACGCGCTAGCACGTCCTCAATGACCTCCTGCGAGGTCTCTTTCTCTTTCAGTCTAATCTGTATCTCCTTAGAGGTACGCGCCTTTCTCTCTAAGTATTTAAGAGCCTGAACATATCCCAGTTGTTTCTCATTAGATAGTACAATTTCTTCTAACTCCTGTTTCCAAAAAGTATTCCCCTTAATCATTCTGTATTTAATCATGATATCCTCATGAATCGACAGAACATGTTGTCCAAAAGATATTAGATACCTATATTTTTGTTTGGGTTCACGTTCTACGCCTGTAATAATTAACTCTTGATCCTCGGGCAATTGGGAAATAACGCTACTTTCCTGTTCTTGAAGATCATCATTCAATTCTATCATAGTCATCTTTCCTTCCTTATTCCAAGAGAATATGTACAAGACAAAGGACGCCCATTGTGATTCGTATATGGGCGTCCTTCATATAATGAAAATTCAATTCACAATAGTTATAAGATCTATTCCATTTCCAACAATTCTTGCTCTTCCAACTCATCTTTTTCTTTCTCTGAATCGCTTGGAGGAGTAAAGGTATTCGTTAAATTGCTAGCTTCCCGAATTTTATTCTCAATGGTTTCTGAGACTGCAGGATGATCCTTCAGGTATTGCTTTGTATTCTCTCTACCCTGGCCTAAACGTTCACCTTCATAAGAGTACCAAGCACCGCTCTTGTTAATAATATCCATATCTGTACCAATATCAACAATGCCGCCTTCTTTGGAAATACCTAGACCATACATTATATCAACGTCAGCCTGTTTGAAAGGTGGCGCTACTTTGTTCTTTACAACTTTAATCTTCGTACGATTACCTACAATGTCGTTCCCGTTCTTAATACTCTCTACTCTACGTACATCCAAACGCATCGTGGCATAGAACTTCAAGGCCCGTCCACCTGGCGTTGTCTCAGGATTACCAAACATAACCCCAATCTTCTCACGAAGCTGGTTGATGAAAATCGCAGTGGTCTTAGATTTACTAATAACACCTGATAGCTTCCGTAGAGCTTGAGACATCAGACGAGCTTGTAGACCCATGTGGGAGTCACCCATCTCACCTTCAATTTCTGCCTTAGGTACCAAAGCAGCAACTGAGTCAATAACAATAATATCAACTGCTCCACTACGAACCAATGCTTCAGCGATCTCTAATGCTTGTTCACCAGTATCAGGCTGTGACAGAAGTAATTCATCAATATTAACGCCCAAATTACTAGCATATTTAGGATCCAATGCATGCTCAGCATCAATGAAAGCAGCTGTTCCGCCAGCCTTCTGAGCTTCAGCGATTGCATGTAGAGCTACAGTTGTCTTACCCGATGATTCAGGACCATATACTTCAATGATACGACCTCTTGGAAATCCACCTACACCCAATGCAATATCCAATGCCAAAGACCCACTGGAAGTAACTTCCACCTGCATGTGTGTTGACTCACCTAACTTCATAATGGAACCTTTACCAAATTGTTTCTCTATTTGACGAAGCGCTACATCCAGCGCTGCACGACGATCTGACAATAGACTCACATCCTTCAATATTTATAATATAATGATACCTTGTTTCTAAACGTTTGCCAAGCATTTTTTCGAACATACATTCGTTTTTTTGAGCGATCTATTCCCCTTCCCCTTTTGTTACGGGTCTATAGGATAGAAAAAGAACCGTAGCAAAATATCTATTTTGCTACGGTTCTTCCGTATGATTATTAGTATACTACGATTGATATTGATCCTTCAACTATCGTGTTTAAAGCTTATCAGTTTACGATTATTCGCCATAAACGGTACAGCAGACTTTTAACTGTACGAACCCTGATGGTCTCTCGGTTACCTATTAAATTCAGCTCGTACACTTCCGTTTTCTTGTCCCGCTCGGCAATGGCAATATATACAAGTCCTACTGGCTTGCGCTCGGAATAAGCTGGACCCGCAACACCAGTAATTGCCAATCCATAATCCGTATCCGTAATCATTCTTACTTGTTCTGCAAGCACTTGTGCAACTTCCGCACTTACAGCTCCTGGAGCATCTTCTCCTTCAAGTAAATCGTGAGGTACGTTTAGTAACTTTTCTTTCATCTGATTAGAATAGCATACAATCCCGCCTAAGAAGACCGTCGCGCTACCTGGTACTGATGTAATTCTTTCCATCAATAGACCTCCGGTACAACTTTCCGCTGCACTTAAAGTTTTCCCCTGATCAGTCATTAGATCAACAATAGCCTTCTCTATAGGTATATCTCCACTAGCATACATATGTTCAGGAAGTAATGACTGAATCTGTTTCTCTAACGCATTGAGCTTAATCATCGCTTCTTGTTCACTAGTAGCCTTTGTTGATATCCGAACCGTGACTTCGCCCTCTTTAGCGTAAGGCGCAATAGTTGGGTCACTTTGATTCTGAATTAAATCTAACAGTCGGTCCTCAAGTAAAGATTCTCCAATACCAGCAAACTTTAACATCGAAGAATAAATTGGCATTTCATCTGTAAGTGCATGCTGCAGCAACCATGGCTTAGCCTGTTCATGGAACATAGGAGCCATTTCTTTCGGAGGGCCAGGAAGAATAATATAGTATTTCCCTTCATGTGAAAGAGCGTTACCTACTGCAAGACCTGTCGCGTTGGGAAGAGGGGTACTCCCATCAATCACCAAGGCTTGACGCCGATTATTCTCCGTCATATGCACGTCGCGCTTTGTAAAGAATTGTGCCACATGATCCATGGCAAGACGATCAATATGTAATTCCCTTCTTAAAAAAGCTGCAAGAGCATCCTTAGTTAAATCATCTTGTGTAGGCCCAATACCACCTGTTAATAGAATGATATCCGCGCGCTGACTTGCCAATTGGATGGACTCCTGAAGCCTGGTCATATTATCACCAACGACGGTTTGGAAATAAACATCAATTCCAAGCGTTGCTAATTCTACTGACAAGAATTGAGCATTTGTATTCACGATTTGTCCCAATAGTAATTCTGTACCTACTGCAATGATCTCTGCCTTCATACTTAAGAACCTCCTCTTCATATTAAAGCAAGTAAAGCTTACTCGACTCTTAGCGAAGGACGACATGTTTACGTACCGAAAATAGTTATGCCTACTCTTGAGGTGCTCACTGTTTCGAAAGAAAAGACAATAGGAAAATATCCTACTGCCCCATTTAAATCACGTATTATATCCAAATGCTAATTTCTAGACAAATTCAACAATGTCTTATTCTTAACAAAATAATCGATCCCAGAGTATAACGTGATTAAGCCCGCAGCCCAAGTCGCTATAATATCAAATGGAATATTAAGGAAAACAAACGGGAAGTTGTTAATAAGCATAACGATTATCGCAACGATCTGTATAACGGTTTTGGCTTTTCCCCAACTGCTTGCAGCAACTACCTTACCATCGAGTAAAGCAATCTGTCGAAGCCCTGTGACAGCGAACTCACGACTAATAATAATAATTGCAATCCAGCTGTCGCATTTCCCCATCTCTACAAGAGAAATAAGAATGGCAGCTACCAATAATTTGTCCGCTAAGGGATCAAGTAACTTCCCTAGATTGGTTACCATATTATTCTTACGTGCAAGATAACCATCAATTCCATCCGTACTAGCCGCAATAATAAAAATAATTACAGCGATCAGTTGGTTGTAGGGTAATTGATAGGAATGCCACACGATAGGGTTAGGATAAAAGTTAAAATCAACCAACAAAAACACCATCATAACAGGAATTAGAAATATCCTAGCTATCGTAATACGATTGGGTAGATTCACAGGATAACCTCCCTGTGTATAAACTTTGAATCCACCAAAAGTTTCTCGCAACTTAACATCATTATCTGGACTCTCTCTGTCATTCTCCATGCTCCCCCAATGATATAACCCATTATTCCCTAATAATCTTTATAAGTATAATATATGGGTTAAACAGTGTCAAAAAGGCACTCTTGCCCACCAATAAACATATCCAAATAATTATTTACATGACGGATTGTCAAGAGCTATCATATGTTATCTTGACAATCTGCCATATTAACATCTACTATTTGGCGTTCGTAAATTGAAGATCCAAAGAGAGTTCCGCTTTGCGTAAGAGCTGCATAATCGCTTGCAAATCATTTTTACTTTTACCAGTCACGCGAATTTGATCACCTTGAATCTGACTCTTCACTTTTAGTTTAGAATCACGTATCAGTACATTGATTTTTTTAGCATTATCTTGGTCAATCCCTTGTTTCAGGGTCAATTTCTGTCTTACGGTTCCCAGAGAAGCTGGTTCAATTTTACCGTATTCTACATTTTTAAGTGTTAATCCTCGTTTGACCATCTTTGACTGTAAAATATCAATAACTGCATTCAGCTTGAATTCATCATCCGAAATAATGACAAGAGCATCTTTATCTAACTTTAGACTACTCTTACTCCCTTTGAAGTCAAATCTAGTTTCAATCTCTTTTTCTGCTTGGGTGATGACATTATTCATTTCATTTAAATCAAATTTGGATACGATATCAAAAGAACTTTCTGAACTCATTATTCCACGTCCTCTCTACTGACTATCTGTCATAATATATGATTCTTGCAATGAAGTCCATGTCCAACAAAAAAGGTACTCCTTTTGAGAAAACACCTCATAGACAGGAATACCTTTTTTGAAGCATCCAAGTTATCGGGATCTAGATGGTTGTCGGAACATGTCCAACACCCCTAATACAATATGTGCGACACCAAAACCTAATATACCGTAGCCCCATGAACTCGGCGTTAAATAATAGCCAAGAAGACTAACTATAATGCCCAACCCTGTCACAATCCAGCTTACTGTCATATACAACGCCTCACTCATCTTGGAAGTAAAAAGACTCAAACACCAATTTCAGCCTTATTATTTCCGATAAAAGTGATCCTTATTCGCCTGAACCTACATTAGACTTTCTACGGTGTTATTTCTGTAGTTGCATCTGTAGTTGCATCTGTAGTTGTGTCTGTAGTTGTGTCTGTAGTTGCATCTGTAGTTGTGTCAGACCCCTGACTTGTAGTCTCACGCTTAAGTAGAATTCTCGATGTGCTTTTTCCATCCTTTACAATCTGTCCTGCAACCATAATTTCGGTAGCTGGGGAATATCCTGACTTAATATACATTCCTTGATTGTCCATTTCAAGATTTAAAACCTCTCCGTCTTTGGTCTTACCAAAGTAAAGTTTCTCACCTTTAGAATTGCTTCCTCTATAAATCTCAACCCAACTCTCGCCTGTTGCTTTGATCACAACTGGGATTTGCGTCGTATCTGATCCTGAGACGTTAAAAATAGTATCTTTACCTTTTTTCCCCGCTTCAGTCACAGTAATTGGCTGTTCTACTGGAGGTTCTTCTACTGGAGGTTCTACCGGTAGGTCTGTTCCCGTCTGGCCATTGGTATCCGGAGGGGTAATTGCATCTCCACCATTGCCCGTAGGCTCTTTTACCGGCTCATCCTTTGGATCCTGTATGTCTCCCGTTATCTTTTGACCAGAATCCACGGTTTTATCACTTGGCTTCTCATCTAAGGAAGAAACATATAAATAAATAACAACAATGATCAAGATAGGAAAAGTCCACATTAGCACGGTAGACAACCATTTCACATTACGTTCCGTTGGAGGTCGATTACTTGAACGTTTCTGAATAACCGGTTCCATTGTCGCTTCAGGCTGAGATAATGACACTTCCTTGTGTCCTTCTAGTAATTCATCAGGATTAAGACCTACCGTCTCGGCATAAGTCTTGATAAATGCTCGAACATAGAAATTTCCTGGAAGAACTTTATAGTCACCTGCCTCGATGGCCTCTAAATATCTCTTTCGAATTTTCGTCATTTCCTGTACATCATCAAGGCTCATTCCCTTTTCGAGTCTGGCTTCCCTTAACTGCTGACCTAGTTCAGACATACCATCACCTCCTAATTCTTATGATTTTATGGGATTAGAGTTCGTTCATAAATCTTCCGTATAAGCATTCGTAAATGAATCATATACAATTTCTTCATCTGGCGTGTTTCTAAGTTCAATAATGATATCAAAATCATCAAAGGAATACTCAGACTCTTGAACAAAAATATCTGGATGTTCAATCACTTTGGTACTAGGCATACTCATAATATCCTGTAATAAATTATAGTGTTTCTCACTGGACCTTATTGTACTTACAATCCCATCAATAATAAAAACATGGTTTGGATTCATTTCATCCTCAGACAGCTGACTTCGAATCGTTTGACGAAGCAATGTTGAAGATACAAACGTCCACCGTTTCATCGCACAAACACTACCGGCTATAATAGACTCCGTTTTACCTACACGTGGCATCCCTCTTAACCCAACGACATGGTTACCTTCCCTTTTAAATATTTCACCAAGAAAATCAACAAGTAAACCCAGTTCATCTCGGGTGAACCGGAACGTTTTATGATCGTCTGAATCTCGGTCTATATACCTTCCATGACGTACCGCCAATCTATCGACAAGTTTTGGAGGTCGTAATGCAGAAACAGTTATATTATCCACCTTTTTCAGCATAGCTCCCATAAGTTGGATCTTCTCTTCATCATCGGTTTCAAGAAGCATGCCTCGAGTTTCGCCCTCTACTCCATTGATTGTAAGTATATTGACTTCCAGCATCCCAAGTAAAGAAGCAATGTCTCCCAGTAATCCTGGCCTGTTTTTATGTATCTTATATTCCATATACCACTGATTCGACTGTTTCGACTCCATTTTTAACACCTCACCTAACACGTTTCCCATATTTTCGACAAAACAGACCCCAATCCCAAACTTGGAAGAGGCTATATTTATATCGACCTATTCATGGGTCATGTTAATGATATATAAAATAAATATGAAAGGCAAGGTCATCTCTGTAATGATTGTAGAAAAGCCCCCATATGGGAGCTTTTCTCATGGAATTATGCATTTTTTTTGGCTAATTTCACCATTAATCGTGCAACAGTCTGCCGTTCTTCTTTGTTTCCAACTTCCCACAATTCCTTAAGTGCTCGGTTGGAAGGATTCTGCGGATCGACTTTTTCATCTAAGAAATCGCCGATTTCGTAAGCTAATTTAGAGATGGTATCTTCACTCATCCCCAGTTTCTCAGCTTGAACTACGCGTTCACCCAAGAACTTTTTCCATGTGTCAAAATTTCTAAGCACTGTTGATGACATATTAAATCCTCCTTAGCTGTGACGCATGAGATTTAAAATCAACAGTTGTAATATGACCTCGTTTAACCTTTATTATTCAGTTTAGAACTGGAATAATTTACTTAAGTGATCCAACCACCGTTAGGACTAATCACTTGTCCGTTAATATAGCCCGATTCCGAGAGCGCGAGAAAATATACAAGAGAAGATATTTCATCCGGCCGAGCCAATCTCCCGGCAGGTATTTCTTCTTCAAGCATTTTAATCTCTTCATCATGTAAGTGATCCATCATCGATGTATCCACTGCACCAGGAGCTACAGCATTAACTGTGATTCCGGAAGGGGCAAGTTCTTTCGCTAAGGCTTTCGTGAAAGCATTAACGCCCCCTTTGCTTGTAGAGTAAAGAACTTCACAGGAAGCACCTGAAATCCCCCATACGGATGATATGTTAATAATCCGTCCATAACGTTGGGAAACCATATGCGGCATAAAGACCTGCGTACAAAGAAACATGCCTTTAAGATTAGTAGACATTACATCATCCCATATGTCCTCTGTTACATCTGAAAGCATCCCGTAATGCGATATCCCTGCATTATTCACCAGGATATCCGGCATCAAGCCATGACTTTGAAGTTTGTCACGCATACGACATATCTGTTCTCGATCCTTCAAATCTGCCGTTACTGTTAGAACAGTCGCACCATGGGACATACACCGACGCGCCACGTCATTTGCCTCTTCATGGGACTTTCCATAATGAATAACGACATTCATACCCACTAATGCAAAACGCTCAGCAATAGCAGCTCCAATGCCCCTACTGGCCCCTGTAATCAGAACCGTCGTTTCTCCAATTGGCTTAGTCCAATCTCTCCCCACCTCATTGTTCAAGGATTAACCACGACCGATACCGCAACCTGGTTCCAGTCAATGTGCTCTTGCAAGCAATCATTTACATCATTTAATGTAATGGACTCATACACTTGTAAGACGGAGAAGAAATCGCTACCACGAAATTGATACTTAGTAAACTCATGTGCGATATTCTCGGGAGAATTCAACATCCGTAAATATCCGCCCATTTTCTTTTTGCGAGAACGTTCGAAATTAGATTCCTTAAAGCCTACCTTAACCATAACATCCACTTCTTCCCGAATTCTTTGAAGTAGCACATCGGGATCTCTTGTGTCACCACCAATGATAGAAAACGCATATTGTGGAGAACTGTTATATTCATATCCAAAGCTGTCCGAAATGAGATCTTCATCATAAAGCTTTTGATATAATGGCGTACTCGAACCAAACAGTAAATCAAGCATAATTTTGGTCGTAAGATCCCGCTTCAATAGAGCATCACCAACAAATCCCACTCGCTTCTCTTTAAAACCAAATAAACACTTAGGCATTGAGACCGTTAGTTTCTTTATACGTTTCTTCTCTGCCACTTCTACTTGTTCTTGATCAAAGAAACGTTCAATTGTGCCTTGCGGCTCATATGATTTCTTCGCTTGGTTATTTCTTACCAGTTCAAATACTTCCTCAGGCTTAACCCCACCCACTACAAATAAAAGCATATTAC
This sequence comes from Paenibacillus antarcticus, assembly GCF_001637225.1. Taxonomy (GTDB): domain Bacteria; phylum Bacillota; class Bacilli; order Paenibacillales; family Paenibacillaceae; genus Paenibacillus_AQ; species Paenibacillus_AQ antarcticus. The sequence goes on from NZ_LVJI01000018.1 coordinate 165,285, forward strand.
TCGGGTGGTAAAAAGCATTATAGCAAGAATACAATGTCTCTTTCGTAATAGTGCTAATCGACTCTACTGTACCCGCAATATCAATATGAACAGGATGAACTTTGTACATGGCTTCAATTAGACCGAAATAAACACGCCAGTCTGCATTATCCTCATACATTCCAATTTCCTGACCGATAATTCCTTTTTCTTTATCTACATTCTGATCTGTGAAATAAGGATTTTGCACAAAATTGATCAACGTCTCCAAATTATCTTCAATATTCTCTGTAGCAGAGAAGAGATACACCGTCTGATCAAAGCTCGTAAATGCATTTGCCGAAGCTCCTTGGGAAGCAAACGTGGCAAAGATATCTCCCTGAGGTTCCTCAAACATTTTATGCTCCAAGAAATGAGCAATCCCATCAGGTACTTTTACCTCATCCTGACCCTCTACACGGAAATGGTTATCAACAGATCCATATTTCGTAGCAAAAGTCGCATATGTCTTGTTGAATCCCGGTTTCGGAAGAACATACACATGGAGGCCATTATCCATGACTTCGTAATACAGTGTTTCTTGTAAATTATCGTATTGTATACTTTGCATCTGCTATTCCTCCTTCTGCCCTCTTAAGAAATAGATCGTATCCAATTCAAATGTAGCGGCTGCCTTACGAACATCCTCCACTGAAATAGCCTCGATCTGTTCAACAAGTTGATCTACTGTACGCTCTTTTCCAGATAATTGGCCATTGAAGTCAAAAGATATCATTTCAAATGCAGAGTCATCCATTTCACGCAACAAGTTGCGAATCATAGCCTTCGTCTGTGACATCTCTAATTCTGTGATTTCACCGGTTCGCATTTCCTCCAGCTGATTGCGAATAATCTCAACAGCTTTATCATAATTTTGAACCTCTATCCCTGATTGAATGGTCCCGAGTCCTTTATGACCATCGTAACGTGAAGAAGCATAATAAGCTAAGCTCTCCTTTTCTCGAACATTCAAGAACAACTTAGAGTGCGGATATCCACCGAGTATTCCGTTATACATCAGTGCAGCTGCGTAATCTTCATCTCCATACGTTATCGTAGTACGAAGACCTAAGTTCAATTTCCCTTGATTGACATCCAGTTTCTCTACGATGGTTCGAACTTCACTCACTGCAGGAGCAGACTGATTCTTTACATAACCTACAGGTTTTGTAGCATCTAAATCAAAGTGTTCTTCTACCAACTTCTTCACTTCCGCAAGTGTGGTGTCTCCTACAACATAAAGATCCATACTGGATTCGTTCAGCCAATTCAGATATGACTTATAAAGCGACTCCGCAGTAATATGATCTAGATCCTTCCGTTGTCCAAGCGGATGTAAGCGATATGGCTCATTGCGGCACATCTCTTCTAAGCAACGCTCAGCAGCATACCGAATCTTGTCATTGACAATCGACTCCATTTTTTTACGTACATTCTCTTTCTCAGCCTGTACATATGCGTTCTTGAAATGTCCATCTTCTAATACAGGACGTGTTACGACTTCGCCTAAAAATGCGAAGGATGATTCAAGAAGACTCTCTTGACTCTGTACAAACGTATCGTTAATCGTATCCATACGAAACTGAACAATTTGGTTATCGCCTCTTTTATATACATCGAACCCAAATCCTGCTCCATACAACTGTTCCAACCGTTCACGGAATTGTGTCGTCTCAGGATAGGACTCTGTTCCCCGACGTAGTACAAATGGCGTTAGCGCTGTAGCAGTCACTGTCTCCTCAGAAAGCGGGATTCCCACATATAAAGAAATAGCGAACGTTTTGAAGCGCGTGGTAGGTAATACGTGAATGCGCAGTCGACCTGCACTACCGTGTTCAAATCTTGTCTTATTCAAGGTCCCAATCTCCTTTATATCATAGATTGTTAAAGTACTCTGACAACGTAATAATATCCATTCTAACCCACCTCAAAGTGAAGAAGCAACCGAAGGCAAGCCTTCGATTGCCCCTTTTCTTGTTACATACAGAAAATATGTGCACCAATCGTTTTCACTTGAGGACGGGTCCATATCCACGGAGATGTAGCTGTCTTCGGATTAAAGTAATACAAGCATCCTCCTGAAGGATCCCATCCATTCAGAGCTTGCTGTACTGCCTTTCGCGCCTGTTCGTTAGGTTCCAAATATATTTGACCATCGGCTACCGCTGTGAACGCTCTTGGCTGAAATATAACGCCTGAAGGTGAATTGGGGAATTCAGATGACTTCACTCGATTCAAAATAACCGCTGCAACTGCTACCTGCCCTTCAAATGGTTCACCACGCGCTTCACCATACACAGCATTGGCCATGATCTTCAGATCATTCTCAGATAGTCCCATCGAATTGGCAGATCCCATCGGTGTCTTCTTATCTGACGTTTCCTTTTTTGGGGCGGTTGCAGTATTTCCTGCATTGTTCGCTGCCGAAGGCTTCCAATCTTTCGTAGCATTGTAAAGCTTCAACTGGGTCTTAGCTCCTACTATGCCATCTACCTTCATACCGAACTCAGATTGAAACCATTTAACAGACTTCAAAGTGCCAGAACCAAAGGTACTGTCAATCTTGCCTGTATAAAAACCCAAATACTTCAGTCGTCCTTGCAACTCAGATACATCTGTACCTGAGGTTCCAACTTTAAATACATTCGTGCTAAATACCGGTTGCGAAGGAGCGTACAACTCATTCATAGGCTCCACAGCTGCTTGAGATGTGTCATTCATAAATCCGAACACAGACATGGACAACAGAAGCACCAATCCTATAGAGATCCAGCCTTTCGTTTTGTTCATCAGTTTAGCTCTACCTTTCTGTTGTGTTTTTACAAGATGCATAAAGGTATTATGACTTGACCATTAGCTTCCTATGCATGTTACACAACAAGTAAGTAGAAACGTTCTTAAATTAGGTAACCCCTTATGTTGCATACGGACTTGAATCTACTTGAGAAATAGGAGATGTGAACGAAAAAAAGAGCTTCCCTTACTGACCATGGGAAACTCTTTTCACTTTAAGAACTCATTCTATTCTGTTGATATTGCTCCATCGATAAAAGCACTTCCCTTGGCTTGCTTCCTTCGTAGGGTCCGATAATTCCTCGTGCTTCCATGGAATCAATCAGACGTGCTGCACGCGTATAGCCTACTCGCATTCTACGTTGTAAGAGTGATACCGAAGCCTGTTTCGCCTCAAGTATAATTTGTACTGCTTGATCATAGAGTTCATCAAGCTTCTCTTCTGGATCTGAAGACGACTCCTCAATCTCTGGAACAAGAGATTCATCGTAAACAGCCTGACCTTGATCACGGACATAATCCACGATATTCTCTACTTCCTGATCTGTTAGATACGCGCCTTGTACACGAATCGGCTTTGATGAACCCATCGGCAGGAATAACATATCTCCACGACCTAGAAGTTTCTCAGCACCTGCCATATCAAGTATTGTTCTTGAATCCACATTAGAAGAAACTCCAAATGCAATTCTCGAAGGAATATTCGCCTTTATGACCCCTGTTATAACATCTACTGAAGGGCGTTGGGTCGCGATGATCAGGTGTATCCCTGCTGCACGGGCCATTTGAGCGAGACGAGTGATCGCCTCCTCCACATCATTAGCTGCAACCATCATTAAATCTGCAAGCTCGTCCACGATGACAACAATGTAAGGTAGTACCGCTGGTAAATTTTCTTGCATTAATTTATTGTATCCCTCAATATTGCGAGTACCTGATTTAGAGAACAACTCATAGCGTTTCTCCATCTCAACCACAATTTTTTTGAGTGCCAAGGATGCCCGCTTGGGATCAGTCACAACAGGCGCTAGAAGATGGGGGATGCCATTATAAACGTTCAGCTCGACCATCTTAGGGTCAACCATTAGGAATTTCACTTCATCAGGCTTCGCCTTATAAAGAATACTCGTTATAATTCCGTTAATACAGACCGATTTACCCGAACCTGTAGCACCTGCTACAAGAAGATGCGGCATCTTCGCAAGATTACCAATAATGGTTTGCCCTGAAATATCCCTACCGAATGCAACCGATAACTTAGACTCTGCCTCTTGGAATAATGCAGTCTCCATCACTTCACGCATCGTAACGATAGACACTTCATTATTCGGAACTTCAATTCCTATAGCAGATTTCCCAGGAATGGGAGCCTCCATCCGGATATCTTTAGCAGCAAGCGCCAATGCAATATCGTCAGTTAAGTTGACAATTCGGCTCACCTTAACCCCTATATCTGGTTGGATCTCATACCGAGTAACCGCAGGCCCACGTACTACTTCTATGACTTTTGCGCGTACACCGAAACTCTCAAGCGTAGCCTCAAGTTTACGGGCTGTTTGCATGTAATCATTCTGATCTCCGGCCTTCCCAGCATTACTAGGTTTGCCAAGTAGACGGAAGGGAGGTAATACATAAGGTTTAGGAGGAGGTACTGGAGCAATAATCTCAAGTGAAACTTCTTCCCCATTCTCATTCATTCCCTCAGCATTGGCTTGCCCTATGACATTTCCTTCTGAAGCTTGTCCAAAAGCTAATGACGGTTCACCAGAAATCTCACCGTGATTCTTCATAATTGATTCTTTAAGATCCGCAACTTCCCGACCTGTAAAAGCCTCTTCCAAATCATCTTCATCAGCAAGTCCTTCAGCCTTCACATGTTCGAAGAAATCACGTATAATCGGAACCGTTGCTGGTGATTTGTGCTGCGAAAGATCATCCTCTCCGACAAATGTATCCGTTGGAGCGGATGAATCATCTGCTGGTAAGGGTTTTTCAACTCTTCCCCTTTTCACTTTGCGCTGAACAGGTTCGACCATTTCAATGATTTCTGAGATGTCATCAGAATCATCATCTTCTTCTGCATAAGAATTTTCAGACTTGGCACTTTTCCCACCAAACAATTGAAAGAATATAGGTGGGTTACGCTTAACTTTAGGTAAGACCACTTCATCAAAATCGTCCTCGTCCTCGTCACCAGGAAGAAGCCTTCTGTTTCTTTCCGCTAACCCTCTTGCAGGTGAAGAAGTCTTCTTCCCTACTGTCTGACGCATACTGAATTGCTTATGTACGAATGAAACGACTTTCACTACCCTAGATCGGACAATCCGCATCAAGTCAATATAGGATAAGTTCGTGACCAACATAAAACTAATAATGAACATAACGATCATTAATAACTTAGCACCCGTATTTCCAAACAACCAAAAAAGTGCAGTATACTGTATAGCCCCGACATATCCGCCACCAATATCTTTATCCATCATGGAGTGTTCAATCTGATCTGTTGAAGTCAACAATCCTCCGTGTAAGTCAGATTGTGCCTGAGCAAATATCCTACTGGAACTCAAATCCGATATAGGAGCTAATTTCCTTTCTATACTGGAAATACTACTCATTAGAGTTAAAGCGAGCACAACAAGTAATAGCCCACTTTTGCGCGTGTTCCAACGGTTCGGCCACTTCCTATTAATCATGACCATTAGTCCATAATAAACCCCTATAAGAGGAACTACAAAATAAAAGCTACCTAAAAGGAGTCCAAATATTTTGGATAGGGACCAACCGACCGTGGCTTCACCAGATAATGCAATGACAGATAGTGTAATGAGAATAATCCCATAAATTTCATATTTAAGTATACTACTTAATATTGCCTTCTTCTTTTTTCGTCTCTTGGCCAAAAAAGTCACCCCCGGTACAATATTATACCATAATTAACCGTGGGTACCTATGTTCTGTTTATCAGTCCAAAGGATCATTTTTACAAAGAAGGAATATATCGAATCATTTGTCCAGGTGCATACAAAGGATTCAAATAGTCATTTAAAGAACAATTCAAAAGTCTCACAATCTGTGCATTACCTTGATCCATTGGCATAACCTGCATTAGAATACTTTCAACAATGACCTCAACGGTTGCTTCAGTCTCTTTGAAACTACCTTCCCAAATGACATCCATGGGCATGATCGTATATAAAGTCATTATTGAAGCCTCCCTTGCTGTTGTACTTCTTGCATCTCACTAATGAGTACATTTAATTTAGCTAAAGCCAGCCCAATGCCTCCTACTTCATCCATCAGTCCATATTTAACGGCATCTATTCCTCCAACAGCTGTTCCTATATCCCTATTCAATTCACCTGTTCTGAACATGAGTTCTTTAAATTTGTCTGCAGTAATTCTTGAATGTGAAGTTACAAATTGAACGACTCTTTCCTGCATTTTCTCCATATATTCAAACGTCTGTGGAACACCAATGACTAGACCATTAAGGCGGATTGGATGTATTGTCATCGTTGCACTTTCAGCGATAATAGAGTAACTCGAGGCAACGGCAATGGGTACACCAATACTATGTCCTCCACCAATCACGACTGTCACCGTTGGCTTCGTAAGGGATGCGATCATCTCCGCAATAGCAAGTCCAGCTTCTACATCTCCACCAACCGTATTAAGAACAATAACTAGACCCTTCACTTCCTTACTTTGTTCCGCCGCTACAAGTTGAGGGATGATGTGTTCATATTTAGTTGTTTTATTTTGTGGAGGTAGTATGACATGTCCTTCAATTTGACCAATAATCGTCATGCAAAATATGTTAGATTCAGTATCGGGTACTGCTGTTTGTCCTAAATGCTCTATCGTATTGACCACTTGGGCATCGGTAGTAGCACCATGTTGCTGATCAGGTGGTTCAGTCTCAGAATGTTCTTTCGGGATTTGTCCAGTCTTCTCATCATTGGATGGCTTCGCCATATTATTATCATCTTCCTTTCATCATACGAGTCGTAACCATGCCTAGCTAGTATGGGAGAAAAGACACTACATTTATACTATGTATTAACACTTTAAATTCAAGGTAATTCACAACTTCTCAAAAAAGCATAAAATGCCCCTATTCCGCAGGGAACCGTCCAATATTGCCTGCGGAATAGGGGCGACTGTGTGCTTACAATTAATTTAGTCGTCTATTTATTTGAAAATTATACTTCCATTATGATAGGAAGGATCATAGGTCTGCGACGAGTTTGTTCGTACAAGAAACGTCCTAGCGCATCTTTAACACCAGTCTTCAGGGATGCCCATTCATTAACCTTTTCACTCATCAGCTTCTGAAGCGTACTAGAAACAATACGATTAGCTTCATCCAGAAGTCCTTCAGATTCACGTACATAAACGAATCCTCTTGAGATAATGTCAGGTCCTGACATAATACTACCATCCTGTTTACTTAGTGTAACAACGACAACTAGTATACCATCTTGTGAAAGTAGTTTACGATCACGAAGTACGATATTACCAACGTCTCCAACACCCAATCCATCAATCAATACATTTCCTGCCGTTACTTTTCCAGCTTTACGAGCTGAACCATTCACGATTTCAACGATTTCTCCAAGCTCCGTAATAAAGATATTATCGGAATCAATGCCTACAGATTCAGCTAACAATGCATGACGACGTTGCATACGGAATTCACCATGAATCGGAATGAAAAATTTCGGTTTCATCAGGTTAAGCATTAATTTCAATTCTTCCTGACTACCATGACCAGAAACGTGAACTCCAGGATTGGAACCACTATAAATCACGTCAGCACCAAGTTTGAATAATTCATCAATGGTACGACCTACAAATTTCTCATTACCAGGAACTGGCGTTGCCGCAATGATAACGGTATCACCAGGTAAGATATCTACTTTACGATGCGTTGAGCGAGCCATGCGTGTTAAAGCAGACATCGGCTCCCCTTGGCTTCCTGTGCACAAAATAACAACACGATCTGCAGCCATCTTGTTTACTTCTTCTGGTTCAATCAGCATTCCTTCTGGAATGATTAAGAATCCAAGTTCCGAAGCAATGGATACTACGTTAACCATGCTACGACCAATAACCGTAATTTTGCGGCCCGTAGCTTCAGCAGCGTTAACCACTTGCTGAATACGGTGTACATTCGAAGCAAAAGTTGCAATAACAACACGTTGTGAAGCTTTGCGGAATATGTCTTCGAGTACGATACCTACATTACGTTCTGAAGGGGTAAATCCAGGCTTCTCAGCATTTGTACTATCTGAAAGAAGCGCAAGTACACCTTCTTGTCCAATAGCAGCCATGCGCTGTAAGTTAGCAAATTGACCATTTACAGGTGTATGATCAAATTTGAAATCTCCTGTATGAACTACATTTCCCTCTGGCGTTGCGATGCAAATACCAACAGAATCAGGAATACTGTGATTCGTACTGAAGAATGTAGCTTTCATCGTTGATCCGATTTGTACCTCGGAATCTTCATCGATCAGAATTCGCTTCGTTTCTCCAAGCAAATTAGCTTCTTTCAGCTTATTCTCCACCAATCCAAGCGTAAGCTTGGTTCCGTATACAGGAACATTTAGGTGTTTCAACACGTAAGGTAATCCACCGATGTGATCTTCGTGTCCATGCGTCAGCAAAATGCCTCTCACTTTATCACGATTCTCTGTTAAATAAGAAATATCTGGAATAACTATGTCAATTCCTAGCATATCCTCTTCCGGAAATTTCAATCCGGAATCCACTACGACAATGTCATTTGCATATTGAATGACATACATGTTCTTTCCGATTTCACCGACGCCGCCCAAAGCAAATATCGTCAATTTATCGTTATTTAGTTTCTTAGACAATTGAATCTTACCCTCCTTGTATGGTTTTGGACGTGTACCATTATTTATATTATATTTCAAAAATATACCGCACCCAGTCACTTGCTCCCATTATACATGATTAAAAAGTGAAAAAACAAGTCATCTTACATGTGAGTATTAAGCTCACCTAGTATACAATCCTTTATTTTCAAAAATGAGCACCTCCAAGGAGGTGCTCATTGAAATCATAAAAGTCTATTTTATGCTTAGAAATCATACCAAAGTAATAAGATTATTAATAAATGCTACCTCATCTTCATTTGGACCAATCAGTGGAAGACGTACGCCTCCAACATCATGTCCCAACAATTGAAGAGCATATTTAACGGCTGAAGGATTCGGTAATGGATCTGGACATTCAAATAATCCCTTGAAGATAGGGAACAACTTCAAATGAAGATTAGCTGCTGTTCTTACATCCCCTTCAAGATAAGCATTGATCATGTCCTTCATTGTTGAACCTACGATATGACTGGCTACACTTACGATTCCATAGCCTCCAACAGCAAGTGTTGGAAGTGCTGATGAGTCATCACCTGAATATACTTTGAAATCAGCAGGTGCTGATGACACTAGTAACGTAATCTGTTCCAACGAAGCACATTCTTTGGTTCCGATAATGTTAGGTATCTCAGCTAATCGAAGGGTTGTCTTTACTGATAGACTAGCAATCGTGCGACTTGGCACATTGTACAACAAGATTGGAAGTTGCGTACTATTGGCAATAGCTTCGAAATGACGGAACATTCCTTCTTGACTCGGTTTGTTATAATAGGGTACTACCAACAGAACCCCATCAACACCCAGCTTCTCCGCTTCTTGTGTCAAATGAATCGAATGACTTGTGTTATTACTGCCGGTACCCGCAATGATTTTACAGCGTTCTCCCGCTTTATCAACTGCAAACCGAAAGAGTTCAAGCTTCTCGTCATCGGTTAACGTTGGAGATTCCCCAGTTGTTCCTGCAATAACCAATGCATCTGACTTTTGTTCTTCAATAAGATAGTCTATCAGTTGGGCAGTTTCATCCCAGTTGATACGACCCTGATCATCAAATGGTGTTACCATAGCTGTAACTAATCTGCCAAATTCCACTTTCGTTCCTCCTAAAAGTTTCCGTATGAAACTTGACTTCGTAAGCATATATCTATACTGCACTTATCGATTTAATTCAAACTCGGTGTGAAGTGACCGTAAAGATTGTACCATATCTTCCTTCTTTACAAGCACCCAAATGGTCGTATTTGAATCGGCTGATTGTAGTATTTGTATGTTTTGTTCAGTTAAAGATTCCACGATTCTAGCCATAATTCCAGGCACGCCGTTGATCCCACCGCCAATAACAGCCACTTTAGCACATCCTGATAAGCTCTTTGGTCGCAGTCCCATCTCTTGCAGTACACACAGTGCCCGCTCCGACTCATGATCAAAGACAGTATAGACCGCACCCGTAGGTGTAATATTAATAAAATCAACGCTGATGGAATTCTCCGCCATTGATTTAAATACTTTCAACTGTAGATTGCTTGGACCATCGCTACAGTCTACAGTAATTTGAGTTACATTACTTACATAAGCTATTCCCGTGACGAAACGATCCACGACGCCAGATTGAACGTCATTAAATCCTTCTGGATGGGTAACAAGTGTTCCTTCATTCTCAGAGAATGTCGAACGAATACGCACAGGAATTTGTGCTTGCATCGCAATCTCAACAGCTCGTGGATGAATCACTTTAGCTCCTTGATAGGCCATATTGCATATCTCCGCATAACTGACAATTGCTAAAGGCTTGGCATCTTCTACAATACGTGGATCTGCAGTCAATACACCGTTAACATCGGTATAAATATCTACCATCTCCGCATGTAGAGCTGCTCCTAATGCAGTCGCTGAGGTATCACTACCGCCTCTTCCAAGTGTAGTAAAATCACCAGAAATAGTCTGTCCCTGAAAACCAGTTACAATGACTACATTATGATTGTTGAACTCCTCAATAATTCGTGCAGGACGAACATCCAGTATACGTGCATTACCGTGATGACCATCGGTTTCAAAACCTGCTTGTGCACCCGTTAGAACGGTTGAAGAGATTCCTTCACGTTCTAACAAGCTACATAAAGTAGTTGCTGAAATAATCTCACCACAACACAGCAACAAATCTTTTTCCCGATCAGGCAATGCATCACCATTCTGAACAATCCATTCGAGCAATGTATCCGTGGCATAAGGTTCACCACGTCTACCCATCGCTGAGACAACAACCACTAATTTATAATTCTCATCTAATTCTCTCTTTATATGTGAAATAACATGTTCTCTAGCCTGTGGTGAGGATAAAGAGGTACCTCCAAATTTCTGTACTAAGATACGCATTTCCATTCCTCCAAATATGTTTACCTTATGAGCGTTCGGAATGTTTAGATACAATAATCTCAGCAATCTGTACAGCATTCCATGCCGCACCTTTTAAGAGGTTATCGGATACGATCCACAAGTTAAGCCCTCGTTGATGTCCCAAATCCCGACGCAAACGTCCTACAAATACATCTGGTTTTCCGGTAGCTTCTGTCGCAAGTGGATACGATTGTGTCGAAGGATCATCAACTACTGTAATTCCTGGGGAATTTTCAAGAAGATTCCTCACTTCAGCTAGATCATAGTCTTGTTTCAATTCCACATATACGGACTCAGAATGACCATAAACAACTGGGATACGTACACAAGTTGCGGTCACGTTTATGGTCTCGTCACCCATTATTTTTTTTGTTTCATTAACCATTTTCATTTCTTCAAGGGTATATCCATTATCCTGAAATTTATCAATTTGAGGAATCGCATTAAAAGCAATTTGGTGCTTAACTGGAAGGGAACCTACAGGTAAAATCTGCGGATCAACATGATCATTATCCAGTACAGCTTTACTTTGGCGAAGTAACTCATCAATAGCCTTACTTCCCGCACCTGATACTGCCTGATAAGTAGACACGATAATACGATCGATGCCGTAAGCATCTTGCAAAGGTTTCAATGCAGCTACCATTTGAATTGTAGAGCAGTTCGGATTCGCAATGATTCCAACATGGTCGTTGATTTTCTCAGCATTAACTTCTGGAACAACCAACGGTGTTGTTGGATCCATACGGTAGGCGTTCGTATTATCAATACAAACAGCACCATGACGAATAGCATGCGGAGCAAATTCCTTACTCACATCTCCACCCGCACTAAATAACGCAATATCAATACCTTCAAAACTATCAGGGGTAGCTTCTTCTACTATTACATCTAGGCCCTTAAAGTTAATGACTGTGCCTGCAGAACGTGCAGATGATAACAGCTTTAACTTACCAATTGGAAAATCACGTTTCTCCAATAGTCCTAAAATCTGTTCTCCAACTGCTCCTGTCGCTCCTACAACAGCAACATTAAACTTTTGTTTGCTCATTTGCCGTATCTCCCCTTATCTAATTATGACATCCATACTCTATTTATAATTGCTTAAGCAAATTGAAACCTTTCGATAATCATAGGTTGTAGTTGAGTTCCACTAAGTGCAGCAAAACATGTCTCAGGAATAAGATCCATTTTTGCAACGAGCGAATTTGGCTTTTGCTGTGGATTATCCTGACCGAATGGTACAAAGTAAATATTTTTAGTAACTAATAACTTTGCAATATTCGCTGCGTTCAACCCTAATCCATCATTTGTGGAGATAGCCAATACTAAAGGACGACCGTTACGCATCTGGGCTTTTGCAGCCATTAACACCGGTGTATCGGTCATAGCATTTGCGAGCTTACTTGTCGTAGTACCTGTACAAGGTCCAATGACAAGCACATCTAGTAATTTGGACGGCCCTAGTGGTTCCGCTCCAACAATTGTAGAAATGATATCATTCCCTGTTATATCTTTCAACTGTTTTAACCAATTTTCAGAAGTTCCAAAACGAGTATCCGTATTTTGTACCGTATTTGAAACAATCGGCACTACGTTAGCACCCTCTTCTATAAATCGAGAAATCTGTGGCATCACTTCTTCAATCGTACAATGTGATCCTGTAATTGCATACCCTACTGTCTTCCCCTGCCACTTCATCCTGCATCCCCCCGAATCATGATTTCTTCCGAAATCAACTGTACCAACGCATTGGCAATGATAATTCCCGCCGTTTTGGGAGCAACGATACCAGGCAGACCAGGGGCAAGCAGCGCCTTAATTCCCCGCTTCTCCGCATAGCGGAAATCACACCCACCAGGGGCTGAAGCAAGGTCAATAATCACTGCATTTGGAGACATTTGGGACAGGATTTGCGCTGTGACTATCATAGTCGGTATCGTATTAAAAAGCAAGTTGATATTGCCCACTTTTTCCCCCAAATCCCTTGTCATGAAAGGCTCCCAGCCCATCTCGTCTGCCCTTGCAAAGTGCTCTTTCGTCCTAACGCCCATCCTTACTTTTGCCCCTAATCCTTGTAGACTTCTGGCCATTGTAAATCCTGTGCGCCCCATTCCCAGAACCATACAAGTCGATCCATGTATTGTGAAATCGGTGTTCTGAATAGCCATCATCAAGGCACCTTCAGCTGTAGGGATAGAATTATAGATAGCCACATCATCTCTGTTGAGCATTTCAACAAGATTAATCTTATTTCTTGCACACATGTTTCTTAGATGTGGTTTTGCTATTCCCGTATACACTGTACATTCTTTTGATAATGCTGCAATATGCTCATCTTGAAGCTGTATTGATTCGGAAGAGAATAATGTCATGATCTTCCCTTCCTCGTCACAGCCCATTACAGGCAGTACAAGAACATCCGCTGTTTCTAACAGCGAGGAAGACAGTTGATCTCTTGTGATGTCTGTCAACTGATCTGTGAGCTCATTAAACCCCACTATGGTGACTACTGCATCCATCTGAGAACACTTACGAATCACTTCAATCTGTCTTGCATCCCCGCCTAGGAACACAACTCTAACTCCAGTCAGCATTAGGATGTCTCCTTTCACAATTCCAAGTGCTATATGAGCATGATATGCCGAAGCCTAAGAAGGGGTGATGAATGTGCGGACAAAAAAAGAGCTGACGATTACCTATATAAGGTATTCGTCAGCTCAATTTCACAATATAAAAAAGATATTTAGAAAGAGGCAGATATCCCGCTCTTAAAAAATGGTATAGCCGTTTCTTCTTGCTTCTCTTCTTTATTTACCCGTATGACCAAATCCACCTTCACCACGTACTGTCTCTGAAAGCTCCTCTACAAATTCCCATTCCACTTGCGGAACGATTTGGAACACCATTTGAGCAATTCGTTCATTTCTAACAATCTTAAAGGGTGCATCACCCAAGTTAATCAAAAGAACTCTGATTTCCCCACGATAATCAGCATCAATCGTTCCAGGTGTATTCAAACACGTTATGCCATGCTTGAGTGCTAGTCCGCTCCGTGGACGAATTTGTGCTTCAAGCCCTTCTGGCATAGCAATCGCAAATCCAGTAGGTATTAATTTTCGTTCACCAGGTTGTAAGACTACATCCTCTTCAACCGCTGCATACAAATCATACCCCGATGCTAAACGAGACATCTTCTCAGGAAGTTTTACATCTTCATTTCCTGGCAACTTATTTATTTGAACGTAATGTGACAAATTCATCTCTCCTTACAGCTGAAATCGTTTTATCTGAAGTACCTACCATAGCAATGGATGTGGGTACACTAAACATAAGATCTAATAAGGAATCAACATCATTCATAGATACCTTCTCAATATTAGCGATCATTTCATCTAACGAATAATGTCTGCCAAGCATAAGCTCATTTTTACCTAGTCGATTCATCCGACTACCTGTACCTTCTAAGCTAAGTATAAGGCTTCCCTTCAGTTGCTCTTTTCCTTTACGCAACTCGTCTTCACTTAGACCCTTTGTAGCGAGATCAAATAAGACTTCTTTCGTCAGATCCATAACCTGTTTTGTTTGTTTAGGAGCGGTACCAGCATAGATGGTGAACAATCCATTGTCCGCATGAGAACTATGATAGGAATAGACCGCGTAAGCCAGTCCATGTTTCTCACGAATCTCTTGAAATAAGCGCGAACTCATTCCTCCACCTATGGCATTGTTCAGTAATACCATGGCATATTGTCTTTCGTCATCGATAGCACAGCCGGGAAATGACATACAAATATGGTTTTGTTCTGTTTTTTTCTTGTGAAACAAAACATTACTTTGAAACTCAGGAACTACGATCTGACTCTCGCTTCCGTGATTCTGAAAATCACCAAAATGTCGTTCCAATAAATCAACGAGATGTTCATCAATATTACCTGCTACGCTTATCACAGTGTTTTCGATTGTATAATGTTCGCCCATGTACGCTCTTAGATGTTTTGAATTCATATTTTCTAGGAGCTCTCTCGTACCTAAGATAGGGTAAGCCAAAGGATGTTCCCCATACACCGCTTGTGCCATTAAATCATGAACAATATCATCCGGGGTATCTTCGTACATTGAAATTTCTTCAAGAATAACATTTTTTTCTTTTGAGAGTTCCGTATCATCGATATTAGATCTAAAGAACATATCCGCAAGTACATCTACCGCTATAGGTAAATGTTCATCAAGTACTTTCGCGTAATAACACGTATATTCCTTGGAAGTAAATGCATTCACATTACCTCCAATAGCATCAAACTGTTCCGCGATCTCTTTTGCATTAAATCGTTCTGTTCCTTTAAAAAGCATATGTTCAATGAAATGAGAAACACCATTGTTCTCAAGATTCTCATATCTCGAACCTGTTTTCACCCATATCCCGAAGGATACGGAACGGCAATTTGGAATTTTTTCCATAACTACTCTCAGGCCGTTACTTAGCTTTATTTTTTCCACTTGAAGGCCCTCCTATTATAAAACCTACATAATTCAATATAAATGCATTCCCTATCCTACCAAATAATTAAGCTTCACTCAACTATTCAAGGTAGTATTCGTTCTGAAGAAAGTGTTTGACTTACCGTCCCCAGACTCAAACCTTTCGCTTTAATCGCTTGAATCATCCCCTGTAAGGCCTGAGAGGACGATGAGGTTGGGTGCATCAATATGAGATAACCTGTTTCTACTTTCTTAGATATTTTGTTCACGATCGACGCAGGAGAAGGATGCTGCCAATCCACCGTATCCAATGTCCATAAAACCGTATGCATACCAAGCCCTTTAGCAATTCGAACTGTATCACTGTCGAAATCACCTGAAGGAGGAGCGAACCATTTTTTCTCTTCACCCAATTCATCCTTCAGTAGCTTCTGAGTCTTACTAATTTCTTCAATTGCGCTTTCTTCACTTAACTGACTCATATTTGCATGTGAATAGGCATGATTAGATAGTTCATGTCCTCTTTTTTGAATTTCCTTGGCTACTTCTAAATTACTCTTCAACCATTTTCCATCAAAAAAGAAAGTTGCTTTAACCTTTTCTTGATCTAATGTGTTTAGCATAGGCACGATAAATTCATTCCCCCAGGCCACATTGATCATTAATGACACCATGGCTTTAGCAGGGTTTCCTCGATATATTGGTTGAACGTCAAGATCACTGAGCCCTACCTTCGGAATCAGTTGACGATACTTGTATGTAATCGAAGTTGTATTCCCTGCAGCTTTGGCTTGCTTGTATGTCTCATCTATATCTACTTCTAATCCATTATAACCAGGAATCGCTTTCCATACCCGGTCAACTTTAGCATCCACAGGCTCAATCCTTGTACTTACTGCCTTCGCCTTTATCTCACGATATAAGGGATCATCTTCGTTCATAAGATGATTCAATTGAAAGACATCTTGTGAGATACTACCGTTGCGTCCATTCTCTATAAATTGCTTGATACTACTCATCTGGCTGATTCCGATCACAATCGTAAAACAAGCAAGCAGAATAGCGAACTTTCTCGTATTCATAAAACAATTCATCTCCCTTGGTAGCTTTGTCCCATCATATGAACAGAACAAATGGAATATGAATAGGGATATATATTCAAGTAGAAACGGCTGTGCCGTCCTTTATCAAGGACGGCACTCGTTTTACGCGAAAATCTAAGAAATAGAGTATTAAGTGAAACATATACTTTATTATATTTTAAAAAAAGAGCCAGAATATGAAGCTTTCTGTCTCTTTTCTCTAATGAGTACATATAAACCTAATTGTATTAACGACTAAACGGTCAGTGTCGCTTTACGAGACAAATTGATTCGTCCTTGTTGATCAATCTCGGTTACTTTAACCGTGATCGAGTCACCAATAGCAATGACATCCTCACACTTAGCAACGCGTTCAGTAGACAATTGTGAAATATGAACTAAACCTTCCTTGTTCGGAAGAATCTCAACAAATGCACCAAATTTCTCAATACGTTTAACAGTACCTACATAGATTTCGCCCACTTCAACTTGGCGGACAATACCTTCAATAATAGCACGTGCTTTTTGATTCATTTCTTCGTTAGTCGAAGCGATGAATACTCGTCCATCTTGTTCAATATCAATTTTAACGCCTGTCTCTTCAATGATCTTGTTGATAATTTTACCACCAGCACCAATAACATCACGAATGCGCTCAGGGTTAATATTCAGGGTCATAATTTTCGGAGCGTAAGGAGATAACGTTGTTCTTGGTTGAGCGATAGCTTCATTCATTTTGCTTAAGATGAACATACGTCCTTCTCTTGCTTGATCCAAAGCATCCTGCAAGATTTGACGACTGATTCCATCAATCTTGATATCCATTTGGATAGCAGTAACACCTACAGCCGTACCAGCAACTTTAAAGTCCATATCTCCAAGATGATCTTCCAAACCTTGAATATCAGTCAAAATGGATACATGCTCACCATCTTTAATAAGTCCCATAGCCACACCAGCTACAGGCGCCTTGATAGGAACCCCTGCATCCATCATAGCTAGAATCCCTGCACAAATACTAGCTTGTGAGGACGATCCATTGGATTCAAGTACTTCGGATACCAGACGAATTGCATACGGAAAGTCAACCTCTGAAGGAAGAATTCTAGCCATTGCTCTTTCACCGAGTGCTCCATGTCCAATTTCTCGGCGACCTGGTGGACGTAATGGACGTGCTTCACCAACGCTGAACGGAGGGAAGTTATAATGATGCATGAAACGTTTCGATTCTTGTGAATCGACTCCGTCAAGAATTTGAATGTCTCCAAGTGCTCCTAGAGTACATACACTTAGCGCTTGTGTTTGTCCGCGTGTGAACAATCCTGTTCCATGCGTGCGTGGTAAAATACTTGTATCACATTCAATCGGACGAATTTCATCCAATTTCCGTCCATCAGGACGTACTTTGTCATGTGTAATCAAACGTCTTACTTCTTCCTTAACGATATCATGCAAGACTTCCTTAACATCTTTCATGAGTTCCGGTGTCTCTATGTACTTTTGTTCAAACAAAGTAACCGTTGCCTCATTAATGCTGTCAATCGCGTCCTGACGTGCATGTTTTTCCGAAATTTTAACAGCCTCTTTCAGCTGAACTTCTGCATATTCACGAACAGCAACATTAACGGTAGCGTCTACCGTACGAAGTTTGACTGCCATCTTAGGTTTGCCAGCTAGAGCAACCAGTTCTTCGATCGTCGCCACAATTTTCTTGATCTCATCATGACCAAACATGATAGCTTCAAGCATAACTTCTTCTGGCACTTCATCGCCTTCTGCTTCTACCATCATGATCGCATCTTTCGTTCCAGCAACAACTAGGTATAGGTCACTTGTTTCTTGATCTGCCATGTTCGGATTAATGATGAACTGCCCGTCCTTACGACCAACAGCAACACCACCAATAGGACCACTAAATGGAACATCAGATATGCTAAGTGCTGCAGAAGTTCCGATCATCGCAGCGATATCAGGTGCGCAATCTTGATCCACACTCATGACAATGTTAGCTACTTGAACATCATTACGGAATCCTTCTGGAAATAATGGACGAATAGGACGGTCCGTTAGACGGCTAGAAAGAATAGCCTTCTCGCTTGGTCGACCTTCACGTTTAATAAATCCACCTGGGATTTTACCAACTGAATACATTCTTTCCTCATAGTTAACCGTAAGTGGGAAAAAATCTAAATCCTTCGGTTCATTAGAAGCTGTTACTGTACACAAAACGACTGTTTCTCCATAACGAACCGTTACTGCTGCATTCGCTTGTTTAGCCAACCGTCCTGTTTCCAAAATTAAAGTTCTTCCGCCTAATTGCATTTCAACACGATTTTCCATGAAATCCCTCCTTTTATTCTATCAGTATTTCCATATTATCGATATTTCATATAACAATACACAAGAAGAAACGGCCACACCTTTCTTCAGCAAAAAATATGCTTCCGAGTGCTAGCGATACAACGTATCACTTTCAGGTATCCGTTTCTGTGATTAATACAAGAAAATTATACTGCATAAGCTTTTATTTCCTTATATTTTAAAAGCAACCCGGCTGCCCCGTAGTCACTCCTAAAAGGACATACGGTGAACAACCAGGCTGCATTTAGTAAGATTATTGGAATATTAACGGCGTAATCCTAGTTTCTCGATCAACGCGCTATAACGTCTAACATCCTTATTCTTAAGGTATTTCAACAATCTACGACGTTGACCAACCATTTTCAACAAACCACGACGAGAATGATGATCCTTCTTGTGTGCCTGGAAATGACTGATTAGGTTCGTAATGTTAACCGTAAGAATAGCGATTTGCACTTCTGGTGATCCAGTATCAGTATCATGAATTTTGTGCTCTTCAATCAATTGATTTTTACGTTCTTGAGTTAATGCCATTGCTATTCACCTCCTTCAATTATATTCTCCATTAGCCTCGTCACCGTTGGTGAGATCGCGCGACCAAGCTAAGGACTATATCATTGTCTCCAATGACGTTATTCAGTATAGCACACCTGTTTGTAAAAAGTAAATGTTCTACCGTTCACTTAGGTATTATTCCGAAGCCATTAATAGCTCTTCAGCTATTTTCGCATCCATTTGGATCTGAGTTATCAAATCCTGAATAGACGGAAATCTTCGTTCTTCACGCAAATAATGTACGAGCTCCACTGTCAAATGCTCACCATACAAACTTTCGTTAAAGTGAAACAGATGAGCTTCATAACTAGGTGCAATTACACCCTCATGAAAAGTTGGTTTTACTCCTATATTCATTACTCCTGGAAGCCAACCACCATTGTACAATACACGAATGGCATATACGCCTTTGGCTGGAACCACATAACGATCATCCAATTTCAAGTTAGCGGTTGGAAATCCGATCGTACGACCTCGTTTCTCACCCTCAATCACAGTACCACGCAATTGGTAACAGCGTCCTAACCATTCATTAGCTTGTTGTAAATCTCCAGTCTGAAGTGCTTTACGTATGTTTGAGCTACTCACCTTTTCACCTTCTAGTGGAAAAGGCGAAATAATCTCAACATCCATTACGCCCAAACCCATTTCACGAAGCGTTTCAACATCCCCTGCCCCGTGATAACCGTACCGGAAGTCAAAACCAACAACAACCGTATCGATATTCAGCGGCAGAAGTACACCTGTGAAGAAGTCTTGTGGACTTACACGAGAAAAATCTTCATCAAACTGAGCAACATACATTGTATCAACGCCCATGCTTGCAAGTAGCTCCTGCTTATTCGCAAGCGGCGTTAAATATCCTTCATAGTCACCTTTCCCCATAACCTCTTTAGGATGTGGGTTGAAGGTCACTACAGCTGATGGGATTCCTTTGATTTTCGCCAAAGAGACGGCGGAGGCAATCACACTGGTGTGGCCTTGATGGATTCCATCGAACTGCCCTATAGCAATGACTTGAGAGGTTGCCCGCTCATGAAGCATTTCGGGTGAAAGGGGGTAAGATAATATGACAGTCTTCACAACTTTCTCACCTGCAATTCCGTTAGATGACCTGCAAATCCGATTATTATTCCTGTAAAAAAACTTTCACTGGAGCAATCGCCCCTGTATCTTCTTGTCTTTGAAATATGCCTAGGAATCTTCCTTTAATATCATATAAACGGATAGGTCCATCTCCGTTCACTTCTGGGTCCACTGATTTATATGAAAGTCTTTGGCCTTGGATCGCTGCTGACGTTTTCTCCTCAGAGACCGTATGTACAGGTAAATGAGGAATCGCTTGATCCACAGGAATTAAGTGTGTACCAAGAGTACCTTCATCCATGTACCGTTGAATATCATCAAAAGTTAAACAATGTTCTGCATCGATCCCTGCTGACTTGGAACGTGTAAGCTTAACCATGACCGATGGCAGACCAAGTGCCCGTCCGATATCTACACAAAGTGTTCGTATATATGTTCCTTTAGAGCATAGTACACGGAAAGAGAGTTCAGGATAAGGACCGTCCCATGAAGTATCGGTCATTTCGATCTCATATATGGTGACCTCACGACTCTTACGTTCAACTGTTTTACCTTCTCGTGCCAACTCATACAACCTTTTGCCATCTACTTTTACAGCAGAGTACATTGGAGGAACTTGAGATATAACACCTTCAAATGAATTCAGCACCTGTATTACATCTTCCTTAGTAACGGAGACAGATTCCACTTGTTCTATAACTTGACCCGTTAAATCCTCTGTATCTGTAGCTATGCCAAGACGAAGCGTAGCGTAGTACTCTTTGGGAAGCTCTTGCATATATTCAACCACTCGGGTAGCACGGCCCAGACATAACGGCAATACACCAGTGACTTCAGGATCTAATGTTCCTGTGTGCCCGATACGCTTCATTTTCAGAATACGTCGAACTTTTGCTACCACATCATGTGATGTAAAACCTGCTGGTTTATAAACAGCAAGTATACCCTCTAGATCGCTCATAATAATTGTCTCACCCGCTCAATGACTTGTGGAATAATCGTATCTAACGTTCCTTCTATCCTGCAACCTGCCGCTCTTACGTGACCTCCACCACCGAAGGTTTGCGCAAATGCCGCAACGTCTACGGTTCCTGAAGAACGCAAGCTTACTTTTACAGCGTTCTCGTTGATAACCTTAAATAGAATTCCAACTTCCACCCCGCGAATATTACGCGGATAGTTCACAATACCTTCTAGATCTTCATTCGCAGCTCCACATTCTACCATATGCTCAGGTGTAACATGAACCCAACTAATCAGACCATCAGCAGACATTTCAAGTGTACTAAGTGCCTTAATCAACACTCTCATTTGAGAAGGAGTCATTTCTTCTAATAAGTTTTCAGCCAGTAATGGCCCGTTAACACCATAAGAAAGTAATTCAGAAGCTATACCCATAACTTTGGGAGAAGTATTTGAATAACGAAATCCACCTGTATCTGTAAGTATACCTGTATAAATGGCTGTAGCAGACTCTTGCGTCCACTCTACCGGAAAGAGTCCAATTAAATCATATAAAATTTCTGCTGTAGCAGCTGCATCAGTCTTTATCAGATTCACATGTCCATAACCATCATTCGTTGGATGATGATCCACATTTAGAATAAGGGCATCCTCAGCAAAATACTGATTCGTTAGACCCACCCGTCCAAAATCAGCACAATCCACACAGATGACATTCTGAAACTTACGTATAGGAGGATTAATCTCCATATTAAGGATCGTATCTGCCAGTGTGAGAAATTTCATGCGTTGTGGCACAGGACCTTCATTCAACAGTGTGAATTTCTTCCCTAGACATGAGAGAAGCCAGCCCACAGCTACCGTGGAACTGACTGCATCTCCGTCTGGCTGAACATGCGACACTACAAGAAAATCATCATGCTTGAGCAAATATTGCTTTGCTTCTTCAATCGATTGTTCATAGGTCAGCATCGTTCGTCTCCTTTAAAAACATCATTCACGATCATTGATTCTTATCAATTTCGCTTAACAACTTTTCAATGTGACTCCCGTATGCGATAGACTCATCTATCTTAAAGAAAAGCTCCGGTGTATGCCGAAAACGAATTCTTTTTCCAAGCTCTGAACGAAGAAAACCGTTAGCTTTATCAAGTGCAATAAGCGTATTTTTCTTTTGTTCTTCGTCGCCTAGTACACTGAGATACACTTTTGCTTGCGCAAAATCATTCGGAACTTCGACCCCTGTTACGGTTACGAAGCCTATCCGAGGGTCCTTCAGTTCACTTTGAATGAGAACACTCAATTCCTTCTTGATCTGTTCTGAAACACGCCCTGTACGAATTTTAGCCATGTGTAATCACCTCTCTACTTGCGTTCCACTGTTTCCATGATGAACGCTTCAATAACGTCGCCTTCTTTGACGTCATTATAGCTTGCCAAAGTAATCCCACATTCATAACCTGTAGCAACTTCTTTTGCATCGTCTTTAAATCTCTTCAAGGAATCAATCTTGCCTTCGTGAATAACAATGCTGTTACGAATTAAGCGAAGTTCCGCATTTCGCGTAATTTTTCCTGAAGTAACCATACATCCTGAAACGGTACCCACTTTCGTGATCGTGAATACACTACGAACTTCAGCATGCCCAATAATCGTTTCTTTATAAATTGGGTCAAGCATGCCCTTCATGGCTTGCTCAATCTCTTCAATAACATTGTAGATGACACGATGTAGACGGATGTCTACTTTCTCTTGGTCTGCAGTAAGAGCTGCTTGATTATCTGGACGAACGTTGTATCCAATTACAATTGCACTGGAAGCAGCTGCAAGAATAATATCGGATTCAGTAATCGCACCTGCACCACTGTGAAGTATCTTAACGCGAACGCCTTCAACTTCAATTTTCTCAAGAGAACTCTTAAGAGCTTCAACTGTTCCCTGAACATCACCTTTGATGATTACGTTAAGTCCTTTAATTTCACCATCTTTAATGTGCTGGAATAGATCATCCAATGTCACACGAACGTTACTACCCATATCAGACTGACGCTGAGTAATCGAACGTTTATCTGCGATGGAGCGAGCTTTACGCTCATCTTCAAACACCATAAACGGATCTCCAGCTTGTGGAACTTCCGTCAACCCAGTAATTTCAACCGGTGTAGATGGTCCAGCTTCCTTTAATCGACGACCCTTATCATTCACCATCGCACGAATACGACCGAAGCAGTTACCCGCTACGAAAGCATCTCCTACGCGAAGGGTACCATGCTGTACTAACACGCGTGCTACTGGACCGCGTCCTTTATCTAGCTCAGCTTCAAGGACTGTCGCACGTGCACGTTTATCAGGATTAGCTTTATATTCATTCATTTCTGCTACTAGCAGAATCATTTCAAGTAAATCTTCAAGGCCCGTCTTCTGCTTAGCAGATACGTTAACGAATATAGTATCTCCGCCCCATTCTTCTGGAACTAGACCATATTCAGTCAACTCCTGCTTCACTTTATCAGGATCAGCACCTGGTTTGTCAATTTTGTTAACTGCTACGATAATAGGCAGTTCAGCTGCTTTAGCATGGCTAATCGCTTCTACTGTCTGTGGCATAACACCGTCATCGGCAGCAACAACAATAATTGTAATATCAGTCACTTGAGCTCCACGTGCACGCATTGCAGTAAATGCTTCGTGACCTGGTGTATCAAGGAATGTAATTTTCTTATTGTTGATCTCAACTTGATATGCACCAATATGCTGTGTAATACCACCTGCTTCGCCACCAGAAACATTTGCAGAACGAATAGCATCAAGTAGTGTAGTTTTACCATGGTCAACGTGACCCATAATGGTTACTACAGGAGCACGAGGTTTCAAATCAGCTGCTTCATCCACTTCTTCCATCGTTTCAAAGCGATCATCTTCTACTGCGATTTTCACTTCAACTTCCACACCAAATTCAGCGGCAAGTAGAAGGACAGTTTCGACATCAAGTTCCTGATTGATGGTTGCCATAACACCCATCGTAATCAACTTTTTGATCACTTCAGAAGCATCTTTGTGAAGTAACTTAGCAGATTCGCCGACCGTTGTCACACCACGAACGATAATTTTCTTAGGGGTATTGTCAATTTTCTCGCGAGCTTGGTAATTAGCTTTACCTCTGCCGTTCTTACCACCGCGATTATTTCTGTAGTTGCCACCTTTATTATCATCGAAACGTCTAGATCCATTATTATTGGATCTATTCTTGTTAGCGCCGCCTCGGTTATCCCCTTGTGCAGCACCTTCCGTACGTGATGCATCACGAGTAGGAGCTCCTGTAGTACGGTTTGGTGTCTGTGGACGAGCTGCCGGGCTACTCGGACGAGTTGTTGGACTACTTGAACGTTGTCCTCCACCTTGCGACGGGCTACTTGAACGGTTCACACTGCTTGTTCCTTGTTGACCACTTGGTCTTTGTCCACCTTGGGATGAAGCAGGTCTTGTTGTTCCACCAGTACTTTGAGGTCTTGGTGTTCCATTATTACTGTTTTGGGGTCTCGGAGTACCCGTGCTGCTTTGCGGCCTGGACGTTACTGTACCTGTACCATTGTTATTATTCGGATTATTATTCATACCTACCTGCTTTTCCTGTTGTTTTTTGGTCTCACTTTGCACCGGAACGGTACTGTTCTCTTGAAGAGAAACAGACGCTTCGTTCGGCTTTACCACAGCGGCATCCTTCTTGACAGATGACGTTGCTGCCATTGCATGGTTATCTCCGCTGTCTCTTTTAGCGGCTGCATTGGACTTAATGTTCTCAAAAAATTTCTCCACTTTAGTGACAGCGTCGTTCTCCATCACACTCATATGGTTATTAACGGGTAAATCCAAACGCTTCAAAATCGTAATAATTTCTTTACTACTCATGTTTAGCGATTTAGCATACTCATATACGCGAAATTTTTCCTTATTACTTTCTTGTTTAGTCAATATACTCCACCTCCGACATTGTCTCCATAGATTCAGAGATCATTTTCGCGAATCCTTGATCCGTAATTGCCAGCACAACACGATGTGGTTTCCCAATACTTGTGCCCAGACTTTCCCGGTCATATCCGATCACCAGAGGGATTTTGTACGTTCCGCATTTATCACGAAACTTTTTTTGTGTATTTGGTGATGCATCGCTAGCTAGGATAACCAGCTTAGCTTCTGAAGAACGAATAGTTTTGAGCACGACTTCGTCACCTGTGACTATTTTTCCTGCACGCATCGCAAGACCTAGCCGAGAAAGCGTCTTATTCATCATTAGAATTCTCCTTCATCACTAGAAATTCATCTTCAGCAGCAACAAAATCATCTGCCAATTGTTCATAAATTTCTGGCTTCACGTGATGTTTCAAGGCACGATCTAACGACTTATTCTTGTTTGCCAATTTAAAGCAGGACACCTTGCCGCACAAATATGCTCCACGACCAGATTTCTTTCCTGATAGATCAATTAGCACCTCATCGTCTGGCGTCTTCACGATACGAATCAGTTGTTTCTTCGGCATCATTTCTTGGCATGCCACACATTTGCGTAATGGTACTTTTCTAGACTTCATAGTGTACCCTCCGTCCTAATATTAGGAAATTAATCGACGGAGACAGAATCTTGAGGCATCTCATCAGAGAATGTTTTCGTTCTACCGAATTCCTGTTCCGCTTGAGTCTCACTTTTGATATCAATTTTCCATCCAGTCAACTTAGCTGCAAGCCTAGCATTCTGTCCTTTAATACCGATAGCAAGAGACAACTGATAGTCCGGCACAACAACCCGAGCCATCTTCTCATTCTCAAACACTTCGACTTCTAGAACTTTAGAAGGACTAAGAGCATTGGCAACATATTCTTCAACTTTATCGGAATATCGTACAATATCAATTTTCTCTCCACGCAGTTCATTCACAATAGTTTGTACTCGAACTCCCTTAGGTCCAACACAAGAACCTACTGGATCCACCTCATCGTTACGTGAAAACACTGCAATTTTTGATCGGAAACCCGCTTCACGTGCAACGGAACGAATCTCAACAACACCGTCAAAAATTTCAGGAACTTCCAATTCAAAGAGGCGCTTGAGTAAACCAGGATGAGTTCGTGACAACATAATTTGCGGACCTTTAGTCGTGTTCTCTACTTTTGTAATATAGGCCTTTGTCCGCTCGCCATGTTTAAACTTCTCGTTTGGCATAAGCTCATTTAATGGAAGTAATGCTTCAACTTTACCTAAGTCAATGTAGACATTTCGGGGATCTTGACGTTGAACCGTTCCGGTTACAATATCTTCCTCTTTGTCAACATAAGCATTATAGATCAATCCACGCTCTGCTTCACGAATACGTTGAGTAACAACTTGTTTCGCAGTTTGTGCAGCAATACGACCGAAATCACGTGGAGTAACTTCAATCTCTGCAATATCCTCCATTTGAAAATGAGGGTTTATTTCGCGTGCTGCGGGAAGTGAAATCTCCATCCGAGGATCTAACACTTCTTCCACAATTAGTTTACGGGCATAAACTTTAATAACCCCTGTGTTGCGGTTCATGTCTACTCTAACATTCTGGGCCGTATTAAAATTACGTTTGTAGCTTGAAATTAAAGCCGCTTCAATCGCTTCAAATAGTATTTCTTTACTGATCCCTTTTTCTCGTTCCAATTCATTCATTGCTTCAATAAAATCCATACTCATTGGAATTCAGTTCCCCCCTTTCTTCATCCTTGTTCTTTAAAAAATGATAGTTAATCTAGCACTTGCCACCTTAGCATACGGAATACTGTACTGCTTCTGCTTCTTACCAATTACAATGACAAGTATATCGTCCTCAAACGAAAGAAGCCGGCCTTCAAATTCTTTGAGACCGTCCAGTGCTTCGTATACAGTAACAAACACATCTTTACCAACAGATTTAGAAATGTCGGCACTTTTCTTTAATGGTCGCTCCGCACCAGGAGACGATACTTCCAGGAAGTAAACATCAGTAATCGGATCATTAAGATCCAGCTGCTGGCTTATATATTCACTAATTACGCCGCAGTCATCAATATCAATACCGCCTTCTTTGTCGACATAAATACGTAGAAACCAATTACTACCTTCTTTTACGTATTCCACATCAACTAGTTCGAAGTTATGCTCATCCATATAAGGTTGGACCATTTCTTCTACGATACTTTTTATCTTAGGTGTGCTCAAAGACTATAACCTCCAAGACTTTCATTATCCTATATACCAAAGAGTAAAGAGTGGGTTGCCCCACTCTTTACACAACGGTTTTATCTCCATGATTACTACAGAAAATTATAACATAGTCTGGCAACACTGACAAGTATCAGTCCTTGACTACCTCTTATGCTAACAAGAAAAAGCCCTTGTCTATCAGGTGTTTAGCAACTTTTAAAACAAAGACAATTGGTTACTTTCAGGCAACCCACGGAAACATCCCATCTGTGTGAGTACCTCCACAATCGTTTTACTTGCCTTTGATTTTTGCTGGAAATCTTCAATTGATAAGTATTCCCCATTTTCACGTGCTGCTGCAATATTCCGAGCAGCATTATCACCAATCCCCTGCATTGCAGAGAACGGAGGAATAAGCGAATCTGCATCTATCGTAAACTTCGTAGCATCAGAACGGTATAGATCAATTGTTTTGAAACTGAATCCACGTGCCGTCATCTCTAAAGCCATTTCTAGAATAGCCAACATGCCCTTCTCCTTAGTCGTTGCTTGGAAACCTTTCTGTTCAATTTCCACAATTTGACGACCAATGGCTTCATATCCTTGACAACAAAGTTCAATATCAAAATCCTCAGCACGAACGGTAAAGTATGTCGCATAATAAGCAATTGGATAATACAATTTGAAATATGCCGTACGCACTGCAGATATAACGTAGGCAGCAGCATGGGCCTTTGGAAACATGTATTGAATTTTGAGGCACGAATCAATATACCAAGTAGGTACTTTACATTTCTTCATCTCTTCAATCCATTCAGGTAATAGCCCTTTACCTTTACGAACACTCTCTGTAATCGTAAAAGCTAAACCAGCATCCATTCCTGCTTTATAAATCAAATAGAGCATAATATCATCGCGACAACCAATTACTGTTTTTATATTACATGTCCCATTCTTGATTAAATCTTGCGCATTTCCTAGCCATACCCCAGTTCCATGTGACAATCCGGAGATCTGCAATAAATCGGCGAAAGATGTTGGTAATGACTCAATTAACATTTGACGAACAAATTTAGTTCCCATCTCTGGTACACCATACGTTGCCACTGGCGTTCTGATCTGTTGTGGTGTAACCCCTAGTGCTTCTGTAGAGTGAAACAAACTCATTACTTTGGGATCATTCATAGGTATCGTTGTTGGATCAACACCCGTTAAATCTTGTAACATACGCATCATCGTTGGGTCATCGTGACCTAGAATATCAAGTTTGAGTAAGTTATTCTCAAATGCATGATAATCAAAGTGAGTCGTCTTCCATTCAGCGCCTTGATCATCTGCTGGGAACTGAATCGGCGTGATATCTTCAACATCCATATAATCAGGTACTACCACAATACCACCTGGATGCTGTCCCGTACCTCTTTTGACACCTGTAAAACCAGCTGCAAGACGACTAACCTCGGCACCTCGCCACTGCTTCTGGTGTTCTTCTTCATACTTTTTCGTATAACCAAAAGCTGTTTTCTCTGCAATAGTACCAATCGTACCTGCCCGGAACACACACTTCTCTCCAAAAATTTCCTTCGTATAATTATGAGCTATTGGCTGATACTCCCCAGAAAAGTTAAGATCGATATCGGGTACTTTATCTCCTTTAAATCCTAAAAAGGTTTCAAACGGAATATCCTGCCCCTCACCAGTCAACCTGCCCCCACATTGTGGACAAGTTTTCTCCGGAAGATCAAATCCACTCGGAATACTACCATCAAGGAACCATTCATTATATTTACATTCAGCATTCTTACAAACGTAATGAGCTGGTAACGGATTAACTTCAGATATCCCTAAAAAGGTCGCAACGACGGATGACCCTACAGATCCACGTGAACCAACCAAATAACCATCTCTGTTGGATTTCTTTACTAGACGTTCAGATATTAAATAGTTGGCCGAGAATCCGTATTTGATAATCGGTTCCAATTCTTTCTCAAGTCGCTTTATCACGACATCAGGTAAATCTTCCCCATATAAACCCTTAGCCGTTTCATAACAGGTGTTGCGAATCTCTTCATCAGCACCTTCTATGATAGGAGTATAGAGCTTTGTTGGAAACAGCGGATAATCTTCAAAGCGATCGGCAAGTTCAATGGTATTCGTAACGACAACTTCATTCGCTTTTTCTTTCCCTAAGAATTCGAATTCCTCAAGCATTTCATCTGTCGTACGAAAATGTGCATCAGGTTTCTGCATATCCTTCAAAGGACTGAATCCTGTAATACCATTAATAGCAATATCACGGAATAGTTTCTCCCGAGGCTCAAGATAATGAACATTCCCTGTAGCAATTACAGGTTTGCTTAATTTCTCGCCTATTTCGCAAATTCGCTTCACAGCTGTCTTTAATTCAAGGGGACTCGCAACCAAACCCTTATCAACTAAATGCATGTACATCGTTAAGGGTTGTATCTCCAGAATATCATAGAATTGCGCAATATCTTCAGCCTCTTCCACGGACTTATTTAAGACCGCTTCAAAAAATTCCCCTTTCTCACAACCTGAAATCACTAACAATCCTTCGCGCATTTCCACAAGCTTAGATTTCGGTATACAAGGCACTCGCTTAAAATACTCCGTATTAGATAAGGAAATCAACTTAAATAAATTCTTTTTACCTATTAAATTCAAAGCATATATCCCACAATGAAATGGGCGTGTGTTAGATAAGTCTTTTCCTACATAGTCATTTAGACGGTCTAACATCGTTATGCCTTTCATCTTCAGTACATCACTTAGGAGACCACTCAATATACCTGCCAATGCGATCGTATCATCAATTGCCCGGTGATGGCTCTCCAATAACACTTTATACTTGGAAGCCATCGTATTGAGCCTATGATTCTTCATACCTGGATAAAGTAAGCGAGATAATTCAAGGGTATCCAACACTGGATTTAACATTATCGGTAGTCCATATTCCTTCAGGGACGCTTGAATAAAACCAACATCAAATCTTGCATTATGCGCTACTAGAATGCCATCTTCAGCGAATTTAACGAACTCATGTAATACAGGTTCTAGATCCGGAGCATCCTTTACCATTTCATCTGTGATATTCGTTAACTGCTGAATGTGATATGGAATTTTCTCATGTGGGTTAACAAAAGTGGCATAGCGATCGATTTCCTTACCATCTTTTATTTTCACCGCAGCAAGTTCTGTAATATTACTAGCTGTAACGGAAAGACCTGTAGTCTCGATATCAAATACAATATAAGTAGCACTACTCAGATCGATCGGTTGTGGCTGTAAGACGACAGGAATAGAATCATTCACAACATTGGCTTCGACACCATAAAGCATCTTTAATCCATTCTTCTTCGCTGATTTGGCTGCTTCAGGGTAACTTTGAACACCACCATGGTCGGTAATGGCAATCGCCGTATGCCCCCATCTAGCTGCCGTCTTAATATATTTATCGATAGGTGTGATGGCATCCATCGTACTCATCGTAGTATGCAAGTGGAATTCTACCCGCTTCACAGGCGCGTTATCTTTACGCTCAGCAGGTGCTTGTACTTCATTTAAATCCGTTGGCATCATGACCAATTCAGGTATAGTCATGAAACGATCGTATTCTACCCGTCCACGTACTTTTATCCATTTGCCATTTTCCAATTTGTTTAACACTTTGACATCATCTTTTGTTTTGGCAAACATCTTCAATTGCATGGAATCACCGAAATCAGTCACGTTAAACATAAACAAGGTCATACCATTTCGTAACTCTTTGCTATCTAGACCAAACACAGCTCCCTGAATCGTAACCTTTTTCTCTTCATCCTGAATCTCTTGAATAGGTATAGGCTGTTCCTTGATATCATATCCCATATGAAGACGAACATCTCCAGCATCTTCATCGAAATTACTCTCAGCCTCAATGCTACTCATCATATTCTGAACAACTTCACGCTCTTCTAGAATCTTCTTCTGTTCAAATTCCTCAATGGCTTCCTTGCCACTATCTCCAATACCCAATTTAACATGAAGGGGAAGAGCAAAGTAGTGCGCGAAAAAGCGTGTAATTGCTTGATCAATTTGTTTCTTCTTCGCTAGTTCCATTGAAGTCGCATCCGTCAATTTCAAGAGTAACTTCTCACCATCAATTTCATATGATGCTCTGGCCATCCATCCATTTACTGAAGGAATTTCCCTCTGTACCCACTCTTTAAATAAACTCCAATAAGCATTCACAATACTTTCAGGTAATACTGCCTCTGTATATTTGAAAACAAATGAAATTTTCGCTATATGTTGCATCTTTTCTTGAATTCTGAGACAAAATGAACGATACACTTCGCCAGGAACAACAGTATCTTTAACAATGCTAATGGACCATTCTTGGCTGCTACGGCTAATCTCAACCTTTTCAATATATCCATCTAAAAAATGAGGATCTATTATAGCAGGTGGAACTGCGCCTTGTTTCATCAAAAGCTCAAACCTTGCTCTTTTCTCTTCCACAGTGCTCATCCTATCTTCCCCCTTGACCACCTAACCTAGCCTTAACTATTAAAAAGCGAAGAGCTCCGTGTACAAAAATGCTCTCGATCTCTTACCCACCGACTCATTTCTGCCAGAAGCTCTTCCACTTATCTTTCTTAGAACTCTATTAACTATTAGTATGCTCTAGCAAATACAACTGTATGTTTGGATGACTCCCCACAGACGATACAAGTTTCTTTCGTTTCAGATGGTTCCAATGGGATGTTACGACTCGTAGCTCCGGTCTCTTCCTTCACCTTACGTTCACATTCCACTGTACCGCACCATCCAGCTAATGTGAAGCCACGAGATTCTTCCATTCTCATCTTCATTTCTTCAAGGTTGTCCACCGAGTAGAAATGATCACTCATAAATTGCTTCGCTCTGTCCAACATTTCTTGATGAACTTGTTCAAGCATTGCCTTCACTTCTTCGACCAGATTATCCTGTTGGACAATCTTTTTCTCACCAGTAATACGTGATACTAGCACACAGACACCATTCTCCATGTCACGAGGACCAAGCTCCAATCGAACTGGGACACCGCGCATTTCATATTCATTAAATTTCCAACCAGGAGAAACATCAGTACGATCATCGACCTTAACTCGTACTCCTGCTTTCTTCAGTTCCACAAACAATTCGTCTGTACGTCCTACCACTGCTTCACGAGTCTTAGGCGGTCCAATAGGAACCATGATCACTTGAGTTGGAGCCACTTTTGGAGGTAGAGCAAGTCCACGATCATCACCATGAACCATGATTAACGATCCAATCAATCTAGTGGTTGTTCCCCATGAAGTCGTGTGTACATATTCTTGCGTATTCTCACGATTTAAATATTGTATTTCAAATGCTTCCGCAAACTTCGTCCCTAGATAATGCGATGTTCCGGCTTGAACAGCCTTTCCATCTTTCATCATCGCTTCAATAGAGAACGTATCCACTGCCCCAGCAAATCGTTCCGAAGGCGTTTTCTGTCCCGTAATGACTGGGATTGCAAGATACTCCTCCAAGAAAGATCGATAAAGTTCTAACATTTTCATCGTTTCTTCACGTGCTTCTGCTTCTGTCTCATGAGCCGTATGACCTTCTTGCCACAAAAACTCAGTCGTTCTAATAAATGGTAACGTCCGTTTCTCCCAACGAACAACATTCGCCCATTGATTGATTAGTACAGGTAAATCACGGTACGATTTAATCCATTTAGAGTACATATGACCAAACATCGTTTCAGATGTTGGACGAATCGCAAGACGTTCTTCCAGTTTCTCCCCAGCAGCCTCAGTTACCCATGGCAACTCTGGATTAAATCCTTCAATATGATCTTTTTCCTTTTGGAAGAAGCTTTCTGGAATTAACAGTGGAAAATAAGCATTGCGATGTCCTGTTTCCTTAAAGCGGCGATCCATTTCAGCCTGAATGTGTTCCCAAATTTCATATCCATCCGGACGGAATACGATACAACCCCGAACCGGTGAATAATCCATTAACTCTGCCTTTTTAATCACATCTATATACCAACGGGAGAAGTCTTCTCCTTGTGGTGTAATCTCCGTTACGAACTGCTTATCTTTTGACATAAGGATGAATTTCCTCCTAAAATTTTTCTGTAATACTTCATGCTACGCTTCTGAAAAATTCACATCGAAAGCATAAACAAAGTTTTTATCCATTAATCAATCTTAAAATATCATTATAGGTTACAGCGATCATGAGTAAGAACAACAGCGCAAACCCAACAAAATGAACCATTCCTTCACGATTCGGATCAATTGGTTTACCACGTATCCATTCAACACCAAGGAAGACAAGTCGGCTACCATCAAGTGCCGGAATAGGGAACAGGTTGAAAATCCCCAAGTAAAGACTTAATATAGCCGCCCAATATGTCAATTGCTCAATACCTTGCTTAGCAATCTGACCCGTCACCTCAAAGGTACGCACAGGTCCTCCAAGATCATCCATCGAGAACTGATTAATTAGTTGACTGAACCCTTTAAAGATCATTTCAGTGGTACTTACCATCGTCTTACCAGAATTTACAATTGTCTCACCAAAAGAAGCTTTACGAGAAGGAAGTTCGGGAGTAATACCCACTTTACCACCTTCTTGTCCTTCCATCTTACGTGGTGTAAGGGTAACTTTAAATGTTTCATCGCCTCGACGAATCGTCCATTCCATAGGCTTGTCTTGAGATTCTGCTGTTAATGAAATCATCTTCTGATAATCAGCACCAATCATCGTTCCATTGATCGAATCAACAATATCCCCTTTTTTCAAATTAGCTTCAGAAGCAGGCATACCTTCTGATACATCACCAATTTGAACATACGTTGGGTTATCCAATGGAATACCGGCCATCTGTATATGTATCGCGAACAATACAAACGCAAGAATAAAGTTCATCACAGGTCCAGCAACGATAGACAATGCTCGTTGACCTACAGTCTTGCTACCAAATTGACGATTCTTAGGAGCAATCTGTGTCTCTTTCCCCTTGGTTACCATCATCGCTTGTGGATGAACACGATATTGTTGAACATCTTCATCTACATTTAGTCTTAAAGATAGACCTACATCCAGATCAATGGATTCTACTTCACCGCGTATCACATTCTTACGATTATCTAGCTGATCCAAATATATCTTCTTCACTTCATCGTTCACAACACGAACGGCAATCGTCTGTCCCACTTGAATTTCCACAATTTCTGGATCTTCACCAGCCATACGAGCATATCCACCAAAAGGTAGTAATCGAAGTGTAAACTGCGTTTCATGACGTTTATAGGAGAACAGTTTCGGACCGAAACCGATAGCAAATTCTCGAACCAATATGCCAGCACGTTTGGCGAAATAATAATGACCCCACTCATGTACCGTCACAATTACAAAAAACATTAATACAGTCAGAAAAACGACCTGAACCATTTCCAAAGTAACTCATCCCCCTCTATTGTCTAAGATCGAAGTATGTCCTTATAGATTATCATTATTCTCCGACCCAACACAAGAGAATCACTTTTGAAGCAATTTTTTTCAAAAAGAGAGAATGGTAAATTTCATTAAAGTTAAAGTCTTAGTGCCAACTCACGCGAACGTCGATCGCACTCTTCAATAGAACCTAAATCAGGAATGGAAATATTATTATGCTGTTCAAGTACTTTTTCAATAATCTCTTCAATATGAAGAAACGATATTTCCTTTTGTAAAAAACGTGCTACTGCGATCTCATTCGCAGCATTAAAGGCCGTTGTTGCTGTACCACCCATTCTTCCACACTCAAATGCAAGTCTTAGACAAGGGAATCTCACATAATCCATCTCTTTAAAATGAAGACTACCCACTTCTGCAAGAGATAAAGAACGTGTAGGTGATATCCAGCGTTCTGGATAAGTTAAAGCATATTGGATAGGAACTCTCATATCTGGATTTCCTAGCTGGGCAATAATACTACTATCGCAGAATTCCACAAATGAATGAATGATACTCTCTGGGTGAAGAAGTACATTTATTTGATCATAAGGTAAGTTGAAAAGCCAATGTGCCTCAATCACTTCGAGTCCCTTATTAACCATTGTCGCAGAGTCTATTGTAATCTTTGATCCCATCGACCAGTTAGGATGTTTTAACGCATCTTCAACTGTAACATCCTTTAATTCTTCACGTGATAAATCGCGAAATGAACCTCCCGATGCTGTTATGGTAATCCCAGCAACATCGGATCTACGTTCACCATTCATACATTGAAAAATGGCAGAGTGCTCGCTGTCGATCGGGAACAACTTCACTCCCTTTTCTAGCGCAAGTGAAGTCACTAAGTGACCAGCAGTTACCAAGGTTTCCTTGTTAGCCAGTCCAATATGCTTGCCTGCTTCAATTGCTGCTAATGTAGACCGCAACCCTACGCTACCCATCACTGCAGTAACGACCATTTCAGCGTCTGTCCCTGCTGCAACTTCTACTAAACCTGCATCTCCATAATAAACTTGTGTAGCAGAAGGAAGATGGGGTTTAATTTGTTCAGCTAATTCTTTCGTAGCAATGGAAACTTTCTTAGGTTTAAACTCATGTACCTGACGGATCAGCAATTCCGCGTTTGTCCCGGCTGCAAGGCCTTCGACTTGAAATTGATCTCTATGCGTGGATACTACGTCCAATGTCTGTGTCCCAATAGATCCCGTAGAACCTAGAATACTAATTTTTTTCACAATGCACCTTCTCTCGTGTTAGTAAGGCAATAACATCACGATATGTACAAAAGGGAAAACAATAATCCAACTGTCACAACGATCTAATATCCCGCCATGACCTGGTAATAACTTACCTGAATCTTTAATATTATAAACTCGCTTGTATGCGGACTGAATCAAATCACCCAGTTGTCCTACGACTGCACATGCAAGCCCAATGAGGCAAGCACCACCTAACCCGAGCAAATCACCCGAAGAAAGTGCAAATATGACAGCAGTTATGATAGCAATCACAACTCCACCAAGCGCACCTTCAACAGTCTTGTTGGGGCTGATCGCAGGCCACAGCTTATGACGACCCCATTGTTTACCAACAAAATAGGCACCTGCATCACTCGCCCAGATCGATGAAAGCAACAGGAAAGTCCAGAACAATCCATGACCGTCAGGAGCGTGACGAGACTCAGCGATGTAGTAAAATCCAACCCCAATATATAATATACCTAATAATAGCAATGACACCTGTTTAATACTGATCTGATTTTTGGTGAGTACCGTCATCATCATCAATAGAAATAGGAGAAGCCATATCATTTCCCCATTTGGGGTATACGCTATATTCAAAAGTTTCCAAGGAAACATGATCATGAACACGCCCACAAATCCAAGAGCAGCTATTCCGCTAAAAGGGCGCACTTTAATCATTTTCACAAATTCATAATAACCTATCAGAGACATGGCAAGTACAAGTAGATGAAATGACATGCCACCAATCACACAAAATCCTAGAAAAATAGCTCCAGCAATAATCCCGGTAATAAGTCGTTGTTTCAACGATTTTCATCCTCTACTTGAGTTATGACAGCCCACCGTATCGTCTTGTTCTACGCTGATATTCAGCGACAGCATCATGTAAATGATCCTTATTAAACTCAGGCCAGTAAATATCGGTGAACCATAATTCACTATATGCCAACTGCCATAGCATAAAGTTGCTAATTCTCATCTCTCCGCTTGTACGGATCAACAGGTCTGGATCAGGAATACCATGGGTTTTTAAATGCTTTTCAATCAATTCAGCATTGATATCCTCTGCTTTTAATCTACCTGCTTCAATCTCATGTCCAAGCAATGTCATGCCATCCGTTATTTCTTTACGGCCACCATAGTTCAGCGCGAAATTGAGTACAAGCCCATCATTACCCGCTGTACGTTCCATAGCATCTTCCATCGCTTTCAACGTATGATTAGGTAATTTATCTTTATCACCCATCATACGAATCTGTACGTTTCGTTCAATTAATTCATCCAACTCAATCGCGAGAAATTCTTGGGGAAGTCGCATAAGGAAATCTACTTCGTCTTTAGGACGTTTCCAGTTCTCCGTAGAGAAAGCGTACATCGTTAAATATTTAATACCCAGGTCATCCGCAGCAATCGTTGCTCGCTTAACAGCCTTCATTCCGTTATGATGCCCTACTATCCGAGGTAATCCGAGACGTTTCGCCCAACGACCGTTTCCATCCA
This sequence comes from Paenibacillus antarcticus, assembly GCF_001637225.1. Lineage (GTDB taxonomy): Bacteria > Bacillota > Bacilli > Paenibacillales > Paenibacillaceae > Paenibacillus_AQ > Paenibacillus_AQ antarcticus. The sequence continues at coordinate 203,395 of NZ_LVJI01000018.1, forward strand.
TGATAATTGCTACATGTTCAGGAATATTATCAGCAGTAATATCCAACGGCTTCGGACTGTCTTTATGCATCCACCATGATCGAATTCGTTTGATCATTCCATTTCCTCCAAGCCACTTTCTGCAAGTTGAAACTGATATTCACACTACACCTACATGGTTAAAGAAAGTTATTTCCTATTCAAGAAGAGACGGATACCCGCCCCTTAAGGACGGGTATCCGTCTCTTCGGAAATATAAGAAATAGCATACCAAGTAAAACTTATACTTTCTTATATTTTAAAAAGAGACAAACCCCACCATAAAAGGAGGGGCCATAAGTCTCTTATACGTCCATGATCTCTTTTTCTTTCACCAAGAGAACCTTGTCGACTTCGGCACTATATTTATCCGTCATCTTTTGAATATCTTCTTGATGTTTGTGGGATTCATCTTCAGTAATATCTGTTTTTTCCAATTTCTTAATATCATCATTTGCATCACGGCGAATATTACGGATAGCAATTTTTGCTTCTTCACCGAATTTTTTAGTTGTTTTAACCAATTCAACCCGACGCTCTTCAGTAAGGGCAGGTATTGTCAAACGGATCATAGTCCCGTCATTGGAAGGTGTAATTCCAATATCTGACTTTGAAATCGCTCTTTCAATCTCTTGTAACGAAGATTTGTCCCAAGGCTGAATCATCAACGTACGAGAATCCGGCGTGTTAATGTTAGCTAATTGACTGAGTGGTGTAGGCGCTCCATAATACTCAACTTGAATTCGATCAAGAAGAGCAGGTGCCGCACGACCTGCACGCAGTGAAGCAAGATCACGTTTCAAAGCAAGAATCGCTTTTTCCATACGTTCTTCAGCACTTTTTCTAATAGCTTGTGGCATTAGTCTACACTCCCTTTAACAATCGTTCCAATTTTCTCACCTAATACAACACGTTTAATGTTTCCTAGTTCAGTGATTGCAAATACGATGAGTGGGATATTATTATCCATACACAAGGATGATGCCGTAGAGTCCATCACACCTAGATTTTTGTTAAGTACTTCCATGTAAGTCAACTGTTCATATTTCTCAGCTGTTTCGTCTTTAAACGGATCAGCAGAATACACGCCATCCACTTTATTCTTCGCCATCAAGATCACTTCAGCTTCAATCTCCGCAGCACGTAAAGCAGCTGTTGTATCAGTTGAGAAGTACGGATTGCCTGTTCCAGCAGCAAAGATAACGACGCGACCTTTTTCAAGATGGCGTATAGCTCTGCGTCGGATATAAGGTTCGGCAATCTGTTGCATCGCAATGGACGTCTGAACTCTTGTAGGCACATCAATTTGTTCTAATGCATCCTGTAACGCTAGTGAGTTCATTACTGTTGCTAACATCCCCATATAATCAGCTGTAGCACGATCAAAGCCATTAGCGCTACCTGCGATTCCACGCCAGATGTTACCGCCACCACATACGATAGCTACTTCAACACCAAGTTCAACAACTTCTTTAACTTGTACTGCGATCGATGCGATAGTATCAGCATCAATACCATATCCAGTCTGTCCGGAGAGAGATTCACCACTGACTTTTAAGACCACTCTTTTAAATACTGGCTGTTCCAATGTAAAACCTCCACTTTGCGAAGGCGCTAATAAGTCCGCGCCAGTTTTTATGTCTATATTCACCGTATAAGAAGCATAAATACATCTTATATGTTAAAAAAGAAGGAACACATTGTGTTCCACTCTTCTTTATGTCTATTATTATAACACTTTTTTTGTGTATGATTATTAATGTTTAACTTGTGCCATTACTTCATCTACGAAGTTATCTTCTTTTTTCTCTAGACCTTCACCAAGTTCAAAACGAACAAAGCGACGAATAGAAATGTTTTCACCAATTTTGCTGATTTTCTCATTCAACATCATTGAAATCGTTTTGTCTGGATCTTTAATGAAGGATTGCTCCATCAAGCAGATTTCTTCATAGAACTTACTGATACGACCTTCAACCATTTTTGCAATGATTTTCTCAGGTTTACCTTCATTTAATGCTTGTGATTTCAAAACTTCCATTTCTCTGTCAACTTCTTCTTGAGGCACTTCTTCACGACGAACATAAAGTGGGTTAGCTGCTGCAATTTGCATCGCAATATCACGAGCAAAAGACTTGAATTCTTCAGTTTTACCAACGAAGTCAGTTTCACTGTTAATTTCTACAAGCACACCAATTTTTCCGCCTGCGTGAATGTATGATTCTACAGTACCCTCAGTAGCAGCACGTCCTGCTTTATTAGCAGCTGCCGATAATCCTTTTTCACGAAGAAAATCGATTGCTTTTTCAACATCACCATTTGTTTCATCAAGTGCTTTCTTACAATCCAACATTCCTGCTCCCGTTCTTTCACGAAGCTCTTTCACTGCGCTAGCGTTAACTGCCATTTAATATTCCCTCCAAAAATGATATAGTATTTCAATTTAATTCAATAATCCAAGTAGAAATGATCGTCCCAGCGGAGCCGATATCTAACTTCCGTGATAAATATTACGAAAGTATGGGTGACACCTATACTTTCGTAATATTTTAAAAAAAGGGCAGTGAGAGGTTATAAACCTGCCAACCACCCTTTTCATTTTAATTCATTTATTTATGAATTACCCAATGCTATATTAGGCTGTTGGTTCTTCAACTTGTTGAGCTTCAACAATGGCATCAGCCATTTTACCAGTCAATAGTTTAACAGCACGAATTGCATCGTCATTACCAGGAATAACATAGTCAATTTCGTCTGGATCACAGTTAGTATCAACGATACCTACGATTGGAATACCCAATTTGCGAGCTTCTGCAACCGCAATACGTTCTTTACGAGGATCAATGATGAACAAGGCACTTGGTAGGCCCTTCATGTTCTTGATTCCGCCTAGGAATTTCTCAAGACGATCTTTCTCTTTGCGAAGAAGGATAACTTCTTTTTTAGGTAGTACAGCGAATGTACCGTCTTCTTCCCATTTTTCAAGCTCTTTCAAGCGGAAAATACGTTTTTGAATTGTTTCGAAGTTAGTTAGAGTTCCGCCCAACCAACGTTGATTGATGTAGAACATTCCACAACGTTCAGCTTCTTCTTTCACGGAATCTTGTGCTTGTTTCTTTGTTCCTACGAAAAGGATAGTTCCGTTTTCTTCAGAAACACTTTTCACGAAGTTATAAGCTTCCTCTACCTTTTTAACTGTTTTTTGCAAGTCAATAATGTAGATACCGTTTCTTTCAGTGAAAATATAACGATCCATCTTTGGATTCCAGCGGCGAGTTTGGTGACCGAAATGTACGCCTGCTTCCAAAAGTTGCTTCATGGATATTACTCCCATTTTAAGCGCCTCCTAATATTGGTTTTTTGTGTCCTCCGCCAACCGTCATTTCCCTTAAAGACTTTCTAATAAAGAAAGCACCCTTACAGGGATCACTTGGCGTGTGTTTTTAACACCGACAATTAATATACCATAAGTTATATGTCGATGCAACCATTTTCATCATGAATATAGTTTGTTTTTGTGAGAAAACAAGATGTGAAATGTAAACAATAAAAAAACGTCTGCTAAAATTAGCGAGACGATTGTAATCGAATTTTGGATATAATTGATTCAATGTTTTCACCTTTAGTAAAGGTGTAACTCCCGTCGCGAATCTTTCTATTTATCTTTTGATCTACAGCTTGTTTAATAAATTGCTCACTACTTCCGATCACACCTATTTTTTCTAAATCGTCTGCAATTTTTGTCAAGTTACTTCCCTTTTTGATATTGTATTCTACTATTTGAGATTTTGCCTTAGCAGGAGCCACTGGGGTCTTTGGAGGTGACGTACTTTGTGCTTGTGGTGACTGTATTATAGAAGGAGCACTCTCACTCACATTCTGCTCAAGTTGTTCTGGAGATGATGGTTGAACAGGTTCTATAGTCGGTTTAGTCTTCGTTGGTGATAGCGTCGACTTGCCTTGAGGATCATCACTCTGTTCATCCTTTTGTTGCTGCCATTGTTCGTTCGTCATTAATTGCTCAGATGATTCAATCACCTTCAAATCCATCGCTTTGGCTTTCTCTTCTAATTGTTGCCTAGTCAAATCAGCAGATTGACCTGCAGTTATTGAGACTTGACCCTCGCCCACGATCATCAATTGAAGAAGAATTGCTCCTATAATGAGTCCGATGCCTAACCCGCTCATAAATGAACGATTCTTCATTACCGTAACTCCTCCTGTTTCGCTAGTTGAAGAATCAGTTGAACTTCACCGCGTTGAAGCCCGACTAATTTGCCAATAATATCAATCGATTTACCTTGATTGTATAATTCGAACAATTCTGAATAACGATGTTTAATAGAGTTCACAGTTTCAGGCACCTCATCAGATGGCTCATTTTCAGGCAAATTAGTCGTTATCACCCCAACATTCTGTATCTCCGCTAATGCTGTTACTTGAAGAGGCTTTTCCTTCTCAACATCAGTGATACGAGCACCTTGTTGTACTGAGCGTTGTTCCACCTCAAGTAACCTTTGCCGCATTTCTTTCAGCTGTTCTTCCATTGCCATATGCTTAGCGGAAGTATCTTTCTTCATTTGTCCAACCAGTTCAACCAATGTATCATTTTCCTCTTCTATATCGGCCATATACTGCTCTAAAGTGGATTCCACTTCTTTGACCACTTGTTCCGAGGACATCTTATCTGATTGCCTTTTGGGTAGCATCACAGCATATACCAAAGCTGCAGCCCCCAACATGACGATTATAATCCATGGTTTCAAAAGTCTCTAATCTCCTTTGATCTGTCCAGCAGAAAATTTAAAGAGACAGATCGATATGATGTCCCTTGTATGGGTGCTCAGCCGGTTGTTGCTCTGAGGGATGATCTTGTTGTTTATTAGAAGGTGGCTGAGACTGCCCGTCACTGTCAGTGGAATGCTGTTGCTTCCCCTCTTCACGAATCGAGGACTTTGCTGTATCAGTAACACCCGAACTACGTTGTCGCATCTCACGGCTTTCCTTAATTTGTTGATTCATTAATAAACTTTGTTCTTGAGCGGATCTATGATGAAGCTCGTTTTGTATTTTCCCTACTTCTTGGGTTCTCGGCACTGCGATTTGTAACTCTACCGATTTCATACTCACGATATCACCTCACTCTGGAGAAATTTATACCTATAAATATTCCGTTATATATAAGGAGCCATCGATATATCACCTTCGGAATAATAAAAGGAAACACGTTCTGAAGTATCTTTGACAAAACGGGTGTATCTCCCAATAACAATCTTCGAACCACCATAAATCGTATTGACGATTTCAACTTTAGATTTACTTGTATCTTCAAGCATCTTTTCTATTTCCAATATCCGTTCTTTAATTTCATACTGCTCTTTAACATGGGATTTAAGAGTTGTGTTCAATTTAACACGCATGCTCAATTTGTCAGGTGACAATTGTCCAACTGAAGCTAATTGATTTAATAGATTTAAAGCTTGCTCTGTTTTCACTACATTATCGTTTTGAAACCTTTGTTGATTCCTAAGATCTGTTAATTCATTTCGTAATTCAGGTACCACACCTACTTCAATGGTTGTGATTGTTGACATCGTATTACCGACAGTCCGAGCGATAACTTTTTCACCTGCCTGAATACTTCCACCTACAATGAGACCCTTTACATCTTTACATATCACATTTTTAGCAGCTCTTATAGTAGAGTGCATAATACTTTGAGATACAATCACGTCTCCACCAGCAATCACATTTCCATCTTGAATGAAAGATGTTTTTACATTTACTCCTGCTTTGACGTGTCCTTTGTTGTAGCCGATAATACCACTTGTAATTTCAACTGATCCATCAGCATCAATCTCAGCACCTTCTACTCCGCCGATCACGCGAACATCTCCAGCAGCTTTAATTCTAAACCCAGTGAGTACATTGCCACGAATAATAACATTACCTACAAAATCAATATTTCCTACGCTGTAATCTACATCACCATTAACTTCATAAATTGGAAATACGTTGATTTTTCTTTTATCTGCGATGGTTATCATCCCATCGAGAGAGGCATACAAGGCTGTTTTATCTGCATTAACAACAACATTTTTACCTACTTTAAAATTAGCTTCTTTGCCCATCTTAAATGGAATTACTTCGTTTGTAACCGACATCCCTGACTTACCAGGTATAGGCGCTATTCGTTTAGCAATAATTTGACCTTTTCGTACATTGTTGAGATTATTTATTTCCTTATGATCTACCTTTCCATCTTCAGATTCCAATGGACTATGACCCTCAACTATTTTCATAACCATTTCAATTCGACCATCTATACCTTGAACAGGAGAAAACCCGAACGCAATCGGAGTCTTCGCCGAATAGAACTTTTGGGGATTATTTGCAATTTGTTGGAGTGTAAACCGATCTATACCATACTTAACTTCGTTCGTATGAATAAATCGTTCGAGTTCTTCCTGCGTGCACCTGAATTCTTCGTCTTGTTTCAAGAACTGGAGGTAAGCTTCAGTTTTGTCATCAGAAATACTCACTATTAAATAAGATTCAAGCAAATAGTGGTCCGTCAAACTTATTCCCCCTTTATACATCTCTTCACATATCCAATGGATATAAGTACGCTTTAGTCATTTTCCATCAATAATCCTTTATTTTTCTGTAAAGTCCCTCTTAACCTAAGGATAGCTTTAGAATGAAGCTGTGAAATACGAGAAGGTGAGAGAGACATCACTTCTGCTATTTCACTCAGTGAAAGATCTTCATAATATAGAAGTGATACAACAGTTCGTTCTTTATCTGTAAGTTTTTCTATGCCTTTTATTAAAGATTCCTTCATATAAAATTCATTAATTTTATAATCAGGATTCCTAGCCTTCTCATCAATCATCATGCTCAATCGAGTTTCTGATTCTTCCTCTCGAATCGGATCCTCTAATGAACACAATGTCATAACCGCTACTTCCTGAAGCATATTATGGTACTCTTTTTCAGTCAGTTCTAAATATTCGCTCATCTCCGAATCATTTACAGAACGAAGATATCTTTGCTCCAAATGTTGAAATGCATCTTCAATTTTTTTCGCCTTTTCACGAACAGAACGTGGCACCCAATCGCCCTGACGTAATGAATCAAGGATTGCCCCACGTACGCGCCAGGAACCGTAGGTTTCGAATTGAAACCCGCGTTTGTAATCGAATTTATCTATCGCATCGATAAGACCCATAACACCGTTACTAGCCAAATCATCTTTGGAAACATTCTTTGGAAGACCTATTGCCAAACGACTAGAAACGTAGTCAACAATATGCAAGTAATTCTCAATAAGCTTCTTTTTAGCTTCAATGTCGTCATGTTCCTTCCATGACATCCACAAGTCCATATGATTCAGGTTAGAAACTTTCTGCTCAATCAAGTCCTTTCACCCTCCTTATTTTTCTGTCAGGTGACGAACGGCCTTAGCTAATTGCTCAGGATCTTGCGCGGAAACTAATTTCGGTAGATTCAGCGGTGTAAATCCGGTGTCACTTTCAACAGATGATTCAGGCCTTGGTGTTAACAGATCATTCAATTCTTCGCTGTCATTAGGTAACGTTAAATCAAATCGCGTACCTCGTTGATCGTTACTCTGTTCAACTTCAATCTGTCTTTGGAGCTCATTATCTGCATGTGATGTCATAAGGCCCAATACCCATCTGAAAACAAAAGCAAGCACAAACCAGATAACAAAAGCAAGCAACGATCTAATTAAACTCGTCATGTAAAGATTATTTAAGGATGACGTTATGAACGTGAGTATAAATCCAAAAGCAGCAATCAATAAATTAAATCGCATATTTCTCATTTTCTCTACAATTCCTTTGCGCCCATTTGTACACTACGGATGAATAATATGCCAGTACTGCAGTCAAGTTCAATCGTTCGTCCATAGTTTCCACCCGTATCTTCCCCAATAAGAGGAATACCAAGCTCTTGTAATTTTGTTCTACATGATTCCGCATTTCTTGGTCCAATTCTCATGGTGTCATTTTTTCCACCAAAGGCAAACATCTGTGAACCACCCGCCATTTTTGCTACAAGATTACTCTTAGAGGAACCCATTTTCTGAAGTCTCTCTAAAAGTGCTGGTAAAGCCGTATCTGCGTATTTAGCAATATTAAGTTCGCCATCTCGTGCAATTTCAGAAGAGGGTAACATCACATGTGCCATCCCTGCCAAGTGAAGAATTGGATCATACATTGTAAGCCCTATGCAAGAACCTAATCCAGAAGTTCGAATCAGTCCGTATTGTTTAATGACATTTAGGTCAGCCATAGCTACTTTCACAACATTTTGCTCAATCATTCTCGAAAGGCACTCCTAAAGATTCGAATATTATAGCAAACGATTCCGGGTCAGGTATCAGGAAAAATTGACCCTCAACTTCATGATTTCCTTCTAGAAATGTAGTGTCAATGAGCAATGCATCATCTCCCATTTCTCCGTACTGTAGAAGGCCATAGCTTAATATAGCTCCTGCCATATCAATAGCTAACGATGGCACTGTTGGAGACATAGATAACTTTGTCAAATCCGCAAGTGCTGACAGATAAGATCCTGATAGTATGTTTCCAATCTCATTGAGTGCAGATATCTCCATATCATTAAAAGAATCATCATTAGCGACCTTAATTCCAGCTAGACGTCTCAGAAGACTCTTGGCAGATTTAGGGCTTAATATAAAAAACAAGTTACCAGGTGCATCGCCTTCAACCCTTAGAAATATGGCTACTACGACTTGTTCTGATCCCCCAACTTTGTCAGAAACTTCTTCAAACCGGAGAATTTGAACTTTAGGAACGGCCATATCGATTGGCTTATTTAGAAGGCGAGAAAGTGCTGTTGCAGCATTTCCTGCTCCTATATTACCAACTTCCTTCAGAACATCCATTTTAAATTCTTTAAAATGCTTAAAGACTCGCATCCTTTATTCCTCAATACTTTCCAATTGAATAATTTCATTCTTATTCAGTACTTCTGACAGATTGAGCATAATAAGAAGGCGTTCTTCGTCGATCTTGGCAACTCCTTGAAGATATTTAGCTTTAATTCCCCCAACAACCTCTGGTGGATTCTCAATTTTATCTGTATTCAGGTCAATAACATCGTTAGCAGAATCTACAATGAATCCTACTTCCATTTCATTTACAGCAACTATAATAATACGGGTACTTTCTGTGTACTCTATCAAAGGTAGGCTAAATCGCCCACGCAAATCAATAATAGGAATAACAACTCCACGTAAATTAATAACACCTTTTACAAAAGTGAACGTTTTGGGAACACGTGTGATGGGAACCATCCGTTCAATTGTCTGAACTTTATCCACTTCGATACCGTACTCTTCGTCTCCTAATTTAAACACGATGACCTTAATATCTTCTCCCATTTAAAAAACCTCCTAATGATTTTCCGCTACCTATATTACCCTCGCATTTACCTTGAAACTATTTGATGAATTCGTTCGGATCTAGAATCAAGGCAACCTGACCATCTCCAAGTATAGTTGCACCCGATACCCCTTTAATCTGAGGTAAGTATTTCCCTAGACTCTTCAGTACAATTTCACTTTGCCCTATGAAATCTTCTATAGCTAAAGCAGCCATCTTTTCACCTTTTCGAATCACGATAATCTCTGACTCTTCTTCTTTACTCTCGTCGAAATCAGGAACGCTAAATATACGACTAAGCGAAATCAACGGAATTTGTACGCCTCGAAACTCAACCATTTTATAACCATGAACTGTTCGAATTTGATTTCGTTTTATAACACCAGTCTCTACAATAGATGTAAGCGGAATGGCATACTTTTCTGATCCTAATTGCACTAACATGGCCGAAATAATGGATAACGTTAGTGGTAATTGAACTGAGAAATTCGTTCCTTTGCCTGGGGTAGAAATAATAGTTACATGCCCACCCAGAGCAGTAATCTTCGCTCTCACGACATCCAACCCAACGCCGCGGCCAGAAACATCTGAAATGACTTCTGCTGTGCTGAAGCCAGCTGCAAAAAGAAGTTGGTAAACTTCTTCATCAGTCATAGCCGCTCCTTCCGCTTCAGTTACAACACCCTTTTTAATGGCTGACTTAAGAACATTCTCGCGGTAGATGCCACGGCCATCTTCTTCAATCTCAATAAACACATGATTTCCACTATGAAAAGCACGTAAGTTCACCGTACCTACTTCTGATTTCCCAGCAGCCAATCGCTCTGCAACAGATTCAATGCCATGGTCAACAGCATTTCGAATCAAATGTACAAGCGGATCTCCGATTTCATCAATAACGGTTCGATCTAGCTCTGTCTCAGAACCTGTAATAACTAAATCAATCTTCTTGTCTAAAGATTTGGCTAAGTCACGTATCATCCGCGGGAATCGATTAAATACGGTGTCGACTGGAACCATTCGAAGCTTCAGTACAATATTTTGAAGATCAGAACTTACACGACTCATATGCTCTACAGTTTCTGTTAGCTCATGATTTCGAGCTTCACTTGCCAATTGTTCCAAACGGACACGATCAATTAACAGCTCACTAAAAAGATTCATTAGGACATCGAGTCGCTCAATATCGACACGAATTGTACGAGTTGGCGTACCGCTATTTGTTTTGACTACTTCCTTTGGAGCTTGACTCGTTGGCTGAGTAGTTGCTTGAGGTACTAGCACATTGGAACCCGTTGTTTTTTCCAATTCCAATTCTGCTGTAGCCGCAACTTCTTTGGAAGAATTACTCATCTCGCCCATCAAATTCAAAGATTCACGATCTAATTCCACGATACTCACCTTATCAATTTCGGATAAGTTTAGTATCATCTGCTTCATTTCATCTACACTTTTTTGTGTTATGTAATATAATGAAAAACTCCGATCAAACTTCTCCTGCTCAATATCTTCTACCGATGGATGAGTCTTAATTACCTCACCGGATCTTTCCAATAAATCAAATACCATATAAGCACGGACTGCTTTCAAATGGCAATCTTCACGAATAAAGACTTCCAGATACAGCGCACGATGCCCTTCCATAATGGACTGATCCAAGATCGAAAATTGAAACTCATCTAATTGAATAGAATGATTCATATTGTCTTTTACTTCATCCACTTTTGTACTCGTATTCCCGCCTTGAGGTGATGGTATCTCACCAAGTACGATTGCCTGTAATGAAGTTACTATCAATGACACATCGGCTTTACCGGTACCACCGTTTATAATATCTTCAACCATAGATTCTAGGGCATCCAAACTTTTAAATAATGTATCAAATATAAAATCTTGCATGGCTAGCTTTTCATTACGTACCAAATCTAGTACATTCTCCATTTGATGCGTTAATGACGCAAGGTCTTCATACCCCATTGTTGCAGCCATACCTTTAAGCGTATGAGCCGATCTAAATATTACTTGTACAATACTTAAATCATCTGGATTAGTCTCCAGTTCAAGCATTTTTTCGTTTAGCGATTGCAGATGATCGTTCGACTCGTCAATAAACATAGATAAATATTGATTCATGTCCATTGAGATACACCCCCTTGTGAGATCACTTTCTATTATTTCATCATTCGAACTAGCATATTAGGAATATCTAATAGTGGTAAAATATGCCTCACACAATTCAATTCCACAGCTGAACGAGGCATACCATACACAACACATGTTTCTTCACTTTCAGCATAGGTGTCGGTTACACCTGAATCATATAAAGTCTTCATTCCTTTGGCACCATCACTTCCCATACCTGTCAGTAGAACTACGTGACGAGTTAGCGTATTAAATGGGAGCAATGAATCAAACATGGTATCAACGGAAGGCCGATGCCCATTACGTGTCCCTTCCTCAGTTAAAGAAATTTCATAATGGCCAGCAGACGCCCGTACGATCTTCATATGGAATCCGCCAGGTGCAATATAGGCATATCCTTTATACAAGACCATACCTTGCTCACCTTCCACTACTTCAAGCGAGCTGAAAGAATTAAGCCGCTGAGCAAGTGATTTAGTGAATTTAGGCGGCATATGCTGCACAATCACTACTGGAGCTGGTAATTCCCCTGGAATCCTCTCCAAGAGTTCCTTCAAAGCTCTAGGTCCGCCAGTTGAGCAACCTATAGCAACAAGATGTTGGAAAGAACTGGTATCACTTTCTATTCCACTTGAAATCTTACTGGGAGGATTACCCATCACTAATGGCATCATCTCTTTGATTGTTTTCGTACGTTTAGTCTGATTGAGATCCTTGTCCAAAGGTGGTTTATTATTGGATACTATCGGGCTACTAATAACCTTTGGTGTTTGCTCTATCTTCTTGGAAAGAGCTTCATGTTTCTTGTGCCCTTTCACCGTATTAATGATTTCTGATAGAGGCTTATTAAACTCACGTATAGGATTTGAGAGAATACTTATTTGTTTCTTTATTCCTTCAGATCTAATAAGTTCTTTAGCTTGCCAAGCAGCTCTTCGTTCCTTGGCTTGCATCGCGACCTTCATTTTCTCAAGAAGAAGTTCGCCAACTTGAATTATATCATTAGTGATGCTTGCAGAAGGTTTTCTGATGAAGTCAAATGCCCCGGACTCCAGTGCGATGATTGTTTCTCTCATCCCTTCTTCATTAACTCCTGATAACATAATTACTGGAATGGGATTATCCATCATAATCGCATTTAATGCTTCCAAACCATTCATTTCAGGCATCTCGACATCCATAGTGACAATATCGGGCTTTAATTCAGATACTTTCATTAAAGCTTCCCAGCCATTAACTGCCGTTCCAACCACTTGGAAAGAAGAATCCCTTTCAATAAGATCAGAAATGATCTTTCGCATAAAAGGAGAGTCATCCACAACAACAACCTTATAATGCATTATGATACATACCTCCCTGTGTCTTTTTACAGAAGAATCATTTTGTACGATGTAGCCACTTATGCATAAATCCTTTGATTCCTGTCAAAGTTTCTCTTTCTGAAGCGGAAGGGACAATCGCATAATGCTTTGCAAGACGTTGAACATCTTTTGAGGCCACACTATTAGGAAAAGCTATGGAGAATGGCACTTGTTTCTTCACAGCTTGAACCACATGCGAATCATCACTTATATAACCAAGCATAGGGATATCAATATCAAGAAATTTTCGAGCTACGAGTTTGATTTTATTAGCTGTAAACAATGCTTCTTTTTCATCGTCCACTCTATTTACAATCAGTTGAAACCCTACATCTTGATCGATACCATGTATTATTTTGATCAATGCATAAGCATCTGTAATTGCCGTTGGTTCAGGTGTAGTTACCACAAGACATTCATCAGCGGAAGTAATGAACTGTATATTTTCTTTGGACAATCCTGCTCCAGTATCAAAAATAATATAGTCTACCTGACTTGCTAGAAGTTCAATTTGTGAAGTGAAGTATTGGATATCATGTTCTGACAGTGATATGAGATCAGTAATCCCTGATCCTCCTGAAATGTAAGACAACCCATTAGGACCTTTGCCGACTATCTCATGTATACTTTTCTCTCGCTGAAGTAAATGATGTAGGTTATATCTTGAATTCGTTCCCATTAGAACATCGATATTAGCCATACCAATATCAGCATCAAAGATCAATACTTTCTTCCCTAATGACTGTAGGGAAAGAGCAAAGTTCAAGGTGAAATTTGATTTCCCAACACCACCCTTACCACTAGTAACAGTAATAAACTTGGCTAAGCCCGTATCTTGGCTTTCCTGCGTATCCAACGACCGAGCTCTCTCATTGATCGAGACAAGTTTCCTCAAAGATTGAGCTTGATCATTCATGACTCATCTTCCCTCTCTCCCAAAAGGAGGTCACATAACATTTTTTGATTCGGCATCATCAAGTCATCTGGAACATTTTGTCCATTCGTCATATAAGACAGATGAAGTGGAAAGTTATTAAGTAAATTAAATATAGGTCCATAACTTCCGGTCTCATCTTGCTTTGTAAAGATCACCTTATCAAGACCATATTTACTAAAGTGTTCCGTGATTTTCATCATATCTTGTGACTTAGAGGTCAAGCTCAATACCAAGTAAGTCTCGCTGTCTCCAGCGTGTGTCAGCATACTTTGAAGTTCCGAAACTAACAATTCATTTCGATAGTTCCTACCAGCCGTATCCATTAGTATAAGGTCACAATAGTCAAGACGTTGCATAGCTCGTTGCATATCCCCCGGTGATTGGACTACCTCTAAAGGTACATTTAAGATAGACGCATAAGTCCTAAGTTGTTCCACGGCAGATATCCGATAAGTGTCAGATGTGATAAACCCTACTTTGCGCTGATATCTAAACAACTGCTCTGCTGCAAGTTTGGCAATGGTTGTTGTCTTTCCAACACCCGTAGGACCAGCGACATATACAATTTTGGTCGTGCTGTTAATTCCACCACCAAGCCGATTTTCAAGAAAAGAAAATGCTTTATCGTAAATAAATTGGTGGAGTTGGTCATCCGTTAAGGAATGCCCGCTATCCTCCCACTTCTCACAAGCTGCTTCGATCCATTCTGCTCTTAAATGTATGTCCACTTCCTGTTGTATTAGCTGTTCCTGAATTTTTTGAAGGGTTTCCGGTAATTCTTCTTTCATCATCGAATGCTTGGCCATTTTAGCCATCCACAATTTCATTTCTTTTATTTCCTTTAGAAGTGGATCATCCGATACTTGCTGATCTATCAACTTGATTGAGGCTACATGAGTAGGTCGCTCCGATTCTAGTTGTCGTCTCTCTTCAACTAGTTGTTCTTCTGCTACCATTTCAGAAGATGCTGCAACACTCATCGTTGATAATTCAAGATCACGAGCAACATCGTTCATCCCAGCTTTGAGTACATCATTCGTTCTTTTATAAGCTGCCGGAACCGCCCTGTTAGGTACGCTCAATGTCGAAAGACTAGCGTTTGGAACAGCTTTAATAGCATTCACAGCACTCAATTCATTCTTGGTGGTAGCTTGTCTATTAGGACGTGCTGGCTGGCTTTCTTTTACTTGAGATTCTTTCTCTACAGCAGCGACTACTTCAATCCTCTTCTTCGTGAACATACCAAGGAACCCGCCTATTTTTATTTCCTTCGTACTAAGAATGACAGCATCTCTACCTAGTTCACTGCGGATTCGTTGCATGGCATCCGGCATATGTTCGACTATGTACCGCTTCACTCTCATAAATTCACCACTCCAACGCTTTGAATTTCTACATTTGGTTCCAATTCACTATATGAGAGAACGGGTATATCTTGCATGGTACGTTCAATGACTTGTCGTAAATACATACGAATCGTTGGTGATGTTAAGAAGATAGGTTGTTGTCCCGATTGTAGCAACCTATTAATTTGTTCATTTAACTTCTGATATATCGTCTGCGTAGACATGGGATCCAAGGCAAGATAACTACCTTGATCAGACTGCTGCACACTTTCCGAAATTTTCTTCTCTAACGTAGGACCAACGGTTATGACCTTTAGGGTCTCTCCTTCTTGCGAATACTGCTGAGTAATTTGTCTTGATAAGGATTGACGTACATATTCAGTAAGAACATCTGGATCTTTAGAGTAGGTTCCGCAGTCTGCCAATGTCTCAAAAATCGTAACTAAATCACGTACAGAGATTTTCTCACGTAGTAATTTTGATAGCACTTTTTGAACATCCCCCACGGATAACACGGAAGGAATGAGTTCATCGACAAGAACAGGATAATTTTCTCTTAAATTGTCGATAAGTGTCTTTGTTTCTTGTCGACCCAGTAACTCGTGAGCATGCTTCTTAATCAATTCTGTAAGATGAGTCGCAACCACAGAAGGAGGATCGACTACCGTATACCCTGATAATTCAGCACGTTCCTTAGTACTCTCATCAATCCACAATGCTGGAAGACCAAATGCAGGCTCTAAAGTCTCAATCCCTGATATGGAATCGTCATCATAACCTGGACTCATAGCCAAATAGTGATTAAGTAATAATTCACCACCGCCAACGTTATTCCCTTTAATTTTTATGACATATTCATTCGGTTTTAGTTGAATATTGTCGCGAATTCGGATAACAGGGACCACAAGTCCTAATTCAAGTGCACATTGTCGACGGATCATAATAATTCTATCAAGTAAATCCCCACCTTGTTGGGTGTCTGCTAGGGGTATAAGTCCATACCCGAACTCGAATTCAATGGGGTCTACTTGTAATAAATTAATAACACTTTCTGGACTTCTAACCTCTTCAATTTGCTGTTCTTCTTCTAACTGTTCATCAGCTAATTGTCTCTTATCCAAATTCTGTTGCATCTTTCTTGCAGCGAATATTAATAGGAATGCTAGTGGAAGCGTCGTAATAATATGAATCGGTGTAAAGAAACCAAGCATTGCAATAGTCCCACCCACAATGTAGATCAATTTAGGATAAGCGAACAATTGCTTAGTTAAATCATCTGCAAGATTCCCTTCAGACGAAGCGCGTGTCACAATCAGACCAGCAGCAGTAGAAATCAATAAAGCTGGAATCTGACTAACTAGTCCATCACCAATAGTGAGAATAGAGTATGTCGAAATCGCTTCACCGAATCCCATACCGTGGATGGTCATACCAATAATAAATCCACCAACCAAGTTAATGATCAGGATAATAATACTGGCGATAGCATCACCTTTAACGAATTTACTGGCACCATCCATAGCCCCATAGAAGTCTGCTTCACGTTCTACTTTACTACGTCTATCTCTTGCTTGTTTCTCATTGATTAATCCAGCATTTAAATCTGCATCAATACTCATTTGCTTACCAGGCATAGCGTCTAGTGTAAAACGTGCTCCTACTTCAGCAACTCGTTCAGACCCTTTGGTAATCACTATAAATTGCACAACAACTAGGATCAAAAATACGATAAATCCTATTGCAATTTGACCACCTGCGATCCAGCTACCAAATGTCGCAACGACTGTACCTGCTTCTCCCGTAGAAAGAATCAACTTCGTTGTCGATACATTCAATGCAAGACGAAATAATGTTGTAATAAGGAGCAGTGATGGAAATATGGAAAACTCTAGTGCTTCCTTGGTATTCATAGATACCAATAAAATCATGAGTGCAATTGAAATGTTAATCACGAGTAAAATATCTAAAAGCCACGCCGGGATTGGAAGAATCATCATAAGAACAATACCGATGATTCCTGTCAGGACGGTGATTTCTTTAATTTTCACGGTACTCTATGCCTCCAATCCCACAATTATGATTTTTTACCTTTTAGTTTATATACATAGGCCAGTACTTCAGCCACCGCCTGAAACAAATCTGCAGGAATCGAATCTCCGATTTCCGCTCTTTGAAAGAGTGCGCGAGCTAGAGGCTTATTTTCCATTGTAATGACACCATGTTCCTTCGCAATTGCTTTAATTCTAAGGGCCATATAATCCTGACCTTTAGCAATAATCTTTGGAGCTTCCATGGTAGATCCATCATATTTCAAAGCGATCGCAAAGTGAGTCGGGTTCGTGATAATAACATCAGCCTTCGGGACTTCTTGCATCATACGCTGCATAGCCATCCTTCGTTGGCGTTCCCTGATCTTCCCTTTAATTAACGGATCACCTTCCATTTTTTTGTACTCATCTTTAATATCTTGCTTAGACATTTTTATACCTTTTTCATATTCATATCGTTGGTATATATAATCCAACACAGCTAGTACAAATAACGCAATTGCAATTTTGAGTCCTAAATTCATCGTCAGATCTGCTACAAACTTTAAGATATTATCCAAACTTATTTCAGACAACGAGGCAATTTCTACCTTTTTACCCCATAACGTACTATAAACGAGATAGCCAATAATCGTTAACTTGACTAAAGATTTAGCAAATTCAACTAATGATCTCATTGAAAATATATTTTTAAACCCTTTGATCGGATCAAGTTTGCTGAATTTCATTTTTACACCTGTGAGTAGGAAACCCACCTGCATGAAATTCGCGATAAGCGCCATGACGACCACCGTTAAAAACAATGGGGCCATCATTATTAATATTTGTATACCATAGTCTTTAAACATCATCATCACATTGTTGATTGTAATCTCAGTCAACAAACGGTTCATAAATATATCGCTGTACAAATGAACAAGTCGTTCCTTAAAGAATCCACTAAATATAAGAAGACAGAGAAATGCAGAAAGTAGCGTTACAGAGCTCGAAATCTCCATACTTTTTGCAACTTGCCCCTCTTTCCGTGTATCTTGGCGCTTTTTAGGAGTTGCCCTCTCTGTTTTCTCTTGAGAAAATAGCTGTAAGTCCAAAGGATATCTAAAGGACACGATCAAATCCTCCATCCTGCTCAATTTGGTGGTTTCCCAATGACCCCTAGCAGGTTGTGCATCGATTCGAACAAAATTTCAAAAAGGTTGCCGAATACATATGAAAAGCTGGGGACGAGCAATAACAACATCGCCAAGCCTAAGAAAATTTTTAGTGGAACTCCAATAACAAAGATATTAAATTGAGGTGCAGTTCTCGCTAAAAAGCCAAGCCCAACATCAGTTAAAAACATCGCTACTACCAACGGAGCTGACATTTGAAAAGCTAACACAAAGGATTGACTAAAGGTTTTAATTAAAAATTCAGTAATACTACCACCGTACAGCTTCATGTAAAAGTCATTTCCTAATGGAATCCATTCATAACTATCAAAAATGGCTTCCAATAAATGTAGATGGCCGTTCATACTTAGAAAAAGCAACATAGCAATCATGTATTTGAAATTACCTAACATCGGTACTGAAGCACCTGTCATAGGATCTAATACATTGGCAATACCGAAACCAATTTGTATATCTATGAATGAACCTGCTGTCTGAATCGCTGTGATCAACATGTACCCAACAAATCCAAGAAGTAATCCCACCATAATTTCACTTATTATGAGTAGGATATAGGTCATATCTTGTGGAATAGACTGATGAATACCATAAGTTAGATAAATAAGTAAACTAATAAAAAATGATAATCCCACCTTAAATTGCGCAGGTACACCTTTGGATGAAAAGACTGGCGCTACGACAAAAAAAGATGTAATTCGACAAAAAATAAGCAAAAAGATCGGGAAACCTTGCGTTAATAATTCCATTGATATTCAACCTAACCGATATATTTATACAAATTGTCTAATATATTAAAGGTAAAGTCTACGAGTGTCGTTAAAATCCAAGGACCAAACAACAATAACGATAACAATACAGCAATTATTTTTGGAACAAACGCAAGTGTTTGCTCTTGGATCTGGGTGGTAGCTTGAAATATACTAATGATCAAACCAACCACGAGTCCCAGAAGCAACATTGGTGCACTTACAATAAGTGCGGTATAAACCGCTTGTCCAGCCAGTCCAATAATAAAATCCGAATTCATGACTGATCTCCCTCACCACATATACGTCTTACTATGTGCTATGTGTTAAAACTAAGCAGTAACGATTTAACAATTAAATACCAACCATCTACGAGTACAAAAAGTAAAATCTTAAACGGAAGTGATATCATAACGGGTGGTAACATCATCATTCCCATGGCCATCAATACACTAGCAACTACAATATCTATGACTAGAAAGGGTATAAAAATCATAAATCCCATTTGAAATGCCGTTTTAAGCTCACTAATTGCAAAGGCAGGTACCATCACCGTAAGCGGAATATCATTATATGTAGCAGGCTTTTCCATTTTCGTATAGTTCATGAACAATAACAGGTCTTTCTCTCGTGTATGTGAAAACATGAACTTTTTGATGGGTTCAGAAGCTTTGGTTAAGGCTTCTGTCTGTGTAATATCTCCTTTTAAATAAGGTTGCAGGGCGACATCATTCATGGACGATAGCGTTGGTGACATCACAAACAATGTTAAGAACAATGCAAGTCCAACTAACACCTGATTTGGGGGCATCTGTTGTGTCCCTAGTGAAGTTCTTACGAAACCAAGTACAATCACAATCCGCGTAAAACTCGTCATTAACACCAATAAAGCCGGAGCAATACTGATCACAGTGATGAGGAGAAGTATTGACAAGGAGCTAGTAGCTGGTTTCCCAGCTCCAGAATCCCCGATCTGAATATCAATATTAGGAATAGGGTCCGCAAAAGCCGCCGTAATGGAGAATAAGCTGACTATTCCTAATAATATGCATACTAATATGAGCTTTTTTTTCATGGATCACTCAACCGATCATTATTATTATCTTCTCGGAGCAGCTCTTCCATTTTGTCTTTTCGGTTAGACATTCTACGAATCTTGGAATCAAACACTTCATGAAATGAAGATCCATCTTCTAGTTCAATCTCTTGTGAAGGTTGCTCTCTTCGCAATTTACTAACAAGTTTACTTAAGAATGGAGGCAGCATATTACCTTTCATCGCTGCCTCTTCCTCTAGTGCTGCCAATATAGAGATTACCTCATCTGGATCGGAAATTTTATCAACAAGGTTAATATTTTCACCTACGCCGATCAAATAAACACTATTTCCTACTTCAATCAGTTGTAATGTTTTGTTTGGACCAAGTCCAACACCACCAAGTATTCGAATGGTTGGATTACTAAACCAAGATTTGTTTTTGGTGCCTAAGAAACGAATCAACAAAATTATGAGTGCAATAATAACCGCTAATACAATAATTACATAAACGATATTCAACCCGTAATTTACATCATCCATATTGATTCGTATCCTTCATAGATGATCCTAATTACCCAGCGTTTTATTAATCGCTTCAACTACACGATCAGATTGGAACGGCTTAACGATGAAGTCTTTTGCACCCGCTTGAATAGCATCAATAACCATTGCTTGCTGTCCCATTGCAGAACACATGATAACTTTGGCACTTGGATCAATTTTTTTAATCTCTTTCAACGCAGTAATACCATCCATTTCAGGCATGGTAATATCCATTGTGATTAAGTCTGGACGAACTTCCTTGAATTTTTCAATAGCTTGAGCACCATCCTGTGCTTCTCCAACTACTTCAAAACCATTTTTTGTCAAAATATCTCGGATCATCATTCTCATAAAAGCTGCATCATCCACGATAAGAATTCGATTTGCCATTGGTAAAAACCCTCCTCTAATTATGCTTATTGTAATTTCTGTATACGGTCCCACTGGCTAATGATATCTATCACACGCACACCAAAATTCTCATCGATAACAACAACTTCACCTTTTGCAATCAGCTTGTTGTTTACTAAAATATCAACAGGTTCACCAGCGAGCTTGTCTAGTTCAACAATCGAACCTTGAGACAATTCAAGAATATCCTTTATTTGCTTGTGGGTCCTTCCTAATTCTACGGTGATTTTAAGGGGAATGTCCATTAATAATTCTAAATTGTTTTGATCAATCTGATTATATGGAGCAGACTGTAGGTTAGCGAACTGTACAGGCTGTACATTTAGGTTACGATTTGGAGCCCCATAATGCTGTGGTGGTGCCGCATATTGCATTTGCTGATTCATGTCATACCCAGGCATAATAGGTTGCTGTCCATAGCCATTCTGTTNNCCATTCTGTTCCTGTCCATAACCATTTGGCTGTGCCTGTGCCTGTGTCTGTCCCTGATTGATTGGGTTAGCCTGCTGCTGTATAGGTGTAGGAGCTGCATAATTCACAGGAGGCTGTACAGGCTCTACCGCTGCTGCTACTTCTAACTGTGCAGGCTCTTCTGTCCCACTAATTAATATCCTCACCATTTCTTTTGCGAAGTTTACCGTGAGAAGTTGCATGATGGTAGAGTCAATTAGATCTCCAATGGTTAATCGGAATGAAATTTTTATTAATGTTTCATCCGAAGGAATACTTGCCATTCCTTCACCACTCTCAATATCTAAAATATTGATACCTGGAGGTGAAATGTTCACAAAACGATTAAACAGCGTTGACATGGATGTTGCTGAGGACCCCATCATTTGGTTCATAGCTTCTTGAACAGCACTGATATGAATCTCATTCAGCTCTTCAGTAGAAGGATTTCCCTCACCACCAAGCATCAAATCTGCGATAACTTGTGCATCTCTATTCTTGATGACTAGCGAATTAATACCTTCAAACCCTTCAACATACGTTACATGGACAGCAACGTGTGGTTTAGGGAACTCATTTTCGAATTGAGATCGGGTGATAATTGAAACTCTTGGCGTGGTAATCTCCACTTTTTTCCCAAGCAATGTCGAAAGTGCTGTGGCTGCACTACCAAATGTAATGTTACCAATTTCACCCAAAGCATCTTGTTCAAGCGGTATCAGATAGTCATCTACCGTTTCTATGGGCTCTGCAGGGCTATCTGAATCCGATTGTCTAAGAAGAGCATCAATTTCCTCTTGGGACAAATAATCTTTACTCGTCATGTTCTTCAACTCCTTCACTGACAATTTCATCAATTTGTATGGCAATGCGATCCTTTAATGTCCCAGGACTTCCAATAAACTTCAATTTATCTCCTACTTTAATGGATAGTCCTGAGTTGACCGGCTTATTTAAACTGATGACATCTCCCACAGACAATCCCAAAAATTCAGAAATAGATAATCTTGAATTACCCAGTTCAGCTACAATCTTTAATTTAGCATGTCGAACATGTTGTTTTAAAGATTCAACTTCAACAGGTTCACTTATTTTCTTCTCCGACACGAACCATTGGTGTGCCGACAGTTTGGACATAATTGGCTCTAGAACAACGTGAGGGATACATAAATTGATCATCCCAGTTGTATCTCCAATTTTGGTACTTAATGATATCAAAGCTATCGTTTCATTCGGTGATACAATTTGCATGAACTGTGGATTAGTCTCCATGGCTTCCATACGCGGAGTGATATCTAATACCGTCTTCCACGCTTCTTGCAAACTTTCAAATGCCCTGCCAAAAATTCGCTCCATAATCGTCGTTTCTATCTCAGTGAGTGAAGTGATCTTGGAAGGCGCATTCCCCATACCGCCGAGCAATCGATCTAACATAGCGTAAGCTACATTCGGATGAACTTCCATGACCATTCTACCTTTAAGTGGCTCTGCTTCAAAAATATTAAGAATCGTCATCTTAGGTATAGAACGAATAAATTCATCATACGGAAGCTGTTCCACCTGAACGACGTTAATTTGCACAAAAGTTCTTAACTGTGCTGAAAAATAAGTTGTAAGATATCTCGCGAAATTCTCATGTATCCGCGTTAAGCTGCGTATATGATCTTTAGAGAAACGAACAGCTCTCTTAAAGTCATAAGAACGGATTTTTTTCTGTGTGTCTTCTTTTTTGAGCTCTTCAGCGTCCATTTCTCCAGAAGATAGTGCAGCGAGCAGGGCGTCAATCTCGTTTTGTGATAATACATCTACCAATCATCTCACCCCCTTACAGGATTATCTCCAATGCTTCAATTCTTAGGTTGATGCTAACAAGTAATCAGTGATCTCGATTTGAGTCAATTTCCCCTCGGTTAAGGTTTTATTAATCAAATTGATCAATTTTGCGCTTAATTGATCTTTACCATTCGCACCTTTTAAATCCTCCGCTTTTGTATCAGCAAGTGTTTTGAGAATAATCGGCTTGATTTTGATATCTTTGATCTTGTCAAACTCTTCCTTAGACTTCTTGGTATCCAATTGAAACGCAAAATTCATCAATACGATATAATCGGGATCCGAGAGGTTTGTTTTAATTCCAGTAATTTCTGAAGTCAATTCTACAATTTCATCCGCTGACAAGTGTTTCGTCTCAACAGAATTAACTGCATTAGCGACATCATCCTTTGGAAACTGATTTGCCATCAATAAGAAGACAGCTAGTACGATCAACGTGATAGCTAATAAAATTGTAATCAGCCATGGCATCATCTTTTTCATGGGGTTTCCTCCGTTTGTTGTACTTTAATAGTTGCACTATTCAGGCCAATCTCTTGACTATATTGTTTCACAAGTGAGATAACCTCAGTAGCCTTTTCAAGTACAATTAATCTTTTTCCTGTGATTAACGTTATGTAGGTATCAGGTGTTTCTTCAACCATTTCAATCAATAGAGCATTCAACCACATTTTCGAACCATTAATTCTAGTTACTGAGATCATAATAAGCCTCCTATGAAAATTTGGGAGAGGAGATTATTCCTCCCCTCCCGCTAAATCATTAACGTTTCAGATTAACTACTTCTTGGAGGATTTCATCAGATGTTGTTATTATACGAGAATTGGCTTGGAAACCACGTTGTGCAACAATCATCTCGGTAAACTCACTCGTGAGATCTACGTTAGACATTTCCAATTGACCAGCAATGATAGCTCCCGTACCTTCTTCAGCATCATTACCTCCAAACATTTCAAGCTCACCCTCTGGATTTGCATTTAAGGTCATTCGGTATAAGTTACCACCAATTTTCTCAAGGCCTTCAGGGTTGGTTACCTTAGCTAAGCCAATCTGCGCTCCTGGTGTAGTCGTTCCATCACCCATTTTTTGAACTATCGTACCATCTTGGGCTATCGTAAAAGCCGTAACATCTTCTTCAAGAGTAATAACTCCGCCACCCACTTCTAACACAAACATTCCATCAGAAGTTACTAGATTACGTCCAGCATCCATATGGAAGTCACCCGCACGTGTGAGAAATGGAACCTCCTGATCTTCATTCATCTTCACTAAAAAGAATCCATCTCCGTCAATACGCAAATCTGTTGGATTGTTGGTTGTCATAGCACTTCCTGCTAAATGCAAAGTGTCAATAGATCCGATAGATACACCTAGACCGATCTGCTTAGCATTTACACCACCTTGACTACCCTCCGTAGGAGGAGTTACACCAGAAACCGTTTGGCTCATAATGTCTTTGAACATCACACGACCAGACTTAAATCCAATCGTATTTACATTGGCAATATTATTACCAATAACATCTAACTTTGTTTGAAAGCCTTTCATCCCAGAAACCCCTGAATACATAGATCTTAACATTCTATTATTCCTCCTTATTAAATACATGGACCATATCAATCGATCAACAGTCCTCTGGCTTCCGGTTCGGGCCAGCCAGTTATGAAATAATGACAGCACTATCAATTTTCGTGAAGACGTTATCCTTCATGGATCCACCGTCCATCGCTGTTACAACGGTACGATTTGGTATATTCACAATCAATGCCATATCATTTAATAATATAAGTGATTCTTTACTTCCTTTTGCTGCTGCCTGATCAACAGCATCGGATATACGTGCCAACTGTTCATTGGGGATCTCAATCCCTCTTTGCTCTAAACGTTTTGTAGCGTGATTGCTGAACTTGAGCATATTTTTCTGTAACAGTTGATCAAAAGAAGTCTTATCCGTTTCAATCTGTGATTTACGAACATTGCTTCTGTTAGAAGTAGCTACTGGATTTATTTTGGCTGGATATAATTGCCCAATCGTCATCCGATCACTCATGGGGTTCCCCCACTTCTTCTACAACAGTCTCCGTATCAGGTTTCACTGTATTATCCACATCAGTCGGAACATCAGGATCCTTAACAACTGCTTTTGGTTCTGCTATTTCGAGTATTAGATTAACCGGAATAGCTTCTTTTCCTACTGTTGCATACTGAACACCATCGCGGATAACAATTGAAGTCACCGTTCCTGTTTTCACTTCCGAGTTACTACCAGAAGTTTCTGTGCTTACCCAACTTATGTCTTTACCAATAAGTCCAGATACACTGCCAAGTGATTGATTCAATGTTGTCAATTGACCCGATATATTCATCAATTGCTCAACGGATGTAAACTGAGCCATCTGTGCGATGAATTCCTTATCTTCCAATGGTTGCATTGGATCTTGATTCTTAAGTTGGGCCATCATGATCTTTAGGAACTGATCCTTACCCATCGTTGAAGTATCCTTTTTACTTGCCGTCTGTACATTACTCGTAGAATAATTAGGCCAAATATTTTTTGTTGAAATGTTATCTGAAGCCACATTTTCACCTCCATTCTTTAAGCTTTCGCTACAAATGTACTACCATTATCTGTATCAATTTGTGCCGATAACCTGTCATTCCATTCCTCTGTCAGCTCAGCTACCACTAATGAATCATCCGATTGACCCTCGCGTTCTTTGGATCTACGATTGGACTGTTGTTGACCAGCACTAGGTTGACGGCCATCTTGGTACATATGTGATTGTAGTGATTGATTCTGTGTCACTTCCAACTTCTCGACTTGCAATCCTTGAGACTGAAGTGCTGATCTCAGTTGAGACATTTGCTGTTCAAGCAAATCTTTTGCACCCGAATGCTCTGTCATAAACGTAGCTACCAATTGTCCATTCAACATCGTAATCTTAATATCCACTTGCCCCAAATGTTCTGGATAAAGAGATATTCTTGCTTCAGTCATGCCATTTTGCTTCACAATGTCCAGCTTGTTAACTACAAAACTAGTCATTTCCTTGGCAAATTGCTCAACAGGAACGGATGCTGCAGCTGCTTTTAGAGGATTCTTAATACCTTCTCTCATAACGAGTTCACCAGCTGTAAACGTTCCTTCACTCGTACTTAGAGCATCAACTTCATTAACAGTCGATTCCTCATCTACAGATGTTACTGGTACTAGGTTATTTTGAGTTAACAAGGTCCCTTGTACGATTTTAATGGATTCATTTGCTTGGACGGCTGAAGAAGATGGAACAACATTCTGAATACCCAGGACTGGTGCTCGACTTTGAACAGAAATGCCCTGATTTTCCGTTAATTGACTCCCATTAACACTCTGGATTGAAGGAGCTTGGTTAGTTGTTTGATTAACTTGAACAGTACCTAGCGACTTCTTTTGATCCACAACGCCTGCTGATTGCAATAAACCCTCAAAAGAAGCCAACAACTGAACAGCTTGTGCAGAAGTATTTGTAGTAACTTCTTTATTCTGCAGTAAAGCTACTAATTGAGTTAGCCCATCTTGCAATGCAAATCTTATCGTTGCAGGGTCATCTGCAAGTGTCGATATGGTAGAGGACTCTTCTCCATCTACATGTTGTGATCCCATTTCATTTGTGCTTAACAACGTATTAACTTGTTGTAGCCAGTCTTGAAGAATCACCATTAGAGCTGGATCTTCCGTTATTGCCTCATCAAGTTTTGTCACATCCTCATTAAGCCCCTGCAATAGTTGGACAAGCGGATCTGACTCTGTCGATATATTCTCTTTTAGAGAGGTATTCTGGAGTAATCCTTCTAGCAGTGAAGCTGCATCTGAAAGAAAAATAAGTGGCTTTGCCGACTCTCCTCCACCCAAAATTTGAGAGAACGATTGATCTAACACAGGAGCCGCTCCATCAATAGCATTGACGGAAGCTTCTGTGGATACTTTCCCAGTTGTTGAACCCGTACCCACGTTTGAAGTGCTACTTGTCATATTTTTAAAAATAAGTGTCATTGTATTTTTCACCTCCTTTCAAATCTTTCGAAGTTAATAGAACCTACTATTTACTCATAAGTTTATTAAGTATTTTGGCTGTCGTCACTGAATCAATAGATGACATCTTGCCAAGTATAGATGAGCGTGTCTTATCGTCCACAGAATTCAATATGCTTAACGTCTTCTCCGGACTAATTTTGTAGGTCTGAAAGAGTAAATCTGCCGCACTTTGGGGTGTCATGGTAGCAAAGGTCTGACTCAATTGACTCTTATTTAGCTTATCAGAAGTTTCTGTTGTTGCTGTGTCATTCTTCTTCACTCGCGATTGAAGTGCAGCAATTTGTAAATCTTGTGCTGGTTTGGCGTCCTTCATCAACATTGTCACTTCCGCTGCAACTTTCGGATCCATTTTCTCAAAGATAGCGATTCTCTTATCGCTCTTCATAGATTGGAACATGAGTACCATTTCTTCCAAGGTCAAGTTTTGTATAATGGGCGCAGCCTTACTTGGACTTAAATTTCCATACATCTTAGCTAGTTCATCAATTTGCTTTTGATAGTTATCTACCTGTTCCTCTGGATTCTCAGCTAAGATACTTTCATTTTGCAACGTTTCTATTTGATTCTGTAAATCTTTTAATTGCGTATCTTGTTGCGTTTTACCTTCAGTTACTTGCTTTAACTCCGTTTGTTGAGCACTCAGTTTATCTTTAAGTTCTTTTATCGTAGCTTCAGCACTTTTTATTTCTTCTTTACTCTCTTGCAGCTTTGTTTTTTCTGGATCTAGATTTGGAGCAGGTACCCAATTCTGTACAACCGGAATTTTGTTAGCTATTTCAAGAGCAGCATTACGAATATTCATATTAAATAGAATTAGTAATACACCTAGGAGAACAATTGTGAAAATTATAGGGATCATCAACACTAAAAATCGCTCAAAGCCCCCTGCAGACTCCTTCTCAACTTCTTCAAAATCATTAAAATTACGTGCCACTGTTATTCCTCCCTAAGGGGCAAGACATTTGTTACATCCTCCATAAATCGACTCTAGCGAGCATTCATAGCAAAACGAACCGTTGCTATTTCATCAAGTTCATTTTGTTCCCGGAGGTTAGTCTCATGTTGAAACTGGTCTTTTGCTTTTTCACGCGATTTTACCCACACTTTTTCATCGACCATTTTATCAGTCAAATGACTCTGACTCTTTCGAACGACGACGTTTGCTTTACGAACATCTAAAAGTTTATTAATAATGCACTGGTCAAGGTGTTCAACATACGTTTGAATTTCCCGAATTTTTGCTACTGAAGCTGCATTCTCTACTTCTAATTGAAGTTGATCCGTCATTTTCATTCTAATATCCTCGTATTCATGTAATGACTTCTCTTCTTCTTGAAGTTTTACGATTGCACTAGATAACAACCATTCTGCTTGGGCCTTCTCATTCCCCTTCAGATTCACAATATTCTGAAATGCATAATGAAATCTCATGCTTTAGTCGTCATCTCCTCGAAAATTCAGAAATCAAACGTTCTTTCACTTCTTCCAATGTTACTTTCTCATTCACTTTTTGCTTGCTGAAATCCCATATCTGTTGAATAAAATCAATAGATTCATCGATACTATCGTTAGAACCTCTTTGATATGCACCAATGTTAATTAAGTCCTCGGAATCCGTATATACTGCCAGTAATCGTTTTAAATTCTCAGCAGCCCCCGTATGTTCCTCAGTTGATATATCCTTCATGACTCGACTAATGCTTGCTAGTATATCAATAGCTGGAAAATGTCCCTTATTAGCAATATTTCTGTTCAACACAATATGACCATCAAGAATACCCCGCACTGCATCTGCAATAGGCTCATTCATATCATCACCATCAACTAATACAGTATAGAAGGCCGTAATAGACCCTGTAGGACCCGTTCCTGCTCTTTCTAATAGCTTTGGTAGATTAGCAAATACCGATGGCGTATAACCTCTCATTGCAGGTGGCTCACCGATCGCTAGACCGACCTCACGTTGTGCCATCGCATAACGGGTGACAGAATCCATCATTAACATGACATTCATGCCTCGATCCCGGAAATACTCTGCAATCGTTGTTGCTATGAGCGCACCTTTGATACGTATTAAAGCTGGTTGATCAGATGTGGCTACAATGACTACTGAGCGTTTCAATCCTTCAGGTCCTAGATCACGTTCAATGAAATCTAAAACTTCACGCCCACGTTCCCCAATCAGTGCTATGACATTTACATCAGCTGAAGTATTACGAGCAATCATTCCCATAAGGGTACTTTTACCAACACCTGAACCGGCGAAAATACCTACCCGTTGGCCCTTACCTATGGAAAGCAAGCCATCAATCGCTCTTACACCGATACTAATCGGCTCAAGTACTCTAGGACGATTCAGTGGATTAGCAGGAGGTCTAAACGTTGAACTATATGCCATTCTTGTTGGGATCAATGATCCATCCAAGGGTTGACCTAATCCATCCAACACCTTTCCGAGCAATTCCGATCCTACTTGTACACTCAAAGGCTTCCCTGTTCCCACCACATCGCAACCAGGTCCAATAGACTGTAAATCCCCTAGAGGCATCAGAAGCACTTTGTTATCACGAAAACCTACGACTTCAGCCTGTAGAGGTTTTGAACTTTTGCTAGGATAGATATAGCAGACGTCACCAATGTTAGCATCAGGACCTTCCGACTCAACCATTAACCCAATGACCTGCGTCACTTTTCCATTGACTCTCACGGGGTCCAATTGATCTAGATGATCCATGTACCGCTGACTATCAAGCACCTTCATCCTGATTTCTCCGATCCTCATTATCTAGTGCAATACGAATCAATTCTTTCTTGATCTCAGCGAGCTGTGTATCGATTCGTGCATCTACACTCCCAAATGATGAGCGGATAACACAACCATGATCCTTCACAGTGGCATCAGGCAGTATTTTAAGTTCAGCTTGGGAGTCAATAGCAAGACTAAGTTCTTCCCTAGCTGCTTGTACAAAAGCAAACTGAGTCGGAGCTACACATAGAATGATAATCCCTTGTTCTCTTTTACGAGATAGATTCTTTCTGATCAAATCAATCATATACTCACTCTCGATGGTTAATTGTTTGTCTATAACTTTTTCAGCAATCGCAGTACTTAATTCTACTAAAAATGGCTCTGCTTCTTGAATAATTTGATCTTTCATAAGATAGGCATGATCTAATATTTTTTGAGCTTCAGCCATCATTTCTTCTATCTTAATCTGGAGTTCTTCTTCTGCCTTGATACGACCCTCATTATAGCCTTGCTCATAACCTTCTGACTTGAGCGCTTCAATCAAATGTTCATCTTGTTCACGACGTTCTTTCCACCAATTATCGATGTTCGCCGTTGCATCTGACAACATTTGTTCAACTTCA
The DNA here is from genome assembly GCF_001637225.1 of Paenibacillus antarcticus. Lineage (GTDB taxonomy): Bacteria > Bacillota > Bacilli > Paenibacillales > Paenibacillaceae > Paenibacillus_AQ > Paenibacillus_AQ antarcticus. The sequence continues at coordinate 234,321 of NZ_LVJI01000018.1, forward strand.
ACAGATGATTCACGGACTTGTCGTTCCGCAAATTCCTGCGCATCCTGTAGCATTTCTGCTTTTAACTTTTCTGTTTCTTCATCGACTTTGATAACAACTTCTTGAATCTCAGGCGTTACTTCCTCTAATGAAGGCTCTTCTTCTAAGAAGTTGTACTGTTTAGCCAAATCCAATTCCTTCAGCGCTTCCACAGACACATACTGGGAATGCTTAATCAAATTAGACAATGATGTCATCCCCTCCACCGCGTGCAATTATGATCTCACCGGCTTCTTCCAATCTACGAATGGTTCCCACAATACGAGTTTGAGCTTCTTCAACATCACGCAATCGCACAGGTCCCATGTATTCCATTTCTTCTTTGAATGTTTCTGCCATACGTTTCGATACATTACGGAAAATAACGTCACGTACTTCTTCACTAGCCACTTTAAGCGCAAGCTGAAGATCTGCATTCTCAATATCTCTAATGATACGTTGAATGGATCTGTTATCCACATTCACAATATCCTCGAATACAAACATACGTTTCTTGATATCCTCTGCCAATTCCGGGTCCTGAATTTCCAAAGAATCGAGAATGGTACGTTCTGTCCCTCGGTCAACTCCGTTCAATATTTGAACGATAGACTCAATACCACCAGCATTCGTGTAATCCTGTGTAACCGTTGAAGAGAGCTTCTGTTCCAATACTCTCTCCACTTGATAAAGGACCTCAGGTGAGGTACTGTCCATAACCGCAATTCTGCGAGCTACATCTGCTTGCTTCTCTTGCGGTAAGGAAGAAAGGATAGCTGCCGATTGCTCGAATTGCAAATAGGAAAGCACCAAAGCTATGGTCTGAGAATTTTCATTTTGGATAAAGTTCAAAATTTGGTTTGGATCCGCTTTACGCGCAAAGTCGAACGGTCGCACCTGGAGTGTGGCTGTTAAGCGATTGATAATTTCAAGTGCTTTATTCTCTCCAAGTGCCTTCTCCAATATTTCTTTGGCATAGTTAATACCGCCTTGTGAAATATATTCTTGTGCAAGACATATCTGATGAAACTCAGCCATAATGGTGTCTTTGTCTATACTATCCACTTTATGAACATTGGCAATTTCGAGCGTTAGTTGTTCAATCTCTTCATCACGTAAATGTTTGAATATTTGAGCCGAAACCTCAGGTCCCAAGGTAATGAGCAAGATCGCCGCTTTCTGACGCCCACTCAAACCTCCAGTACTAGTTAACCTTGCCAATACACTCACCTCTATTCGTCCGCTAGCCATGTACGTAGCAAGTTGACGAATTCGTCTGGTTTCTTCTTCGCCAGAGTTTCGAGCTGTTTACGCACTTGACTTTCATTAGTCATACTTTCTAAATTAATTGAAGGGAATTCTGTTGGAATTTGGAAAGGAATATCCTCTTCCAACTCTTCTTTTTGTCTACGACGTCTGTAAATCAGATATCCACCTAGACCTAATAATGCTAATGCAGCTAATCCTATCCCCCATAAAACTCCTTTGGAAAGCTTCAAGCCAGACGATTGAACCTCAGTTCCACCAAAAGTTTGGGAATAGACTGAAACTTTTTTAGTTAAATCAGCGTCTGTATATGTAATACCAGAATCTGCAACAGATGCTCTGACGATATTCCTCAAAATATTCTCTATCGCATCTTTTGTTGCTGGATCTAAACTTTGTTGTCCTGTAGGTGGTTCAACTGCAACATTAATGGTTAAATCTTTAACAGAATAAGGACTTGATATGATATCTCTCGTAATACGATTAACATCATAGTTCACAGTTTCAGACAATTCCTCAGAAGTACTGTCACCTGATGTTGAATCACTTGGATATCCAGGCACCTCTTCTTCACCCGTACCGGCAACGCCACTATCAGGGCTACTGTTCCCAGCGTAATTCTTAGAAATCTTCTGTACGCTGATTTCTATTCCCTTCATATCTTCTTCATTTACTGGTGTAACCAGTTTTTCGTTACTTTGAATTTTATCGAAGTTTAACTTAGAAGCCACAAGAACTTCAACTTTGTTAGCACCCATAAATTTAGATAAGAATTGTTTAACATTTTGACGAACATCATTCTCAAATCTCTTTTGTAGTGCGAAGTTAGCCTCAATGGCCGTCTCCATAACACCTTGACCACCCTTTGCCGTAGATGCAAGTTCAACTTCATCATTCGAAATTGTAATATTCTCTATCGGTAAATTCGGAATGGCTGTTTTCATAAGATTATAATAACCGTCAATAGCGGCTTGATTCGGAGTATATCCCGCTTTAAACTTCAACACAGCAGAAGCAGAAGCTTTATCTCCTTCATCTCCACTCGCAAAGACACTTTCCTCCGGTAAATTGATAAGCACTTTAGCTTCTCTAATACCATTCATACTCTTTAACAGCTGTTCTACTTCTCCATTTAATGCATTATTATACTTAACATCAAACTCGCTATCGGTCATGCCTATCGCTGACGAGCTCTGTTCAAAAATTTTGTATCCGATTGAACCATTCTCAATAATCCCTTGTGAACCAACGTCTACCTTCGCACGAGCTGCTTGCGTACTAGGAACAGAAATACTTTTACCATCCGAACTCAACTTATAAGGAATCTTACTTCCATCCAGAAAGGTCATAATCCCTGCTGCATCGTTTGAGCTTAAGTCTGTAAAGGCAACTTCGTATTCCGTCTTTGAGAACATCATAGTAACAATAATAAAAGCAATAATGATTAACGAAACCGTAGAAATAAATATTATCTTTTGAGTTTTACCAAACTTGTTCCAATATAGGACTACTTTATCCTTATACTGGGAAATTCTCTCATTCACAATGTCACCCCACCCGAAGCTTAGCTAGCTACAACTATATTTGTGTTCGCATTATCTCTTGATATGCCTCTATCACTTTGTTTCGAACTTGTGTTGTAAGCTGTAAACTTAACAAAGCCTGTTCGGAAGCAATCATAACCTGATCTACATTCACTTGGCCGAGTAACAATTTCTCACTCATCGTATTTGAATTTTTTTCTTGGTCTGCGACTTGTTGAATTGCATTCTCCAAAAAGGATCCAAAATTGCTAAGCGAATCAGAAGGAGTAGCCGTAACTTGCTCTTTGTTGGTTTGTAACTGAAGTGGCTTCATCGTCTGGGTGCTAAACATCGTGTTCTCAATCATTAGTTCCCCTCCTCTTTCTCTATATTTCTAAACAATCTATTATTTACCGATTTCTAAAGCCTTCAAAATCATTGATTTAGAAGCGTTAAGAGCTGTTATATTAGCTTCATAAGAACGGGATGCCGCCATCATATCAACCATTTCTTTTGCAATTTCCACATTCGGCATGGATACATACCCCTGCGCGTTAGCATCTGGATGTGTGGGATTATAGACTAGCTTTAGAGGCGAACTATCTTCTTTAATGGCCTTCACCCTAACCCCGTTACCAATACCTTTTGCTGACTCGGTACTTAATTGTGACTGGAGCACACTAGAAAAGTTAGACTCATTTGGTGAGAGCACAACCATTTTCCGTCGATAAGGTACAACTTCCCCATTGACTACACTCGCTCTTGTTGTTTCTGCATTGGCAATATTAGATGATATAACATCCATTCTAAGCCTTTGCGCTGTTAAAGCAGAAGCACTAATACCGAAGCTATTACTCAGTGTCATTTAGGTTTATCTCCCTTCTACAGCCGTACGCATCATTTTAATTTTCTCATTCATCAGTGAAATATATGAATTATACCGGAGTTGATTATCCGCTAATAATGACATTTCCTGTTCAATATCAACATTGTTTAAATTATTATTCATACTTGTCGAATCATCTTGAGAAATGACAGGTGTAGGAACTGATGAAATGGGTCCTATTGAGAAATGTCGTGAGTCAGTCTTAATCCCTTTGAGAACAGGCATGTCTCCACTCATTTCTTGTTGTAGCAAGCTTTCAAAAGATACTTCAGAACGTTTAAAATAAGGCGTCTCATTATTGGCTATATTGTTTGAAATCACTTGCTGTCTCGTATTAGCCGCATTCAAGGCTCCTTGCAACTTTTGAAACGTTGCTCCATTCAACAACTCCAACCTTGATCCCCTCTTTCGAACTTTCATATATATACTTAAATTCTACAACTATAAAAATTAATTCTACAACAATACATAAAACCCTCTTTTTTTCGACAAAATTAATAAGAAATGAGAAAAAACTCGTACTTTAGTGAAAAAAAGCGGATTTGTTGTATAGCTTAAGTTTCTTAGAGATTACGTTTTATTACAATAAGAAAAAAGCCCTATTTTTTTTAGAAATAGGGCTTCTTTTCCTTAGTGCTTACTATATTTTTTTCATTTAGTTTCAAAATAGGTCAGTGAAAGGGTCTACGGATTGTAAAACGTGCTTTTTTCGACTTGCTCGTGTCGAATTTTGTAAAATTTTCGCATATACTACATGCATAATAATGAAAACCAGATACTTTTTACCCATTTTAGTATCCATTAATCGTCAATTTATCATTACAAGATATATTGACTCAAATCACGATCTTGTGCAATATCCCCAAGTTTCTCACGGACATATTCAGCAGTGATCGTCAAGCTATCTAAGGTTAACTCAGGGGCTTCAAATGATAAGTCCTCAAGTAATTTCTCTAATATAGTATGCAATCTTCTTGCCCCAATATTCTCCGTATTTTGGTTCACTGCCGCTGCCATCTCTGCTATTACTCGAATCGCAGCTGGATCAAATTCAAGGTCGATATCCTCTGTCTTAAGTAAATTGACATATTGTTTCGTCAACGCGTTCTCAGGCTCCGTTAGAATAGATATAAAATCTTCTAACGACAGGCTATTCAACTCTACACGAATCGGAAAGCGTCCTTGTAATTCAGGTATCAGATCGGATGGTTTAGCAATATGAAAAGCTCCTGCTGCAATAAAGAGAACAAAATCCGTCTTTACAGGACCGTATTTGGTCATAACGGTTGATCCTTCAACGATTGGAAGGATATCACGCTGAACTCCTTCACGTGACACATCAGGTCCAGAGCCCTTTCTTGGACTAGCAACCTTATCTATCTCGTCAATGAATATAATGCCAGATTGCTCTGCACGACGAACGGATTCCGTGATCACTTCATCCATATCTATAAGCTTGGCTGCCTCTTCTTGAATGAGAACTACTCGTGCTTCTTTAATAGGAAGCTTCCTTTTTTTCGTTTTGCGGGGCATAAGATTCCCTAACATTTCTTGCATGTTCATACCCATTTGTTCATTGCCTTGACCGGAAAAAAGATCCATCATAGATGAACTGCTATCCTCAACATCAATTTCTATCACATCATTCTCAAGATTACCTGCCAGTAAATTGAACTTCACTTTCCTTCTACGTTCAACCACAGTACTATTCTCTTTCTCTTCAGGCGGAGTATCTTCGTTATTATTGTTACTCCCACCAAAAAGCATATCGAAAGGATTACGCTGGTTTTTGGAGCTTGAGCTAGAAGGAACAATAATTTCAATAATACGATCATTAGCCATCTCGATCGCTTGTTCATGCACTTTCTCCGTGCGTTCTGACTTCACCATACGTATCGAAGTCTCAACTAAATCCCTCACCATCGATTCCACGTCGCGTCCAACATATCCTACCTCTGTAAACTTAGTTGCTTCCACCTTTACGAAAGGGGCGTTAACCAGTTTAGCAAGTCTCCTTGCGATTTCTGTCTTACCAACACCGGTAGGACCAATCATGAGGATGTTCTTTGGTACAATCTCGTCTCGCAGATGGTCCGGTAGTTTATTACGTCTATAGCGATTACGAAGCGCTACAGCTACAGATTTCTTTGCTTGTTTTTGTCCAACTATATATTTATCCAACTCGGCTACAATCTGTCGAGGCGTCAAAGATTGATTATTCATCATGGTTTCCTCCACCCTCTTGGGTATTCTCACTCATAATCTTACAATTCTTCCACCACAATATTTCCATTGGTATATACACATATCTCAGAAGCAATTTGAAGTGCCTCTCTTGCGATCTCTTTAGCCTCAAGCTCCGGTGCATGCCTTTTGAGTGCTCTACCCGCTGCTAATGCAAAATTACCACCTGAACCAATCGCAATCACATCATCATCCGGCTCAATTATCTCGCCGCCACCCGATATTAGTAACATGCCATCTTTGTTCATGACAATCATTAGAGCTTCCAATTTGCGAAGGATGCGGTCTTGCCGCCAGTCTTTTGCCAATTCTACAGCTGCACGTTGAAGATTCCCATGATGTTCCTCAAGTTTACCCTCAAACTTCTCAAATAATGTAATCGCATCAGCCACTGAACCCGCAAATCCAGCAATGACCTGTCCACGATAAAGACGACGTACTTTTTTGGCTGTCGTCTTCATAATGACGCTCTCGCCAAAGGTAACTTGACCATCTCCTGCTATGGCTGAATTACCATTATGTCGAACTGCACAGATCGTTGTCGCATGAAATGTTAGATCCATCTCTATGGCCTCCTAAACTTTTAATTGAACCAAAGATACATAAGTTTACTCTGTACCGTCTACTAGTCCATTCTGTTCCTTGAAGGTTCGGATACTCTCAAGTGCTCTTTCTGCTAGCACTTGATTCTTTTCTTGCTTATTACGCATTCTTTTCTCTAGACTAGGCAACAATCCGAAATTTGCATTCATCGGTTGAAAATGGTCTGGATCCGCATTCGTAATATAATGTGACATACTTCCTAGTGTACTTAGTTCTGGGAATACCAGGCACTCTTCACCTAGTGCCATTCTAGCCGCGTTAATGCCCGCTATAAGACCAGAAGCCGCAGATTCGACATAACCTTCCACTCCTGTCATCTGGCCCGCAAAGAAGAGCTTCTCATTGCTTTTCAGTTGATATGTAGGCTGTAGGAGTCTTGGTGAATTAATGAATGTATTACGATGCATCACACCATAACGAACAATCTCTGCATTCGCAAGTCCTGGAATCATGCCAAACACACGCTTCTGTTCGCCCCATTTAAGGTGAGTCTGAAATCCAACCAAATTGTAGAGTGTGCCCGCTGCATTATCCTGACGTAATTGAACGACTGCAAACGGAAGTTCACCTGTGTGTGGATTCACCAATCCCACGGGTTTCATTGGGCCAAACAGAGCCGTCTGCTTACCACGCTTCATCATCACTTCAATCGGCATACAACCTTCGAAGTAAATTTCTTTCTCAAATTCTTTAAGCTCAGCAACCTCAGCTGTGATAAGTGCATCATAGAATGCATTAAACTCTTCTTCATTCATAGGACAGTTTAAATATGCGGCTTCACCCTTATCATAACGAGACGCCAAATATACTTTATCCATATCAATAGAATCTTTTTCTACAATAGGTGCCGCAGCATCATAGAAGTAGAAATACTCTTCACCCATTAATTCACGGATCTGTGCAGATAATGCAGGTGATGTTAGAGGACCTGTCGCCATAACAACAATCTCTGATTCAGGTATATGTGTAAATTCTTCATTAATGACTTCTATTAATGGATGATTGTGAAGTGTATTCGTTATTTCACCTGAGAAACCATCACGATCAACCGCTAAAGCCCCACCAGCAGGTACTGCATTTCTGTCTGCTGCTCCAAGCACAAGAGAATTCAACATTCTCATTTCTTCTTTCAACACACCTACTGCGTTAGTTAAACCATTGGCACGTAAGGAGTTGCTACATACTAATTCAGCAAATTTATCCGTATGGTGTGCCGGTGTCTTCACAACTGGACGCATTTCATATAATCTTACTGGAACGCCACGACTTGCAATCTGCCAAGCCGCCTCACTTCCCGCTAGTCCTGCTCCAATGACCGTTACTCTTTGTATATCTGTCAACTTCATTACCTCCTGCAATTGTTCATTCTGCGTTATCATCGTTGTCTTCAACCAATTCAACATGGTCACACGCTGTACATTGTAATTTATTCCCTTGTTTATTCCGTTTCTCTACCATCATAGCATCACACTTCGGACAAGGCTTCAATGATGGACGATCCCATGACACAAAATCACATTCCGGGTAGCGATCACACCCAAAGAAGATACGTCCTTTCTTGCTACGTCTTTCTACCACATGACCTTCCTTACAAGCAGGACAACTCACGCCTATATCTTTAATAATAGGTTTCGTATTTCTACAATCAGGAAATCCAGAGCAAGCTAAGAACTTACCGAATCTACCTAATTTGTATACGAGGTGTTTACCGCATTTTTCACAGATTTCATCGGATACTTCATCTTCAATCTCAATTTCCTTCATCTCTTCCTCAGCGACGGTTAGACGCTTTTCAAAAGATTCATAAAATTGTGCAAGCACTTTCACCCAATCTTCTGAGCCTTCACCTACGTGATCCAGATCTTCTTCCATATGTGCTGTGAATTCCACATCTAGAATTTCTGGGAAAAACTGTTCCATTTGCTCAATAACTAATTCACCCAACTCAGTTGGCATGAACTTTTTCTCTTCCATAGCAATATAGCCACGTTTTTGTATCGTCTCAAGTGTCGGTGCATATGTACTTGGGCGACCTATGCCGAGTTCCTCAAGCGTTTTCACAAGACGTGCTTCGGTATAGCGTGGTGGTGGTTGCGTAAAGTGTTGTTTAGGTTCTATTTCTGTATTCACTAACTTATTTCCCGCTTCAAGAGCAGGTAAGAACTTATCATCATCCGTAGTTCCGTCGTCATTACCTTCTACATATACCTTCATAAATCCAGGAAACCTCACCTTAGAACCAACGGCTCTAAACGTCGCCGTATTCACAGTAATATCGACAGAGAGTGTATCCAATATGGCGGATGCCATCTGACTTGCAACAGCACGCTCCCAGACTAATTTGTAAAGTCTTAGTTGATCGCGACTTAAGAAATCCTTAACACTTTCAGGTTCACGTAGGACTGATGTTGGACGAACGGCCTCATGCGCCTCTTGTGCATTTGCTGATTTCTTAGAGAATTGACGAGGAGTCTCTGGTACAAAAGCTTCACCAAATTTATTCCCGATAAATTCTTTGATTTCTTCGGCTGCAGAAGCCGCAATTCGTGTGGAATCCGTACGCATATATGTGATAAGACCCACGGTACCTTCTTTACCTAGTTCAACGCCTTCATAGAGTTGCTGAGCAACTGACATCGTCTTGGCTGCACGGAAATTGAGTTTTCTTGCTGCCTCTTGCTGCAAAGAGCTCGTCGTAAAAGGAGCCGATGGATGACGCTGACGCTCTTTCTCTTTGACCTCACTAACTGTATAAGAAGCTCCCTCAATCTCTTTCAAGACCTCTTGGACATCCTCTTCGCGAGACAACACTTTCTTCTCACCATGAAGACGATGAAATTTCGCTTCGAACGTCGTATCACCCTTAGCCAACTGTGCTGTGATACTCCAATATTCTTCAGGAACAAAGCTATCAATCTCATTTTCGCGGTCCATAATAATCTTAACGGCGACAGATTGAACACGTCCTGCGGACAATCCTTTTTTGACTTTCTTCCATAATAGTGGGCTAATTTTGTACCCTACTAAACGATCCAGAATTCTACGTGCTTGTTGTGCATTCACCAGATCCATATTAATTTTACGTGGTGTTTTAAAAGCATCCTTCACAGCTTGCTTCGTAATCTCATTAAACACTACGCGACAATTCTGTGTCAGATCAACATCAAGAGCATGTGCCAAATGCCAAGCAATGGCTTCTCCTTCGCGATCCGGATCGGCTGCGAGATAAACATATTTCACTTTTTTTCGAGCATCTTTCAATTCTTTCAATATAGATCCTTTTCCGCGAATCGTGATGTATTTAGGATTGAAATCATTCTCAACCTCAACGCCAATCTGACTTTTAGGCAAATCCCGTACATGACCCATAGATGCTTTAACAATATATTTACTTCCTAAATATTTGCCTATCGTCTTCGCCTTAGCAGGCGACTCTACGATGACTAGTGAATCTGCTGCCATGGATTCATCTCCTCTCCAACAATCAAACCATCAATCTGTCAAACAACCATATTATATGATCTTATATATAGCACCAGCTAATTGGGTAATTTGCTTTTTTATGATTAAAGATAACAGAACTGAATGCAAATGTCCAAAATCCCAATGGCTTAGTAACAGCAACTGATCTAGTGAAAAAGGACCCTGCTCGAGTATATGGTATAGTTCAACCTCATCAGTTGTCAAATCTTCAAATAATGAATTTTGCATTTTGCCCCCTACTTTACTTCCTCCTTTAGTCTTTTCTTTGCTTATTTCAAGCAGACGAGATTGATACTCTTCCATTATATCTCTACCACAGGTTACCATCTTTGCTCCTTGCTTAATCAGTTCGAGTGCACCCTTACTCTTAGGCGAAGTTATCGGCCCAGGAACAGCATATACATCTCGCCCTGCTTCCATGGCTGCATCTGCTGTAATGAGCGATCCACTTCGAACATCTGCCTCAACAACCAATGTACCTACACACAATCCTGCAATAATCCGATTCCGTTGAGGAAAGAGACCCGGATGTGATGGGGTGCCTAGTGGGTATTCCGTCACAACTAAACCACTTTTAGTAATTTTCTCAAATAAAGAACGATTTTCTACAGGGTAAATAACGTCCATTCCCGTTCCCATCACTGCAATCGTATTCCCACCACAAGCGAGTGACGCTTCATGACATACACTGTCTATCCCTTTTGCCATACCACTCACAATGGTTATACCAGCTTGACACAATTCATCTGCTAGCACTGAACCTACTTTACGTCCATATGCGGTTGGAATACGTGTACCTACCATAGCTACACAAAGCGTCTTTAGTAGATCGCGTTGACCGAGACAGTATAACACCCATGGTGGCTGATGTATTTCTTTCAATAAATCAGGATATTCGTCATCCCATATCGTAATCGCTTCTATGCCACGTATAGCAAGCTGTTCCTTGCGTTTCTCCATCCGTTCCTTCGACAATTGCCTTACGACAGATTCCGCCCTATCTCGCGTTAAACCAACATTCTCCCAATCATCATAACTATAATTAAACATTTGATACGAAATAGCACCATGTTTCAATACACGATCAATACTTTTCCAACCGATTCCATCCAATTCATGTAATGCGACAAGCATCCATCTTTCTTCATTCATTCTCATACCTACCTCCTTAAATGGTTCGAGAGACCCGCTCCCGCAATGAATTAAACTAAACAAAAGAATAACGCAAAAAAAGCAACCTTCCATTCCACAATTGGGAATAAAAGGTTGCTTACCTTGTACGCTTATTATACCTAAAGAAATATTACTGTGTCATACATTTCTCTAGCATACCGCGTTCCTCTAGAACACTAACTAAAGTAGATCCCATTTCTGATGGTGTAGGAGCGACCTTGATGCCACACTCTTCGAGCTTAGCAATCTTCTCAGCCGCAGTTCCCTTACCTCCAGATATGATTGCACCTGCGTGTCCCATACGTTTTCCTGGAGGTGCTGTTACACCACCAATAAACCCAACTACAGGTTTCGTCATGTTCTCACGAATCCACTCTGCAGCTTCTTCTTCCGCCGTTCCACCGATCTCACCAATCATGATCACAGCGTAGGTATTAGGATCTTCATTAAAAAGATTCAAAATATCAATGAATTCAGATCCTTTAACTGGATCTCCCCCGATTCCTACAGCGGATGATTGACCAATTCCACGGGTCGTCAGTTGATGGACCGCTTCATAAGTCAAAGTTCCACTTCTAGAAACGACACCCACGTGTCCCGCGCGATGAATGTACCCAGGCATAATTCCAATTTTGCATTCTCCTGGTGTAATAACACCTGGACAGTTAGGTCCGATTAGAACCGTCTTCTTACCTTCCAGATAACGAGAAACCTTGATCATATCCAGTACAGGTATTCCTTCAGTAATACAAATGACTAGATCTAGTTCCGCATCTACTGCTTCCATGATGGAGTCAGCTGCGAAAGCAGGTGGAACATAAATCACACTTGCTGTTGCTCCAGTGGATTGTTTCGCATCTACAACGGTATTAAATACCGGTAAGCTAACCGTCTCACCGTTCTCCAATGTAATATCTACATTCGTACCACCCTTGCCTGGAGTTACGCCGCCCACCATTTGGGTTCCATAATCCAATGCGCCTTTGGTGTGAAATAGACCTGTCGCACCCGTAATACCTTGGGTAATGACTTTTGTATGTTTATCGACTAAAATGCTCACGATTACTTCACATCCCCTATCGATTTAAAGGTAATTATTTTACTAGCGCGACAATTTTTTGTGCACCATCAGCCATTGAATCCGCAGATACGATGTTAAGTCCTGACTCTGCTAAAATTTGCTTGCCAAGTTCAACATTTGTTCCTTCTAGACGTACAACCAGTGGACGAGTTAATCCAAGCTGTTTAGCAGCTTCTACAACACCATTAGCAATAACGTCACAGCGCATAATTCCACCAAATATATTAATGAATATTCCTTTTACTTGCTCATCAGATAAAATGATTTTGAATGCTTCCGTAACTTTCTCAGTTGTAGCACCGCCCCCAACGTCTAGGAAGTTAGCGGGTTCTCCACCGTAATACTTGATGATATCCATCGTTGCCATAGCAAGACCAGCACCATTAACCATACAGCCAATGTTACCATCTAATGAAATATAACTAAGATCATATTTCGAAGCTTCGATTTCCTTCAAGTCTTCTTCATCTAAATCGCGAAGTTCAAGAATGTCTTTATGTCGGAATAAAGCGTTAGAATCGAAATTAAGTTTAGCATCTAGTGCCATAACGTCACCAGAACCTGTAATGACAAGCGGATTAATTTCAGCAATTGAACAGTCTTTATCAACAAAAGCAGTATATAATGCCATCATAAACTTGGCAGCTTTGTTAACTAGCTCGTTCGGAATATTAATTGCATATGCCAATTTACGAGCTTGGAACATTTGCAATCCTACTGCCGGATCAACCACTTCTTTAAAGATCTTCTCTGGTGTTACAGCAGCAACTTCTTCAATCTCAGTGCCGCCTTCCTCAGACGCCATGATAACAATACGTCCGGTATCACGGTCAACAACAGCACCTACGTAATACTCTTTTCGAATATCACAGCCTTCTTCGATCAAGAGACGTTTAACCTCTTTACCCGCCGGACCAGTCTGATGAGTCACTAATACTTTACCAAGAATTTCTTCAGCATAAGCACGTACTTCATCTAAACTTTTAGCTACTTTAACACCGCCAGCTTTCCCGCGGCCTCCAGCATGAATTTGGGCTTTAACGACCGTTACCGGGCTTCCCAAAGATTTGGCAGCTTCTACCGCTTCTTCCACGGTGTAGGCAACTTTTCCGTTAGGAACGGAAACACCATACTGTTTTAAAACTTGCTTACCTTGATATTCATGGATATTCATTAACGGATCCTCCTATCAACATGACTGCAACAAGTCGAGACTCCCAAGTAGAATTGGCAGTAGTCTCATTAATGAAAGAGACATTGCACTTTTCTGCGAGAAATATAGGTTATGTATACTATTAAATGTATACCTCTTATATTTAAATTGGAAATAAATATAAACCCAACTCATTGTATCATGTTTTTAAAACGCTTTCCTTATTATACTCACTTGTAATAGACACTCTTTTGATATCGATTTCATCCCTTATTGCGAACAATTGGTAAAATAAGTAAATTAATATGAATTCATATACACCTATTTTGTTGATCAACCTATCAGATTGACAAATACTCCTATTCCAACTAAGCTTTAACTAATCATTTCATACGCAAAAAAAGGAAGCACCTTTTTCTAATGCGGTATACGGACTACAACGTATCCATTATATAGAATAGAGGTGTTTTTATTTATGTATGGTAAAATGTATAGCGCTTGTTTATATGGCATTGATGGCGTAATCATCCAAGTCGAAGTAGATATATCTAATGGTCTACCACAGACTTCTATAATTGGTCTTCCCGACTCTGCCATCCGTGAAGCCGTTGAAAGAGTTCGAGCATCCATTAAGAACTGTGGATTTCGATTTCCTATGCAGAGAGTTACGATTAACTTAGCCCCAGCCGACCTTCGAAAGGAAGGTTCAGCGTTCGACCTAGCCATCGCACTCGGTATTCTAGTGACTAGTGGCCAGATTATTCTTCCTTCAGATATCCGCCTACTTATGATTGGTGAGCTTGCATTAGATGGCACTTTGAGACCCGTGTCCGGTGTTCTCTCCATGGTAGATCGTGCGAAGCAAGAAGGCTTCAATGCCGTTCTATTACCTGAGGAGAATGCTGCCGAAGCAGATCTAATCAAAGATATGAAAGTTTTTAGTCTTGGACACCTAAGAGAATTATTGTATCCCGATGGCATTCTACCTAAGTCTGTGAGAAAGGAAACAGATCCTCCTGTCATTCTTGATTCATTGGATTATCTCCAGAAGCCATATCCCTCTGTGACTACCTCATCAGCTTCCCAAATCTACACAGCCAGTTATGAAGATTATAGTGATGTGTTAGGTCAACAACACGTCAAACGAGCACTAACCATCGCTGCAGCTGGTATGCATAATATTATGCTTATCGGTCCACCTGGTACAGGTAAAACCATGTTAATCAAACGTCTACCCACCATTCTACCTGCTTTAACTGAACAAGAATCTCTCGAGACGACCAAAATATTCAGCGCGGCTGGCAAACTAAAAGAACCATCCACAGGACTACTAAGACAACGACCCTTCCGCTCACCACACCATACGATTTCAGCCGGAGGACTTATTGGCGGGGGCACGATTCCTAAACCAGGAGAAGTAAGTCTTGCTCACCGTGGAATATTATTTCTCGATGAACTCCCTGAGTTCTCTCGCAATGTCCTCGAAGTCTTACGACAACCTCTAGAAGACCGTGCTGTAACCATTAGTCGCGCACGTGCAGTTCATACATTTCCAGCACACTTCATGTTATGTGCATCCATGAATCCTTGTCCTTGTGGCTATCTTGGAAGCCATCATCCTGAGCACCGTTGTACTTGTAGCAGTTCACGTATTGCCCACTACCGAGCCAAAATTTCCGGTCCTTTATTAGATCGAATCGATCTTCAAGTGGATGTCCCTCGTCCAAAAGAGTGGACAAAAGAGACCTTTAGCTTATCTTCACAAGAAATGAGAGAGCGTGTGATGCAAGCTCACAGCATACAAATGCGACGTTACCGTCACTTACCCTTCTCCTACAATAGTGAATTAGCGGGAAGACATCTTCGTAACTTCGCTGCTCTTTCATCTGATACGGCTACGATGCTACAAGAAACGCTAGAGGCACTGGGTCTTAGTATGAGAGCCTATGACCGCATTCTAAAATTAGCGAGGACGATTGCTGATCTCGATGCCAAAGATAAGATTGCGTCTTCACATGTCGCGGAAGCCATTCAGTATCGAAATTTGGATCGGCAGCAGAATCAGGGGGAGGATGAGATGTGATAAATTGCAAGTGTACCATTCTATAGTACTCATTATTAATGTAATGGCACTGGTTCCATTGTCTTTCATAATTATTTATCTACTTCCTTTTTAGTAGAAACACGAACATGCACAAGACTTAGATCCAACCGATTTGGGCATCTGATTCATTTTATTTAATTTTTCACCGCCAGTTAGGGAATCTCTCGACATCACCATTTTTTTGATTTCTCCGATATTTTCAATTTGCATTTCAATCCAATCAAACAGAAGTTCATCAATTTCTGTTTGATTAATATCACATTCTTTGTCAGAGTAACTTTATTTCACTTTGATATATTCTACATCTTTCTTACTTATATATTGTCATGATGTTTCTTTAATAAAATAAGAACTACACTACACCTATAATGGTAGCGGTAGATGATGGTAATGAGTGATCCTTATAGAACGAAAAAAAGGGCTACTTATCTTCTGTCCTCAGTTTGCATCACATTACTTAACATTCTTAATATTCGATGTATTATGATCCCATTCCATGATTACTCACTTTGGTAGTATTAATTGTGTCCACATCCATTTCTAATGTTTTATTGGCCAAATCAGGTTCTAAATTGAACCTTTTTCGAATCTAAATTCAAACTAATCAGATACTTTAAAGTCAACCTTTCTTTTGCTGATGAAATTGAAGACTTGGGCATTACAAATGATTTGTTACTTGATATGAATACCAGATAAAGATTTTTTGTTTCACTGACTTTTTTCACATCTGCCCACTTGATATTTCCATTGCTAGATTCCGATTCAAAACGAAGGCCTAATTCATTAATTGTATACGTGTACTCTTGCTGCGCTAGGTTATCGCTTTGAAACGTCTTCTTTGAGTGACTCTTAATTCTAAATTTAATTAAAAACCAGATAATAATACTCCCTATAAAATCAATAATTAGCATCGTTGCAATATTATTGCTTTTCTCTTGTTCGGTCAGAAATAAAATCACAAACATTCCTACAAAAAATAACACAGTTAAATATATTCTTCTATTTTTGCTAAAAGAGTTATTATATTCAATTACATTTTCTAATTTGAGTTTTGTTTTAAATGTTAGTTCACTAACCAATTAATTTCCCCCTAAGTGTTGATTATTCAAACTATAATTTATTGAGAAACTCCATTTACAGCATACTTCTTCATCTCGTCTAATCCATGTTTAATCTTTTCTAATATCTCTGTTTGTCTTTTATCAAATTCTTCTGTACTCAATACACCTTTTTCGTCTAACAATGTAACCATCGCCATATAACTGGCATCAGAAGTTGCGAGATGATTTGCAAGGACTTTAATTCTACTGTCCAAATCTTTAAATATCTCAGATGTGACACGATTAATAGCCTCAGCAAACTCAGCTCTATTTGCTAAATTCTTTGAATGTCTTGGATAAAAAACATGATTAATATTACAAGAAATGTGAAACTAATTGCAGATGGTAATGTCTCAACAAATGAAGTACCTTTTTTTACGGCTATAATGAATGAAGACATAGTTGCAAAGCTTACTATAGCTAATATTATAAAGTAGACTAACATTATAGCAACACCTTCGTTTCATTTTTGTTATTAACACATAATGATTCATTCTGAGTATTTTGCAGAGAAGGAATCGCTCTGTCATAGACAGACTCAACATTTATACCTACACTTGGATTTTTAGAAAGTATGACCGACGTTAAAAGTTCCAATTACAGTAAACTTCTGCGCGCCTTAGTTACTACAACTCTATTCCAAGGTTATAGATTGATTAGATAATAAAATCTCGTTCACTTTATCAACTTGCTCTGTCTCACTTACAATTAGCATGAGAATATGGCCTTCGAGCAATAATTCTTCATATTTCTGAGCATCTTCTTCTGGAATTCCACTCCCTACAAGTCCAACTACCAAATCATCCGTGTCAGAACCAATAGCTGCCCCCGCAAATTTGCGAGCTGCCGGACCTGAAGCGGCGACTTCTACAGGGATAACATCCAATTCTGATACCAACCCTTTCACATAACCAAAAATACCTGAATTTCCATCCCCACCTTCCGGCTTCTTCACACCACTATCCTTGCTAATACTTTCCAGATCTCTAATATCTATTGAGAGAACAGATATTTCTTTTTTCTCATGTAATCCTTCTTTTTTAAGATCCTCTACAGCCATTGAGGCATCCTGTTGGGTTGTAAATATACCAATACTTAATTTAGTCATATGTATCACTCCTAACTTTACTGCCTTATTACCCCTTCTCAATTTGGTATAAACGAATGCGTGAAAAAGAGCTGAACATCATGAGCTCTTATTCTTTAATTGCATAAAGAAGAGTTCTTGATGTTCAGCTCATCATCCACTTTTGGTTCAAAAAGAATTACCACAAATTTATTTGTATTAGCATGTATGAATATGACGGCTAAAATGCTTCCACGATGTGATCCAAACTTGATACAGGCATGTCAGTATTCAGAAGTACAGCAATAACATCAAAACGTAACCTCGTTGTTTCTAAATCGATCTGTTTATACAATAGATAGACCTCAGCCGTTTTGCGTACTTGAATCATTTTATGAGTATTTACGGACTCTGCCGGTGTGCCATACCTCGTGCTACCACTACGGCTACGCACCTCAACAAAGACTAAATAATCCTCTTTGCGAGCTACAATATCTAATTCTCCACTGCGGCAGCGCCAATTGCGATCTATAATTTCATATCCTTGATCTACTAAGTAAACGGTAGCTTGTTCTTCTGCCAATGCACCTTTTTGCTTACGGGTGTCCTTCTTACAGGTGTCCTTCTTACGCGGTTCTTCCATCAGCTAGGCCTTCTTTCTTTGGCTAGCCCATCTGTACGATAGATATATGAAAGCACTTCAGCCACAAGCTGATAAAGTTCAGCAGGAATCTGTTGATCTAGATCCAATTGAGATAGTACCTCCACTAAAGCTGCGTCTTCTTGGACAGGAATACCATTTTCTTTCGCTTTCGCAAGAATGGTCTCTGCCAGTCTACCACTTCCTTTAGCTACTACGATTGGCGCTTCGGTCTCCCCTGGCGTATATTTCAAGGCGACAGCCTTTTTCATAGAAAGAGCTGCTTCATCTTTCGTCTTATCACTCATATCCGCATATCCACTCCTTTATAGGTAGGAGGAGTATATTCTGAGGTTACACTGCCCTGTTTGCCATCCACTTCAGCGACATTAGGTATGGGTAGTGGTTCCGCCTTGAGACTTAACAGCTGATACCCAATTGAATGAATCGCTAGTGAGATTTCGTCACGACGATCTTCAATGAGGGATGTCATCCATTCATGATCATTATGAATTTTCAGACTGACGATTTTGTCGACGACTTGTACATCTACAAGTGTTGATCCTAGATGTTTCATATCTAGATCGAACCATAGACGGCAGTTAGATGCATCGAGTTCCCCTTTTTTCCCCCGACGAGCCTGAATGTGAACAGATGCAGTCTCTTGACCAACCTGACCATTTAAGGGAATAAACATCGTGACTTGAGCAAATGGCGCAGTACGATCTGTATTTAGTAAAAGTTGTTGTCCTGTCATCTGTTGGACAAGTTGCTGTGCAGCTTCCCTAAGCGCGGGAGGCAGATCCGTCCTATCTAACATTTCAAGAAGAATTCCTTTTAGAGAATCATGCGCAGGCATATCTGTACTATTGCCATTCCCACCCACTATAGGTAAGGTGGTAGCTACCTGAAGTATTGTATCCGATGTACCTTTGACAACATGTGCAAAAGATGCTCCTTGCGTGGACTGAGCAGCTTGCTCCTGAGTAGTCAAAGGCGCATTAGCAGTTGGTTTCGTACCCTGAGGCTGATTTGTTGGCTCGTCAATGCTTGATAGAGGCGCAGCATTACCTACGGCCGAAGCCGCCTGCGGTTGCGGCACTGGCACAGCTGCAGCCGTGTTACCTAGCGGCACGTTCCCTGCCGCGGCTGTACCCTGCGGTGCTTGTTGCGCTTGCGGCGTTGCACCGCCGCGCACGGCCTGTTGCTCGTGCTCCGCACCGAGCAACTTCAACATGCGCCCTACCCAAGGTTCTTCACCTTGGGAAGGCGCAAGCTGTTGCGAAGCACCTGCGGGTGCTTCGCCCAGAGGTACCGCCGTCTGCGTAGCCGGCGGCACCATGGCTGCTGTCCCTCCGGGTGCAGCAGCCGTTGCACTTGCCGGCGGTGTTACGACGCCGGCTAAAGAAGCCACTGGCACAGCTACGCCAGTGGTATTGCCGCTGCCACTTGGCGAAGCCGTGGCGGGTAGAACTACGGCCATCGCGCTCTGCGACGGCTGATTAGGCAGCTGCGTACTATGCAGCTGCTGAAGCACGCCTTGCAGCTTCGCTAGAAGCGGCTGAAGGGGTGAAGGTCCGCCGCTTGAAGCTGCAGTTCCAGATGCAATCCCCAGCGGTATAGCACCCTTCCCAACCGTTTCATTTGACACCATCCCTGTCAATGCCTGCGTACCTTGAGATCCTTGTTGAACTTGCGCTCCTACCAAATTCCCTGTTTTACCAACCGTGTCTTGCGTGCCGGTTGCTCCTGACACTTGCGTTGTTCCTGCACCTACTTGCGAATCTACCATTCCTTTTGATGGTAATAATTCTCCTTCTTGCTTAGCTAACAAGGTAAGCTGCTCGCTAAGTCCGGATAACAATTGATGTAATGGAGGCCCGAAGACAGCTTGTTGTAAACCTCTTACACTCTCACCGGTCATAGGTAACCCACGCTGAAATGCGATTGCAGCAGACTGAAGCCATTGCTCGGGCGGAACACCCGCAGGCTTCTCCATCAGAATCGCTTTAAATATCGTAGCATTCTCCTTCGTTAACGGCACACCACTGGCCTGTAGTGTTTGAATCATTTCACGGTTCACTTTCGTATCTGTCAAACCTACTGCGCTTAACACCTCGCCCATAGATTTGGCAGTTAACGACGTATATGGAGATTCACTTAGAGGTTTTAGTACCATCATGCCACTATCATCTGGAGGTTGCACTTGCATCATAGTAGCTTGTCCCTGTTGTAGAGGTGTCTCTAATTTAGCATGCACTTTGACGCCCTGAATCTGGATTTCAGCTTCTTGACCATCGTCAGAGACACTAAGAACTACGCCACGTACCACCTGACCCGTCTTGACATCTAATTGCTTAACATCCCCAGCTTTGCTGTCACCCAGCAAACCACGGATTAATGATCCGATGTTCACAGTTCTTCCTCCGTTTTCAAATCGCTCTTTCTCTTTTTATCGGCGCTAGACTCCATTCGCTTAAGCACTTCTTTTTTTAGAACAATGTCTGCTGCTCAGCTTCAAGATTTTTGAGGAAGCTACGACGATGCATCGGTGTTGCTCCCAAATCCGTTATTTGCGCTCTATGTAACTTCGTTGCATACCCTTTGTGTAAGGATATGCCGTATTCAGGATACATCGCTTCCCATGCACCTTCACACAATCGATCACGTGTAACCTTTGCAATAATAGAAGCTGCTGCGATGGATTGGCTGTTAGCATCCCCTTTAATAATAGATAGCTGAGGTACATCAGAATCTACCTTTTCTGCATCTACAAGTAGAAAGTTAGGTGCAACCGATAAGTCGTCTAGCGCTCTTTTCATAGCAAGTCTTGATGCCTGCTTGATATTAATCCGATCTATAGTAGCCGCATCCGCATATCCCACACTCACTGATATCGCCTGCTCCATGATGACATCATATAACGCATCACGTTTCTTCGCGCTTAATTTCTTAGAATCATTAACACCTTCTATAAGGAGACCTTGCGGAAGGATTACAGCAGCTGCTATCACATCACCAAATAGACATCCCCGTCCCACTTCATCTATACCTGCAATATGTTGATAGGATTGCTCCCAATAATATGCTTCATGTTTCAGCAAATCTACCACTTCTATATCACTCATTCTCTTCACACAATCCTTCCGTACATATCTTGCATCAATCTGTACATTTATTTCAGATCATCTTAACATATTCTCTTATCCTATATTTCAATAATAAAAAAACCACCGAAGAATCGGTGGCTTCAAACCTCTTATTTATTAATAAGGTGCTTCCATTGAGAAACGGCCTAATTTACCAGCCCGGAGCTCCCGCAGTAACGTCCCACAAGCTTTCTCCAAGTCAACTCTTCCGCCACTAATGATACAACCACGTCTACGACCAACCTCTTCCATAATCGCGATAATTTCATCAGGATTCTCGAAATCTGTTGGTTGATCACATTGAAGATCAAAACGTTCTTTGAATGGAGGCCAATAGTATTTCGCAAGATATTTGATCCCGAAAAAGGCTACATCCTCTGTATTGAGAGTTTCTGCCTTAATCGCTCCAGTTACCGCTAGCCGATAACCTACATTCATATCTTCGAACTTAGGCCACAGAATCCCTGGTGTATCCAGCAATTCCATTTCTTTGCTTACTTTAATCCATTGTTGACCTTTGGTCACACCAGGACGGTCACCCGTTAGGGCAACAGCCCGTCCAGCAAGCTTATTGATCAATGTGGATTTACCTACGTTTGGAATACCCACAATCAATGCGCGAATAGCTCTTGGATTCATACCTTTAGAAATTTGCTTGTCAATCTTAGCTTTCATCAGCAATTTAAGCTGCGTTGGAATTTCCTTCATACCCGTCCCAGTAGATGCATCCACAGGGAAAGCTATATGTCCTTCTCTTTTAAAATAAGCTAACCATTCTCTCGTCACTTCCGCATCCGCTAAATCCGCTTTATTCAAAATGATAAGCCGAGGTTTGTCCCCGAGAATCTCATCAATCATCGGATTGCGGCTTGAAAGTGGAAGACGAGCGTCAACCAACTCAATGACTGCATCAATCAGCTTTAATTGATCTTGAATTTGGCGGCGAGCTCTAGTCATATGACCAGGGAACCACTGAATCGTCACCGTCATCACCTCTTCTTCTTTACCACACTAATCCATAACCTTCATGGGGTTTAATGGTTGATCCATTCCATATCTTTCACTGGCCAGAAAATCACATCCGCGCGGCCTACAATATCACCAAGTGGAACATAGCCAATCATTCGACTATCCGTACTATCTGAACGGTTATCTCCCATCACAAAAATATGTCCTTCAGGCACTTTACCATCTGGGAAACTTTCGTTAGGGAAATCTTTATTGTTATAAGTCATGTTTTCTTTGTGTCTGTTGTCAATTTCATCTTGTATGTAGGGCTCTTTTATAGGTTCCCCGTTTACGTAAACGGTATCCCCTTCCACCTTAACTGTGTCTCCAGCGACGCCAATCACTCGCTTAATGAAATCCCTACCTTCGGAAGGAACATGGAAGACAATGACTTCGCCCTTCTCAGGCTTGCGAATATCATACAAAATTTCGTTCACTATTAGACGTTCTCCCGTATGAAAGTTAGGCTTCATAGAAGGTCCATCTACAATAAATGGTTTAAAAAGAAGCCAACGAATAAGCACAACTAGGATCACAGCGATCACAATGGCCTTAATCCATTCCACAATTTCATTATTTCCTTTTTTCGCTGGTTTATCATCATGCTCTTTTAATTCAGCTACATCTGGCTGAACTCCTAAGTCCTGCTGCATCATTCATCGCCCTCTCTGAACCTAATGAAATGCAAATGGATAAAGAATATAAACCCTTTTTTTTGGTATTTAAGAAAAGAAAAGCTCCTTAACGGAGCTTAATCACCTACTAAATATAGGCATCATTCATCCATATGCCCTATTTATCCTAAAACGAAAGGGACTTGAAATCAAGCCCCTTAACGTTGTCCGCTTTTTAACGGCGAATTTCTTTAATTCTTGCTGCTTTACCGCGTAGATCACGAAGATAGAAGAGTTTAGCACGACGCACTTTACCGCGACGAGTCACTTCAATACTCTCGAGTTTAGGCGAGTTAAGCGGAAAAGTTCTTTCCACACCAACACCGTAAGAGATTTTACGTACTGTAAAAGTCTCACCGATTCCGCCGCCACGACGCTGAATTACAACACCTTCGAACAATTGGACGCGCTCACGTGTTCCCTCGATAACTTTTACATTTACTTTCAAAGTATCTCCAGGGCGAAAGTTTGGCAAATCTGTGCGAAGTTGATCTTGAGTAATCGCTTGTAGGATATTCATTTTAGAATTCCCTCCTTCCATACAGGCGTTCTTGCCTCTTCCAAAGAAATGATATTCTCCTTCATTATCGACAGAGGACCACCGTATTCATACACAACAGGAGTAATTATAACATAGGTCTCTATCTGCTTGCAAGAAATTTTGCATTCTAGCAATATAGTAAAATTTAACATAGGTTCTTATTAAATTCTTATAAACTCACACGAGCTTCTTTAACAAATGGTGGATAGACTAAAATAAATACTACATAAGAAAGCCACCAAAGATCGATGTTAAAAACACATCAGATCCCGGTGGCTTTTACAATTCTGTATTTGCTCTTAAACTTGTTTCAGGAACTCCACAATCGTGAGAAGTCCTTTATCAAAGTTATCTAAATTGAAGTGTTCATTCGGTGCATGTAGGTTCTCATCGGGTAACCCAAAGCCCATCAATACGACTGGCACATGTAATAAGCGACCAAATGTTTCGACAATTGGGATAGAGCCCCCGTCTTTAGTAAACACCGGACGAACACCATATACTTGATTAAATGCATCCGCTGCCTTCTGAAGCATAGGTGAAGATGTATCCATCGTAAACGGATTTCCCTTTTCACGTTGAACAACCGATACTTTAGCTCCAACAGGGACATTCGCATGAATATGACGTTCAATTTTATTCAATATATCTTGTGGATCCTGATGCCCTACAAGACGACAGGTAATCTTAGCATGTGCTTCTCTTGGAATTACAGTCTTTGATCCTTCACCTTGGAATCCACCATATACCCCGTTTAATTCAAGTGTTGGACGAGCTCCGGTTCTTTCAACGAAGGAGTATCCTTCCTCTCCGTAAAGCGTATCCAGACCCAAATCCTGCTGTAATTTCTTCTCATCGATCGCTTGTTTCACGAATTCCGCTCTCATTTCAGGAGAAAGTTCAGGTACATCCGCATAGAACCCTTCAACACTCACTTGACCTTTATCATCGTGTAGTGTAGATAGTAGAGAAACAATCGCATGGAGTGCGTTAGGAACGCCTCCACCAAAAGTACCCGAATGAAGATCTGTATTCGCTGTCGTGATTTGAACATCTAGCGAGCAAAGTCCACGTAGTCCAACACATATCGCTGGCTTACCTTTTTCAAGCAAAGACGTATCAGAGATTAAGACTACATCGGCTGACAATGCCTCACGATGTTCTTCTAAGAATGTAGGTAGGTTCGGGCTCGTTACTTCCTCTTCACCTTCGATACAGAATTTAATATTTACAGGAAGCTCCTTCTCTTGCTTCAGAAGCGCTTCAACGGCTTTAATATGTAGAAATACTTGACCTTTATCATCCGTTGCTCCACGAGCATAGATCTTATCTTCACGAATAGTCGGTTCAAATGGAGGCGTCTCCCACAGATGAAGGGGGTCAACTGGCTGTACATCATAATGTCCATATACGAGCACAGTAGGCTTACCTGGGGCGTGCAAATGATCCGCACACACAATAGGATGTCCTTTCGTTTGATGAACGGTTACGTTCTCTAAACCTGCCTTAGATAATGAATCCGCTAACCAATCAGCTGCACGTAATACATCTGACTTGTGTTCAGATAGTGCTGAGATACTCGGAATGGATAACCATTCTTTTAACTCATTCAAATGTTGTTCTCTTAGATTTTCAAAATAGACTTTAAAATCCATCTTGTTCCTCCCCTTCCATTCTCATCTTCTATTGCTCCTGGTTACGAAGTTCTCGTAGATACTTCTTATCTTGAACCGTAAGTTCAAGCTTATCCAATAGGTCTGGACGACGAGTAAACGTACGCTTCAGTGCTTGTTGTCTACGCCACACATCGATATTAGCATGATGACCGCTAAGCAGTATATCTGGTACTTTCCAACCTCGGAATTCAGCAGGTCGTGTATAATGCGGATACTCAAGTAGCCCCGTACTAAATGAATCTGTCACCGCTGACATCTGATTACCTAATACACCCGGCAATAACCTTACGACAGAATCAATAACAGTCATTGCAGGTATCTCACCACCCGTAAGAACATAGTCCCCGACGGACAATTCGTCTGTGACTAGATGCTCACGAATTCGTTCATCATAACCTTCATAGTGTCCACATATAAAGATGAGATGTTCTTCTTTGGATAATTCTTCGGCTTTTTTCTGTGTGAATGTTTCTCCCTGTGGACACATCAGTATCACACGTGGAGGATTGATGCTAGATGTCTTGACATGTTCTACAGCAGCAAAAATAGGCTCCGGCTTCAACACCATACCACCGCCACCACCATAAGGCGTATCATCGACAGTGTGATGTTTACTTAAAGAAAAGTCTCTGAAATTAATCGCATTCAAAGACACAATTCCCTTATCATTCGCCTTGCCTAAAATACTACTCTCGAACACCCCTGTGAACATCTCAGGAAACAAGGTAAGCACATCTACCTTCATTTATAACAATCCTTCCATGAGGTAAATCTTAACCTTCTTGTTACTAACATCTACATCTAATACGACATCATCAATCACCGGAATTAGAATGTCCGAACCTGAGACAGGTTTAACCACCCATATGTCATTTGCACCCGTGGACATAATTTCAGTAATAACACCAAGTGGCTTATCTTCATTATCATCCGTAAATACATTACATCCAATAATATCGTGATAATAATACTCGTTGTCGGGTAGTTCAACAAGATCATCCTGAGATACTTTGAGCGTACTACCTTTATACTTCTCGACCTGATTAATATTCGTGAAGCCTTCTAATTTTACAATATAGGTATTCTTATGGAAACGTGCAGACTCTACAGTAATCCAAAATGACGGCGTTCCGTCTCCAGGAATCAAGTATAAACGCTTTCCTTTAGCAAAACGTTCTTCTGGAAAATCCGTAATCGCTAACACTTTAATTTCACCCTTAATGCCGTGTGTATTCACCAATTTACCAACTGTTAATAATTGTTCCGACATATTCTCCTCCTAAAAAAGCGCTTATTCGCGCAAAATACTTTTGTCCATGCAAGTATTATGTCTTCAGCATGTACGAAAAAGGGCTAGGAAATTCATCCTAACCCACTTTCGTAAATCTTTAAGATATAATATCCACGGTTACTCGTTTGTCCATTTTGACTGCTGCAGATGTGACAACCGTGCGTAATGCTTTGGCGATCCTACCCTGTTTACCAATAACCTTGCCCACATCATCAGGATGAATGGACAGTTCATAGACAACAAGATGATCCTTCTCCACCGTCTTCACGGTCACATCTTCAGGATGATCCACCAAAGCCTTAGCAATAACACTAACTAATTCTTCCATAGATACCCCTCACCATCAGTCATTATTTCTGTAACTTAAGTTCATGGAATTTCTTCATAACGCCTGCTTTACTAAGCAAGTTACGAACTGTATCGGATGCTTGTGCACCTGTTTGAAGCCATGCCAAAGCTTTATCTTCATCAATTTTAACTACTGCCGGTGATTCAATCGGATTGTAGTAACCAATTTCTTCGATAAAACGACCATCACGCGGGGAACGGGAATCCGAAACCACGATACGGTAGAACGGCGCTTTATGGGCACCAATGCGTTTAAGACGAATACGTACTGCCACAAAATTCACCTCCTTCAATAAATAATAGTAGTATTAGTATTTTAACGGAAAGGAAACTTCATGCCGCCTTTTCCTGCTAATCCTTTAAGCTGTTTCATTGCTTTTCCTTTAGGACCTTTAGGTCCCATCATATCTGAGAATTGTTTCATCATCCGACGCATTTCGTCAAACTGTTTGATGAGACGGTTCACTTCGGCAATATTTGTTCCACTGCCTGTTGCAATCCGCTTGCGTCGTTTGTGGTCAATCATCTCAGGATGTTGCTTTTCTTGCTTCGTCATGGAGTAGACAATGGCTTCAATACGACCCATTTGCTTATCGTCCACTTTAAGATCTTTCGCTTGTTTCATCTTTCCCATACCAGGAATCATGTCCATAATCTGATCAAGCGGTCCAAGCTTCTTCACTTGATCCATTTGCTCCAGGAAATCGTCGAACGTAAACTCTGCATTACGCATCTTACGTTCCATTTCTTTCGCTTTCTCGACATCGATATTGGACTGTGCCTTCTCGATCAGAGAGAGCATATCGCCCATCCCTAGAATTCTTGAAGCCATCCGTTCTGGATGGAAAGGCTCCAAAGCATCGATCTTCTCACCAAGCGCAGCAAATTTAATCGGGCAACCCGTTACTGCTTTGACTGAAAGTGCGGCACCACCTCGTGTGTCACCATCTAACTTGGTGAGTACAACACCAGTGAGTGTAAGCTGTGTATTGAAGTTGTCAGCAACATTGACTGCATCTTGCCCTGTCATAGCATCAACTACAAGCAATACTTCATCCGGATTAACTTCCGTATGAATCTGACGTAATTCCTCCATCAGCTCTTCATCAATATGAAGACGACCAGCGGTATCTACAATCAGGTAATCATTTCCGTTATCCTTAGCATGCTGCAAACCTTGCTTAGCAATTTCAACCGGACTAACCTTGTCCCCAAGTGAGAACACAGGAACTTTAATCTGTTCTCCCAACACTTCCAACTGCTTAATCGCAGCAGGACGATAAATATCCGCAGCGACAAGTAACGGACGACTATTCTGCTTCTGAAGCAGTTTAGCTAATTTGGCAGACGTTGTTGTCTTACCGGCACCTTGAAGACCGACCATCATAATAACAGTAGGACCTTTATTGGCCTTGGCAAGCTTAGCCTGACTTCCACCCATAAGCTCAGTCAATTCCTTATTGACGATGTCAATAATAATCATGCCTGGAGTGAAGCTGTCCATTACTTCTTTCCCAATAGACTTCTCTTTAACTTTGGCAACGAATTCCTTGACTACTTTGAAATTAACGTCCGCTTCCAATAGGGCAAGACGCACTTCACGCATCGCTTCGTTTACATCGTCCTCAGATACTTTACCTTTACCACGAAGTTTACTAAATACGTTCTGCAACCTGCCTGTTAATCCTTCAAATGCCATTCGTTGCCACCCCCCTGCTACTATTCATATACCTGCAAACGATCTAATATTGAGATCAGCTTTTCCTTATCTTCTGTTGAAACATCTACTGTCGTAAGTTCATGTCTTAATTGCTCTATTTCGTGGTTACGTCGTTCATACTTTTGTAAAAGACTCAATTTCTCTTCATACATAGCAAGTACTTGTTCCGCACGTTTAATGTGTTCATAGACAGCTTGCCGACTGATTTCGAATTCTGCGGCAATTTCCCCAAGGGAAAAATCATCATGAAAATAATATTTAAGGAATGTCTGCTGCTTCTCAGTTAGCAGGTGTTCATAGAAATCAAACAACCGATTAATTCGATTTGTTTTCTCTAACCTATCATCCTGACTCATTAAGGGCACTCCCTTCGTCAAGGAAAAACACTTTACACTCAACAAAACTAATATTACATAAAATAAAGAGAGATGTCAAGCAAATATCCTTGTCATCTCCCTTGGGTAATTTTCCTAGCTTTAATTCGTGATTCTACATTCATTAATTAGGTAGCAAATAAAGAAAAACGGAGAAGAAATGGAGTACACTACCTGCCAATACGAACAAATGCCATATGGCGTGATGGTAAGGAAACCCTCTCCAGACGTAGAATACTGTTCCAAGTGTGTACATGATTCCACCAAGTGCAAGAAGCAGCATGCCTCCGTCTGGTACAACCGCCGTTAATGGAACCCAAGCAATCACAATCATCCAGCCCATTATAATATAGAAGATCGTGGACATAAATAGAAATCTTTTCACAAAATAAGCTTTAAAGACACAACCTAAAATAGCAAAACCCCAAACAACACCGAATAAAGACCAGCCAAGAGGTCCACGAATAGCAACCAGTAAAAAGGGAGTATAGGAACCCGCTATATAAAGATAAATAGATGAATGGTCAAAGAATTCGAATAGATCCTTTGTTTTGCCTTCCTTGAAACTATGAACCAATGTGGAATTTAGATATAAAATAAGCATCGTCGTTCCATAGATTGTAAAGCTTACAATATGCCACGGAGTTCCTTTGATAGTAGCAAACACGATGAGTAATACAAGGGCCGCCACACTAAGAACTGCTCCAATACCATGAGTAATCGCATTTGCCACTTCCTCACGACGGGTGTAGATGTGCGTATTCGCCATATTTAAAAGTCCTTTCAATTTAAAACTTCTTGTTCCACATTATACACCTCTTAAATTAAGAAGTAACGTATCAAACTTTGTATATTTAAAAAAGGCATCTGCAGAACTGAGCCTCTGCAGATGCCTAACCATGAAATAAGACTACTCCTCTGAAATGGAGGTTTCTTCTGCATCCTCTTCTTCTTGAATCAACCCTGCGAATAATGCATGAACGAATTGCTCTGAATCAAAAGGCTGTAAGTCATCCAATTTCTCACCCAGACCTACTAATTTCACCGGAATGTTCATTTCCTGACGAATAGCCACAACAATTCCACCTTTGGCTGTTCCATCTAACTTCGTAAGAACAAGACCTGTCACGCCACTCTTTTCTCCAAAGAGCTTAGCTTGACTTAAGGCATTCTGTCCTGTTGTAGCATCCAATACCATCAACACTTCATGCGGTGCACCTGGAATTTCACGTTGAATAACACGGAATATCTTGTTCAGCTCTTCCATCAAATTGGATTTATTCTGTAAGCGTCCCGCTGTATCACAGATAAGAACATCCACTTGACGTTGTTTCGCTGCTTGAACAGCATCAAACATGACAGCTGCCGGATCTGAACCTGCCTGCTGTTTAATCACTTCTACTCCAGCGCGTTGTCCCCACACTTCAAGTTGCTCGATTGCTCCCGCGCGGAATGTATCTCCAGCTGCTAATAGCACCTTTTTACCTTCTTGTTTAAATCGGTGTGCCATTTTACCAATCGTAGTTGTTTTCCCTACGCCGTTTACACCTACAAATAGAATAACGGTTATACCATCCTCATTCATATTTAGGGAGTTATCATCATCACCACGTAGTAACCCCATCAATTTTTGTGACAAAATCGGCTGTAACTCCAAAGCATTCTCAATTTTCTGCTTCTTCACTTCAACTCGCAATTCCTCAATTAAGGTCATAACCGTGTTAACTCCAACGTCTGCACCGATCAGAATTTCTTCCAGTTCTTCATAGAACTCTTCATCTATTTTCTTACGACGAATCATAAGATCAGAGACTTTCTCTACAAGTCCCTTACGTGTTTTCTCTAGACCATCACGAAATTGCTTCGTGACAGCTTCTGTTTTACTCGAAATACTTTCTTTCAGCTTTTTAAAGAAACTCATATGCTTCCTCCATCTCTTTATCTTCAATACAAACTATCTAGTATGTTGTATGTTAAGCAATTTCCGCTTCTTCATTCTCCAACTTAACTGAAACTAACTTAGATACGCCGCCCTCTTCCATGGTAACTCCATAAAGCACATCCGCTTCTTCCATCGTTCCTTTACGGTGAGTAACGACAATGAACTGCGTCTGTTCAGAGAATTCACGTAGATATTGAGCAAACCGAACGACATTAGCTTCATCAAGCGCAGCTTCTACTTCATCCAACACGCAGAATGGTACCGGCTTTACTTGCAGAATAGCAAATAAGAGCGCCATGGCGGTCAAAGCACGTTCCCCGCCAGAAAGAAGTTGTAGATTCTGTAGCTTTTTGCCTGGTGGTTGAGCAACGATATCAATTCCTGTATCCAACATATTATCAGGGTCAATGAGAACGAGATCTGCTCTACCTCCCCCGAATAACTTCATAAATACAGTCCCAAACTCGCGACGAATAGCATCAAAGGTCGTTTTGAATCGCTTTGACATTTCGTCATCCATTTCACGGATAACTTCATAAAGTGTCGTCTTAGCACCAATTAGATCTTCCTTCTGTTCATTCAAGAATTGGTAGCGCTCGTTGACTCGTTGGTATTCCTCAATCGCACCAAGGTTTACTTCACCCAGCGCTGATATGCTACGTTTCAGTTCCCTAACCTCGTTCTGAACCGCAAGCACATCTTCAGGAATTGGATACCGCTGTTTGGCCAATTCGTAACTAAGCTCATAATCTTCACTCAGTTTCTTGAGGATATTGTCCAGTTCAACGTCCAGTCGATTCACACCAATCTCGGTCTGACGAAGTTGTTCATCTACGGTACGAAGCTGAGTCCGTTGCTCCTTGGTTTCGTTCTCCTGTAGTTCCAGCTTCTTAGACAGTTGCATACGTGTTGCTCTCTTGAAATCAAGTTGTTGAGAAGACTCTTCCTTCTTCAGCTTGTACTGGTTCAAATTATCAATTTGCCCAAGCGCTTCGTTAGCATTCGTAAGTAGATCGGCTTCAATGGAAGCTAACAAGTTCTTCGTCTGACGCAAATCCCGATCCTGTGAATTGAAATCAGTCTGCAATCGACGGAGTTGCTCTTCGAGAGAGAAACATTCCTGATCCAACTTACCTTCTTTTACTTTCAGCTGTGTTAACTGATTGAGGAGTTCGTCTTTTGCTGATTCACTCGCTTTACGAGAAAATTCAGCTGCTTGAAGTGCCATATGCGAAGATTTCTCTTGTTCTTCTAATTCAGCCAACTTCTTCACAGCATGTTCCCGACTAAGTTCAAGTCCTTTGTTCTCTTCTGTAAATCCATTCTTCTCTTGACCCGTCATTTCAACCTGTTCCAACACATGTCGTAATTCGTGTTGAAGCTGCTTCAAATCTCCTGCAGCTTGTTGCTCTTCAATCCGTTTATCGTCACCTGCTTGTCGAAGTTCATCAAGCTTCGTCTGAGTCTGTGTGAGTTGTGTCTTGAGTTGTTTAATACTCTCTTGAAGTTTTATCAACTGTTTCTCCGTGTCCACAATCTCTTGATCCAAGACATCCAGTTGACGTTTGCGGCTAAGTAAACTGTTATTTTTCTTATGTTGACTACCACCGGTCATTGAACCGCCCGCATTAACGATATCACCTTCAAGTGTGACTACGCGATATCTATATTGGCATTTGGAGGCTATTTTATTGGCGTCTTCTAACGATTCCGCAATAATAACATTGCCCAGTAGACTTCCAATTACAGGAGCATAGGTTGCATTGTACTGCACTAATTCCGCTCCTATACCTACAAATCCGCTAGCCCCTTCAATGACAGAACGATCACTTGACGAGATATTTCTTGCCCGCATAACATCCAAAGGCAAGAAAGTTGCTCGTCCAAGTTGACGTTGTTTAAGAAAAGCAATGGCTTGACGAGACACAGATTCATTATCCATAACAATATGCTGTAGCGATGCACCCATGGCCGTCTCCATAGCTAATTCTAACTTCTCCGGTACGGTAATAAGTTCCGCTACAGCTCCGTGTACACCACTTAGCACAGATTTACGGGAAGCTTTGAGCACTTCTTTAACACCCAACATAAATCCATCGAAATCGTCTTGCATTTCCTTCATCGTATCACGCCGGGAAGTTAGTGCTTCACGTTTTTGTTCCCATTTACGAAGGGTACCTTGACTTTCTTCTAACAGTTTCTGCACGGATTGATACCGTTCACTCTCGGTAATATATCCTCCACGCAATTCTCTGATTTCATTAGCAAAATTCTCAATAGAAGTATCCAAAGAATGCTTTCGCTGTAACAACTCTTCTTTCTGACTTTCCCATTTACCTGTCTCTTCTTCAGCACGGTTCATTCGACGAGACAGTGTTTCCTTCTGCTGATCTGCATAACGGATTTCATTACGAGCCTGCGCCATTTCATTCATAAGTTCAAGAAGAGAGCTCTTCAGGGTTTCTTCCTGTTGCTGGCTAATGCCACCCGTGACGCCAACCAACTTCGCTTCTTCTCCAGATAAATGATGACGTAACTCCTTAAGTTCTTCCTGTAATGCCTCGAGCTTATTCTTTGTAAGGGACAATTCGGTCTTTCGATCCTCGACCCGCTCATCTCCTGTATTTAACGTCGCAGCTAACTGCTCTTTGTGCCCCTCAAGATTTCGCTTCCGTTCCCTGAGTACTTCACCATAACCTTCACTCTTCTCATAAGCTTCGCTATACTGAAGCAATTCATCTTGTAACAACTCTACATCTTGTTCCAGCTTACGAAGTATAGATCGATCGCTTTCAAGCATCGCATCATGAGCAGATACAACAGTAGATAGTTCAAGTTGTTGCTCCTGTAAACCAGCAAGCTTACGTGTAGCTTCAGTCCAGTGTGTATGAATTTGTTCTATTTGATGAACATACATTGAAATCTCTTTACTTTTCAACTGTTCACGAAGCTGTTTGAAGTGTACGGCTTTCTCTGATTGATCCTTTAATGGACCAATCTGGACCTCCAATTCACTCACTAAATCGTGAATACGCAACAAATTTTGTTCCGTATCATCTAGTTTGCGCATGGCATCCTTTTTACGAGATTTATATTTTACGATCCCTGAGGCTTCTTCAAATATGCCCCTACGATCCTCTGAACGAGTGCTTAGAATTTCTTCTATACGTCCTTGTCCGATAATCGAGTACGCTTCTTTACCAATCCCCGTATCCATAAACAATTCGGTAATGTCCTTCAGACGACAAGATTGTTTATTAATCAAATACTCACTGTCCCCATTGCGATGTACCCGGCGTGTTACCGTTACTTCATTGAAGTCCAGCGGAAGTACGTGATCCTCATTATCCAAAGTCAGTGAGACCTCACCAAAATTAACAGCTTTACGTGCGTCACTGCCGGCAAATATAATATCTTCCATCTTGCCGCCACGTAGTGATTTAGCACTCTGCTCTCCTAACACCCATCGTATACCGTCGGAAATATTACTCTTACCGCTGCCGTTAGGACCGACCACAGCCGTTATTCCTCTAACGAATTCCATCTCCGTTTTATCGGCAAAAGATTTGAAACCTGCTAATTCAATCCGTTTCAAAAACATATTCCCCAAATCACCTCTAAGCCTAATAATACCACAACTTCTTCAAGTGAAAACACTAATTAAAAGAGCAAAAAGCAGTCAATGGGCTAATAACACGATCCATCTTACGTGACTGCTCTTTGCTCTTAGTTTATGAAATGAGCTAACTTTCAAATCCTTAGGATTTGGCTAGCTTCAAATGACCGAGTGCAACTGAAGCAGCTTGCTGCTCGGCTTCTTTCTTAGATCGACCAGTACCTCTTCCGATATGTTCATTTCCCATGAAAACTTCAGAAACAAATTCACGTTCATGTGCTGGCCCTCGTTCTTCAACGATCCGATATTCTAACAGCCCCATGTTATGGTGTTGTGTTAATTCTTGTAGTTCCGTCTTATAGTCGCTCATTTGGAGCTTCCCATTCTCAGAAACCTGCGGAAATACATATCGCTCTAAGAATGAGCGAGCCGCTTCAATTCCTTGATCCAGATATAAAGCACCAATAAAGGCTTCAAATACATCCGCAAGTAACGCAGGACGAGTACGCCCTCCTGTTAATTCCTCACCTTTACCTAACAATACATATTGTCCAAAGCTTAATGCTTCCGCAAACTTAACCAGAGAAGGCTCACATACAATAGCTGCACGCAGTTTTGTAAGTTCCCCTTCAGGTTTAGTTGGAAAAAGACTGTACAAGAATTCAGATACCGTAAGTTCAAGCACTGCATCCCCTAAAAATTCTAGGCGTTCATTATCATGATACTGACTGAAACGGTGTTCATTTACGTAAGATGCGTGAGTAAAGGCCTGCTTCAAAAGAAGCTTATTGTGGAATTGGACATGAAGTTGCTGCTGTAAATGCTTCAGATCACCGCTCAACAAACTGTCCCCTTAAACATCATATTTTTTCAAAATAATCGAAGCGTTGTGTCCACCAAATCCAAAGGAATTGGACATCACAACATTCAAATCTGCTTTACGTGCAATATTTGGAACATAATCCAAATCACATTCCACGTCAGGCTCGTCCAAATTAATCGTAGGAGGAATGATCTGATTCTGCAATGAAAGAGCACATATAACAGCTTCTACACCACCAGCAGCACCAAGTAAATGACCTGTCATGGATTTCGTAGAACTAACGGCTACTTTATAAGCATGATCTCCTAAAGCCATCTTAATAGCTTTAGTCTCGGATTTGTCACCTACACCTGTTGATGTTCCATGAGCGTTGATGTAATCAACGTCTTCAGGACTAATTCCTGCAGTTCTTAAGGCCATCTTCATACAACGAGCAGGACCATCAGGATCAGGATCCGTCATATGGTGAGCATCTGCACTCAGACCATATCCAATGACTTCAGCGATAATATTCGCACCGCGCTTCTGTGCATGTTCCAACGATTCCAAGACAAGTACGCCAGCCCCTTCACCCATGACGAATCCATCACGATTTGTATCAAAAGGACGACTTGCTTTCTCAGGCTCATCATTACGTGTAGACATCGCACGCATAGCACAGAATCCCGCTACGCCCGTGGGGCGTATAGTTGCTTCCGCTCCGCCACAGATCATTACATCGGCTTCACCACTCTGAATCCATCTGAAAGAGTCACCAATAGCATGTGAACCAGAAGCACAAGCAGAGACAGAAGCCGAATTAGGACCCTTAGCTCCCAAGAGAATAGATAAGTGTCCTGAGGCCATGTTAGCAATCATCATCGGAATGAAAAATGGGCTTACCCGTTTAGGACCCTTCTGTAACAGAATATTATGCTGATCTTCCCATGTACCAAGACCACCAATTCCAGAACCAATAATTACACCAACACGCTCTGGATCGGAATCTTTAGAAATATCTAGACCACTATTCTGCAAAGCCATCATGCCAGCTGCTGCTGCAAACTGAACGAATCGATCCATCTTGCGCATCTCTTTGCGGTCAATGTACTCTTCAGCATCGAAATCTTTCACCGAAGCTGCAATTCTGGTATTGTACTCACTCACATCAAAGGACTCAATCTGTGAAACACCAGATTTGCCAGCTACCAGGTTACTCCATAAACTATCTAAATCTTTGCCAAGGGAAGTCACAACACCCATCCCGGTTATCACTACTCTATGATTCAACGCATTCACCTCTATAATAGACTGGATATGCATAATTTTCTAAACTAACGCTCTAAAGAAGAGTTTGTCCCCAAATATATGGAGAAGTCCCGCCTAAAAGCAGAACGGGACTTACCAATGAATTATTTAGGTGTGAGATTGTATGTAATTCACAACTTCTCCCACGCTTGTAATTTTCTCTGCATCTTCATCAGAAATTTCAATATCAAACTCATCTTCCAATTCCATTACCAATTCAACAACGTCAAGAGAATCAGCACCAAGATCATCTTTAAAAGATGATTCTAATGTAACCTCCGCTTCGTCAGCACCTAAGCGATCGACGACGATGCGTTTTACACGTTCCAATACATCGGACATCCGGTTCACCTCCTCCTCATTGGTATTATACGAGAATTTTTTTCAAAATGCTACATCACCATTCCGCCATCCACATGTAATGTCTGGCCTGTCATGTAGGACGCGCTGTCAGAAGCCAAGAAAGCAACCACTTTGGCGACCTCTTCTGGCTCCCCTAGGCGTGCTAGTGGGATATCAGCTACAAGCTTGCTCCGCAAGTCTTCTGATAACTCCTTGGTCATATCTGTATCAATAAAACCAGGAGCTACACAGTTAACGGTAATCCCTCGCGAAGCAAGCTCACGAGCAGATGATTTAGTAAGACCAATCACACCTGCTTTTGCTGCAACATAATTGGCTTGACCTGCATTGCCAAGAACACCTACAACGGATGAAATATTAATGATCCTTCCATAGCGTTGCTTCATCATCGGACGGGTAACTGCCTTTAAACAGTTAAACACACCTTTGAGGTTCGTTTCAATAACAGAATCAAATTCTTCCTCTTTCATGCGCATAATTAGATTATCTCTAGTTATGCCTGCGTTATTCACAAGAATATCAATACGACCCAAGACGTTGATAGCTTCCTTAACCAAATTCTCAGCTTCTTCAGTCTTACCAACATTCGCTTTCAGCGCAACTGCTTCTACGCCTAACGCTTGAATCTCAGCAACAACTTCTTGTGCAGCTGTCTCATTTCCTGAATAATTGACAACCACATTTGCTCCTAACTCGGCTAAGTTTAGAGCAATACTACGCCCTATCCCACGAGAAGCTCCCGTTACAAGTGCAACTTGTCCGCTTAAAGGTTTGGACATCATAAATTCCTCCTTTCCCCAAATTCAATTGTATTCGTTTCTTAGGCTTCAATAAATGCCTTCTCGACACTTTCAAGACTATTGATGTTGATTAGCTTCACAGTCTTATCGATCTTCTTAATTAGACCTGTTAATACACTGCCCGGCCCAATCTCAACAAAAGTATCTACCCCTTGTCCGATAAGATAATTAATACTATCTTCCCAAAGAACAGGTGAATACACTTGTTGGACTAGAAGGTTACGAAGGGTTTCCCCAGCGTTAACTGTCTGTGCAGTTACGTTAGCTACAACAGAAATCTTAGGTTCCTGAAAAGATACGGAGTTCAGTTCAACTTCAAGCTGTTCAGCCGCTGACTTCATCATCGAAGAATGAAAAGGACCGCTGACTTCAAGCGAGATCGCTCTTTTGCCACCCGCTTCCTTCACACGCTCACTGACCGCAGCAACACCCAATTGTGAGCCTGAAATGACAATTTGTCCGGGACAATTGATGTTAGCTAATTCAACGATATGTCCGCTCTTGCTTACGTCAACACACAATTGTGATAGGGCTTCACGGTCAGCTCCTAACACCGCCGCCATAGCACCTTGCCCACCAGGAACAGCCTTCTCCATAAAGTTACCACGAGCTCTCACGATGGCTATGGCATCCTCAAATGTTAGAACCCCAGCAGCCACAAGAGCACTATATTCACCCAAACTGTGCCCTGCAACATAATCTGCTTGAATCCCTCTAACACGTAATGCTTCTAAATAGGCAATACTTGTAGCCAATAAAGCAGGTTGCGTATTAAAAGTTTGTTTCAACTCAGCATCCGGACCTTCAAAAATCATAGTAGATAATTCAAAGCCTAATACTTTATCCGCTGTTTCAAAGATCTCTCGAGAAGTAGGAAGGGCATCATAAATATCTTTTCCCATTCCCACAGACTGAGCTCCTTGTCCCGGAAACACAAATGCCAATTTCCCCATGGTCCATCTCCTTAGACAACAAACTTTTAATTATATATTGTTAAATATTAATGTCTATACATAATTCAATCATTTCTTACCAGACAAGTACACAAGCTCCCCAAGTCAATCCGCCACCGAAGCCAACCATCAAGATCGTGTCGCCTTC
Organism: Paenibacillus antarcticus; assembly: GCF_001637225.1. Taxonomy (GTDB): domain Bacteria; phylum Bacillota; class Bacilli; order Paenibacillales; family Paenibacillaceae; genus Paenibacillus_AQ; species Paenibacillus_AQ antarcticus. Next base: position 273,374 of record NZ_LVJI01000018.1, read on the forward strand.
TTTCATTCGATTCTGCTCAGCTGCTTCGACAAGAGCAAGCGGAATTGAAGCTGCTGATGTATTTGCATATTTATCTACGTTAATGATGCATTTCTCTGGTGGTAAATCTAAACGATTCATCGCCGATTGAATAATACGAATATTAGCTTGATGAGGCACGAAGAGGTCAATATCTTCCTTCGTCTTACCAGCCTTAGTTAATACGGCTTCCGTAGCCGAACCCATTACTCTTACTGCGAATTTAAATACTTCGCGACCATTCATATAGATGAAATGATTCTTATCTTGAATCGTTTCCGGTGATGACGGTAGGCGCGATCCCCCACCTGCAAGATTTAGCAATGGACCACCTGAGCCTTCGGCTCCCAAATCAAAGGACTGAAAGCCCCGTCCCTCTGGCACTTCACCAATTACAACTGCACCCGCTCCATCGCCGAACAATACGCAGGTATTACGATCCGTATAATCGGTAATTCGAGATAAGCAATCAGCACCAATAATAAGTGCATTATTATACATACCCGTCTTAATAAAGTTCGTCGCTGTTGCTAAGCTATATACAAATCCAGAACATGCAGCAGATAAATCAAATGCAGCTGCATTCTTAGCACCTAATTTATCTTGAAGAATACAAGCTGTGGATGGAAAGAACGTATCTGGTGTTACCGTAGCCACGATGATCAGATCAATTTGATCTGCTGTCATCCCGGCGGATTCCAAAGCCTTTATAGCCGCTTCATAAGCAAGATCAGATGTGGCTTGCTCAGGTGCAGCAATGTGCCGCTCTTTAATTCCGGTCCGGCTAACTATCCATTCGTCATTCGTGTCTACCATTTTCTCCAAATCGCTATTCGTCAAAATCTTCTCAGGAACATATTTACCTGTCCCTATTATACCTACTGCCCGTAATCCATTCATGACGTCACTCACTTCCCGCTGATTTCCTTAGATATACTCGGTACCAATTCATTCTCAAGGGCAATTCTAGTCTGTTTCACTGCATTCTTAATGGCATTACCATCAGATGAACCGTGGCTTTTCATAACTAGACTACTCAATCCAAGCAGAGGAGCAGCTCCAGATTCAGAATAATCTAATTTCTTCTTCAGTCCTTTTAACTGTGGCATCAGTAAAGCTGCGCCCATCTTACTTTTAAATGTTTGACTGAACTGCTCTTTCAGTAAGCTAAACATGGCTCCAGCTGTACCTTCAATGCTCTTCAACAATATATTGCCGGCAAACCCATCACATACGAGCACATCACAGTTACTTGTCATGACATCGCGTGCTTCTACATTACCCACAAAGTGAATTGGCATCTCCTGCAAAAGGGGAAAAGCCTCCTTCGTCAGCTCATTACCTTTACCTGGCTCTACACCAACATTTAACAGCCCTACACGCGGCTTCGCAATTCCCTGCACCTTCTGACGGTACAAGCTACCCATCAAACCAAACTGTGCTAAGTGTTGTGGCTTAGAATCCATGTTAGCTCCAAGATCTAGGGCAATTACCCCGACATCATCTAACGTAGGAATCATAGCAGCAAGCGCCGGTCGTTCTATTCCATCTATTCGACCAACAACGAGTAATCCCGTGGTCATAAGTGCGCCCGTATTTCCTGCGGAAATCATAGCATCCGCTCTACCTTCTTTCAACATCCGTCCCGCAACAACCATAGATGCATCTTTTTTACGACGTACAGCTTTTACCGGTTCATCATTAGAATGGATCACTTCACTCGCATGCAAGATACTAAAGTTAGAAGGAATTTCCCTCCCGTTTAACAGGGGTTCGATTTGAGCTTGGTCCCCCACGAGTATAATCTCTATATCATTCCATTCAACGGCTGCTGCCAGCGCCCCATCTATATTAGATTGAGGAGCATGGTCTCCACCCATAGCATCAATGGCGATCCTCATGCTGCATTCCTCCCTCGGTGTTCTCTTCAACCGTAGACCTGTAAATGAGGAAATTGCCTTGGAAGACCATTTCTTCACCCACATAGGTAAACACTTCAACCTTCGCTTTACCCTTTTGTCCAGCCATATCTCTGACATAAGCTTTAGCTATACATTTCTCTCCCAAATGAACGGAACGGAGGAATCGAATATCTGACGAAGCTGTCAGTGCAATCTCATCATTAATGACGGCAACTGCTAACGAGTTCGCTTGTCCAAACACATAATGTCCACGCGCTATGTGGGTGCGTGAGAATACATGCTCTTCTCGAATTTCGAATATGGAGATGCCGCTCTTGTCTAATTGCAAATCCACAATTTCCCCCATGACTTCATTTAACGGTAAAGAGCGAACTTGATCATGCGAATGTTCCGCCATCTGCTTCATCCGTTCGCGAAGTTCAGGTATGCCTAGTTCCATCCGATCTAAACGAACGGTCTGGATACTAACCTTCAATTCCCGTGTTAGTTCACGATCCGTGACAAACGGATTCTGCTCGATCAACTCCATCAATTGCCGATGGCGCATCTTCTTAGGTAATCGTTCGATGACGGTACACCTCCTTACATCATATGTACAACTTTATAGTTACATTTAAATTTATTTTAGAATTGAGAATCATAGAAAACATCATCAATCATCTTAGAACCAGGTACTAATATGTAGTATAAATCATGCCGTCTCAAAAAGAAAGTCCCTCTATCACAATCAATGATTAAACAAGTATAAACTCACTTTGATATAAAAAAAAAATAGTACCTCACCTAGATGAAGTACTACTTGTTTGTTGATTACTGCGAAATAATTTCTCTTGATTTGTACGTTCCACAAACTTTACATACGTGGTGAGCAAGCTTCAATTCTCCGCATTGTTCACATTTCACCATACCCGGCACTGTCAATTTAAAATGAGTACGACGCTTATCACGACGTGTTTTGGACGTTCTTCTTTGAGGTACTGCCATGTTCATCCACCTCCTTATTTCAATCAACTCGTTATTAACGAGAGGAATGTTACATCACTATTCAAAAAAATCCTTCAGTACTGCAAGCCGTGGATCGACTACTTTCGTGTCGCAGTTGCAAGTACTTACATTCAAGTCTGATCCGCATTTCTGGCAAAGTCCTTTACAGGAAGCCTTGCAATACGAAATCTGGGGTAGGTACAGCAGAAAAGCTTCTTCCACAAATGGGATAAGATCCACCACATCATCATAGACGAATATGGTATCGCTATCTTCATCCTGAATCTCTTCAGACTGCTTCTTCACCAACTTGAACTCTTCGTGAAACGGAATGTACAATTGCTTAGGAACTTCTGTCAAACAGCGTGAACACGCCATATCAACTTGTCCAGTAAGCTTGCCTTGAACCTCAACCGTGTCATCGCCCGCATAAGTTACTTCTAAATCAGCATGAACCAATTCTGAAGCAAGAATGTCTGCGCGACCTTTAATCGCACGATCTACATTTACTTGTTCATGAAAATGTAGGGGTCCATCTAACTTTACAATTTTGCGAAATTCAAATTGCATTCTTATCACTCCAAACAAACAAAAATTATTATACCGAGATATGCGTAGGTTTGTCAACTATAATCACATTACATACCGTTATTCTTTCTGGAACTGATGATAATTATGATATATTTTTAAAGAACTCTATAATCAAGAAATGGATTCTAAGTCATTATAAAAACACGATCAATAATTTTACCAAAGGAGTTGAGTTCTGAAATGGGTACTGTTGTAGGCATTATTGTAGAATACAATCCCTTACATAACGGTCATGTTCATCATTATAACAGAGCCAAGGAGATTTCGGGAGCAGAACATTCGATTGCTATCTTAAGTGGACCTTTTTTGCAACGTGGTGAACCGGCATTATTAAGTAAATATGCTCGTGCAGAGATGGCCCTTGCGATGGGTGTAGACCTTGTTATCGAGTTACCCATCCATTATGCCGTTCAGCCTGCGGAATGGTTCGCATACGGTGCTGTATCCTTACTAGAAGCCACTGGCATTGTCGATTACCTCTGTTTCGGTACAGAGAGTGGATCTCTTCTTCACTTACTTCCCCTAGCGAAGCAACTTGCCAACGAGAATAATAAGATGAAACAGGAACTTAACCGATTATTAGACCAAGGTATGAATTACCCAACTGCCTATAGTGCAGCAGCTAGCATTCTATCAACTGACATTGAAGAGAAAGAGGAAGTTCGTCAACTTCTGCTACAACCTAATCACACACTAGCTCTTCATTACCTTATCGCTCTTGAACGTTTAGGAAGCTCCATTGTTCCCTTAACCATTCCTAGAGAGAATGCTGGATACCATGACATAACGCCCACTGAATCAGCCATAGCTAGTGCTACCGCTGTTCGGAAGCTTATCTTGGAAGATGATATTGAAGCAGCCGCTCCTTATGTCCCGCCTTACACGCTTCATATTATGCGACGTGAATTCACAGCTGGTCGTGGACCTCTTCATTGGGAGTCATTCAGACAGCCTCTAATGCATTTATTAATGACGCATACGACATCCGAGTTGTCTAAGTTACATGAGGTCACCGAAGGCTTAGAACACCGTATAAAGAAGATTCTACCGACTCTCTCCTATGCTACAGTTACAGAATTACTACACAGCTTAAAAACAAAACGCTACACCCATACTAAATTACAACGTATGCTTGCCCATATCTTACTTCACCATTCGAAGGAAGAAATGTCTCCCACACAATTATCAGATGGTCCAGGATATTTGCGTATTCTTGGCTTTAACCATCATGGACAAAATCTTCTCAAACGAATGAAAAAGACTGCTTCATTACCGGTTGTTGTGAAAGCTACTACTCTTAATCATGATCATCTTGAGCGAGATTTACAGGCGGCCACTGCGTACGCTAATGCCTACAGTCAACCACATACAAGGGATATGTACAGAGATTATTATGAGCCACCGATCAGGATGTAGTCTGAACTTTCTCCATATACTTCAAAGCGTCTTCCAATGTTGTCACAGGAATAAGCTTAATTTTCGTTCCAATCTCATCAGCTTTGGCTTTGGCCTCATCATAGTTGTCTTTTGGAACGAAAAATAACTGCGCTTTCTCCCGGTCTGCTGCAACAATTTTGTGTTTGACTCCACCTATAGGTCCTACCGTTCCATCAGCAGCAATCGTACCTGTGCCTGCAACACGGTAGCCTTTCGTTAGATCACCAGGTGTCAATTGATTATATATCTCCATCGTGAACATAAGTCCTGCTGAAGGTCCACCGACCTTAGTACTTACAAATTCAACCTGCTTCTTCGGGTCTTTCGCCGTTACCTTCTGCATCGTGCCAATCATAATTCCAAGCCCAGGTCGAGTGGTGTTCGTCTCACTATCTTTAATAGATACTAAGGGTACCTTTTCTACTATTACATGACCCGCTCTCTCTAACTTTACAGATACAATATCTCCTACTTTCTTACTCTTTAGAAGGGTGGCCAGATCAACCGTATCCAAGATTGGATCCGAATCCAGTGCCATTACTTTATCGCCTGGTTGAAAATACTGGCTATTACTTCCATCTTTTGGAGTTGAGAATACAAAGAGATATTCCGTTAGTATTTGGTAGGGGATGCGGGCTTCCTCGTATGCTGCTTCTACAGCAGAAGATTGTGAATCGCTCATATAAAATAATTGTTCTGCTGCATATTCAGCCTTACTCTTATCACCTAGTCTAGACTGTTTCTTATCCACCTCAGCATTCGGATTAAAAGAAGATAACGCCAACAGTGCGATGTTAGCGTAACTTGCTGATACGGTTGTCATCATGAAGGTCCCACGTTCCGTGGTATCCCCTTCTTTCACCATGATCATTGGCTTCACTTCTTCTGCACTACCTGGCTGATAAATAATATATGGAGTTGGCATATACACCACAACATAACAAAGAAGGGCGACCATAAAAATATACCTAAACACCCGTATTGTTTGTGATTTATTGTTGATTATCTTCATGTTCTTCCCTCCTCCTTTGCATCTTCTAAGTTCAAAAAGCTGGTCTTATGTCCCTCCGTGACGCATAAATTGGGTAATACATAGCTTGTTTCATGTTGGTTCTACTATGTTTACTCAAATGAGGTGATTCCATGTTCGGTCGTAGTAAATATTTATTCAGAGCTCCTACAATAACCTTAATGTTAGGCATTCTTTCATTCCTACTCGTCGTCGGCATCGTTAGCTCCCCCGAGCAAACCTTTCGAGTATCATTAGAGGGATTGACCATGTGGTGGCATATTGTTTTCCCCTCACTGCTTCCCTTTCTCGTACTATCTGAAATCCTTATAGCCTATGGATGGGCTCATGGCATTGGCGTACTGCTGGAACCACTTATGCGAAAAGTATTTGGCCTACCCGGAGTAAGTGGATGGGTATTAACGATGGGGATGACGACAGGTTTCCCAGGAGGAGCACATTCCACATTGCAATTAGTCGAAAAAGGAGATCTCACGCCTCGTGAAGCGGAACGAATATCATGGCTATCTCACTTCTGCAATCCGATGACAATCATTATTTTCATCGGAATTGGGCTATTCAACCAGCCTTCAGCAGGTTACTGGTTACTCGGCATCCACTGGATTTCTGGCATTCTTGCTTTTCTAACCTATACATTTCTTATAAAGATACTTAGAAAAACGGGAACAGACGCTGTGCTACTCGAAAGAGATATTCAAAGCCCTCGCATATCTTTGATACGAAAAGTATGGAGGGCTACTAACAAAGCTCACATTCGTGATGGACGAAGTTTCGGTAAACTTCTTGGTGAATCCGTAAGTCACGCCGTTCAGGCCCTGTTGGTCATTGGAGGATACATTATTATCTTGGCTGTCATCATTCATCTTGTTAGCTATTATATTGTTCCCGGAGTCCCTGCCTATTACATATCCGGTATATTCGAACTTCATTTGGGAGCAAAAGCTCTCAGCTCAGCGTCTACGCTTTCACCAGCCATCCAGTGGTCTTTGTTGTCAGCCATGCTTGGATGGAGCGGTCTATGTGCGTTGATCCAGTCCATCTCACCATTAATGAAAATTGGAATAAGACGAATGCCCTTTACTATGATTCGTTTGTTACATGGTGCTTATGCTTTTGGGATTACACTATTGATATGGAAACCACTGCATCTATTTGTCCTTCAAGCTGAACCAGCGTTCAGTTATTTACCTAATTACGTTAATCAACGGTCACTTAGTACCCACTTCTGGTCAGGCATACCTATCATGCTGGAATGGCAAGGATTCGTATTGATCGGTTTACTCCTGTTATCATTAATCAGCGTACTAGTTACTACTCGGAGATCACATTAAACTTGTGATGTAACGCTTGTCCCACTTCTGGAGATACCCATTCGGTCAAATCTCCATTATATTGAGCAATTTCCTTCACTAGACTGGAACTCAAATAGGAGTATTCAGGATTGGTCATCATGAAGATTGTCTCTGCATCAGGGTTCAATTTATGATTTGTTGAAGCTAGTTGTAGCTCATATTCAAAATCCGTGACTGTCCGTATACCACGAACAATAACATGTGCATCTTGTTCTTTCACATAATTAACTAGGAGTCCACGAAAACTGTCCACTTGTACGTTGGGTATGTCTGATGTCACCTGTCTCAAAAGATCTTTACGTTCATCAACTGAAAATAAGGCGTTCTTACTGACATTGTTCAACACAGCAACAATAAGAACGTCAAATTGTTTAGAAGCCCGTTGTATAATATCCATATGTCCCAGGGTTACCGGATCAAAACTTCCGGGATATACACCAATACGTGGAAAATTATTCTGTTGTTTCATGCTGATCCTCCTCGACCTGATGAACCTGTATTTCCTTCTTGTCTAACTCATACCGGTAAATCGTAATTCCACATTCCCCATATATTGCTTTACGAGTACAGGAGAAATGACCGAACTCATCCGGATACTCATATTTAGAGTCATGTTCTATCACGATGGTTGCGAGATCTTGAAGTAAAGATCTCTCATGCATTTGCTGTAATAATTCGTCAGCGTTCGTCATGCGGTATGGGGGATCCAAGAATACAGCATCCATCTGCACACTGCGTTTCGCAAGAACTTTAATCGCCCTTTCTGCCTCATTACGAAACACTTCTGCTTGACTCTCCAATCGCGTTGCTTTAAGATTCGCACGAATTGTCTCGATACTCTTAGGATCCATATCTATAAATATGGCATGTTCCATGCCACGGCTTAATGCTTCAATACCCAAACCGCCCGTTCCAGCAAATAAATCCAGTACGGTTCCCCCGTCGAAATAAGGACCTATCATGCTAAACACAGCTTCTTTAACTTTATCTGTCGTTGGTCTTGTCCCCGTTCCAGGAACACTCTTTAAGGGTCTCCCCTTTGCGCTTCCCGATACAACTCTCACGATCTCTATTCACCCATTCTATTTCAAAAGTTCAATGCTGCAATTAGCATTTTTATGACGATATCGTACCACACAATCCTATACTTTGAAAAACATACGACTCGAAAAAAAGACGTTTGTTTTGGATATTATGTATAAAAATGCTCCCTCAGGGAATGCTTAGTTTATCGACATCAAGAAATTGTCGTAGACAACCGCAAGAAGACTTACGTTTCCCCATAAGCTCTTCGTCCGGTTTCTCCTCTCCCATGAGGACGCCCTGCAAGGGGCGTCCAATTTTTTTGAAGTCTAAACCCTTGGTGTATATGCCTTTTCTTCAATGATATCGACAATATTATTATTAGAAAACACTAATTGTAGACCAAATAAAAAATGATACTTCATAACGCATGCTAATAAATATACAAAAGCCTCGGATTATTCCGGGGCTTTTGTATATTTTCTTTATATTACCAACGTCTTTGCTTAGACTATTTGCCTTCTTTCTCAATTGCCTGCAACCTTTTCTCAAGATCAGCAATCTGAGTTGTGTTACCCGCAATTAATTTAAGAAAATTATTTCTCAACCTATTAATCACTATTGCAGTCTCTTCTCGTGTTATATCTGCACCTGGTCGCGTTCCATCAAAATAACCATTTGCCTTCGCCTCTGCCCAATTATCAGCAGCCCACGCACTAACAACATTAATATCTCGTTCTGTCACCGGTACACCTCCTCCACCTGCCACTTTATACGCAGCCTTTAATTCTGCCAACGTTCCGTTATATTCATTAAGATCAACGGGTCCTGATATCCCTGCTACAGATCGGCTACCGCTAGAACGTGTTCCCCCAGTAGAACCATCACTATATTGCCATATCGTCCACTCTTTCCATGCCTTAACATCCCATGGGACAGCCGTCCCGTATCGAGCAATCCATAATGGATATCCCCCTATTTCTAATCCGAATTGTTCAGCAAAACTATTACCCGTATATAGGAGTGGAGTGATCCCAGTAAGTCTCTTAATCTCTGCAAGAAAAGTTTGTGCAATTAAGTTTACTTGAGCTGTTGAGATACCATTTATTATTTCATAATCTAATACAGGTGGGAGATCAAATACCTTCACTCCTCCAGCTTCCTTTATCGCAGCATAGTAGTCATTGGCTGCCGACTTCGCAAGGGTAACTGTCGTTACAGATTTGTCTAGATAATGATAAGAGCCTACCAAAATACCTGCAGCTTTAGCTGCTGAGACGTTCTTCAAGAACATTCTATCTATTGAAATTTGAGTGGCTTTAATAAATGCGAAATCTATCCCATCAGCTGCTACCTTCGCCCAGTTAATCACACCCTGATGATGTGAGACATCGATCCCCTGTACATTTGTACTCTTACGCGATTGCATTCATATCCCTCCTTCCTCTCCTCGTTACAGTAGATTCTTTGCATATATCAACTGCTTGTGTTTTTTGTCTGTCAGTTACCCGATAATCTGATAAAATAATATTCTAATACATAAGCTTTATAATTTAAGATCAAAATGTGGAGGTTATCACCATTGACTACCCAAATATATTTTGCTTCTAATAAATTAGGTGTGATTAGCAATCATCAATTACAATTAATGCTTGACCGGTTTAGTCTTGGCACATTAATTTCTTCAGAAAAAACGGTATTAGGTGTCATGGGACAAACCATGAATATATCCTCATCGACAGGTGATTATATTTTAAAAGGTAATCCTCTATTTCATGGACAGCTCTTAGAAGAGAAGTACTTTGTAGACCATTTACATCAACATAGTACACTCAAAGTTCCGTCACCTTATTTTATCGATGAGGCTGAAGATATCTTTGGATGGAATTATTCCATCATGCCCCGTCTCCCAGGTACTCATATGAATGCACCTGACATTCAACGCATTCTCACAACCACAGAAGATAAAGAACAACTGGCTGAATTAATGGCAAACACACTAGTCGAATTACATGGTTGGAAAGTTGCACAATTCGGAGAATTCGATTCACTGACTCATACGGTTCGTCCTTTTAAAGGTTCATACAGAACATGGCTGTATTCCACCATTAGATATTGGGTAAATGATGCTACTAAATACTCAGTAATAACCAACCAAGACTTAGCATGGGTAGAGCATATACTTGAAGGTTCGCAAGATGTTTTTGATGATCTCCATTCCCCAACGTTTGTCATGGGTGATTTCAAACCTGAGAATTTCCTTATTCATAAACATAACGATGAATGGACAATTAGTGGCATATTCGACTTTACCACATCCTATTTCGGAGATGGCATCGCAGACTTACCCAAAATAACTACTATGTATTTAGAAAATGGGGATGAAGAGCTGGCAAGAAGATTCCTCTCCAGTTATTTAAATTCAACGGAGCATCAAACATTTAAAGACCGTTTCCGAATTCACATGCTTCATCATTGTGCTTTAGTATGGGGATGTGCGAAAGCAACTCAAGGAGTCACCTGGGATGACGATCTTTCTTTTACCGAATGGGCTAAGAGATTCATCGAATTCTCAATTTGATAATAAAGTGACCTGGAGGCATTCCGCTCCCAGGTCACTTTAGTTATATGATAATTAACATAAGCCTAGGCCAAGTGTAATGATGACCAATAGAATAAAGAGTACAAGAATTGCTCCTGTAGAACCGAAAGGTCCACAGCCAACGCCTCCAACGCCTCCAACTCCTCCAACACATCCGCTCATGAATTTTCCTCCTTTCGAAAGGAAGTCTGTTTTTCATATTCAATAAAGTATTGGAGACAGATAATTATTTAGTAATTTCCTGTCTATCATGATGTTAGGGTTGGTCGGGTGTGCTTACAGAATAAACGCGCGTGTAATAATAACTAGCAAAATGAAGAGTACCAAAATCGCACCTGTTGATGTGAAAGGACTCGGGCCAATACCATAACCTACTTCGCTCATTCCAATTCCTCCCTTCCCTTTAACATATTGTAGGATATGTCATTAAGGGGCGTTTGGTCTGGACATTTCCCCAATTGAATTCATATTTCAAGCCCAATTTAACTAAAAGAGAGACCCCTATTCAGAGCCTCCCCATGATAATCTTCTATTCAACAAACTGAATTTCACAATTCTTTTGCCGCTTGAACTCGTTTTCTCTGATCCACAAGACCAGAATCCCCGTGCTCTCGATACTTCCTCATCCACACTTTGAGTCGTCCAATATCAGTGATTCCTAGTTCTGTAGCTACTTGTTTCTTGGTCATGCCTTGGAGTCTCATACCTACTGCCTTTTTCTTCGTATCCAAACTGTAAGAACTGAAAATCTGCCCTTTCTTGGCCAATATAATCACCTCAAGATATTTATCGGACATAAGAGGTATTTTATGTAACCATTTTCGCGTTCTTCTCCAAAAATTTGGCCCCAGATTGATAAGGAATTGTTGCTTGACCCTTCACCCCTGTCTTGATACGAAAAAGATTCCCCGATAATGGTTTTTCCTCCAAAAGATCGTATTTCATTCCCGTACAGGCAGTTGTAATGTAGAGATCTTCCAATTCTCTACCACCAAATACACAAGACGTCACATGACCAGAGGGTACCGCTATTTGATCTAACAACTGACCTGTGTCTGGATTCCAGCGTCCTACCCTGCCTCCATTCCACTCTGCAATCCAAAGCATACCTTCCGCATCTACTGTCATTCCATCCGGATAACCTGCATCATCTGGCATCTTAAAAGCCATTCGACGGTTACTTATCGTTCCCTTAGCCCCATCGTAATCAAATGCATCTACTTGCCGAGACGGCGTATCAATAAAGTACATCGTACTACCATCGACGCTCCATCCTAGTCCATTGGATATAGAAACATCATCCAGAACCTTACGAACAGATAAATCATGATCTAGACAATAAAGTGACCCGCAGTTCTCTTTGCCCTCAAGGCTCATGGTTCCTGCCCACAATCGCCCAAATGGATCGCATTTACCATCATTAAATCGATTGTTTGGACGATGTTGTTCTGGATGGGCAATGAATGTCAAAGTTCCTGTAGACAATTGATATTTATGAAATCCTTCATATAATACAACGATGACCTCATCCTCACGATAAGGAACAACTGCACCAATGGATTGTCCTATTTCATAGGTAACATCTTCTCCCGAATCAAGATAATAGATGTGTAATAGATGTAATTCAATATCCACCCACAACAATCTGTTACTCACAGCATCAAAACTTGGTCCCTCACCTAGCGTTGCATTTGCATGAACGACAACTTCCAATGGTTCCATCAGATATACACGCTCCTTATACATATCCTATTTACTTCATCACTCACATTCTAATATGAGGAGTTGTCCCAGTCGATAGTCTGATAAGTATTCCTTACAATACTAATTCTTATATTTAGCAATACATCCCTGTGATATAATAGAATCAACTAAAATTTGTAATCAACGGGGTTGTACACATGGTAAGTCATACGATGAGAAACGTCGGTATTTTTGCACATGTAGATGCAGGAAAGACGACTACTACAGAACATATGTTATTTAAGAGTGGCTCTATACGGAGCTTAGGAAGTGTCGATGATGGAACTGCCCAAACAGATAATCTAGACATCGAACGTCAACGGGGCATTTCGGTTCGTGCTGCCACCACGTCTATTGTCTGGAGAGACATCTATATAAATCTGGTAGATACTCCAGGTCATGTGGATTTCCTATCAGAAGTGGAACGCTCAATCAGAGTTATGGATGGAGCTATATTAATCGTATCTGCTGCTGAAGGCATCCAATCACAGACAGAGACCATCTGGCATGCGCTGCGTTCCCTTAACATACCTACGATTATTTATGTGAATAAAATGGATCGAATCGGGGTATCCGTACCTGATGTGTTAGAGCAAATTAAACGCCTTCTCTCCCCATCAGCAGTCCCCATTCAGGTTCCACAAGGTGATGGGGAAGATTTCACAGGGTTACTACCTATTTGGAATACACTTCCAGACGGCAAGAATTTCGGATTAGACTTATCATCCGTCATATCAACCATCGCAGACCATGATGAAGAGCTCATGTTACGCTATATCGAAGGTGATCAAATATCCGTGGAAGAACTTCAGAATCGATTCCAATCCCTTTCAAAAAGTGGGCAATTATTCCCCCTCTGCTTCGGTTCTTCCCAAATGGATATTGGTGTGGCTGAACTCATGGATGCCATTACCACGTACCTGCCATCCCCAGAGGGTGATAAAGAAGCGCCTCTATCAGGCATCATTTTCAAAATTGAACGTGATAAATCCATGGGACGCACTGCTTATGTGAGATTATATAATGGATACTTAAGAAACAGAGACCTAATTCATAACGTTACAAGAGATATCCATGAGAAAATCACACAAATCCGAAAACTCGATGGAAGAAAGTTCGTAGATTTAGGACAGGTACTATCAGGTGATATCGCTGCTGTATATGGATTAAGTCAAAGTAAGATTGGTGATGTTCTAGGGAGTACTGTGGGTGTGCCTGCCTCCCCTGACATTGCGATTCCTTTACTTACCGTACAAGTACATATACAAGATGACCATCGGTATTCCGACTTAGTAGAAGCACTACAAGAGTTAACAGATGAAGATCCACAACTTGATTTACAATGGCTCCAAGATGAGCGAGAGCTTCACCTTAAAGTCATGGGTGCGATCCAATTAGAGATTTTATCGAGCTTGCTTATGAGTCGCTTTGCTCTTGAGGTAACATTCGACCAACCATCTGTCATCTACAAGGAGACGCCAACAACATCTGCTGAAGGGTATATTGCATATACCATGCCTAAGCCTTGCTGGGCCGTTCTTCGTTTCCACATTGAGCCGCTTCCACGTGGTAGCGGACTGGTATACCACTCGGAAGTCCGATCCGATGATCTTCTTATTCGATACCAGAATGAAGTGGCTCGGCGTGTTCCAGAAGCCCTCCTGCAAGGACTTCATGGATTTGAAGTGACTGATCTCAAAGTAACTTTAACCGAAGGGGAACATCACGTATGGCATACACATCCCCTTGATTTTGTAGTGGCGACTCCAATGGGGATTATGGATGGTCTTGCTAATAGTGGCACTACCCTCCTTGAGCCTTTGCTGAAATTTAGAATAACTACTCCAGAAGAATATGGCGGGAAAGTACTAAGTGATCTCGTTCAAATGAGAGCAGAATTTGAACCCCCATCCATTATCCATGGGAGATTTATGGTGGAAGGGATTCTGCCTGTAGCTACTTCTCTTGACTATCCTGTGAAATTACGCTCTATGACCGGCGGACGAGGGGTTATATCTTCTTCCTATGCTGGATATCAGGCATGTCCACCCGATGTACATGTAGATCGTCCAAGACGTGGCGTAGATCCACTTGACCAATCAAAGTATATTTTAAGTGTACGAAATGCCCTATCGTAGCTGCAAAGTAACTTATTAAGGAACGATTTTAACTTAAAGTAAAATAAGGAGGAAATTATGATTAAATTTATTGGTTTTATGTTGTTATGGAGGTTAGTAGGGAACCCATTCCTTGCTATTCTCATTATTCTGGTCGTCGTCTATCTCCTTGATCGCCGTTATGTGGGTGTATTCCCGAGCTTAACAAAACCTTACAAAAGAATGAAGAGAATCTCCACACTACGTAGAGAGATCCTAATGAATCGTAATGATGTCACTTCCAAACACGAGCTTGCTCGTCTCCTCATTGAACGTAAGAAGTTCCAAGAAGCACTTGAACTCCTTAATTCCATACAAGTACAATTTGATCATTCAGCAGAGTACTGGGATGATCTTGGTACCGTCAATCTAAGACTAGGTCATATCCAAAAGGGTGAAGAATACATCCTTAAAGCACTCGCCATTAATCCTCGTGTGAAATATGGGCAACCTTTCCTTCGGTTAGCCGGAATATATCAACACTCAGATCAACAAAAGGCAGAACAATATGTAAGAACATTTCAGGATATTCATTCTTCTTCAAGTGAAGCATCCTACCTATTAGGGATGATGTATAAAGAAATGGGACGTAAACAAGAAGCAACCGATGCATTCCGTGAGTCCATTGATATTTACCGTTCTCTTCCTAAATACAAAAAACGCCAAGAACGAAAATGGGCCGTTCGAAGCGTTTTTCGGAAAATGAGTTAGCCCAGTTAATCCAAAGAGCCATAACCTAATCGATTTAATTGTTCTGCAATAATACTGTAACCATACCCATTCGGGTGAAAGTGGTCAAGTGAGAGTAGCGCTCTCTCCCTACCCTTGAAAGAAGCATAGATATTGGCAACCGCAAATGTACTGTTCGCATAGCTTTCTAAATACCGATTGTATTGTTGAACATAATAGGATGACCCTTCTATTTGAGGAAAGGGATTGTAAAGTCCCACTGCCCGGATGATGTATGGACGTTTGGAATTCTTTTTTAACTCGTAAGTCGTTTTAAGTATTCGAGAGAAATTGGTCTTACATTTAGAGAGAGCTTCATGGAAATCGCGCCCAGATAAATTACCCGCTGACGACTTGGCCGCCCGTATCAGATCGTTACCTCCAATGGAAATCGTTATGATATCGGCTTGACTTACTAATTGTCTGAACGAAGGATTTCTGCTTATATAATCATACAATCCTTGTGACGTTAATCCATTCACCCCTAAATTATCATAGGCGACAAAAGTTCTTAGATGACGCTCTGCTAACCTTCTGTATACTGGAACAAATCCGTTTCCCGGTAAAGCCCCAAAGCCAACTGTCAATGAATCTCCTATTGCAGTGTATTGGAACGCCACATCATTCAACCTCCTGAACATCTCTATTCGAACTATCTAGATACTATAGTTTATGAATATTTGATGCCCTCTGCTACGGGAGAATGCCCTACTATCTTGTACAATTGCTAGAAGACAGTAGATGAGTCAATGTTTCTTATAATTATTAATTCACACCTTTTTTCTAGCAATCCAAATGGTCCATCTATCCGACTCCTGTATTACATTGCCACTATCATCTATTCTAGTGTGAATGAATTGTATTAATTCCTCAACTTCTTCATCATTCAATTCATGAAGAATGGATCTTCCCGTTCTTCCCCTAAGGTCTTCTTCTAACTCACTGAACTCTTGATATGTTTTTCTAGCTTCCCAGAATTGAACTTCCTCTACCATTTCAAATTCATTTCTGGTCAGTGCGCTAATAACTTCATCACTTGAGAACCTTCTACGTGTTTCTTTTTCAATCAAACGAGGATATTTCTCAAAAAAACACCCTCTAATATGTGTCTCGCTACCCGGTAATAAACAATCTTCAGGTGTCCGGTCTTGAACAAATAAGATCCCTCCAGGCTTTAGAATTCTAGCTGCTTCTGCAAAGCATAAATCAATTTCAGGTATATGATGAATCAATGCTCGCTCTAAGACTAGATCTACAGATGAATTAGATAATCCAGTGTCCAAAGCATTTCCTTGTTCATAAGAAATATTATTGAAACCTTTACAGTTCACCATAGCCCCTTCAAGATTCGATCTTGAAAAATCCATAGCAATGACTTTGCTTGCGCCCAGTTCAGATAATACTTTTGAATATATCCCCCCTCCACAACCCAGATCAAGGGCGGTAAATTGATCACCGTAAATATAATTCTTAATGAGTTCATTCCAATCTGTATCCGCAATTCTAGTGGTGTATGTAAATTTATTATTCTCGTCATGAAAATTAATTGTCATAAGATTCCCTCCTTTCTATCATTCGATTAACTCATCAATGATTTCAATATTATAATAGCTTGATTGATCTATTTCTTTAACATCTCCAACATACACTAATCTAGCGAATCCTCTTTTTATGATCTTAGGGGTTTTAAGAACTTTATAATGATCAACCTTCCATTTCGTTCCTTCTCCCTCCAGTTGATAAAGCTCGATCTCATGCGTGGTACTATGCGTATTTTCATTTTTTTGCGGTTTGGATTCACTTAGAAATGAGAGCGTAATTATATTCGTACATAGCAGGACTACAATGATAAAAGGTAAAATCTTGTTCTTCATAATCCATCACCTCAGTGACTCGGCTGTCTTATAAATTCTTTAAATCTAGTTCCTTGATAGGAAAGTTCACCTTGATCTCCAACCGTCGTTAGACCGTAATGGTTACCTCTGACATGCATTTCTTTTCGTGAGCTATCTTCAAATTCAAAAGTAATAAAGTAATTCGTACTCGCACTCGAATCGCCCGATCCTCCCGAGACTTCCGTTCTCTTATCAACTACCTTACATCTCTGTTTCAGAATCTCAGCAGCATTATTTGAACTCCAAGTCTTTAATCCTTTAATAATTGCATAAGTGAATGCCCCTACTACTAAGGTTATTAATAGCCCTCCAAATAATATAAAAAACAAAGGCAATTCGCTAATAAATCCAAAAAATCCTGGTCCTGGCGGTCCACCAAAATTATTCATTAAAAATCTCCTCCTATATTGGTCATTTCTTTCTCCATAAACTTGCCCACAAAAAGGATTTCCCGAAACTATTTTTTATCATTATATCCGTCATAGTCTATCCCTCTCCATTCAAATCTTTAATCGCACACTATAATATCTCATCGCTTTAGGAACTCCCTTAATTTCAAGTATTCCGCTATAGATAAGCTGCCGAAGCCGATGCTCAAAGAATGAATCCGTCAAGAATTGTTCTAGATTACCGATGACCTCTCCAATCACTCTTGCTGATTTAATGAACTCGTAATTCCCGAAGTTGTTATGAAGCTTACTCACTGTTTCTATGATGTACTGGTCATAGTAATCTTCATTAACATGAGTTATTTCTTCCTGTTCCCAGATCCGAAGGTCAGAGGAATTCCCAGAGACATTTGACCATTCCTGCTCAAATGCCTCTCTTTGCGTTCTTGTTATTGCAGCTACACTTTCATTATGTTGCATAATCTGGCCGAGCTTCTCAGGGTTAATTTCTCCCGTATGTCTATAATAAGTTGTGAGTTCAGGTGTATCAAACAATGTATGATTATCCACCTCCGTATTAATCACATAGATCGGGTTCGATTTGTTACGAAAGAGATACAATGTATAACGTAAACCAATTTGTTCTAGTGCATTATTTCCTGTCCATATCGTGATGGGGATATGCTCTGGTATTCTCTTTAGTTCCGTTACAACTTTGTTAAAAAACTCTTCCTCGTACATGAAATTGTCATAGTCATCATCCAGATGCATACGTTCTCGAAACCATTCTCGTCTATATTTACGCCCCTCTGGTGTGTTCAACTGTTGCATTGGACCCACGGCGTAATTATCCCGTAGAACTATCACATGATGCAGTAATCGTAATCCCATTTGCTTAAGTGCAAATTTTAGCCCGCCCGCTGAAGAATCGCCAAACATAACATGGACGTGGCTTAATTGATCACCGAAATCGGCATTTGTTTTTGTCGTATATCCCTCAATTAATCCCTTATACTCCTTCGTTGTGTCATGAACGAACTGTTCCTTTGAATATTCTCCATTGTCTAACCGCTCTATATTAAGAAAGAAATAATATAATATAGATTTCGCTTCAATTTCCGTTAAATCATTCATCATTTTGCGTAAATCCTTCACCACATCACCCCTTTAGCTGCTAATAATAATCGTTACTCCTTACATTCCTGTTCAGCACGAGCTACCAGCTTAATCCCCGCTCTGATTTGACTCTTGGACAAATTAGCATATCCTAATAGAAAAGTAGCTTTGCTCGGTTGTGAATCTATGTAATAATCCGATGCCGGATATATTTGGGTTCCATATTGCATTGCCTTCTTGGCAATTAACTCTTCGTTAACCGAGGTATCCAGCTCAATTAACAGGTGTAGACCTGCCTCATCTCCGAAATAGTGAACCCGATCCCCAAATTCTTGATCTAATGCATTCACTAAACAAGCCCTGCGAGAGGCATATAATTTACTCATGTAACTCACATGTTTGGCATATTGTCCTGATTGTATAAAATCCGCAAGTGCTTCTTGTTCCAACGTTGGGCTCATTCGATCAGTAATCCATTTGATCGCTAGAAATGGCTTGAGTAAGACGTAGGGAAGTATGGCATAGCCAATACGTAATGCAGGAAATAGGATTTTACTGAAGCTTCCTACATATATAACCCTACCACTTGAATCAAGCCCTGCTAGCGCAGATACTTTGGGGCCCACATATCGGTACTCACTATCGTAGTCATCTTCAATAATGAATGCCCCTGTCCTTCTTGCCCAATCTAAGAGTTCTATTCTCCGGTTAAATGACATCGTCACACCCACTGGAAACTGATGGGATGGTGTAACATAGATAAGTTTCGGGTGGCTATCAGCCTCTTTACTATGAATTGCTATACTCTGATTAATCTCATGAACACATATTCCGTCTTCGTCTACGCGGACAGGGATTACTTCGCCGCCTGAGAATCTGAAGATTTCACGTAAAACATTATGCGTAGGATTCTCTACAATGACTTGCTCGCCATCCTTTAGACATAACCGGGCAAGGATGTCTAATGCTTGAGTAGCCCCCGATGTAATGACAATCTGTTCAGCTGAAGCGGGAATAGACCTTGTAGAACGCACCAAGCGTGCAATCTCTTCCCTTAGTGCTAGTGATCCTTCTGCTGACCCATAAGTAAGCATCTCTGGCGTTGCCCTCCGACATGCTTCAGTCAACGCACGCTGCCAACGATCCATCGGAAATGTATCCCAGGCTGGAATACCATGCCGGAAATCATAGAGAATTGTAGCGTGGCTATTCACATTTCTAGATAACGGATTATTTTCAACCGATTTAAAATTCGGAACATTTACCATCAATTCATTGTCTATATTTGCTTCACTATAAAATAGGTCAGTGTCTATTACTGCTGCGTTAGCAGCAATAAATGTCCCAGCACCCCTTCTCATCTCCAAGTATCCCTCGGCTTGAAGCTGTTCATAAGCTTGAAGAATAACACTCCGGGAAACTTGAATTTTCTCTGCCATTAGCCTTGTCGATGGTATTGGATCACCGATTCGTAAGCACCCACTGGTAATGGATTGTAGAATTTGCTCGTAAATTTGCCTTGTGAAGGATGTAGCAAGCTTTTTATCTATTCTGATTAGCAGCTCGTGTGTCAATCGAATTTCATCCTTTCACATCCATACTATTTCCGTATTTAGCGTGATGAAAGCCTCCGATTTCTGAGTAACCGGAGGCTTGTTTATAATTCCAATCTCACACTACAGAATCATCTAATTGTTGTCGATGATGTAGATACTCTAGCTGCATATCCGTTAGGACAGTAATTAGTGTCTCGTAAGTTGATAC
Source organism: Paenibacillus antarcticus (assembly GCF_001637225.1). GTDB lineage: Bacteria > Bacillota > Bacilli > Paenibacillales > Paenibacillaceae > Paenibacillus_AQ > Paenibacillus_AQ antarcticus. The sequence goes on from NZ_LVJI01000018.1 coordinate 294,125, forward strand.
TGCAATCTGTGGTTCTAGACCATTCTCCTCCGCAAGTTTTGCCACCTTATCCAGTACCTGTTGGACTCGATCAATGGAGCGTACGGAATCTTCATTTTTTTCAAGACCATGATATTCTTTACGACTTGAGTTCTTTCAGCAAGCAGTGCCACTATTTGTCGATCAATACGATCTATTTCTTCACGTTGTATAGTAAGTTTCTCCTGATTCATTGAACATTCCCCCTAACATTTCAATCGCTTCATAAGATTTATTTTACATTTTATTCTAAAATAAGTAAATTAATTTGACGATAACAGCCGCTAGAACAGAGATAACAATCACCCCATACAAAGGCACTTTCTTTACAAGTAACATTACTACAGCTACTATACCCGCTACAAACCCTACCCTTGGTGTCTCAGCATCCACCTGAAATATGCCAGGAATGATTAATGCACTAAGTACAGCCAAGGGGAGATTATCCAGCAACCTGCTTTCTTTCTGTCTTGGCTCTGACTTTTTCCTAATCAGTAGAGGCGTAAATCGAAATAGGAAGGTGATAATACCCATTCCCAGGATCAATAATAGCGTCATATGACATCACTCCCGGTCTTCTCCTCTTGTGTAGGTATCAAGTTACCAACGAATGCACCGATTATCATGGCTACCAACACCGTAGATGTTCCTAAATATGGATCTAAAAGCCACGAAGAGACCGCTGATGAGATACTGATAGCTATGTTTCGGTTACTTCCCCGTAATTGAGGAATAATCAGTGCAATCAGCAAGACATATAACGAAGTATTAAGTGCTGGCAGGATGCTAATTGGAATATAACCCGCAAGCAATATTCCAGCATACGTTGCTATTAATGTTACTGCATAAGGCGGGAACACTAACCCTAGTAAGTAGGGAATAGATTGCTTTCCAACTTGCCTACGATTCTTTTCAGACATCATACTTACCGCATATACCTCTTCTGTTAACCCGAATCCAATGAGTCCTTTAAATATAGGCCTAGTGTCACGATTCAGCCTTCGAGAAAATGATATGCTTATAAAAAAATACCTTAAATTAATAATCAAAGTAAGGAGTAGAATGATCGGTGCTGCGGTTCCCGCCGCCAACAATTTAGCACCTATGAACTGACTCGCCCCGGCGTACACTAACGCAGATAACAGAAACACTTCCCAATTCCCTAAGGAAAGAGTCTTACCAACAAGTCCAAATGTGAAAGATGCTGGGATATACCCTATGACGATAGGAACGGAATCAAGAAATCCTCTCTTCAGTTGTTCCACGTTATTAGCCATGATTAATAACTCCCCCCCCCGAGTTAAAGGTATGCACGGGGTACTCTCGATGAATAAAGGCTAATTTACATGATCCCGCATCGCTAAACGGCTGTAGTAACTCATTCAGAAGGTATGTTGTAGCCTCTACTAGTACTTTAGCTTCTTTATGAACGGCTTCAATGGTAAACAGTACCTGTGAAGATTCTGATGTGACTTTAATCGTATCACTCTGTCTCCAATTCCAACGTCGAGAGTGAGCTCGTTCTGATTTGTCCACATAGATAATTTCACCCGGCACAGGAAATTCATATTCATTTACCTTCCCAATCGGCAAAAACCGTTCATTCCCCTCCGCGCTTCGAATGACCAATTCTTGTACGTCAGAGATATCACATGCAGCAATAGGTGTACATACTTTCAAAGAAATGGCATTACATAAATTCACTAACGTATTTACCCGAGGTAATGAACCTCGTTCGATCACGCGTCTTATGAGAGATTCTGCTGCGCAAGGATACCTTGACGGTTTGATACCAAACTGACTATAAACCTTTCGCCAAGCTGCGATTGTTGGTAACTCACTGATTGAATCCCTTCGTACCTCAGAGTTCAATATTTCTTGTTCCATATGCCTAAGTAACGCATGAACCGCGGTGTCTTTATCTAGGTTTGTAACATACGGAGCGTGAATCAATCCAACATATAAATCTGGTGCAATGGTAAAAACTTCGTTTGTAAATTCCACTGTAAACGATCTTCTGCTCCCAACATGCATATTACTAAGTTCACGCATACGAATATCCTCCTTAACACTGCTACTTTAAGGTGAATTGTAACTTATCCATATGATTGTTATAAATATCCACTTCCGTGTGAATGCACCATACCAATAAGAAAGACCTGATGGAAGATCTCCATCAGGCCCTTTGTCATATACAATAAAGTTATTCTATTCTTCTTCGTCCTCTACTTCATATATACATTGGAATCGTTCAACTCCTGGATAGATTTCACCCAGACTGATAACAACGAATCCAATATTACGATAAAAGTCTACCGCATCTTCATCCGTCTCCGTGATTATTCGAGATGGCTTTTGCGCTTCAAGCAACTCAAAGAATATTCCCCTTCCGTATCCCTTAAGTCGATTCTCCGGCAAAATAGCCAAATGATTAACCGTAAGAACTCTCTCTGCGTCAATCTCAAAACCAATTAAGCCTACCAATAACTTCTCATCCTCAAAGCCGTATAGCTTCAAAGACTCTGTCTCCTCATAATGCTTAATAGCCGCATCCAAAGATTTATCATCTGGAAAAACAGCGTAGGACAATAGCTCTGTCACTTCCGGTTTACGAATATATGATTTTACGTTAACTAACATGTATATGTATACCTCCAGCAATTTTGTTCAAGTTAATAACTCTACTACGTTACTTTAAAGGGTTTGATGGAGAATATCAACTTCGATTCACCCTATACGACATACGACTGAATTAACACGCAAATAATTCATATATGATGCTCCCCTTTAAGATTTCCATCTGCTTGTTGGTAATAGTGAAGACTTTGCCTATTCATGTATAATGAATACTAATAACTAGATAGAGACGAACCCTCATATTCATGATTCACTTTAGAAATGATTGAACTTGTGAACGCAAAATTTAGTTCAACCTTTATAGATAGGGATGAATAGCAGCTATGGCTTTTGGAATTAACCGAGAAGAATTATCGCAATGGAAAGCAGCCGTAAATCGAGGAGAAATTGCTTACCTCACTCATTACTGGGTCGATCCCCGATTTCCTAATATCAACACCGTTACCAAGGTAGGCTGTGCAGATCTAGAACGCCTGTCTAAATGGTGTATCGCAAACGAATTGCCACCTAAATATATTCATCATCGCACGATGTTTCCTCATTTTGACCTTATCGGTCCTAAGCAACGAGATATATTAATTCAAGAGCAATTGTGGAGTCATCTGGAACGATTCGGGATGATATAATAAATCCATCCCATAGGTGAACAATAAAGGCAGCCTTAGGACTTGTAGTTAATCAAGTTCTAAGCTGCCTTTATGTATTCACTATTTAGTTATTCATCACTCCATAAGGAGCTTATTTCTGAATAATATGTTGTACACGTCCAACCTGACCACTGGTTAAACGAACTTTAATCCCATGAGGATGTTTCGGTGAGTTGGTAAGGATATCCTTGACGATACCACGAGTTAACTTCCCCGTAGGTTGATCTTGCTTAAGTACGATATCCACTTCAATTCCTGAAGATATCGTTGATCGTAGTTGACCATTCATTGTTATTCACTTCCTATATATCATTTATTCATGCTATTTATGATGAGAAATTCCCTCAACGAAAACGATACAGGAACTGCCTTCGTTATGCAAATAAAATTGACAATGAACCATTAATCTATTGGGCTGAAAGCCCTAACTTCTTCAACAGTTCAATCGCTTGTTTCTTCTCTTCCACATCTAATCCTCCAACAGAATGTACGATTGTATTCTGATGTTGAGGAAAGACCTCTTCAATAAAAGTACGTCCTTCAACTGTAAGATCAGCAAATATGACTCTTCGATCGTCTGGAGAAGCAATTCTAACGAGCAGATTTTTATTCTGAAGCTTATCCACGACGTACGTAATATTCCCACTTGAAATAAGGACTTTCTCTCCAATTTTCTGTAGAGGTTGAGGACCCTTATGATATAACAAATCTAATACTCCAAATTCTGTTGAATTCAACCCAAAACTCTGGACACTACGAATAGAGTGAGACATAACTGAATTATAGGCACGTGCCAACACAATAAATAAATCAAGCGATAGCTCATCATTATTCTTTAAGTTTCCCTTATTTTCTTCCATTAACAAAACCTCCGAATGCATTATCTTTAATTAAAGATAATGCATTCGGAGGCCTATTGTCAAACTTAATATGTCTTTTTCTGCATTTGATTCAGACTCTTGAATTCATATCCCTGTTTTCTAGCATCATCTATGATCCGTGTCATAGCCTCTGTATTGTCTTTGGAAACTGAATGCAGCAATATAACCGCACCTGGATGAAGTTGATTCATGACTTGCGTGTAAGCATACTGTGAACCCTTTTGGGTTGCTGGATCCCAATCTTTATAAGCAGCAGACCAGAATACATTCGTATATCCCTCAGTACGGCTAGCCGCAAGCATGGATTCATTAAAAATACCTCGTGGAGCGCGAAGATAAGTCATTTCCTTTTGACTAGTTATATCGGCTACAGCCGTCTTCACTTTCAGCAATTCACTCTTCAATTGGTCGTTAGAAATCTGAGTCACATCAGGATGGCTCCACGAATGATTCCCAACAATATGGCCCTCGGAGACCATTCTTTGAACCAATTCTGGCTTATCCTTCACATAGTGTCCTGTTACAAAAAAAATGGAAGGCACTTTTTTTTCTTTTAAAATATCTAGAATTTTCACTGTATAACCATTCTCATACCCATTATCAAAGGTCAAATAGATCTCTTTTTGATTCGTATCCCCAAGAAAGATGGCTCCATGCTTTTCAAGAATGCTTTTGAACCCTTCCTCATTGATTGACGGAAGTTGACCATTTTTACTTTTCTTGAAACCGAAGTGGTACGCTCGTTGATCGGGGTTAGCCTCTGCTGTTGCTAAGGGTTGAACGATTTCACAAATGAATAAAAGACAACCCAAAATAAGAAAAATTCGACGTTTCATCGGAGACCAGTCACCTCTATACAAGATTTCATGGTTAATTACCAAGTTAGAGGTAATATTCCACATCTACTCATAAGATATGTACCGTTTGAACAATAGTCGAAGTATTCCGTATCCTATGCACACGCCAGTGACATTGAGAATTACGTCATCAATATCACAACTGCCCGCTCGTAGCAACATCTGAGATAACTCTAATACCGTTACGATAAGGAAGAAATAAACCATCAATCGCCAATAAGATCTCAACCTTTTAAAAAGAATTGGAAGTATTAATCCAAATGGAATAAAAACTCCGATATTTCCGAATAAATTAATGATCCACGCTACGTTAGATGCCTGATGGATACTTCGAATAAAGATCCCTATGGTTTCGAATGGAATGACGTTATACACAAGAGGTCCGTTAGCGTGTCTTGTACGACCAAAACCAATAAACATCCAATACAATAGGCATGCACTATATACAATAATCAGAACTCCAAGAATATATTGGCGCCTTTCCTTTCTAATAGTCACACTTGACACTTGTTCAACCCCTTACTTACGTTTCAAGACTTCCACGATGCCGTCATAATGAGCAATCACCGCTAAATCAGCTCGTCCAATAAACAAACCATTATCTACCACACCGGGAATATTGAGAATTTCATTGTGAAGTTTAAGTGGGGCCGAAATCGTTCCGAAGTTGCAATCCACGATGTAATTCCCATTGTCAGTGATAAATAGCTGTTCTTCATCTGTACGCAACTGGGTTCGACAACCGAGTCTTTGTAGTGCGTTAAGTGTCCACTCCACAGCAAATGGAACAACTTCAACGGGAAGCGGGAATTGTCCTAACGTATGGACCAACTTACGCTCATCCGCAACGATAATCAATCTTTTGCTATGATGGGCTACAATCTTCTCTCTGAGAAGCGCCCCGCCTCCACCTTTTATCAAGTGCAAATCTAGATCAACTTCATCTGCTCCGTCAATCGTAAGATCCAGACCATCTATTTCGTGAAAAGGAATAATAGGTATCCCTAGTTCCATCGCCTGTCTCTCCGATGCTTTAGAGGTCGCTACTGCCTGTATCGATAAACCTTCCTTTATACGTTCCCCAATCTTTTGGATCGCCCAATAGGCGGTAGAACCTGTCCCTAATCCCACTTTCATACCATCTTCAATGTATTGCACAGCATATTCTGCTGCGATTCTCTTCATGTTCATAAGATTCACACTCCCAGAGAAAAATAAAGTTTCATTTATACAAAAGGCTGAACTTATCAGATCCCATTCCATAGGATGATAAATACATCGTTATTGGAATGGGTCGTATATGCTCAGCCATCATTATATTATGACATTAAGAATTAAAGACGAGGACGACAGAATCAGATCTAGGTTCATAACCTACCTTCATGTAGATATGGTTAGAGATAGGATTACTCATATCCGTATATAAACTAGCAAATTCATAGGGACCACGTAACATATTTCGCGTTAGTGTAGACACACACGAACTAGCATATCCTTTATTTCGGTGTTCGAATGGTGTATATACCATATTGACGACAGCGCCGTGTAATGTGGGTCTCGTCTGCTGAGCCATGGATACAGGTTCACCATCATCCCATAGATAGATAGCACATTGTTCCGTCCCACGTTGGGCCATCTCAAACGCCTGTTTATGAGTTATTTCTTCTGAAGCTTCCTTAGCAAAATCATAAATCCACTCAGCTAACATCGGAATATCTCGTAATTCGGATGCTCTAAAGATCCCTGGACTCAACTTCACATCTTGTACTTTTGTGCAGGCATAAATCCGTTGGTCCATCTGAACCCCATAGGATTGCCCAGTAACTTCATTCCACTTTTCTGCAAATAAATGAGCTGTCTCATGAAATGCAATAATACTGGGAACTGGAATGACTTCTTGATGAAGGATATAATCAATTGCTACAGAGATAGCATTAGATCGCACGTCATGGCTTTGCACCTTGTCGCTAATATAAACAATGAGATGAGCAGTTGTCTTAAGTAGAACAAGTATATCTTGCTCTCCATCGCTTAAGACTACCATAAATGGTAAGGGACCCTCGTGATAAGCATCTTTAGCCGTATGCTTAATTGATTGGACTAATCGGTATGCAATACCCAGTGGAAGATTATTAAGCACTTCATTCTCCATTAACAACGGTTCAGCGCGATCTAAGAAATCAGATGGAACTTCATAACTCTGAATATGCATGATTCAATCTCCCTTCATCAGCCCATTTTTTCTACCATAACACACTAATGGGAAAAGGAAAGGATGAATTATCGCATTTAACCATTTTCAGACTTCGTTAACACCTTTTCTAAACGATTTAGCACTTCTTTTTCTTCCTCATGAACCACTAATTCATGCATAGCTACCCCAGACAATAACGTTCCTTTTTGTTTAGCATTTCTAATGTTATGAAGCAGTACATTCTCAGCCTCATAAAGTTTGAGTTCACCACGCTTGCCTGTTACCCGACAAAGATAGGCATTCATATGTTGTTCCCCAACAACATATGAGGTGTGAAACAATGCAACAAGTGTTACTGCATCCTGTTCTTGCCATTGGTTAGTCATATGAACCGTATATTGTAATGATGTAGCATCAGGTCCATTACTTGTTCGTTTCCCTGCAATAATCTGCGAATTCTTCCATGCTAACACTCCAGCTGCACCCAGCATAATGATGGCAACCACTAATGCAACATATATCACTTTGTATTCTCCTTTGTAGCGTGTTCATAAGAAACACTCAATGTCCTAATAGAGTTTGAAGAAGCTCTTGTCTCAGTTGTTCACGATCATAATGTGAGTTATCTATCATTGTCCGTGGAAGAGATAGCTCATTCATAATTCTCTGTTCCAACTGTTTTCTAGCATGAAGTACTTGTAGCGTCCCGTCCATTCCAGAATAACCACGAGCTTGTCCGTATCCTTGGAGCGTATAATAATCCACGAATCCACTAGACCATTCCTTTGGTCGTTCTTCCACTGCTTTATTGAAAGTGATATCGTATTCCTTCTGGTCCAAATAAATTAACATCGGATTCAGCGAACCGATAGCATCCTCCAATTGCCGAACATAATGAATCGATTCCGCTTCATTACGGTTATGTTTGACCATTTGACCATGCTCATCGTAACAGGGTTCTGGATGAAACAACATTCAAATACATATATCTTCTTTTGAACTGTCGCTGCCTCTGCGAACCTCTTCCATTTAGCCGCAATAAGTTCCATATTCCGTTCAAAAGATATTTCATAAATGTCTTGTTTGAAAATATCGTCATATAGCGTATCGGGTAGTCGAGATTGATCATCCTGTTGCATCTTGCGATAGGATAAGAAATAATTACCCCCTTCATAGAATGCCGTTCGATTGATCAGCATTTGATGACTCTCATGTTGACCACACAATGCCTCCCATTCCTGTGGCGTGAAGATCGCAACACCTTCATAGTCAGCTGGATGATCCACATCTCCCTCTAACACTAATTGTACATCCTTACCTTGTTCTTTAAGAATGTCATACACCATCTGTGCACCCGTTGATTTCCCTGAACCTGGAAGCCCTTCGACTAATATTAATTTCGTATTTAAGTTCAAGTCCTCACCTCTAATACTCATTTTAAGAAATTTCACTTCATATAGCAAAGGGAGGGGAGAATTTAATTCTTGACCACTTTTATATTACAATCATGACACCCTATCCGGCCCCAACCTCTATTCGACGGCGTTCATTTAAATGTTTGTCTACTTAACTGGAACAAGCATCCTGCTGATTACAATCAGACCTGGCACAAACCCTAAATTATAATACACAGATTCCACTGGATTCCCTTGCATAACGTGGACCCTTAAATATGGATATAGATCTTTCAATACCGTTAACGATCTCTTTATCATGTTAGAACCCATCCCCCGTCCCCTATAAGTCGGAAGAACACCGAGTTGCTGAATGCTCGGAAGATCTTGATGCATGGACACCAAACAAGCACCAATAAGTGCATTGTTCCTTTTATCATAGACTAACGTTGAGGCTCTAAGTAGATCTGTACTAGCTTCCTTCATCATAGACTGGGTTTCCGATATATATTGACTAATAGACTTAGGTGGATTATTCATACCACGTATGCTATCTGAGTAACACCTATAGAAAAGGTGGCCGATTTCCTTATCCTTCGTCAAAGTACGTGTACTAGGTTCATCTTGAGCTAAAGATTGGACAACAGTCAACGCCCTATCCCACTCACACTCTAACGTTTCTGTTGGTCGCTGCATCCAACGAAATCGTTGCTCATCTGGCCAGAAGCCCGCCCTTGCAAATAAATCCACTTGATCTTGCAGTACTTCATATACATGAATTGGTAACGTTGTATCAGACCATTTCAGCAAAACATTCTTAAGTAAATGGACAATCGTACCTTGTTCATGAAATGGTGGAATGAAATATAGAAGGCACATTTGGTTCGCGGAGATCACCACGCCACCGATCTTCATCCTTCCTTTACAAATCCAGAATGGATCAATATTTCTCAGAACGTGAAGTGCCATCTCCTTGAAAAAACTTATATATTCTGCGTTATAATATACTGAGAAAAACAAATTCCACTCTTTCTTGTCAGCCTTCTGCAAGTAAAATTGATCTGACAACTCGTAACGATCAAACGGAGTAGACCCGTTAGTAAATCCCACCGTTTCACACTCCTTTATGTATAACCTTTGCTTCAATTATAGATATCAACCATTACATATAAATAGAACCCGGGCCTTAGATGGCTAAGCCCCCCAAATTGAAGAAATTGGGAGGAATTGATCACAGTATTAGACTGGATTTCTTCTTTTATCATCTCGCTCAATAGAGTTCAAATTTCTACTCCGTTACACATTACCCCTTCACAGAACCACCCATCAATCCGCGTACGAAATACTTTTGTAGAGCAAAAAATACTGCTAATGGCATAATCATAGATACGAATGAGGCGGCAGTAAGGAGATGCCAGTCATTCCCATAAGATCCTACCATTTCTGCAATCCGCATGGACAATACTTGTACATTAGGTTGACTACCAATAAAGACAAGAGATACTAAATAGTCGTTCCATACCCATAGAAATTGAAAGATTCCAATCGATGCTATAGAAGGAACTGATAATGGTAAGATTAACTTGGTGAATATCGTAAAATTAGAAGCGCCATCCATAAAAGCAGATTCGAATAAATCGCGTGGAAGCTGACTTATATAACTGTATAAAAAATATGTGCTCAGTGGTAAACCAAAGCCAGTATGAGCAATCCAGATCCCTAAGTAAGTACCATTGAGACCAAGTGCTGTGAAATTCTGTAGTACAGGAATCAGAGCAACTTGTAGTGGGACAACCAAAAGTGCAACAACGATAACAAAGATCGTCTTACGGCCAGCAAACTTCATCCAGGCAAACGCATAGGCGGCAAAAGCCGCAATTAAGACCGGAATGATCGTTGCTGGTATAGCGACGGTCAACGTATTTACGAAGGCTCTAGTGAGATTACTTCCTTTCTCTATTTTTATACTGCCATCGGATTGTGTGATCTCATAATTCTTACCTCCGAGAACATTCTTATAATTATCTAGTGTAAACACAGCGTTAGTCTTCCACTGTTTCTCTTGAACATCGATAATTCGTCCTCGTCGATTTTGCCACACTAACTTCTGACCTTCCGTTGTCGTTACACCTTGCTTTAGTTGTTCATCTGAATAATTCACACCTGATACTTCAATGGGTTCCTTCAAATCTGTATCCTTTGGAAGAGTCATCTGTTCCTCAGTCTCCCAGCCCTTATGTGGGAACACCGTCCACCATCCTGTTTCCAGAATATCTGCAGCTGGTCTGAACGAAGACACAAATAGTCCTGCGGTTGGAATGATCCAGATCAAACAGATGAACCCGAGGATGCCATTTACTAGCCACTTGGAACCCTTTTTCTTCTGTCGCCGTTTCATGAGAATCCTCCTCCTTGTTTGCGGATTTGACGGAGATTAAAGATTAACACAGGAATAATTGCAATGAGTAGAACGATGGCGAGCGTTGAGCCGTATCCATTGTTGCGGTACATGAAGAATTGTCTATAGAATTGTGTAGCCACCACATCCGTATCATATTGCCCACCCGTCATGACCATGACGACATCAAATATTTTGAGAGTAAATACAATTATTGTCGTCGTTACGGATAGAATAGTACCTTTCAAGTAAGGAATCATTATTTTGAAAAATATCCTAATCTCGCTAGCTCCATCCACTCGGGCCGCTTCAAGAGATTCTTCTGGAATGCCTTTAATTCCAGCGGATAGCAATACCATTGCAAATCCCGTCTGCATCCAGACTAGAATAACGATAAGGAATAGATTATTCCACGGCTGTGAGAACGATGCCCAAGCTTGTGCCTCACCGCCTAATGCGACAACGATTGCATTTAGTAGACCAATCTGTTCATCACCCGGTTTGTAGTAATACACGAACTTCCAAATCACACCCGAAGCAACCATAGAAATTGCCATAGGCATGAAAATGATAGATTTCGCAAGCTTCTCGAAACTACTTCGATCGGCTAGAACTGCAATAATTAGACCCATAGAAACACAGGAGAATGTCCCCAATACAACCCATAGTAGATTGTTACGAAGAGCAGATAACAACAATCGATTCGTAATGATAGCTGCGTAGTTACTGAATCCCACAAAATCTACTGAACTCTCATCCATAAAACTTAATATCAGCGTTCTTAACGTAGGATATAGTAGTAACCATCCAAGCAGAATAAGCGCAGGTCCCACAAATATGAGAGGCTGAATTCTTTGCCTCCATTTCACTGAATACTGCTCAACGACCCAATTCAGAGATAAGTAAATGGTATATACTCCTACTACTCCCCAGATGATGGCCAGAACCGCATACAATATAGGCGTTAAATCTCCGTCCCGAAGAAAAATAAAAATACGCCAATGGATAAGTAAGTTCATTGTAGGCACAAGTATTGTTATGAATGTTAGCCATAGCCATTTGTGTCTAGAGATCCAAGTTCCCATCCATTTCCCTCCTTCTTACATTTATCCTGTGGGGAGAACCATTTGGATACAAAACGAAGGAGTAAGGAGTTACCCCCTCCCTCCTCCGTCTTCACTGTTCCAACAAAATCACAGTAAGTAGTGATAAGAACATATTATTTAGGGAATCCAGCCTGAATCTCCTTCAAAGCACCTTCCAAATCCACTGTACCACTTATATAATCCGTTGATCCTTTCCAGAACGTACCTGCACCCACGGAGCCTACCATAAGATCCGATCCATCGAATCGAAGTGTGCTTGCTGACTGAACCAGTTCTGCCATACGACGATCAACATCGTTCGAATACCAACTGAGGTCAGCATCATTCATTGGAGCAATGACACCACCCGATTGGACCCATGTCTTAATGGATTCACCTGTCGTAAAGAATTCCATAACCGCACGAACTTCTGGACGATCATTAAACATGGAGTATATATCTCCAGCGACTAATAATGGTTTTCCGTATTGAGGATCAATCGGTGGAAGATAGAAGAAATCGATATCTTCGCCTACTTTTGTTGCACTTGTAAGGTTACTTGTAATGAAACTTGCTTGACGATGTAACCATGCCTTCGCTGGATTCTGTGCTAGTGGATTTAGCGCATCACTAAATGCAGTCGTCACGATCGATTTCACTCCACCGTAGACATAATCTTCATTAAACCAAATGTCTGACATGATCTTAAAAGCATTCTTCACTTCCGGTGAATCAAATGGAAGCTCTCCTTTTACCCATTTATCATAATTCTCTGGTGTTGTGGTACGAAGCATAATATCTTCGATCCAGTCAGTAACCGGCCACCCCGTTGCCGCTCCACTTTCAATTCCAATGGACCAAGCGGGGTCCCCATCATCAGCAATCTGTTTCGTTAAGGCCATCATTTCATCCCATGTTTGTGGAACTTTGTAACCTGCTTCCTCAAACTGCTTCTTCGGGTACCATACGAGACTCTTAACACTCGAACGTGTCCATACACCTGCCATGATCTTACCATTTGCTCCATCTATGTTAGCCATATCAAGCCAGCTCTTATTATAGTTCTTCTCTAAGTAGGCTTTATCGATAAACGATGACACGTCGATAACCTTGCCCTGTTTAACAAAAGTACTCAGTAGTCCTGGTTGTGGGAAATCTGCAATATCTGGAGCATTCCCTCCGTCTACACGAATTGAGATCGTAGCTTCAAATTCTTTGGAACCTTCATACTGAATATCTATTCCTGTTTTATCTTCAAAATCCTTAATACTTGCACTAAATTTCTGCTCGTCTGCATCAACAAATGGACCGAACATCGATACTTTGGTACCCTTGAACTTCCCAGCTAAAGCTTGCTCCAGAAAAGTTCCTTCACTCGTCACGGGTTCCGTTACTGCAGGTTCCGTAGCTTTCGGCTCCGTTTCCACCTTCGCAGGTTCCTTTGTCGGTACTGCTTCATTATTCGAATTTCCACTGCATGCACTCATCATCATCGTGAACAAAAGTAACATTATGACGATAGGCACCATTCTTTTTTTATGATATGTTCTCATAGACCAGTCTCACCCCTCTTCTTATATTGATAACGCTTTCACAAAGATTATATGCGCCCTGTCTTCATTTAAATTCTTAATAGACGAAAAAAACAACTCTTTATCGAAAGCCTGAAAAAGTCCACACAGATTGGTGTAGACTAGCGCTCCGATAACGAACTGTCCTTCATGATTGTATACCACATATAGACGGTTGAAATTAGATTCAGAAGATTAAGCCACTTAATACAAACAGTATGTTCATAATGAAATGAAGAATCATAACAGGAAGCAGTCCCTTGGATCGGATGGTAATCCCACCTAATAACATGCCAAATATAGAGAACAAAGCACATACGATCCAAGGAAACCCGATGGAATAATGGTACATTCCAAATCCGATACTGACTATAATTAACCCCAACTTTTCACCTAACACATCGACGAATCGACTTAGTATAAGCCCACGCCATACTATTTCCTCCAAGACGGAATTGATCAAAGCAAACAGCAATCCAAACCACAATAGTGAATATAAATATTTCGGACTATAATCAATGACAAAACTAAATGAAAAGATAACTACACATGATGCAATCAGTAGAAATCTCCATATTGGATCCTTCACTCCCTTCCATATCAAAGGAAAATAGATCGTCTCTGTGAAGCTCCCCTTCTTCAAATAATCCGTTGTTGACTTGTTAATTATCCCAAACACAAAGAATGGAATAATAAATCCGATCAGACTCAATCGAGACCATGCAATGATAAATTCTCTCGGAAAATCTAGTAAGTTCATGTATTCCTTTATAAAAAAACTCAAATATACGCATAACCAATAGCCCAATACATATAACATACTTACCAAAGAAACGTAGCGAATATCGCGATATATAGGTCTAAATAAATAAATCATATATAGAGCAAGTACCCAGCCCAGACTTATATAGACCGTTGTTAGTTGAACCGATACCACTGTCCCAACAAAAATCATTAGCATAGCGATGAACGAAATTGTCGAGACTCTCTCTCTATGTACAGACATCTTAAGTTATCCCCCACACTCTATTTAAAATAAAGGCCCTACTTTCATTCTTTACTTTACACATAACAACGAAGAATGCACATTACTTTTTTCAATATTATGAATGAAACATAAAAACCCCCATCATAATTGATAGGGGTAAAGGACTTACTAAAGAAATTACACTATTCTTTTTCAGTTAAAGGTTTATTCAGCGTAATCCGTGCTTTTCCCATGAAAAACACGGCAACTACAGCGATACCTATCGGAATCAATGAAAAGAGGAATATATGTGATATGGATGACGACATCGCATCAACAATTTTATCAAGAACTTGTGAAGGAATTGTCGTTCTCACTTCCGCATCAAAAATTTCTCGAGGATCTGGTAAGTTCGCCAAATTCACTGAACCCCCTTCCATACCCTTGAAATTCTCTGCAAGCTTACTTGTAAAGAGATTACCTTGGATCGTACCGAATATCGTAATTCCCAATGTCATCCCAAGTGAGCGCAAGAATTGATTCGTTGAGTTAGCTGTTCCTCTGAAACGAGGCTCGAGATTGTGGATAGAAGAAATCGGTAATAGCGAGAATGAGAATCCCATACCAAACCCTACCAAGATCATAAAGAGAGTTAGAGATGAGCGCGCAGTATCGGGTGTAAGGGTACTAAGCATAAACATACCTGCGAAATACGAAATCACCGATATCACCATTAAATTACGATAACTGGTTTTCGTAGAGAAAATACCACCTACGGAGCTACCTGCTACGGATCCCAACATCATCGGAGTAAGGACTAATCCAGCATTGGTTGCAGATCCTCCATATACAGCTTGTACAAAAATAGGAATGTATACGGTAAGAACGATAAACGTTCCGCCATATAGAAAAGCTAATATTTGTGAAGCTGCAAATAATCTTCTTTTAAACAGCCAAAACGGCAGAATAGGCTCTTCCGCTTTAAGTTCAATGAAGAAGAACGCAATGAAGCATACCGAAAATACAGTAAACAATGCAATAATTGGAAACGAATTCCAAGCGTAATCTTTACCGCCCATTTCTAGAGCGAACATCAAGCTAATAACGGCAACGACAAGCGTTGATGCGCCCCACCAGTCAATTTTTTGCTTAACTTTCCCCTTCGATTCATGATATGACCTAGTTATCAACAGGAAGGATACAATACCAATCGGAACATTAATATAGAAAATCCATTCCCAACCCACATATTCAGTAATATAAGCTCCAAGTAATGGACCTATTACACTTGCGGAACCGAATACTGCGCCAAGAAGTCCCGTCATCTTTCCACGATTCTCTGGAGGGAAGATATCAAAAATAATGGTAAAGGCAATCGGCATTAACGCTCCGCCACCGATACCTTGAATGGCACGATAAATACTTAACTGTTCGATATTTTGCGCAAAACCACATAATATAGAACCCAGAAGGAAAACCGCAATCCCAAAGATAAAAAATCTCTTTCGTCCATACATATCTGACAACTTACCAAAAATTGGCATTCCAGCCATTGTGGTAATCATATATGCAGACGTTACCCATACGAATTTATCAAATCCACCTAGATCAGATACAATTGTACCCATGGCTGTTGCAACAATCGTATTATCGATTGCAGACATGAAAATGGCTAGCAGCAGACCCGCTACAACCATCTTAATATTACTTTTGGATGTTTCCACGATCAGTTCAGTTCTCCCTTGTATATATTCAAATACGAATGATAAGCTTTACAATTTTAAGATTTGAAAGCTCCATTGTCAAGAAAAGGATACCCTTATTTAGAAATCAACATTCATCCGACATAACTGATGTGACGCAGGAACAAGAAAAGAAATGTACCGGAAACCAAAGTAAGGTAACTTCTTAAATTGGGAGGAAAAAATGAAAATCATGTTTATATTTTTTGTGATGTCTATAATTCAACTTATACTGATGTATATTCATTGAAAAAAAGCTATTTCACCTTTGAGCATTAGAGCTACTATGGAGTGGAAATATTAGTGAAACGAAACGACATAAAGTAACAGTCAGTATTATCATACTAACTGTCACTGTTTCAATCTTTATATTTTCATTAAAACCCTTAAAGAATAGATTTTTTTATGAATTCAATTTCGTATTCCCCAAATTTCTGAAGCATATTTACGAATCGTATAATCACTTGTGAACTTACCTGAATGCGCGATGTTCACTATCGACTTCCTTTGCCATTCTTTTGAATTACGATAAGAAATGTCGATCTTCTTATGTGTTTCAATATAACTTGCAAAATCCTTAAGTACAAAATACTCGTCATTTGTACTCATAATAGAATCAAATATGTCACCAAACTCATGTTCATTTATACAAAAATAACCTGATGTCACTAATTGATCCATGACTTCACTCACGCGTGCATCATTATCATATACATCCTTGACTGCATATCCACCGTGCTGATAATAATCAAGTACTTGCTCGGATCGTAATCCGAAGAGAAACATATTGTCGTCGCCTATCATTTCATGCATCTCCACATTAGCTCCATCCATCGTCCCCAATGTTAATGCGCCATTCATCATAAACTTCATATTCCCAGTACCTGAGGCTTCTTTGCTAGCCGTCGATATCTGTTCGCTAACATCAGCAGCTGGGATGATCTTCTCAGCTATCGACACGGAATAGTTCTCTAAGAAGATCACTTGCAACTTCTGATTCACTTCCCTATCTCGATTAACTTGGTCAGCTACTACATTAATAAGTTTAATAATTCTTTTGGCTAACGAATAGCTTGGGGCCGCTTTGGCACCAAAAATAAAAGTACGTGGGATGATATCCATAGAAGGTGTTTGTTTCAATTGGGTGTACAAGTACATAATGTGTAGGACGTTCATTAACTGCCGCTTATAACCATGGAGTCTCTTCACTTGGATATCAAATATGGAATATGGATCAACGACGATCCCTTGTTTCTCATGAATATATGATGTAAGTTTCAATTTATTATGCTGCTTAATCGTATGAATTCGATCTTGGAAACCGCGATCCTCACTGTATTTCAATATCCCTGTCATTTCTTGTGGATCATTCATCCATCCTGTACTGATGGTCTCACTAATCAGTTCTGCCAACATAGGGTTAGCATGCATCATCCAACGACGATGTGTAATGCCATTCGTCTTATTATTGAAACGATGTGGATAGAGATTATAAAAAGGCTTCATTTCACGTTTCTTCAAAATATCAGTATGAAGAGCAGCCACACCATTCACGCTGTAGCTACCTACAATAGCTAAATTCGCCATTTTTAATTGCTGACCATCTATAATCGACATCTGAGCTACGATTTCTGGCTGTCCTGGATACTTCTTCATCAGCATGCCACAAAACTGCTTATTGATCTCCTCAATAATCATATAAATACGTGGAAGTAGTTCCTTCACCATGGAAATGGGCCATTTCTCAAGCGCTTCGCTTAACGTCGTATGATTCGTATAAGATACTGTTCTGGAAGTGATATCCCATGCTTGCGCCCAACCTAACCCCACTACATCGATTAATATCCTCATTAATTCAGGGATGACCAGCGTAGGATGGGTATCATTAATATGAATAGCTACCTTTTCTGGGAGATGATCTATGTTAAGTTCAAGCTTTTCAAATGTACGCAAAATACTTTGCAGTCCTGCTGAACACAAGAAATATTGTTGTTTAAGTCGAAGAAGCTTTCCTTCGTACTGGGAATCATCAGGATATAGAAATTCAGATATAGATTCAACAGAACGATTATAATCGAGGAATTTGTAATAATTATTTGTGCCAGATATTTGAGTATAGTCCATTGTGGACTCTGCACTCCATATCCGCAAAGTATTGACATGTTCCCCACCATATCCAATAACAGGCACATCATAAGGTATCGCTGTGACTGTTTCATAGTTATGTGTTTCAAATACTAGCTCTTTTTCTTCCTCACGAATTTCAACATTCCCCCAGAAGCGTACCTCTACTTTTTTATCAGGTCTACGCACTTCCCATTCATTACCATTGCGTAGCCAATAATCAGGTAATTCCACTTGGTTACCTTCAACAATCTTTTGTTCAAACAGTCCATATCTATACCGAATACCACACCCGTGTCCTGCATACCGCTGAGAAGCTAATGAGTCCAAGAAGCAGGCTGCAAGTCTTCCTAACCCCCCATTCCCAAGACCCGCATCAGACTCTTCTTCTTCAATCTCCTCTAGATCCCAACCTAATTCCTTAAGACCCTCTCGAACAAGCTCGAGTGCACCAAGATTGAGCAAATTGTTACCAAGTAGACGACCTATGAGAAACTCCATCGAGAAGTAATAGACTTGTTTTTCTTGATTAGATTGAAAATATTGATTTGTGTCAGCCCAGTTTTCACCTGCATATTCACGAATCATACTACTCAAAACTGTATATATATCCCCTTTATGAGCTTCCTTCATTGGCTTTCCCAATTTACTGACAAGATTCTCCTGAAAGAGTTGTTTAAACGCTTCTTTGTTGCTAAACATAATCGCACCCCCTGAGACTGTTCTACCCGCTGATGCTGTATTCTACAATCACACAATGATTAATGAGGTCAAGGTATAACTGTTTCAACATAATAAAGACTTCTACAATATACGTTCAAATCGTCCTTTTCGTGATGAATATCCAACACATCTCCATACTTACATTGGGCAAAATGAAATAGAGTAATCATATGCCGACAAAAGTGCCACAATCCCTACCGATATCAACGGACGAAAAAAAAGATGGCTCTCCACATTACAAGAGTCATCTAAGTCTTTTTACTAATTATCCGAATCAACTCGATCTATACTTTCTTTCTAAGAAGGGATACTAACAGTCCAATTATCATTAGGGGTTATTATGTCAATTCATGCACCGACCACACTGTTCCCGATGCCGCTGATCCTCCAATGTTTAACCCGATTGTCAATCCACCTGAAACATAGAACAGGCCGATGACATCTCCGGCATTTAATATTACATCAGCTGTCAAAGTGACTGAAGCATCTCCCAATATTGTTCTTAGATTTAATAATAGAGCAATATTAACATCTAAGACTGGGAACAGACCAGATACCAGATCTGTAACCGTTGGTGATGTTCTCCGAATAACAAAGGAAGGATTCACTCCTGCACCAATAGCTACAGATATCGTTGCCGTTGTTGAAAAACTAATGACTGCTTTCAATTCATATCTTCCAGTAGTAGGAACTGTATAGTCACCAGTTAAGGTGTTGAAGCCTGTTCCAGTGAAATAAGGATTTGTTACCGTCCAGTTACCCAATTGTGAAGATGCACTCACAGAAGTAGTAGCCCGTTGAGCTGAAAATCCGGTTAGTGCTACGTTAGGTCCTGTAGCTCCTGTTGCTCCTGCTACTCCAGTTACTCCTGTTGCTCCGGTTGCTCCTACTTCGCCTGTAGCTCCGGTGGCTCCTGCTATTCCTGTTGCACCAGTTACACCTGTTACTCCTGTTGCTCCGGTTGCTCCTGCTTCGCCTGTGGCTCCAGTTACTCCTGTTGCTCCGGTTGCTCCTGCTTCGCCTGTTACTCCAGTTGCTCCTGCTTCGCCTGTGGC
>NZ_LVJI01000019.1 GCF_001637225.1 Paenibacillus antarcticus
ACTTGACAGGGGTCACTTCACTGAGCGGGTTCTTTCATGTTTAGGGATCTAATTGTAGACAATTTGAAGATATCAAATAAAGTCTATTTTGGAGACAGGATATCTACAAATTATAGAAGGTTGTGCTCCCAAACGAATTGTTTATAAATTAATTCAACTCTTTAACATGGAATTTACAGTTCATCTATATACTTAAATCGATATCATAATGCATTCGAAGGGGAGTATAACTACATGAACAGCAAGATGAAGTCCTTAATTCGTACCTCATTCGCTTTTTGCATGCTTGCACAGAGTATGGCGATGACGGTGTCTGCAACAGACAACAATCCTTCCACCAATTCAACAGGAAGATGGATGTCAGGTGAGTACCATGCCCATACCATACAATCGGGAGATGCGTCCGAATCTTTTATGAAACTGGAAAATGTACTTGATGCTGCGTTTCGAGAGGATCTTGACAATAAGCCGGTAGAAACAGTCACTTCATTGACGTATGGCAATCCCTTTGATTATATCGTGCTATCTGATCATTTGCGCGATTCGCCGCGTGATCCAAATGGCAACAATAAGCCTACTGCTCGTTGGGAAGCGATTAAAGAACAGCAGGACAAGCTTGCTGCGCTCCAAGCAATGGGCAAATACGCAGATAAATACATTTTTTCTGGTTTCGAATGGGACATGATGGGATTGGATCATGGCGCTGTGGGTATTATTGATTCCGGCAATGATGCAGTACCTATTGATGCAATTCATCAATTTGAATGGCTGTACAGTTACGATACAACGCCAGGTATGTTTCATTCAAATGAGGCTGCTCTTTGGGGAGCAAGGCTTGATAAGAATACATTGAAAAATGATAAAAATAAAACCTTTGAAGCCATTGAGTGGCTAAAAACGAATTACCCAGAGAGCTATGTATTGCTTAATCATCCATCTAGACATAATGGTGGTAGCGGTGTTGTCACTATCGAAGATATTCGCAAGATGAATGATATTGCTCCTGAGATTGTATTTGGTATGGAAGGGTTACCGGGTAATCAAATGGCAGCCGGTGGGAATAGATCGGAATTAAATGACGTATACGGCGGAGCTGACGTCATGGTCGCAAAGGTCGGCGGAATGTGGGATGCCATGCTTGGTGAAGGTCGCCACTTCTGGAACTTCACAAATTCTGACTTTCATTTTAAGGTGAGTAGCAATCGGAGTTATTCGAGTGGTTACTGGCCTAGTGAGTACTCGCGAAACAATACTTGGGTCGAAGGTAATACCTTCAAAGATATTGTAGAGGGTATGCGTTCAGGTAAATCTTATGCGGTTTATGGTGATCTCATCAATGCGCTTGAATTCAATGCCAATGGAAGTGGTGATCAAGCAGAAATGGGCGAGAACCTACAAGTGACCGAAGGGGATCTTACAACAATCAGCATTCGATTCAAGAGTCCAGAGCACAACAACTATGCACAAATTAGCCCGCACGATACATCAGTCACCAATGATATCAAAGTCGATCATGTCGATCTGATCTCAGGAGAAGTGACTGGTAAGATCGATGTAAGTCAATATGCTAGCAATACTACTAATAACACGACGAAAGTCATTAAACGTTTTACGAAAGAAGATTGGGGACAACCAGATAGCGAAGGATATTATACTGTCTCTTATAAGGTACCTGCGGATACAAACCGTTATTATCGTTTGCGTGGTACGAACCTTGGTACAGACGTAGCAGGTTTCACAGAAAATGGCGAGCCATTACAAGATCAATCATTTGATCGTGGTAATGACACCTCGGAGCTGAACGAGGAACGCTTCAATAATATTAATGACCGTAACTATACAGGGCTGTGGTTTTATTCCAACCCGATCTTTGTTAATGTGGCCGCGCTTAGTGACGAGCAGGCAGTTACCGATACGATGACTACTGTAACTTCAACACTTGGTGATACGGGTGCGATTACCACTAACATTCCCCTCCCTTCTGAAGGGTTGCATGGTACCCGGATTGAATGGAAGAGTAGTAATGCGAATATTATTCGCATCGACAACAACATCGCGATGGTTACGCGTCCATCCTCTAGCGTAGGGGATATGCGTATCACACTGACTGCAATGATCTCTCGCGGAGATCACAGCATAGATAAACCCTATACCTTTATCGTTAGAGCCTACCCTCCTAACAACTTGCCAGACAATAGCTCGTCAGGAAATAGTTCGTCATCAGGCAACAGTTCTAGTAAGCCAAATGCGTCTGTCTCAGATGGTGGAGGAACAGTTACTGCTGATTCAAACGGCAATATCACAATAACACCTGACAAAGGTTACCAGGTTAAAGATGTTACGATCAATGGGATATCTAAGGGAGCATTAATTCAATTGACGGGTCTGAAATCTTCTGATCGAGTTGTTGTGACCTTCGAGAAACTTCCGGAACAACCTCAGAAACCAACTGAGCCTGCTAAGCCTGCTGTTACTTTTAATGATATTTCGAATCACTGGGCAGCTTCATCTATTAACTATGTTGTGGGATATGGATTGTTCACGGGTACCACGGCAAATACGTTTAGCCCGAACAATACCATGACTCGTGGTATGCTGGTCACGGTTATGCACCGCTTAGCGGGTAAACCTGAAGTTGGGTCAATTCACTTCAAAGATGTTAATACGGATGCCTACTACAGTGATGCAGTTGCTTGGGCAAGCCAGAATAACATCGTCAATGGGGTTGATAGTACTCACTTCGCTCCAGATCAACCTATTACTCGCGAACAACTTGTACAGATGCTATTCAATTATGCCAAAGCAAACAAATTGAATATTAACGATAGCCAGTCATTAGTTGCTTTCACGGATGCGAACAAAATCTCAACTTGGGCAATTGATGCGATGAAGTGGTCCGTAAGCAACGACTTACTTTCTGGTAAGGGTAAGGGCATGCTTGATCCAACGGGTGCCGTATCACGTGCTGAAGTCGCAGCAATTATGAATCGTTTTATGAGTACCTTCAACATGTAATCATAAGTACTATTTTTGAATTTAGAAGAGTGCACCATTTAGAATAATCATTTGGCATATCCAAGTTGGGTTAACCGATGAACTCTAGGGGGTGCACTTTTCCCCTTCAAAATAGATTTACACTATGATTCCTAATGCCTAACTCAAAATTGTTAGATAGTTCAACAGTAGCAATCATTACTCCGAAGTGCATCAGGTGAGTTCGTACTGCACATATTTTATATTGTCAGTAAACCGTATTCCTGCTATTATCATAATGACTTATTAAACGTGTTTAATAAGTGTGTATGACTTTTATAATAAGGTGGGGAGTATGATGAGTGAGATACGACTTACTTCGCAGCATACAAGATCAGAAGTGATACGTTGCCTTCGGTCTGCATTGTTAGAGCATGGAAGTGCTACGAAGGTTGAATTGAGTCACAATTTACAAATTAGCTTTCCGACCATAAGTAAGTTCCTGAAACAAATGGAGAACAGAGGAGAAGTTACAACCGTTGGCCTTGATGAATCAAGTGGGGGAAGAAGAGCTATAAGATATACATATCAGCCGAACTATATGCTGGGGCTAGCCATCTTTCTAGAGAAAGGTGAGACGAATTATACTGTATTTAATTGCCTAGGGGAAGTCATTGAGCAAGGGTACACCCATAGTATGCTAGAGGAAGGTGTGTCACAGCTAACCACATTTATTGAGAGTAAGAGGAATGCTTATCCTAACATGAATGCTGTGGCTATCGGTGTCCCAGGTGCAGTTAATAACGGGACAATCTTTCATATACCGGGGTATGAGAACTATCATAATCTTGATCTTAAGAAGCATATAGAGGAGCAACTTGCTATCCCGACTGTTGTAGAGAATGACATGAATGCTGCTGCAATCGGGTATATGGCTCAAAGGGAAATGGGAGAAAGGATTTCTTTGTTCTATTTGTATTTAGGGAAAAATGGCCCAGGTGCAGGGATTATAATTAATGGTGAAATTGTGAGAGGCAAGACCTATTTTTCAGGAGAAGTTTCATTTGTCCCCCAGTATGACAGTAGAAACTTACTAGAAGCCTTAGCCAATGGAAATGGTGGGGAGACGAAAAGTACACATATGGCGGAAAAGATAGATGCGATTAGCCGATTAGTGGCCACAATTACCTCTATTTTGAATCCTCATTATATTATTTTTTGTGATGATGAGATAGATACGGTTATGCTCAATCAAATTGCTGAGCGAAGTACCAACTATGTTCCAAGAGAACATCTCCCAGAGTTAGCTGTAAGTAACTTGAAGCATGACTATCTAAACGGATTACAGCGACTTGGATTGAGTGTGTTGATTTCACAACAAATAGATGACCAACATAAGGAGTACAGATAACGATGGCAACTTTCTTTTTAATTATTATTTATTTAGCGTTTATTAGTTTGGGATTACCTGATTCATTACTTGGATCGGCATGGCCTGTGATGAGTGTGGATCTTAATGCTTCATTAGGAACGGCAGGAATTATTTCTATGGTTATTGCAGGGAGTACAATTGTATCAAGCTTATTAAGTGGTACAGTGCTAAAGCGGTTTGGTACGGGAAAAGTGACGCTTGTAAGTTGTATCATGACAGCAGTAGCGTTACTTGGTTTTGCATGGTCTCCTTCATTTATGTGGTTAGTTATATGTGCAATTCCACTCGGGATAGGTGCAGGGTCTGTAGATGCAGGATTAAATAATTATGTGGCTATTCATTATAAAGCTCATCATATGAGCTGGCTGCACTGTTTCTGGGGAGTAGGCGCTACACTAGGTCCAATGATTATGGCTTCGTCTATTTCAGGTAACAATTTGTGGAGACAAGGTTATCTCATCGTTGCAGGTGTTCAATTTATTCTAGTCGTTATTCTATTCGTTACGCTTCCTTTATGGGATAAGGTTGCTAAACGTAGTCACGTCATAAATGCCGAATCCGAACTTGAGGCGATGAATCAAGAGTTAGATCAAATTGCGGAGAATACGAAGCCGTGGAATATAAAAGGGGTCAAGTTAGCGATGCTAACCTTCTTATTTTACTGTGGAATCGAAGCAAGTATGGGTTTATGGGGCAGTAGCTTTCTTGTGAATATAAAATATTTACCTGCAGCAACAGCGGCACAATGGGTTTCTTGGTTCTATATAGGGATTACAGTTGGGCGAATGATTACTGGATTTATTACGTTTAAAATGAGTAGTCGAATGCTGATTAGGTACGGCCAGCTTATCGCTTTATTCGGGACAGTACTACTTGTGTTACCGTTCCCACCTATCCTCTCGCTTATTGGATTTACGGTTGTAGGATTGGGGTTAGCACCTATATTTCCATGTATGCTACATGAAACACCTGCCCGATTTGGGAAAAAGAAGGCTCAGTCCATCATGGGATTTCAAATGGCTGCTGCATATACGGGTAGTACGCTAATACCTCCGTTGCTTGGATTGCTTGCAACCAATATGAACATTAGTATCTTTCCGTGGTTCGTTAGTATATTTGCTATCGCGATGCTGTTGTGTACAGAGAGACTAAATCATTTCTTGAAGAAATTACATGTGGGTATTAGGAAAAGTATTCAATAAAGCGTACTGCTTGCAATGAGAGAACTAATAATGTGAAAAAGTCTCTATTATAGGGGCTTTTTTTGTTTTTTTGCAACCTAAACGATTCTTTTCCTACTTTATAAGTGAAGGCCTTAATCAAACCGAACGGAAGTGATGGAGTGGATGATAGAGACATTATACAATTGTACTTTGCGCGCAATGAAACAGCAGTAGAAGAAACATCTAAAAAATATAAAAATTACTGTACCCAGATCGCCCGTAACATTCTGTCTAATGTTGAAGATTCAGAAGAATGCGTTAACGATACCTTTCTTGGAGCGTGGGAAGCGATACCGCCGAAGTCACCTGAGAAACTGTCGTCTTTTCTGGGGAGGATCACGCGAAATATCGCCTTGAATAAATACGATTATTACAAGGCCAAAAAACGGAATAAAGAATTTGATGCAATTCTTGATGAATTAAACGATTGCGTATCTTCATCAGACAATGTTGAAAGTCAATATGAGGGAGAACAAATGGCCGAATCCATAAGCATATTTCTGCTGAACATTAAGGAAGATCATCGGAATATTTTTCTGAGACGATATTGGTACGCTGATTCTATGGCGGATGTTGCCTCACGATTTGCAATAAGTGAAAGCAAAACCAAATCTATTCTATTCAGAACACGAAAAAAACTTCAAATATACCTTAAGAAAGAGGGTTATGTACTATGAATAATAAAGATCTCTTTAAAGCCATTGGTCACGTAGACGGTAATTTAGTAGAAGAAGCTAATACTACGAGACGGACAAATATAAATAAAAAATCATATATCAGATGGGGAACGATCGCTGCCTGCCTTGCAGTAGTGGTAGGGTTGGCCATTTATAAATCCCCCTCTACACCACAGTCTGCTTCCCTAGAAATATCGCAACAGACTCAGGTCTCTGCTTCCCCAACGGGAATTCGAAAAATTCTGAATTACAATGGATATCGTTATGCATTCGTAGGCGATGGCGCTCAGTTCAAGTTCACAGGACTGGAGCCTGTACAATCGCTTGGAACATTAGAGTATGATATCAACCCTGAGACGGCGAAGAACGATGGAGACAACAATGTGGAAGAGAATTATGCCACGACGTTCGCTGTTGGTGGAAAGTTATATGAAATTCCAACTTACCCATCCCATTTTCGCATTGCAGTTAAGTATGAACACAATTATTATCTGGCAGAACTCGTGGCCAAGGTAAATGATTCTGAGATGACTGCAAAGGAGTATCTAGATATGTCTAATCTGAAGGAGCATGCAAAAGAAATTGATATTCTAAATCATATGGGAAATGACGTGCTTAAGAAAATAACAGATCATACTCTTGTAGAGTCCATCATTGAGGGCTTGTACAGTGCAACAAATGCTGATTTAACTAACAATGAATACGAGGCTATTGGAGGGGCGCAATCCGAAGGGAAATCGTATCAACTACAGTTCAACATCAAGGACGGGACCGAAATAGCCATGTACATCATTCCCGAACTAAAAGTCGTGTCTATGGGTGATGCTTATTATCAATTGCCGGATGCCTTCTTTGATCAAACCGAGGATATCTTCGCAGGGCTTATACAAGAGGCGTTGCCGCTCTACTGAGTAAATGAGTTCGGAGCCAGAGTATTACCGGAGTTGGGCCTGTGTAAAGAATACGTGGTATACCCCTACAATTTTGATTTATAAACAACACCATCCATTAAAGGATGGTGTTGTTTATTTTCATGAAGATATTTACGAGCTCCAGTCATATTAGGATAAACAGTCCTTTTTCTATTTTAAAAATAGTCCAAAAAATATGTATTGATATATATTCATATATTTGAAATGTTATTGTAGTATATTAGTAATTAATGGAAATGTTATAAACTTAATTTAAAGATTCAAGTTTTTGTCATCATAAAGAAGTTATAGAGGAGATTGATTATTAATATGATAACTGAAGTTTCTATCTTACCCATTCAATCTGTCTATTCTATTGACAATCACATCATTACTGCCACAGTGTTAAATGAAGAACCTTTAATAATGAAATTTGATCATGTACTAAGCGATGAAGAATGCCAGGCATTTATTGAGTCTGCTGCATCTCGCCTTAAAAAATCGAAATTAGCAAATAAAGAATTCAGTGAAATTCGTACTAGCAGTGGTATGTTTTTTGATGAAAACGAAAGCCCGTTAATTTCTATAATTGAGAACCGCATATCAAGCTTAATGCATGTACCCATTGCGAATGCTGAAGGACTACAAGTTTTACATTATGAACCGGGACAAGAATTTAAAGAACATTATGATTTTTTTGGGCCCAATAACCCTTCAAGTCTTAATAATCGTATAAGTACATTAGTCATATATTTAAATGATGTAGAAGAAGGAGGGGAAACAACACTTCCAAGCTTAGGTATTACGGTTAAACCAGTTAAAGGTTCTGCTGTTTACTTCGAATATTTTTATAATAATCAAACATTAAACGAACTAACGCTGCATAGTGGTGAACCTGTTATACGTGGGGAAAAATGGGTAGCTACGCAATGGATGCGTAAACAACGAATTCGAGCAGCCAACTAAGGTTTATCTATAAAGAGCGATCAATCTATTCCTTTACATATTTACAACATTTACGACAGCTGATAAAGTAGGTTACTTGATAAAGATGTTTAATTGAAGTTTCATTACATAGTTACGTATTGAGGAGAATATAAGATGAATAGTATTGAATCTCTGGAAACTGTGGTTGCGATAGTTCCAATCTTAAAGGCGGCAGTTCCTGCTGAATTATCGATTGCTATTTGTGATACAGAGAAATTTATTGCTTATTGGCCTGGAGAAAATATTGATTTGCAAATATATGTCGGTCAAGAGCTGCACCAAGAGGAACCGTTAACGCAAGCGATTCGAAATAATGTAGCGCTAAGGTCAGAGGTACCTGCCACATTTTATGGTTTTGAATTTACGGGTACGGCTACACCGCTCCACGACTTCAATGGTAATGTGATCGGCGGCATAGCCATTCAGCTTCGTAAACAAAGTGAATTAATAGCCATTGCTGAT
Source organism: Paenibacillus antarcticus (assembly GCF_001637225.1). Classification (GTDB taxonomy): domain Bacteria; phylum Bacillota; class Bacilli; order Paenibacillales; family Paenibacillaceae; genus Paenibacillus_AQ; species Paenibacillus_AQ antarcticus. The sequence continues at coordinate 8,666 of NZ_LVJI01000019.1, forward strand.
CAAATTTCAATTTCACTTACGCAAGCTAACAACCAGCTCTCGCAAGTCGCGGAAGGTTCGGTTGTATTGGCAGAGTCTGCCCAGCAGCTTCTTACGCTCGCCCATCAGACGGTAGAACAGGTGAATGAAACGGATAAAGTTGTATCGATTGTTAGAAGAGTTGCAGACCAAACGAATTTATTAGGCATTAATGCGGCGATTGAAGCGGCTCATGCAGGGGATCGAGGAAGAGGATTCGGTATAGTAGCGGGCGAGATACGTAAATTATCCAAGGAGACGCTTACGTCGACGAACGCGATTCAGCATACACTGAAAACATTCGAAGAAGCAATAAGCGGGATGCGCGTATCCATTGAACAAATGACAGCAATCGTTGATCAACAGGCGACGTCTTCTCGTCAGGTTTCAGACTTTATTGATGAGGTTCATAGGATGTCGGAGCAATTGAATAAAATCGCAAAGAGATTATAACTGAACTCGTCTCCACCATGTAGACCCCGACTGCAAAGGTCGGGGTTACTGCTATATCTTTTATATCTTTATAGTAAGATTAGGTAAGATGACATTACAGGAGGAATCTTATGAGTAAATATAACATCCATAGCGATTTTGATATATTCGCCAAGAGAACACTACCTTTAAACCCACTAGTATTGCCGATTTTGAATAAACTCATAGCGAGAAGTGTGAATAAGCTCAAATCTGCTAATGGCATGAGTGTAACGAAAGAAGTTATTTCAGGCTATAAAGGTGGGAAAGTTGAACTGACAATAATTGAACCTAAAGGTATTCAAAAGAATGCTCCCTGCCTAATTTACTTACATGGAGGAGCGTTTGTCCTGAAAGGAGCACCTTCCCATATCCATTTAGTCTGTGAGTATGCTTCAAAGACACCTTGCAAAGTAATATTTGTGGATTATAGACTAGCACCGAAGTATGCTTTTCCATTTGGTGTCGAGGATTGTTATGCAGCATTTGAATGGGTTTGCGAACATGCAGGCGTGTTAGGCATCGATAACAATAGAATAGCTATAGGCGGAGATAGTGCGGGCGGTGCACTTGCTGCTGCGGTGACTCTCATGGCTCGTGAGCGGAAAGCTCCTCGTATTTGTTTCCAAATGTTACTGTATCCAGTAACAGATGAGAGGCAGATTACGGAATCTATTAAAAAGTATACAGATACCCCTATGTGGAACGCTGTACTTAATGAAAAAATGTGGAAGCTATATCTTAAAAATGGTGTAGATGGAAATAGAGAATATGCATCTCCTATGGAGGCATCTTCTTTTGAGAACTTACCTAATGCCTATGTTGAAATTGCAGAGTTTGATTGTTTGCGAGATGAAGGGATTCATTACGCAGAAGCTTTAGAAAAAAGCGGGATTCAGGTTGAATTGTATCAGACAAAAGGAACTATTCACGGGTACGATGTAGCCGTAAATAGTGAAATTGTGAAGCAAAGTGTAGAGAGAAGAGTAGAGGCGTTAAAAATAGCCTTTCATCTTGTAGATCGTTGAAATTGATTTAGCCTTTACAACAAGTGGTGAACCAATAGCATGATAGTTTATAAAATGGACCAAGTTCGTGAAGGGTTATTAAGTAATCGTAAAATAATCCCCATCTCACAAATGAGTGGGGATTTAAGTATGCTTAAGTTTCTTTAAGAATGCCTCATAATGTTAAGGTCTTTGGATTGATCGATCGGTTTCTTTGATTGGCTCTCTCTAAATTCTTGTGGTGTCAGCAAATATTGCAATTTGAATAAGCTAATGAAATATTGTGGCTTGTGATAACCAATTTCTTTAGATATTTCTTGAATTTTTTGGTTCGTGTGAGTAAGCAGATACATGGCCTTCTCCATCCGAATACGACTAATATAAGCTGATAAGCTGATACCAGTCTCCTTCTTATACAATCGGGACAAGTATACGGGATGAAGATAAACGTGATTGGATATGGTATTCAGGGTAACATCCTGATTTAGATTCTGATTGATATAAGAATGTATTTGCTTAATTATATGTGAATGCCCCTTTGATGGAGAATCCTCAATATTACTTTGGAACTGTACGATTAGGGATAAAGTCCATTCTTTTAATTGAGTGGCTGTACGAAAGTAATAGCCATTGCGTAGATACTCAGGTTTTTCTACTAAATCTGCGAGTCGTAAGGCTTGCTTATGTGAAATATAGGAAAAAGCATTACATAGATAGTAATACACCTCTAATAAGTGATCTTGTGTTCGAAATAACGTTGTTTCAAATTCCTCAAAGATATGATCGAGCTTCGTCACAACTTCCCCCCATTGTCCGGATTCCATGAGGTTTAAGAGAGAAGGAGGCTCGTATAATCGACTCAGAGGCCGATAATCTGTTGCTGAGGGGTTATCATTCATAAATTGCAGTGCTCTTGTACTGAATCCGATAGCGTTCCAGAAGTATTTCAATGATTCACGATATAATTGTTCCATCTGCTTCGGGAATTGTTGTGGCGTACTTATGAGCACAGATACATTACGATGAAGATATACATTAACTTTGTCTTGAAGATTGAGTAATTTTTCCCGAAGCCTTTCTTCATCTACCCAGAGGCGCTCTTCCAGTAGGATGACGATATATTGATGAGGATCCTTACAATACCAGAGAAGAGAATTTTCAGTTGACCCCGCAAATAGAATTTCTTTTGTCATATTCAATAAGGAGTAAGATAGCAGTTCAATATCCTCGTGAGTATCATTCGAATCTTCCGACTCCAATCGGAGAATAGCCAATCTTGTTCGAGTATTTGATAAATCCGGCATCTCCAATGCAGTCATTTGATCCTTCAATGAGCTGGCCGTAAATCGTCTACCAAGAAGGAGATCAAGTAATAGCTTTTCTTTTCGGATATCATTATTTATACATATAGCATGTTTAGCTAGATTTAACTGGTATTCATTGTGTCCGTCTCTAACGATGGCTTCATAAGCTTGATATATGCATTCATTTATTTCCTCAGGGGAGGCAGGCTTTAGAAGATAGTCGAAGACTCCATGCTTAATTGCTTGCTTGGCATAGTCGAATTCGGAATACCCTGACAGCAGGATAACTTTAATGTCTTGGACTTGACTTCGAATTTGAGCTAAGAGCTCTAGACCGCTTATTTCAGGCATACGGATATCAGTGATAACCAGATGGACATGGTTTTCTTCAAGAATCTTTAATGCATGACTCACCGAGTTGGCTCTGTAAATATGACCGATCCGAAATCTGGGCTGATCGATATTCTCAGCTAAGTAGTCCAATACGAAATCCTCATCATCTACTAGAAGTATGTTCATCTTAGTCTTGTACCTTCCCTTCAATACATTTCCAGCTTAAGGTAACCTTAAGGCCACCTAGTGTGGAGACTTCAAATGTCAGCCCTGAGGTGTGATCGTAGCGATGCTGCATCCTTTGATGAATATTCCACAATCCGCATCCAATTTCATTATCTCTATATTTATTCTCGAGCTGGGAAGATAAATTCTGCATCTGCGTAGGGGTTAAACCGTAACCATCATCCTCTACTACGATGTAATGAACACCTTCAAGTGTTGCTCCCTTAATCGTTATGATGCCAGATCCTAATTTATTATCAATACCGTGAACAACACTGTTCTCTACGATTGGTTGTAGAATAAGAGGCGGTATTAAAGCTTGCTTTAATAATTCTTCAACATCGATGTGATAATGCAAATTTGGATTTCTTAAGGTCTGTACAGATAAGTAGCTTGTAATCAACTTCAACTCTTCGCTTAACGGGATTTCGTAGGAGTTATTTTTTGTAATAAATCGATAGTAATAGGCTAAATTTTGCGCCATTGCTGTAACCGCATCTGGATTTTTCTTAGCCATGCTAACGATATAGAACAGACAATTGTACAGAAAGTGTGGATTAATTTGTGATTGTAACTGTTTATAAATTGCTTCTTTAGAACGAAGCTTTTCCTCATATACATCCTCAATAAGGATTTGAATACGCGATGCCATGTCATTGAAGCGATCAAATAAGTAATCAAATTCATTATTTACTCTCAAATGAACACGACTCTCGTATTTCCCACTACCGAGTGCCTCTAACTTTCGGACAAGATAGGTAATCGGTCTCTTAATATTTCGATAGAGAATAAGATACATAAAGCTACCAATAAGAATCAAGAAGATCAAGCTCGCTCTACTAATTTTTTTTGTTAAATTAAGGGGCTTTAGATAGTCATCCAATGGAATATATTGAACCAGGCTCCAATCCAGAGAAGTGCTAGAGACAGCTTGAAGAAGATAACTTTCATTATCAATTGTGATGGTTTGGTGATTCAGTTCTCCATTAGAGAAACGGCCAGTAGCATATAAATCTTTTACTTTTTGGAACACGGATTCATTTAGCTTGTCAGCATAGATAGGTTCGAAGGATGGATTGTAGAAAAAGGAAGATCCATTTCCCGCTGCTTCTACGCTTCTTAGAACGTTCTTCAGAAAGTTAACCGTTAAGGATGTTTCAATAGTATAGTTAACGCTTTTTAGTTCTGGAACAATGAGGTAAGGCGCAACGAGAATATAACGCAATTCAAAACCATTCTCGCGACTAATGAACCATTTGAATTTTGGAAGAGTTGACCATTGTTCCTTATTATAAACTTTCTTAGGGCTGTGGTTTAAGGAAGAGAGAACCTCATCAAGCCGTGGCCAATAAATAGAAATGTTACTTTGTACAATATTTGCATAGCTTTGGGTAAGCAGTTTTTCTTCAATTATTTTACGCAGGAGCAAGCTATTCAAATAGGGTGAGAAGTCTTTAGAATTTCCATAGGATTTAATACTACTGTCATTAGAAAGTAGGACTGTTAACACCTCAAGTTGCTTCAAAGTTTGTTCCATTTCCTGTAATGAATACTTCAATTGCTTTAAGGACGTACTTTGAAGGGTTTCCTGCAGAACGTTCTCGCTGACCTGTTCTACTATTGTAAAAAGTATACTGATAGTGACTAGCACAGAAATAAAAAATAAGAGTAATTTGCGAAACAATGTAAATTTAACGATAGGATTTGCACCTCTTTTTTACCGGTATTATTAGGAAGGTGTGAGCAAGCAAGTAGTAAATAGGAGTAGGAATTAGGTGTTTATATGGGAATCATTACTATTAGAATATCAGAAAATAGATTATATTTATTGGTTTATTTTTATTTTGTGATTCAGTTTTCTTTTTGGATATAAATGTTGATTTTCGGGCATTTACGAATACCATTTTGAGAAGTATGTTTTGATAATACAATTATTATAGACAAATATAGGAGGTTATTTTTTGATGAAAAGAGTCCTTTTGCTATTCGTTTCTATTGTGGCTCTAGCTTCAGTCGTTACAGCAGTCTTTCTAATAAGTAGGGATAAAAGTGGAATTAAAGATGACACATCTAGTGATGTTATAGCTCGTATTAACGGTATTACAGTTGAAGCTAGTGAATTAAAGCTTATATTGCAACTCTCCGGGGTAAGAGGAGGAGATAATGACATCATGAAAGCTGAGGCGATGGAGAATTTAATAATGGTAAAGACTGCGCAGCAGGCAGCCATTGATTATGGGATTATGAAAGACAGCTCTTACACTGCATTTCTGAAGGAGCTGAATAATGAAAATAATAGAAGAGCGAAAGCTCTGGAAAATAAACAGGTGATATACGGTCCGAAAGAGTATTCCGAGCAGACCTATTATGACTATCGTAATGCCAGTATCATAAATCAACTTAAATCTGCTTGGGTAACGCAGGAACTAAAGATAACGGAAAAGTCACTTCTTGACTATTACATGAAGAACCGTGAGTTGCTGGCCAGAAAGCACGATAAGATGATGGTTTATAAGCTCGTTGAACCGATCAATGAGAACCGACAAGAAGCGGAAAATCGAATTCGTGAGATCCAACAAAGAGTTAAAAATGAAAGCGCATTCTTTAATGAATTTGATTACAACAGTTCGACAACCGGTCTAACAGAATTTGAGATCATCGATGAAAATAATTATAAAGAAATTTCTAAATATCGGAGTGGATACTACAGCTTAATTACAGGACTGGCAGAAGGAGAAATCAGCAGAGTCATTGAAGAGAATAATTCATTTTTAATTGCAATGGTTTCAGATCGAGAAAAGGCAGGCTATAAAGCCTTCGATGAAGTCCGTGAGGAGGTGATACAGCAATATAAGGATCATTCGTTCGAAACATACATCAAGCAGCTGGCCTCACAATCAGTAATAGAATTCACCGAGGAGGAATGAAAATGAGGATCTCAAATATTATAAGAAGCTTATTTTTAACTGTATTTATATTCGTATGTAGTGTGACTTTCTTCGCTGTTGCTGCTTCTGCAGCAACATATTATGTCGATGAAGCTGGTGGTAACGATAGCAATGTAGGAACGGAGGCGGCAACAGCCTGGAAAACGCTAGATAAGGTGAATAGTGTTATCTTTCAGCCGGGAGATCAAATACTATTTAAACGGGGTCAATCATGGACAGGTAAGCTATGGCCGAAAGGCAGTGGAACAGAGAATTCTCCAATTATTATCAATAACTATGGCACAGGTAATTTGCCATTCATCAATGGCAATGGGAACGAATCCGCAGTGTATTTGTACAATCAGGAATATTGGGAAATCAACAATCTAGAAATTACCAATAATAATGGTGTAAGTTCCAGACGAATGGGTATATATATCGTCAATCAGGATGGAGGTACACTCGACCATATCTATTTGATTGGTAATAATGTTCATGATATCTATGGTAATAATGTTAAGGATGGTGGAGGTAGTTCAGGAATCAAGATTCGAACAATCGCAGGTAATGTGCAGTCCAAGTTTAATGATGTGCGTATCGATGGGAACACGGTTGGCCCTCGTGTAGATCGGACGGGAATCGATGTGAATTCAGATTATTGGTGTCGTCCAGATAGCGGCTGTACTGGAGCTAACAATTGGTATGCAAGTACGAATGTTATTATAGAGAATAACTATGTAACTGATGTGGGTGGAGATGGAATCGTCCCGATGTCAACGCAAGGGGCCATTGTGCAGTATAATACAGTCAACGGATTCAATATGAGATCGGGAACTCCAAACGCAGGAATCTGGGCATGGAATGCGGACGATACTATTATTCAATATAATGAGTCATTTAACGGAAATTCCACAAAAGATGGACAAGGCTTTGATATTGACTATGGCCAGTCTCGCACCATCGTTCAATACAATTACAGCCATGATAATGATGGTGGATTTATTCTAATCTGTCAGTCCGGTGGATCGAAGAATGATGGAGGTATTGTCAGATATAACATAAGTCAGAATGACTCCGAGAGAGTGTTCCACCTTATTGGACCGACGACGAATACGAAAGTTTACAACAATACGATTTATCTTCCTGCGGGCAGTACAACCAGTCCTATTGATGCGGGCAGCTGGGATGGCTATACGAAATCCATCTCCTTCCACAATAATATATGGATGTTGCAAGGTGCAGGAACCTGGAAGGGATTAAACAACGTAGCTAATTTCACATTTAGTCATAATACAATATATGGACAACATACAGCGGGAGAGCCTTCAGACGCGAACAAATCTACTGCAAATCCAATGCTTGTACAACCGGGTAGCGGAGGGTTAGGGCGATCTTCAGTAGTTGGATATAAATTGACAACGGGTTCACCAGATCTGGGAACTGGCGTTGTAATAGCTAGTAATGGGGGTAAAGATTATTGGGGGAATATGGTGTCTGCATCCTCCTCACCAAATCGTGGGGCTTATAATGGTTCTGGCGTAGCGGCCTCTCTTGATAAAGTTGTAAATGGAGGGCTTGAATCAGGAACCATGTCACCTTGGACAAATTGGAACACAGCCAGTGTTGTCAACAATAATGCTAGAAGCGGTGCATATGCTATACAACTATCTAGTGGTCAAGGCTCTGCTGAGCAGATTGTCAGTCTAGCTCCGAATACGACTTATACATTAACTGGATATGCTAAGACATCCGTCAGTGCTCAGCCCGTACGGATCGGTGTAAAGAATTTCGGTGGTACAGAGCAATATGTTAGTATTACAAGCGCAAGCTACACACTGGGTAGCGTAACATTTACGACAGGCTCAAGTAGCACGAGCGCTACAATATATGTATATAAGCCAACTGGATCAGGATATGCTTATGGCGATGACTTTGTAATTGTTCAATAATCCTTGGATGATATTTGTTTGAGCAACCCTCTTCTAATGAAGAGGGTTGCTCTGTGAATAATCAATAGTAGCCTAGAATGAGTATAATGGTTTTTTTTCATGTATAGATGTTTATTCTTTGGCATATACAGAGGCTGCATAGAATTCCTATACTTAACATGTAACCAATTATAGAGAGGGGAATGAAAATTGAAATACAAAAAGGGTATTATAAGGTCATCAATTATTATTTTGATATTAAGTTTATTTGTGGGTTGTGGAAATGGAAGCGGTAACAACAACCAAGCAACGAACGGAGCAACAGGAAATCCACCAGTAGCAGATAAAGGGGGCGAGAAACTCCCTATTACGTTGACTACAGCAAGACCTATAGGCAGTGATGTTATCTTTATTAATGGAGAAGATATCACAAACAACGTTCATAATAAGTGGGCGAAGGATACTCTCGGAATAGAAATTAAAGATCTATGGACAACTGCTGATAATACTGCCTATCATACAAAGCTTAGACTGGCACTTTCAACGAATGAGGAACTTCCGGATGTATTTGTTGTGCAGGATAGATCTTTAGTTGCGGATCTAATCGCTTCCGGTAAAGTGATGGACATCTCAGAAGCTTATGAGCAATATGCATCTGAGAGGTTGAAAGGTTTGTACGGAGAATTTAGTGAGGCATTGAACCAATTAAAGACAGAAAACGGATTGTATGGGTTACCTATATTTACATCAGGAGATGGTACAAATCCAGTGTTATGGATACGCCAAGACTGGCTGGATACTCTGAAGTTAGAAGCTCCCAAAACGATAGAAGATTTTGAGAAGGTCATGGACGCGTTTACGAATGGTGATCCCGATGGTAACGGAAAGAAAGATACGATAGGATTTGCATTTTCAGCCCGTGAGAATTTTTCTAACTGGATGTCCGATGCTAGCTTTATCTTCGGTGCCTATTCAGGTAAGGCAATTCCAGGTTCTTGGACAGAGATCGATGGAAAGCTAAAGTTAGGATCAGTCCTACCAGAGATGAAACCAGGGTTGGCTAAGATGAAGGATTGGGCAGCAAAGGGGTATTTAGATGCTGAATCCCCGATTCTTGATCCTATTAAAGCAACAGAAAGCTTCATTCAAGGTAGAGCGGGTATGATTGCTGCACCAAGTTGGTCAGAAGGCTGGCCACTTAACGGCTTGTACAGTACGAACAAGGATGCCAAGATAGATGTGTATCCACTACCGGTTGGATCAGATGGAAAGTCGGCAAGGTTCATGAATACACTGAATGAGAATAAAGTTGTCGTCTTCAATAAGAATTTCAAGAATATAGATCGCTTCTTCGAGTACTTTGATAAAATCTATGATGTTGTATATGAGACAGGTGATTTCAAATACGGATATTTTGAGGGCTATGATTATGTTTTAGTAAATGGTGAACCAGTATATGATTCGAAAAAGTTTCCTACACCTCTTGAAAAAGGACCTACGCCGAGTAAATACAGTTTGTTCTGGAACACACCAGAAATTCCACTTAAGGGATCAGCTATTGCTAATCGTCTTTATAATGGAGCTACTCCAACAACAGTGGGCGAGAAGAAGGCAGCTACGCAAAATGAAGTTACTATAAAAGCGGGATCAATTAACTTTGATCTGAAAGCATCGAACTCACCTAATCAATTCTTAGGAGCACCAACGCAGACCATGCGAAGTAAAGGTGAAAGCTTAGACAAGATGATCTTAGAAACATATGCAAGAATTGTCTTCACAGACAAGTCTATTGATGATTTCGATACTCTTGTTAAAGATTGGTATGACAAAGGTGGACAGCAAATTGAAGACGAAGTGAATACGTGGTATCAAAGTGTTAAATAAGAAGAAATAAAGTAGCTGCATAATTATTCAATAAGAAGGCTGTCAGGGAAACGTAGTATTCCATGGCAGCTTTCTTATGTGAGGATGATCTTTAGGGCTAGCTGGGAAGAAGTTGATAGTGGGCATATAGATGTTGAAATCGGGACATGGGAAGGTATATGCGCGATGGTTATAATTATCTTAGTAGAGAAATCGTGAGATAAATGTGCTTTATAGTCGGAAGGAGGAACACCATGTCAGTTGTATTATTAGAAAAAAAGGATGAAGGTATCCCTGTCCAGATCCCTGTCCAACAAAGTAGACTAGACAGGTTTAAGAAAGGATTCAAGAGAACATGGCCATTACATGTTTTGATTTTACCAGCATTTATACTAACGATTCTGTTTCACTATGTACCCATGTTAGGGTTGGTTATTGCTTTTCAGGATTATAAGCCTTGGCTCGGTTTCTTCAAATCTGAGTGGGTTGGATTAACGCACTTTCGCAATTTATTCATGTTTGAAGATTCCGTGAATGTCATCTGGAATACACTTATCATTTCGGTATTGAAAATATCATTCGGAGTATCGGTGCCAGTAGTATTTGCGTTGCTGTTAAACGAGGTTCGCAATATAGGTCTTAAACGATCGATTCAAACCTTAGTTTATTTACCTCACTTTTTATCCTGGGTTATCTTAGGCGGTATTCTAATCGATGTATTGTCTATTAACGGAGGACTGGTCAATCGCGTAATAACATCTCTCTTTGGAATTGACCCTATTTTTTTCCTCGGAACAGGGAATTGGTTTCGAACGACGTTAGTAGTCAGTGATATATGGAAGGAATTCGGGTTCAGCGCAATCGTCTATTTAGCGGCGATCGCAGGCATTAACCCTTCGCTTTACGAGGCTGCTGAGGTGGATGGAGCAACTAGATGGAAGCAGATCCTTCATATTACTATTCCTGGGATGCTGCCGATTATCGTTGTTGTTGGAACTCTTCAGCTTGGTAATATTCTGAATGCCGGTTTTGACCAAGTCTTTAACTTGTACAATCCCTTGGTTTATAGAGAAGGCGATATTATTGATACCTTTGTTTATCGTAATGCTCTATTAGAGGGCAACTTTAGTTTTGCTACTGCCATTGGATTGTTCAAATCCGTTATAAGTTTCGGGATGGTTGTATACTCCTATCGTCTAGCCTACAAATATGCTAATTATCGTGTTTGGTAATCAATATAATCGAGGGAGCGGACGCTCATGTATCATAAAAGCAAAGGTTATAAAGTATTTAATGTTATAAACTCGATTTGTCTAATCCTACTGTCTTTATTGTGTATCCTTCCGATGATTCACATTCTTGCAGTCTCCTTTAGTGGTCGCGGACCAGCTAATGCCAACATTATTGGATTATGGCCTATCGATTTCACATTTGAATCCTATGAGAAAACACTGAATAGCCCAAACTTTATTCGATCTTTGTGGGTAGCGGTATACCGTACTGTATTAGGGACTGCGATCGGAATGGCCTTAATTATAGCAGCGGGTTACGCGCTCTCGAAGGAATATTCCTATTTTAAAGGAAGAAGCGTATATATCTGGGTCTTTGTATTTACAATGATGTTTAATGGAGGATTAGTACCCACCTATCTATTGATCTCTAATCTACACTTGATTAATACGATATGGGCATTAGTGCTACCCGGGGCTGTTGGTGTTTTCAACATGATCTTAATAATGAACTTCTTCAAGGCTATTCCTCGTGAGCTTGAGGAAGCTGCGTATCTTGATGGTGCAGGGCTCTTCAAAACATTATGGAAGGTTTATCTTCCTGTCTCCATGCCAGCAATTGCCACGATCGGTCTATTTACTCTTGTATGGCATTGGAACTCTTGGTTTGACGGACTTATCTATATGACGGATTCGAAAAAATACCCTTTGGCAACCTACCTACAAACGATTGTGGTACAGCAGGATTTCAGTAAAATCAGCTTGGACCCAAAGGATTTAGAGAATTTGTCACAAAGGTCAGTTAAAGCAGCACAAATTTTTATCACGGCATTTCCAATTTTAATTGTGTACCCGTTCCTACAGAAATATTTCGTTGGAGGTATCGTAATGGGGGCTGTTAAAGAATAAAGGGGGTGGATAGTTATTGAATATCATATTATGGGAAAGATTATTGCCTGAGTCTGATGCAATTACGATCACGAAGCTTGAGGATGGGTGCAAGATATTAGCATCAAAGAATGGTGGAAGTCTAAGGTTAGACACTGTTGCTGATATAAAATGGGAGCAGTATGAATACATTCAATTTGATGTTTATCATGAATCTCATGATGTAATGGTCATTCTCCTCACCTTTGAAGAGAATTCATTCCTAGATAATCGTAAATTCATTGAAGTTCATATAGGGACTTTGCCGTATGTGAAGACTACCGTTTGTGTGCCTTTATCCGTTGTGAATGGAGAAAAGCTATTTCTGAAGAGATTTCCGGGTATGATGCAGTGCGTTCTGCGTGGCGATGAATCCATTAATCGTAGACGTATCTCAGGGGTTACAATTAGCACGATCCCTTCTGTATCTGTGAGGGAATGGACGATGAGTAACTTGATCTTGAGCCATGAGCCAATAGAGTCGAAGTATATCCCGGATGCTTATATTGATTCTATGGGCCAGTGTAAGCATAAGGATTGGCCAGGGAAGATACACTCCGAAGAAGAGATGATTGCTTCTTTGAGAAATGAATTAAATACAGCAGATATTTCAGTGAAAGCAGGACATTGGGGCTGGAGCGAACTTCGATTAGAAGCAACGGGATTCTTCCGTACTCACCATGACGGAAGCCGATGGTGGCTAGTTGATCCAGACGGTTATGTATTGTTTAGCGCGGGTATCGACTGCATAAGTCCGAATAGTGAAACGTCCTATGATCAAATGAGTCACTTGTTTCCGGATGAATTGCCTCAGGACGGAGTATTCATAGATGCGGTGTCAGAGCGGGGATATGATTTCGGTATAGCTAATTTAATCAAAGCGTTCGGCTCTGAATGGCGAGAGAGTTGGTCAGTTATTACGAAGCAACGTTTATTAAGCTGGGGAATGAATAGTATTGGAAATTGGTCTGATCCCGGATTTATTCATTATTCAGAAATGCCCTTCGTGTATCCTATGGACAACTACCCAACCACAGAAGAACTCGTATATCGAGATTTCCCAGATGTCTTTCATGAATCTTATGAACAAAGAGCTTTGGAGTTTGCAAAGCAACTCTCAGCCTTTAAAGATAACCGCTTAATGATGGGGTATTTTATGAGAAACGAGCCGCATTGGGCTTTCGTTGATGAGTTATGCCTGAGTGTCATGCTCCTCAAGAACCCCTCACCACTGATTAGTAAGCAGTACTTAATAGACTGGCTAGAGCAGAAATATGACAGCATTCATTCCTTAAATGAAGCTTGGGCTACTTCATATAAGACGTTTGCGCAGTTAATGGTGAACCCTCCTCCGGTGTTAGAAGAGAATCCAATCATTCTTGAAGATTTGCGGGGGTTTGATCGGATTCTAATCCGGCGTTATGTGGAGCTCCCAGCTAAGGCTTGTCGTGAAGCGGCACCGAATCATTTGAATATGGGTATGCGTTATGCCTTTATATCTAGACCTGAATTACTAGAGGGCTGCGAGTATTTCGATGTCTTTTCCTTGAATGCTTATCAGATGAAACCTGACGAAGAGCTTGTACGTATGGTTGCTGACAAGCTCAATATGCCAATTATCATTGGGGAATTTCATTTTGGTGGTGCGGATGTGGGTATGCTGGCGACTGGAATACGGGCTTTATCTACACAAGAGGAGCGTGGACTAGCTTATCGTTATTATCTTGAACAGGCGGCAGCAAATCCTAACATTGTAGGTGTACATTATTTTCAATGGAATGATCAGCCTGTGCTTGGCCGATTCGATGGCGAGAATTATCAGATTGGTATGCTTGATGTTTGTCAGCAGCCGTATCTGTCTTTTATTAATGAAATGAAGAAAGCACATGACAACATGTATGCTGTGAGAAGCGGAAGCCTGGAGCCATTCTCCGATCCGCCGAGGGAAATTCCGAAAACCGGGTTTTAATAACGAGAGAGTGCAATGAAGGTTGAATTGAGCCGCCATTTAAAAAATATTGCTTGGAGTGTACTCACATGCCAAATATTAAAACTAAATCCATATTTTACCCTAATTTAGCAGATTCTAAAGCGTATCGAATACCATCGATGATTACAACAGACAAAGGAACCGTGATTGCGGGGATTGATGCGAGGATTGGGGATCAGACAGATAATCCTAACCAGATCGATATTTCAATTAGACGAAGTGAAGATCATGGGAAAACGTGGGGGCATGTTCAAAAGCTTGTCTCTTTTGCCGGAGAGGGTTTAGATGGTGCAGCAGCTATAGATTCTTCACTTTTGCAAGATGAAGAAACAGGAACTATATTTATGCTTTATATGCATACCCCAGGTGGAATAGGTCTTCGGGAAAGTGAACCTGGCATTGGTTTTGATTCAGATGGACGCAGGAAGTTATACGATCAAGAAGGTAAGATTTATTTACTTCACGGAAATGGAACTGTTACTGAATCTGAGGCTAAAGAGACCAATTATAGGGTAGATGAAGACGGTTATGTGTTCAAGGAAGGCAATGCTCAAGGAAATATCTATTACAAAAGAGGCATCGATCCAAACGAAAGTTTGCTAGAAGCAAGAACGTCATTTTTACAAATCATTCATAGTGAAGATGATGGACTTTCTTGGTCCAAGCCCAGAGAATTAAACGTAATGGTTAAAGCTGAATGGATGCGCTTTATTGGATCTGGACCTGGCTGTGGAATTCAATTAAAGCATGGTAATAATGCAGGACGTTTAGTATTCCCGATCTATTTTTCAAACGAAGCGGGTCAATTATCCTGTTCTTGTATGTATAGCGACGATCATGGGGCTATTTGGCGGCGTGGAGAATCTCCTAATGATGGAAGAGAATTGGATGGCGAAGTTTTGACTGCGAAGACTATTTCTGAAGGGAAGCAGTATCTGACAGAATCACAAGTCATTGAATTACCGACGGGCAAACTGAAATATTATTTAAGAAATCATTACGAACTTCAAAGAACGGCTGTCACGACAAGTATGGATGGCGGAGAAACATGGGGCGAAGTGACATTCGATATGACACTTACAGATCCGATTTGCCAATCAAGTATCGTACTTTATCCTGATCAGGGAGATGGGAAAGTACGTTTGCTATTCTCCAATCCGGCTGATGAAAAAACGCGGGTAAAAGGAACTATTCGATTAAGTGAAGACGGTGGAGGGACTTGGACTTATAGTAAAGTGATAGAAGAGGGGTACTATGGCTATTCGTGCTTGACTGTCTTGAAAAATGGCGAAATCGGTGTTCTTTATGAACGTATATATGATTATCTAAATTGGAATGAAATGGATATACAGTTCGGTACATTTACATTGGATTGGTTGAAATCATAATAGCAAACTGAAAAAAAAAACAACAAAAACTGAATGATTACTATACAGCTTTTGTTGCTAACCCCGCATGAGGCACAAATAATCTTAATTAGACGTTTATAAGATACCTGGACTATATCGTTGACGCTCAGGATACCGTGATTAGTTCAGTAAAAAAATAAGGCGTCGAAAAGGCGTATAGATATATACTCTGCATTAAACGACGGTGAATTGTGGCTTTACCTCGCCACGGTTCACCTCCACCAAGTAAATTCATAAACACACAAATAGGAGCTTTGCCACTGAAGTACGTTGGCAGGCTCCTATTTGTGTTACGCGCCCCTCACGCCCTGTCTGATTGAAAAATGATTGGATAAAAGTTAGTCAATAATATTTCCTCCATAGATGAAGCGGTTATTCAACTGTCTCCATGTCACTTCGCCAATATGAACCCCACCGCTGTTTTTAGATGGAGAATGAATGATCTTTCCATTTCCCATATAAATAGCTACATGTGTAATTGTCTTTTCAGAAGGTTCTAAATTTGCATAGTCATATGCCTTATCTCCTCTATAGCTAGAAAAGAATAATAAATCACCGCGTTGTGCTTCTTTAAGTGATGTGTAGTTTTTCTTGGAAAAAGCATGAACATATGCAGCTTGGCTCCTCGAATCCCACGGCAAATCCATGCCCAATGAGGTCAAGAACACCCACCTTGTATAATCAGAACAGTCGAATGTAGAAGGTTCAGTTCGGTCAGAGCCATAAACGTAAGGGGTTCCTACATAAGATTCAGCAGCTTTAATGAGCTTCTCCACATAATTCTTATGACTAGGCGGAGTGGAAGAGTTAGGGTGTTGTTCGATGAGTGGAAATCCATTTGGATCTAGTAACACCTTTTTACTCGGATCAGCAGTTAAATTCCGTATGTGGTGGGAATTAGGTGGTCGTTCAACACCTAGATCTCCAAAGTACAGATCGGGATCATTGGCTTGTTCTTCTGTAACGATCTTCGTCTTGTGGTCATTTATGTTACGTGGACGTATTTCATTGTTTGACGAGCATGCAGAGATCAGCATAAAGCTACAGCTTAATCCTAATGTGAGCGCCTGCACCCATAGTTTTCTCATCCAATCACGTACCTCTCTAGGTAATATGATCTTAGAATGTCTATATTTGTATTATTTGATTCAAATAGGGAGGAGAAATCGTACATTTATGCCTTTCGATTACAACTTATTACACCGATAAATGCTGTAATATTTAAAAGCCTAACGTCCTTCTATATAATTTGTTACTATGGTAATAAGTAGATGTCTCCCACGTATTAAGAGGCAATCATTGAAGATTATTTGAAGTCAGACGCCTACTACCTATTATAAGTATGTAAATGACAACCAGGAGGGAATAAATTGAATACACAGAAGCTAGGAGTTCCATTAGAAGGTTTTGCTGAATTTAGTAGAAAAGTAGCCGCAGAGGGTGCCGTATTGTTAAGAAATGAGGGACAGGTTCTTCCCCTTCGTAAAGAAGAAAGCGTTTCAGTATTTGGCAGAACGCAAGTGAATTACTATCGTAGTGGTACAGGTTCAGGGGGTAGTGTCCATGTTTCCCATACAACCAATCTGCTCGACGGTCTTCGGAGCAAGAAGGACATTAACATTAACGAAGAATTAGCAGCGGTATATGAACAGTGGATTGAGCAGAATCCATTTAATAATGGTGGAGGCGGATGGGCAGCTGAACCGTGGCACCAGAAGGAAATGGATTTGAACGTTGAGCTAGTATCAGAAGCAAGAAATAAATCCGATAAAGCAATTGTTGTCATTGGACGTACAGCAGGAGAAGATCAGGATAATGCTGATGAGGCGGGAAGCTACCAATTAACAGCAGAAGAAATAGAAATGCTGAAGCAAGTAACGACTTATTTCGAACAAACCGTCGTTGTTCTGAATGTATCGAATATTATTGATATGAGCTGGATGAACGATGAAAGCTATGTGCATCCGATAGCATGTGTTATTTACAGTTGGCATGGCGGTATGGAAGGTGGAAATGCGATTGCTGATGTGTTGGTCGGAGAAGTGACACCTAGCGGTAAATTAACCGATACCATTGCTTATTCAATCGACGATTATCCATCCACTCAGAATTACGGCAATGAATTTAAAAATGTCTACCAAGAAGATATTTATTTAGGTTACCGTTATTTCGAAACGTTTCGACCAGAAAAAGTTCAATTTGAATTCGGGTATGGATTGTCTTATACTCAGTTCGAAATCGAGTCGGAAGAAGCCACACTAACCACTAAAGATGGTGAAGAGTACGTTGAAATTGGTGTAACCGTAAGTAATATCGGAACGACCTATGCAGGAAAAGAGGTCGTGCAGGTTTATTACGAAGCACCGCAAGGCAAGCTTGGGCAGCCGGCTAGAGTATTGGCTGCATTCGTGAAGACCAAGGAACTTCAAGCGGGTGAATCGCAGCAGCTCACCGTGAGTTTCCCTGTTCACTCGATGGCTTCCTACGATGACGCAGGTGTGACAGGTCATCCTTCTGCTTATGTGCTGGAAGAAGGGACATACCGCTTTTATGTGGGAACCAGTGTTAAACATGTGAAGGAAATCGGCATTGCGGGTCAGAGCGGTTATGTTGTTGAGATTCTTCAAGTCGTGGAACAACTACAAGAAGCAATGGCGCCAACGGAAGACTTTACGAGAATGAAGCCAGGAGCTCGTAAAGAAGACGGTTCGTATGAACTGATCTTCGCAGAGGTACCGAAGCGTAAAGTTTCAATGGCAGAACGAATTGAACACAATCTCCCACAGACCCTTGAGCAAACTGGCAATCAGGGTTACAAGTTAAGAGACGTGCATGAAGGAAAAGTCAGCATGGAAGCCTTTATTGCTCAACTTAACGATCAAGATTTAGCCGTGATCGTAAGAGGTGAAGGCATGAGTAGTCCGCTGGTTACACCAGGTACGGCTTCAGCTTTCGGTGGAGTAAGTGACAGCTTGTTAGACTACGGTATTCCAGTTGCATGTACGGCAGATGGTCCGTCGGGGATTCGGATGGACAGTGGACAACAAGCAACGCAGGTTGCTATCGGAACGTTGCTTGCGGCTACTTGGAATACGGAACTAGTCGAAGAACTTTATGTCATGGAAGGTCGCGAATTATTAAGCTACAACATTGATGCGTTACTTGGACCTGGTCTAAATATTCGACGCAGCCCACTTAACGGACGCAATTTTGAATATTTCTCGGAAGATCCGCTGATCTCTGGGGTATTCGCCGCAGCATGCACACGTGGAATTATGAAAGGCGGATCCAATGCTACGTTGAAGCATTTCGCATGCAATAACCAAGAAAAGCATCGCAGTAAAGTTGATGCGGTCGTATCCGAGCGCGCCCTTCGGGAAATTTATCTGAAAGGTTTCGAAATTGCAGTGAAGCAGGGCGGAGCTAATTCAATTATGACCTCCTACAATCCGATTAATGGACACTGGGCAGCGTCCAATTATGATATGAACACCACTATTCTTCGTGGGGAGTGGGGATTTCAAGGCATCGTGATGACGGATTGGTGGGCGATTATGAATGATGTAGTTGAAGGTGGCATAGCAGATCGTAAATTTACGAACTGGATGGTTCGCGCGCAGAATGATCTCTATATGGTAGTCATGAACTATGGGGCGGAAATTAACGCATGGGACGACAACACTATAGAATCATTGGACAATGGTACTCTTACTCGTGGCGAACTACAGCGTAGTGCCATCAATATTTGTCAGTTCATTATGCAAGCACCGGTATTCTCTAGAAAACAGGTGATTGAAGAAGTGGTTGATACATTCACAGCCAATCCGTCCCTCTCATCGGAACAAGCGCAAATATTATCCGATAATGCACAGGTGAAACCTGCCACAGATGGATCAACTGTTGTGAAAGTGGACGTAGCCGGCGAATATCGGATTATTGTGCACATCATGTCTCCGGAATCGGAACTTGCGCAAAGTGCTTGCAATGTCATGTTGAACGAACAGCCAGTGACGACCATCCAAACGAATGGTACCGACGGCAGATGGATTAGACAGAAACTTGTTAAAATTCAATTGGAAGCAGGCCTTTATGAGATGAAGTTAGATTTCGTCAAACCAGGCTTGCAAATCGATTGGATTGAATTTAATCGAATTTAACCACAACCCAAATGTGAAGTGACCCTGTAAAGTTAAATAGATTATTGTCTTAGGCATGAGTACGGTATTATACCGGACTCATGCCTTTTAGCTGTGTATTAATTCGCGGAGGTGCTCAATACAGGGATCGGAAGGGTTGAGTTTGGCAGTTAAACGGAACATACAGTGGATAGCGTGAAGGTAAGATTATAATGTATGAACATGATTTTGAATTATTGATAATGAAGAGGGAACTAGTAACTTATCCAGAATGTAATAACAAACTGTAATTGGTATGTAGTAAAAGATTGATCTCTAGAATGGAGCGGTAATAAAGAATGTATAATGTAATTGCTCAACAACGGGGTATTGTTAAACATTTCGAGAAAATAGATAATTTTCGTGATATCGGTGGGTTGAAGAATCAAGATGGCAGGACCATAAAGACTGGTATTTTGTTTCGTTCAGAAGATCCGTCTAAATGTTCGCGGACAGATTTGGATGAATTACAACAATTCAATTTTAAATTGATTTGTGATTTACGCGGTCCGAATGAACGTAAGTCTAAAGTTGTTCAATTGAATGACAACTACAATGTCCATAGTATTAATGTTCCTATTCAACAAAATGATCAGGATTATACGCAGTTCGAATTTTTCAAGTTGATGATGAGAACGGCTAGGGTGATTGATTTTGAAACAATGATGAAGGATTTCTATCACAGAATAGCTTTTGAAAGCATGAGCCAGATTCGGGATGTGATAACCTTGCTTTCCGAAAGAGAAAACATGCCTGCACTCATTCATTGTACTGGAGGAAAAGACCGAACCGGTATGATGGTTGCTCTGATTCAATTACTAGTTGGGGTACGAAGAGAAGATGTACTAGAAGATTATTTACTTTCTAATATATTAACAGGCGTTCGGATGAAAAAAGCGGCGACATTTATTCGATATATGAGCTTGTTCCAAATTTCTAATGAGCGTCTAAAGCCATTGCTTGAAGTGCGTCGAGATTATTTGGAAGATGCCCTTGCCGAGATATTCAATCAATATGAAACGATAGAGGCTTATCTAACACATGCCTGCGGAATCAGTGAGGTATCCTTGGAGAAGTTGAGAGAATTGCTTCTTGAATAATCATTGCAGAGACGGTAAGAAAACGAAGTAAGGGAGAAGTCATTTCTTTTCAAGCAGCAGAAGCCCAAGGTCATGGGGAGAACGTACGGGGTGATGATGCCTAATTAACCCCAATTGATATACATAAGCCGCTATCCATGGAGCAATCCATGACAGCGGCTTATGTTATTACTGATTCAGTTATCACTTCGAAGGAATGTATGAATTAAATTGGTTACAGATGTATCATACAACAATTTAGCTGTTCTTTCATCTTGAATGTGTCCTCCTAAATGTAGGTGGATTGTACCGTGCAGCGTTGCCCATATGAGGTTAACAACATGTATGGGGTCTGTCTCGGAAATAAGTCCTTGCTTAATAGCTTGTGTAATAATAGTGATAAATTGTTGTAAGGCAGTATTGATAGCCTGTAGAGTTTCCTCTTCTGGTTTGAATTCACTAAAGGCTCCACCAAACATCACCATATAGTAACTAGTATAATTTCGTGAGAAATCCCAATAAGCTTGTCCAAGATCGCGAAGATATAGTGTAAGATCTGCCTGTTCTGGAACTGCCTGAAAGGTAAGGGATAACAATTTACATCCTTCTAGAAAGAGTCGTTTAGCCAAACCTTCCTTACTCCCAAACAAGTTATAAATAATTTTTGTTGGGCATTCCATCTTTTCAGCGACCCTACGAATGGTTACCGCTTCAGGACCGTGTTCCTGCATAATCGATGCGGCTGCTTCTATAATGTTAAGTTTCAACATTTCGGTATGCTGAAGTTTGGCAGATGGATAGGTAGTAACTTTACGACCATCTATGGAAGGCATTTCGGACGAATTATGCATATGATTTCACACCCTTAGAACATTAGTTTTCTACAAATATCCCTTTACTCTAAAGATTATTTTACTGTTTTGAATTATAAATTGCGAACATAGATACGATTCCACATGGAAATGAAGTAACGAACCCTCGATCAAGCGCTATGTTTGACATTATAACCCTATTTAAATACAATGATTCATAATGAAACACTGTTTCATAATCGTGTTAATTTAGGGAGAGATGGTTGGATGATAGTAATACAAAACAAATGGACGTTGATTACAGGTGCTTCATCAGGTATTGGTGAAGCGTTTGCCAATGAACTTGCAGCTAAAGGGAGCCACTTGATTCTAGTTGCTCGCTCGGAAGCCAAACTGAATGCATTAGCAGAGAGACTACATAAAGAGCACGGTATTCAAGCCGAAGTGATTATTTCTGATTTATCTCAAGAAGGTTCCCCAATGCGTGTCTATCAACAATGTGTGGAACGTGGTCTACGTGTTGATTGTTTAATTAATAATGCAGGATTCGCTACTCATGGACGTTTTGAACAACTATCTGGCACAAGAGAGCATGAAGAAGTGATGCTTAATGTAGTGGCAGTTGTAGATCTTACCCATTTATTTTTACCGGAAATGTTGAAAAAGAATAACGGAGTGATCATTAACGTAGCTTCAACAGCAGGTTTTCAACCTACTCCTAATATGGCTGTATATGGTGCCACTAAGGCTTTCGTATTGTCATTTACACAGGCACTATGGGAGGAGAACCGACAACATGGGGTACAATTCCTAGCGTTATGCCCTGGGTCAACGGAAACAGAATTTTTCAATGTTGTGGGGGCAAATGAAGCATCTGTAGGGAAACGAGATACTCCAGAAAATGTGGTTCATGTTGCCCTTCGCTCACTTCAATCTAAAAAAACATTTGTCATCCCAGGGTTTAAGAACTATATCTCTGCTCAAATGTCTCGCTTCATTACAAGAAAACAAATGCTGTATATTGTAGGGCGAATGCTCCGAACACGTCACTAATTAATTTAGGATTTGGACAATAAATGATTAGTATATATACCAGATTGTTTATAATCGTAACTCTGCTAATAATAGCAGAGTTTTTTATAACCAAATCTTGATGATTAAATTAAATGAAGATTTTATTGTATGTGATAGGTTTATCGTATTCAGTTCGTATTACATAGCAGGTACCGATATTCATGGAAAGGAGAGGTGGAAATCCATTGGAAGTGACAGAAAATAATGTAGTACAACAAATTCAGAACAGAAATGAAAAAGCTATTTCATTCATTATCTATGAGTATGGAGGCTTACTTGCTGCGATTATTAAACGCCATTTAAATTATCAACAGCAGGATTATGAAGAATGCCTTGATGATGTACTGTTATCGGTATTGAATCATATTCATTCTTTCAGCTCCGAGAAAAATTCATTTAAACAATGGCTTGCAGCGATTGCCAAATATAAAGCGATTGACTATCAAAGAAGACAAATCGTTGTACATAATCAGCAATTCTCAGTTTCGGAAATGGATAAATTGAATTTACAGGCCAATCAGCCTTCAGAAACAATTTGTGTAGATGAACTGCTAGAGCAGCTATCAGTAAGTGAACGAGAAATTTTTGAAAAATACTACTTAGAAGGAATCTCATCAAGTGAAATTGCGAAGAAATTTAACGCAAAGGAGTCTTGGGTATATAACAAGCTTTCCAGAGGACGTAAGAAACTCAAAAAAATGATGGTCAAAAATAATGAATCGTGAGGAGTGAAACGTTTGTCATTGTATAAAGAGCTAAATGATATAAACATGGATTTAGATGCATATGAAGAACTGGAACTCACAAGCTTTCAAAAGAAGAAATGGGAAAGTCGTATATTAAAGAAAATCAGAAGTCATAAGACCAATCATAAGAAAAAGCTTGCGGGATTGGCGGTAGTGGTTGTTCTAGCAACAGGAATTTCATTAAGCTCGGGGATTGTATCTTTTGCGAATGTACCGTTTATTGGAGGTTTAATCGAAGGGTACGGGGGTTTTGAAAGTCAGAAAAAAATGGATTATACCCCGTATAAAACAGAGATTGGGACTACTGCTGAAAATGAGTACGGAAAATGGACTTTAAATGAAGTCATGATAGATAGTGGTCGATTACTGATCAGTTCAACTTTTGAGCCGGCAAAAGAGGTGGATTTCAATTATCAAATGCATCCAATGCCAAAAGTATTGATGAATGGTCAGAATCTAACCTCAGGTACAGGCGGGCAATCTATAGAAATAAATGACTCGAAGTATACGATTTACAATGAAGTTAGAATGAATGAGATTCCTATCGGTGAAACGATTCAATTTCATATTACCTACGATAACATAGACTGGAGTGCAGATAAGAAAGAGGTACCGGTGGGCGTAGCTATGGACCAGCCTTGGGTATTTGATATCAATGTTCCAACGGAACAGTTAGCGGCAACAAGTAGAACGATTCAATTCAATCAGGAAGTACCACTTGAAAACGGATATTTCATTCGCTTAGATAAACTGGTGGTGACACCGAGTTCAACGATCCTTTATTATGATTGGCCAGAACAAGCGAACCACATTGCATTTAAGATTGTAAGTGAGTCAGGAGTTGAAATACTGCCTGGTTCCGCCACTATCAGTGATGAAGAACAAACGTATAACCGATATTCATCCATAGACTTACAAGCAGAGAAGTATTATTTAGTTCCGTATGAGACGTCAACAAACACTCATGCTATTGATCCAGGGAAAGTGCCTGAATTGTCTATCCCTATCAATCCATAGCGGGTGTTTCCCACATTCGAGAGATGATAATCCACAACTAATAGGTTGTGGATTTTTGCTGTCTTTAGTATTGCAAACATGGAGAGCTTGTAATAACTATTCAATAGAATTATTTGACTATAAATTCTATTTTTTCATATGACATAATTTGTGTAATCTAATCAACTTTAAGTGTTAGTGCAACTCGTTCCAATGCTATAATTTGTTATAGAGAGTTCTAGTCACATATATGCAACTGGGGAGTGCGATTTCATGATCGAGATATCAGGGTATCAAACAATAGATGTCATAAGTGATAACGGCGATATAAAGCTATATAGAATGTTACGGCGAAAGGACAGTCTTAGCGCCATCGGCATGACGACATGCGACGAATATCCAGGAGCTGCTATGGTTGAATCTTTTCAGTATGCGTATGACATGCTTAGGAGATTGGATGGGCGAGGCGTAATAGAAGCATATAGCTTGTTGATCGTGGCGGATAGACCTATCCTGCTTCTACAAGATATCGGGGGAACTACGCTAGATTTGGTATTACGTACACGCGTCAATAGGTTAGAGCTCCCCACGCTTCTCCGAATTGCTATAAATATAGCTAGTTGTCTTATGCAGATACATCGCGAGAAAATAACACTTAACGAAATAACTCCCTTTAACTTGATCGTAAATCCCAACACATTCGAAGTAAAGTTTTTCGATATTCGAATGTGTTCAACGGACTTGGATAGCGGTCCAGTGTCGTTGTTACGTGATCGTCCTGAACGCCTATTATCTTACATTTCTCCTGAACAAACGGGTAGGACAGGAATGACGCCTGATTATCGCTCCGATTTCTATTCGCTTGGGATCGTCTTATATGAGTTGTTGTCGGGTAGCCTCCCTTTTGAGGTAAAGGATGTACTGGATATTGTATACCGACACTTAGCTATGAGTCCTGATTCTCTTCACCATCGCTGCCCCTCTATACCTGAATTTGTCTCTGACATTATCGGTAAATGCATAGAGAAGATGCCTGGGGCGAGGTATGCCAGCGCGTTCGGGGTCAAGTCGGATCTGGAAGCGTGTCTGGTCCGATGCCAAGCACCAGAGGAAGTAGAATTCTTTGCGCTAGCAAGCAGAGATATTCCAGAGCGATGGGTTCTCCCCACTCACTTCTACGGACGAGATACTGAACAACGTAACCTGATAGAAGCATTAATGCGAGCGTCGGATGGAGCAGCAGAGGTGTTCTTGGTCAGTGGGAACGGGGGGATTGGAAAGACTTCCTTTGTAAAAGAAACCTTCCGAAAAGTGGCTCCATTCAAAGGTTTATTCGCCATGGGTAAGTTCGATACCCATCATACTGCCCCTCCATATGATATATGGATTCAAATCATCGAGGAGTTGGTTGATCAGCTGCTGATGGAAAGTGACATGCAAGTGGAAGTGTGGAAATTGAGAATTATGAGAGCAGTGGAAGGTTACGGACAACTGTTGCTCGAACGGGTTCCTAAGCTGGAATTGCTGATTGGCCAACAGCCATTTGTGCAGTCAATACCACCAATGGATGCTCAGAACCGATTTCACCTGATTATGAACCGATTTATCCAGTTGTTCCTTGATCGGGATCGGCCCTTGGTTCTATTTCTAGATGATCTTCAGTGGGCGGATGAAGCATCGCTTCAATATCTTGCGTATCTTTTGGATGACAGGTCGACCAAACATCTATTAGTTGTGCTAGCTTATCGAGATGGAGAAATATCGTCGTTACATCCGCTGAATCGGCTGAAGAAGCATCTGAAAGAACGTAACACGGTGATGAGTAGTATACATTTGAAGGCTCTTGAACGAGCGGATCTAAATCAGCTGTTACGTGATGTAATGCATGACGAAGTAGCCGAAACAGATGAACTCGCTGAGGTTTTACTTTATAAGACAGAAGGTAACCCATTCTTTCTCAACCAGTTCCTGCAAGATTTGATCGACGATAAACAAGTAACCTTTGTTGAATCAGATCGATCCTGGCAATGGAATTTACAAGGCATTAGAGAAATGAACGTCCCGGATGATGCGGTTGCTTATCTATCGAATAAATTGGAACTTTTTCCGACTCATACGGTGTATGCGCTTGGTCGATCCGCATTTCTAGGCAGTAGCTTTGATCTGGAAATGCTCTCTATTATTACGGAACTTCCTTTACATGAACTTTCGGAAGTGTTAAGTATTGCGGTACGGGAACATTTACTCCAACCGCTTAGTAGCGAGAATGGCAATAAGTATAAATTTCAGCATGATCGCATTCAACAAGCTGCCTATGCTCTTGTTCCTGAAGTCGAGCGTCTCGATCTACATCTGAGAATCGGATCTGTATTGAAGGAGCAATTGAATATTGGCGATGATGCCAAGTTATTTCAAGTCGTTCACCATTTGAATCAAGCATGGGAGCGACTAGATCGACCTGAGCAGAAGCTGGAATTAGTGGCGTTGAATCTACAGGCATGCTTAAAGGCAAAGCAATCGACAGCATATGAGACATCATTGGGCTATATACGTTATGCTACAACATTGTTGGGAGTTGAAAGTTGGAATGAGAACTATACGCTTTCCTTCCAAACATTCAAAGAACAGGCCGAGTTAGAATATTTATGCGCCCATTTTGAGAGGGCTAACGATTTGTTTCATCTTTTGATGAGCAAAGCAAAGACGAATTTGGATAAAGCACTTGTCTGCACCATCAAGATTCAATTAGAGTCGACCAACGATAACTATGAAGAGGTTATTTCCTTGGGGCATATAACGTTGCAATTATTGAATGTACGTCATAATTTTGAGCCGAGCTCGTTCGGATTGACTCTTCAATGGCTGCGATTGAGTCGAAAGATTCGGAAATATCCGTTTGATTCACTGAATCATCTACCACCTATGACGGATGAAATGCGCAAAGTAGCCATGTCCGCATTGGTGCATACAGCTAATGCCTGCTTTTTTGTAAACAAGAAGGGTTGGCTTGCTTCTACGTTCACAATGGTCGAAATGACACTGGAATACGGCATGACACCTGAAGCTTCCATCGGGTTTGTAGGTTATGCCATGTTTCAATATTTCCAACTTCGTCATGATGAAGAGGCATTCAAGTGGGGGATGTTGGGTTGTAGCTTATCTAAGCCGTATCCGGCGATACATGTTAAAACACTAACTTCATTCTCTATATGTTCTGGTAGCTGGCGACGTTATGATCCTACAATGCTTAATACATTTACTGAACATGCCGGTAAAGTAGGATTAGAATCAGGTGATTTATGGCAGGGAAATCAGAGTGTTCTGGTGAATTGTGCACTGCTTCTACAATATGGGCACCCCCTTGGAAACATTTATGATCGGTTAATTGCACAATCAGGTGATTTCCAACGGCACAATAACAGTCTTCATTGGAAGCAAGCCACCGTATTTG
Source organism: Paenibacillus antarcticus (assembly GCF_001637225.1). Taxonomy (GTDB): domain Bacteria; phylum Bacillota; class Bacilli; order Paenibacillales; family Paenibacillaceae; genus Paenibacillus_AQ; species Paenibacillus_AQ antarcticus. The sequence goes on from NZ_LVJI01000019.1 coordinate 36,630, forward strand.
TTGCTCTTCTTACTAGATTGACGGGAAACCGCAGACCAGATGATCCATTCGAGGCAACAGATATTAGTAACAGGGAATTTGCTGAATCGGTTCACGGTGACGAATTTCACATGATTGAGGAGCTTGTCTGCACGCTTCAGTACTTACCGGGGTATTTATTCGGTCAATATGAGGAAGCGAAAAAGGCTTTGATGAAGGCTGCTACCATTCTAGAGTCACGTAAAGATAACATTGACTATTCCGTTCAATATACATATGAATCACTCGTGTGGGCACAGCTTTATGAGGAAGCTGCTGCCCAAGAACAGCGTGAATATAGAGCTCATTTACGCAAACGTCTGAAGACAATGAAGAAATATGCGAAACGTTCCCCAGAGAATCATCTGCACAAATATCTGCTGATCAAAGCTGAAATAGCTCGGTTGGCTCGAAAGAATAGACAAGCAGAAGAACTATATGAACAATCCATTGAGATGGCCCGGAAGTACGGTTACATCCATGATTTGGCTATGACTGCTGAATGTTACGGCAAACACGCTCTTCGTCAAGGTAAGTTAGGTCTCGCCAAGACCTATATGACAGAAGCGTATGAAGCTTACTTAAAGTGGGGGGCGCTTGCGAAAGTAGCTGATGTGGAACAAAAATATGGGCATCTTCTGCTTGCGAGAAGAGCGTCAGGACTGGAAAACGTTGATTATCTCTCTGTCGTTAAGTCTGTACAAGCTTTATCAGGTGAGATGGAGATGAATCGGCTGCTGGATACACTGATGCGAATGATGTTCCACAATGCGGGGGCAGACGCTGGAGCGCTTATTTTTGACCATGAGGGTAGATGGGTTGTTGAAGCCTACGGAACATCTGAGGAAATTCACATTAAGTCGCTACCATTTGAGGAAGATTCAGAATTATTTCCAGCGGCAATTATCGGATACGCGGCAAGGACGCAAGAAGAGGTCGTGTTGCATGATGCGGCTACAGAGGGAATGTTTGCACGAAATCCGAATGTCAGAAAAAGAGGGTTGAAGTCGGTACTCTGCCTCCCAATTATGTATCAGAATAAGTTGATTTGTCTGTTATATCTGGAGAACAAATTATCATCTGGCGTATTTACGCCAGAACGCTTAGATGTGTTGAAGCTGTTAGGCTCTCAATGCGCGATCTCCATTGCAAATGCTAAGCTTTACTCGGGTATCCAATATCTTAAGGATAGCTTGGAGGATCAAGTGGAAGAGAGGACTCAGAGTCTAGAGAGATCGATGCGAGAGGCTTCAGCGGCTCTGGCTGAAGTGTCCATCTATGAAGAACGCAATCGTATTGCCCAAGAAATTCATGACATTGTAGGACATACACTCACATCTACAATTCTTCAAATTGAGGCAGGTAAGCGGCTGTTACATAAGAATATGGAGGGTGGTGTTCAGCGACTGAATGAAGCACAGGATCTTGTTCGTCACAGTCTGAATGAAATACGTGGATCTGTCCATATGTTGAAGGAAGACAAGTATGCTGACCTTAAAGAAATGTTGAATCAGCTGATTCGAGATGCGCAGCGGAATACTGGGGTTGTCATTCATGCAGAAATTCAGGATTTTCCAGATTTGTCGAAAGCCCATAAGAAGGCCATCTATCATGCACTACAGGAGGGTTTGACGAATGGCATTCGTCATGGTGGAAGCAAGGTGTTCTACTTTAGTCTAGAGCTTGTCGGGTCATGCCTACAATTTAAGCTCGAAGATCGTGGTGTAGGTGCAAGTAATATTGTCATGGGATTTGGATTGAAAGCAATGAAAGAGCGTGTTGAGCAGCTGGAAGGTAGATTATCAATCGATGCGCAGTCTAACCAAGGCTGTTTACTAAGGATCGATCTACCGTATCCAATACGATGGATGGGGGATAGGAAATGAGAAAGATAACAATTGTAGTCGCCGACGATCAGATGCTGACGCGTGAAGGACTCCGCACGATTCTAGATTTGGAAGATGATTTCGAAGTAGTTGGCGTTGCTAAGAACGGAGAAGAGGCCTGCAAGTTAGCAGAAGCACTTCTTCCCGATCTCGTACTGCTTGATATTCAAATGCCAGTCATGGACGGAATTACTGCATTGAAGCGAATAAAACGTAGCTGTCCTAACATATTTGTCCTAATATTAACAACCTTTATAGAAGCAGACTATATTGTAGAAGGAATGGCCCATGGAGCAAGTGGCTATATGTTGAAAGATATGGATGCAGATAAAATGATCACCGCAATCCGTGATACGGTATCAGGTCAATTTATTCTTCCCGCTGCGGTCGCTGCTAAATTGGCTGCAAGGATGAATCTATTTAATAAAGATTATGAAGATTGGCAAAGCCCGAGACTAGATCTCGTCAAGTTGACAGAGCGGGAAGAGGAGTTAGCACAGCTTATTATCCGTGGACTGAACAACCGTGAGATTGCTGATGAGCTGCAGATCGCTGAAGGTACAGCTCGGAACTATATCAGTAACCTCTATGGGAAATTGGAGGTTGTTGACCGGGCCCAAGCGATGGTTCGTCTTCAAACGTTAATCTGAGGATTCGGCGCTATGTGGATATTAGGTTAGGGAACCCAATCGAGATCACCGCTCCACCTTCTCGACGGTTACCTGCAGTGATCAGACCTCCGCAGCGCTCAACAATGGCACGTGATATAGCTAATCCAAGTCCCGACTCACCATCTTTTCCTTTTACAAACCGGTGGAATAGATCAGGAAGTAAATCTTCCGATATTCCAGGGCCATCATCGCTAATGGAGATTTCAACGCGTCCATTCTTGATTGCAGCATGGATATAAATCTGTTGATTCGCATATCGAGTGGCATTAGAGACCACATTGATAAGTGCTTGTAACAGTTTATCGCTATCGGCTTGGATCGTGAGTGGTTCGTGATCATCGTATGACGTATAAAGAGTCAGTCCTTTCTTTATCAAAAGAGGGTTCATACGTTCAATCGTTTCTATCAGCAAGTCCTTCAGACAAATCACTGAGGGTTTAAATATATCTTCCTCGCTATCGAGCTTTGCAAGTAGGGTCATTTCCGTAACGATTTTCTTCAATCGACTGCTCTCACTCATAATAATATCGAGACCTTTATGGATATCCTCCCCTTCAAAAACACCGTCCTTGATCCCTTCGGCATAACCCGAGATGGACATTAAGGGAGTCTTTAATTCATGAGAAGCATTCTGGAAGAACTGTTTCTGTACGTGATTATATCGTTTTAATTCACCAGCCATATCATAGACCGATTGAGCGACAGAGCCTATCTCTCCGCCAGCCTTGATTAGCTTAACATCTTCAAAGTGACGATCTTTTACCTTTTTGAGTTCCTCCCGTAGTCTGAGCAGAGGTTGGATCAGCTTTTTTGTAATAAATAGACTAAGCAAGAACATTAGGGCCCCCGCTACACAGACAACGATAAGTAGTCTCTTAAGCAGAGCTTGTTCGATCGTTTTGACTTTACTAACAGGCGTAAGGAGGGTCAATGTTCCTTGAGGCGTTGTATTCACTTCAGTAATGTACCGTGTATCTGTCCCGTTCCAAATGTTTTGCAGACTTGATATCTCACTGGATACAGCTAAAGGTCCGGCATTTATCTCAATGTTGATGTCTTCCATAGGTACTGATCTGGACACGACCTTTCCTGTCTCATCAGTAAGAATAGCCTCTACACTTGCAGCTGCAGGATATACGATCATTGGTAATGAGACGACTTTATCTAGGAAGATCATATTGTTCATATTTTCCTGACTCAATGAGGCTGTCATTGCAGCGCTCATTGTCTTTAAATCTTCTTTTTGGGTTGCGATAAAATGGTCTAACAGCACATGATGGATCACGACAGCCGTAACGGAAAGAACCAGTACTAGCGCGATACCAAAGGCTAAATTAATTTGATGTACTAGCTTCATCCGTCTGTTCGCCCTCCTCTGCTCTCATGCGATATCCATGTCCCCATACCGCTTCGATCGGCACATCTTCTAACTTTTTACGCATCCGCTTAATCAAATGATCGACAGCGCGATCACTTCCGAAGTAATCGTTTCCCCATACGAATGTTAGAAGCTCGTCTCTCGTAAAAGCGCGATTAGGGGAGTCGGCAAACACTTTTAGCATAGTGAACTCTTTGCTGGTAAGGTCCACTTCTTCTCCACACCAGAATGCACGCCTTTCCTCTAATAGCAGTTGTAGATGGCCGACTTCAAGACGAGCCGGGATTATTGGGAGGATGGATCCTTCGGTCGGACTACTCATTTTATACGTTCGTTGGAGTTGTCTTTTTATGCGTGCTACTAGCTCTCTGGGGCTGAATGGCTTGACCATATAATCGTCGCTTCCAAGTTCCAGACCTAATATTTTATCCACTTCATTGTCCCTCGCAGAAATCATAATAATAGGCACCTCTGCCTCATGGCGGATTCGTCTACAAAATTCGTAACCGTCCATGCCAGGAAGCATGATATCGAGTACCCACATGTCAGGCGGATTGGTTTGCCACAAAGTCCATGCCTCTTCCGCACTACCGAGGCCAATCGTTTGGTAATTTTCCTTTATTAAATAGGCTTCTACAAGATTACGTATATGTTGATCATCATCGACTACGGCGATGAGATAGTCTTTATTCATTTAGATACCTCCAGATTATTTCTTTCATAAGTATATCAAGTTGTGGGTGGGTATAGAGCTCTGCCATCGTTTTTCCACATTTTAACCAATGTTCTGCCACACCCTTCTTGTAAGCTTGGGTTTGTAAGATAATTTGATTGAGAAGAGGAGTGTTGTATTTATGAATCATCAACTGAGATTTAAGAAACTAGCATTGTCCGCCCTTTTAGTGTCTGCAGTTGCCGTCCCAACCGTAACGAACGCAGCTAGCGAACCTAAGGACGCCAGCCCGAAAGTCTTATCAAAGGCGATCACTAGCGCTCCAGCAACTAGTGTATTAGCTTCAGTTACAACCGTTGCGAGCGCATGGGCTGATCCCCTTGAACTAGCGAGCACTTACGCACCTACTACGTTAGAAGACTGGAAGAAAACAATAGAGCAATATAAGAAGGTAGTTGGAGAAACGAACAGTGTGCATTATTCCATCGATATGGATAAGGCAGGCATTAAGCTGGATCAAGCATTTGAGCTAGCTTCATTGGAGCCAACAGCTGTAGAAATTATTTCAGCCACACCTGCGGTAATTGGAGAAACGAGCAATATGCAGTATTTCATTGATATGGATAAGGCGAGCATTAAGCTTGATAAAGCTTTTGAGATAAATATGTCCGAAGCGATCGCTATGGAAAGCACGATGGCATTACCGATCAGCGAAGCAGATCAAGCCTTTCTCGAAGCTCAATTTGCTCTAAACGACGCAGTTAAATCCAAAGATTCCGCTGTAATTAAGAAAGCGTTAGCTAAGCTGTTGGTAGAGTATAAGCAGCAGATCGCAGAGTACACAACAGCGAAGTAATGAATTAAATAGATATAGAGAGAAGAATGCTTTAGCAGTATATTCAAGGAGATATTGAATATTAGGCAATTCCTATTTCAGCCATATGGTTGGAGAGGGATTGCCTTATTTGGTGTGTGGAGAGATATAACAGAGACAGAAGCTTGGTTTTATGGGTAGGAATAGGTGAATTTACAGGGGCAGTAAATAAATATGGCGAAAAATTCCACCAATTGAATATAATAGAGTAGGGTTTCTTACCACACTTGGAGGAGGTATGTTCATGAAAGGTAAATGGATCAATTCACCTTACACATTCGCATTAGGGATGTTTGCGATGATGGTTCCTAGTCAGGCATTTAGTTCATTTTATAGCTACTTCTATGTTGAAAAGCTAGGACTTGGGATTGGGCTCGCAACACTAGCACGTATGATCTTCCTCATATGGGATGCTGTAAACAATCCATTATTCGGTTATTGGTCCGATCGTACAAATACCCGCTACGGACGCCGCAGACCTTGGGTATTCGGTTCGATACCGTTATTTATGCTGGCATTCGTACTGGTGTTCTCACCTCCAGGAGGTTTATCGGAGAATGGATTATTTGTATGGTTCCTAGTGACACTTATTCTCTATGAGGCTGTAGCTACGGTACTCTGGGTGAACTACGGAGCATTACTTCCTGAGCTCTTTCGGGGAGATCGCATTCGAGCGAAGGCTTCTGCCATACAGCAGGGTTACCAAGTCGTCGCATTGTTAATTGCTACCGCATTATCCCCAATGATTTATGCTGCAATCAACTTTTCCAATATGGCCATTGTGTACGCATGTGTCTTTGGTATTTTTATGTACATCTGTATGATGAATGTTCAAGAGAAGAAAGAGACAAATGTAGGCGAGCCATTGAAGCTGATTCCAGCCTTCCGAGAGACGTTTCGCAATAAGAAGTTTTGGGTGTTTAATATTTCGAACTCATTCGCCCAAACAGTAAATGGACTTGTTAGCTCAATGATTCCTTTTTATGCAAAATATGTACTACATATCTCAGAAGCACAAGTGGCGATATTGATGGCATCTGTCTTCGTCTCGGTCATTCCATTAGTATTCGTATGGTATTGGATCATTCGGACAATGGATGGGGTTAAGGCATGGCGATTATCACTTATCGTATATGGTATTTCCGTGATTCCGCTGTGGTTCGGTTATGATCTTATAAGTGGTGTGGCGGCAGGTATTGCTGTTGGCTTCGGTCTGGCAGGTTTCCTAGTGACTCCTGCGATCGTTGGTGGAAGAATCATTGATGAAGATGCGGATAACACAGGACTTCGAAGAGAAGGTATCTATACGGCAGTCAGTGGATTCATAACTCGTTCAAGTGGACTCATATCGGCGCTAGCCTTTTTCGTTGTAGGTTTGATATTCGGCTATCAAAGTGGCGATAATCCAGGTTCGGACCCTGAGTCGACATTCCGGTATTTAGTTAGTGTCGTTCCGCTATGTTTACTTGCAATATCCGTGATCATATCATTCACAATCAAATTTAAATTTAAGGAACCGTTGAGAGGTGACTATGACCATGAGCAGAAGATTAATCATCAACTGTGATGATTTCGGACAAAGCCCCCCTATGAACCAAGCTATCATGCACCTATTAGAAGAGGGCAAAGTATCATCAGCAACGATTATGGCCGTTGCTCCAGCGTTTGAGGAGGCTGCGGCTTGGAGTGCTCGTCGGCGTCAACCCAATGTGGGAATTCATCTGACGATGACAAGTGAATTCGATAAGCTACGTTGGAGTAGCTTAACAGGACATCCATCACTGCATGATGAAAGTGGACATCAATATAAGACGGTGAAGGAATTCGAATTGGGGTCACAGACAAAGGCTGTAGTGAAGGAGATCGACGCACAGTATCAGCGAGTAAAGAAGTCCGGCATTGTGATTAGTCATGTAGACAACCATATGGGAAGTCTATATGGAATGGAGACGGGGCGTAGCCTGATTCCGCAGGCCCTCTGGAAGACTACACGTTGGGGATTACCTTCACGGTTATTTCGTTATATTTATGTAGAGGATCCACTCCTTGGATCGCTTAAGAATATCGAGTGTCCGGTCGCGCTTGCATCGGGATTGGCGGATACACTTGGGGTCCAGATTCCTGACTACCTATTGTCGCATCCTTTTCATATCCTAGAGGGAGAGACCTATGACAGCTTCAAGCAGTCGATCATCGAGAAGTTATATAAGCTTCCTGAGGGTGTAAGTGAAACGTATATCCATCCAGGAATGGAAGACTCGTGGATGCTAGCGAATATTCCAGATTGGGAGAAGCGGGTATGGGAGTCTCGCTTGCCCTTCGATGATGATTTTGCTTATGCGATACGAGATGCTGGAGTTATCTTAACAGACTACCGATATGTACAGGAGCAACTTAAAAGTCCACGCTTACCCGCAGCATTTAGGCTGCTAAGGGAACTGATGAAATAAGATGAATACTTTATCATGTACACCATAGCGAAATAATATAAGGGTATAGCCTATAAAAAAGATCTGAATATATTTCAAATAGAAAATAAAAATACGCATTTAAAATATATTTTCATTGACACATCTATTTGCTGTACGTTATATTTCTAATATAAATATTATATTCTTATGAATTATTAATATTGAAGGAACAAGGAGGGTAACCTAATCAAATTCAGCTATTGTAGCGGAATCAACACAACTAAGATAATAAGGGGAGAATAAATAATGACAAGAATAGCAGTAGTATCAACAATCATGCGTGTAGTGATGGGGATTTTATTCCTAGCTCATGGAATTAGTAAATTGCAGATGGGTCTAGGGAATGTGGAGGCATGGTTTGGATCTTTGGGTTTACCTGGAGTGTTGGCGTACGGGGTGGCTATCCTTGAACTTGTTGGAGGTATTATGCTTATTATTGGCCTCTTTACGAGATATGTATCAGCGTTATTTACGATCATGTTAATCGGAGCGATTGTGACAACGAAACTTTCTGCAGGGCTGCTTGGACATGATCAGATGGTAGGATATGAGATGGAGTTGTCTTTTATGTTAGTGACGCTTTATTTGACAGTTGCGGCACATACACCGTTATCTATGGATCAAGTCTTGCTTAAAAAACGCAGCGCATAAATAAAAATTGTCAATTCGAACACTTAATTGATAAAGGCGACTTCCCATTCCATTGAATGAAAGTCGCCTTTATTCATGTTCTTCTCATATACTGTCTTTCTTCATTAGTGAAAAGGATCCACCGATTCTATCTTGATGGATTATGAATACCGTTAACTAATTCTTTTTATAGGAAAAACTTACCTTATATTGTATATTGATAAAATAGAATGAAAAGGGTTTAAAAAGATATGATTTTTCTTATAGATTCATTTATGGAAAGACTAGGGCGGGTATTATGATATGAGTCTTCTTGAACTTATCCCAACAGATTGGAGAGGGTTCGATGTACAAAGTGATTATAGTCGATGATGAAGCGGTAGTCCGGCTCGGATTGAAAAATACGATTAATTGGAATGAGCACGGCTTCGAATTGATTGGCGATTATGCCAACGGTCGAGAGGCTTGGGACGCGGTAGAACTAGACAGACCTGAGTTAGTCATTTCAGACATTAGCATGCCATTCATGGATGGATTAGAGTTAGCAGGATTGATTTCATCACAATTCCCCTACATAAAGATCATTATATTAACAGGTTTTGACGAATTTGAGTATGCACAGCAAGCAATCCGATTGAAAGTATCTGACTTCATCTTGAAGCCCATCACAGCACAAGAAATACGAATGCTTCTCGACCGTGTTAGAGCAGAGATGGATGAGGAAAAACAACGTCGAGAGGATCTCAGTAGGTTGAATAATCAACTAAAGCAGAGCCTTCCGCTACTTAAGGAGCGATTCCTTGAACGATTAGTTGCTGTAGGTCTAGGTAAGGAAGAAATCGAAGAGCGATTCACCTATTTCAATCTCCCTCCGGTATCACCCTTTTATTTGGTAATGGTGGTAGATATCGATGATTTCGGAGATCGAGAGCTTATTTCTTATGAACACGATGCAGAGTTTCTAAGATTTGCAACATTTGATATTTTCCAAGAGACGTTAAATCGGGATAATGTGCTTACCTTTCGGACTCGTGAGGAACGAATGGTCGCTATTATTTTCGGACAAGTCAATGAGATTCTCTTGTATGAGCAGGTATTTTCTCTTGCTGAGGAAGTCCGTTATCATGTCGAGAAATATTTAAATTTTACGGTTACCGTAGGGATTGGCAGAGTCTGCGCACATGTTGATCAACTTCCAATTTCGTACAAGAGTGCATTGTCTGCACTAGATTATCGTTTTTTATTAGGGAAAAATCGGGTGCTTAGTATTATGGATATTGAGGGCAAGCCATCCATTCAGTTGCCGCTGGTCTTGGACTGGGATCGAAAGCTAGCCACAGCTGTGAAAACAGGAGATCTTCAAGAAGCTTACGAGTTAATCCAAATTGGGGTGGCGGAGCTTAAGACTTCGTTGGTTCCTGTAGAAGCATGCTTACTACAAATGCAGAAGGTTGTTCTGACGCTAATGAACTCTATTCAGGAACTTGTCATTCATGATGCTGAGTTATCCTTCAATCGACAGATAAAACTAATGGATGTGTATAAATTTAAGACGTTGGATGAAGTTGAAGTCTGGTTAAGGGATGTGGTGGGCTCTATTATCTCGACCATTGCAGATAACCGTAATCATCTGACGAACATGCAAATCCATCGTGGTGTAGAGTATATTGATATGAATTATGCTAATGAGAAAATGTCCCTACAGGACTTATGTCGCCATGTCCTGATGAGTACAAGTTATTTCAGCCTTGTCTTCAAACAACATACCGGAGAGACATTTATTGAATATTTGACCAGGGTGAGAATCTCTAAAGCGAAGGAACTTCTTCATAATTCAAAGTTGAAATTATATGAAATTGCAGAGCAAGTTGGATACAAGGACCCAAATTATTTGAGTATTTTATTCAAGAAGCATACCGGAATCACCCCGAAGGACTACCGAGATAATCAAATTAAGGGGAGCGGAGCCTAAAAATGCTCAAGAGACGTTTTCCCATACACTTATTCCCACTCAAGAGCATTCAATCGAATATATCCTTAGCGTTTTCGTTATTGATTCTAGCTGCGATTGTCTTGACAAGTCTAGTGAGCTTTCAGGTATCTGTAACGACTGTCGAGAAGAATTCGAAAGGGTATATTGAAGAGATCATCAAGCAGGTTAACTTAAACATCCAATCTTATGTGGATAATATGGAGAATATTTCGTTGCTTGCACTGACGAATAAGGACGTGAAATATTACATATCTGATAATAGCTTCATTAGTGCAGAGGATCGTCGTACGTATGAGAAGCAAATTTCTGATTTGTTTCAATCGATTCTATATACCCGCAAGGACATCGCATCCATTATGGTATTTGGATACAACGGGCGATTTGTTTCTGACCGTAGAATCACGAGTTTAAATCCAAACACAGATCTACAGGAACAAGAATGGTATCAGATGGCAAGAGCGGCAGGTGGTAAATCTGTCGTCACTGCACCGCATGTGCAGAGTTTGATTAAGAATGAATATCGTTGGGTCGTGTCCTTGAGTAGAGAATTAAAGAGTACAGATGGCATTACAGCAGAGGGTGTATTCCTCGTTGATCTAAACCTAAATGTCATTAATGATATTTGCAGCAACATCAATCTGGGTAAGAAAGGTTACGTCTTCATCGTAGATAAGAATGGGAATATCGTCTATCATCCTCGGCAGCAGCTTATCGACAGTCACTTGAAGACAGAACAAATTACGGATGTGCTTCAGGCTTCAAGCGGAGATTCTTTCATTGTTGACAATGAAGAAGGCAAACGTATCTATTCCATACAGGATACGAACTTCGGATGGAGGATCGTAGGCGTTGCCAATACGGATGATTTGATTACAAGTAAAGATGATCTACGAAATTCTATTATCTTATATTCTTTATATGGTTTAGTTATTCCCGTGCTGATCTCCATATGGTTATCTCATCGCTTATTGATGCCGATCAAAGAACTGCAGTCGGATATGAAGCAGGTAGAGAAAGGTAATTTCAATATTCAGACTGAAATTCGTCAAATGAATGAAATCGGACAGCTGGGTCGATCGTTTAATCTAATGGTCAGTAGAACTAAATTCCTGATGGAGGAGACCATCCAGAACCAAGAAAATAAGCGTAAAAGCGAGTTATTGCTTCTTCAATCTCAAATCAATCCACACTTTCTATACAACACGCTTGATTCTATCGTCTGGATGGCGGAACAGAAACAGCATGAGGAGGTTGTTCTCATGACTTCAGCGCTTGCGAAGTTGTTCCGCGCTAGTATTACGAAAGATCAAGAGTTGGTACCCATTCAAGTGGAGATTGAGCATATTACGAATTATCTACTTATCCAGAAGATGCGTTACAACGATGAACTTAATTATGTGATTGATATCGATGATGATATTCACAGCTATAAGACGCTAAAAATATTACTTCAACCTCTCGTTGAAAATGCGATTTACCATGGTATTCGTAATATGTACGGAATGGACGATGGGGTGATTACGATACGTGGAAGACAATCAGGAGATCAAGTTGTATTTGAAGTTGAGGATAATGGACATGGAATGACACCAGAGCAACAGGGTAGACTTCTCCTCAATAACGATGGAGATAGTCGTACTCAAGGTATCGGTATTCGTAATGTTAACGAGCGTATCAAACTATATTTCGGGCATGAATATGGCATTCAAATCAAAAGTGAGATCGAAGAAGGTACCTGTATTACGATAACGATACCTAAACTCGATTAAGAGGTGCAGGCTAATGCGAAAGCAACGATTGACCCTTTGGTTGCTCCTAGCCATGATGGTCATTGCGACGAACTCTGTATTCTATTTCAAGATACTTTCAGGTCCTAGCCATGAAGTGAGAAATGTTACGGTTATTCTTAGATCCTCAAATGTTCGTCTTGATTTCTGGCAGGCTGTGAACATGGGAGCAGAAGCAGCAGCTAAAGAGATGGGGTTTACGCTCAATGTTGTTGGTCCGCTTTCAGAAAGTGATTCGGATACGCAGATTCAACTATTAGAAGAGGCGATTACAAGGATGCCGCAAGCCATCGTTATAGCCCCTATTATGAATGAACGAATGCGGTCTGCGCTTTCCAAAGCTGATGAAGCAGGTATTAAACTGGTCATTATTAATATGTCGCCGGATAAGTTACCTACTCACGTCGTTGTTTCTAGCGATCACATTGAGGGAGGGCGCTTAGCGGCTCAAACTTCAATTGAGCAAACAGCTGGGTATCCTGTCATTGCCATGATTAGTGATAATGCCAATTCGATCGTTTCTGAGGAAAGATTGCAAGGAATGCAACGTGAACTTGGTGGCTATAAGAATAGCATGATGGGCGTTTATTATGCTGATAATTCGGAGGATCGGGCTTACCAAATTGCCGAGAAATTAATCCGGAGTAAGACCATGTTTAATACGTTCATTACGTTGAGTGAGTCAGCATCACAAGGCGTTGCGAGAGCATTGAAGGAGTACGATCGCGTAGATGATATTCATTTAATTGGGTTTGATAGCTCCAGTGATGAGGTACAGTTGCTTGAGGCTGGGATTATGAAAGCTTCCATCGTACAGAAACCATTTAACATGGGGTACCTTGGTGTCAAAACAGCATTAAACCTCATTGAGGGGGATAGAACAGATCCGATCACCTATATCGATTCAAATGTAATTACAAAAGATAATATGTTCACGACTGAGAACCAGAAGCTACTGTTTCCGTTCATTAATAGCAAGTAAACCCCTCTTGGGAAGGACGATTAGATAACCTTATGCAAAAAAAATCGCTACAAGTGCAGCCTTTTATTGTAGTCTTCATGGTTAGTCTTATGCCCTTTGTTCTCTCTTCATGTGTGAAATCAAGTCTGGAGCCTGTAATAGCTCCCAAGGAGGAACGATCATTAATCCGCTTTGTTGCCTCTGAGTATAGTACTGAGACGAAGCCGTTGTTGGAGAAGCTTGTTAAAGATTTCGAGATTAAGAATCCTCTGATCGATGTGGAACTTCAAGTAGCCAACTGGGATATCCTCGACGGCATCTATACGACGATGATTAGCAAGAATCAGCCACCGGATCTACTGAATACAAATGTGTATGCACATTTTGCTCAGGATGGTTTACTGAATAATCTGGATGAGATTATATCTCCTGAATTGGCGAGTAAACTGTATCCAAATTTAGCTGAGATGGATCAGATGAAAGGGATTCAGTATGCCATTCCATACGTAGCAACCATGCGAAACTTATATTATAACAAGGAGTTGCTTCAAAAGGCAGGTGTGACCTCTTCTCCAACGACTTGGTCTGAGCTTGAGAATGCCGCAAGCAGAATCAAAGCGCTCGGTGGCATGGCGGAAGGATTTGGTCTTGACCTGACGGACAATGAGACACAAGCGTCTTTGTCGTATATTTTCTACGGGTCGGGTGGATCGTGGATAAAAGATGGGAAGTGGACAATTAACTCGCCGGCCAATGTGGAGGGATTAACCTTTTTCAAAGAATTATTTGATAAAGGGCTCACCGATCCTGAACCAAGTATTACGACTCGCGACGAGAAGCAACGGATTCTGGGTGAAGGGCAACTTGCAATGATGATATCGGGTAATTATTTCTCTTCCGTCGTCCCTAACGAGTTTCCAACGCTGAAATGGGGTAAGGGGCCCATTCCAGTGAAGGAGGGTATGCCGCCAATAACTTTTGGAGTACATGATATTCTTGTGTCTTTTAAGACAGATCATACGGATAAGGAAGCGTTATCTAATTTCCTAGACTTTCTATATGACGATCCTGCATATGAAGAAATGATCAAGCGTGAAGGCTTCCTTCCGGTTACTACGACAGTAGGTAGTCGATTATCCAAGCAGAATGAAGTCATGAAGAGAGATCTGGAAGCATTGAGTAAAGCGAAGTTCTATCCCATACAGGAACCTTCATGGCAAGCTGTCTTGGATTATTCTCGTAAGATGGGAGACGCCATTCTATACGAGGGTGTTACCCCGAAGGCGGCACTGGACCAACTACAACATTTCGCTGAGACTAAAAGTCGTAGCCATGAGTAAATTATCGTTCATAATGTTGATTATCTTCTCTACTCTTTACTTAAAAAGAAGATAGCAAAGAATTCATGGAAGATATTCAATAGAGATTTAGGCCCTCCCATTCTATGATGAAGTTAAGCGCTAACGAGGTCATGTGAACTCATAAAAAAGGCGTAAAATATCATTCTAGGGAGGGTCTGCTTTAATGATGAAGAAAAAAATGGCTGCGGTAAGTATCGCTACTCTAATGGCTGTATCGCTAGTTGGATGTGGTGGAAGTAATAATGCAGCACCTAAAGAAGAAGTAAAAGAACCTGTTAAAGAAGAAGTAGTTACACCTACACCTTCTGAGCCAGAAACTCCAAAATTGACGGGTGACTTTGAAATCCAGTACTTTGTCGGTGGTTATGGCGACAAGTGGTGGAAAAAAGTTATTGCTGAGTTCCAAGCTGCAAATCCTGACTTGAAAGTTAAGGAATCCGGCGGTCCTAAAATCAATGATCAAATGAAACCTCGTTGGATCGGCGGAACTCCACCAGATTTCGTATATATTGATGGAGCGGGTCTAAATGATCGCCAAATGGTAGAGGATGATCAGCTTGAAGATTTGACTGACTGGTTAAAAGATGCCAAGAACATTGATGGCGAGCTTATTAAAGATATTCTAGCTCAACCAGCACAAGAATTTGACGGTAAAGTTTTCAATATTCCACTAGTTCTGAACTCATGGGGTATGTTCTGGAACAAAGCGCTCTTCAAAGAAAAAGGATGGGATGAACCAACAGACTTCGATTCTTTCCTTGCTGTAAGTGAGAAGATCAAAGCAGACGGCATTACACCTTTCATTCACACGGGTAAATATCCGTACTATATCAATGGATCAGTCTTGTATCCTGCAATCGTATCGGCTAACAATGATGATTACAGCATTCTTCAAGACATGGCTGCAAATAAAGTAGAAGCATTTGAGAGCCCTGCTGTTCTTACTGCTTTGAATAAGATCGTTGCATTACGCGATAAAGGTTTCATTGATAAAGCTTCCATTCAAATTAACCACACAGATTCACAAATGTTGTTCCTACAAAACAAAGATGCTTTCATCCCGAACGGACTTTGGTTACCTAACGAAATGTCCAAAGATGTTCCAGCTGGTTTCGAATTTGGATTTATTCCTTCTGTAACACAAAGCGCGGGCGGTAAAGTGGTTGCTAACACTTCCACAGCTACAGTAGCCATCGCTAAGAAGGCTAAGAACAAAGATGCAGCTAAAGCATTCTTACAATTCATATTCTCCAAGGGGCAAGCGTCCCAATGGGCTGAGTTAAGTGGTGCACCTTCGAACATCAAAGGTGACATCAGTGCTTCCAACGCTCCGAGTCATGTTAAAGACGCAGCGAAATATTTGACGGATTCTAACACTGTAGTTATCCCAACAATCACTTACAATGCTGACGTTGATAAGGCGATGATGGATGCAACAGATGCGTTGACTATTAGCACAATCACTCCTGAAGAGTGGGTTAAACGTGTTACGGATGTAGTGAAAAAAGTAAGTAAATAATGAATCCTTAACAAAATTAAAGTGGAAGGTGATCGGGGTATATCGCCCCGATCACCTTCTGCGATTTACTCGGAGGGATGGGAGTATGAACTCAGGGACAGCTAAATGGCAGAGAAACGTATTTATCGCATCATTCATCATTCCTACACTTATATTTTTTGGTATATTTACGATTTATCCGGTTGTACAAGGTTTGTATTATTCTTTCTTCGATTGGTCAGGGATGTCGGAACATAAGACTTTTGTTGGTTTTGATAATTTCAAGGAAATGTTCCATGATCCTATTGTGTGGCGGGCGATCGGCAACGATTATTTCCTTGTTGTGGGCAAAATAGCCGGCATCATGGTTCTCGCTACTTTCTTCGCTGTAGCACTTACACGTTTTGGTTTTAAACTAGCAGGATTTTTCAGATCGATCTTCTTCATTCCAAATGTGATTTCCGTCGTTGTTATCGGCGTACTGTGGAACTTCATATATAATCCGCAAATAGGCTTCTTGAATGCATTTCTGTCGTTATTTACGGAGGACAAAGTCACGATAACATGGCTCGGATTTCCGGCGCATACGATATGGATGCTCTTGCCACCGGCCATTTGGGCGGGTATCGGATTTTATATGATTCTTCTGATCGCAGCAATCCAGAGCATTCCGGAATCGTATTACGAAGCAGCAAACATTGAAGGCGCGGGTGAATGGCATCAATTTTGGAACATTACACTTCCACTCATATGGGAGCAAATGAAAGTATCCATTATAAACATCATGATGACCACGCTGAATGGTTCCTTCGTTATTGTATGGATCATGACTGAGGGTGGACCGGATAATAGCACGCAGGTTATGGGTTCATATTTATATCAAATGGCATTTAGACAATTTCACTTCGGTTATGGTGCTGCGATAGGGTTTGTTATCCTAGTCCTGTCGTTAATCACGACAATCGTACTTCAACGGTTAATGCGTCATGAATCCGTTGAGATGAGCTAAGGGGAGGATAACGATATGAGGCACATTAAAAATCCAGTCGTAAAGTTTATCCTGTATGCTATATTGATCCTATGGAGCATATCGGTCATATATCCACTCATATGGACCGTGCTGGATTCTGTAAAGGATAATGAACAGTTTTTCTTTAATGCACCATGGGCGTTACCTGATTTTCCGTTACTATGGTCGAACTTCTCTTATGTATGGAGTAAATATAATTTTAGCACCTATTTTATGAACTCACTTATCATTACAGTGGGCTCAACATTTCTAGGAGTATTGTTGTCTGCAATGACAGCTTACGTGCTGGCGAGATATAAGTTTAGAGGAAGCAATGTTTTATTTCTTCTCTATATCTCATCCATGATGGTTCCGTTTGTATTGGCATTAATCCCTCTATTCTTCTTAATGAATTCAATGGGCTTAATTAATACCAAAATTGGATTGATCTTTGTTTATACCTCTAGTTTGCTTGCGTTTGGAATATTCATTCTAGTAGGATTCTTCAAGTCTTTACCGAAGGAGCTAGAAGAGGCTGCAATTGTAGATGGAGCTTCTTATTATGGGACGTTCTTTAAGGTCATGCTTCCATTATCTCAGCCAGGGTTGATTACATTAGGTATTGTTAACGTCTTGAATATTTGGAACGAATATATCGTGGGAACCATACTGATTAACGATCCTGAGCAATATACGCTACCTGTTGAAATAGGGATTATGCAAGCTGAGATGCAATATCGGACAGAGTGGGGGCCGTTGTTCGCTGCACTTCTGATTACGATTGTTCCGATACTCATTGTCTATATCATCTTTCAACGGCAAATCGCAAGTGGGATTACGGCTGGTGCGGTCAAATAAGATGGTAAATAGAAGTATGTTATGCATCGGTTCAAACTTTTGTTAAGCGTTAGTGCTATTAGCAAGGATGGAAATGAGGAAGCACCTGTATATACTGATTGTTTGTGATAATCCCATATGGAAAGGACGATCAGTATTACAGGTGTGAAATTCAAAGACATAATTATGTGATGGCAATAAGAATATAGCAGTGATTAAATTTAGTGAAAATTACATATTGTGATCAAGGGTTGCCCACTTATCCAATGAGATGAAGTGGTTAGAATTTCTTTAAGTGATGTAGCGCGATACGAGGCATTAAGGTGAATAAGTATAATATAGTAGTTAAGTGCGTAAGTGGAAGGATGTGGCATATGTCTAAAGATATGCGCAAGCTGCTGATCATGACGACGATCAGCACAATTATCGCGAGTTATATCGGGATATTTGTCAATTTATTTATATGGGAATATGATCATTCTATTGCCGAAGTATCTCTCTATAATATGTCTATGTTCATCAGTTGGGGGATTACTTTCACTATTGCAGCTAAGCTGTTGAATCAATTTACAATACGATTGACTTTGGCGGTTTCTGCGTTATGCGGAACCGCTGCTTTCATGTACTTAGTGATGGTTGAGTTCGATAATCGATATCTGTGGATAGTACTATTAGGGATACCTGTAGGTGCAATGTTTGGATTCTCGCAAGCTTCACAGAATCTCAGCATCGCATTAAGAGGAAAGGGAAGTGAATATGCCCCTTATTTCGCCACACTCATGGTCATCTCTCAGGTGATATCTGTTGGAGTTCCATTTGTAGCAGCAAAGGTTATCGATGGGTATGGGTATTCGGGTTCTTTCATTTTGATGCTTGTCTTTGTCGCGATGATGCTTATCTTCTCCTTCTTTATGCCGAGGATTACATTATCTACTATAGACGCCCAAGACAATTCGACTCGTAGTCGTTTTAGTATCCGTATGGCATTTGGTCGTCCAGGATCTAAGTGGATCATACTATCTTTTCTTGCGGCCGGTGTATTCATGCAATTCCAGAATTTATTTACGTTGCTCTTTACGTTCTCGGTCACAGAAGATAAACTGTTGATCGCGTTGTTGAACATGGTGTATACGATTTGTTCTTTGCTCGGGTTATGGGTATATCGCAAAATAAAAATCGATGAGATGCGGTGGTTGTGGATTGGAATGACACTGTTAGCAGTTGGTTTTCTAATCGTATTATTTGAGAGTCCAGAAGCTCTTATTATCTCGAATCTTATCACTGCAGTCGGTATGTTTTTCTTCATGACAGTCTGGAACGCTCAGCAATTCCGGTATATTCAACATGCCAGTCCCGTCAGTCAAGCCTCCTTCCTTGTATGGAGAGAATGCTTGATGGTAGCCACGAGATGCATCTTGCTCAGTCTGACCTTACCATTGAAAGGTATGGGAGGAACAGGGTTTGTACTGATTATTGGAGTGACTCTAGTCTGTTTGATAAGTATTCCGTTCTTTCAGCAACGAGCTAACCGTACATTAGAGAATTATTCTTCATTAATAATCGCGCCATCTTCGGATAAAAGTCTTTAGTTACGCCTCGATTTCAAATGGTCATATGAATGATTGTCTACTAAATAACTGTAGGAAGTCCGCTACTCATACTGAGGCGAACTTCCTACAGTTTATTTATCTTTCTTCGTATAACTTCTTCTGATTTACATGTTATTTTAACAAATATAAGCAGTTTAGGTAATCTAGCGGAAATAATCACAATCTATACTCTAGAAGGGTAAACACAACAAGAATAGATAGATAGCCCACACTAAACCACACGGGAGTGAAGGAGAAATCATGAAACATTGGTTAAAGAGGGAGTTAGCTGTTGGTCTTGTTCTATCTATGTCCGTTCTAATGCTTGCTGCATGTGGGGGTAATACCAACAAAGAAGTGAAAGCGAGTACTGAAGTTGAAGTCATTTCTGTAGCAGATCTTGAGAAGAAGGCGAAGGAAGAGGGCTCTGTGGTAAGCGTCGGGATGCCTGATTCTTGGGCAAATTGGAAAGATACTTGGGCGGATCTGCAGACTAAATATACGATAGCTCACACGGACACGGATATGTCGAGTGCTGAGGAAATAGCCAAGTTCGATGCTGAGAAAGACAAGCCGACAGCGGATATCGGGGATGTCGGTATCGCATTCGGATCCGTAGCAATCGATAAAGGTGTAACACAGCCTTACAAAACGTCCCATTGGGATGAGATTCCAGATTGGGCTAAAGATCAAGACGGGCATTGGGTCGTAGGTTACCAAGGTTCGATCTCGTTCCTAACGAATAAGAAGCTTGTACAAACACCACCCCAAAGCTGGGAAGATCTTAAGAATGGCGATTACAAAATCATTGTCGGTGACGTAACGAAAGCTGCACAAGCTCAAATGGCCGTTCTGGCCGCAGCGATGGCTTTTGGCGGAGATGAATCGAACATTGAGCCGGGGATTGCATTCTTCGAAGATCTTGCGAAAAAAGGTCGTTTATCCAATGCAGAGGCCAGTCTCGCGAATATTGAAAAAGGTGAAGTTGAAGTAACCATGTTATGGGATTTCAATGCCTTGAACTATAGCGATCAGCTTGGTAAAGATAAATTTGAAGTAGCTATTCCTAAAGAAGGTAGCGTTGTGAGTGGTTATGCGACAATCATCAATAAGTATGCTCCACATCCATATGCAGCAAAACTTACTCGTGAATATATTTTGAGCGATGCAGGTCAGATTAACTTAGCTAAAGGGTATGCCAGACCGATACGTGACAGCGTGAAATTACCTGAGGACGTAGCGGCAAAGCTCCTACCAAATGAAGTCTATGAGAAAGTTAAACCGGTTGGTGATTACAAGGTGTGGGAAGCAACGGCTAAGGCCATTCCCCAGATGTGGCAAGAACGCGTTCTAGTACACATGAACTAATTGTTACGTAAGCTTGAAATCGCGAACTATATCTAAATCGTGGAGCGTCTTCGTCTTCTTGCCGAAGACGCTCCTTTTATTTACAGGGAGGAGGATGATAGATATGAAGTGGAGAAACCGATGGATTTTTCTAGGGCTAGTCCCCTTTGTACTAATGGTTGTCGCATTTCAATTCGCTCCGATCTTATCCATGATAACCGGCAGTGTAAGAGCGGAAGGTGGTCCGGGCTTTACGTTGAGTTACTACGCAAGAGTCTTTCAAAGTGCTTACTATTTAAAAGCAATTAAGAACAGTCTACTCATTTCCATAGCTTCGAGCTTTATCGGTATTATCGTCGGACTCATTTGTGCTTATTCGATCACGCGATTCTCACCAAGGATACGTAATCGACTTCTCGTGCTTTCTAATATGACTTCGAATTTCTCGGGTGTTCCACTTGCCTTCTCGTATATCATTTTGTTAGGCAACAATGGTGTGTTCACGTTGTTGTTTAAACAGTGGGGTTGGAACGTATTCGGCGACTTTAATCTGTACAGTTGGACAGGACTGATTTTGGTCTATGTTTACTTTCAGGTTCCACTCGCTTTGTTATTATTGTATCCCTCTTTCTATGGCATTCGTGACCAATGGAAAGAAGCAGCGTCACTTCTAGGTGCAAGCAAGTGGCAATTCTGGACAACGATAGGGATACCTGTTCTGACGCCAGCGGTGTTCGGGACGCTTGGCATTCTATTCGCAAATGCGATGGGCGCTTATGCGACAGCCTATGCACTAGTTGGTGGGAACTATAATTTGCTTGCTGTTCAGATCGGCTCCCTAGTGTCGGGAGACGTGGTGAATGAGCCGCAACTTGGTAATGTGCTTGCAGTTATTCTTGCGCTGTCTACGCTACTAGCCGTGTATCTTAATCATAAGATGACACAACGTTCGCAGGCGTTTAATTCCAATCCTTCTTCCAGACAAGTTCGTACACGTCGAACATTCCGAAGACCTTGGGCTACGACTGTGAAGGAGGAATTGTAATGGAGACCAGCGTAAAGAAGACGGGATTAACACATAAATTACTCATGTTTGTGCTTATGATTTACTTGCTGATTCCCTTATTGGCTACCTTCCTCTATGCGTTCGCTAAAGAATGGCAGACGACGGTGCTTCCAGAGCGATGGACAGTGGGATGGTTCAGCCAAATGTTTCAAGATATTCGATTTCTGGATGCGTTATGGACTTCGTTGTATTTATGTTCGATAAGCGTAGCTCTGAGTCTAGTGATCATGTTACCTGCAGTATTTATCATTACGGTCTATTTACCCAAGTGGGAGTCGTTCATGAAAGGGATTGTTGTGCTACCATACGCCGTACCGGGTGTAGTAGCGGCGGTTGGACTTATTCGGGCGTATTCTTCGGGACCTATTGAAATCGCAGGAACGGCTTATATTTTAATAGGAGCCTATTTCATAGTCATTCTACCCTACATGTATCAGGGAATTCGCAATAGTCTGCTTACCGTCTCGGCTGTTGAGTTACTGGGATCTGCGGAACTGTTAGGTGCTAGTCGAATGAAAGCTTTCGTGAGTGTCATATTGCCGAATATTTGGCCAGGGGTTATGACCTCAACGCTGTTATCCTTCTCGGTGTTGTTCGGTGAATTCGTGCTAACCAATATGTTAGTCGGTGGGCATATCCAGACAATACAGGTCTATCTTTACCAGAGAGTGGGGGAAAGCGGGCATTTGGCAAGCGCTATAGCAATATCCTATTTCATATTTATTCTAGTGCTGTCCATGATTCTAATGAAACTTGGTAAAAGAATGAACAGGGGGATCGAAGGATGAGTGCTTATTTGGAGCTGCAGGGAATTCGTAAGCAATTTGGGAATACCAACGTGCTGAATCATGTGGATTTACAAATCCATGAGGGAGAACTTGTTACGTTGCTAGGGCCTTCTGGTTGTGGGAAAAGTACGCTACTACGCTGCATAGCAGGCCTTACAGACATAGACGGCGGCAAGATTATACTGGAACAGAAGGATATCGTGAATCTTGCTCCTCGTAATCGAGAAATCGGAATGGTATTTCAATCGTATGCCTTGTTCCCTAATTTAACCGTGAGTGAGAATATCCAATATGGTATGAAAATGAGAGGGGCATCCAAAGGCGAAAGACGCAATCGTTCCGAAGAATTGCTTGCGCTTATCGATCTTGAGGACAAACGTGATGCGTATCCCCGACATCTCTCGGGTGGTCAACAACAACGCGTGGCACTTGCCCGTTCGCTTGCTGTTCAGCCTAAGGTTCTCCTACTTGATGAACCACTTAGTGCATTAGATGCTAAGATTCGGAAGAACCTGCGAACAGAAATCCGTGATATTCAGAGAAAGTTTAACATGACGACGATATTCGTAACCCATGATCAGGAGGAGGCATTAATCATATCTGACCGGGTATGTCTCATGAATAAGGGAAGTATTGTCCAGCAGGGAACCCCGGAAGAGTTATACACGACGCCTCGAACTGAGTTTGTCGCTCGATTTATGGGGAGTTACAATGTGCTGACCAGACCCGAGGCATTGAGGCTATTCCAACGGGTAGACAGTACTGCGGAGAGATTCGCTATTCGTCCTGAATCGTTCATCCTTCTGGATGAGGAAGGCCGTAAAGAAGCGTTATATGCGGGTAAACGCATCGTGGACGGAAACGTGCATTCCGTATCCATACTAGGTAATATCATCCGTTACGCGATAGATACTGCAGGTGTAAGGCTGACTATTGATGTATTGAATGACGGTCGATCGCATCGAATAGGAGATCAAACCGCGGTGAGTTTAGCATTGGATGATTCACAACTGTTACATCTTGAGAAGGAAGGAGCATAAGGCATGTCGATATTGTCAGAAGAATGCATACGATATAGTCTCTCAAGAGGGTAGTTGCAGACTTTTTACCAACCGCCAGAACCTTACACGGGAGTAGGGTTCTGGCGGTTTTTTCGTGGTGGAGTATCAAGCCAAATAATTTCGAATTGAAACCACATAGCTTGTATACCATGTTCGAGGAATATGTTACCATTAACGACAAGTGAAAGGTGTGTCCGTTGTATGTCCATACCTTACATTGGAAGCGGTTACTACAAAAGGTACTTATTTTGCTAGTGTGTAGCTAAGATCGAGGTGCGAACATGAAGAATTGGCTAGGGAAATCTCTTAAGCACAGATTATCACTGTTAATCATTGTAGCTACACTTGTTCCTTTGCTGTTTCTGGGGTTCTTTTCATACAGAACAACGGCAGCGCTTACGGAGGAAAAGGCAAAAATATCAGGGATGAATACGCTACGTCAGCTTGAGGCTTATTTGGCTACGATGGTTCAAGATGTAGAGAATATGTCCTTATTTCTAATTGGAAATACGGGTGTACAGAATTATTTGAAGTCGCCTGAGGGAGATTTCGTCCAGCAAACATCAATCATCAATTTCTTAACGAATCTAGCTTTTTCCAAAGAATACATCGCGAACATTATTATAGAACCACTAACCGCGAAGCCGCCGATTTCACATAAATCATTAGTGGGGTCCGACTTCATAGATATTACTAAATTGTACCCTAAGTATTATGATGATCATCCGAAATGGTGGTCTTCTGTCCACCGACAGTGGACCTTTGATGGGGTGCGGAAGGTGATTACACTCGCTAGACCCATTCGCAGTACAGACAAATTCATTCCTATCGGCAAAGAACAGATCAATCTTGATCAAGGCGTTATTGCACGACAAATTAGAGAATCCGTTTTGGAGAAAAGCGGGTTTGTTCTACTTCTTGATGAGCGGAATCGAATTCTCGCCGGTCCTCCTGAATTGGAGACGGGTTACCTGCTCTCAAATTACTATCCGAATATCGAACCATTTGAAGGTATAAGCGGATTTATGGATTACGGAGAGGGAGCCACTAAGAAAACGATCCTCTATAAAACGATGGAGAGCGTGAGTTGGAAGTTAGTTGGTATTATCCCCTCTGAAGAATACCGTTCTCAAAATCGATATTTCCTTACGCTGACGGCGGTAGCTGTCTCGGTTGCCATTCTTTTCGTCATTATTTTCGTTCTTGTTCTCATCCAAAAAATAACCAAGCCCTTGTCAGCATTAACTAACTTTCTTAAGAATTCAAGTCCAGAAGAACCTTTGCCTGCCATTCCTGTAAAGTCTATAGATGAAGTAGGTCAGCTCATTGTCAGCTATAACAAACTAAGCTCCCGTATTGTCAAATTGACAGATGAAGTCAAATGGAATGAATCACTTAAAAAAGAAGCTGATATGCAGGCGTTGCAAATTCAGATGAATCCCCATTTCTTGTACAATACGTTGTCCTCTATTCATTGGTTAGCGCTTATGAATGGCGACGGTAAAATTGCTGAAATGGTAGGCTCATTGAGCGACTTTTTAAGATTTAGTCTAAATAATGGTCAAGAATATTGTTCTATTGAACAAGAGATCGTTCATGTTAACAATTATGTGAATATTCAATCCATTCGTTATCCAGATAAATTTACATTTCAAGTGAACGTGGATCCGAGTATACAGGAACAGCATTACATGTTGAAACTTCTGTTACAGCCGTTAGTCGAAAATGCGATGTTGCATGGCATATTGAAGCGCGACGGATTAGGAACTATTACGATCTACGCGGAACGTGATGAACAAGGCATTCATTTTACCGTAGTAGATGATGGTATAGGGATTGCGCTAGAGCGTCTGAATTGGCTTCGAACTCAGCTGTCGGAACCCCCGGTCCATGAGAAGCAGATTTCTACAAAAGGGGGGTATGGGTTGCGCAACGTGAATAACCGACTCTTACTTCATTATGGTAAGGAATCAGGGCTTCGTGTGGAAAGTATAGAGGGAGAAGGAACGCGCATCATGTTCACCATTCCCTACACAGCGTACGGAAACAACTAATTGAAGGGGAGATGATGAGAATGAAGGTTCTGATTGTTGACGATGAAGTGATTATCCGCACTGGATTAAGTACAGTAATTAATTGGGAAGCAAGTGGTTTTACAGTACTTGTACCGGCTGCTTCTGCTGAGGAGGCACTCATACGCATTCCTAATGAACGCCCAGAGATTATCTTTACAGACATTCGGATGGGTGGAAAAAGTGGTCTGCAGATGGTTCATGAAGTCAAGAAAGAATACCCACACATGGAAATGATCATCATCTCAGGGTTTGATGATTTTGCATACGCCCAACAAGCTTTACGGGAAGGCGCTAGCGATTATCTGCTCAAAACAAGTCGGCCTGATGAAATTATCCAAGCTGCACTGCGGGCAAAGGAACGACTCGAGTATCGAAGACATGAGTATGAACAAGTTAAAGCGAAGGAAGTCGTAGTGAACCGAAGTTTCCTAAGACAACTGTTTGCTTCTTCTTCTAATCCGAATGAGCATACGGTGATGGAATTGTGGAGGAGATATCCAGAACTATATGTAAAGAAGGGTAGTCAGCTCCTACAAATTTGGATTATTACAGCACAAGAGGAAGAGCTAGAAGAGGATCGCGATTGCGATGTACTTCATGCTTCACTTGGTGAAATGTTAGCGGGGCTGCTCCCATGTGAATGGCTTCAATGGAATCAATCCTTGCTACTATTAGTGAAGATAGAATCGGATAATAATGGCTGGGACCCTGTAGAGTGGGCTATTCGAAAAGCAGAGCAAGCATTACATTCTCAAATATTTGCAGCTTGTGGTCGGAGTGTAGAAGATGCATATCAGTTACGTGAAGCTATGGACACAGCAGTGGAAGCAAGCTCCTACCTCTGGTTACTCAGTCATGAGCAGAGTGTACGATACGAACAAATTAAAGATCGCAAAGGGCTTCGGATGGTCTGCACGATAGAAGAGGAGACGATGTTGTACACTTTATTGCGTGCAGGAAGTACGGAAGACTTACGGGTAGGGATTGGGAGTATATTAGCGCGGAGCAAACAAGATGATCAGGCAACGCCTAGTTCAGTTCAGGCTTACCTACATTCCTTGATTATGGCGGGTCATCGGTGGTTAGAACGTGCTGCATCCTCAATTGGGTATTCTAATGTGCTACCTCCTGGTTTGGATGTGAACAAGAGAGAGCTTGCGAAAAGGCCAGAACAGACACTCATGTACCATTTCCAGGAAATAATGAAGCAATATAGTCGTATGGTATCTGGGATAAGTCCGGTACAACGGGCACTTGAATATATTAACGAACATTTGGAGCAAAGCCCTTCATTGAGTCAAGTGGCTAAACATGTGCATATGAACCCTAATTATTTCAGTGAAGTATTCAAACGGGAGACTGGGCAGAACTATATTGAATTTGTTACGCAGGCCAAACTACGTAGTGCGATGGTTATGTTAAATGAGACACCCGCTAAAATCAGCGAAGTAGCCAATCGAATCGGATATGAAGATATCAAACATTTTAATCGGATATTTAAAAAATTCACAGGACAGACCCCTTCGGAGTATCGAGGGAAGAGCTGAGAATCGTCCCTCTATTAACTGAATTATATCCCCTATGTATCGGTTACCCTCCTCTTTATACTTAAGATATTCATTTCGAATAGGGTGAACTGAGGTATTTATCGGTTCATCTGGTATAACTACTAAGGGGGATTGACTATGAAAAAGATGCAGAAAATAAGTCTAATGTTGTTGATCATGATGTTTATTATTTCAGCTTGCGGAAATAGCGGAGATAATAAAAAAGCTGAGGGAGAAGTTACCAAAAAGGACGAGAAAGTTAAGCTAACAGTTTGGCATAACTTTGCTGGGGATGACTTACGTGCCAAAGCAGTAAGATCACTTATCGAGAAGTTCGAACAAGACAATCCCAATGTTGAACTTGATGCGCAGGCTATTCCGCCGGATGGTTACCGCCAACGTTTAAGTACAGTTGCCGCAGGTAATGAACTACCAGACTTATTCTTCGTATATGCAGGAAGTCATTCTGCTGAATTATATAAAGCGGGATTGTTGCAACCGATTACAGAACTTGTAGATCAGAATCCAGATTGGAAAGATAAGTTCCTTCCAGGTGCTTTTGATCCTTACCAATTTGAAGAGGGACAGATTTACACAGCTCCAATGGGAATGTCAGCAACCTCTTTCCTTTACTACAACACAGCTATATTTGAGCAATACAAAGTTAAAGTTCCTACAACATGGGATGAATTGATGACAGCTGTTAAGGTCTTTAACGATAACAAGATGACTCCGATTGCACTTGGAAACAAAGCGCCATGGGTTGCTCAATCAACAATCATCGGTGCGATCGGTGAACGTGTAACTGGAACAGAATGGTTCAAGAATGCAGCAGCTCAAAAAGGTGCAAAATTCACAGATCCTGAATTTATCGACACACTGGGATACTTTAAGCAACTTGTCGATAATAATGCATTCCAAGAAGGTGCAAACAGTATCGATAATACGCAAGCAGAGCAATATTTCATTCAAGGAAAAGCAGCTATGATGATCAGTGGCGCTTGGAGTCTTACGAACTTGGCAGCTTCTGCAAGTGAAGAACAGATGAAGAGTATTGATGTTACTGTACTTCCATCTATTCCAGGTGGTAAAGGCGATGCGAACAGCATTACTGGTGGTGCAGGAGCAGGTCTAGCATTAAGCAAACGTACTGAAGGTGCAACGAAAGAAGCGGCACTTAAACTTATCTATGCAGTTAGCGGTCCAGATGCTCAGAAAGCGATAGCAGAGAGCAACTCTATGGTAATGTACGATACAGATATTGATCAATCTAAAGTAAGTTCGCTTTACTATAAAGCATTCAACTTGGTTAAAAAGACTGGGATCACACCAGTATATGATGCATATCTATCTGCTGAAGCAGGAGAAGTAATCAACAACGGGCTTCAAGAAATTATGACTGGCGGCACATTGGAAAGTGTTGCTAAGAAGCTTCAAGAATCACAAGCAAGATCAATTACTCCATAGATAAGGCATCTTGATTCGACATAGGGAGGGAGAGTTATCATGCCTACAGCTATACGTAGTAAAGGATTTATCACACTAGCATTACTTCCGGCACTTCTTCTGTTCTTAGTGTTTGTCATAGTTCCAGTTTTTTGGTCAGCTTACTATGGCTTATTCGAATGGAAAGGTATCGGAGCAACGAAGTTTATTGGATTAGGTAATTACCGTGAAATTCTACAGGATCATATCTTCTGGAGAGCACTCAAAAACAACATGATTCTTGTTGTGTCGGCGATTATTGGTCAGGTTCCTATCGCACTTATTCTAGCGTTAGTGCTGATCAAGAACTCTTTCTTTAGTAGATTTGTACGCTCGGCGGTATTTATGCCGATGGTGCTTTCAACTGTTGTTGTAGGACTCATCTGGGGATATATCTACAATCCGCAGTTCGGACTGATTAATACCATTTTGGAGGCAGTTGGGCTTGAGTCTTGGACTCGGGCTTGGCTCTCAGATGTTAGCGTGAATATGTTCGCTATCACAATTCCGATTAACTGGAGTAATATCGGCCCCTATATGATTATCTTTATTGCAGCTCTACAGAATATATCGCCAGAAATAGATGATGCTGCAAATATTGATGGAGCGCAAAAGGGCAAGAAGCTATTTTACGTAACACTTCCCATGATCTGGAGCACCGTGGTTGTAACCCTAGTACTTTGTATCTCGGGAAGCTTGAAGTCGTTCGATCACGTTATGGTGATGACCCACGGGGGTCCGGCGCAATCGACAGAACTGCTTGCCACTTACATGTACAACAACACGTTTCGTGTTTACCGGTATGGGTACGGTTCTGCCGTCTCCACCATCATCATGATCATTAGCGCCTTACTGATCGGGATTAATTATATCCTGACCCGTAAGAAAGCGGAATAACGAGAAGGAGGAACGGGTGTGGAATTAGGAACAGCTAAGACTACTAGAACCACCATGGATTCCCCGGGCAAGAAACTTACGGGAAGAGGATTGTCGTTACTTGGAAAGCTAATATTACTCGGTTATGCGGTAGGTACGTTATATCCTTTATATTGGTTGTTTATTAGTGCATTTAAGACAAATGAAGATTTCTTCAACAATCCTTATGCCTTACCAAAAGCTTGGATGTCAGAGAATCTCTTTCGAGCATGGGACCTTGGCGACATGGGAAGAGGGATGCTCAACTCAACGTTGGTAACGGTAACCTCAGTCATCCTGACGCTTGTCCTTGGTCTTTTAGCAGGTTACGTACTATCGCGATTCAAGTTCCGATTCAAGAAGGTTGTTGTAGTCTTATTCTTGGCGGGACTACTTATTCCGATTCATAGTACACTTGTACCGTTATTTCTAATGATGAAAGAGGTCGGATTGTTGGATACGTACGGTGCACTCATTTTACCGTATACGGCGTTTGAACTTCCGATCGCTATTTTTTTAGCAATGGGTTACATGGCCTCTATTCCAAAAGAAATTGAAGAAGCAGCTATGATCGATGGAAATGGTTGGTGGGGGATTTTTGGACGCGTTATATTCCCACTGTGTACGCCAATTATCGCTACCATTACAATTCTAGCATTTCTACGATTCTGGAATGATTTCTCTTTTGCCCTAGTATTTATTAATACGCAGGCATTAAAGACACTTCCGCTGAGTCTAGCATTATTCTCAGATGGGTTTGGTACGGATTACGCCTTAACGATGGGGGCAATGGCTATTGCTGTCATACCAACGATTGTCATATATCTGATCTTGCAAGATCAGATTATGAAGGGTATGGTGGCAGGAGCAATCAAAGGTTAAATAGAAGTTCGGCTTGTTGAACTGTGAATTAACATGCTAGAGGATCACTTATCTCTTCCACAAAAAACACAAAAAGAGAACCCTAAAAGTTCTCCTTTTTGTGTTTTTTTCGTGTGAGTGGTGCTTCTAAATACCCTGTAAAGAGATGGAATATGGTTAGTATTCTACTGTAATGAAGTAGAGAAAAAAGAGAAAAAATTATATAGACAAACAGATTACATTTAATTACAATTAATGGAAGTTATGGATTTGATAAGACGACAATGTTAAGTCTACTACCGGAGAGAAGGAATGTTGATGGGGAACGCTATTGAAGTCAATCATCTGGTAAAAAGCTTTGAGTATTACAAGAAAGATATTGGAATGAAGCAATCGCTCAAGAACTTATTTTTTCGCAAAAAATTGGTGAAAGAAGCGGTTAATGATGTGTCCTTCACTATTGCAGAAGGCGAAATGGTTGGTTTCCTTGGGCAGAATGGAGCGGGAAAGACCACTACGCTCAAGATATTATCCGGCATCTTGCACCCTACGGCCGGAAATGTAAGTGTTTTTGGATACACGCCATGGGAGAGAAAGAAACAATTCAAACAAATATTTTCGATTGTTATGGGTCAGAAAAGCCAACTTTGGCCTGATTTACCGGCTGGAGAGTCCATTTTTCTGAATAAGTGTATTTACCAGGTATCTGACGAGGATTATCGTCGAACGCTTGATGAGTTGTCCGAACTGTTGGATGTGAAGGACTTACTGGGCGTACAGGTACGCAGACTATCTTTCGGAGAGCGGATGAAGATGGAGTTAATCGCCTCCTTGATTCACAGGCCCAAGCTCATGTTTCTGGACGAACCGACGATTGGACTAGATATTATCTCTCAACGAGCCGTCCGTAATTTCCTGAAATATTATAATGAGCAATATCAAGCTACGATCATATTGACAAGTCATTATATGAAGGACATTGAGGATCTCTGTCCGAGGGCCATATTGATTAATGCAGGCAGCATTATATACGATGGTGAGCTTAAAAAGATCAATGCCTATCATGATGAAAGAAAGCTAATTAAGCTTCACTTTGCTGAACCGATTTTATCTGAACCGCTGAGAGCTTTCGGAGAATTGAAAGAGTTCGATGGCTATTACGCTGTCATTGAGGTGGGAAAAGAAGAAGCTCAGATATGTTTACAGCAGTGCTTGGATAGGTTCCCTGTTATGGATTTCACAATAGAGGATCTGACAATTGAAGATGGTATTGTAGAACTTTATAGAGGTAGCGCATGATCAGGAATAAATACGCTGTTGCGTTTCGCATTGGATTCCAAAGCTCGCTGGAGTATCGATTTAACTTCTTTCTTTCCTTGATAAGTGCGGTCTTTCCCATGATTGTACAATATTACATGTGGACAGCGGTATATGCCAATGCTGGAGAGAGTTCCATATTCGGATATTCTTATCGCGAAATGATTATGTACACCGTACTTGCGGCTGTTATCTCGAAGCTCGTCATTACTAATATTGAATACTCTATCGCTGAAGATATAAAGAGTGGAGGGCTGAACAAATATATTATCCAGCCAATCTATTATTTTGGTTTTAGAATCAGCTCTTATATTGGACAACGTCTAATTTACTTCGTAATATCCCTGTTTATCATCCTTGCTTTAACCTACGCATTAAATACTTTCTATAACCTTCATACGGAAGAAGAACGAATGATCATATTTTGTCTCTCCCTAATCCTGTCCATTATTCTTAGCTTTATGATTTCTTACGCCATCTGTGCCTGTGCATTTTGGCTATCGGAAATATCTTACTTTTTCGTGGTTACTAGTTTACTGATTAATATTATGAGCGGGGGAATATTCCCATTAGAGATTTTTGGAGAGCGGCTTCAGCAATTATTTCGATACATGCCCTTTCACTATATGATTTACTTTCCTGTCAATGTATTGAATGGCAAAATATCAGGGGAGTTAATCTGGCAGGGAATTATCGGACAGGCAGTATGGATCGCTCTGCTGGCGCTGATTTGCCATTTGGTTTGGAAGTGGGGGATGAAAAGGTACTTAGGGTTAGGGGGTTAACCATTGAACGTTGTCATTGAACTGCGAAGACATCTGTACATCCTTGCATTATTCGCTAAAAACTCTGTCATTTCACAGATGGAATACCGGGCTAATTTTATTACAGGAATATTTGTGGAAGCTGCTTTCCTAATGGCTAAGCTCCTGTATGTGGTCATCGTGTTCAAAACTAACCTTCATATTGATGGTTTGACGCCAGATGCCATCCTGATGTTTATGGGGACCCATATTCTGCTTACAGGGATTTACATGGGATTGTTCTACAACAATTTTCAAAGATTAACCGAATATGTCCGCAGTGGAATGCTCGATTTAATGATTGTGAAGCCTATCTCACTACAATTTCTGGTCTCGGTAAGGTACATCGAGGTGGGCATGCCGATCCCGAATATCATTGCAGGATCGGTCATGGTCGCAATAGGTTGGAGTGCTTCTGAAATTCCATTTACATTTCTCAATGTGGCTTTATTTATTGCCTTCATGTTCATAGCTACGATCATAACGTACTGTATCATGATTATTCCTGCACTGTTATCGTTCTGGTTTGTAAATACCTCGGCAGCCAGCGAGATTTCCTATTCGGTATGGGACGCAAATAATATGCCATATATGATCTACAACAAATGGATTCAGCGTATAGGTACTTTTTTCATCCCTGTATTTATTATTACAAACTTTGCACCTCTAGTTGTGCTACATAAACTAACCAGGGTTGAAATTGTTTGGGCTATTGTGGCGCCGATTGTATTGTTCGTTCTGATTCGCGTGCTTTGGAAGCAGGCAATGAAGGCGTATAGTAGTTCAAATCTATAATCTGTCATGACATATGCATGAACTAGATAAGGTGAGGAGATAGGTTTATGGGAGAAGGCAATATTCACTTTGAACCATTTCGCAAGGCAAGATCTGAACGCGTTCTATGGCATGTGAACATAAATGAAGATCAGCACTGGAACGAGACGGTTCTATTCCCTTCATTTACGAATGTGCAGAAGTTGATGTTAATTGAGCAACAGGAGCAGCAATTGCTCTGGATTGCAGGACCGCAAGACATCGTTTGGCTTCATCACGAGCCTGATCCACAATTTTTGGAGTATGTGAAGGGTTATCGGGAAAGGTTGCCGTACATCTGTGTCACTTCAGATACGAATCATATAGCAGCATATGTATCCAGTTTATCACCTGAGAAGGTGACCTTTATGCCTTTTATATTGACCTCAGACTATGTTGCACTAGCTGAGCAATATAAATGGGATTTGATTGATTCGAATGCGGAGTTAGTGAAACACATGAACAGCAAATATGTCACAAGAAGATTGGCTGAAGAAAATGGATTTAACGTGACATGGGGCAGGTTTTGTAGCAATCCGGAAGAACTGATTGAAGCGTACCGTGAAATACGGACTGCAGGATTTGCGAAGGCAGTGCTGAAGCAAGCATATGGATCTTCTGGCAAAGGACTGACAGTAATCGAGAATGAGGATAAGTTCAGGCAATTGTCTTCATATATTCGGAAGCGAACAACTTGCTTTGAAGAATTGTTACTGGAAGCATGGCACCCCATCAAGCATTCTTTAAACGCACAGCTATGGATTGAGCGGGATGCCGTTCATTTGCTTGCGGTTACAGAACAGAGAATAAATGACTACGGAGTATACATGGGTACGAACTATACACCACATTATGGTGCCAATGTAATGGAAGACTATCGAGCAGAAATGATACGGTTGGGAGCTGTACTGAAACAAAGTGGTTATGCAGGTATTGCAGGCATAGACTCCATCCTTGATGATACAGACAAGCTACATCCGGTCATTGAAATTAACGGAAGATTTACACAGGTTACCTACTTGCTATCGTTCATTGAAACGTTACTTCCTTTCTATAAACATGTAGAAAGTCGCTTTATTCATATGGAGACAAGCGAGAAGGTATCCTTTGATGAGATTAAATCTAGACTCGAAGTTGAGCTCCAACCAGATGAGGAACACCAATTCACCATTTACACATTCGCGTTCTGTAATCAACCACATAGTAATCTTTACCGTATTTTTATTCTATTTTACGGAAATGAAGCTGCCAAATTAAAAGATATGCTGTATAAGTTTGAGCGTTTCACGATGAAGTAGACCTCCTCTTTGTAAGTTAATGAAACTTACACCCCCACGCTTTTTAGAAACATCCTATCCTAGAGTAATTCCTAAACTTAAGTTAACCCTAAATTATAAGGAGGGATCTGCTTTTGACGGAGACCGTATCACTTCTCAGTGCGGGAAATTCACTGGGTGTATATATACCGGCCAAGCTATTACAATTGCAACTTCAGGGTCAGGGTGTGCAGGCTGAGATCTGTATGTTAGAACATTTGTATGATCAGGAGACACTGGACAAAATCCCACGCTACCGCAAGGCCTTCCATGACAGCTTCGCTGTTGCCAAGATGGGTTATAAATTGGCCAAAGACAGCCGCGACAGCCTAGATGAGCATAAGGTATCCATGCTGCTACAGGAATGGAGGCAAGGTGACAGAAGGAGCTTTCTTGCCCTTACCGGGTTCTGGATTCCGATTCTGGAACGCTACCGTGAAATGATGAGTTCCGTCGAATTGGACATCCGTCTAATACGTCTAGATGCAAGCGATACGCCTTCATTCTCGGTATATGGGAAAGCATGTGACCAGTTCAACAACGTGTGGTTATATCCGACGGGTGAGAATCGGATTGTTCACACGATTTCGGTTAGTGAGGAGGAGCCCATCCCATTTCAAGAAAGGGAGAGACGCTATCTGATTCATGGTGGAGGGTGGGGAATCGGTACATACAAGGACAAAATTACTGAACTAACGCTAAGCGGTGTTGCGCTTAATATCATCGCTTATTATACCGGGGATATTAAAGCTGATTCTCATAAATTTGCGTCCCACCGATATTTTATGCTGGATCCATCATGGAGTCCTTGGCAGCGTAATGCTGTCAACGAATTTGATTTTCCACCGTTTGCAGAAGTGAGTCAAGGTAAGGCATGCAAATTTGAAAGTGGCAGTAGTTATCCAAAGGCATTCGATGTCATGCGGCATAGTCTAGGTATTATAAGCAAGCCAGGGGGCGCAACATTGCTAGATTCACTGGCTGCTGCAACGCCTTTAATATTTCTGGAACCCTTTGGAGATCACGAGCGGTCGAATGCGCAACTTTGGGAATCGCTTGGATTAGGTATTAGTTATGAGGCATGGAAAGAACAAGATTACGCAGTTAACGTACTGGAGGATATCCATTGCAACCTCTTGAATGCAAAGCATAATACCTGTAATTTGATGAGCACGATTACGAAAGGGAGGTGATAAGTGTTGGGGTACAACCTCAAAGTAAAAGCGCTTTAACATGTAGGGCAAATAAAAGGAGGAATTTATATGATTCAATCCATTATGAATATTCTATGTGAAATTAAGGAATCTCCAGAGATGATGTCAACGTTAAACCCACAGACGAATATGATTCAAGACGTTGGTTTGGATTCATTGCAAATGATCAATTTTGTGTTGGCGATTGAAGATACCTTTGATCTGGAAATAGATTTTGAGACTTTCGACTACGAGCATATGAGTACGATAGAGACTTTCGTTTCTTTTCTAGAGAGAGAGAAAGTGCCAACAGCAGCTATCGGAACAATGACAGAAGTCGAATCATCCAATTTGTCCAAGATAGGAGGTTAGCCCATGCAACCCAAAACGGATATCAAATTTGACCGAAGTACGTTTCAAAATGTGAAGCGAACAATTCAGAACATGTCTATGACGAGCAGAGCGCAGAAGCACGACCCGACGTTCGCGCTGGATATTCCTGATGATGTCGGCATTAAGCTGAACAATGGCTGTAATTTGCGTTGTAAGCACTGTTTTGAATGGGCGAATGATGGCTTTCATCACGATATGGCGAAGGATGTTAAGAATCAGGAGATTGAGTTGTCCTTACTTGAGAGTATACTTGAACAAACCCGTGAGCGTAAATCTAGGTTGTTTATATGGGGCGGAGAACCGCTATTTTACAAGGAATTTGAGGCATTCGCTGACTTGCTAGCCAAGGATCCACGTAATACGACAATCTGTACCAATGCCTTACTTATTGAACAAAAGCTAGATTCCATTCTAAAAATATCGGAAGATATGACATTGCTGATAAGCCTCGATGGGTTTGAGGTGGAGAATGATGCTATTCGTGGAAAAGGTACTTTCAAGAAGGTCATTCATACGATAAACATGCTGTTGGAGCTACAAAAGACAGGTGAATACAAGGGCAGAATTTCTATCGGTCTGACGATTAATGATTCAATGGTAACGAGGCTGTATGAATTCATGGAGTATTTCGAGAACCTTGGTGTTGATAGTGTATACTTCGTATTTCCTTGGTATATCCCTGAAGATATTGCCGTCAAAATGGATGGTTACTATGATGAGAGATTTGCATGGCTTGAAGCGGCTCAGCAACAACAACAGCGTTATAGCTGGCACTCCTTCTCATTCCGTGTATCCGAAGAGAATATAGAGCCGCTAATTGCGGAGATCGACCGGGTTAATAAGCGAGTATGGCGAAATAGAATTCGTTTTCAACCTGCACTGGAACTAGATGAGGTAAGAGACTTTATTCTCGGATCTGAAAAACCAGCGATGAAACGCGGTCAATGTTTGTCCATTGCGAATCGGCTGGATATCATGCCCGATGGAAAGGTGAATCCGTGTAAGTTCTTCCCTGAGTTTACATTAGGTGATCTGAATGATGCCGATCTAAAGGAGGTTTTCCATAGTGAAAATTTCCGAAAGCATAGGGAAGTGCTGGGAGAAGGATTGACGCCAATCTGTTCAAGATGCGTGCTGTTATACAACTACGGTCGTTAAAGAATATAGCATTTGAACCAACTGTACTATGATTCTAGTTCTTTTTATGAAAAGAAGATGACTTTACATTTGAATCTTGAATGTAAAGTCATCTTTTGTAATGTCCACGGTATTAACATGAATGGTAATAGGGAATGATGCTGTCTAATTGTTCAAGTCTTCTGTGGAACGTTCTCACTACAGCTCGGAGCAAAATCATCACTTATTAATATTTGAAAGCACGCTATTTCCAATTGCTTGAGCTTATCACATAGTGCGGATAGTTTTTCCTGGTTGACCTTACCTCTAATGGCAGCTTTGGCAAAAGCATTCTTCATCCGTTCAGCGATTTCACTGCATTCATCTAAGCGGCGCACCATGTCCTCAGAGACATTAATAAATTCTAAAAACCTGCTGAAGAGATATCTAGAACCAGATATCAGACCTAAAGTGTGTTCTAGTTTTTCATAAAAGGCATGTGGATCTGTTGGTTCTTGATCAATCATAATCTGAATGTGGTCATATAGATGAAAGTCATCTACTAGTCCTTGACGCCATGTCATAAACCTGTGCTCGAACGCCTCTTGCGACTCCTTAAAATCCCATCCAGTGAGGTCAACTGTGGTCACAATACGAGTCCACTCAAGGTTACCCTTAAAGATCGCATTCTTAATAATGCTGCTATCCACATAATCGCAATAATCTTGGTAATTATCTTGTAGGAGGTAGAGCGTTGTATCATCAGTGACTTGACGATCTTTGAGAAACACGGAGTGTAGGCTACCATTAATATAATAATCTTTTCCATAAATCCAGTTCGGCAAATAATCAAGATTGGCCCAAATATATACAAATTGTTTCTGTTTGAGATTCTCTTGTAGCAAGAGATCTAATTCGTCTTCGGTATCTATGTAATGTTCCTTCAGAGGAATATTCAAAAGCATGATGCTCTCAGGAGTCATGGAGTAGCCATCATAATCCCAGCGACTTTTATTGTGGACAAACAAATGATTATAGAACAATTGCGTACTCTCATATGAATTATAAAATAGCAGCTCAACCGGTAGATTTTGTTCGTGTAGGAGAAGAATGAGCTGGGTTTTACGACACTCGTAAAAATACGGGACATAAGTCATTAATTTGGACATAGTAACACCCCTTTTATTCCATAAATGTAATAAAATATAGTATAACTATAATCCTATAGTCCGAAATCATCAAGGTTCCTACATCTGAAGCATTCACGAATCACTTCTTCTTTTTCCAATGTAATTTCGTCTCCGTCAAATATAACTTCTGAACTGTCCTTAATAAGCAAGGCATGATAATGTGAAAATAATTCACTTAAGGGAGGATTAACATGAATCATCTAGAATCACAGAACAGTATCTTTGAATCTTCTTTTATGAAAGAATCGTTCCACACGGTATCGCTTGGAATGGGCTGTTTTTGGGGTCCTGATGCTTTGTTTGGGCATTTACCCGGTGTAATTAGGACGCGTGTCGGATACGCTGGTGGGTCCACACCTCACCCAACCTATCGTCAGATGGGCGATCATACGGAAATCGTTGAAATCGACTTTGACCCGGATAGCATCTCTTTGGAAGATATCTTAAATGTGTTCTGGAACCATCATAACCCAGTAAATATCAATGATTACAAAGGGCGTCAGTATATGTCGCTATTGCTGTATCATGACGAGTTGCAGAGAAATACCATACCTCGGATGATCAAGGAGGGCAAGGGAGAGACATTAACGTCAATTGCCCCTTATTCCCGGCTTTATCTAGCTGAGGATAAGCATCAAAAGTACTATTTGAAGAGATACCCAAATGCGCTCGATAATTTAGCTGAGATATATTCTTCTCACGATGACCTCGTGAACTCAACAATAGTAGCCCGATTAAATGGACTGGCTAAGGGATACACGAGTCTAGAACGCATCGTTAATGAAATAGTGCAATGGTCAACGAATTCCAATCAAAAGCAGAAGATTATGGATGTAATCCAAAAAATACGTTGGTAAGAAAATAAGATAAGCTCGTAGTACTAGGAGGCTATAAACAGGATGATTTGTTATTTCATCATGCTTATAGCCTATTATGATGCGAACAAATGTAAATAAATTGCAACTATAGATCTATAGACCAAATAGTGCTAATCAATTACAATTTATGTAAGTTATAAATGTGTCAAAATATTGAACATTAAATATTTTAGATAAATGGGGTAACGCCATACAAGGTGTGAACCGAAGAAAGATAGTTCTTACTCTATTTAATGTAAGCGCTATCTAAACGCTCTCCTCTAAGTGTCATGTTTGTTCAACCCACTCGATTTCCTTTCCCTACATGATTACACCACTGATTCGCACAGAACACTTCCATACTTTCTATTCTTTGATCCTATCCCTGCGACTCCTGTGCATGCTGCATTTTTAATATACGCTGCATCTAGGGCACTGCCTGTTACTTGCTTAACATCTACGCTTACATGATGTATTTCTTGTGAATGAGGAGGTGTATTTGCTATTGCCCGCTAGGGCTTAAGAAAAGGTAAGAACAAATAGTAGGAGGCGATGATATGAGAAAAGTATTCATGGGAAAAGTAAGAGGTATTAGAAGAGCACTTCCGCTTATGATTATTTTAGTTGT
Organism: Paenibacillus antarcticus; assembly: GCF_001637225.1. Lineage (GTDB taxonomy): Bacteria > Bacillota > Bacilli > Paenibacillales > Paenibacillaceae > Paenibacillus_AQ > Paenibacillus_AQ antarcticus. The sequence goes on from NZ_LVJI01000019.1 coordinate 77,037, forward strand.
ATTTGTTGGACTATTGCCGTCTATGGCTTTTGCTGCTGATCGGGGGGCATGGGCGCCTAATGTATCTTACACTCTAAATGATACGGTTACGTATGCCGGAAATACGTACAAGGATATTCAGCCGCATACCTCTCTGACAGGCTGGGAACCTCCTATTGTGCCTGCTCTTTGGCAGCTTGTTCCGGGTGGAGGAGGCGGTGATACCCAAGCACCTTTGGCTCCTTCTAATCTACAAGCGACGAGTACCACAACATCCAGTATAACCATCGCGTGGAATGCTTCAACGGATAATGTTGGCGTTACGGGTTATGAAGTCTATCAGGGTACGACGCTCCTCGGCAATGTCTCGGGAAGTACACTCACGTATACTAATACAGGACTCAGTGCTAATACAACGTATACGTATAAAATAAAAGCAAAGGATGCCGCAGGTAACGTGTCTGCATTCAGTAACCAAGTTAGTGCGACAACAGCTGTTGTCGTTGGGGGGGATACCCAAGCACCAACGGTTCCAACGAATGTAACTGTCACAGAGACCACTGCATCTAACGTTTCATTATCTTGGACAGCAGCGTCAGATAATGTTGGTGTTACGGGGTATGATGTATACAAAGGCACAACCTTTGTACAGACGGTTACAGGTACAACTGCTACAGTAACGGGGCTTGCAGTCAGCACAACGTATTCTTTTTCCATTGTAGCTAAGGATGCGGCAGGAAATCTATCCGCAGCAAGTACAGCGGTCAGTGCAACAACGCAAGGTACAGGTGGAAGCGGTGGGAGCACGATACCTAAGCATACGCTTACAGGATATTGGCATAACTTCATTAATGGCTCTACCAATTTGAAATTAAGCGACGTACCAAGTCAATATGATATTATCGTTCTCTCTTTTGCAGATATGGACTTAACGAAACCAGGAGGAGTTACTTTTAACGTAGATTCTAATTTATCTACTGCACTTGGTGGGTATACCAATGCTAATTTGATTAGCGATATCCAGACCAAGCGTGCACAAGGGAAGAAAGTTATTCTTTCCATAGGTGGAGCGGAGGGTAACATTAATCTAGGAAGTGCCTCACCGAATATATCCAATTTTGTTACCAGTATGTCGGGTCTGATTACTCAGTATGGACTGGATGGTATCGATATCGATCTGGAGAGCGGCATGAATGTGGCAAATTTAACATCTGCGGTTCGTCAGATTCAACAACAATTTGGTGCTGGATTCATTCTGACCATGGCTCCGCAAACAATCGACATGCAATCTGCAAGTACGTCCTATATGCAGCTTTACAATAATCTGAAGGACATCACGACAGTTGTGAATATTCAGTATTACAATTCAGGGTGTATGTTAGGTCGCGATGGACAGTGTTATTCGCAAGGCACAATTAATTTCTTAACAGCACTTTCTGATCTGACATTACAGTGGATTGCACCTTCACAATTGGGATTAGGAGTTCCTGCTGTAACTTCTGCAGCTGGAGGTGGCTATGTCTCAGCTAGTGTCGTGAATAATGCGTTGAACTGCTTGGCAACGGGCAATGGTTGTGGAACTTACAAACCAGTAGCTAAATATCCAGATATTCGTGGTGCGATGACGTGGTCTATTAACTGGGATAAGACGAGCAATTATAATTTCGCAAATACCGTTAAGCCGTTCTTAGTGACGATGCCTTAATCATGTAAGAGAAAATACCCCCAACCATGTTATGGTTGGGGGTATTTTGATAACATCTAGCCATGGAATATGACCTACGCCCGGTCGCTGTTTAAGTATTTCTCTGTCAGAATAGACAACATTTCAATGCCGACCTCATTGTGCCCACCTTGAGGGATGATAAGATCAGCATACTTCTTGGATGGCTCGATGAATGCTTCATGCATCGGCTTCACCGTATTCAAATATTGATTGTGAATTGATCGTATCGTACGTCCACGTTCTTCGATATCACGAAGAACTCGACGTAAGATGCGAACATCTGGATCGGTATCGACGAACACCTTGATGTCGAGCATGTCTCGTAGATTCTCATCAGATAATAGATGGAGTCCTTCGAGAATGACGATATTGTTCGGTTTAAGCTCTACCGTTTCGACAACGGAACGTGCATGAACCGTGAAATCATATACAGGAGCTTGTGCGGCTTGACCACTTTTCAGACAACTAAGGTGCTCAATGAGCAATTCATTGTCAAAAGCGAGTGGATGATCATAATTGATCGATTCGCGCTCTTCCATGCTGAGATGCGAATGGTCCTTATAATAGTTATCTTGCGATATAAAAGTCATTTTATCTGATCCATGACGTTCAATGACGGAGCGAGCTACCGTAGTCTTTCCTGAGCCTGTGCCACCTGCGATACCGATAATTAGCATGGCGATTCAATAAACCTCCCTTAATGATTGCCTTTGCAATTTCAATATTGTAGCACAGCGTTAACAATTTTACACCTTAGTAAGACGCGATCTAACAATTAACGCGATAACGTGACAAATTGATGTACTTCCTATGATTCAAAGGGTAAAGGGTAATGATCTTAATATGGAATACTTGACCAATTTTTATGCAGATTACATAGATAATGAGGATTTTTAAGGTTGAATTTTCAGTACATGGATTATGCATGAAAGATTTCTACATACAGAGCATGTATATATTGCCAATTCATTCATAGTGGACAAAATACTGTACTTACGATATCTTATACCTAGAATACATATGCATAGTGATCCGAGGTATAGGATGGGGAGAGGAGTCATAAGAATGAAATCGAGTGTTCCAAAGGAAATGCTGAAAGGTAGTACAGGCACCTTAGTGCTTACACTATTAGCGCGTCAAGATCTATATGGCTATGAGTTAATTAAGGAATTAGAACGTTGTTCTGACGGTGTATTTGTACTGAAAGAAGGAACGTTATACCCGATTCTACACGCGATGGAGACGGAAAGATGGGTGGAGGCGTATTGGTCTCAAGTCGAAGGCCGCAAACGTAAGTATTATCGTCTAACCGAGGCAGGTAGAGGACAGCTAAGTAAGAAGAAGGCAGAGTGGACACTATTCCGAAATGCTGTCGATAACGTGATCGGGGAGGGAAACCTATGATTCGCAAACATGAAGCGATTCGAGTATACCTCAATGACGTATGCTCCAGAGTCCGTTCACTAGAAGCACATCGGGAGATTCGGCAAGAGTTGGAGAATCACCTGGAAGAGCTTGTGTTGGAACGAGAAGAAGAAGGAATGGAACGTGATGAAGCCGTACTATGGGCTATTAGCCAGATGGGAAGTCCTACAGAAGTGGGAGATGGGCTACATTCCGTACATCGTCCAAGGATGCATTGGGGATTGTTAGTGGGTGTCTTGATGTTTGTCATCTTTGGTATATTGGCGATGTATGCGGTAGAAGAAGAAATAACAACAGGAAATAGTGTCATGTATGCGCAGTATGTTAATTACAAGATCTTGTCCGTAGGCATCGGTCTATTTTTAATGGTATTTTTCTATTTTTTCAATTATCGAAAGATCAGATCCTATTCTTATGGTCTATATACTGTCATTATTGCAGGTATGTTATTAACCGGACTCACGGGAGTTAGCGTAAATGGAACAAGTCATTATTTGCGGCTACCCTTTTTCACATTAGATTGGTTTGGAATTAGTCCCTATTTGTTGATGGTTGCAGCACCAGGCATGATCATGAATTGGAAGAATCATAAACGGTTCTGGTTGTTAACAACGACAGCATTCTTGATCGTGCCTATGCTCCTTTTTCTACAGTTTACTACGTTGGGTAATTTGATGCTGTATATCGCGGGGTATCTTCTTCTCCTCCTGTACATGACGAGAAGTTGGTGGACAATAGGGATACACGCAATAGCTATGGGTTTGTTTATGTTATTGGGAATGATTCAGAGGAACTTTTCAATGGAAAGGATAACTACTTTTTTGAATCCTGATAAGGACCCCGATGGATCGGGTTATATCTATCGCGTAACGGGAGAGAGTATTCGTTCAGCAGGTTGGTGGGGCCAGGGGATAAAGGGAGAGTTAACGAAGGTAGTACCAAATATTCCAAATGAGAATATCGTTGTCTTCTTGATCTATAGTTTTGGTTGGGTGATCGGAATTGTCCTATTGATTAGCGTAGTATACTTTGTTGGTCGTCTTCTTCAGGCCAATCGAGCTGTGAGGGACCCTTATGGACGCGCTCTTGGTACGGGTGTGGTGGGAATGCTTAGTTTTCAGATGGTATTCAGTTTGTTTATGACGCTCGGGTTAGTGCCTTTCGTCGGAATACCTTTTCCTTTCCTGAGCTACGGAGGCAGCCATCTTATGATTGAATTGGCTACGATGGGTCTGGTATTAGGTATCTATCGAAGAAAAGACTTGGTAGGAAGTAGTGGGGAGTTACAGACTCAAAGCCCTTAATGCATGATCATTAGATTTAGTTAGAAGGCGGTTTTGCACCGCTTATTGCTCCGCCAATCCTAAGCCGACCTCATGAGGTCGGCTTTTTTAGGATAGTATCGCCAGCTCAAGTAGAAAGGGATATACTTTTTATATCAAGAATTAATTACGAGAAGGAGTTGTATTTAGGATGAACACCACAAAGTCTTTTTCACAAGCATTTAATGACACAACTTATAAACTTGGAGGCAATGGCAAACGAAACATCCAAGTACTAATAGATGCTTTAGCAAATATCGATGAAAATCTTGCAAGTGATATGTATGGTAAAGGTAAATTAATCGAAGATTTTCAAGATCAAATGGCGGATTATTTAGGAAAAGATACGGCGGTGTTTTTCCCGAGTGGAACGATGGCACAACAGATTGCTTTGAGAATATGGTGTGATCGTAAGGGAGTGAAGCGGGTTGCCTACCATCCCTTATGTCATTTAGAGATCCATGAACAAGATGGTTTGAAAGAATTGCACCACATTGAACCCACCTTGCTTGCAGACAAGAACAGATTAATTAACCTTGAAGATGTTCAGAATATGCCCAAAGATATTGCTTGTTTATTACTTGAGTTACCTCAACGTGAGATTGGCGGTCAATTACCGGATTATGCTGAACTTGAAGCCATTTCCGCTTATTGTCGTGAACAAGAGATCAAGTTACATCTGGATGGGGCAAGACTATTCGAAATCCTACCCTATTATCAGAAGTCTGCTGCGGAAATTTGTGCACTCTTTGACAGTATCTATGTATCCTTTTACAAGGGGATTGGTGGGATTGCAGGAGCCATTCTCGTAGGGGACAAGGACTTCACGGAAGAATCGAAGGTATGGAAAAGACGTCACGGCGGAGATTTAATTAGTCTGTATCCTTATATCATTAGTTCTGAATATTATTTCAAGCAACGCGTGAATAAGATGGAACAGTATTATGAAGAATCCAAAGAGCTGGCAGCCTTATATAACCAGTGTCATGGCGTTACAACGATGCCAACAGAACCAGTATCTAATATGTTTCATGTTCATTTTGAGATACCTAAAGACCAACTTGAGCCTATATTGACCCAAGTTTATGAGACAACAGGTGTTGGGTTATTGCCATACTTAAGCAACTCTAGTGAATCAACCTGTTATAGCGAAGTAAGTATTGGAGATCTGTATGCCGAAGTACCGAAGGATAAGGTGAAGATCGCATTTGGGCGTTTGGATGCAGAGTTGAACAAAATGTAGTATTGTCCCCATTGAATAATGAGTACTTCAAAGAACCCGCTAATCTAATATAGCGGGTTCTTTGCTCAAATAAAGTTCAGAAGCAGAGATAATCACATAGTGAATTCTTCAAAACTAACTCTTTTAATGACATCATACCCTTTGTTGTTACCTTTTGGCTTAATGATTACAGCCCCCATATACGGAATAGGACCTAGAGATAGGCCAGCTGGGAAGCTGTGATCAACGATAATAGTATTTTTTCCGAGTGCGGGCACGGTCTCTAATAGTTTATTCACGTTAGTGAGGATAGGCTGCTCTTGATCCTCAGATAGACTTTCGTTACTTAACTTAACGATATCAGCTAACATGGGATTTAATTGGACGTTTTGTTTGCCAAAAGCAATTTCTGCTGATTCACGTGTACGACAATAAGGGCTTGCTATAACGGGGTATGCAACTGGTATGCTGTTCTTTTTAAAAAAATTCCCGACGATTTGAGCTTGAGTTCTTCCTTGATCGCTTAAGTTTCTTTGTGTTGAACAATCCTCAAAGACCAGATTGTCTGTATCTTGACCTACTGTGGCTTCTCCATGTCGGAAATAGATGATGTATCCACCGGTTTTGAGATCATTTATAGGTAGTGCTATATCGGGTGTTATTTGTGCCAGAGCTGCTTGGGTACCTGGTATGACCATAAAGACCATAAGGACTGCAATGGTTATCTTGATCAATTTCTCAAACATTATTTATTCTTCCTTCCATAGTGTGATGATACATCTTGATATGTTGTCAAAACTTGTTAGGATTTATTCAGTGGGTGCGACTATCATGATCTAATTCATTGAGCAGTGAAGACCCTGTCGACAAGGGTATCCCTCTATGATATGGTATATGGAAACCTACAAGGCATTCCACTCTTTCGAGTGGGGTGCCTTACTGTATATCTATAGGTTTTTTACATTTAATGTCTAATGACATATTTGAAAAGACATGGAGGTAGTGATGCTATGTTTCTCTCTGTATCCCTAGTCGGGGACAGATCCAGCGACTAATCAACGAGCGCAAAGATCATATATTGAAGAGGAGAGAATAGATCATGACAACATTATTTCAAGCAGAAGAACGCAATCATCTGAATACATCTGGGCTTCGGAATTTACGTAAAGGAGGACGTCTACCTGGCGTTGTCTTTGGTAGAAACACGAAGAATGAAATGATTCATATTTCAACAATAGAATTTCAAAAATGGTTAAAGCGTGGTGCAGTTGGTTTTATTGAGTTACAGCTAGAAGGAAAAGAATCCTTATCTGTATTATTAGAGGAACTACAGCAGGATCCAATAACACGGGATTTGTTGCATGTTGATTTCCAACAGGTACAACCTAACGAGATCGTACGCACAAAGCTAGCGTTGAAGATTACAGGTACACCCATTGGTACAAAACAAGGTGGAGTCGTACAAATTCAGAGCGAGTACGTTGAAGTAGAAGCCTTGCCAAGACATTTGCCGAATGCAATAGAGTGTGACATTAGTGGTATGAATATCGGGGAATCACTGCTTGTAAGTGATTTGGATTTGCCAGCAGAAGTGACGGTCATTTCCGGCGGAAATGAGCTTCTCCTCTCTGTCGTTAAGCCTTAACAATCATAAATTAACTTAGAATACATTTAGAAGAATGCCGTAGCTGTGTTAATTTGCAGCTACGGCATTGTTTTGGTATGCACAAACATTCCATGCGACACGTACAATAACCTATATTGAACAATGATGAATAGGGGGAAGCGCGATGATCGTGATCACGGGTGTGGATATAGAGCAAATCAATACGTTACAGCTAACAGATGTAGAACGAGATATTGTGAATCAGAAGAAAAAAAGCGAAAGAGTGTACCGATATGTATCGCTTGAGGCGTTAGATTTTGAGTTGAAAATGAGAACAGCTACTATAGATGCAGGCAAAGCTTTAAAAGCTAGTGAGGCAAAGTTTGCTGTCTTCAAAAATTCACGATGCAATAACGAATTTTGGACTCGAACAGACAATGGAGGTTTCAGACTAAATAGTGGCATGAGGCCTTCGGTTGGAATCAATGATATTTTTAAAAATGGACAATTGTATGGTTTTGAATGTGCAACTGCTATGATCATTACTTTATATAAAGCAACACTCACCGTTTTGAAAAAGGATATATTTGATGTGTACTTTCAAGATTTGTACTTAAGGGATTGGAATTATGACAGTGACTTGCAGTTGAGAATGGTAGAACATAATAATGAAGTTTTCCCTGGAGATATTGTGTATTTCAAAAACCCAGACCATAATCCAGCAACGCCGGAGTGGCAGGGTGAGAATGCTGTTTATTTAGGGAATGGCTTATATTTTGGGCATGGTATGGGGATAAAACCAGCGGAGGGCAGCATAGCTTCTCTTAACAAAAGGAGAATCCCGGGGAGTACAACATCTGCGTACCTTACGGATGAAGTTGTTCACCCAGATTATGAATATTTACGTAAACTTTCAACAAGTCGCTATCGTCCACTAGGAAATCATCAACATCATATGGAAGATACCATCGTTGCTAGGATTGGAATGCATATGTATAGGGTTAACAGTAGATGATCAGCTTTTTCATAAGCTTGCATACCCTCTGTACCATAACTAATAAAAGGAGACCTTTAAAGGTCTCCTTTTATTAGTTAATGCCTAGATTAATTCTTAAGGACAGGGCTATTTACCCTTTCGTGTCTGCTCAGCAAGGGTGTCCCATTGCTCTTCCGTAATCTCAAGCAGGTCATTGAATTCTCCTGCGCCTTGAAGCCACTCTCCTCCGTCGATGGTAACGACTTCTCCATTGATATAGCCGGCATAGTCTGAGATCAAGTAAGCTGCCAAATGAGCAAGTTCTTCTTTATTACCCACACGGCGAAGGGGAATGCGATTGAGCATTTGCTGTTCGATTTCTGGTGTTGGCATAAGTCGGGATGTTGCGCCTTCTGTCGGAAAGGGGCCCGGTGCAATAGCTACTTGGCGTATCCCGTATCTCGCCCATTCTACTGCAAGGGAGCGAGTTAACGCTAATACGCCAGCCTTAGCCGCAGCGGAGGGTACAACAAAGGCCGAACCAGTGGAGGCATAAGTGGTTACGATATTTAGCATCGTACCCTGATGACCTTGGTTGATCCATCTTTTTCCCACTTCCAAAGTGGTGTAAAAGGATCCGTGCAATACGATATTTAAGACGGCATCTACCGCTCGGGGGGAGAGGCGTTCAGTTGGACTTATGAAATTGCCTGCAGCATTATTGACCAGACAATCGATTCGTCCGAATCGTTGTTCTACAGCCTCAACAAGGTCAAGAATTTGGACAGGATCCCGAACGTCGGTTACTTTGTAGAATACTTCTCCCCCATGAATACTTAGCTCTTCAGCTGCTGTTCTTAATGTATCTTCACGTCGACTAGCAATGGCTAGTTTTGCCCCAAGCTCGAGGAATTGTTCTCCCATGGCTCGTCCCAGTCCAGTAGCACCACCAGTGATAAGGACGACTTTGTCTTTCAGTAAATCTTTCGCAAAAGGTCCCATGATTCATTCTCCTTTGATTACCGAGGTTCCCACTTCACTAGATTATGCTGTTGTGATGGTGATGATGTTAGAAAAGATGGGATGCGTTTGAATGAACTGTACATTGAATACGCTTATTGCTGAAATATTAGAATTGGCATCCATTACATTAGTTAAAGCAGGCTACCATATGAAAGGTAGCCTGCTCATTGTGGAATCATTTTGATTATTTCATTCTTTTATATCTTTTGATTCCTTCAATTCCTTGTCCTTACCGCCAAACTTAATCCCGAGCTGGCCGTTATGACCGCCTACATGCCCCCCAATTCCTAAGTCAACCCCTTGGCCGCCACCTAACTGGCCCTTGGCATGAGCACCGATACCGTTATCACCCCCGAGCTTCGCACCGGTATTGAACCCGGCTCCTTGGCTGATGCCGAGGTGAACATTGGCATGAGCGCCGAGTCCACTCTCACCCCCGAGTTGTGCACCGGTATTAAGTCCGGCTCCTTGACTGATGCCTAGGTGACTGTTGGCATGCGCGTTAAGACCATGCTCACCCCCAAGTTGTGCTAGCGTACTGAACCCGGTTTCTTGGCCACCGCCAATCTGAGCTTTGGCATGGGCACCGAGACCGTACTCGCCGCCGAGTTGTGCACCGGTGTTAAATCCTGCGCCTTGGCCGCCGCCAATCTGACCATTAGCCTGAGCACCTAGTCCGTATTTACCGCCGAGTTGTGCTTCGGTACTGAACCCACCCCCTTGGCTGAGACCGAGATGACCGTCAGCTTGTGCATTAAGTACATGTTTACCACCGACCTGTCCACCCGTATTGAATTGAAGTCCTTGGTTGGTATTGAGGTCGGCTCCGCCATGCACGTTAATGCCATATTGATCTCCGAGGTGAGCACTTGCATGAGTGCCGATACTATTGAAGGTTACATGTCCGTCAGTGTTGAAGCCAACACCGTGTTTGCCGCCTAATTCGCCTCCAGTATCAAGGATAATGCCTTTTCCATCTCCTATAGAACCGTTGATATAACCATTCATACCCTGTTTTCTTCCCATTTGGCTGTCGGCTTGATGAATGTGCATTTCTTGTTGAGAAGAGGAGTGATGGTAGTAATGAGCGTAAGGGTAGGGTTGATCAGAACGGAAGGGATAGGAAGAGTAGTATGAATCAGCGGGTTGCTGGGAATCGGGGTTATAAGTATAAATGGGATTTCGATCTTGACTTTTCGGATATTCACTTCCATTGGTCATAGGTAAGCCTCCAGTATAGATTAGATGATATAGCCTATTCATTTAGGAATTGAAATGATACCTATTTCACGAGGGCGTTGAATATTGTCATATAACAAAAAGGACACCGAGGGTGTCCATAAAGTTGATTACAAGTCATTAACGCGTATGTTTAAATTGGGATCATCCGGTCCAATCACGTCTTAGCGAGAAGAGGTCTTGTAGTTCATCGGTTGATAGTTCGGTAATCCATCCTTCAGTGCTTGAGATAACATTATCGCTAAGTTGTTGTTTATTCGTAAGCATCTCATCAATACGTTCTTCCAATGTGCCCAGAGAGATGAACTTATGAACTTGTACATCCTTGGTCTGACCGATGCGATAGGCGCGGTCCGTTGCCTGATTCTCAACGGCCGGATTCCACCAGCGATCGAAGTGAAAGACATGGTTGGCGGCTGTAAGATTAAGCCCTACACCTCCTGCTTTAATCGAAAGAATGAAGACAGAAGGTTGCTCTTCAGGTGGTAATGTCTGAGATTGGAATTGATCAATCATACGATCACGTGCAGATTTAGATGTACTCCCATTTAAGTACAATACAGGCTCTTGAAGTTCTTGTTGTAGTACCTGCTGTAGCATATGTCCCATGCCAATATACTGTGTAAAGATAAGACACCGCTCTCCCTCTTCTCGTAGTTCCTTTACCATCGCGAGAAGACGTTCAAGCTTAGAGGACCTGCTGATCAAGGTTTCGTTCTCAAGGGTTCCGTCCTTACCATTAGAGATTTCCGGAAGGGGTTCTTTCGTCAAGAGCATCGGATGATCACAGAGTTGTTTAAGATGTGTAAGAGCGGCCAGAATAGCTCCTTTACGCTCAATACCTTCTAACTTCTGCATCCGTTCCATGAGATGAGTGACAGTATGATCATAAAGTGCACCCTGCTCCGTCGTGAGATGAATATATGTTTTCATCTCATTCTTGTCAGGTAGATCAAGTTGAATGGCAGGGTCTTTCTTCTTGCGACGAAGCATAAACGGCTTCACTAACTGTTGTAAATCCTTCGTTCGTTGTTCATTGTGGTCCTTCTCGATGGCATTGATAAATCGATTATTGAAGGCGCGTGAACTACCAAGATATCCTGGATTGATGAAGTCGTAAAGAGACCAGAGCTCGGATAGTCGATTCTCGATAGGCGTTCCGGTAAGCGCAATACGATGCTTCGCAGGGAAACTACGCACGGCTGTGGATTGCTTGGTCTGGGCATTCTTTATGTTCTGTGCTTCGTCTAAACAAATGGATGCCCATGTGAATTCTTTAAGCATATCCTGATCTAGCGTTGCAGTAGCATAGGATGTAAGAATGACATCTGCTTGTATCGCCTCTGCAAGAAATTCTTCACTGCTATACCGTTTGGTTCCATAATGGAGCATGACCCGCAAAGAAGGTGCAAAGCGGGTGATCTCTTTCTGCCAATTGCCTAGAACCGAGGTTGGGCAGATCAGGAGCGAAGGGAACCTGGCATCGGTATCTACCGTATTATCTTTAAGATGTAGTAAATAAGCGATGAACTGGACCGTTTTACCGAGCCCCATGTCATCGGCTAGACAGGCACCCAGTCCAAATTGTCTTAAGAAGGCAAGCCAAGCATACCCATCATGTTGATAAGAACGTAAGTTGGCTTGCAGACCCTCAGGCACGGCAAGTGTTGGCCAATCCGTCTGTTGTCTAAGCTGATTCATAATGGTCATGAGATGTTCATTAAGTTCAACTTCCAGTTGGATGCGTGCTGAAGTCTCAGGTTGTTCCGACGTCGGACGATCAGATTCACTTCCGTTGCCCAATAAATGTAGCTGGAGAATATCTTGAAAGGTGAGCCCTTGCATATTATCGACACCTGCCATAGCTTGACGAATTTGCGCCAACAAGGCTGGATCTAGCGGTATCCATTGTCCTCGGAATCGGACTAATCGTTCATTGCGAGCGACTAACTCAGCAAATTCAAGCTCTGTGAGTTGGGTCTCCCCAATGGCAATACGCCAATCGAAGTTAACTAACGAGTCAAGTCCGAATAGGGAGCCACCTGAGCTACCTTCACTAGAGCGGACTTTAGCTCGTAGTTTGGGCTTCTTGCGACTAGCGGCTTCCCACCAAGCAGGAAGAAGGACTTGCCAACCGGCTTCAAGCAGACGTTGACTATCTGTTGTTAAGAACTCCCAAGCGGTTGCATCCGTCAGTGGTTGCTTCAGCACATCTTCACCACTTTGTACTAATCGGTCACTAGGAAGACCTGCACGTAAGCGTTCAAGCCAACTAGCAGAGCGCTCTAGTACATGAGCCGACCATATATCGGGCCAAACACCAGATACCTGAGCGTCATCGGCAAGTCGAACAGGCGCTAGAACGGCTGGATCTAGCTTGTCTTGCAGAACGAGTTGAAGACGCCAAGACAGTTCGTTATCATCTGGCTCTAGCAATTGGAGAAGAGGTCGGAATGGGGCTGTATCTGCTTTCCAACCCATGGCAATTAACCAAGTCTGCTCATCTAAACCAGTAGTCGTCGTGCCGCCGCTCGTAAAGAGCAAGGGGAATTCTCTGCGTAAATCAGAAGCAGTCATTTCTGTTGCGTAGTAGCGTTGGAACACAGTACTTGAGAAGGCTGCACGTAACCCAGATGCTGCCTCAGTATCGATGCCTATCTGCTCTAAGAGTGATAGTCCTTGTGGCGTAAACGTTCCATTATCCCAGCTCCACGCTAGTTTGCCTGACTGGAATGCAGCAAAGCTTGGGATATATTTCTTCTCTTCTATAGAAGCAGCTAATATAGGAGCTAATTCAATCCACTGTGCTGCATCCTCAGCCCAAGTCCACTCGATATGCTTGAGAAGCTTATGTTCGGCAAAAAAGGGGATGACTTGCTCAGACGGCAGAACGACAAGTTCAATATCTTGAATGGTCTGAATCTCAAGTTCAGTACCATAGAAGGAATCTTCATGCCATGCAAACAAGCGGTGCTTCAAGTATTGACCGGATACATAATTATACGTATTGGTAGATCCATACATAAGGGCATCTCCATAAGCGCTTAAGCTGATGTGGAGAGTAATCTTCTCTGTATATTGGTTCATGGAATTAGCTTTCCTTTCCGAAGCTCCTCTTGGAGTGCGCGCAGTCGGCTATAACGGTTGCTAAATACGGTTATGAACTGTTCAAAGCGTGCTTCTTGCTTCATCTTTTTATATAACTTGGATAGACGCTTTAGTAATTTTACGGCTTGTTTATAGCTATCTCTATTTTTCTGAACAATATATCTTTCGACAGCCTGATGATAAAAGGGTAACATCAACTCGGGAGCATTTTTCTCAATGGGTTGAAATACACCAACACGATAATCTAGAGGTTCCCTACCCCTGCTTAACTGATAGTCCATCCATTGCTGCCACTTGTTATGTGCGAGTAATTTCTCTTCATAAATCTTCTCAGTATAAGGTAGCATACGGACAAGTGTAGCCCACATGGAGTCCTCAGCTTCAGGAAGATGTCGAATGGTCTCGTCCCAATACACCCAATAATCATGCAGGTTGTTGTTTCGATGGCTGCTAAGCAGTGGGCCAATTTCGTATAGCCAATGGCTCATTCGTGACCACTGTTCCGTACGTTGTAGAATCTTTAAAAAAGGAAGCACATGATCGGCATGTACAATGAAGGCAGCATCGGCGGCGTGTAACATGGCCCATGCCTGCTGATCTTCGGATAGATAGAAGTGCATCCAACTCTGAGCTAACATCCATGACAGTCGCGACAATGAAGTGCCAAGTTCATCTTTTGCTGATTGTAAATGTTGCAATTCCGTCAAGTATATCTCGGGATCTGTAAGATTAGGCTGAATCCAATGTAGCCAAATCTGGATATAGACATCTAAGAAATAATTGAGATTCTGCGGTTCTCTCAGCATATGTGTACGCAAGTGGGTTAAAGTCTCTGTAACATGTGGTAAACGTTCTAGTTCAGCCTTCAGAGGAAGTTCATTCTTTAGACTAAGAATCATCAATTCTTGGATATCGTCAGCAGCGACTTGTGTCTGAAAGCCCATATAGAAATTGGTCTGATGCCCTTGTTGTAATGGCTTCACCAGTTTTGTGAGTACAAATAGGTGCGCATGAAATCCAAACAGCTGCTCCATCACAGGGGATAGCTCAGGTTTTATCGTAAATATAGAAGCTAATGCACTTTGAGCATAGGGAGCATTAGGGATCTTCATCCCTAGTGGTGCAATACATTCTTCGTAGAGGTCATACCACTCCGAAATGGTTAACGTGGTCAGCTGACTTGCTTGCGCTTTTAATTTGGCAGAAGCTTCAGCCTTTTGTATATCCGCGTTCTGAACCGCTAAGCGACTCGAAGCAGCATGAGATGAAGGTTTCACCACTTGCTTAAACGTAGCTGCTGAGCTAGCATTCACGAGTGCATGAACGGACCGCTCTTGTAGGTTGGCATATTCAAGTAAAGTAGCAATCATATGCTTACAATTGGATGGAACAGGGCAATTGCAATGATTGTCAGAAAAGGATTCTAGATTGAGTCTAACGGAGTAGTACTCATTTCCTTCAACGACAGCTTCAATACGCCCATCCGCGGGCATCGTTACCTGATGGACAAACCCTTGTTTGAAATATTGGAATCCACGTTTTATCGTAAGATCATTGAAATGTTGTGCGACGTTCTGAATGAGCATATGCCATTGCATATCATCCATGGTATAGGGTAGTTTCATTATTTATAAGTCTCCTGAGAGAGTAGAGTATAGTTTAGAACTGATTCTAATACATCATATCATTTAATACGAAATAAATAAGATGGAAGGTGAAATCATATCTTTGTAATCTCAGTTGAGTGAATTACAATAAAGTAAAATGATGGACATATATTAATTATATGTAAGTTCGTTTATTGACCGCCGTATAAATTGCATATATAATCAAATGATACTAAATTATGGATTTTTTTCAATATGTGTTATATCATAGGGGTGATCTAGTTGAAGCCTAACATCACGATTCGCTCAGAAATAGAAGATTACATAAGAAGAAATGGTATGAACCTACAAGAATTATCACAAGCAGCGGGTATGAACAAAGGGATTCTAAGTGCGGTTATTAATCGGAATCCACCCAAGCCTATTGCAGTCAGACAATTAGATCTAATAACATCTGGGATGGCGCTTCCAGAGGGGGAATTATACGAGTTATATGTAGATGAATGTTTCATTACGAATCCTCCCAATTGGCGACGGTTAAGACCTTTCATTCAACGGTGTGCGGAGCTTGAGAAGTATGAGTGCATTGAGAGTATTCTGCATCGGCTTGCGGAAGATCTTTCATTCATTCCTGGATTATTTGAGACGGCAGAATTACTATATAATCAACGTTTGAAAAAAGCAGCGGTCCTATTGTACAAATGTGTAGCTGAAGGAGAAAGATTTCAACACTCCGAGAGGTTAGCTATTTGTCAGTTTAGATTATTTTCCCTTTCTATTGGAGAAGATCAGCAAGATAATCTTCGGGCAGCGGTTCGATTTGAGACTTATATAGATCGTCTTCCGGAAGATATTCAGTTGGATGCTCTATGTGAATTTATGAATGTCTACTTCTCTTTAGACAACTTGGACAAGGTCATAGAGATTTCAAAAAAATTAGTATTTAGAGCAGATTGCCAACATGCTATAAACAAGTTGAATGTAAAGCGAACGGAAAGAAGGACAAAATACCCTGTTTTGGTATATAAAGCATATGCGTATTTGATGAGAGCTGGAGCACTTGGTAGAAGGCAAGATTATAATGAGGCGTATAAATATACACTATTATATATCAACATGGATTGGTCAGAAGAACGAGAAAAAGATGTGAATACGTACATCGCTAATTTTCAGGCATGGGGTGAATCTAACTCAAACGTTCATAGAATGCGACAAGGCGAATGGAATCTGTTGCATAAATACGTAGATTATATGAGTGAGAATGAAGAGGAAGTGTTACAAGGGCTCTATACGCTTACCGAGATGGCGAATAGATCTGATGTCGATTTGGATCTGGATTGGGTGTTAACTCAATTTGAAGAGCAGATTTCCTCTTACGTCGAATTGAACTGGTTTCCTGATTATTACTCTAAACAATTTAGTTTGGATTATTGTATTAGGTTTCTCATTGAGTTAGCTGTTTATCATTTGCGGAGGCAACGGTATGACACCGGATTTGAATGGATCCTACATAGTTTGAATAAATCGATTATAGTAAAAAGTGATATAACGTTTATTAAATGTGTAAAGATATTCGAGGAATTTAGGCATGTTGCATCCGCAAATGCACAAATAGAGTATTCAAGAATAGTGAAAGAGGTGAAAACTTGAAATGAAAAAGCAAATGGTTGTTATGTTGATTGCACTTATTATCGTTATTGGATTACCTCAACCAGGAGGTCCGGTAGATGGGGGTCAGATTACTCCGCTTACTGGTGGTGGTACAGGCAGACTTTAGTATTTGCTTCTAAATTGTTCCGAATGCTAGAAAAGATATCTTTCAGAGCAGTACATAAATCGTTTAATTAAATCGCAAGACAGAATTACTCCGTGTAAACAGTTCAACAACTGTTTGCACGGTGTTTTTTTTTTGCATCTATAATAATAACCCCTCAAACCACCTAATCTGAAAAAACTAACCCTCTTTCCTAAATTTCGCACCTCCCCAAAGGAAAAAAATACCTTCATAATGAGCCTATACACTTAGAAGGGGTGAATAAAATGGCAAAGGCTTCAAAGATGTTAAGTTTTATTCTTGCATCGACGTTGGTATTTAGTTTAGCAGCGTGTGGAAATAGCACGAACGATAAAAAAGGCGATACTGCAAGCACCGAGGGTGCGAAGCCAACGGAGAAGGTGGCAGAAAAGGTTGTTGAGAAGGAAGTTAAGATTACTTTCCAGAACATCTACCCGGATACGACTGATCCTAAGAATCAACTGATGAAGAAGCTCGTAACACAATACCAAACAGAGCATCCTAACATCAAGATTGAACTTGATTCACTCAACACGGATCAACAGAAATTGAAGTTAAAGACTCAGGCTGCATCGAAAGAGGTTCCTGATATTACAATCGTGAACCCTGCAGCACAAATGAAACCTTTTGTAGAAGCCGGATTGTTTGCTCCATTGAATGATATGTTGGATCAAAATAGTTTAAAGGATACTTTCCAAGAAGGGCTATTAGATTGGTATAGCTTTGATAACAACACATATGCTCTTCCGGACGGTAATAACATCGCTGTCGTTTACTACAATAAAGAGCTTTTCGAAAAAGCTGGCGTACAAGTGCCAACAACGTTTGAAGAGATGCTTACAGTCGTTGGAACACTCAAAGAAAAAGGTATTACACCGATCGCTATTGGTGAAAAGGATTCGTGGACGGGTTCATTCTTGTTCATGAATATGTTGCTTCGGACAAATGGACCAGGATTCTTACAGGATGTTGTAGATCAGAAGAAGACATTCGATGATCCTGCGTTTAAAGAAGCAGTTGATTCATTCCAAAGTTTAGTTACAGCGGGAGCATTTCAAGAAGGGGCTACTTCCTTTGACTATAATGCTGGGGAAAACTTGTTCAAAACAGGGAAGGCAGCGATGTACTTCATGGGAACGTGGGCAACAGGCGGTATTGAAACATCTTCTGTGAATGGGAAAGTAGGCGTATTTAAATTCCCAACAATCGGTGGAAAAGGTGATCCGAATGAGTTCATGTTAGCACCGGGTAGTGCGTTCGCAATTTCTGCGAATAGTGAGCATTTGCAAGAGACAAAAGACTTCTTGAATTGGTTCATGTTGAACTTCCCGAAAGAAGCTTTTACAGCTAAGGGTGCTGTTGGGATTGGTCAGGTCGTAGATGGGGACTTTAAGGCGGCGGGTTATTCCGATATGGCGATGGAAGTACTCGGTCTGTTTAAAGAAGTGAAAGGCGGAGATTTGGCGTTTGATAACACCATGAATCCGGGGACAGCACAAGTGCATTTAAACAGTATTCAAAACCTGTTCGTGCAGAAGGTAGAAGCCGGTGCAGTGGCGAAAGAACACCAAGCGGCGTATGAAGCTAACAATAAATAGTTAAATCTATGTACATGAAGGGGACACTTGCTGTTCCCTTCATACTTATCTTAGTCGACAGAAGGAGGAGATAAGGTATGAACGTTCTTAAGGTCTCCCGCCTTACCATTACTGCGTTTGTGCTGCCGTGCTTGCTTATTTATTTCGGAATTGTATTTATTCCTATTATAGTATCGTTATATAGTGGCTTATTAGATTGGAATGGTATTGGTACATCGACTTTTGTAGGATTGGACAATTTTAAAAACCTGTTTTTTCATGATACTATCTTCTGGCCATCTGTACGGAGAACATTGATGTTTTCTGTTTTCTCAATGGCAGAGATTCCGATTGCGTTGTTCATAGCGATCTTACTAAGAAGATATATTCGTAAACCGAATTTTTTGGTTTCTAGTTACTTCTTACCTGTTATATTATCCGTTGTTATCATCGGTCAGTTATGGAAAACAATCTACAACCCTGCGTCTATGGGGGGGATGTTGAATCAAATTTTGATTGTCATTGGACTTGAGTCTTGGTCCAGATCTTGGTTAACTGAACCTGCGGTGGCGATGTACTCCTTATACTTCGTCGCATTGTGGCAGTACTTAGGCTATCATACGCTCATTCAGTTTACAGGGATTTCGAATGTACCCACTGAAGTATATGAAGCGGCTCGGATTGATGGGGCAGAAGGATTCAAAGCAGACCGCTACATTACGTTACCCATGATTATTCCGATATTTAAAATTTCTATTGTGTTGGCGTTTATCGGTTCACTACAAGCATTTGATATGGTCATGGTCATGACGGGCGGAGGACCTGCTAATGCTACGGATGTGATCTCCACACATATGTATAATATGTCGTTCAAGTCGATGCAGTATGGATATGGTAGCTCGATTGCTTCATTTCTGGTTGTTGTATGTCTAATTGCCACAGTCATTATTAATTATATTTTCAATAAATTAGAGAAACGATTCTCGTAAAGGGGGAAATCGATATGAATACGGCATCACCGGTTACGACTTTGCGGCATGTAAAGAACGTAACCAATCGCAGACGATTTTCTTATGCTAAGGGGATCGTTCTTCTCTTCTTATCGCTGCTCGTGGTGACGCAAGTCTACCCATTACTATGGTTAATTCTGTACTCCTTCAAAACAAATGAGGAGATTCTGTCTGGGAACTTCTTCGCACTACCGCAATCTCCGCAATGGAGCAATTATACCTCTGCATTTGCAGGTGGGGATTACCTTCGTTATTTATGGAACAGTTTCTTCGTTACAACGGTGACGATGACGTGTGTCATTATATTGAGCTCATTAGCTGCTTTTGCGATAAGTCGTTTCCGTTGGCGTTATGGTCAAGCGGTACTGTTACTCTTTCTGATCGGTATGATGATTCCAATGCAAGCGACATTATTGCCGTTAATGATTATCTTTAAGAATATGCATATCTTGAATACACATGCGTCTATTATCTTGCCTTATATCGCATTCTCCATGCCGATTGCTATATTTATTCTTAATGGGTTCATGAAGTCGATTCCAGGTGAGATTGAAGAGTCGGCAATCATGGATGGTGCGAGTATACTTCGGGTATATTGGAACATTATGTTACCGATTTCTGTTCCACCTATCATGACCGTATGTATCCTAACGTTTATTAACATATGGAACGAATACATTCTGGCATCGATATTCATTTCTGCTAATGACCTGAAGACACTACCTTTTGGGGTGAATAGCTTTGTAAGCCAATATTCCGTGAATTATGGAGCCATCGGGGCGTTCTTAGTGTTAGGTGCACTTCCTGTGATCATCATCTATTTCTTATTAGCAGACAAAATTACGCAGGGAATGGTAGCGGGCGCAGTAAAAGGTTAGTAATGATCAGTAAGCGGGTGATGTGATAAAATGGAATTAAATCGAGTAGAGGGGGACAACAGGATTGGCTCGAAGATTCCGTTCTATTCATAGCCGGCTTTTTTTTCTTTTTTTAACGTGTATGACCACAATCCTTATTATCGTTAGTTTCCTTTACTATTCACGGTCGTTAGATATCATTCATTCTAAAATCAGCGATATTGCTCAGAAGAATATTTCTCAAACAGCAGGTTTGTTTGATCTCATGCTTGAGGGGTATAACAGTGTTACGAAATCATTGAATGGTAACTATGAATTAACGAGGTTACTTCAAGAGACTACTAACAACCCTGCAGTATCGGTCATTAATGAACGAACGATTACGAATATCATTGGTGCGACATTCTTTTCCCGCAAGGAGATTGTAGGGATACATATCATTACGAATGCGGGGAAGGTCTATAGTTATGAGAGACAATTCGGTGGTGTCATTGATATCAATTACGAGCAAAAAGAATGGTATCTCAAATTGAAAGCGTCTTCAGGAAATATGGTCTGGCTTGGGTTCTATCCTAGCTCACCCGTTAACAGGATGCAACAAGATACGGTATTCGTGTTTGGTAGGCAGCTCTACGATCTGACAGCTTATAAATCGATTGGCATGATGATCATCGAAACGAATCCTGCACCGATTACAGAGGCCTTATCTAATGTGAGTATCAGTCCTAATACGCGAGCATTTATTACTGGGAAAGACGATCATATCATAGCCAAGGGGGAGCAGGAGGGTGAATTTCCAGTATTAAATAACCTTCCTAAACCTTCGAATGGCCATAAGATTATTGTAGACGATGAGTCAGATCAATTGATCGTGGCTGCAAAAACCTCACTTGCGGATTGGACCATTTACGGAATAACACCGAAGAGTGATCTTAATGCTGAAATTAACCAAACCCGATTGTACTTAGCAATTGTCATTATCGCGCTAATTATTGTGTCTACGGTATTAGCTTCACTCGTATCTAGGACGATTGCTTCTCCATTGAAGCTATTGATTCGAGAAATGAAGAAAGTTGAATTGGGAAATTTCAGTGGCTCTGTGAATGTAAATTCATTTGATGAGATCAATAGCCTAGTCTCTTCCTTTAATCGCATGGTGCACCGGATGGATGAACTGATCGAACGGATTACGCTATCCTCGGTGAGTGAGAAGAACGCCCAGTTGCAGGCACTTCAATCGCAAGTGAATCCACATTTTTTATATAACACATTAGATATGATTTATTGGATGTTGGATGAGAAAGAAAATGAAAGGTTAAGTCGTGTCATTCTCTCACTTTCCCAAATGTTTCGGTATAGCAGTAATTGGGGAGAGGCGTCACAAACAACACTTGGTCAAGAGTTGGAGCAGATCCGTCATTATTTGACGATCATTGAGATTCGCTTGGATGGCAGATTGGAGACGGAGATTAACGTTTCTGAAGAATGGCTTGATGTGATTTTACCGAAAGTGACCATTCAACCAATTATCGAAAATGCAGTGAAATATGGCCTAGAACCGCTAGGCACGCCTTGCAAGTTACAAGTATTTGCGGAACAGCACGGTCATGAGCTCCATATCAGCATTACAGATCATGGATTGGGCATGGATGAAGAAACGTTACGTCAAGTTAGGGAGTCGCTTGGTATGAATGCAAACGTAGCTATTGAATCTATAGATCAACCAAGGAGAGGGATCGGATTACATAATGTACACGCTCGAATCAACATGATGTTTGGAGAAGCCTATGGTATTCGTGTTGAGAGTCATAGGGGGCAAGGAACAACCGTGACCGTTGTGATACCGATTCCGTTACAAAGGAGGCATGCAGATGAATATTCTCATCGTAGATGATGAATCTGTCATTCGAGAAGGTATAAAGCGAACGATTCAAAGGTCGTATCCGCAGTCCAATATTTATTTGGCAGCCAATCCAGAAGAGGCTGTACATATGCTACGAAGTCGTCCAATTGAGATCGTATTGACAGATATTCTTATGCCAGGTATGACAGGGCTAGAGTTGATGAAATTGACTAAAGCAAGTTATCCGCATATCCACTGGGTGATTATTTCCGCCTATTCTGAATTTGCCTATGCCAAGGAAGCGGTTCGTCTAGGAGCGGTAGATTACTTGCTTAAGCCGATAGGCAAGGATATGTTGATGGAGATGATCGGTAAGCTTGAACTAAAAATCGGATGTGAAGCGGAGATTGTCAAGTTCTCTAAATTGGTAAATACAAATTTGAAATTTCTGCGAGAGGCAGTATTTCAGCGGTGGGCTTTGGGTCTAGATATTGGAGGCATGGATATGGCTTCTGTTATTGCTAACCATCCACAATTCCAACTCGTTATGGTGAAGATGGAAAGTGACAAAGTGGTCCATTTAGAGCATTTTATTATTGATAATATTCTCACCGAATTGATTCATCAGTATGGTAAGGGATTCGCCACGAGTTATGATGCTAAAAGTGTATTGGGTCTCATAACGATTGATGAAGAGAATACCATGAAGGACCTGTTGGATAAGCTGCGCATTTATTTAAAAAGGTATGTTAAAGTCCCCTTTCAGATTTTTCATACTGAAGTGTTGTCTGATTTCAAGATTATTCCTATTGAAGTCCAGCGGATGCATCAAGACTCTATCTCTCATAAATTTGAGTATTATGCGACAGGTGGGAGCCAAGTCATTGAGGTCGCATTACAATATATCAAGACCTATTACAATTCGGACTTGACCTTAGAAAAAATCGCTTCGATTGTCTATCTGAACCCAGTTTATTTCAGCCAAGTCTTCAAACAAAAGACCGGGTATGGTTTCAAAGAATATGTGATTCAATTACGTATGGAACAAGCCAAGCAATTACTACTTAATCCACAACTGAAGCTTGCTGATATATCGGAACGTGTAGGGTATCAGGATGTGAAGCATTTTACACAACTGTTTCGTAAGAAATTCAACGTCACACCTACAGAGTATCGACAGGAACATCGAAGTGAAGTACGAACAGTGGGTTCATGATACATGAAGTTGATGCAATCTTCTTCTGTTGAAGATGAGGGGTGTCCCGAATACCACGATTTTGGCATTCGGGACACCCCTCTTTTAACTAGAAACGACGCGGAAATCTAATACACATATCTACGCTGGGCCCAATAACTGATAAGGAAGATGGAAGCTTCGGTTAGTAGCTTTGCAAGGATTAGCGGCATGCCTAGTTGTTCATGATACATAAACAAGACGCCATAATTTAATAGAAGCACGATGATGGCAAGGGTGAAGTATTTGGTCAATGAAGTGCGGAGTGTTGAATCTTGACTCGTTGCAAAAACATACCTTCTGTTCATCGTGAAGTTAAAGGTGGAGCTACAAATTCTTGATAATAGTACAGCAATAAATAGATTGCCAGTGAAGTATTGGATCTGCAGAAGCAGAATGAAATCCAGGATACCAGACAGGAAAGATGAGGCACTGAATAGAAGGATCGGGAGATATACACTGATAGAATCCATGAGTGGTCGGAAATGAGAGGACTTATTATGCTCTAAATAAATGGTGTTGATAAAAAGTTCATCGATGGCATATCCGTCTTTTTGCGCTCTTAACAGCATGTTCATCTCATATTCAAACCGTTCTCCTGGAATCTGACACAGCCAATCAAGCATATGAGCAGGAAATCCACGAAGTCCGGTCTGCGTATCATGGATCTTGATACCAGTCGTGAAGGAGTACACCATTCGTGTGAGCGTGTTCCCAAAGCGACTACGAAAGGGAACTTTACCGCTGAACTGCCGACTTCCGAGCATGAGATGACGACCTGGTTCATCTAGCTCTTGAGAGATTCTCATAATATCCTCGGGAAGATGTTGCCCATCACTATCTGCACATATGATGTTACCTTGCTCACCGATATCTTTTAAATAGTGAAAGCCTGTTTTGAGAGCACCGCCTTTACCTCGATTAGTATCGTGATGTAAGACGGTGCAGCCAGATGTTTCTAAGACTTTGAAAATATGTTGGTACAGTTCTCCGCTACCGTCATCTACAACGAGGATGTCTACATCGGATAGTTCCTTTAGACGATAGACCAAGAGTAGTAGTCTTTCATCGGGTTCATAAGAAGGTATAAGTATAGTCATGTCAGTTCGCCTCTCTTATGTAAAGGATGTCGCTGACACCACGTTCTTTGTTTTTACCCAAGGGACTATTTACGACTTGACCCATGAAATACATCGTCGACGAACCACCACCGTCAAGATTATAGGCTTCCGTACAACCGAGATTTGCAAATACCTTGGCAAATTCAGATAGGGTCATGCCTTTACTGTAACCCGTCATACGACCATCAACGACAATAAATACATAATGATTAGGGCCAATCATACCGATGCCTGTTCTTGGGTTCGAATTCTGGATGGAGCGGTTTCCGAAGTTGGTATCGACTTTTAAATGATCGAAATTATCGATAACTGTACCGTCTTTGATGAGCGTCGGTCCAAAGGAGTATGTGTTGGTTACGCCACTTGCGAGTAATGAAGCGGAAGATAGATCTTCTTCATCATAAGATTTCATTGTACCGTCTTTGAATAATGCAAGGGCAGTCCTTACGGGGGTATCCCGATATACAGTGCCATTTCGGATAATCACACCGTCGTCTCGGAACCCGTAATAATCGCCGTTAATGGCAAATATCGCATCGTTATTAGCAGCAATGGTAGAGGTGTTCTCAATAATATTGCGTCCAAAGCTATCATTAGCAAAGGCGGAGAGTAGGGTACTCGAATCTTTAAGCACGACATCCGCAACATAGTAGGTGATTTGATCATTTCCAGAACCCGTCTGTACCTGATCAATCTTGATCTGAATATCGTCACTGGTATAACTAGTATCGTCATATTTGGCGTTGCTTGTACTTACTTCACTTGGATTACTGAGGTTGCCTGTTTTACTGGATGTTGTATTCTCATTCTGAACGACGACTTCAACATGTTCGATCAAATATCGGTTCGCAAGGGCATATAGGATGCTTCCAATGCCAACAACAATGAGGGTTATAACAATAAATAACGTTCGTTTCTTTTTCTTCTTGTTCATCTCCATAACTGCCACTCTCCATCCATTTCTTCAATCCGATTGTTGATTTGTTGTTATCACTGGGAGATTTACATCTACGAACCATCATACAAGTGTCAACTGAATTGAAACTGAATGGTAGTTGAATGTTTGATTAAAGAGTTGGGTGGACTGATCTGTAATGGTTAGATTTATCTAATCATTGGCTTGGGTATTCACCTATATTTCCTTAAGTGAATATCTTATGACTAATAATAAGATCGCTAATCGGAGGAATAAAGAAATGGGCTATTATGTGAATGTTGAACCGGGTGTGAAATATTATGTTGAAGATGTAAATCCGGCGGGGAAGAAGACGATACTATTTATACATGGCTGGCCCTTAAGCCATAAGCAGTTCGAGTATCAATTTAATGTTCTTCCTGCATTAGGATATCGTTGTATTGGGATTGACTGGAGAGGGTTTGGTAAGTCGGATAAACCTTTTGATGGGTACAATTATGACCGATTGGCGGATGATATTCGGGCTGTCGTTGCCGCTCTTCAATTAGAGAACTTCACAATAGCGGCTCACTCGACGGGTGGAGCCATCGCCATTCGTTATATGGGCAGATATCAAGGATACGGCGTATCTAAACTTGTCTTAATCGACGCTGCATCGCCCACGGGGTTTACGGCAGATACAGCGAATCAGTTTTTAACACTAACGTATAATGATCGACCTAATATGCTTCAAAAAGTAACGGATATGTTTTTCTTTCAATATGTAACCAGCCGGTTCTCCGATTGGTTCTTTCAAATGGGGTTAAAAGCAGCCAGCTGGTCGACCGCGGCCATTATAATTATGCTCAGAGATGAGAATGTGAATAATGACCTTGATAAAATACATGTACCAACTTTAATTATTCATGGTATTCATGATAAAGTGATTCCATTTGCAAGTGCTCAGGTGCTAAATTCCAAAATACGAAATTCACAGCTTGTTCCATTTCAATATAGCGGCCACGGCGCCTTCTGGGAAGAACGCGAGAAGTTCAATCAATTATTAACACAATTTGTTTAATAGCTACTACAGTCCGGTTCTCTCCTGAGGGCCGGATTTTTGTTGAGAAGAACGCTCTAATCATTCGCGGTAAAGGGGGTAAGCAGAAGAGTAGAAGATTATCTGTTATTATAGGAAATATACAATGCCCTTTCATTAGGAGGATACAAGGTAATGGACGTTCAGTTGACCCCAAGCAGCATTAGATTGTGGTGTGGAAAGAACTCTTATGTTAAAGGAGAGTCCTACTACCAAACGGGAAAAGTAACTTTTACATATACAGATTCGGATACCGGATTCTATACAGCGACTGTCAAAGGCAAAAGCACAGAGCAGGTTACGGTGAAGATAGATTCCGCAGGTGATGTATTTGCAGAGTGCACGTGCCCCACATTATCTTCGTATGATCTGTACTGCCAACATATCGCAGCTGTGCTTCTAAATATTCATGACATACAACAGCGAAGTGAGCAGGAAGAAGAACCTATAAGCGTATCAGCAGGAGAGACGCAATTGACCAACTTTATGTTGGAGTTATTTGCTGAAAAGACGATTCGTACAACCCATAAGCGCAAATACTTCGATTCAAGAACGCCGCTTGACGTGGAGTTCACATGTAAACCGATATATAACGGGTATCGAAAGTATATTTTCGGTATAGAAATCAAGATCGGACCTTCACGGTTATATGTCGTGAAGAACGTAAGTGAACTACTTGATGTTATTGAACGAGAGGAGACCTATGTATTCTCCAATCTTTTTACATATGACCCGGAAATTCATTGTTTCTCTAAAGAAAATGATGCAGTCATTCGTCATCTGATTGCGATCAATAACAGTGAAGAGATATACCAAGAACTTGCCATCATGGAAGCGAGTCAAAGGAACCGTCTATTAATGATTCCTCCGATTTACTGGAATGATCTACTTCTACTGTTTATGAAGGCGCAAGTCGTTAAGTTAGCTCATGGGGATTTTGTTCAAGATGGGATTTCCGTATCCGATGAGACGATCCCCATTCGATTTGAGTTCGATCATAATCCGGGACAAGGTTATTATCTAGACATCCAAGGGTTAGATGCGATATCGATTATGGAGTCATATGGCGTGGTCTTATTCGGGGCGAAGCTTGTGAAGTTACCTGATGAAGAAATCAAACGTCTTGCAGAGTTGAAGCATATGGTAGTCACTTCCCACAAACCGTACATTCGGATTGCCCAGGAGCAACTTGATATTTTTATGGAAAAGGTCATTCCAGGCTTGATGAAGATTGGGAGCGTCCATATCGCAAAGGCAGTGTCTGAACGTATGGTGCAAACGCCTTTGAAGGCAAAATTATATTTGGACCGTGTAAAGGATCGCTTGTTAGCTGGATTAGAGTTCCATTACGGGGGCGTCATCATTAATCCCCTGGATGAAGAGAATAACCAGCAACGTGGAGATGATCGTATTCTAATGCGCGATGGCGATTTGGAAATGAGAATACTTGATCTTATGGATCAAAGTCCATTTGCGAAGTCGGAAACAGGATATTTTCTAGCAGATGAAGATGCAGAGTATGATTTCTTATATAAGGTCGTCCCACAAATGCAAAAGCTGGTCGAAGTATATGCCACTACCGCAGTGAAAGCAAGAATCCATTATGGACTTACTAGTCCAAAGATAACGGTAGATATGGATTCCAGACATGATTGGCTAGAATTCAAGTTCGATATCGATGGGATTCCAGAACAAGAAATCCGTCATCTATTGAAGTCTCTTGAGGAGAAGAGTAAGTACTATCGATTATCCAGTGGGGCATTAGTACCCCTTGAGGGTGAGAAGTTTCAGGAGATGCTACGTTTCATGAATGAAGCGGGTATCGGCACAGGAAAGATGACAGGACCGGACATTCGTCTGCCAGTTATTCATGGGCTTAAGTTGCTGGACTATCAAGACACAGGTAAAACCATTCGGTTGAGTAAATCATTCCGTCGGCTTCTCGAGAACATGCGTAATCCTGATCTCATGGACTACCCATTGCCGGAAAGTCTAACATCTGTACTTCGCGATTATCAGCAATACGGTTATCAATGGATGAAGACACTTGCCAACTATCGATTTGGTGGGATTCTGGCAGATGATATGGGACTTGGTAAAACACTACAAAGTATTGCCTTCATTGTCTCCGTATTGCCTGAGATAAGACGTGAGAAGATGCCGGCTTTAATCGTTGCACCCGCCTCTCTGGTATACAATTGGCGCAATGAATTGAAGAAATTTGCACCTGAAGTGATTGTGAATATCGTTGACGGTACGCAGGAAGAACGCAGCCGTATGGTGAAGAACGTATCAGGAGTGGATGTCCTGATTACCTCGTATCCGTTAATACGTAGAGATTTCGAATATTATGCTGGATCAACGTTCCATACGCTAATTCTGGATGAGGCACAGACTTTCAAGAACCATACGACACAGACGGCACAGACGGTAAGGAGAATTCGGGCGCGACATCGATTTGCACTCACGGGAACGCCCGTGGAGAATTCAATCGACGAGCTATGGTCTATTTTCGATGTGGTATTCCCAGAGTTATTTACAAGTCGAAAGGTCTTTGCGAACTTATCTAGAGATAATGTGGCTAAGCGAATCCGTCCGTTCTTACTGCGGCGCCTTAAGAGTGATGTACTGAAGGAGCTACCGGACAAGATCGAATCGATACAGGTATCCGAATTGCTACCAGAGCAGAAGAAGTTCTACGTAGCTTATTTGGCAGAACTGAAGCATGAAACGGTGAAACATTTGAAGGAGAAGAGCTTCCAGAAGAATCGCATCAAGATACTAGCCGGGTTGACGAGACTCCGTCAGTTGTGTTGCCATCCTGCGCTGTTCGTCCCAGAGTACACAGGGAGTTCTGCTAAATTCGAGCAACTGTTGGAGATTATTGAAGAATGTCGGAGTGCGGGTAAGCGAATGTTGGTATTCTCACAATTTACAGAGATGCTCGGCTTGATCAGAAGAGAAATGGGTCGGCAAGGCATACCTTATTTCTACTTGGATGGACAAACACCGGTTTCAGATCGAGTGGAGTTGTGTAATCGATTTAATGAAGGAGAGCACGACTTGTTCCTCATCTCCTTAAAGGCGGGAGGTACGGGACTAAACCTTACGGGAGCAGATACCGTTATCCTTTATGATCTATGGTGGAACCCTGCGGTAGAGGAACAGGCAGCTGATCGTGCACATCGCATTGGACAAAAGAAAGTCGTACAAGTCATACGCCTTGTTGCACAAGGCACTGTCGAAGAAAAGATGCATGAATTACAGCAGAAGAAGAGAAATTTGATCGACGAAGTGATTCAGCCGGGTCAACAGGAATTGTCATTGCTATCGGAGGATGAAATTCGTGAAATTCTGATGATTGAGTAATGAGCTGAATCATGTTTTTCCTTCTCCTAAGAATAGAATATTCACATCTATCTCATAATTGAAGTATATACGTCATGATAGATGGATGGGAGTGATAGACAATGGATTGGAAAGTACTCGATGAACGGTACTATTACGAGGGGGACGACCTCGGAGCAACCTATAAGGAAGATGGAGTAAGGTTTAAAATTTGGGCACCGATTGCAAGTAGTGTCACAGTGAAATTGTATGACAAACAAGATGCTTCTCAGTTTATTGGTAGCGTTAACTTGAACCTCGGAGATCGGGGAGTGTGGTCTACAGAGGTATCACCGGTGGATCTGGATGTTAAGGATCTTCGAGGATATTTCTATCAATATGAAGTGACCAATAATGAAGAGACTAGGCAAGTTCTCGATCCTTATGCGAAATCAATGGCTATATGCAGAGTGGATACAACAGGACAGCCAGGTCCGGATGGGGATAGGATTGGAAAAGCAGCGATTGTTGATTTGAGTGAAACTAATCCTGACCAATATGATTTTGCGAGTATTGAAGGGTACAAGACGAGATGTGATGCAATCATCTGGGAAGTACATATACGAGATTTCACATCGGATCCTTCAATAGAAAATGAATTGAATGCAAGATGGGGATCCTTTAGTGCTTTTAAAGACAAGATTGATTATATCCAATCACTTGGTGTTACACATGTGCAACTGCTTCCTGTGATGGCGTGGTATTTCGGAGACGAGGCTGCAATGGGGGAGAGACAACTAGAATACTCAACTAAGGACAATGTCTATAGCTGGGGATACGATCCACACCACTATTTCTCCCCGGATGGTGCATATTCAGAGGACCCTACCGATCCGCAACTGAGAATTAAAGAGTTAAAAGCAATGATTCATACCATTCATGAAGCGGGAATGGGTGTCATATTAGACGTTGTGTACTCACATATGGCGTTAGCTGACTTTCTGAATGATATCGTTCCGAACTATTATGCATGGCAGAATGCAGAGGGACAGTTTATAGGTGGGTTTGGAAATAATCTAGCAAGTAATCATAAGATGGCTAAGAAGCTGATGGTTGATTCTGTGAAGTACTGGTTCAAGGAGTACAAAATTGATGGCATGCGCTGGGACATGATGGGCGATTTAACCTATGAGGCTGTCCAAGAAGCTTTTAACGCAGCAGTCGATCTTAATGCTAACGCGTTGTTTATCGGGGAAGGCTGGAGAAGTTTTCAGGGACATTTATCAGAGACAACGCTTGCAGGTAAAGGTGCAACCCAAGACTGGATGAATAAGACCAATGATGTTGGCGTATTCTCCGATGAGATTAGAAATGAATTGAAATCGGGATTTGATCTTGAAGGTGAACCGAGGTTTCTTACAGGTGGAGCCCGAGATATCTCAGTCATCTTCAATAACATCAAAGCACAACCTTCGAATATA
Source organism: Paenibacillus antarcticus (assembly GCF_001637225.1). Lineage (GTDB taxonomy): Bacteria > Bacillota > Bacilli > Paenibacillales > Paenibacillaceae > Paenibacillus_AQ > Paenibacillus_AQ antarcticus. The sequence continues at coordinate 108,509 of NZ_LVJI01000019.1, forward strand.
CCAACGGACAACCCGGGCGATATTGTGCAGTATATAGAAGCGCATGACAATCTCACCTTATATGATGTAATTGTACAAACGACCAAGAGGGATCCAGCCATACCGGCTAACGACCTAGAAATACATAGACGAGTTAGACTAGGAAATGCATTGATTTTAACTTCGCAAGGAACGGCCTTTCTCCATGCTGGACAGGAATATGGTCGAACGAAACAGTGGATGGCGGTCGGTATACCGGAACAGAAGTATTATGCTTTTGAGGATAAAGAGGGTCGGATATTCGGATATTTCATTCATGATTCATTTGACTCATCGGATGCTATCAATAGATTTGATTGGGCGAAGGCGACGGATGCACTTCGGTATCCTGTGAATCATATAACGAGGGAGTATACCGCTGGATTGGTGGCACTGAGGAGATCTACAAATGCATTTCGATTGGATGATCAAGCGTTAATCAACACGAACGTGACACAGATTGAGGCACCTGAAATGAAAGCATGCGACCTTATGATCGGTTATAAGAATAAGGCAACGGATGATACTGGGAACTATCACGTATTTGTGAATGCAGACAGTAGAAGAAGGAAATTAACACTGAAAGAGGATTTGACGGCGGGAAGAGTATTAGTCGATCAGGATGAAGCCGGGACCGTAGAGGTGTCTAACAAAGTAGGTTTTGAACTTTCAGCTCATTCGATTACCTTAGATCCGTTAACCGTAGTTATTATTAATACGATGGAATGAATCGCTATCGATGGTTATCCATTGTACCGATGAACGGATAAGTCAATGCGTCCAGCCTCGTTGGTCTTAATACCCTCTTCTTCTAGTATAATCTTTTGAAGAAATCGCGACTCATCTTCTGTTATCGCTATTTCACCCTTGGCGTTGATGACTCTGTGCCAAGGGAGACCATGCTTGTCGCTCATCGTGTGTAGGATACGAACAACTTGTCTGGCTCCACGTGGACTTCCAGCAGTCGCAGCAATCTGACCGTACGTCATAACTTTTCCACTAGGAATTGCTCGAATAATATCAATGACTTGTTGCGTAAATGGTTGCATGTGGTCCTCCTAGTTTTACATGATTTATATTTAATATTTAAGTATTAGTGTATCATTTTTTCTCTTTCAATAAAAAATTCCACCTTTAAGATAACAATTTATATCTATTTACTAAGATTTAGATAGAGAAAGTAGGACTAGCAAGTTAGAATGAAGATAAAGAAAGCATACATAGGAGTCACGATTGATGAATAGCAAAGAATGAAGGTAGATACAATGAAATTTGACTTGATAATTAGGGAATCTAACCAACGGTGCATAGATCTTGGGATTAGATCAGACCTACAACCCAGGGTTAAAAGATGTTTATCAGCTAAGGAATTAGAGATAGAAATCAATAATTATTGCGAAGTATTGGAGGTAATTAATTACTTCGTGGATAAGTTTCTTGCCTCTACATCAGGTGACCCGTATCTCATTGCAATTTCGAATGATGAGGGATACATTCTTTCATTTAGAGGCGATACTACCATGATCGATGCTGCGAGTAAGTTTGGTATTATAGAGGGGATACAAGCTAACGAAGATTTAGGGACCAACGCTATTGGGCTATGTCTTCGTTACGGTCAGCCGATTGAACTTATAGGTAAGGATCATTATCATACTGTCCTACAGGATATGGTTTGTTGTGCTTCTCCTATCTATGGTGACGGAGGAAAACGTATCGTCGGAACATTATCATTAATGACAGTGAAGGAATATAGCCATCCGAGCCTACTTGCTTTGATAAGTACACTGGCCGATTCTATTGAACGTGAGATACTATTACGTAGGCAGAATACAGAACATCATATTTTAAATCAGGTATTATTAGAGACGAATTATTATGGCGTAGTTGTAACGGATGCTTTTGGACGTGTCGTGGAATTAAATGAAAATATCCTTAGGATGCTTAACTGGGATGACCAAGATAAAGAGAGATATCTCTACAGCTCTATATGTGAAGTGAGTCTTATAGGGGATTTTTTTCAAGATGTCATCGACAAGGGCAAGGCATATGTTGGTGTAGAGTTAGCACTTCAAGTGACAGGGGCTATTCGCTATTACATGTTAGATGTAGTTCCTATCTACGATCACCAGATTCTAATTCGTATCGTCGGAACCTTGCGCAATATTACGGAAATGAAAAAAACAGAAGTGTTATTACGTAATACGGAGAAATTAGTGTATGCAGGTGAAGTTGCAGTAAGTATAGCTCACGAGATTAGAAATCCCCTCACGACCATTAAAGGTATGATTCAATTATCAGGTAAAGATTCGAAATTACTTCATTATGACCTTATTATGTCTGAACTAGAGAGAATGAATGTTATCATAAGTGACTTTATGATTTTGGGTAAGCCTAAAGAAGTTCGGTTCTCAGAAGAGTATAGTAGTACAATTATCAGAGAAGTGCTGAGTATCTTCCAAATTCATGCGGACATAAATGGTATTTCGATCGTAAGTGAGATTATACAAGATGAACAAGTTAAGTGTGATCGTAATCAGTTGAAGCAAGTATTCTTAAATATACTTCGAAATGCAATGGAAGCGTTACCCTTAGGAGGAGAAATTTACATCTCATTAGACATAGAAGGTTCTTTCCAACGAATAAGGATTGCAGATAATGGAGAGGGCATGACCCCTGAAGTATTGAGTAGAATCGGCAAACCCTTTTACACGACTAAAAGTGATGGTAATGGTCTAGGCATGATGATCGTGAATAATATTGTTGCGTCACATCATGGACGTGTGAATATTACTAGCGAGATAGATAAGGGGACAACCGTTGCTATCCTATTGCCAATCAGATAGGTCAAGATGTACGAGAAATAGAATGAAGATAATAGAGCAACGGCTAACAAGCTCGGATGCTCTTTTTTTTGAATATAAAGAAGCCTACATATAATTTGAATTCTCGCAAAAGATGTTCATTTAGGAACAGTCGTTACCCTTAGAAATGGTTACAATGGAGGTACATATCTTTGTGAGGAGGAAGATGATGAGCTACATGATGTGCTTTCAGAAGAGTATTGATTACATTGAGGAGCATCTAAAAGACAAAATTACTGTGGAAGAGCTAGCTGGAATCTCGGGATTCTCAACGTATCACTTCTATCGTTTATTCTATATTTACGTAGGCATGCCTCCTATGGACTATGTGAGAAAAAGGCGTCTTGCCTATGCAGTAGCAGAGTTATTCCAAGGCAAGCGTATCATCGATATTGCAATGGATTATGGCTTCGAGACACATGCGGGCTTTGGTAAAGCATTTCGAAAAGTATATGGGTGTTCCCCCGAGCAATATCGTAGCCATGCAAGTGGAAAGATCCCAAGTAAAGTTAACCTTAGAACGTATCACGAATTTCTAAACGTAGGAGGAATTATTCTAGACCCTACCTTTTGTACCAAACCATCATTCAATATTATAGGGTATGGCTTGCAAACGACCCTTGAAGGGGATTATAGCAAACGGGGAATTCCGGCATTATGGGATTACTTTAATGTAGAAGGACTTGAAGCGAACTTATATGAACAGATCAAGCCGAAGGAACACGGGGAGTATTGTTTATGTTATCCACCAACAGACTTGGAGTCCGGAAGTTTCACATATGTCATTGGTGTTAAAGATGATTCTTTTGTAAAAGCTACACGAGATATGTTTACCGGCGTCGTTCCGGAGGCGACGTATGCAGTGTTCACAACGCCACCCGCGAATTATGATAATCATGGCTTTGCACAAGCGATTGCTGGGGTATGGAGATATATTTTTGAAGAATGGTTTCCGAATTCGGGCTATGAATTTGCACCAGATAAAGTGGACTTTGAATTCTATGATGAAAGATGCCATAGCCAGATAGGTGCCGTAATGAATATATATATCCCTGTTGTGAAATGTCATCCATAAATGAATTAGAAATGGCGACACTTATAGAAGGTCTATCTATCACTTCGCGTGGTAGCCGTTTATAATTATATAAGGGTTTGAATGGAATGAGGAAGGGACGATTATTCGTGGCTAAGCAAAAATATTATGTAGTATGGGTTGGAAATACGCCTGGAATCTATACGAATTGGCCTGAGTGCCAATCTCAAGTAGCCCAATTTAAAGATGCCAAATATAAGTCATATGAATCGAAATCTGAAGCGGAACAGGCCTATCGAGAGGGCTGGAAACAGCATTGGGGACAGAAGAAGTCAGAAGGTAAAGCTCCTGCGAAAAGACGGACAAGTAAGTCTGCATCTGAGAAGCCAATAGAAGAGATTGACTATAACAGCATTTCAGTTGATGTAGGAACTAGGGGGAATCCTGGTCCAATCGAATATCGAGGTGTTAATACGCAGACAGGGGAGGTTATATTCTCTCAAGGCCCCATTCTCAAGGGTACGAATAATCTGGGAGAGTTCTTAGCTATTGTGCATTCCTTAGCGTATTTGAAAAAAGAAGGAAGTACAAAGACGGTGTATAGCGACTCTCGTACTGCTTTGAAATGGGTGAGAGAGAAGCAAGTGGCGACAACGTTAGAACGGGATGAATCAACCAAGGAAGTGTGGGGTTTAGTAGATCGCGCGCTACATTGGTTACAAACGAATCACTATGATAATCAGGTACGTAAGTGGGAAACGAAAGAATGGGGAGAAATTAAAGCTGATTATGGTAGAAAATAAATAAATGTATACGTTATATAGAAGTGAAGTCTCTGAAATGTACAAAAAAGTGAGATACAAACTGTGGCCAGTTTGTATCTCACTTTTCGTTATTCACTTCTCTAAGGGCAAATCGTTACACGATATTATTGTACGATGTCATATTAAAGACCATGCACACTTTGTGTAATCAGATCTCTAACTTCGGACTTTTGTTCTTTGTATTGTTGATCTGTAAGGTTACCACGGGCATAACGCTGGTCAATATGAGCTGTTAATTCAGCAACCTGTAAGTTAATTACCTTTTGAACGTCAACATCATTATCTTTTGCAAGATCAGCAAGTGTATTTCCATCATATAATGCATTATATAATTCTTCATTAGAAGAAAGCTTAAGAATGTGAAGTAAGTCTTCTTTGACTGGAGCGGTTGTATTTAGGTCTAGCATAATTGGACTTGCGCTTGCGTGGCTATTCCAAGAAACTCCACCGACGGTTATAGCAAATACCATGCTGCCGACAATAATGATTTTCTTCATAAGTACCTCATTTCTAAATATGTAATTCTAATATATTCAACGTGTAATGTAGCCGTTTGTATCAATCGTAATATCTCAATTATAAAGCTCTTACCTTAGTTCTAGCTTAAATTTGGTTTAAGATACGTTAAAATAAGAAAAACCTTCTCAAGATGTGCCCTATAGTAGTTAACCATCCTGTGAAGGTTTCAAACGTGATATTCAATTAAAGTAAAAATATCATTTTAGTCTATAGTTTCTATTCTATAGGTTCAATATGAACATGAATATGCGAAATCTTATGCTCCGTCAGCATACGGTCTTCGATATCTTCTGATATATAATGACTTTCCACAACATTTAAGTAACCATTTACCTGAATAGTTACATCAACCAACACATTATTTCCTAGTACTCGAGCTTTAATATCCTTAATAGACTCTACACCTGGGGTATCAGCGACCGTTTGTTTTATTTTAACAAGCTCTTGCTCATCAAATCCATCAGTTAAAGCGTGAGAGGCATCCTTAAAAATATCCCAAGCTGTTTTAACAATAATCAATCCTACGAGAGTGGCAGCCAGTGGATCTAACCAAGGTAATCCGAACTGAGACCCGACGATTCCAATGAAAGCACCTATACTGACAAATGCATCTGATCGATTATCTTGTGCTGCGGCAGTTATGGCACGACTGTTAATCCTTCTTGCAAGACGTATATTATATCGATATACAAACATCATAACGATAGCACAGAACAAGGCTGTCCATGCTGCGATCATATTGGGAGTACCTATAGTGGGTTCAAAGAATTTCTGCACCGCTTGATATAATACTTGAGCTCCAACAGCAATCATAATGAAGGATGCTACTAGCGCGGCGACCGTCTCAGCACGGAAATGACCATACTTATGATCATGATCGGGTGGTCTGCGGGAAATCTTTAGACCAATCAGAACGGCGAATGAGGCAATAATGTCAGTTGTATTGTTTAGACCATCGGCAAGTAATGCTTCGGATCCAGCGGCGAGACCAATAAATAATTTAAGCGCAGAGAGACATACATAGGCAATGATACTGACCCATGCACCTTTTTCGCCTTCTCTAATTTCGTTGTAAGCATCCAAATTAGCGTGACCTCCGAATTTTGTGGTCTACTGATCATACTGGAAATGATATGTGTGGGTCTAGAGAAACAGTCTTGCCCTAGACCTCAAAAATAGTACATCAACAACTTATTTAGTTTGGGTGAAGACCTCTATAATGAAGTAATAATTCACAGAGGCATCTACAACTGTGTTCTAACAAGGTTAATATACAGTTATACCGGTGAGAAGTCACAAATATTATTGAGCTATTGAACAGTCGCTAACCATTAGTATGAAAAATAGAATGAAAGTGTTTAGACATTTGTCAATTATTACAACTTGTTATCATAGTGCTAGACATGATATATTCTTATTCCGGCCAGTAAATAACACATTTATTGAATCGGTAAGCGAATATCAATTGAAAATTAAATTGAAAAAAAGCTTGCGTAAACAAAACGAACATGTTATGATATAAAAGTTGTCACCGAGAAACACTGGTAACGACAAAACGGAATAATTGGTCTTTGAAAACTGAACAACGAGTGAGTAGATTTCACGAAAATGAAATCAAAACAAATGAGAAATCATTTGATAGAGAATGTAAATTCTCGCCAGTTTGTTTCAAAATGAGCATTTCGCTCTTTCTAAATACCAATTTGGAGAGTTTGATCCTGGCT
>NZ_LVJI01000020.1 GCF_001637225.1 Paenibacillus antarcticus
GGTTGGAGGTGGAAGTGCAGCAATGCATGGAGCTGACCAATACTAATCGGTCGAGGGCTTATCCTAATATTTTGGAATTTAGGTTCCAGAAGCAAATGCAAGTTTTGAACTGCAAATTCATTCGTATCTAGTTTTCAGGGATTAAACCTTGAATTAAGCTGCATGTCCTTTATAAGGACTGATATTTTCTAGCAGCGATTTCGAGAAGCGTAAGCTTCGAAAAATCATGTTTGGTGGCGATAGCGGAGGGGTTCCACACGTACCCATCCCGAACACGACCGTTAAGCCCTCTAGCGCCGATGGTACTTGGACCGCAGGGTCCTGGGAGAGTAGGACGTCGCCAAGCATACAAGAAATATCGTTGATTTATATCAATGGTAATTCATTTTATGATTATTATCTATTGAAATAGGAAGCTATTTCGAAATATAGATTTGATTTAAACTTCAAGAAATAAATATTTAATGCAACATAAAGCTGTTACCGTTTGGTGGCGATAGCGGAGGGGTTCCACACGTACCCATCCCGAACACGACCGTTAAGCCCTCCAGCGCCGATGGTACTTGGACCGCAGGGTCCTGGGAGAGTAGGACGTCGCCAAGCACACACAAGAAATACCGTTGAGTTCGATTGACGGTATTTCTTTTTTTGGTTTTTTTAAATCTATTATTGCGAAAATTAAATATGATCTTGTAGAATCATCTGACAATACTAGGTTAGTATTATAGTATTGGTAGTTTAAAATTAATGAGCCTTTGTAGAAGTAATTTGATAAAGTTTGTGGAATGCTAAAGTAATTATATAGAAATAGGAGAGAAGTAGATACATGGGAAATACTTGGACAGTGGAGCATCTAATTTACTCAAATGAAATTGATCATAATGCAACTTGTCGATTATCTAATCTGTTAAGTCTGATGCAACGTGCTGCGGACGGCGATGTGGAGCATATGGGTGGGACGCGCGATCAAATGGTTGCCCACAACATGGGGTGGATGCTGACAACAATTGATTTAGTATGCGAACGGTTGCCCAGATTTAATGAAATGATAACCATAACGACATGGAATAAAGGAACGAAGGGTCCGTTGTGGTTAAGAGATTTCAGGATATTTGATGAGAATAATCAGGAAATTGCTAAAGCATGCACATTGTGGGCACTTGTTAATACGAATAAACGTAAAGTTCTGAGACCCTCAGCCTATCCTTTTGAAATAAATCCTTATTCTGAAGACTCGGTTGGACCTGTACCTGATAAAATGAATATTTCAGATGAAGTGGAGTTATATGATTCATACACGATGACGGCACGTTATAGTGGGATTGATAGTAATGGTCATTTAAATAATGCTCGTTATGCGGATTTGTGCATGGATGCTTTGACAGTAGAGGAGTTAGAGAAGGCATCTATTCATGGCTTTCATATTACGTATCATCATGAAGTCCAAAGGGGTGAAGTTATTCATATCCTACGTTCGAAAGTAAGGGATGGGGTAATCTATTTCAGAGGGCAGTCAGTAGAAGGAGCACGATATTACGATGCGTGTCTACGAATGAAGGAATAGAGAATAACTAGACCATTTCGTGTAAATGATATTGGAGAGGTGATATTATGCCAGATCAAAAACCGTTGAAATCCAATCTCCAACGCAATAAAGCAAGTATTAAAGAGAAATCAACCAGCCTTAGCCCGGATAAAGCAAAGGAATATCCAGCGAGTCTAAATGGAATTCCGAAGTCCGAGTCGTAATCGTGTAAATTTAGTTAACGCAGTCATTGAGTTAGTAAGTGAATATTCTTGGGAAAGGTCTAATACGAATTCGTATTAGACCTTTTGACTTTTTAGTCAGGGGTATCATCAATGTTATAATAATGAAGGATTGTCTAGCCAAGTACAAGAGGGCAGGACAACAAGACAGATGAAATAAGAAAGAGGCGGATTATGAAATCTTTAATATTAGCAGAAAAGCCTTCCGTTGCACGGGAAATCGCGCGAGTGATGGGGAGTAAAGAAAAACATAAAGGTTATTTCGAAGGACCTCAATATATTGTGACTTGGGCACTGGGACATCTTGTTGGATTGGCGGAGCCGGAGGATTATGATCGTAAATTTGCAGCTTGGAATTTGGAGGACCTTCCTATTCTGCCGGAATCGATGAATTTGAAAGTGCTGAGGGAGACAAGTCAACAATTTAAAGTCGTTCAGCAGCAAGCAAGACGACAGGATATTAGCAACTTAATTGTTGCAACGGATGCAGCGCGTGAAGGTGAATTGTTAGCACGTTGGATATTGAACATGATCAAGTGGAATAAGCCATTTCAGAGATTGTGGATTTCTTCACAGACGGACAAAGCGATCAAGGAAGGTTTCGCGACACTGAAGCCAGGAAGTCAGTTCGATCGATTGTATGAATCTGCCCGCTGTCGAGCTGAAGCTGACTGGATGATTGGATTGAATATTACAAGAGCATTAACTTGTAAATTCGGAGCTCAGTTATCAGCAGGGAGAGTCCAGACACCATCACTTGGAATGATTATGGATCGCGAGAAGGAAATAATTCATTTCCGTTCAGAGGAATATGACACATTGACTGCTGATCTAGGTAACTTCACAGCTACATGGAGAGCTACCAACGGAGACGCACGAATGTTTGATCGTAATCAAGCTGTAGTGTTACAGAAGAAGTTCCAAGGGAAGGCCGGCATTGTTGAAAAGGTTAATAAATCAGAAAAAGTAGAACCACATCCACTTGCGTACGATCTGACTGAACTTCAGCGTGATGCTAACAAACGTTATGGATTCTCAGCAAAACAAACCTCAAATGTGCTGCAACGTCTCTATGAACAATATAAATTAGTCACGTATCCACGAACAGATAGCCGTTATTTAACATCGGACATGATAGATACTTTCAAGGAACGCTTAGAAAGCGTAGCAGTGGGTCCTTATGCAACATTTGCCCGTCCTTTGTTACGCAGAAATCTAAACATCACTAAACGAATCGTAGATGATAGTAAAGTAAGTGATCACCACGCTATTATTCCTACTGAAGAGACAGTTCTTCTGAACCTACTTAATTCTGAGGAAAGAAAGCTTTATGATCTTATTGTTCGTCGATTTATAAGTCTCTTCTATCCACCTGCTCGTTATGATGATGTTGCTGTTACAGTGAAAATAGAGAATGAGAGCCTTCATACGAAAGGGACGACAGTAAAGGATATCGGTTGGCGTGAAGTGTACGGTGGCGATGTGGCCGATGATGCAGATGAGGATGAACCATCAGATCAACGAGATACAAGGTCTGTATTGCCAGAATTACATGTTGGAGAATCGGTGGAAGTACAACGTTGCACGGTTCGCCCTGGTCGTACGTTACCGCCGAAGCGATATACTGAAGCATTACTACTCTCACAAATGGAGAAGCATGGACTTGGAACACCAGCTACCCGCGCAGATATTATTGAGAAGTTAGTGTCATCAGACACGATTGAACGTAAGGGGAATATACTTCATCCGACAGGCAAAGGTAAGCAGTTGATAGAATTGGTGTCCCCACAGCTACGTACGCCAGAACTAACGGCTAAATGGGAATCGGAGTTAGAGAAGATTGCTCGTGGTGAAGGAAGTCCAGAATTATTTTTACAAGGAATCCGTAGTATGTCTAAGGAACTTGTGGCAGGTGTCAAAGGAAGTTCGGTTGAATACAAACCTCATAATGTGTCTAATAGTCATTGCCCAGAATGTAATACTCGGCTACTAGAGAAGAAGAATAAACGAGGTACATTGTTGACTTGTCCAAAAGAAGATTGTGGTTATCGTCGTTCGGATGATAAGAGAGTCTCAAACCGTCGTTGTCCGCAATGTCATAAGAAGATGGATATGAAGGAAGGTAAGGCTGGACTATACGTGCAGTGCCTGACATGTGGAATTACGGAGACGCTTAATCAAGACAAGAAACATATCAATAAACGCGAAGAACGAAAATTGGTAGAGAAGTATACACAGCAAGAAACCACGGGTTCGAATCTAGGGGACTTACTTAAAGCTGCACTGGAGAAAAAGAACAAAGGTTGATGTGTATAGCGATGAGATCCAGGAGATGGATTGTTTCCTGTACGTGGTAGTTCTATAATAGAAGAGTAAGTCTATCATTTTCGAATAAAAGGAGGACATGTAACAGATGATTACTGCACTATGGATTTGGTTTATTATAATTAACATGGTGGGTTATCTGGTCATGTCTGAAGACAAGAGACGAGCTCAGAAGAGGCGTGATCGAGTACCGGAAAAAACATTGTTTCTATTAGCTGCGATCGGTGGAGCATTAGGTGTTATTATTGCGATGTATCGCAAGCGACATAAGACAAGACATTTAAGCTTCCGGATAGGAATTCCTATGCTTCTCTTTATGAACGCCGTGTTGTACGGGTATTTTATCAGATAAGTCATTCAGAAAGAGGTGTAGCTCATGTTATATTCTAATATTTTAGTAGCATTTGATGGTTCCGAAGCTTCCAACAAAGCGTTAGATCACGCTATTTCTATGTTACAAGTAACACCCAATGCAAAGATTTCGGTTATTCATGTATTCGGTTTTCCACGAGTATATTTTGGAGAAGCGTATGCACCGATTTCGACTTCAGTCACCAAAGAATATTATGATCTGGCCGAACAAACGGTAGAGATAGCTAAGCAGCGCCTTGAGGTTGCTGGTGTAACAGGAACTGTGGAATTGATTCAGGGCGCTCCTGCTGAAATTATTCTTGATTATTCGAAAAAGAACAATTCAGATGTCATTATCATTGGTAGTCGTGGTCTTGGTGGCATTCGTGAATTTGTACTTGGCAGTGTTAGCCATAATGTTGTTCAACATGCTCGTATCCCAGTACTCGTTGTGAAATAAGACGATATTACTCAAAGCCAGTGCATCTGTAGTATTAGGATGTACTGGCTTTATTTAGTTGATTTTATGGCAAAAAGCGAACAATAAATTTACGTTGTTTATAAATGTTCGTGTTTGAGTTGACATAGGGTGATAGAGATTGTTAAACTAAGCAAGTGAAATAAGAAATAATAACAATAATATATAACTCATTTAATGATCTCGTATAAATCTGGGAATAGGGCCCGGAAGTCTCTACCTGAACACCGTAAATGTTCGGACTACGGGGGAATACTATCGAAACGCTATGAGATATTCTGAGGTTTCGATTACCATTGTCGGGAAATGCTCCCTTAAGGAGAAGGAAATGACAACGGGGTGGAGTGTTCCTTCCTATGTCCGGTGTCCCGAAAATAGCAGTATTTTCTTGGGGTTCCGGACTTTTTGGTCTTCATATATTCTTTGGTGCTGTTATTAATTTATATATTTATATATATCAATGAATCGCGAAGAAAGTGGGTTGAAGCATGTTGCCAGTAGTCGCTGTAATTATGGGTAGCAAGTCAGATTGGGAGACAATGCAGTATACTTGTCAGATGTTAGATGATCTACAAATTCCATACGAGAAGAAGGTAGTCTCGGCTCATCGTACACCTGATCTAATGTTCACTTTTGCAGAAGAAGCTGCAGGGCGAGGGATTCGGGTTATTATTGCTGGAGCAGGAGGAGCAGCGCATCTACCAGGTATGGTAGCGGCGAAGACAATCCTTCCAGTTATCGGTGTTCCGGTTCAATCGAAGGCATTAAATGGTCTGGATTCCTTACTCTCCATTGTGCAAATGCCAGGGGGGGTACCTGTGGCGACAGTAGCTATTGGCAAAGCAGGAGCAACCAATGCAGGATTGCTCGCAGCCCAAATGATCGGAGCCTTTGATCCGGAAGTTCAACAACGTGTTCAGAACCGTAGGGATGCCATTCGTGATGAAGTGTTAGAAAGTAGTGATGATCTATGAGTCATAAGTCTTCTGAAGGTGAGACTGATCAAGTAGCAAGGACGTTGCTACCAGGAAGTACGATTGGTATTCTAGGTGGAGGGCAATTAGGAAGAATGATCTCACTTGCAGGTACAGCAATGGGATATCAATTCGTAACGCTAGATCCAACAATACAATCACCTAGCAGTCCTGTTGCTCGACAAATTGTAGCAGAATATGACGATGTAGATGCAGCTCGTGAAATGGCAACAATCTCTGATGTCATCACTTACGAGTTCGAGAATATTGACGCTGGTGTGGCTGCGATACTTGTCAAGGAATCCTATGTTCCCCAAGGAAGCAAACTGCTATATACGACGCAACATCGTTTACGTGAGAAGGCAGCTATTGAAGCGGCAGGCGTTCCTGTTGCACCCTATCGTGTGATCGAAGGATTAGCTAGTCTAGAACAAGCCCTGGCAGAACTGGGTTATCCATCTGTATTGAAGACGGCTACAGGTGGATATGATGGGAAAGGTCAAGTTGTCATTCGGAGTGAGGATCAAATAGCGAATGCTTACACTGAACTAGAAGCATCTGGAAGAGAACTTGTGCTTGAGCAATTCATTCCGTTCGCTTGTGAAATATCAGTAATAGCTGCACGCAATCCGAATGGTGAAGTGAAGAGCTTCCCGATATCGGAAAATATTCACCAAAACAATATACTACATCTATCTATTGTACCTGCAAGGATAGAAGCCCATATCCAGAGAGAAGCGAGAAGGCTTGCAGAAACACTTGCAGCGAAGATGGAAGTTGTGGGACTACTGGCTGTAGAAATGTTCGTTACAGAGAATGGTCAGTTGTATGTGAATGAATTAGCTCCAAGACCACATAATTCAGGACACTATACGATGGAAGCTTGTACAACTTCACAGTTCGAGCAGCACGTACGCGCGATCTGTAACCTATCACTGGGAGATACAACATTATTGAGTCCTGTAGTTATGGTTAATGTACTCGGTCAACATCTGGATGCAGTTATACAGAGAACCGGGGAACAAGATGAGGAAGTAACAGAGTTAGGGATTATACCTAAACTTCATTTATATGGTAAGACTGATAGTAAGCATAATCGCAAAATGGGTCATATCAACTTACTTTGCAAAGATGTGGAAGATGGGCTGGATTGGGTAGAACATACGAATATTTGGAGGCAATAAAAAGATGATTGAACGTTATAGTAGACCAGAAATGCGTGCCATATGGACAGAAGAGAACAAATTTAATTCGTGGTTAGAAGTAGAACTTTGTGCTTGTGAAGCATGGGCAGAACTCGGTGTTATTCCGAAAGAAGATACCGTATTAATTCGTCAGAATGCAAAATTTGATATCGCTCGAATTAGTGAAATTGAACTAGAAACACGCCATGATGTCATCGCATTTACGCGTTCCGTGTCTGAAAGCCTTGGGGAAGAACGTAAGTGGGTGCACTACGGACTAACTTCTACTGATGTTGTTGATACAGCACTTGGATATGTATTGCTTCAAGCCAATGAGATTCTAGAGAAGGATATTCTTAATTTCATAGAGATTCTGAAAAATAAAGCTATAGCTTACAAAGATACTGCAATGATGGGCCGTACGCATGGTGTACATGCAGAGCCAACGACATTCGGACTCAAAATGGCATTATGGTATGAAGAAATGAAACGTAACTTAGAGCGTTTCCGTCATGCAGCAAATGGCGTTCAGTTCGGTAAAATGTCAGGAGCTGTCGGAACTTACGCGAACATTGATCCTTTTGTTGAAGAGTTTGTATGTAATAAGTTAGGTACGACAGCAGCACCCATCTCGACTCAAACATTGCAACGTGATCGTCATGCGGAGTATATGGCAACATTGGCTTTGGTTGCTACGTCATTGGATAAATTCGCTACGGAAATTCGTGCGTTACAAAAGAGTGAAGTACGTGAGGTAGAAGAAGCTTTCGCAAAAGGCCAAAAGGGTTCCTCTGCAATGCCTCATAAACGTAATCCAATTGGTTGTGAGAATATTTCAGGACTATCGCGTGTCATCCGTGGGCACATGGTGACTGCATATGAAGACGTAACCCTTTGGCATGAGCGTGATATTTCACATTCCTCAGTAGAACGCATCATTCTTCCAGATGCGACAATGTTACTTAACTACATGTTGAACCGTCTAGGAAATATTATTAAGAATTTGACGGTCTTCCCTGAGAATATGAAGCGTAACATGGCTTGTACCTTTGGCGTGCCATTCTCTGGCCGTGTCTTGACGAAGTTGATTGATAAAGGCTTGAGCCGTGAACAGGCGTATGATACTGTTCAACCTCGCGCGATGCAGGCTTGGGAAGAGAAACGTCAGTTCCGCGACATTATCGAGTCAACGCCTGAGATTACAGAAGTGCTAAGCGCTGATGAGATCGATGATGCCTTTAACCCGAGCTGGCATTTGAAGCATGTAGATACGATTTTCACTAAATTAGGTCTAGTCTAACAATATAGATAGAGTATCATACCGTGAGGGAGGACAAGGACATGACATCAACAGCTGTTTCTACTGCTGTGGAACTTGTTAACGCACCCCTGTTGTATAAGGGGAAAGTGCGAGAGCTTTATGATTTGGGGGAACATGTCCTCATTGTGGTGACAGATCGTATTTCTGCCTTCGATTATGTATTGGATCCTCCTGTACCTGACAAAGGGAATGTACTTAACCAGTTAAGCGCATTCTGGTTCGAACAGACAGCTGACCTGATGATGAATCATGTGGTTCATACGGATGTTGACCAGCTGGGGGAACTAATCAAGGATAAGGAATTGCTACGAAATCGGATTATGGTCGCTCGTAAGGCAGAGCGAATTGATATTGAATGCGTCGTACGTGGATATATTACGGGCGGTGGTTGGCGTCAATATCAGGAATCTGGTGAAGTGAATGGCATTAAGCTCTCCGAAGGTATGCGGAAGAACGAAGCGTTTGATACGCCTATCTTTACCCCCGCAGCGAAGAATGATGTTGGTCATGACGAAGATATTTCATTTGATACGATGAAACAAATGGTAGGCGAAGACATTGCACTTGAATTACAAGAACGAAGCTTGAAATTATATAGCTTTGCTCGTGATTATTGTGATAAGAGAGGCATCATTCTAGCAGATTGTAAGTTCGAATTCGGTATTTTGGATGGCCAAGTGATTCTCATTGATGAAATATTTACACCGGACTCTTCCCGTTTCTGGGCGAAAGAAAAGTATGAGCTAGATATTGAGATTGATAGTATGGACAAAGAGCCGGTTCGCTCTTACTTGGCTTCCTCGTCTTGGGATAAGAATAGTAAACCTGAGCCACTTCCACAAGAAGTCGTTGAGGAGACAACAAGAAGGTATCTGGACATTTATCGTCGATTAACGGAAGTGTAATTAATTATTAGCCATTCTGAGGAGGAACTTTGAATCATGATTAAAGCAACGGTTTATGTAACTGTCAAAAAAGGCGTATTGGATCCGCAAGGGGTCGCTGTTCAGGGAGCACTTCATTCGATTGGCTTCCAAGAAGTTGAGAGCCTACGAATCGGTAAATATATGGAACTCACGTTAGATACGAATGACCGCGCTGAGGCGGAAGAACGTTTGAAGGCCATGTGCGAGAAGCTACTAGCTAATACGGTAGTCGAGGATTACCGTTACGAATTGGAGGGCTAATGCCATGAAATTTGCTGTCTTAGTATTTCCAGGTTCCAATTGTGATATTGACTGTTATAAAGCGGTAGAAGAGATTGGTGAGTCTGTGGATTATGTATGGCACACAGCTACGGATCTTTCTGCTTATGATTGTATTCTAGTTCCAGGTGGCTTCTCTTATGGCGACTACTTACGTTGCGGTGCGATTTCACGGTTTGCACCCGTCATGGCTGAGGTTGCTAAGGCTGCTGAACAAGGGAAATTCATTTTAGGTATATGTAATGGTTTTCAGATTCTAACGGAAGCGGGCTTGTTACCTGGCGCACTTCGTCGTAACGAGTCGATGAAATTCCGTTGTCATGATACGGTTCTTAAGGTCGTTAATAATGAAACGCCGTTCACACGTGAATATGCTAAGAATGAAGAAGTCATCATTCCAATCGCTCATGGTGAGGGGAATTATTACTGTGATGAAGAGACGCTTGAAGCGTTGAGATTAAATAATCAGATTGTCTTCACATATGGCGATAACCCTAACGGTTCAATTGCTGATATTGCAGGTATTTGTAACGAACGTGGAAATGTCATCGGAATGATGCCCCATCCAGAGCGTGCAGTAAATACACTATTTGGTTCTGAAGATGGTAAACGCATGTTTACATCTATATTAAAGTCTTGGAGGGATTCACATGACACAGCAAGTATCAGCTAAAGAACCGACTGCGGAGCAAATTGCAGAGCAACATATATATCAGCAGATGGGTGTATCGGAGAGCGAATATGAGTTGATCTGTGAATTTATGGGTCGTAAACCTAACTATACGGAAATCGGTGTATTCAGCGTAATGTGGTCTGAGCACTGTGCATATAAGAATTCAAAGCCTTTGTTACGACGGTTCCCAACGACTGGTCCACGTGTTCTCATGGGTCCTGGTGAAGGCGCTGGTATCGTAGACATTGGTGACAACCAAGCTGTTGTATTCAAAATCGAAAGTCACAATCACCCTTCAGCTGTGGAACCTTTCCAAGGAGCAGCTACAGGTGTAGGTGGAATTATTCGCGATATCTTCTCGATGGGTGCAAGACCGATCGCTACATTGAACTCCCTTCGATTCGGAAAGCTTGAAAGTGATCGTGTGAAATATTTGTTCGAACATGTGGTATCTGGTATTGCTGGATACGGTAACTGTATTGGTATTCCAACCGTGGGTGGCGAAGTCGTATTTGATGAGAGCTACGAAGGTAATCCACTAGTCAATGCGATGTGTGTTGGATTGATCGATCATGACAAAATCCAACGTGGTGTAGCGAAGGGTGTAGGTAATCCAGTGTTTTATGTTGGACCACCAACGGGTCGCGATGGTATCCACGGAGCTACGTTTGCCTCCATCGAACTAAGTGAAGAATCAGAAGCGAATCGTACGGCTGTTCAAGTTGGTGACCCATTCATGGAGAAGCTAGTAATGGAGTCATGTCTGGAACTAATCGATAGCGGTATCGTGTTAGGTATTCAGGATATGGGTGCTGCAGGTTTGACATGTTCAAGTGCTGAGATGGCAAGTAAAGCGGGTAACGGACTAGAACTATACTTGGATCAAGTGCCACAACGTGAGGAAGGTATGACTCCTTACGAAATGATGTTATCTGAATCACAAGAACGTATGTTGTTCGTTGTTGAACCGAAAGATGAAGCACAGGCTCAAGAAATATTTGATCGTTGGGGGGTTATCTGCGCCAAAGTAGGTAAGGTAACTGACGATGGACGTTTGAAGCTGTTACATCGCGGGGAAGTTGTGGGAGATATGCCGGTAACTGCGCTAGTTGACGAATGCCCAGTATATGATAAACCATCTTCAGTTCCTGCTTATTATGTAAATAACGAAAGAATAGATACCCTTCGTTATGACGAAGTGACGGATCTTGGTGGCGCATTGAAACAGATTCTAGGTTCTCCAACTGTGGCGAGCAAAGCATGGGTATATGATCAATACGATTATATGGTTCGTACTAGTACGGCTGTTCGTCCAGGTTCTGATGCTGCAGTCGTAACCGTAAACGGAACGCGTAAGGGTCTAGCGATGACAACAGACTGTAACGGTCGATATGTTTATCTTGATCCCGAAGTGGGAGGTAAGATCGCAGTCAGTGAAGCGGCAAGAAACATTGTGTGTACTGGAGCAGAGCCACTCGCAATTACGGATAACCTGAACTTTGGTAACCCGGAGAAACCAGAAATTTTCTGGCAAATGGAGCAGGCTGTTGATGGTATGGCGGAGGCTTGTCGTGAATTAAATACACCGGTCATTGGTGGGAATGTTAGTCTGTATAACGAAAACGCAGGCGGGTCCATCTATCCAACACCAGTGGTTGGTATGGTAGGTCTAGTTCATGATATCGATCATATTACGACACAAGCTTTCAAGAATGAAGGAGATACGATCCTATTGCTTGGTGATACCAAGGCAGAACTTGGTGGTAGTGAATTCCAGACGATTCTACATGGTGTAGCTGAAGGTCGTCCGCCAGCACTTGATCTCCAAGTGGAGAAAAAACTACTGGCATCCGTACTTGGTGCGATTCAAAGTGGACTTGTTCAGTCAGCACATGATCTATCCGAAGGTGGTCTTTCTGTAGCTGTTGCTGAGTCATGTATAAGTGGTGGTGTTGGTGCTCAAGTTCACATCGAAACGGATCTTCGTTCGGATTTCGCATTGTTCAGTGAGAGTCAATCCCGTATCTTGTTATCTGCAACTCCTGAAAAGGCTGAACAGTTGAAGAATTACATCGAAGGACATGGTGTTCCTGTCGTAAATATCGGTACTGTTGGAGGAAGCAACCTTGTCCTTGATATCAATGGAAAGAATGCTCTGAATGAGTCCGTGGAAGCCTTGAAGCAGGTTTGGAAGGATGCGATTCCGTGTCTCATGAAATAACATCTGCAAAGTTTGCGTCCGATAAATCCTTGTCTCATCCACTTTGGAGCGGAGACTTTTATAATGAAGGTACGGGTAAGGACGATATATTTGATACGTTAAAAGAGGAATGTGGGGTATTCGGAGTGTATGGTCACTCCGATGCTGCATCACTCTCTTATTATGGACTACATTCTTTACAACATCGCGGAGAAGAAAGTTGCGGGATGTGTGTAGCGAATGGTAAGGAATTTAACTATCACCGCGGAATGGGACTAGTGAAAGAAGTATTCGATAAGGACACAATGGCATCATTGGTAGGTAACATGTCTATTGGACATGTACGTTATTCTACCAGTGGAGATAGCCGACTAGCGAATGCGCAGCCACTTATATTCAAATATCGTGATGGTGATTTAGCGATTGCGACCAATGGAAATATAGTTAATGCACCGCAAATTCGACATGAATTAGAACAGAGCGGTTCTATATTCCAGACGACTAGTGATACAGAAGTTGTTGCCCATTTGATTGCTCGTTCTTCTAAGGGTGTAGTGGAAGCAGCAAAAGATGCATTAGCACGTATCGTTGGAGGGTACGCTTTCCTGATTATGACGAATGATAAGTTACTTGTAGCTTCTGACCCTCATGGACTTCGTCCTATTACGATGGGGAAATTAGGCGACTCGTATATATTTTCTTCAGAATCATGTGCACTTGAGACGGTTGGAGCTGAACTATTACGCGATATTCAACCAGGTGAACTATTGATCCTAGATAAGGATGGGCTTAAGGAAGATCGCTACACTGAACCACAGCGTAAAGCTTTATGTGCGATGGAGTACATTTACTTTGCTCGTCCGGATAGTGACCTGAATGGTTCGAATTTGCACGCTTCGCGTAAAAGAATGGGTAGTCGGATGGCTTTGGAATCGTTCGTTGATGCAGATATCGTAACTGGCGTTCCGGATTCAAGTATCTCGGCTGCGATTGGTTATGCAGAACAGACAGGAATTCCTTATGAGCTTGGTCTGATTAAGAACAAATATACAGGCCGTACCTTCATCCAACCAAGTCAAGAATTGCGTGAAAAAGGTGTCAAAATGAAGCTCAGTGCTGTTCGTGGTGTTGTTGAAGGTCAACGTGTTGTGATGATAGACGATTCAATCGTTCGAGGTACAACGTGCCTACGTATCGTGAACTTGTTGCGTGAAGCGGGTGCCACTGAGGTGCACGTTCGGATTACTTCACCACCTTTCAAGAATCCATGTTACTACGGAATTGATACACCTGATCGTAAAGAGCTAATTGCTGCTAATAAAACAGTAGAAGAAATTTGTCGTGAGATCAATGCAGATTCACTGGCTTTTCTAAGTCCAGAGGGACTCATTAGCGCGGTAGGTGGAGACAATGCAAATGATCCGAGCGGTGGATTATGCCTCGCTTGTTTCAATAATGATTATCCGACAACGCTTGATTTCGATGGTGAAGAAAAAGCAGGATGTGGTTGTTAATATCGATCTGCTCAAGATAATTCATGTAAATGCTGTTATAAATAAGGCTCGCCAATTATGGAAGGAGTGTTCTTACAAGTGTCTGAAGCTTATAAAAGTGCTGGTGTAGATATCGCTGCAGGAAACGAAGCGGTAGAACGTATGAAAAAGCATGTGAAGCGGACGTTACGTCCAGAAGTAATGACGGATCTAGGGGGATTCGGTGCTTTGTTCGCAATGGACAAAAGTAAATACGATGAGCCCGTACTAGTATCTGGTACGGATGGTGTTGGGACAAAGCTGAAGCTTGCATTCGCAATGGATCGTCACGATACGATTGGGATTGATGCTGTAGCGATGTGTGTCAATGATATCATCGTACAAGGAGCAGAACCACTATTCTTCCTCGATTATCTTGCATGCGATAAAGTACGACCAGAGAAGATTGAAGCGATCGTAGCTGGAATTGCAGAAGGATGTCATCAAGCAGGTTGTGCGTTAACGGGTGGAGAGACTGCTGAAATGCCTGGTATGTATTCCGAAGGCGAATATGACATTGCTGGATTTACGGTAGGAATTGTCGATAAGAAGAACATCATTAATGGTTCAACTATCGCTCCTGGGGACACGGTGATTGGGCTTGCTTCCAGTGGTGTACACAGTAACGGATTCTCCTTAGTTCGTAAACTTCTTCTTGAACAATCAGGATATGATCTGCAGGATGAAATCGCTGAATTAGGTGGCAAATTGGGAGATACATTATTGATCCCAACGAAGATTTATGTGAAGTCCTTATTGGCTCTAATTGAGAAGGTGAAAGTCAAAGGGATGGCTCATATTACTGGCGGTGGATTTATTGAGAATATACCGCGGATGTTACCAGATCATGTTAATGTGGACATTGAATATGGTACATGGCCGATTCTACCTATATTTGAATTAATGCAGAATAAAGGTAATATCACAAATCGTGACATGTTCACAACCTTTAACATGGGGATCGGTATGGTACTGGTTGTTCGCGAAGAGGATGCAGTTGAAACACTTAGCATTCTACAGAGTAATGGAGAAGAAGCTTATATTATTGGCCGTGTAAACGAGGGTGAATCTATCGTTACCTTTACAGGGGCTGACGTGTAATGAGTCATTACCGTATTGCAATATTTGCTTCTGGTGAGGGTAGCAATTTCCAAACGCTAGTGGATGCGAGTCAAGAAGGCTTGCTCGGCGGTGCGAAGGTAGAATTGCTAGTGTGCGATAAGCCAGAGGCGCCTGTTGTCAAGCGTGCACGTGATGCTGGCGTACCTGTTCATTTGTTTACACCTAAATCTTATTCTTCTCGTGAGGCGTATGAATTAGAGATCGTGGAGCAATTAGATGCACTTAATATAGAGTTAGTCGTTCTAGCTGGTTATATGCGATTGTTAACATCTGTAATGGTGGACAAATATACTGGACGACTAATCAACATTCATCCATCGCTACTTCCATCTTTTCCAGGTACGAATGCGATTCCTCAAGCCCTTAACTATGGTGTCAAATTGACGGGAGCTACGGTGCATTTTGTGGATGGAGGAATGGATACGGGGGCTATTATAGCTCAACAAAGTATCGAAATTGAGTCTAATGCTACGGTAGAGTCACTTGCTAATGATATACATGCTATAGAGCAGGAGTTATATCCACGGGTTGTGTCATGGTTTGCGCAAGGATGTGTAGTACTAAACGACAGACAAGTAACAATATTGCCGTATAAATAACGAGAATTCGTCAGTGGGTAATTACGTGTGCAAGATTTTTCGATATTTCTCGGGAAATATTGTTCGTGGCATGGAAAGCTATCGTTTAACATGGCGGATTGTCGAGCAAAGCGTGAATGAGCTTGGTAATCTGTCACACATATAAGGAGGATCCAATTCGTGAGTATAAAGAGAGCGTTAGTCAGCGTGTCGGATAAACAGGGCATCGTGGATTTTTGCCGCGAACTGTCTGCATTGGGCGTGGAGATTATTTCGACTGGGGGAACAAGCAGTCTTCTTGCTAAAGAAGGTGTGCCAGTTATCGGAATTTCAGAAGTTACAGGGTTCCCGGAAATTATGGATGGGCGTGTTAAAACACTACATCCGGCTGTACACAGTGGACTATTAGCTGTGCGCGATAACGCGGAGCATCAACAACAGATGAAAGAATTGGAGCTTGGCTATATCGACCTTGTTGTCGTGAACCTGTATCCCTTCCAAGAAACCATTGCTAAACCAGACGTATCGTATGAAGAAGCTATTGAGAACATTGACATCGGCGGACCTACCATGCTCCGTTCAGGTGCTAAGAACCATGCATTCGTTAGTGTGGTTGTAGATTCTAGCGATTACAGTGCTGTGCTTGAAGAAATCCGTAAGGATGGAGACACAACACTAGAGACTCGCAAACGGCTCGCGGCAAAAGTGTTCCGCCACACAGCGGCTTATGATGCCCTAATCTCTGATTATATGTCGAATGTAACGGGTGATCCATTGCCAGAGCGTTT
Source organism: Paenibacillus antarcticus (assembly GCF_001637225.1). Taxonomy (GTDB): domain Bacteria; phylum Bacillota; class Bacilli; order Paenibacillales; family Paenibacillaceae; genus Paenibacillus_AQ; species Paenibacillus_AQ antarcticus. The sequence goes on from NZ_LVJI01000020.1 coordinate 16,499, forward strand.
AACTGTGACATATGAGAAAATACAAGACTTACGGTACGGTGAGAATCCGCATCAGAAGGCAGCATTTTATCGTAAACCGCTAGCTCCTGCTGGGACGCTGACAACGGCTGAACAGCTTCATGGTAAAGAATTATCTTACAACAATATTAATGATGCGAATGCAGCGCTACAAATCGTGAAAGAATTTAATGAACCTGCGGTTGTAGCAGTTAAGCATATGAATCCATGTGGTGTTGGTATCGGAAGTAATGTATGTGAGGCTTATCAAAAAGCTTATCATGCGGATCCTACTTCTATCTTCGGTGGGATTGTAGCTGCGAATCGTACGATTGATGCAGCTACAGCAGACTTATTGAAAGATATTTTCTTAGAAATCATTCTTGCACCAGACTTCACGCCTGAAGCGCTTGAGATTCTAACAAAGAAGAAAAACCTACGTTTGTTGAAAATGGGTGAATTCGGTTCATCTGAAGATCGTAACAGCCAATTCCTATTAACCTCGATTGATGGTGGGATGGTCGTTCAAGAAAGTGATGTTCATTCTGTAAATGTTGCAGAGTTGAATGTTGTTACGGACCGTAAACCAACAGAAGATGAATTAAAGCAGTTATTGTTCGGATGGAAAGTAGTTAAGCATGTTAAATCTAATGCGATTGTTCTTGCAGCAGATAACATGACAGTCGGTGTAGGTGCAGGCCAGATGAATCGTGTTGGTTCAGCGAAGATTGCGATTGAGCAAGCGGGAGATAAGGCTAAAGGATCAGTCCTTGCTTCAGATGCATTCTTCCCAATGGGAGATACCGTTGAATTTGCAGCTAAAGCCGGCATTACTGCGATCATCCAACCGGGTGGTTCAATCAAGGACGAAGAGTCCATTAAAGCAGCAAATGAACATGGCATTGCAATGGTATTCACAGGTGTTCGTCACTTTAAACACTAAAGAATAGTCATTAGCCACTCGTTCTGATGTGGGATAAGAATGAGTGGCCGTACCATGAGATCGCGTCATATTTAGGAGAATGTGAACCTATCTAGCGAAAGATTTCGTGAAGCATGTAAAGAGTCTAATAGGCAATGAATAACGTGCGAAGAGGGAGAGGCGAACATGGACATATTGGTCGTAGGCGGTGGGGGTCGTGAACACGCCATCATATGGGCACTAGCGAAGAGCCCGCAGGCTGGACGCATATACTGTGCGCCGGGCAATGCTGGAATTGGAACCATTGCGAAATGCGTACCGATTGCTGTAAGTGAATTTGATCGACTGACGAAATTTGCGATTGAGAATAATATAGATTTTGTTGTGATCGGACCCGATGATCCATTAGTGGATGGAATCGTAGATGCTTTTGAAGCTAGAGATATTCCAGTGTTTGGACCACGTAAGAATGCAGCAGAAATAGAAGGTAGCAAGACTTTCATGAAAGATTTACTACACAAATATGATATTCCAACGGCAGCATATGAGAAGTTCGATAATTACGAAGATGCAAAAGCATATCTACTGAATCAGGAAGTTCCTATCGTTATCAAAGCAGATGGACTTGCAGCAGGAAAAGGGGTTACGGTTGCTTTTTCAATGGAGCAAGCAGAATCTGCATTACATGATATTATGGTGAACAAAGTGTTCGGTGATGCTGGAAGTCATGTCGTAATTGAAGAATTTCTTGCTGGGCAAGAAATGTCTATCCTTGCTTTTGTAGATGGTGAGACGGTTCGACCGATGGTTGCTGCTCAGGATCACAAGCAAGTATTCGACAACGATCAAGGACCTAATACCGGAGGGATGGGAACCTATTCTCCACTTCCACATATTGATTCAGCTATTATTGAAGAAGCTATTGAGAAGATTATCAAGCCGACGGCTAAGGCAATGGTTGCGGAAGGACGTCATTTCACAGGGATATTGTTCGCTGGATTGATGATTTCGCCTGATGGAACACCGAAGACGATTGAATTCAATGCACGTTTTGGAGATCCGGAGACGCAAGTTGTACTTCCAAGGTTGAAAAGTGACTTGCTTGCAATCATGTTGGCAGCCGTGAACGGAACACTGGCTGACATCGAGATTGAATGGAGTGAGGAGGCTGCTGTATGTGTCGTACTAGCCTCAGGTGGCTACCCTGCATCCTACCCTAAAGGCATCGTAATTGATGGTCTGGAAGACGTAAAGGACGCACTCGTATTCCATGCAGGAACGGCTAAGACTGAGACTGGCGAATGGATCACGAATGGTGGACGAATTCTGGGTGTTGTCGGACTCGGTGCAGACATCGCTGAGGCCCGTGCTAAAGCATACAGTGAAGCAGCTCATATTGACTTCGAGGGCAAACATCTTCGAACAGATATTGCTGCGAAGGCATTGCTTTAGTAAGTGTGGATAGCTAAAAGTAAGATATAGCATGAGCAAGATAAGAAGTAATAAGTAATCGAAGAAGTACGATACAGCTAGATGATGCTAGACATAGCAAGAAGCTATAGTAAGACATTTATCGTAAGAAGTAATAGCAAGATGTAATAGTAAGAGGTATGATACAGAAACAAGTAGATATAGTGGTCTAGCAAATTTAGCAAGAGTTAAAGTATTATTGTAATACAGGGGGAACAAGAGCGGATAAGAAATAGAGAGATCTAATAAATAGATCCTAAAGCAATAGAACTTAAAAAGAGGCCTTCCTGGCAAAAGGAAGGCCTCTTTACATACTATGAAGCAAATAGTATAGCTGAATAACAATTGATCCTTAAACTGCATCTAGCGAAGAGGACGGGATTGTTCTGTAGAAGCGGAGCGTTCGCATTTGTAATCAGATTTCCACCGCAAAAGCGGTATATAATCAAGAAATCTGATTACAAGAGCGATCGTAAGAACAATTCGTTATCGTAGCGATCTCTGCAAGTTAACAAAATGCTTTTTCAACATCTATTTCGAAATATCAACGAATCCTTCCCCAAACACATCACGTACATCATGAATGGTTACAAAAGCATCGATATCAATTGACTTAACGATTTTCTTGAGTGCAGACACTTCCTGTTTGCTGATGACGATGTAAAGGATTTCTTTGGACGTCTTCGTATAGTATCCATGACCCGAAAGAACAGTAACGCCTCGATCCATGTCGACAATCACTTTTTCAGCAATTTGGTCTTGGTCTTTTGAAATAATCATAACGGCTTTCTTAGGATTTAGGCCCTCAATAATGAAGTCCATCACTTTCGTACCCACATAGAGCATGATGATCGTGAACATAAGACTTTCTGCGCCAATAATAAAGTAAGAAGAGAATGCCACAATGAGGTCGAAAAATAACAGCGCGTAGCTTATATTCCAGTCTAGGTATTTGTTGGCCATTCTTGCAAGAATCACTGTACCAGCCGTTGTACCTCCGACACGTATAATAATTCCAATCCCTACACCCACAAAGACACCACCAAAAATAGCATTCAGAAGTAGTTCATCTGAAGGAATGCTCCAGTTGGCCGTTAAATGGAGGAAGAGGGAATTGAATAGTACAGCAATAATAGTGTATATTGTCGCTGTTCTGTCCAAAAACTTATACCCAGCTAGGAGTAAAAAGGCATTGATAATCAAGCTGACTAGTCCTGGGGACCATTGGAAAAGATAGTATAATATAATCGTTATCCCGGTAACGCCACCTTCACCGAACTCATTTGGAATAACGAATAAATTAACTGCTAATGCGAAGATAAACGCACCTAAAATAATTGTAACAATATCGATCATTTTCTTATTCATGAAATGCCCGCCTTTGTTGTGTTGGTTCAATACGTTAGCTTAAGTAATAGGCTCACAAAAGTTAAATGCTAACCCCCATTTTTACATATGTCAATGATAGATGCAAAGTGGTACGTTGGCTTGCGAAATAATGACATGAATCCACCATCATAATGTAGAATAAATAGGAAAATTAGGATTAATGATGACTTGCATAATGTCTCTAATCGAGATATTATTGATTTAATAATCTTAATATCAAAATAAATATCATGTGGTTAACCTAACTGCATCTGGAGGCGATATATTGTGAAGCATATATTTAAACAAGGAAGCGATGTTTCTGCACCAACACTCGTTCTATTTCATGGTACTGGAGGTACTGAAGAGGATCTAATGCCCATTGGGCAAATGATCTCACCTTCATCTTCTATACTTAGCGTTCGTGGTAATGTGTTAGAGAATGGCATGCCCAGATTCTTTCGTCGTTTAGCGGAGGGCGTGTTCGATGAAGTAGACTTGGTGAACCGTACGCAAGAAGTTTACGCATTCTTGGATGAAGCCTCAGAGAAATACGGGATAGATCGTCGTAACATGGTAGCTATAGGTTATTCTAACGGCGCTAATATTGCGGGAAGTCTTCTGTTCCATTATGAGGATGCATTTAAAGGTGCCATTTTGCATCATCCTATGGTTCCTTTGCGTAATAAGGAGTTACCTGATTTGTCATGTATACCTGTCTTTATCGGCGCTGGACGTAACGATATGATGTGCCCTGCACAAGAATCAGAAGATCTTAAGGCTTTGTTGGTAGGAGCGGGATCTGTAACAGATTTACACTGGGAGAACAATGGGCACCAATTAAGTCGTACCGAGATTGATGCTGCAGGAGAATGGTTTAGTAAACATTTCAGTTAAGTTAGAGGTAATAAGGTATGACTTGAAACAGAGGGTCCTTCATCTTGTCGAAGATGGAGGGCTTTTCTATATCCAACATCCTATGATACGGTTGAAAAAAGAGCGCAAAAGGAGTACGTTACTAAGATGAAATAAAAAATAAGAATTCAACTATACATAGATATTTAAAAGAGGAGAAGGATGGCATACATGGAAAATGATAAGAACACAGCCCACAATGAAGAAGCTCATACGCAATCGTCTACAGTAGAATCAATGAAATCAGTATCTAAACCACAAAAGCATGCGCCTGTTATGATGGAAGAAATCGTACGAGCACATCATGTGTTAAAAGAAGTCATTGTACGGACACCTTTACAATGGGATGCTGTACTTTCAGCAAAATATAATTGTAACGTGTATCTAAAACGCGAGGATTTACAAGTGGTACGATCTTTTAAAATTCGCGGTTCATATAATATGATTCGTAGTCTCTCCGAGGAAGAGTTAGCGAAGGGAATTGTCTGCGCAAGTGCAGGAAATCATGCTCAGGGTGTGGCTTTTTCCTGTAAGACACTAGGAATTCAAGGGAAAATATATATGCCGAGTACTACACCTAATCAAAAAGTAAAACAGGTTAGGCGTTTCGGTGGTGAGAACGTTAAGGTCGTATTGATCGGTGATACGTATGACGATGCATATGCTGAGGCTATGAAGACCTGTGATGAACAGGGGATGACGTTTATTCATCCGTTTGATGAGCCTCGTATTATTGCGGGCAATGGGACGATTGCCATGGAAGTAATGGAGAGTCTCAATACAGCTGCAGATTACATCTTTGTGACGATTGGTGGAGGCGGACTAGCCGCGGGGATAGGTACATATATCAAGACCGTTAGCCCTAATACCAAGTTGATTGGGGTAGAGCCATTGGGAGCTGCCTCTATGAGTGAAGCATTGCTACGTAAAGAAGTGGTGACTATGGATGTGATTGATAAATTCATAGATGGAGCTGCAGTGAAGCGAGTAGGGGATTTAACCTTTGATATCTGTTCACGTACGCTTGATGATGTTGTGAAGGTACCTGAAGGCAAAGCTTGTACAACGATTCTTGAACTATATAATGAGAATGCTATCGTTGTAGAACCCGCGGGAGCTTTGTCCGTATCAGCATTAGATTTATATCGTGAGCAGATTAAAGGAAAGACAGTGGTATGTATTATCAGTGGAGGAAATAACGATATCGCACGGATGCAAGAGATCAAGGAACGCTCTCTGATTTACGAAGGGCTTAAGCATTATTTCATGATCAATTTCCCACAACGTGCAGGTGCATTGCGTGAGTTCCTTCAAGATGTACTAGGTCCTGGTGATGACATTACGAATTTTGAATATACGAAAAAGCACAATAAAGAAAACGGACCTGCACTCGTAGGTATTGAATTAGATGAGAAGGATGACTATGCCGCATTGATTGAACGTTTGAATCGTAAAGGATTCGAGTATACGGAACTCAATAAGGACCGTAATTTATTTAATTTACTTTATTAAAAAATAATTCAATAGGAAACAGCAAAAAAGCGTGTATACGAAAAGAACGTATCACGCTTTTTTTTGCTGTGCTTATGATGTACTCTTACGTGTATCTTGTTAACTTCTGAACGGTGTGCAACATTGACTAACATTTCACCGTTAAATAGGCAATTAGAATTTCGCTGATATAACGTGTGTAGGGGGATGAGCATGAAATATTTATTAACGTGTATAGTCGTCATATTTATCCTGTCGGGTTGTTCTATAGGTGGTAGCTCAGAATCAGATTATAACGAAATACGATTAGGAGACGAAGCTATTGCTAAGGTGATACTTGAAACCAGTAGATTTGAGTTCCCAACAAAAGAGGGGAAGACTGAGGGAATCATTCTGGGGGGCGGTCCAGTACCAGGGTTACGTATTCCAGGTGAGTTCACTTCAGCAGCTATGAGAGAAGATAAAGATACATTCGTCATTACATTAACTGAGTATTGGAGTTCAGATGATTTTCAGGATGAGAATAGCCCTGAAGAGACAATCTTGAGTCACTATTGGAAATATAGAGTTACCGATTCTGAAGTAGAACTGCACGAAGAGGGTGGAGACTTCTCTCCAGAGCATGTGGAGTAAATTGAGCCGGACTAAGGTTCCTTAGAACGTAAATAATTCATCTAGATTTACGCGATGGTCTGCGAATATATGATGCCAGTCATTCGTAGCTGAATCATAATAGTAATCTTGCTTCCATGATTCAATATTTATCATAATGGAACGAACGGCCTCTGAGATAGCATACATCTCTTGATCGGTCATCGTGGGGTGAATGGATAATCGAATCCAACCCGGTTTATTGGTTAGATCACCCTGATCTAGTTGGTCTGTAATAGCTTTTGATGTATATTCATTAATTTGAAGTAAGTAATGGCCATAAGGGCCAGCGCAAGAACAACCACCACGTGCTTGAATGCCGAATCGATCATTAAGTAATCTTACAAATAAGTTGTAATGAATACGATGTGCAATGAAAGATATAATTCCCAGACGTCTTTGAGCATGATCCTCCAACACAAATATGCCCTGTGTATCGGTTAACTCGTCCATAAGTATGGAGGTTAATTCACGATCACGCTGAATAATCTGACTACTACCCATACGTTCTTTGAGCTGAATACAGAGTGCAGTTCTGATCGTCTGGAGAATGGGGGGCGTCCCTCCATCTTCGCGTGCCTCGATATCTGTGTAATACTGCCGACCTCCTACTGAATTTGTCCAAGAAACAGTCCCACCACCGGGACGATCAGGAATGTGATTGTTGTAGAGCTGCGAATTGAAGATCAAGACACCACTGCTCCCAGGCCCACCTAGAAATTTATGAGGTGAGAAGTATATGGCATCTAATTGTTCCAAAGGGGATGAAGGGTGCATATTGATATCGACGTAGGGAGCACTTGCCGAGAAATCAACGAAACACAACCCTCCATATTCATGCATCTTTCGAGCGAGGTGATGATAAGGTGTCTGGATTCCGGTGACATTGGAACAAGCAGTAAAGGAACCTATTTTACATGTGCGATGGTTATATTTCACTAAAGCTTGTTCTAATTTCTCTGGATCTACCTCTCCGTTTCCTCCTGGTTCAATACATACGACATCTCCAATGGTTTCCGACCACGATAACTGATTAGAATGGTGCTCCATATGACTAACAAATATAATCGGACGGCTCGCTTCAGATAAGGAACCATGTCGATCTATCCACTCGGGCACTCTAAGTCCTAAGATGCGCTGTAGCTTGTTAACAGCTGAGGTCATCCCAGCACCGGTGTTAATAAGAATATCTCGTTCGTCTGCATTCACATGCCGTTTAATCAAGTTACGTGCTTGTTTGTAGGCTTTAGTCATGGTTGTGCCTGTAATATTAGCTTCTGTATGTGTATTCGCCATATAGGGGCCGAACTGCTCTAGAATGTGTGATTCAATGGGGAGATAAAGACGTCCGCTGGCTGCCCAATCCGCATAAATGATTTGTTTCCTACCGTATGGTGATTCGAAATAGAAGTCTGTACCGATGATATGGTTCCTAAACGTTTTGAAATATTGTGTCAATGACAGATCCTCAGCTTGACTATTGCGTTGTACATTTGGCACGCATTATTCCTCCAACATATCCTGATTTGATCTCATTATATGTCTGAACGTTATTGTAGGTTAGTGCCTATGGATAAAATAAACTTGTAACACGGGTATGATATTTTAAATTTTAAATAAATAATTGCGAATATAGTTGGAATTGCAAACTAGGAGACAGGCTGTTATGAGATATTATTAAAGAATGTATTGAAATTTTGAGATGAATTACGTTACGCTATTAGCTTGAGATATTCACATTCACATTGATTTCAGTCTCAGAGAAAGAAGGAGTATAGTTGTCACGTCTTGTATATTTAGCACTTATTGCACTTAGTCTCATTTGGGGCGGATCGTTCTTTTTCATCAAAATGCTTCTTCATGATTTCGGTCCTTGGACCATCGCCTTCTTAAGATCAAGTACTGGTCTAGTCGTTATTGTAAGTATCATGTTAGCGTTGAAGAAGCCATTTGGAATACGGACTATTTCTTGGGTTCCGATGACCATTATGGCATTGATCAATACAGCAATTCCTTGGGCATTCATTGCTTTTAGTGAGACACGATTGCCTAGTAGTATGGCATCTGTCTTAAATGCTACAACACCAGTGTGGACAATTATTGTGGGTGTGTTGTTCTTTCGTTCTGTTTCGAGTAAAAGACAGTGGATCGGAATAGGGATTGCGACCGTGGGTCTAATCATATTGCTTGATGTTAATCCTGATACATTCATTTCGGTGGATGTGCTTGGATTCGGTTGTATGATTGCAGCGACATTCTGTTATGCCGTAGGATCTCAGTTATCGAAGAATCTTCTTACATTAGGATACTCCATGTATCAAGTTACCTTTGGAACGTTGCTATGTACGATGATTGGAAGTGGGATTATGGCTTTCTCTACGGAGGAAGTCTCATTATCACACCTTGCATCGTTATCAAATATACTAATGCTTGTTGGATTAGGTGTGTTCGGATCGGGTATTGCCTATATCTTGTTCTATTATATGATTCAAAAAGGAAGTGCAGAATTTGCAACGATGGTAACCTATCTCGTTCCATGTACTGCTGTTCTATGGGGATATACCTTATTAAATGAACATATTAAGTGGACATTGTTGGTTGGGTTGGTGATTATTCTTACCGGGGTATTCATAGCTAGTTGTAAAAGCAAACCGAAATATTCAAAACTAATATCAGAAGATCAATAACAGATAAGTTTGATACAAAAAAAGCCTTCACGTACACATCACTGTGAGAAATCACAGCATGTGTCGAGAAGGCTTTTTTAAATCGTTGCAAAGAAATATGAGTCTACCACAGCAGTCTATATAGGGAAGTAATGCGTTTATTCAACATTACTTACGCTTGAATATAAAAATCCATCCGATTAGTCCAATGACAGCAATGAAGAGGCTAACCCAAGGTTGAATCGTAAATACGGGTAGTAGATTACGGAAGGTATATCCGATCATCATAATGATCAACGTTACGACAACGTAGATTCCGATGGTTCTCAAATTTAGATTGGGCTTAGGCATAGGCTTAGTATTTCCTTGGCCTCTAACTTGATCTTCATGCTCTGTTGTACGATTAAGTAACTTCGTGACCGCTTCCACTAATAGGATAGAACCTATAGCGATAACAATGAGCGACAAGAGACTGATGCGATTGAAGGTATCCATCGAGCCGCCAAGCCACTGCGCTACGAAACCAACTAAGGACTCCATAAAAAAGAACATCGTTAGCGCGACCCAAGGAATCATTACATAATATTGACCGCCCGCTATCGTCTTTCTCTTAGGCAGAATTTGCACTTTATTGCGACTGTACTCTTCGGCCGTGGGTCCGAATATTTGTCGTGCTTGTATTCCCTGCTCTTGTGACTCCAAAAGTTGATGTGCCAACTTTAATAGTAATTGTTCACTTTCGGTCTGATCGACATCACAGGTACGGAAGTAAACGACGATGTCCTCGAAATAATCTTTATTGTCAGGGGTCATCTGTTCTCTTAATCGATTATTTTCTTTGATCATAGCTTTAATTGTCATATGATTAGCTCCCCCTATCTAGTTCAAGTATAGGAATACAGGTGGAGGTTGGCAAGGACATGCAGCTGTCAGTAATGGTAAATGGTTGTTTGTGTCATATTAGTGAAAGTGTATAAAACGTTGTGTTGATTCACAACATAATACAGATAAGTAGAACAAAGGAGGAGTTAATATGGTAAATAATCTAGACTCGAATGCTGCTTCACTATCGCATGAACAAGCTGGGATCAGAGCGACAGGTCAACAGCTTCCATCGGAAATGGGATTAGATGATGAGATGAATACTCCTTCGATGTGGGGTGGGTTATCCGAGACAGAACAAGGAAACGAGATGATGGCAAGCTGGGAGGGCCGAGAAGAGACGCACAATATGTTTATTCAAAGCTATGACTAGAATCCTCTGAATAGTCAAAAATCCATTGACAGACCCTTTTTGGCGATGTTACAATAAATCCGTTAATTCATATTAAACTTATCGGATTTATTAGTATATAGATGAATCGCATAACGCTAGGGGGAATCGAGTATGGAGCGTCACATTAATATCCGACATAATCAAGAGGAACTGACAGCCAGTATTCACTATCCGTCATCGAAAGTGAATATAGAGGGACGTAGTAAAGAACGAGTACCACTCGTCATCATCTGTCATGGATTTGTAGGCAATCGTATCGGAGTAGATCGCCTTTTCTTGAAGACGGCAAGAGAGCTTTCAGAAGACGGATATATGGTTGTAAGATTTGATTATATCGGTTGTGGCGAGAGTACGGGTGATTATGGTAAGGAAGGGCTAGCATCCATGATTGACCAGACTCGTAGCGTACTCGATTATACACTAGACTGTGCTGATGTTGACCCAACTCGGGTCACTCTGATTGGGCATAGTTTGGGTGGGGCAGTTGCTATCTTAACCGCAGGACGGGATCGTCGTGTAAAGAACCTTATCTTGTGGTCCTCCGTAGGGTATCCTTTTAATGATATTGTCAAAATCACGGGTCGAGATGTTTACGATACCGCGGTTAAGAAGGGTTCCTCCGATTATTTAGGATATACGTTTACACCTGCTTTCTTTGAATCCCTTGCGCCGTTCCAACCATTTCAACAGGCAGGTAAGTTTAATGGAAATGTCCTCTTAATCCACGGAACCTCAGATGATTCTATTCCAGTAGATTATGCTTTTCTCTATCAGAAAGTATTCTGGATGCGCTCTGAAGGAAGTTGTGATAAAGAAATCATATTTCAAGCGGATCACACCTACTCCTCAGGACCTCACCGTGAGCAGTTGCTTCACCGGACGAAAGAATGGTTGAACGAACAGGAAAGAACACAACACGAATGGCAGAACTGGATGATTTAGCTCTTAATAAAGGGTGGATTCAATAATATTGGTAAAACACCTCCATTAACTGTAAAATACAAGGTAGCAATGTATACTGGTGAGTGGAGGTTGATATCAATGACAATACCTTCTTTATTTGTAGCTCATGGTTCCCCTATGCTGGCTTTGGAGGAACATGATTATGCCCGCTTTTTACAAGGACTGGGTCAACATTTCAAAATTCCCAAAGCCATCGTAATTTTCTCAGCCCATTGGGATACGCCAATTCAGTCTATGACCATGGATGAGTCACATACTACGATGCATGATTTCTACGGATTTCCTGAGGAGATGTATAAGCTTACTTACCCAGCCCAAGGTGATTCAGAATTAAACAAGCGAATAGATGGACTCTTCAAGAAAAATAATTTAAACTATACGCCTGTTCGTGATCGTGGACTTGACCATGGGGTTTGGGTTATTCTTCAGAAGTTATATCCCGAAGCTAATATTCCTGTTATTGAGTTGTCTGTGGATTCAACACGGTCACCCAAGGAGCAGTATAATATAGGTGCTATGCTTGCGGAACTTCGTAAGGAAGATGTACTTATTATTGGTAGTGGTGGTTTAGTTCATAATTTACGTACGATCAGTGAGGGTGCACAAACGGATGAATGGGCTGCTGAGTTCGATCATTGGGTTGCTGTGGAACTTGAAGAATGGGATTTGAAATCGTTATTCGATTATCGCCATAAAGCACCATTTGCAGATCAAGCCGTTCCTCCATATGGATTGGAACATTTTGCGCCGTTGTTCTATGCAATGGGTGCTGCAGATGATGAGCGTAAGGCGAAGCGACTATTTCAGGAATATCAGTATGGTAACCTTAGTCTGAACTGTTGGATGTTCGGATCATAATATAAAAGGAGTCCTTTCTTCAGTGATGAAGAGAGGACTCCTTTTTATAATATTTATGCCATTATTGCGTGTTAGTTCATGTTAGGTTTAGGGAGTAGAGACTGTATTGTTTTTGTATAATTACGTGGGAACTGTCTGAAATAAGGAAGAACCCAACGATCCAGCCCAATTCGACCGCCATTAGTAGCAGCAACAACGATGAAACATTCCAGCAATAGCATTTGAACGTTAGTGCTAACAGTACCTGATAGTAGAAAAGCGGTATTCATGACCATGGCCATAAGTGCTGCAAATGTGGTGAACATTCCTAGAATAAGTCCTAATCCTACTAAAGTCTCGCCCAATGGAATAAGAACATTGAATAGGTCTACTCCTGGTAATGCGGCATGTTCTAAGAATGCTGCCCACCATCCTTGAACCGCGGGATGATCACCTGTGCTATTTGCAATTGCTCCTTGTAGGAAACCGCCAGAATCAAACCCACCAGTTAATTTATGAATACCTCCTGTAAACCATGTATATCCAAGATAGATTCGAACGAAGGTAAGGATGAATGCTGCTACTTTATTAGTTCTGAGCCAATTGTTAAACATAATATCACTCCTAAGTGTATGGTTGTAGATACCGTTGGTTAATGGTGTCTTTGAAAGATGATCATCTTTGATATCCTTATTATATGTGAAAGATTTCACTTATGTTGTGATTTATATCACAAATTTAAAATATATATAAAGATAATTGATTTTGTAGGGAAATAATAACAAGTGAATGACAAGGAGTTGCCTTTTCAGTAGCTGAGCTGCTGCTGAAAGGACAACTCCTGTCTTATTTATTGTAGTATAGCTTTTTTTAAACGGTGGTATTTAAATGAGGTACCTGTGAGGAGGTCTTCGCTTTCTTATTGAATAGACCAGAGATATAAGGGAGTACCCAACGATCCAGTCCAATGCGACCCGCATTTACCGCAGAAACGATTATGATGCATTCTAGCAGTAACATTTGAACATTGATGCTTAAAGACCCCGATAATAGGAATGCAGAATTCATAACAATCGCCATCAATGCAGCGAATGTAGTGAAGATACCAAGGATAAGACCTAATCCAACGAAAGTCTCCCCTAATGGAATGAGGATGTTGAAAATGTTTACACCTGGTAAAGCAACTTGTTCCAAGAATGCTGCCCACCATCCTGTACTCTTCGAAATTGCTCCTTGTAAGAAACCTCCAGCATCAAACCCGCCGCTTAATTTGTGAATACCACCTGAAATCCATGTATAGCCTAGGTAGAATCGAACGAAGACAAGGAATACCGCTGCCACTTTGTTAGTTCTAAGCCAATGATTAAACATACCTCACTAATTCACTCCTCATAATATGGTTGTTGTCCCTATAATAAATGGGAACTATTTAATATAATTACATTAAAAGGGTTTAATGACAATAATAAATAAATAAATATTTATCGAGATAATAAAATTTTATATGAATGATGTTTTCGACAACAAATGATGAAGCCTGACAAAAAGCTGCTTTTGTGATTAAATGGAAGAAACAAAGAAATCCTTAGCAAGGAGGAGCATTCATTCATGATTCGACCGAAGTTATTACAGGTACTGAGTATCCTATTCATGGCATTCATTCTTTCATCTTGTTCCAATGCTAAACTAGAGGCAGAACCACCGCCGGAACCAACACCATTAGTTGAAGAAGAAAAGCCTCCTGTCGACCCCGTTACTCCCATATCTCAATATGTAGCCCCACTTACCGGGTTACCTATAGAAGCCCCCTCAAACGTACGTCCATTAGCCGTTATGGTCAACAATGCTCCAGCTGCAAGGCCTCAATCTGGATTAAGCAAAGCCGATATGGTGTATGAAGTATTGGCAGAGGGTGGGATTACACGACTTGTGGCTATCTTCCAAAGTCATAGTGAAGCAGTTACTATCGGGCCTATTCGAAGTATTAGGCCATATCTCATTGAACTTGGTGGGCTATATCAGGGTCTGCTCGTACATGCGGGTGGAAGTCCGGAGGCGTATTCAATCATACAGAAGCAGAAGAAGGAAGATCTTGATGAGATCGGTAAGGCAGGTGCTTATTTCTGGAGGGATAAGAGTCGAAAAGCCCCACACAATCTGTATTCTGATACGGACAAACTTCATGAGGGAGCAAATAAACTAAAGTATGAACAGGAAGTAGCTATACCGACGTATCCATTCCATACAGAGAATGAAATCATTGCAGGAGAGCATGCTAGTAAAGTGGATATTACTTTTCTACTCAAAAATTATGTCGTTTCGTATGATTATGATGATTCGAAGCAAGTATATAAACGTTCTATAAATAACATGCCACACGTAGACCTCACAAACAATATGCAGTTAGAAGCTGCTAACGTGATTGTAATGGGGGCGGATCACAAGGTACTTGATGATGTAGGACGTCTGTCGGTGGATATTAACCTAGGCGGAGAAGCACTTATATTTCAGCAAGGGAAGCTTGTTAAAGGGAACTGGATTCATTCCAAAGATGATGTGATTCGTTTTGTGAAGGATGACAAGGAAATTCCGTTAGTTCCGGGTACCACATACATAAATATCGTACCCAATGATCCAAATTTCGAAAGTCATGTGAAGGTGTCGAATGAGAAACAAAATTAGGATTTTAAAGGAAATGTTGGTTGAATATACTGGGGAAATATGAAAAAAAATAGAAAATATAAGAAAAAACAAGAACAGATAGCTAACGTTGTAAGAAAAGATAGATAGCGCCTTTACAAAGGGGTTATGGGTTATGGTAAGATAACTAAGGTTATCTTGTATATGGATGAACTGAAGGCAATATTTGAGTAGAGGAGTAATCAAATGGTATTCAAGAAGAAAAAGGACATCTTTTTCGAAACGATGGAGAATATGGCAGACACAATCGTACAAGCTGCTGATTATTTTGCACAGAATGTGTCCAAGTATGAAGATGTGAGCATATTTGCAGGTGAAATGAAGAAGTATGAGTCTCAGTGTGATGAATTCACGCACACCATTATTAAGGAACTCAACAAAACGTTTATTACTCCCATTGATCGTGATGACATCTTGGCGTTAACGTCCAGTCTAGATGATGTTATTGATGGTTTGGAGGCTACGGCTTCTCGGTTCTATATGTACGATCTGCATGAGCCTGACGAATATATCGTTCAGTTTGCAGAGATTTTGCGTCAATCTGCTTATGTAATTCAGAAGGCAATTCATTTACTATCGCAAAAGAAACTTCTAGCTATTCGTGAATATACGATTCGTTTGAATGATCTTGAGAACCAAGGTGACGATTTGCTTCGTATTTGTGTGAAGAATTTATTCGCAACCATTAGCGATCCTATCGAACTGATTAAGAAAAAGGAAATTTATGAACGTCTAGAACAAACTACGGACACGTGTGAAGATGTGGCCAATATGCTGGAATCGATTATTATGAGCAATTCATAAGGGGTTTACAAACATGGAAACGTCATTATTTGTTTTAGGCATCGTCGTCTTTCTTGCATTAGCATTTGACTTTATTAATGGATTCCATGATACGGCCAATGCTATTGCGACTTCAGTATCCACCCGTGCTTTGAAGCCGAGAGTAGCTATAATAATGGCAGCTGCTATGAACTTCCTTGGTGCAATCACATTTACAGGGGTAGCTAAGACCATTGGGGGTAGTGTGGCTGATCCAGCGACGCTTGATAATGGGATTGAGGTCGTTATTGCAGCATTACTAGCTGCTATCATTTGGAACCTAGTGACTTGGTGGTTCGGTATTCCATCTTCCTCATCACATGCCTTAATTGGTGCGTTAACAGGGGCGGTAGTGGTAGGAGCTGGAGCGGGTTATGTGAAGTGGGAAGGATTTATTAGTATTCTTAAAGTACTAATCTTCTCTCCATTAATTGCATTCGCTATTGGTTATATTATCATGACTCTTTTGAAATGGATTTTTGCAAAAAGAAGTCCTCATAATGTCAATAAAGGTTTCCGCACGATGCAGATTCTCACAGCGGCAATTCAAGCCTTCACACATGGTACGAATGATGCACAGAAAGCAATGGGGATTATTACATTTGCTCTCGTTACATCTGGGTTTCAGGATCATTTAGAGGTTCCACTTTGGGTTAAATTATCTGCTGCTACAGCTATGGCACTTGGTACTTCAGTTGGTGGATATAAAATTATCAAAACAATGGGAACTAAAATTTTCAAAATTGAACCTATTAATGGATTCGCAGCAGATATGGCTGGAGCTTCCGTTATATTTACAGCAACGATGCTTCATATGCCTGTAAGTACAACACATGCGATTACATCAGCGCTCCTAGGTGTAGGTAGTGCCAAACGAGTATCTGAAGTGAAATGGTCACTTGCGGGACGGATCATCATTACATGGTTTATTACAATTCCAATTGCTGGTTTGCTAGCGGGATTGATATTTAAAATCTTATTCTAGAACACACTGCGCATAGATTGAATATATAGACATACTGGGATAGAAGTGGCCAATCACCGAAGGTTGGCTTTTTTTTGTATCAGAGTATCGGATTAGAGAGGAAGTATTACTATTTATGATTAGGACACTTGCTATTACTCATACGCATGAGGTGAAAGTGGGACTTCCATTGGAACAGATTCATATGGATGATTATGCGTGGATTTGGACGGACTTCAGTTCACCTACAGTAGAAGAGGCAGATTTACTAAATACATATTTTCATTTTCATCCGCTAGCTGTTGAAGATTGTATGTTTGTATTACAACGTCCGAAATTAGACTATTACGATGATACACAATTTCTAGTTCTCCACGCCCTTAACCCGGATACACTACATGCAGAAGAAGTGGATTTATTCTTAAATCATAATATGATTGTATCCTTTCACCATCGACAACTTCCTGAGATTGATGAAGCTTGGTCACAAATTATTCAACATGCTCACGACCGTAAAGTATGGGCTCGTGGCCCAATTGCTTGTGCATATACGCTAATTGATATGATGGTAGATCGCTATTTCCCTACGCTATACAGCATTGAAGATGAGTTAGCAGAGATTGAGAATCAAGGTGGCAATGAATCTGTGGAGGATTTGATGAACCAAGTGTTTGATCTAAGAGGACGCTTGTTGAAGCTACGTCGGACGATTGTTCCCATGCGAGACCTCATGTATCGAATTGTCAATTCGCAACATATTCAGAATAGTGGAGAGCATAAGGTATATTTCTCAGATATCTATGACCATTTATTGAAACTAGCAGATATGATTGAGGCTGACCGAGAAATGACTTCGGATTTGCGTGATAGCTATATATCTCTCAACTCCAACCGAATGAATAACATTATGAAGACACTCACCGTCATTACGGTTATCTTTATGCCATTGACTTTAATTGCAGGAATCTATGGAATGAATTTTGCTCATATGCCGGAACTTAACTGGAAATATGGGTATGCTATCGTGATGGCAGTCATGTTCATGCTTGGTGGTGGCATGGTGGTGTGGTTCATTCGTCGAGGCTGGTTCAAGTAATGAGAGTGCTCACATCAAAGTAAGCACTCTTATTTCGTTCGAGCGAAAGAGTTTATTTGCTGAATGTGAACTATTATTTGGGGGATTTCTTGCCGGACGAACGCCGCTTAGTAGAGTTGGTGGATTTGGTAGACTTACGTGGCGGAGCCGTTTTACGTTTAGTAGATGACGTTTTCTTGCGCCGGCGTTTAGGGGGAGTATAGTAAATGGGATCATCATCTTCGGGAGTACCCTTCGTCTTACCTTTACCAAAGGTACCCATCATTAGCTTAATCATCGGTGCCATTTGTTGAACACTACTCATAACCTTTTGGAATTTCCCCATCGAACTTACAATCCCATCAATACCTCCCATTCTGTCGATTACACCTTTGAGCTCACCTATGTTTGCTAGAGAGAATCCTGTCTTGGCAGTAGTAGCCACAGCGGGTAATACTGCCGTTGCAGCAGATGTAGACTCAATTAAATCGCTTGCGCCGAATCCAGTCAAGCCACCACCTTGAAATGGAGACATAGCAGATGATTCAAGCTGAGGAATAGCTCCCAAGGAATCAATTCCAGGGTATGGGTTATTATATGAAGACGAAGAGAAAGGACCGAGTGAACGCTGGTTGCTCGGAGAACTACGATGGTAATGCTCAGCCATGATTATCACTATCCTTTTCAGATTGGTATACGATACTGTATGTTATAGGCGAACATAAAGTATGGACGAATGCCCTGATGAGCAGGGATAGGAGCGGAAAAGGGCTGATGCCTAAGCGTGTTGAATATGCTAGAATAGTATTGGTATGACGGTGTAGATGAAGTCTGATCCTATCGAAAAAGTCTGATTGATTGCTTTCATGATTTGCTTCATTACTGCGTGAAACCGTTAATGCTTGAAATGATTGTATCGACTACAGTACAATGGGGATACATAGTAATAGTAGAGGATGATTAGCGGTGCAATTAAAGAAACTAAATGATAAGAGTGTAGATCAACTATTTGAGGCAGTATTGACGCTTAAGAATATAGAAGAATGTTATGTATTCTTCGATGATCTGTGCACAGTAAATGAAATTCAATCACTCTCTCAGCGTCTGGAAGTAGCACGTATGTTAGGGAAAGGTTCTACATATAACCAGATCGAGGCAGAGACAGGTGCGAGTACTGCAACCATCTCGCGAGTGAAGCGTTGCTTGAATTATGGTAATGATGGGTATAAAATGTCGTTGGAACGTCTAGGACGCTAAGATGTCTAGACCAGGTGTATTAATCATCAGCCATGGCTCTAGGGAACCTATCTGGGTAGCGTTGGTGGATGAGGCTGTGAATCAATTGCCGCTGCAGGATACTATTCCTGTGGCGGTTTCGTTCTTGGAAATCGTAGAGGGAAGATTGATTCAAGATGGCATTCACCTCCTTGAAGAACAAGGAGTAACCGATATTATCGTCATTCCGTTATTTGTATCTTCGGGTAGTACGCATGTGGATGAAATTGCTTATGCCTTAGGTGTGAAAGAGAAGGCAGATTGTGATACTGATCTTGAACCTTTTCACATCCAAGCTAATATACATTATGGAAAGCCTATGGATGATGACGATGATGTTGCTCAGATGGTATGGGATAAAGTACGCAGTTTATGTGTAGATGTTGATCAAAAAGTGATTTTACTTGTAGGGCATGGAAGTATATACGAGGGATTTCGAGAGCGTTGGGAGAAGGGGATATCTTCTCTTGCGCTCAAAGTTCAGGCGATTAGTGGTGTGATTGCTGTCGATTTTGCACTTCTGAATCCGAACTCAGTCCAAGAACGAACAGAGTATTGGCAAAGAGAATACGGTTATCAAGTCATCGTGGCTCCTCTTTTTCTGAGTGAGGGATATTTCACTCGAAAGATTATTCCAGAACGACTTAAGGGACTATCGTATCACTATTCAGGTCAAGCACTGTTACCTCATCCTCTGATATCTCAGTGGATTGGTAGGCAGGTCAATGTTATGTTGCAAAGGTTCACATTATGATAACGGGTGGCGGTTCTCGTATGAAGAGAGCAAGATTAATATATAATCCTACCTCAGGTCGTGAGGAAATGAAAAGAAGGCTTGCGGATATCTTGCAACGCCTCGACAACGGTGGTATTGAAACTTCGGTACATGCCACTACAGGAGAAGGTGATGCTACTCGTGAAGCTGCGGAAGCAGTAGAACGTGGGTATGATCTTATCATTGCCGCGGGCGGTGATGGTACGTTATATGAAGTGGTTAATGGGATGGCGGGTAAAGAGAATCTTCCACCGCTTGGTTTATTTCCACTTGGAACAACGAATGATTTCGCTCGCGGGCTTGGAATCCCAAAGAATTGGGAAGAATATTGTGATCTGATCATTAGACAAGAGACACGGCCTATTGATGTAGGGAAAGCGAATGATCGGTATTTCATCAATATTGCAGGTGGTGGAACACTAACGGAATTAACGTATGATGTTCCAAGTAAGTTAAAGACATTAATTGGACAACTTGCTTATTACCTCAAGGGTATCGAGAAGATGGTTAGCTTATCTCCACAGGAACTCTTTATTAAGGCTAATGGACAACCTGATATTCACGGTGAATTCATGTTGTTCCTGATTGCGAATACGAATTCTGTAGGTGGCTTCGAGAAGCTCGCACCAGATGCTCGTATTGATGACGGTCTATTTGATGTTATTGCTCTTAAGAACTGTAATCTGCCAGAGTTCGTTCGTGTGGTTAGAATGGCACTTCGTGGAGAACATCTGAAGGATAAGAAGGTAATCCATTTCCAAACGGATTACATGGAAGTTACTTCACCTGGTAAAGTGCTGTTGAACCTCGATGGTGAGTTAGGTGGTACTCTGCCAGGAACATTCCAAATGTTGAAACAGCATATGCGGATTTTTGCGTGATCATAAGGATAGTATGAATATGTAATAGAAGTGCGACTTATGATGAATTGAATGTAGGTTACATCCAAGAGATTAACTTATCCATAGGATGAGATAACACATATAAATGATGAGAAGATAAGGAAAGAAGTGAATATAGCATCATGAAAAAACACCGTAGCGGTCGACAATCCGATCGCCGCAGCAATCCGGCTCCGTTGATCGGGTTGCCGGTATCCAAGAACGATGAAGTTGTGATCGACATCATCGGTATGAACCATGATGGAGAAGGGGTAGGTCGTACAGAAGGCTATACCCTTTTTGTTGCGGGCGCACTCCCAGGGGAGAAAGTCCGTGTGAAAGTGCTCAAGACGAAGAAGCAGTATGGCTATGCCAAACTTCTGGATATCATTCTACAGAGCCAAGATCGTATTGCTGCCCCTTGTCCAATCAACGACCAATGTGGCGGCTGCCAGTTACAGCATATGGACTATAACGCTCAACTAGCGTGGAAACGTCAGTTAGTGGTGGATAACCTAGTTCGGATTGGTAAGTTAGACGTGGCAGATGGAAGTTTGAATCGTGAGATTGAAGGCAAAGAACAAGGGATTACTGTTCTTCCTACACTAGGAATGAGTGATCCTTGGCGTTATCGCAATAAAGCTCAAGTTCCTTTTGGTACAACTGAGGGTGGGCTTGTCGGTGGGTTCTACGCAAAAGGGAGCCATCGGATTATTGATATGGAGGCTTGCCTCATTCAGCATGAGAATAATGACGAGATTGTGGCGCACATCAAATCCATTGGTCAGGAGCTTGGTATCACGGCGTATGATGAAGAAACAGGTCAAGGCTTGCTTCGTCACGTAGTTGTCAAAGTTGCTTTCCGCACGGGTGAATTAATGGTTGTCTTAGTAACGAATGGAGCTAAGATTCCAAACGTAGACACTTGGATTGCTGAGATCACGAAGGCGATGCCAGCCGTGACAAGCATCTGTCATAATATTAATACTCAAACGACAAATGTCATCTTCGGGGACAAGACAAGCGTCTTGTGGGGAAATGAAGTGATATATGATTATATCGGTGATGTGAAATTTGCGATTTCCGCTCGTTCTTTCTATCAAGTGAATCCGGTACAGACCGAAGTACTATATGGTAAAACGTTGGATTATGCTGGACTTACTGGAGCGGAGACCGTGATAGATGCTTATTGTGGCATCGGTACAATCTCGTTATTCTTGGCGCAGCATGCGAAGCAAGTCTATGGGGTAGAGATTGTGCCTGAAGCCATTGAAGATGCTAAGGCAAATGCAGAGCTAAATGGCATGAACAATGTCGAATTCGCAGTCGGAGCATCCGAAGATGTGATTCCACGTTGGAAAGAGCAAGGTATTACACCTGACGTGATCGTCGTCGATCCACCACGGAAGGGTTGTGACCCTCGCTTATTGGAGACGATCCTGGCGATGCAGCCGGAGCGGGTTGTGTATGTGAGCTGTAACCCTTCCACGCTTGCGCGTGATCTGAGAGTGCTTGAAGATGGTGGTTATCGTACGGTGGAAGTTCAACCAGTGGATATGTTCCCGCATACGACACATGTGGAGTGTACAGTAAGACTTGAAAGAAAAGATACAGCCGAGTAGACTATATCTTAGTTCTGTGAAAGAGGGTTGGATAAGTTGTAGTGAATCTTAATTTTTCCGCCCTCGAACACTTCGATTTTTTGTATTAACCTTTTTAGAACGTGTTTCATGACCTGTACATCACCAATGTCGAGGGTCGAGAACCGTTCTATTTCTTTTTTGAAAACTTGCAATTGTTCGGATAGGTCTTGTCGTGCTTCAAGGACTAAGATTAGTTCAGCTTTTCTATTCGCAAGTTCTTGCTGTTGCTGTGCTATTCTTTCGTTCTGTTTCTTAAGTTGCTCTGACGTAATCGCACCATCAACTTTTAGACTTAACAATGTGTCAAAGCGTTTATCCATTGCGGCTAATTCTTTGTCAATTTGCACCAATTCCTTTTTGGTACTAGTGTGTACTGAAATGGCTTTTTCTTCGGCAATACCGTAAAGCCTTTCCATATTGACGTTATCCTTAACCAACGCCGCTAGGTCATCCTTAACTGCCAGTAGTAATTCTTTTTCTGCGATGATATGCGACGAGCAGTAGCTAGACGTATATTTAACGTACCCGCCGCATACGTATGCCCCTTTACGTCTATCTGGCTTGAAGTGCATTCCGCTACCACAATCAGGACAAACAACGATATAGGAAAACAGGCTCTCTTTTCCGTTGCTTTTATGCGTACCCTTCTTACGCATGAGTACTTGAATCGCTTCGAAATCTTCGTCAGACACTAATGCAGGATGAGCGTTTTCGGTAATGATTTGCTTATCCATATCGACTTTGCGACGAATTTTATAAAGTTCCGATTCTGCAAGCGTTCCTGTCGTTTCCTCACGCCGATACACAAGATTACCTAGATATACAGGATTGGATAAAATGCCCTTAATCGTGCTCTGTTGCCATTTGGTACCTGCATTTGAAACACCCGCGCTAGCCCGTGGCGTCGGAATACTCCTACGCATTAGGACATTGCTTATCGTGAACATTCCCCGACCTTTGTGTAAGTATAACTCGAATATTTCTCGCACGATTGGGGCAGTTTTCTCGTCAATTTCAAGGGCGCTTGTCGTCTCGTTGAACGTGTATCCATATGGCGGAATTGAAACTCGACGTTTACCCAGTCTAGCACTAGACTGTAGTCCCAACTTTATACGTTCGGATAACTTAGCGTTATCTTCTTCCGCTAAAATCGCTTTAAGGTTAAACATAAAGCGACTAGAACTTGTTTCCGTATCGTAGTTGTCTTCGGGTAAAATAAGGCGTACAGGTATACGCTCCAATTGATCAGCCATCTGCAGACTATTAAGTGTGTTCCTTCCGAAGCGTGAAACTGACTTTGTGATTATTACGTCAAATTTCTTCTTTTTAGCGTCTTCAATTAGACGCTGAATTTCTGCGCGGTTTTTAATTCCTGCTCCGCTTATTCCGTTGTCAATATATCGTTCTACGACCTCGAAGCCCTGTTCCCTAGCGATGTTCTCGGCTAAAGCAATTTGGTTCCTTAAGCTGTTTTTTTGTTCTTCTCTCTTTGTGCTGACTCTCGCATAGATAGCGCATCTCATTGTTCTGCCGCCCCTTCTGAAGTAGAAGGAATGGCATTTACCCTATTTTCATCGTACATAGCTGAAACCATGCTGTCAATTTGACTTCTTAACAATGCTATCAATATATCCTCAAGATGAGCAGTTCCTATAAACGCTCTTTCGATTTTCATCTTACGCAACCCCTTGTTGTTTTGGTTGCGTTCCTATGTCGTGGCAACTGTGCAATATGTGACACTACTCTTTTATTAATGTAAAGAATCATTGACAATATAATATGTTAAAGCGTCACAACGCCCCCGAGAAGTACGACATAAAGGAATTGAACGACAACCATAGGGGGCGAAACGCATGAAGAATGAAAACGAAGATAAAAAGGTGATTGTACTTGATTCAATTATGGGGTCTGGTAAGACATCCTATGCTATTCAACTAATGAAGGAAGCACCCAACACGCAAAGGTTTATATACGTGACGCCATTTCTTGACGAAGTTAAACGCATAAAGTCCGAAGTCAGTAACCGTAATTTCCGTGAACCGAACGCCAAGCATGGACATGGAACGAAACTTGCTTCACTAAAGAAGTTAATCGCCACAGGGGAAGACATTGCGACCACTCATGCACTATTCGCATTGGCGGACGATGAATTAATGGAGCTTTTGAAATGGGAACGATATACGCTGATTGTTGATGAAGTAATGGATGTCATTGAACAAGTACCGTTGAAGCGGGACGACCTTCCCGTATTATTGAAATCGGGCTATGTTGAAATATCCGAAGATACACAAGCTGTAACATGGACAGGCGACCATACAATGATTACGAGGTTTAACGACGTAATGCATTACGCACTATCAGGGAACCTTTACGCCGTAAATAATGTCGCTTTTGTTTGGAACTTCCCTGCGAAGGTCTTCAACTATTTCGACGAAGTATATATTCTAACCTATCTATTCGCGGGGCAAGTTCAGCGCCATTATTATGACTTTCATGGCGTCCAGTACGCTTATTACGACGTTGTAAGGGACGACGGTCGTTATGAACTGGTACCGAAGTCTAGCGTCAAGGAAGACCGTTCCCGCTTCCGTGAACTGATTACGATCTATGACGGTAAGCTTAACGACATTGGGGTACGTGATACAGCATTATCAAAGAGTTGGTTCGAACATAAACACAATACGCCGAATGTGAAGAAGCTAAAGGACGCCATATATAATTACTTCCGTCATGTAACGAAATCGAAGTCAGAAAACTTTCTTTGGACAACGTTCAAGGATAGTAAGAAGCGGCTTCAAGGTTGCGGATTTGCGAAGGAAGAATCAAAGATAGCCGACACTACTACCGACAAAGGTAAAGCATGTTTTACACCGTTTAATATCCGTGCTACGAACAAGTACCGTCATAAGACCGTCTTGGCGTTCGCATTAAATCGCTATATGAATCCTATCGAGAAACACTTCTTCGCACAAAGGAATGTAACGGTTAACGAAGAAATGCTTGCATTATCGGACTTACTGCAATGGTTATTTCGTTCAGCAATACGTGACGGTCAACCCGTTAAGGTATACGTTCCAAGTCGAAGAATGCGTGTTCTACTTCAACGTTGGTTAGATAACGAAATATAATCTGCTTTTCAAAACAAGGCAAAAATTCGAATAAACCCAGTAACGGCGCGGGTTTCAGGCGCTTTCCCTTAGAAGAGAAAAGGTATGTAATAATACCGCCCCTAACGGTTTCGGCTACGCCTGTACCGACGGGAGCGGGGCAACGGCTTCGCCTAGCCATCGTATAGCCTACTACCATATTCAGAACGTTAAATATCTAACGATAAAAGGATTGTATATAGACAGCGGCGGGAGCGATAGCGAACGGCAACGGCACGAAGCGAAGCGTAGGGACGTTTATGTATAAGTGTTTTTAAGGATCGTAATTATAGCGGTTATTGTGTCACATTGGATGTATACGTTCCCGCTTCGTATGGATACTCTGAAACCCGCTAGCGCCATTAAACTCGAAGCTGTCGCCATTGTATCGAACCTAAACATAGGTAAATTCGTTACGTTAAAAATGCCTACCGTTAATCACGTTAAGCTCACGGGAGGATAGTTCAATGAAACGTTTGAATTTTGGTACATACTTCCCCTGAAAAATGGTGACAGTATCCAAAGGTGATGATAATTGAAGAAAATGAAATTAACTGTGTTCCTTTTGCTTGTTGGATTAATTTTCCCAACGCATTTATTAGCAGAAGCTAACGACGGAACAAATTTAATAAGACTAAGTTATAGTGAAGTTTCATCAATGCAAGTAGTTCGTTTAAAAGGAACAGATGATTCAAGGATTTTCAGCATGACAGATGGATATGACGAAAGGATTATCCGAAAGGTTATTAATTGGATTAATACCTCAAGTCCTAGCGAACAGGCAACGAAGTTAGAGGGTGAAAAAGCTCCATTACTTTTTAGAATAAACATGCTTAACGGTGATCTAATAACTTTAGAACCAGCGTATAAATGTATTGGTCGTCTTATCAAGACATGTACTGCCGTCGATGGTGAAATTGTACTTACAAAGAACAAGAAAAAAATCCGATTAACTTCGCAAGAGCTTTATGATTGGATCATTGTAGGCTGGAAGTATGAACCTGTTGGAGCACCTAAAGATGAACTTCTGGAGGAAACATTGTACACAAGATACTTTTCTGTAATCGAGAAGAATTTTCCAGATTTTATAATGTGTCCAAGGATAGATAGCATTAAGCGAATTAAAGGCGATACACGAAGACATTTAGTTATTGCAAGTGCATTAAACTATGCAGGACATCACGCTCCTTCATATGATAGAATCATTTTCACATTAATCGATACACCCGAGAATGGAATAAAAATCATTGAAGTTAGAAAAAAAAGCAATGTATCAGAAAGGGAAAGTCAAAAACAATGTAGATGGTAATCATGCATAGTGAAAACAAGATCGAATTATTGCATTAACCTAACGGGAAAACGATAGTTCAGAATTGACCGCCTTTAATTATAGGGCGGTTTTTCATTTGGTCAGATATAAACATTATGGGGAATCGAAAGTTTTAGTGAAAACATGTTGTGAAACATACGCTAGACATGGCGAATATGTCCTGTTTTGAAAATATCGTTTTTCGCAAAAAGCCAATGAAAACCCGCGCCGTTATTAGGTTTCCGACATGTCCATTCAATCCGAATATATGCAAAATTGGACATTACTGCGTTATTGCGATAAAGTGATCTTCGAAAGAAAAAGCCGCCGAACCGTTAGGCTTGACGACTTTCTTCCCGACTTATTCCCAATTCAGCAATACGACGATACAGCGACGAACGACCGATTTTCGTTACCTTGCATATCTTAGCGACCGTTTCACCCTTAACGTACATTTCAATCGCGTGATTCATTCCCTCGTGCTTATCGTGATAACGCTTGACACTACCTGTATACTTCCCTTCCCGCTTCGCTAGGTCGATTCCTTCCAATTGCTTAGAGCGGTTTACACCGTATTCAAATTCAGCCACAGCACCTAACATCGTCACCATGAATTTCCCCATAGCTGTCTTCGTGTCTACTGTATTGCCGCCCATATCAACAATAATCAACCCCGCGCCTTTCGCTTCGATTGTTTCAATGATATTCAGTAAGTCGCGAACGTTACGCGCTATACGGTCAATACGAAGAATTACGATAATGTCGCCTTCTGTGAGACGCGTTAGGATGGATTGTAACCCTTCGCGCTTTGCGTTGATACCCGTCTTCTTATCCGTTACCAGTTCGTCTATACCGAACGCTTCCAAGCGCTCTATCTGATAGTCCAAGTTTTGTTCCGTCGTTGATACACGCGCATATCCGTATTTCTTAGGTGTATTCATTTTCATTGTCCCCAATCGTATGTATGTTAGACTAATTATAACACTAGCTTTGGGACATATCAATGGGACACTACAAACCCGCATTCTACCGTTATTGTTGTGTTGTCCCGCAGGGGTGTACCCTAATGAAACATCGTTTGAAGAAAACTAGCCGAAGCTCCCCACTTGGGGAACCGGGGGGATGTCGGTTCCGCGTATACCGAGAACAATTTGCGTGCAATTTAGTAAAATTTCAAAGTTAACTTATCCTGAATTTCGAATGCCCTTAAAGGTGAGATGTAGGAGTAATGGCAGAACGCTCTAGATGAAAATATTCTACTGTGGTAGAATCTAATTACATGGTTCTACTACAGTAGAATAATAAGGAAATGAGGTGCTTTCATATGGTTGTGAAGCTTTTTGACAGTGAACTTAATATTATGGAAATCTTGTGGAGAGATGGCGATACAGCTGCAAAGAGGATTGCAGAAATTACAAAGGAAAAAATAGGTTGGAGTAAGACTACAACTTATACCATTATCAAAAGATGCCTTGATAAAGGGGCGATTGAACGACGGGAACCTAATTTCGTTTGCCATGCCCTTGTTACACGAGAGCAAGCGCAAGAACACGAAACAACAGAGTTGATTAATAAAATGTATGATGGCGTCCCCGACAGACTGATTGCTTCATTGTTGGGACAAAAACGACTGTCGACAGAAGAAATTAGCCGCTTGAAACGTCTTATCGATAGCATGGAATGAGGTGAGGTAATGTCATTACTTCAAATAAGTATCTCGGCTTCTGTCTTTATTCTTGCAGTTATCTTCTTACGTTCCTTGCTTATTCACAAGCTGCCCAAAATAACCTTTATGTTTCTTTGGGGTGTTGCATTAATTCAATTGCTTGTACCTGTTTCAATTCAATCGCAATTTAGCATTTTTACGGCAGCGGAACATTTAAGAGGAATGTTTCCAGTGCCAAAATTGATTCCCACGCCAGAAAGTTCAACATTTGTTAATGGAACTACGGTAATCATGCCACCAATTACAGAACATTTGACCGCGCGGATTGTGCCATTAAAGACGGCTTTACAAATATCGCCTATTGTATGGGTGTGGTTAGTTGGTTTTACGTTATGTGCTTTATTTTTTATCATTCCGCATTTAAGGTATCGCAAAATCTACAAAATGGCTGTGCCTATTAGAAACGATTTTATAAGAAAATGGCAGCATTCAAATTTGTTATGGCGAGATGTTCAAATCAGGCAACTAGATAATATTTCAACTCCGCTTACCTACGGCATTTTTCAGCCTGTTGTACTCTTGCCCAAAAATTTAGATTATGACGATGAGAAACAACTTGCGCTTATCCTGACCCACGAATTTACGCACATCAAGCGATTCGACACACTAAAAAAATGGATTCTTGCCACTAGCGTATGCGTCCATTGGTTCAACCCTTTTGTATGGGTCATGTATATTCTTGCCAACCGTGATATCGAGCTATTCTGTGATGAAACAGTCATACGAAAATTTGGGGAAAACACGAAACCTACTTATGCTAGGGCACTTGTCCGTTTGGAAGAGAAGAAAATCGGCTTGTCGCCGATGATTAGTAGTTTTTCCAAAAACTCAACCGAAGAAAGGATTATATCGATCATGAAAACCAAGAAAATCACTATCACCACGATGTTGCTCGCTATTGGGCTTGTAGCCAGTGTCGTTATCATCTTTGCGACTTCTGCATCGGACAAAACGGAAGTTGCTAAGGGTGTCAACAATCCAATAGCCGAACCTAATGCCGAAAGAGTACCCGCATTATATCAAGGTGCCATCACTACAGATATTGTGCCCGCATTATCTCAAGGTGCCACCATTACAGATTTAATGCCGCACGACTTAACATTCAACAAGAAATATGATGTACCGAAGTTGATAGACAGTCTTATGGCTTCAAAGTATCGTGCAGTTTATATGGACAATGAAATATATCTACGTGTCATGATGGATAACACAATACAGATAAGCAAAGATAATGGCGCGGTTTGGAAAAAATATGGTACAGATCAAATCGATGCAAAAGATTTTGCAAAATGGCTGCTGATAAATGATCGGAATCCGGGCTATTCAATGGAAGAAGTTCAGAATCGCTTGGCAAACGGGGCAGAAGTAAAACATTTAGTGTTTGAAAATGCGAAGGAGATGTATTTCATAATCGACAGGAACGGCGTACAGATTGAACTTATACAGCCTGAAGAAATATCTTCTGTTCTGATCGACGGTCAAAGAATGATGATTACTTCCGCTTTATCAGCCCAGATGCTGAAATCATTTTATGACTTGTTAGTGTCGAACAATATACTTTCGGAAACTCATGCAAAACAAGATTATTCGGAAAGAATTAAGTATCTTGAAGAAAATCTCCCTAACTTTATCGTGACGAAATAAAGGTGGGTTGCCGTCCTACCAATCGGCGTCGGTCTAAATGATCGGCGTCTATTCATTTTTGAAACTTGAAATTCAAACGTAATCTCGAAGGGGTACACCGGGGGAATAGGTGTATGTCGGCGCCACAAAAGGCGTACTTAATTTACGCGCAATTTTTCGAACTGTCATGTTCCATATTGTTACATGCCTAGCTATACTTAACTTATCGTTTTTTCGATCGGAAGCGAAAGGACGACGTTCCCCGCCGAACCGTCTTCTTCTTTCGTTGTCAGTAGCCCACATTCGCCGCATATGACGGTGTACGTCACCGGGAATACTATTACCGAATAAAGAAAAAACGCCCGATAGGGGCGTCTATAAAGACAAGGGTAAATGCCATTCCAGTTCTATGTTAATGTCTGTACTCCCTGTCTACTCGTCACATGTGGAATCGGTGGCGTTGTTGATCTATAGAGATAGAACGTATACGATTGTAGAGTAAAATAACAGAAAAATGACGTTGGAATAAATGTTATCCCAACGTCTCTTTTTCATTTATTTTTTTGTCTAATGAAAATGGATATTCTACTGTATTATGGATGGGTATTAACAAAAAGCATTGAATTACTGAATTTGATCCATTATGGTGAGCCACAATGGATAGTAAAAGGTCATCTTTGTATATAGACAAAATAAGTAATATTGTAATCCGAAAGAACGGTCATAGTAAAGCCCCAAGGGAAATACAAACGGAATGGGCGGACGTTGAACGAGGTAGAGCTGCATAGGACATCTGAGAAAATAATGATTTTTATACATATGTCTTACTAGGCGTTAAGCTAACGGGCAGGATTGTTTCAATGCGTTGTATAATTGAGATCATATAATAAATCGAGAAATGTTCACTTATAAAGAAGGGTATGAAATAATTTCAAATAACGTACTTGAGAGGGCATTTCGCCTTGAGGAAAATAACAAATGGTGAATTTGGTTGAGGAGTTTAGCAATGAATTAAGACATGGTAGCTATCTTGTGGTTATGCCTTTATCTAGGGTTTTCATTCCAATTCATCGCTACCTCGATAACATATAACAGTAAAACTCGCCGTCAACTACATCTTCGATTCCTTCAGATGCAGTTGACAGTGAGTATCATTACTTCAATTGTTGTATTTAATCCGCTGTTAGATCAAGCCAGTCCATTTCTGCCTTCGTCAATTTAATTATTGCTCCTTCGTTGCAAGATGATAGCTCCGCTTCACTGCGTGCTCCAATCAATGCACAAGTTGGAAATGGCTGATTTATCACATAGGCAAGAGCGATTTGTATAGCAGTCAGACCCTTTTCTGTCCCAAGTTGCTTGGCTCTTCTTAGACGCTCCCAATTAGCATCACTATAAAACACACGGACCAAATCGGCGTTTTCTCGATTTTCTGGTGTGAACAGACCTGTAAAAAAGCCTCTAGCTTGTGAAGACCATGAAAGTAAAGGCATTTGAACTTCTTCATGCCATTTACAGGTTTCTTCATCTGAGGAAACACAATCTTTCCAGAACGGCTCATTTACTTTGGCAAGACTCAAATTAGGACTGTTGAAGGTAAAGCCTGTTAAGCCCTCACGTTGTGCATAGTCATTGGCTTCTTGTATGCGCTGCCAAGTCCAATTTGAAGTACCAATAGCCTGCACTGTGCCAGCCTCTATATATTCATTTAATGCATCAATAATATGTTCTACAGGTGTATTTGGATCATCACGGTGCAAGGCATAGAGATCAATATAGTTTGTTCGTAATCTCTCTAAGCTAAGCGAAAGATCATATGCAATATCCTTTTTAGATAATCGAGGGCCATTTTGATCATGATGCGCACCTTTTGTCAAAATTACTAATTGCTCCCGATTCCCTCTATCCTCTAAGTATCTACCAATCACTTCTTCACTTTGACCACCGCAATATATATTTGCAGTATCCAAAGAATTTCCACCGATTGTAATAAAAGCATCCATATTTTTTTGGACAAGCTCATAGCTGTCATGGGAAAAATAATCAGTACCCTTCATCAATCTTGAAACTGGCTTGCGGCATCCTGCAATTTGTATATATTCCATGTATACACCTCTATTCGCTCAGTTTTACTTTCGTTTTTTCTCTTGCCGATGCTATACACGCATCAATGATCTTCATATTGTGTACCGCATCTGTTGCATTAAAAGGTAGTGGCTTCCCATGAAGAACTGCCTGAGCAAAGGCATCTGCTTGCAATGAATATGCATTTAGAAACGGTACAGATACTTTATTTTTTTCATCGGATTTAATGATATAGAAATGACCACTTTCTTCGGTTGGCGTTACGAAGGCGGAAGGAACCTCGATGATTCCCTCAGAACCTAGCACCTCAAGCGGGTTACGAAAAGCAGACCACATTGAGCAGTCGAATTGAAGCGAAACATCACCCTCAAATTCAATTAAGCCCGCAGCCATCATATCTACATCACCATGAACACTGGAAAATTGTGCTTGGACTGTAACTGCTGCTGGTTCTTTTCCTAGTAGCAATCTCGCAGCAGTGATTGGATAGCAGCCAACATCGTAAATAGCTCCACCCCCCCATTCCTTTTGATAACGTACGTTATTCAAATCATTGGCATTATTGAAAGTAAATGCACTGCGAATTCCTCTTACTTCACCGATTTCTCCACGATCAATAATTTCCTTGATTTGGGTGTATCTTGGATGATAACGATACATAAAAGCTTCTGCTAATATAACTCCTGCTTCATTGGCAGACCGTACCATTCGCTCTGCTTCTTCTGCATTTAATGCTAACGGCTTTTCGCATAAGACATGCTTTCCTGCTTGGATTGCCTTGATCGTCCATTCATAGTGTAAATGATTCGGCAGTGGTATATAAACAGCATCGATGTCTGGGTCCTGTAGTAATTGTTCATATGAACCGTATGTTTTTGGAATTTGAAATTTAACTGCAGTTTTTTGTGCTTTCTCTAAATTTCTGCTTGCAATACCTACTACTTCATTTAAATCTGATTGAAGAATACCTGGAATAACTGAATTAACTGCAATTCGAGCACTCCCTAAAACTCCCCATTTGAGCTTGCGATCAGACAATTGATTCACCCCTTAATTAGTAGTATATTGTGATTATACTTTTACTGTATTGAAATTAAAATGATAGTATTTTGTTTATAAATGAAACAAAATTGTCATCGAGGTGAATCTATGTGAGGCGTCAAATCCATATGGTTACACTATCTGGAAATGTTTATTTCATCTATCCTGAGTCCGTTGGTCATTACATTTCAGACCCTGATCACAATGTACAGCGCAAGCCCAATCAAATGATTAGTTATAATATTCATTTTGTCGAATCGGGCTATGGCTTTGTTAAGTTAAATGGTGTTGAGCATATTCTCGGTCCGGGAGACGCTGTTTTTTACTATCCTCAACAAGAGCAAAATTATTATTCTAGTAAGGAAGAGCCTTGGAATATCCGTTGGATTCACTTTTATGGAGATAAGCTGAAAGAATATTTACTAAGCAATAACATTAAACCAGGTCAACTGTGGACATTTAGGCAAACCGAACTTTGGATCAAACTACACGACGAATTGATGCTAGAGGCAGAGACCAATCGAATGCTTAATCCGACACAATTATCTGCTAGGACGTACGCATTAGTTGTTAATTTTATTGAGCAAGCCATTCCTTTAACAGAGCGGAAGCAAGGGGGGACGAATAAAAAGATATTGGATTTGCTTCCTGATATGCAATCTTCTGCTACGGAACCTTTTCTGCTCGAATATTGGTCAAGTAAAGCGGATGTCAGTCCTCACTATTTCTGCAAGTTATTCAAACAGACCATGTCGATTACACCAATGGAGTTTATTACAAGATGTAGACTGCAAATCGCCAAGCAATGGCTACTCGAGCGACGTGATTGCTCAATCGGTCAAATTGCCAATGAAGCGGGCTACCCAAGTGTCAGCTATTTCAATAAAAGGTTTATGGAATATGAGAAAATAACCCCTACAACCTATAGAGAACTTTACGAGTAAGCACGGATATTGTAGTTGTTGTAACAATGCGGAATATGAGGAGAATTAGGATGACAAATGAAAATAAAACGTTGTTAGCAGAACAACAAGAAGAATTACTCAAAACAGTGCAAGCCCGTTTTGAGAAAAATATGAATCGCCATGAAGGAATGGAATGGGCTCACGTACAAGTAAAACTAGAAGCGAATGCCAGAAAATTGTGGTCGCTTCATGCAATGGAACAAACCGGTGGTGAGCCAGATGTTGTCGGTCATGACACTGAGAAGGACGAATACATTATTTATGATTGTTCAGCGGAAAGTCCTAAGGGGCGTAGAAGTATTTGTTACGACCGAGAAGCACTGGAATCTAGGAAGGAACACAAACCCAAAAACAACGCTATAGATATGGCTAATGAAATGGGAATTATGATTTTAACAGAAGAACAATATCGAGAGCTACAGAACCTTGGCCGTTTCGATACTAAAACATCGAGCTGGGTGCAAACGCCTGAACACATTAGAAGGCTTGGCGGGGCTATATTCTGTGATCGTCGATACGATACGGTATTTATGTACCACAATGGAGCAGAATCTTATTATGCTGCCAGAAGTTTCCGTGGATGGTTAAGGTTTTGAGGAAATAGATGTAGATACGATGAATCCAGCATTCGCTCTTGGGCGAAAACCGATGTTGCTGTTATTCCTCTAAGACGCAACTCTAGAAGTTAATGACAGTTTGGTTTAGGATAAGTAGTAAATTTATTGGAGGATTGAATATATGACAATATATGAAAAAATGCATTCTGGTGAGATTTACAACTGTACGGATGAGGAGCTTATGATGGAACAGGGCGAGTGCCTTGAGAAACTATATGATTTCAACGCAACTCGTCCATCTGAGGTTGAAAAGCGTAATCAACTATTGAAAGAAATGTTTGCGCAAATCGGTGATAATTGTTATATTGAGCCACCATTCCATGCGAACTGGGGCGGCAAACATGTGCATTTTGGAAATGATATTTATGCCAACTTTAATCTGACTATGGTTGATGACACCCACATATATGTGGGTGACCATACGATGTTCGGCCCAAATGTAACGGTTGCGACCGCAGGTCATCCAATTGTTCCCGAGCTTCGCGTAAATGTAACACAATTCAATATACCGGTTCATATCGGTAGAAACGTTTGGATTGGTGCAGGCGTTATTATTCTTCCAGGCGTTATTATTCTTCCAGGCGTTACAATTGGTGATAATACCGTTATCGGCGCAGGTAGTGTTGTAACTAAAGATATTCCTGCCAATGTGGTTGCTATTGGTAATCCCTGCCATGTACTACGTGAAATCAACGACCATGATAAGGAATACTATTATAAAGACAGAAAAATTGGTTTTAAGTAAAAGTGCAGGCACTCCACACATGTGGTTTCGTCTGTCGCCAAGAGTTAAAGAGAAAGATCAACAGGAGATGACATAAGTAATGTACAAAACGATTATTACAATAGTTGGTGCTACAATAATAATGACAGCATGTAGTAGTAATGGAACGGATATCAATAATAACGCCATTACAGAAAAAACCAGAATTCCGTGGGTACAGAAGTCGTACAAGAAAATTCAAAACAAAATGACCAGCCTGAAAAAGATGCTCAAAACCAATCTAAAGAAAGTATCAATCAGGAGGAATGGTCTTCATTACCTGAATATGACACCATTATTCAGCAAATCGATAAGGAAGATTATAATTTCAAAACGGTAACAGATAACGAAGGTAAACGTATTCTTCTTCTTATTGACCAAGGGGGAGTAGAACAATACAAGACCATATATATCAAAAACACGAGTCGCCTTAAAATAATCAAAATAGATGGTGAAGGACAGATTTTCAACGAAGTCTTGACCAGCAAATAGATACCTCCTTCGGGAGGTTTTTTCATGCGAACATGTCTTGCTGCCTGACGGATGTTGTATTTCGCACAATATTTTTCATATTCTTTGTTTCAGATTACTAAAGATAGGGTAATGATGAGCTGAGCTATTTTAATATCAAGCTTTTCTATCATAGATTCTTCGTGAAAACTACTTGTTGCTAAGCAACAGGTAGTTTCATTTTGATTTGTTTTGCTTATCACGGAATACTAAAAATCTGCTAGTAGTACACATTTAATTTCACACAAACCTTGGAAGTTGAGAGTGTGTTTCCAGTTTTTGGAGAGCTAATTTGAAATAATAGAAAGTTATAATGATAGAATGAAGATTTTTAATAGAGGAGTATTTTTGTGAAAAGCATTCAAAAACGCTTATTAATGTTGCTTCTTGTTTTTATAATTCTTCCGTATTTTCTATCCGTACTTTTGATCTATCGGCAAACGAAAGCGGATGTGGAACGGCATGAACTTGAGAACAGTAGCGAGCAAATGGAACAGGCGTCGAAAGATCTGGAGCAGTATTTTGATGACATCGTTAATCTTCCATATATTTTATATAGAAATCCAGACTTATTCAGGGTGTTTGAACAAGGCTTTGAAAGGTCTCTATATTTCAACCAACTTGAAATCTATAAAGGAATGACAACTTTTTATCTGATGAGGAGCGAGATTCGGCAGATTCGCTTCTATATCGAAGAAGGGAAGAGTTCGTTTACGGTTTATAATACCATGTTAAGCTCACATAAGCGGAAGCCTGATTTATTGAATCAGGCTTCTATTCAGAAGCTATTAAACTCAAAAATGAACTATATAATCGAACCGCCTCATCAGATAAAGAACTATAACAATACTTCATTTATGCCTGAGTCGGATAAATCGACGGTAGTGACGGTTCATCACAAAATCTCGGATGTTCTAACTAAAGAATTTCTCGGTATCATCACAATAGACATTGATTTGGATGAAATCGCTCAGATAGCTAATCATTTTATTCGAAAAAGTAAAGAAACCGTACTGCTGTCTGATTCGGATGGCCATATCATATATGCAAGCGATGAAACCCTGATTGGTAAGGCTGTTCCGGCAGAATTACAAAAGAAAATTAATCCGGAGGCCACAGGTGCACAATCTACAGATGGTGATATTGTCTTCTCGACAACGTTGCAGGAACCGCTAAATGAGTGGAGCTTTACTAAGATAACGCCAAGCGATTTTTTATTTAAAAATGTAAGGGAAACCGCCTACACGAACATCATCGTTGGTGTAATTGTGGGGGTGCTTGGCTTGATCATGATCGCTGTTATTTCATATAAGGTTACACGTCCGATAAAGTTGCTGAGTCATAAAGTTCTGAGCATAAATGGGGGGAATATGAATGCCCCGTTTGACGATCAGAGGGAGGATGAAATCGGTAGTCTAGAAAGGCATATCAAGGAAATGATGAACCGGATCAACCGTCATATCGATCGAGAATACAAGCTAGAGATAGAGAACAGGAAGAACCAGCATAGGGCGCTAAAGTCGCAGATCAATCCGCACTTTTTATTCAACGCTCTACAATCCATTGCTACGGTTGCCCTGCTCTCAGAGTCGCGAAGAGTATACGAACTGGTAACCTCTTTATCCAAAATGATGCGGTATTCCATTCGTGTGGATCAAAAGGCGACGGTTCGGAGTGAGGTGGATTACGTAAGAGCATATTTGAACCTTCAAGAGGAGCGTTTCCAAACCGATTTCAGCTATGCCATTGATTTACCCAAGATCATTCTTGATATTCCTGTTCCGAGTATGATTGTGCAACCGCTCGTTGAAAACTTTTTCAAACACTGTTATGACGAGGGGTATGAACAAGCCCATTTACATATTTACGGCGAAATACGAGGTGAATATTTGAATCTAGTCGTGGAAAATACCGGAAACAGTATGACGGATGATGAGCTGATGGTTTTAAAAAACAAAATCTACACACCCATTAATGAAGGGAACTATTCGCTTGAGCATATCGGCTTGAAAAACATTCATGATCGCTTGGTTCTTCATTTCGATCAGACAGCGGGAATTGAACTAGATTCGATGCAGGGACAAGGGTTCTCTGTGCGGCTGGTGATTCCACTCTACCTAAAGGAGGAGTAACGTTATGAAAGCTCTTATCGTAGATGATGAGTCCAATGTTAGAAAGATTATTCGTTATTTGGGACGGTGGGAAGCACACGGGATTACCGATGTCTTTGAAGCCAGAAATGGTGTGGAGGCTAAAGTAGTGATTGATCTGGAATGTCCAGAAATCATCTTGACAGACGTGAAAATGCCCAGAAATAACGGGATTGATTTGATCGAATGGTTGGATGCCAACTCATATCCAGGAAAAGTAATAATGATCTCAGGGTTTGACGACTATTCGTTCATGCGTAAAGCGTTCAAGCATGGGTGCTTTGATTATTTGATGAAGCCAATCGAAGATGACATGCTGAATGAAGCCTTGGCAGGCGCGGTGAGATCTTGGGAAACAGAAGAAGAAGAACGCCGCGATAAGGAGTCAGGTTTGTATGAAGAGGTTAAGATGTTCCGCTTAAACAGGGAGATGACCTCTGCTTGTAACGGTGAGTTCTTTGATTCCGACGAAATTGCTTTATCTCTCCCGCAAGGGGATACATACGATCTAACGTTGATGTACTTTTACCAAACCCAACACTCGGAAGCCTATCTTCAGCTTTTAACGGATGAACTGGTTCTACGGGAGTGGGGGAATGCCTTTGCCCTTCAGAATGATCCAAATGTCTGTGTAATCCTTTCTGTTCAAGGCCAGTTCTTTAAGGTAGAGGAATGGATTACCCAGCACTTTGATATTCCTGTTCGTCTGGTTAGTGGTCCTCCAATCGAATCTTTGGAAGAGCTCTCACAGTCTTTTCAATCTGCACAAAGGTCTATGACCGAACAGAATTTCAGAGCCATACATCGTTTGGCAGATATGGATGATGCAAGGCGCATGCATGATATTGTCGCTTTCGTAGATGAGCATTACATGGATGAGTTAAGTTTGGACAAACTGTCAAACCGGTTTTTTCTTAGCCGAGAACACATTTCGCGGCGATTCAAACAAGATGTAGGGATGACGCTGTCCAGCTACGTCATTCAGTTACGAATTAATCAAGCTAAACAGTGGTTAATCGAAACGGATGAGAAGATGTACTCGATTGCACTAAAGCTCGGGTACCAAGATGAGATTTACTTCTCGAAGTTGTTCAAAAAAAATGTTGGATTGACGCCTATTGAATATCGGAATGCAGAGGGGAAAAGGGAAATAAATGACGAAGCCAAGATGGCTAATTTATAAGTTAATTTGTTGAAAATTAATGGGGGAATCATGAAAATAAAGGTTATTCAATTTATTGTAGCAGGGTTGATTACCCTGTCTCTTTCTTCATGTGGGGTGGATAATCGTCCGCTGAAGGAATTGGACCCTAATGTAGCTGAGAAGACAATCACTTTGGAGGTGCTTAATCCCAAAGTTGAAATTTCTATAGCGTTCGAGCAAATGGTAAAGGCATACGAAAAGGAAAATCCGAATATCAACATGGATATTTTAACCTTTGGCGGAGGGGCTAACTACCTTGATGAATTGAAGGCGAGATTTGCGGCCAACAAAGGTCCGGATATCTTTCCGAATGGTGGTTACGAAGACGCGAAGGCATGGATAAGGTATCTCGAGGATCTGTCCGATCAGCCGTGGGTGAAACATGCATATAAAGATGCGCTAGTGCCTATGACAATGGATGGCAAAATATACGGGATGCCTATCAATTATGAAGGTTACGGATTTATCTATAATAAGGACTTATTCGCAAAGGCTAAGATACATACGCTACCAACAACACTGACCGAATTAACGGTGGCGGCGGAAAAGCTGCATGACATAGGTATTACCCCTTTTGCGGTCGGGTATTCGGATAGTTGGTTTTTCGTTCTCATGTTGAATATTGCTTTTGCCCAACAAGACGACCCAGATGCTTTTATTCAAGCATTAAAGGACGGTACACAAACTATCGAAGGGAACAAAAAATTCGAAGATGTCATTCGAATGCTAGATTTGACCGTTCAATACGGCAACAAGGATTTTCTGACGACAGACTATAATACGGAAGTTGAGTTGTTTGCAATAGGTAAAACGGCGATTCTGAAACAAGGGAATTGGGTTCAATCGAAGATAGATCAAATAACCCCGAATATGAACATCGGTTTTTTACCCATGTCGATTAATGATGATGTCGGAAACGATGTGTTGCCGATTGGTGTATCCAATAACTGGGCTGTAAATAAAGAATCTTCCCCAGAGAAAAAGAAAGAAGCAAAGAAATTCTTGAACTGGATGGTTTCTTCGGAACAAGGTAAAAAATTTATGAAGGAACAATTCCATTTTATTTCAGCGTTTGAAAATATAGAAACGGACCGATCGGGAGCGCTTGCGGATGATCTTATGCGTTACTCCGATGAGAATAAAACGTTGTCCTGGCATTGGTTTAAGTTTCCTCAGAGGGTGAGAGAGGAGTTTGGCTATATCATGCAAGCTTATGTAGGGAACCAATTGAGCCGTGATCAATTGCTTCATAAGCTCCAAAAGTCATGGGACAAGAATGAATAGTCATAGGTGAATCAATATAAGCCCGTAAATACATCAATGTACGACATACCCATAACGTTTCATTTTCATTAGAATTTAGTAAGGGAACAGAAGTGATGGGAAGACGGGTAGACCACTACGGAGGTATAGTTTTGATTTTGAAGCAACCAAATTTGAAGTATAAAAGGAGTTAGATGATGAATTTCAAGAACATGATTAAACAAACAA
Organism: Paenibacillus antarcticus; assembly: GCF_001637225.1. Classification (GTDB taxonomy): domain Bacteria; phylum Bacillota; class Bacilli; order Paenibacillales; family Paenibacillaceae; genus Paenibacillus_AQ; species Paenibacillus_AQ antarcticus. The sequence goes on from NZ_LVJI01000020.1 coordinate 57,820, forward strand.
CAATACTAACCTTTACAACTGCTTTATTGGTAGGCGGAGGAACTCAAGCTTTTGCGAAAAGCAATAACAAAGAGGAGTACAAAGAAAGCTATGATTTCTCCCATATCACTCGCGCTGACATGTTGAAATTACCTAAACAACAGAATAATAACCAATTCAAAGTACCTCAATTTGATGCTTCGACCATTAAGAACATTCCTTCTGCAATCAAGTATGATGAGAATGGAAACAAAATTGAAATGGACGTTTGGGATACTTGGCCACTGCAAAATGCGGATGGAACGGTGGCAAACTATAAGGGTTATCAAATTGTTTTTGGTTTGGCGGGAGACCCTGATAGAGGAGCGGACACGTTTATTTACATGTTCTATAAGAAAGAAGGAGACACATCCCTTAGCAGCTGGAAGAATGCCGGCCGAGTATTTAAGGATAATGACAAACTCGTACCTAACGATACGATTCTAAACAATCAAGCGGAAGAATGGTCGGGTTCTGCAACGATGACCTCAGATGGCAAAGTTCGGTTGTTCTATACCAATCGTCATCCATGGGATCCAGATCGTGGATTCTACGGTAAGCAAACATTAACAACGGCTCAAATCAATGTATCTCAACCGAATGGTGATACGCTGAACATTGACGGCGTAGAAGATTTCAAATCGATCTATGACGGCAAGGATGGTAAGACTTATCAAAGCGTTGATATCACCGGTTTCAGCAAAGGTGAGTATGACGATAATCATACCTTAAGAGATCCTCACTATGTAGAGGAGAAGGGCCGTAAGTACCTTGTTTTTGAGGCGAATACCGGTATAAAAACAGGCTACCAAGGAGAAAAATCCCTCTTTAATAAAGCTTACTATGGTGGAAGCAATGCCTTCTTCCAAGCTGAGAAAAAGAAATTGCTAGGAAGCTCTGACAAATCGTTTGCGGAAATGGCGAATGGTGCACTCGGTATCATTGAATTAAATAACGATTATACATTCAAAAAAGAACTGAAGCCGCTACTTGCTTCCAATACTGTAACAGATGAAATTGAACGTGCTAACGTATTTAAATTGAATGGTAAATGGTATTTGTTCACGAGTTCAAGAGGATCTAAAATGTACGTTGATGGAATTGATGATGAAGACATCTACATGTTGGGGTACGTATCAAATTCTTTGAACGGACCATACAAACCATTGAATGACACAGGACTTGTCCTTCATCAAGATCTTGATCCAAATGATATTACCTGGAACTACGCTCACTTCGCAATTCCGCAAGTTAAAGGAGATAATGTAGTCATCACTAGCTACATGACAAATAGAGGTTACTTTGGTGAGCATAACTCCACTTTTGCACCGAGCTTCTTGCTGAACATTAAAGGTTCCAAGACTTCCGTTATGAAAGATAGTATTCTAGAACAAGGGCAAGTAACGATCTCAGATAATAAACCTAATAAACCTGAAAAGCCTAACAAACCACATAATAATTAATTAAAAGAAAGTAAATGCCAATTGGCATTTACTTTCTTTTTTCAAATGAAGATGAGTAACGTGAAAAGCGAGGTATCGACTTGAATAAAAATAATAGAGTAATCAAAATAATCGGTGTATTCATCCTTTGTTTAAGCGTTGTGATGACGATAGGATTAGTAGCTTATGACTTAGGAAAGAACAAGCAGGAGGAAACAATCGTCTCTCATCCTATACCAACTACTCGGGCTAGCTATCATTTCACCACACCCGATAAGTGGAAAAACGACCCTCAGAAGCCAATTTATTTCGATGGGAAATATCATTACTATTATCTTTATAATGGTGATTATCCAAAAGGAAACGGTACAGAATGGCGCCATGCAACATCAACAGATTTGGTGCATTGGACAGATGAAGGGGTTGCCATTCCTAAATATACGAACCGAAATGGAGATCCATGGTCGGGATCCGTCGTTGTAGACGATACAAATACGGCAGGTTTTGGTAAAGGGGCTATTGTGGCGATTCTAACACAGCCGTCTGCAGATGGAGGGAAGCAGGAACAATATTTATGGTACAGTACGAACAGAGGAAAGACGTTTAAATCTTATTCGGACGCTCCGATTATGCCGAATCCAGGCACAGAAGATTTTAGAGATCCGAAAGTGATTTGGGATGATCAATCTCATAAATGGGTGATGACGCTTGCGGAAGGAACGAAAATAGGTTTTTACGAGTCTAATAATTTAAAAGATTGGCATTATACAAGTGGCTTCAATACAGTGAATATCGGAATTGTGGAATGTCCCGATCTTTATTTGTTGCGAGCGGATGATGGTAAATTGAAATGGGTTCTTGGTGCCAGCGCCAATGGTAAAGCGACAGGAAAGCCAAACACCTATGCCTACTGGACTGGAGAATTTAATGGAAAAGAATTTACCCCCGATCACATTGAACCTCATTGGTTAGACTATGGCTTCGATTGGTATGGTGCTGTAACATTTGAAGATGGGGAAGTCAGCGATAAATACAACCATCGTTATGCTTTGGCCTGGATGAATAATTGGGATTATGCTCATAATACGCCAACACTTAAAGAAGGATTTAATGGAACAGATTCGATAGTTCGTCAAATTAAATTAAAACAAGATGGGGATCAGTCGTATAGTCTGGTATCACAACCCATTGAGGCATTAAATAAATTGATAAGCTCTAAGAATTCCGTTCAACAAATAAAAGTGAATGGCTCCACAACGCTTGATATGACAGGCGATACGTACCAGCTTGAGGCCGATATATCTTGGTCAGACATCAAGAATGTAGGATTAAGGCTTCGAGAATCAAAGGATACAACCCGCCATGTAGATGTCGGTATTTATGTAGAAGGCCAATATGCATATGTTAATAGAGCTTCTATAGGACAGCCCGACAAGAGTAAGAGATATCTTGAAAGCAAAGCACCATTTGATGTGAAAAAGAAGAAGGTTCATTTAAAGATCCTTGTTGATAAGACCAGCATTGAAGTTTTTATAGATGATGGTAAAGTCGTTATTTCTAATGAGATTTTCCCGGAAATGAACGATAAAGGAATTACCCTATTTACTGAAGGTGGTACCGCGATCTTTACCAATGTTGTAATTAAGCACTTCAACAAAGTGTAGATTAGCATTCCTTTTCTCGCACAATACCTACACTAAGGGGCTGACCCAAAAGGATACATTAATTGTATCCTTTTGGGTCAGCCCCATTTAGATTGATTGTCACTCATTTAAGGGGAAGTGATCCCCACGAATGTAATGGCTTAGCGCTACAGTTTACTTTGCACTCGGCAATATTTTATTCAACACTATGGCTGCCATGGAAGCTGCTAAAAGAGGTGAGCCCAATAAATATTGCGCGAAAGTAGGCAAAGTATATAAGAAGTCCTTAGGAATCAGCACTAGAGCTAACGTTATGATCATCGGTATTGCAATAATATACATTTGTTTTTCACCAATGGTTTCGTTCTTCATGACTTGTATACCGTTAATCGATATGATGCCACAGACGATGGCGAATACGCCTCCGATGACAGCTGTTGGAATAGAAGATATTAATGCCGCTAATTTACTTGAACAACCAAAGATGACGAACCATCCTCCTACAGCGAGAAAGACTCGGCGGCTCGCAACACCTGTAATGGAGATAATACCTGCATTGGTAGAATAGCCTGTAACAGGTGTTGATCCAAGTAAAGAAGCAATAAGACAGCTAATTCCTTCTCCAATCACACCTCGGTTAATGTTCTTATCGGTTAACGGTTTATCGATCACGTTGCTGATAGCAAACCATGTACCTGTTGTTTCAGCGAGCAGAACAAGATAAATAATGACCATGGTGATAATAGCAGAAAAGTCGAAAGAAAATCCGAAATCTTTAAAAGGTACCCGCGGCATACTAAACCACTTGGCGTTTCCAATAGCAGAGAAATCTAAGACGCCCATAAAATTGGCAGTAATACATCCAACAATTAACGCGATCATGACGGAAGTCGTTCGGAATAGGGATCCTTTATTACCAAGCAACGAACCTAGGATTACGAATAGAATAAGCACAGCACCTGAAATAAGGGCTAATAATACATTTTGATTAATTGTAGCATCAGTAGCGCCATAAATATTATCTCTAATGGCAACAGGCAATAAAGAAAGTCCTACAATGAATATGATCGTACCGCCTACAATTGGAGGAATAAACGATTTAACAATTTTATTGAAAATGCCGGTATAGCCCAAAATGATAACTAAGATTGCACCAATTAAGCTGGCACCTAACACGGAACTCCAACCTAATTCTCCGCCACCACTTGTGGCATAAATACTAATGATCGCCCCAAGCGGAACATAAGAAGGACCTTGGGCCATAGGAAGTTTCATACAGAAATAAGTTTGCACAATCGTTGCAAGTCCAGCTGCAATAAAAGTAGATTGAATCAATGCACTTGACTGATTGGGTTGTAAACCGATTAACATCGCAATAAGGAAAGGAACGACATAAACGTCCATTGCTAATACATGCTGTAAACCTAGGATGGCCGATTTACCGAATGAAAGTTTATCATCGGGTAAGACTGTTAAATGTTGTGATTTCATTTGAGTGTTTTCTTGCTTATCTGCTTGTGTTTTCACCCAGCTCTACACCTCGTAGTTTCTATTTTATTTATTTTCTTAACGTGAATGAACTTTATCACCTTGTACCCAGACTTCACGTATATTTTCAGGTCGAACAAGATACATCATTTTTTGGAAAACATCATCTAAATCTTCATTATCATTGAATATCGGCAATTTGGCAGATGGACATTTCGTATCAATAATTTGTACATCCCATACATAGTTTTCTTGAATGCGACCGATGGGTAAGCTTAGACTTTCCCCTCCGCCAGCAGTAGCAAGATAGAATGCTTCATGTATTGTAATCCGTGATCCTGGTACGCCACGATCTTGGGCAGAAAGGGAGGGATTAACACCATCCTCTAGCATTCTTGAAGACATGACAGCTTGTCTTATATTATCGAATAGACTAGGGGAGAACCCTCCAGATATATCAGATCCTAAACCAATCTCGACACCTTTGGATTGGAAATGAGCGACTGGGATGACACTGTTGGCGAAATACGCGTTCGATATTGGACAATGAGCGATAGCCGTTCCTGTCTGAGCAAATAAATCGACATCTTGATCATCTAGGAAATTAGAATGTGCCATGACAGATTTATCACGCAATAGACCAAAATCATGCAAGGCAAAGGCATCATTCTTATTGTATCGATCTTGAACGTATCCGTGCGCCCAATCACTTTCACTACAGTGGGATTGAACATACGTATCGTATTTAGCTGCGAGCGCCCCTAATCCTTGTAATCCCTCATCTGTACAGCTTGGAATGAATCTCGGTGTCACTACGGGATAAACGCCTTGTTTCGTGGACTTGGCTAATTCTTGTACAGCGATAATAAATTCTTCCGTATCCGCTAGTGCCGTAGGTGTGTCGGCATCGCGATAGTTTTCTGGATTTTGCTCAGGATCGTCCATCACAACTTTCCCAACGAGTCCACGTTGCCCCTTAGTAGCACATATCTCAGCTAACAATAAACTGGCTTCTTTATGCACCGTTGCAAAATACAGTGCTGTCGTTGTTCCGTTTGCGAGTAAAGTGCTTACCACATCATCGTAGACTTTTTTTGCAAAATCTAGATCTGAGAATTTAGACTCCAGTGGGAAGGTATATGTATTTAACCAATCATAGAGTGGGATATCTAATGCTGTTCCAGATTGGGCCCATTGCGGTGCGTGAACATGCAAATCGACAAAACCAGGCAAGAAATACTGTCCTTCCGCTAATTGATGGAAGTTGTTAGTGCCTTGATACGTATCTAGCAAAGGTTGATAGTCAGCATCTTCTGGTGCAATGATTTTTTCAATCATTCCATCCGTATTGATGCAGAACAGATAGTCTTTTAATATTTGAATTTCTTTGGGAGATTTACTGGAAAAAGCAGTTCCTTGAAATAAATGCATATATTGATTCATATTTACCGCCCTAATGTTCGTTTTTTGAGTTGCATTTGTTATTATAAATCGAAAAAAATGATAAGTCCATAGTGAAAAGACGAATTTATCGGTGGTGTTGTAACTATGGTGATCACAAACTTTAGTTCAATCTATAGAGCATAGAATTGAATAATACATACGTATTCCCGTACATAATTTACCCCAAGCCCACAAAGATGAAGTGTGATAGGATAAGGTTACATTTAAATTCCCCACGGGGGTAAAAAAAGGGAGCATCATGAGAATTATTATTTCGCCTGCCAAGAAGATGAAGAGGGACACGGATTTCTTGGATTGCCGCCAGATGCCGCAATTCATAAGCGAGTCCCAGATTCTTCTGGCCTTATTACGAAAGTTGAATTATGAAGAAGCCAAATCTCTATGGAAATGCAATGATGCCATTGCCACGCTGAATGTGGAGCGGATTCGGGATATGGATGTAACACGGAATCTTACACCGGCTATCTTTTCTTATGAGGGTATACAGTACCAGTACATGGCACCTGGGGTACTTCAAACGGAGGAGCTGGAATATCTTCAGCAGCATTTACGGATATTGTCTGGGTTCTATGGAATCGTCCGGCCATTTGACGGCGTTGTTCCTTACAGGCTGGAGATGCAGGCTAAGCTTCCCGGACATGGTTTCAGCTCTATCTACGAGTTCTGGAACAGGAAGCTTGCGGATCAGCTATTGTCGGAGAGTGACATCATTCTGAATCTGGCCTCCAAGGAATACAGCAAGTGCATCTCCCCGTATGTTGGCGGAAACGTTCGAATGATTAGCTGTGTATTCGGACAGGAAATCGGTGGTAAGGTGGTTGAAAGAGCGACCCTGGTCAAGATGGCCAGAGGTGAAATGGTACGCTTCATGGCCGAGCGGCAAATCAGCTGTGTAGAGGATATCAAAGGCTTCGACGGGTTTGATTTCAGCTTTGCTGATGAGCTGTCGGATGAGAGTACGTATGTGTTTATACAAAAAAAGAATGAATTGAGTAAGTAGTACATTATGGGTAATCCTGAAGGCGGTTGAACAACCAACTTCAGGGTTACCCTTTTTTTTGGTCAACGAAACCAGATGTGAAATTCTAGAATTATAAAGGGGATAGATTGCGGTATAGAGAATAGAGTTTGGATGGAATAAGAACAGGTGAAAGAGGAGGACTTATGATTGTTAAAAGAGATCTATTGGACAAACAGAGCTTACTTAAAGAATTGGATTCACTAGGTTATACCGACAGAATTAAAAAAGTAGCGATATTAGGCCGTGATCATCTTGGATCTGCCCAGTACTCCCAATTACTAGCCTCATTGCTGGAGGATGGTGTTTATGAAGCACGTCTTGCATTAATCGGTGCTATTGCAACACAGGATGCCGCTATTGTTCTGTCAGCACTGCAGCATCCCATGGCAAGTATTAGAAATACGGCTGCGGGTCTTTTGGCAAAGGTTGCTCTAGATGCTGATATTGAACGTGAGCTTCCCCATTTATCACATGATTGCCGTCGCAAGCTGCTGCACAGTATTTCACAGATTAACCGTCAGGAATTGGCGGAACGCTTATTGCCTGTGGTGTACGCCCGATGGGGAGCGGAGGAGGCAGCTATTGTACTGCAGGCCTGTTATACGGCAACAGTGAGTAAATGGCTTACTGATATCGGATATGCCATAAAAGAATGGAAGAAATTATCCAGCAGGCATCTTGACGTCGTAGCGGAATACTTTGAAACAACGCTAGAAAGCACACCATTCAGGGAAAAGGGATATGTCTGGTGGAGGTTCTCATCATCTATGGAGATCCTATGCAAACTGAAGGCGGATCTGGTGCTTAAGTGCGCGATGAATCATGGACCTATGGGTATCATAAATCCTGCATTAAAAGTACAACTTGGCCCAATGTTACGTCAAAATTCTAATGAGGTGTATCAGCTGCTGATACGAACGGAGTCTAGGAACGATCTGATTTCTTATGGTGTTCCTGAAGGTGTTCTAAAAAGAAAAAAATATTTATCCATTGACCAATGGATTGAGATAGCGAAATTACTCGCAGATCACCCTATGCATATAGCGAAGCTGCTTCGTAATATTGCACCTTCCAACCGCAAAGTAATTTTTGATGCTGTATATGAAGAAGATAAACGCAAAGAACGCATTTTTCCGGAAAGATTACTGTATGTATTACCGCATGCCTTGCGTGACAAGGAAGCCGCCCGGATGATTGGCCTTCGTGAAATCAATGATGACCGGGATAGAGCAATTAGAATTACGGCTTGCCGTTCTATTCTTCATTCAAGAGCGGGGCTTGAACAAGCAACAAAGGTATCCAGTGCAGACGAACGCGCCACGGCGCTTATGCAGTTGATCAGAAGTACGGTTCTGTCTAGACAGGGTATGAATGAGACTTTGGTGTACTTGGGCCGGATTAGAAATGATCAGGATCCTGTTCGGGGCGCAGTACTTAAAGAGCTTTCGGACAGCCCTGCATCTGTGTTCACGGATGCCCATGTACAAGAACTTACTTTGCTTGTTGATAGTATTATAGATGCCAGAGATACTTCATATGGTACGAAGTTTTCCGTTCAACAATTGGCATTTGTTATTCTGCGGCATAACGCATTGCATCCTCACAGTGAGCTGTTCAAGTTCTCTTTAAATACAATCCGGAAACTAGCCAAGCAGAACGGACAGCTTTCACTTCCATCCTTGGAGAAGAATTTACCACAGGGAGTAGAAGAGATTATCTTCGACGAAATTTATACATTAGCTGTACAGGCCAGCAAAAGAGAAGACTACAATCTGGTGATTAGCCTGGCTAGCTCATTCGGTAAAAGAGGTTACGGCATCGTAAAACTTCAGAATCTGTTAAAGGAAGCAATGAGAGCAAAAGCAGATTCTACAGCCATACAAGCGGCCAGACACTGGCTTGCACCTCATACAAAGCGTGATGAAAGAGTTAAAGAATTACTGGCTTTGGATAAATCGTATATTACGATATTTGAAGTCTTCCGGCATCTGCATCTGAAGCGTCAAGAATGGCTCGATCCCTTTATTTCGGGGGGAGTTATTAAGGGCAAGTTCCTATCGGGTAAAACGATCTATCCTGTGCCGGCTGCGGATGGATTCTATAGGTGGTTGCCGCGTCAGCAACAAGCATTAAGTTCCTTATTAGAAAAAATTGCATTCGATGCCAAGCGCAGTCTTTCGGAGCGTTCAAGAGTTATTAAGATCATGGCAAGTATGCCTGATCTTGGGCCGGATAGGTTACTTGAGCTTGTACAGGATGATGAAGTAACTGTAGTAGAAGCTGCACTTCATGCACTTTCACTCATGGAAGAACCGGAGAAGGCACTTGCCGTTCTTCTGGAGAATCTGGATGGGGACCGGGCCCGTGTAGCCATGTACTCGATACCCAGATGCATCCGCAGAGTGAATCCGGTGTTACTGGCTTCTATGCTTAAAGAGCTGCTATATCGGGACAAGCTGAAAATCACTGTAAGAAAAGAGGCCATCCGGTTATTGGGAGCATATAGAAGTGGTGACAGCATTCCGCTATTGATGAAAGAGTTCGAGAAACCAAATGTACACAAGGATGTAATCATTGCTATAGGGCATGCTGCGAAACAGCTTTTAGATGATGAACGCGCTTGGGATCTTCTAAGTGCAATGGCCTCTTCATCAGAAAGTGATATCGCAAGAAGTTTATTATTTCAACAGCCAAATGGTCTTCCACTAGACTATAGACCGCGCTATTTAGGATTACTCATTGAAATTGCAAGTCATCCGGTTGCGTTTGTTGGCAGAAATGCTTTCAGTTCTATGATGCAGTGGACAAATGTAAATGAAGGAGTAGTTGCAGCTACCACCGCTTTGGCTATTACGAATTTGGAAGACAGCACCAGATGGGAATTTGCCATGAACACGCTAATAGAAACATGCCGCGATGGTAAGGTCAATGAGGTTGTAATCGGTGTTTGTCAGACACTGGCTAGTGCGGCAATAAGCGATGAATGGAATGCAAATACCAGAAGAGATTTGCCTCATCGGCAGCGTCTCTTGAAATTGATTAAACAGCTGATATCTTTGCCAAAAATTACACGGATGAACCTTATACCTTTGTATATGGGCCTGATTGACTGTCTGATATTTGATGAGACTTTACAGCAAGTTGTGATGAAATTGTATATAGCAGCAATAGACTGGAATAACGTGGAGGAATCCTCCTCTTATTTGAATCGGATGGTTAGCTGTATTTCAAATCAGCCACAGCTGTTAAGCGATGCCTATAAGCAGATCGCGCATAATTTAAAAGAAAGCACAGGATACTGGAGTCCGGAGACTTTATTGGAAATCGTAGATGCGCTAGAGTCAGAAGGTAGCTACGAATCTCAGTATATTGGACTTTCGTTGCTTGAAGTTGCCGGAAGTGCTCTATTATGGAGTGCAGAGCCTGCAGAGCATTTGAGGTTGTACAGAAATCACACGAACATTACGGTTCGCTCACTAGCGCTAAATATTTGGACGGCGATAGATTAGTGTGTGGCGAATACAGATAAGAGTCGGTGACCTTAGTGCTTATTGTGTCGGCGGCCGCTCTGGCTTTTGTCGTCCTCTACAATTTGACCAATATCAATGCCTCTGAGCGGATAAGTAAAAACCCTTCCCAATTATTTGGAAGGGTTTTTGCTTTGAAAAGGTTGTTTTACGAAGAGGAGGATGCAGCTGTAGCTGAAGCAGCCGTAGCTACAGCAATGGCGGTCTGCTGCGCAATTACAATATTCGTAATACTGGTGGAGAGCATCGTGGTTAAAATACCGTTTCGCACATCATCCACATATTTGAAGGCTACCAGTGCAGTCGATAGCAGCAGCAATTCCTGCTTTGTAATGGACCAATTGCCGAAGCCCTTTTTGGTGCGTAAAAGTTCGTATGTCTCCGAGACTTCCGTAACCATGTTCTCTTTGTTGGAGGGAAGCAAAGATAGCACGCCTAGTGAAGTAAGGGTATATTCCTTATCCAACCGGATGCCCTGTGTACGGAAGACATCCCGTAATGCCAGTACACGAGACACTGCCTCAGGTGCTTCATCACCGAGAACCAGCACCTGTGTCAGAGCTTGCACGCTGTTCCCCGACATAAATTCGGGCTTTAGCGCAGTATAAAGCTGCTCCATCCGGTCCGAGCCACTTTCAACGTCGATATCGGAAAGGCCGAGCATAGCAGAGAAGATATAATCATCATGTCCAGTAAGGAAACGGTGATTCGCTTTCATACTGTCGTAAAACATCTTTGCGCGTTCTACCGTAAGCTGATATCGATCTGTTGTCGAATGAGCGGCGATCTGATAGGCGGCAACGACGAGGTAATCAGAAGCTCTGAATTTGGTATCCTTCAAAATGTCATACACGATCAGCGTATTTGCAAGCTGTGTTTCCTTGTCAGCAGAGAGAGAGAGGAGGGTGGCGATGATAACTACCGAGTTACCCCTAAACAAAGAGAAGATTCCAGTGTTTTCCTTAATGAGCTCGCGGCTCGCGCGAATCGCCTCTTCATCTGCTATTTTGTTCTCTGCCGTGTACAGTAATGCCGCCAAACGGTTGACCATTACATTTTGCCAGGGAAACGCTTTTTTGATTCTCTGCGCGTTCTCTGCGAACAATTCAATTCTTGCTGCATACTGCTCGTTCATTGGACACCTCTCATATATATTTTTTGATTTATATTAATACGGAGATCCTCTGATGAAGATTCATTTGTTGGCGTGCTGTTGTGTTTGTTAGCTGGATATTATGGATCAAACAGCCTTAGGTTAGGGTCTTAACAAGCTCTTTGGCATACTGCTTACCAGAAGAGAGAAGGGTTGCGCTTAGTTCAGGATCATTAACAGACCTTGCAAGAGTAAGAGATCCGACCATGGTACTGAACAATGCGCTACCTTTGGATGCGTCTATTTCCGCCAGATTGGAGATAAAAGCTATCATTCTCTCCAGTTCATGGGTGTAAACCTGCCGAACCTCTTCTGAAGAACGGGATATTTCGCCAGAAAGTGCAGGGAGAATGCATCCCATCTCCGTGTTGTCGCGATGATAAGGACTTAAATAATAATCAATGACAGTATGGATTGGGGGGGGATGATTCTCTTCATCAGCGACTTTCTGTAGAAGTGCGATGGTATCGCTGATGGCATACCGGCAGGCTTCTGCGACGAGCTGTTCTTTATTATTAAAGTGTGAATAAAACCCTCCATGAGTCAAACCGGCCCCCTTCATAATGAATGGAACACTTACATCTTGGATTCCATTAGTGCGAAAAGCCTGGGCTGCACTTTCAACAATCTTATTCCTTACTTTTATCTTATGTCCTTTAGGATACGGTATGGTAATCACTCCACAGCTTTATAATTCTACTCCCAAAATATTATAGTCGTCATAATAAAGCCTGTCAATTTAATGGTTCCGTAGCTATTAGCTCAAGAAATGGGGATTATGGTTGTTGACGCATTTTAAATATGATGGTTATAATATATTACGATCATCATATTATAAAACTTCAACAGGAGGTATCAGAATATGAATAAGTTTGAGTCCGTAGAAACGTTGGTCATTGGGTCAGGTCCGGGAGGTTATGTGGCGGCGCTACGCTCTTCACAGCTTGGTATGAAAACGGCTATTGTCGAACGTAATCAGATTGGCGGAGTCTGTACGCATGTAGGTTGCATTCCATCCAAAGCATTAATTGCAGAATCGCATCGCTATGATGTGCTCAGACAGTTCAATAATGGAGATGCAGCAGCGTCATTTAAGATTGCTCAGGATTTCAAGCAGGGCATTGTGAATAAGCAGGCAGGTGGAGTGAGTTATTTATTAAAGTCTGCTGGTGTGAGCATGCTGGAAGGAGAGGCGAGTTTTATTGATGAACATACGGCTATTATCAATCAATCTGGAGCGGAGCAGACCATTTCATTTAAGTACGCCATATTGGCAACAGGATCTCGTCCGATTGAGCTGCATGCATTTCCGGTTGGAGGGCGCATGCTGTCTTCCACAGAAGCTCTGTCGCTCCCAGAGGTTCCGACCAGCCTGATCGTTATTGGCGGTGGATATATTGGTGTCGAACTGGGGCAAATGTATGCCAAATTTGGAACAAAGGTAACGATTCTTGAGGGTGGAGAACAAGTGCTACCGGGATTCGAGTCAGACCTTGTGGGCCCTGTGATCCGGCAAATGAAGGCCGATGGTATTCACATGATAACTGGGGCGACAGCTGAGAAAGTGGTGCAGAATGCAGATTCAATGACACTACATTATTCACATCATCAGGAGCAACATCATGTTACAGCAGAATATGCATTAGTCACGATCGGCAGAAAACCAAATACAGACGGCAAGTTAGGGCTTGAGCGCATAGGCTTGTCGGTGACGAGTAGAGGATTAATCGTGACGGATGAACAATGCAGAACCGCTATCCCGCATATTTTTGCAATTGGAGATATTACGGCTGGTCCTACACTTGCTCATAAAGCGTCCTATGAAGCTAAGATTGCCGCAGAAGCCATTGCAGGCCATACCTCCGTTGTTGATTATAAAGCCATTCCGCTCGTCGTCTTTTCTAATCCGGAGCTTGCAAGCGTAGGCTTAAGTGAAAGTGAAGCAAAGGCAAGAGCCATCCCGTGTATTATTGGCAAAGCCTCTTTTGGGATTAACGGAAGAGCATTGGCATTGAGGGAAACCGAAGGATTTATCAAAATTGTGGCGAACCCGACTTCAGGCATCGTGATAGGTGCACAAATTGTTGGTATGGAGGCATCAACACTCATATCGGAGCTTGGACTTGCTATCGAGATGGGAGCAACTGTGGAGGACTTGGCTATGACGATTCACCCCCATCCCACATTGGGAGAAGTCATTATGGAGGCTGCCGACAATGCGGTCAGAAAAATGATGCTGAATAGGAATGGTAGAAAGTGAATGATGAAGATAAAAGTAGGTTTTTATATCGGGATTGCGATAGCGCTTATTGTTGGAGGTTCGCTTCTTACAGTTAAAGGTAAGGATGCTGTCAGTCAGGCTGAGAGCAGGAAATAAGGTGTGCTTGAGGCAGAACAAATGACAATAGTGTATCAGAGAGTCCAGGTTCGATTGTAGAGGTCGGCGTGGCTCTAAGCGATTCTAAGAATAACAGGAGAGGTACTATTTAAGGTTAAATCAGTGGAAGGGAGAGAAGTAGATATACTCGCGCCATATGACGAATTGATCAACAGGATTGTTGTTAAGCAAGGTGATCAAGTACAGGAAGGAGCGCCGATGGCGGTTCTGCAAAAAAACAACTATTATACAGACCTCTACATACAGGAAACTGAAATCCAAAAGCTTGAGGTTAACCAAAACATTGGAGTTCATTTTCCATATTTGGATAAACAAGCAGAGGTGACTGGTGTTGTTACTTCGATCTCAGCTGCTCCTCAATTTGCAAGCTTGCGCATGTCACGAGAAAAAGGGCAAGCAGATTTAAGTATGTTTCTTGTACGCATATCTATGGATTCGAATGCTGCTGATCTACTTCCGGGTATGACAGCGGAGGTGAAACTTGATGAAATCACTGATTGACGAGTGGGAGTACGTATCGCGCAGTACGTATTCTCGCCTAATTTTTATAGGCCCGCTTGTCGCGGCACTATTTTTTGGACTCATGTTTTCACAGAATCAAATTAGTGAATCGCCTGTTGTTGTTATTGATGAGGATCATAGCTCGTACTCACGGCACCTGATCACACAGATCAATGCTTCCCCATACATGAACGTCACCAATGTATACGCGAGCCGATTGAACCCAGAAATATTATTGGCTAATGAGCAGGCTGTAGCCGTCATCATGCTTCCCAAACAGTTGGAGCTGCTTCAGCAGCAGGAGATATCTGCGAATATCGGCATCTTAATGGATAATACGATGCCCTCAGGGCTTACTGGCATACGGACCGCGATTCAGGAAGTCATTCAAACCGAAAATATGACACTTTCTATGACCCGTCTGATCCAAAAAGGGATGGATGGACAAACTTCTAAAGGGCTTGCATCTCCCTTGTCACTTCAGCAACGGATGTTGTTTAATCCGACCTCAAGTTATGTGGGCTTTATGGTTCTTGGATTTGTGAATATTGTGGTATTGATGATTACAACAAGCGCAGCGGGTGCGATTGTACCTCGTCTGCGTCACGAAGGGAAGCTCTTTGCAAACGGAAAGTCACCTTATCATATTTGGATTCGTAGTGTACCTTACGCTGTCATGAGTTCTATTTCACTGCTCTTATGCTATGGATTATTGAAGCAGGTGGGGGGGATGCGGTTTGAAGCGGAGCCTTATCTTTTTATTATTCCACTACTTGTTTATGCCTTGGCCTTGTCACTTATGGGTCTGTTAATTGGTTACTCCGCCAAAGACTTGTCCAAAGTCAATTCACGAACTAATTTCATAGTCTATCCATCGTTTCTTGCTACTGGAATTCAGTTGACGCCACTTGCGTTACCAGAGCCCTTTCAAATTTCTGCATGGGTATTACCATTGAACTGGCTTAATCGACTAATACGCGGGATGGCTTTAAGGGATGGGGTGCTAACAGCCTATAGTCAGGAGTTAGGGGCGCTGCTGATCATTATTGGTGTTATGTCCTTATTCATTGGATTACTGGTACTACGGGAAGCAGGGAAAGCTTATTCCAGTCGGGAATCGCTTGTGAATTCGGACGTTCTTCCGAGTAGCAGTTAATTAAATATGGAACCTTGCACAGCCAACGGTTGAGTAATCTAGACCATAGTCGCTCCTTTCCTTTTTATTAATAATGAGCATTCCACACATGTGGAGTGTGTGGTAGTAATATATCGCGAGGGACATTGAAAGGTAAATGTTTCAACAAGGTGGTCATACCCCTATCAAGAAGACAGATGAAAAAAGCTAAGCTACCAGCGCGGATTGATATTCTATCGGTGCGCGCTCTTTCAATTTGGCTTGAAAACGGTGGTAGTTGTAGTAGTAAATATATTCTTCTACAGCTTGCTGAATTTCCGTTCCTGAATTACGCTGATTGAGGTACAGCTTCAATGTCTTGAGATGCGAAAAGAAGAATTCGATGCATGCATTATCGAGGCACGTTGCTTTGCGAGAGTGGCTGCCTTTAACGCCGAATGCCTCTAATCGTGTGTTGTATGCCTGAGACATGTATTGGAAGCCTTGATCCGAATGGAGCACGGCTTCCAATACATGTCTCTTTTTCTTGTCCATTGCTTGACGGTATCAAGCCCGAGTTGGACATCGTTACGCTTGGACAACCAAGCGACAATCTCGTTATTGAATAGATCTTGAATGACGGATAAGTAATGAAAGTTGGTTCAGTCGGAAATATAGGTAATATCGGTGACCATTTTTTGATGGGGCTTCTCCTTTACTAGATTTGGATACCGCTTTTTTAAGTAGTCCATCTGTGCTTTCAAGTAGTCTCGTTCCTCTTCTATGCTTCCAAAGGACGTGTGAGGACGACCTTTCAGTGGGTTAATTTCACTTTTACGCTCATCGAACGAATCTCCTTTAGCTTCCTCAACGTGAAGACCTAGCAACGTGTCAAAGTGTTGGTCAAGTCGGGTTAATTCTTTGACAACTCTCTTTAATTCTTTTGCGATGGAAGACTATCTTTCCCGTGTAAATTGGATTGTTCAGGCTACCCTTTACAGTGTTTTGATGCCATTTGGTTCGACTGTTAGCCGCACCAGTCGTAGTTATAGGTGTTGGAGTCGCTCCTCTCATGAAAAGGTTACAGATCTTAAACATTCACCAACCTTCATGTAAATAGAGTCTGAAAATCTCCTTCACAATAGGAGCCTAATCTCAAGCCTTTTGGTTACGGGATTGACAGTGAGCCGTAGGGCGATAACGACACACTGCGCGTCCCTTCTCACTCACTAGCTTTGAGTCCTAGTTTAATGTGCTCAGATAGATTAGAGTTTTCTTTCTCTGCAAGTACAGCCTTTAGGTTGAACATAATCCAACTCTTGCTTGTTTCAGTATCATAGATATCCTCTGGTAAGATTAAGCGCAAAGGTAAGTTCTCTAATTGCAGACTGATAAGAGTAGTTCGTCCAAGACGTGAAACGGACTTAGGGATAACCATATCAAATTTCTTGTTTTTAGTGTCATCAAGCAACCCTAATATCTCGGCTCAATTTTTCATGCCTGAACCGCTAATGCCAATGTCAATATACCGTTCTACCACTGTAAAGCCTTGTTCCCTAGCTATGTTTAACGCTAACAAAATTTGCTTTTGTTCCGGGGGCTTAGAAACTTGTAAATATGAAATACACAAGCCGTTGGTATAATAATTGTATTCATTTTGTTCAATATCTCCTGCTTCATCTTTGTTGTCTTGAATAGAAATTCTTATGAGGGTGATGAGAACTATTCTTACACAGGGATTCAGGTCATCAGTTGGGTGTTCCTTCACTCTAGATTTTGTGCTGTTTGCAATATTAAGCTCCACATGTATGGTTTGTCAGGGGTTCTCCTATCGTGCATCCGGTTGTTTCTGTACTCTTTTGCATGCAAAATAAAGGAAACGAAGGAGGTGAGAACAATAGAGAGAGTAATTAAGACTTCCACTCGAATTCAAAAGCCCTCAAAAGGATGGTTATCCACTGCTAAATCCCAATACCAGTTAATCATCATGTCGATCCCTGCGATGCTGATTCTGATATTGTTCAGTTACGTTCCCTTGTGGGGTTGGATAATGGCCTTTCAGAAGTATTCTCCTGCCAAGGGGGTATTTGGAAGCGAATTCACTGGATTGGATACGTTTAGAACGTTGTTCAAAGACCCTATTTTCTATGAGGTTCTGAGGAACACGTTGGTGATGAGTATCATGAGTCTTGGTGCCGGTTTCGTTGGTGCGATTGTACTTGCATTGTTGTTGAATGAAGTTAAATTCTCATTGTTCAAACGCACGATTCAAACGATCACTTACATTCCGCATTTCGTATCTTGGATCGTCATAGCTAATATTATCTTGGTGGGACTTTCTCCGGATGGAGGTTTTATAAACGAACTTCTTATGACAGCAGGAATCATTAATGAGCCGATATACTTCATGGCCGAGGGCAAATGGTTCTGGTGGATCCATACATTTGCTGGCCTATGGAAGGAGTTGGGCTGGAGTACAATCATCTATCTGGCTGTACTAGGAGGGGTTAATACCGAACTATATGAAGCCGCTTCAGTTGATGGTGCAGGAAGGTTCAGCAAGATGCGGCATATCTCTATTCCCGGCTTAATACCGACCGCAATGATGCTGTTGATATTAAATACAGGTTGGATATTATCCAGTGGATTTGAATCTCAGTTTTTGTTAGGAAGTAACCTTGTTATTGAATATTCCCAGGTACTCGACCTATATGCGATGAATTATGCCTTTAGTATTGGCGACTACTCTCTAGGGGTGGCGATCAGTATTTTCAAATCGATTGTCAGTATTATTCTTGTATTGTCCGTCAATTTCCTGGCAAGAAAATTAGATCAAGGTAAAATATTCTAGAAGGGAGGAACCATTTTGAGGGGAAGACCTTTAAGCAGTGTCCTATTTAATATCTTCAATTATAGCTTCCTGTTGCTGATCGGCATCATTACGTTATATCCATTTCTGAATCTCATGGCCATATCGCTTAATGAGTCGCTAGATACCGTCAAGGGAGGCATTCGAATCCTTCCAAGAGTTTGGACAACAAGCAATTACGAAATCGTTTTCTCGAACCCTCAGCTATTATCCGCCGCTGTTCGCTCCTTGTTGCGGACCGTAATTGGAACTCTACTATCCGTGTTTATGACAACAATGCTAGCGTATACACTTAGTCGACGGGATTATAAGCTTCGCAAAATACTCACGTTGGTCATGGTCATGAGCATGTATGTGAGCGGTGGGCTGATTCCTTTCTATATACTAATCAAGGATTTACATTTGACCGATACATTTCTAGTATATATTCTTCCAGGATTGATCAGTGCCTTCAACGTTCTCATCGTTCGTAGCTACTTTGACCAATTACCTGAAGGGTTATCTGAATCCGCTAGAATAGATGGTGCAAGTGATTTCCAGATTCTATTCCGCGTACTTGTGCCGATAAGCATGCCGGTTATCGCAACCATTACTTTATTTATCTCTGTTGGACATTGGAATTCTTGGTTCGACAATTATTTATATAACACATCACAGAATCTATCACTGCTTCAGTTCGAACTTATGAAAATATTAATGCAATCCATTAGTCAAGTTACAGGTAGTGCTTCGTCCACGGGTCATATTGATGCAACGTTAGTCAATACAACGAGCCCGGAATCTATTCGAGCAACGTTGACGATCATTGTTACGCTGCCGATTTTATTAGTCTATCCATTTCTACAGAAATACTTCGTCAAAGGTATTACCTTGGGAGCCATGAAGGAATAGTTATCGCAAGGCAATCTATTGTCTTTGATGATAAATAATAAGGGGAAGGGTGTCGAATGTGAAAAGAAAGCTAGGATTATTCATGTCGGTATTACTTATTGTACTACTCATTGTAGGATGCAGTAAGAGTGAGAAAGAGGACGATCTGACAGGTACAACAGAGACCAACACTCCAGTATCAACGACCGATGACAAACCATCTACACCAGAAGCCATTACGTTCAAAATTAACACTACAGATCCCCAAGCGAGATGGGACACGCCCATTTCCAAAAAGCTGACAGAAACAACAGGCGTTTCATTTGAGTATATCCCAATCATTGGGGGATCCGATGTTGCTCAACAAAAGTATGATCTGTGGTTAGCTTCTGGCGATTACCCGGAAGTCTTGAGCCTTCAACCAAGAGTCCTCGGTAAATATCGGGATGCTGGTGCGCTTATGCCTCTTGAAGACTTAATTGAGCAGTATGGTCCGAATATCAAAAAGAAATTCGGGAAGTTCTATAACTTGTTAAAAGATGCCGATGGACATATCTATTCATTGTACAACGTTCAAACGGCCACAGAAACACCAGCAAATTCACAGGCGAATTTTGCAATTCAATACGAGGTGTTGAAGGAAGCGGGATATCCAGAGATTAAGACCTTAGATCAACTTTACGATGTGTTATTTGAGTATTATAAGAAACATCCGACGATCGATGGTCAGCCAACCATCCCGTTTTCTGGTATTGGATCTAACTTTGTATACAATAACCCAACTCTTAGTGCAGGAGGACAGCCTGACCATGGGAATTTCATCATTGACAGCGAGAATCAAGTACATTTGAACCTTGTCTCAGACAATAGCAAAAAGTACTATCAATTCTTGAATAAGCTTTATGCGGAGGGTCTGCTTGATAAAGAAATCTTCACGCTCACTTACGATACGGCTCCATCCAAAATTGCACAAGGACGCATCCTAGCTGGATATTATCCTGAGTGGTTCTTATCAGCGCCAGAGAGTTCGATTAAGTCATCAGGCAATCTTAACCGTCAATATGCGAAGCTTCCAATTCTATTCGATGCAAATGTAGAGGATCATTCTAATGCATTTACACCAACTTGGTCCAATAACAACTGGGCGATATCGAAGAATAACAAACATCCGGAACGTGTCATTCAATTTATTGA
The DNA here is from genome assembly GCF_001637225.1 of Paenibacillus antarcticus. Taxonomy (GTDB): domain Bacteria; phylum Bacillota; class Bacilli; order Paenibacillales; family Paenibacillaceae; genus Paenibacillus_AQ; species Paenibacillus_AQ antarcticus. Next base: position 78,522 of record NZ_LVJI01000020.1, read on the forward strand.
TTATTTATTTACAGATGAAGGACAGAAGTTGATCAGCTGGGGGATTGAAGGCGTCGATTATGAAATCAAGGATGGGAAACGCTTTAGAAGCGATGAAATCATCCAAAAGATGGCCGCCGATTCCGACTATAATTGGAAGCAAGGGCTTGGGAATAACTATAATCGATTCTCCTTCGGGCATGGAGCTAAGTTGGATGATGGAGATTATGCAACGCCATTGACCAAAGAGTATATGATACGTGGATATGATGATGTGACGAAAGAAGTGCTTGCTGCTTACAAAAAAGATACTTGGGCCGACTTCTTGCCACCACTTGAATATGTTCCTTCATTCTTGTGGCAAATCGCAGAACCAGAAGGCGCTGCTGCCCTTTCCAAGAGAATTCAGCAAGTATGGGATCGTGAATCACCTAAGCTAGTGATGTCCAAGAATTTCGACAAAGATTGGGAAAAGTACAAGAAATTAATCGAATCTTCCGGACAGAAAGAATTGGAGGAAATGTATAACAAAGCATGGAAAGTAGTTGTCGACGAGTACAACAAAGCCATGGGTCAATAGTAGCTTATATTTGAGCATTAGAGAATAATTGAAAAAGATGGGGCCGGTATAATTCATTTCCTGGCCCTTTGTATTATAATGAAGAGATGCAAAGGAATGACAGGACGGTGATCAAAAGTTATGAAAATAAGAACTAGTTTCTTTCTGCTTACCATGATTGTTGTGGCTCTCTTTTTGGGTTGTTTAATTTACTATATCCTGAGATCTTATAATCAGTTCGTATTCGAGAAAATATCAGAAAACGCGGTACATTCCACTTCCCAGTTCACTCAAAATATTGATAGTTTATTACAATCCTATGAACAGGTCACGGATTTTTTATTTCTAAATGAAGACTTACAAGCCAAGATGCTTACGATATATTCTGATTTTGCTGATACTCAACAATCCTATGATGATTACTTGAGCCCTTTCACCAAATCGATAACAGGCTCTAGAAATATATTTCGAATGACATTCTTTACCGAGAATGCAACCTATCAATTTCCCAATGTCAAACTGATTAATAATGATATGAAACAAAGTTCCTGGTATCAAATGATGATCAATAACAAATTAAACAATTATTGGTCATACGAAGGAGAAGATGAGTATTATCATCTGAACTTTCTGAGATTGACGCAAAGATTGAATAAATATAAGACAGATGCTCGATTGTTCGTGTCGTTAGATATCAATATGCAAACGATATATAATTTGATAGCGAAAGAGAGTAAGAGGACACGATTCATCGTTTTTCTGGAAGATGGAACTGCGATCATGGACAGCTTTCGGCAGAATGTCGTGGGAATGAAACTGCAGGACTACCCATTTCTTCATGATAATCAACAGGATGAATCCGAAAGCCAAATTGCCTTGATTGACGATCAATCCTATCTTATTACCTTCCAAACGATTAACTCGCGATATAGTGTTCGAGGCATGAGGGTAGCTTCACTGACACCTTTGGATGAGCTCGCGATTAAAGTCAATGAAATGCGTCGTTTTACGCTTATTCTATTTATTGTCTTTCTCCTTCTTTTCGCTGTTATCATCTTCAGCATATCCTATGGATTTACGAAGCGATTGAGCATACTGACGGATAAGATGAAACAAATGAATCTTGATAATCTCCAGATCCTCACCTCCGTGAAGGGGAAAGATGAAGCTAGCATTCTAACGATAGCTTATAACCGCATGGTAAGGCGTATGGAGCGTCTCATTCACGATGGATATGAAATGGTTATTCAAAAGAAGGAATTAGAGATCAAGACAAAAGAAAGTGAGCTTTACGCACTGCAAACCCAAATCCATCCACACTACTTATTCAATGTTCTGAATGCGATATGCGGGAACCTGCTGGAGAAAGGGGACCGGGAAAATGCCAGAATGGTGAAGCTGCTTGCCAAATCATTTCGTCATCTATTAGGGAAAAGTGGCCAAATGATCCCTCTATCTGATGAAATTGAGATTGTGGATACGTATTTAAACATACAGCGCTTCCGTTTTGGCGAACGAATGGCCAGTGACATCAGAATTCCGGAGAACCTCATGGATATGAAGGTGCCGAAGCTGATCCTACAAACACTTGTAGAGAATGCCGTCGTACATGGGGTAGAAAACTACGAGCAAAAAACGACTATTTCGATTTACGCACGAATCGTCGATGAGTACAACTACCAGTTGATCGTTCAGAATGATGGCCCTTGTATTCCCAAGGATCGTCTGAATGAAATTAAGGAGATATTGAATCAGGGAATAGACATGCATGATTCAAAGCATATAGGACTTCGAAATGTTCAAGATCGCATTCAAAAAATATTCGGGATGGAGTATGGGCTGCAAATCGACAGCTCGGATGACAAAGGGACGGTGGTGACAGCATGCTTACCATACGCTATGAGAGGAGGAATCTCCGATGCATCAGGTATTGTTGATTGACGACGAACCAGGGGCCATAAAGACTCTGAAGTATTTACTGGATTGGAACGAGTATGGCTTTCAGATAGCGGGAGAGGCAGCAAACGGCAAGCAAGCTTTGGAGCTTTTGAACTCGAAAGTTTTCTCTTTAGTGATCAGCGATATTAAAATGCCTGTAATGGATGGGTTGGAACTGGTTAAGGAAATCAGAAAGTTCTCCCGAATTCCTATCATAATGATGAGTGGCTACGCAGAATTTGAATATGTTAAAAGGTGCCTCGAATACGGTGTGAAGGATTATTTGTTAAAGCCTGTAGAAGAGGATGAATTCTTGCCGCTTTTGCAAAATATTAAATTGGAAATTGAGCATCTGCAATTGATCGACAAACAGCTGTATCACGGTGTGCAAGCTATGCGAGATCAAATCTTGAAAAAGTGGACACATGCATTGATTCGTGCAGAAGACGTTGTTGAACATTTTCCTTTGGTGGGTATATCGGGCTCTCCTAATAGTGCATTCTGTGCATTCAAAGTGCATATGGAATTTATGGATTCCCTCGACAATCGGTTAATGGAATCAGATGTTTTGCTGAAGCGCTTTGCTGTAAGGAATATTATTGAGGATGTTATTGGAGCTCAAGGATATGCATTTGAGGAAGATCATGATCATGTTGGTGTGTTGCTAATAGGACAACGGGATGGACTATCTGATGAGTATGTGAGAGAACAAGCTGAACAAATGCGGGAATGCATAGGTCTATTTGCAAAAGTACCTGTTACGATCGGTGTCGGTAGTATTGTGTATACTTTACAGAATGTAGTTGAATCTTTTCATAGAGCGGATAAAATGTTGGACATGCGGTTTCTTTTTGGCAAGAATAGTGTTCTATCGGGGGAAGCATCCAACCTGTCTGACTTGGAGGATTCGGTCACGAAACGCGACATTTCACATATCATTGACGCGCTAAAATGGAATGACACTATGGAAGCCAGTCAACTATTAGAAGATCGTTGGGTCCAATTGATCCGCTGCCATTCCGAAGAATCGATGAAAGCGTTAGCACTTGAAATGTTCGTAGATTTGTACCGTGTTGTGAAAGAAAATGGTAATAGCCTCAATACTGTTTTTGCCACGCCATTGCAAGATTTCACAATGATCATGGAAGCCAAGACGATGGAGGAGTTGTTTCTGCTGGTAGAGGAGAGGTGTCTACTAGTCGCGGAGCACCTAAATAACAGAAAACAGCCGCAAGCATCACAAACGATAGAAACAGTTAAGAAGCTAGCCCATGAGCAATTCGCCCAGCAAATCTGCTTGAAGCAAATTGCTGAGCAGGTGTATATGAATCCGACTTATTTGGGGAGGCTCTTCAAATCGGAGGAGGGTATATCCTTCAATGAATATTTAATGAAGGTCAGAATGGAGAAAGCAAAGACATATCTGCGAAATACCAACAACAAAATTTACAGCATCGGACTTGAGGTAGGGTATACGGATATCGATTGGTTTTACAAAAAGTTTAAGCAGTATACCGGAGTCAGCGCTGGAGAATTTCGATCTTCATAATTCAAGAAGGGGTGATCGGTTGTATCTGTAAGGGGGTGATATGAAGAAGAGTCGAGATGAAGGAGAATGATGTGGAGTGAGAGGTAAGTATCACTATTTTTGTAAGCGCTTAATCGTTAGAAAAATGGAGGAGGTAATAGGATATGTCCATAACAAAGTCTTTCAAATGGATGGTGGTCGTGTTGCTAATGGCAGCAATGATCATCCCTACCGAAGTAATGGCGGCGAGTAAAACGATTCTTCCAGGCATAAAGTGGTATGATACATCTGGGAATTTGATTCAGGCTCATGGTGGTGGGATGATCCAGGTTGGGAACAAATATTACTGGGTAGGTGAGAATAAGACGGGCATCACGGATAGTGGACGATTTAGGGGCGTTAGTCTTTATTCGACAACGAATTTCGCGGATTTCACTTATGAAGGGGAAGCTTTGACTCCCCAGTCCACAGGTGACTTAACGTTGGACCGAATCGTCGAAAGACCGAAAATTATTTACAATGACAGCACCAGCAAGTATGTGATGTATATGCATATTGATGATTCTTGCTATTGTGATGCAAAAGTTGGCGTAGCTACTAGTTCATCTATTACCGGCCCATGGACCTATCATGGCTCCTATCGACCGCTTGATCATGAGATTCGAGATATGACAATTTGGAAAGATACGGATGGAACGGCCTATTTGATAGGTGCGACAGATGTCAATGCGAATTTCGCTATTTTCAAATTAAGTTCGGATTATTTGAGTGTTACCAATCTAGTCTATCAATGGAATGATGTCTACCTGGAAGCGCCGGCAGTTGTGAAGGATAACGGGAAGTATTTCATCCTGACATCCAGACAAAAGGGGTGGACGCCGACCATTCAGAAATACGTCAGCGCAACATCTATGTCGGGTGCATGGTCTGACTGGCAGACAGTGGGGAATAGTAATAATTATCAGTCACAATCCACGTTTGTGTTGCCAATTCAAGGCACAACCGGTATGACTTATCTATACATGGCAGATCGCTGGAATCCTTCGAATCTGCAAGATTCTCGATATATATGGTTGCCACTCAAAATTGAGGGAACCATACTGAGTTATGGATATTTCGACCAATGGAACCTGGATGCCACTGCAGGTGCGTTTAGCACTCCTTCGAGCTTCACTGGAGTGACTCAGAATACCTGGTACAAGATCAAAAACTTGAAAAGCGGTTTATTATTAGATATCAGTGGTCAATCTACTTCCGATGGAGCCCCAGCTATTCAATATACGGATAACGGCGGATGGAATCAGCAATGGAAGTTCGTGCCTATCGGTAATGGATACTACCAAATCATTAATAGGTATAGCGGCAAAGCATTAGATGTCGCTACTGGAACGATGATACCGGGTAATCAACTTGTACAATCGAGCATCGTTGATAGCTTGTCCCAGCAATGGTCATTGCAAGCCACAGCGGGTGGAACCTTCAAAATGATGAACGTAAATAGCTTGAAGGCTGCAGATGTAAGTGGTGCGTCCACTAGCCCAAGCGGTCAAGTGATTCAATGGGACGATCAGTTGCAGAATAACCAACAATGGTCGATTACAATCGCCAACTAACACAATCTGGTATTCGCAATCGGGTGAAGAGCAGTTTTTTGTACTGATTCATGATCCACAGGAGCTGTATAATGCAATCCGTGATGAGGATCAACAGCAGCGGATTGTATACTGGCGTACTGTGCTCATACATGAGTTGGGCGGACGCCAAGAGGGGTATTCGGACGGCAAACAGCTGATTATGGGCCGGAAACCTGCCGCAGTTCTTTCGCATATCTATAAATAAAAGGTATGCGCTTACATTGAAATGAATCCGGGTTAAAGACGTTTAGCGTGGATCAGGCTGCGGACACATTCCTGGAGTTTCGGGGCTATCAGGATTTCATAAAAACTTCAAGGATATACGGGTGTTAGCACCGGTGAGTATCGTACAAATACAAGATAGAGAGAATGAGGTGCTCTTATGATAGTCAATTCGATGATAAAGCCTACCCCCAAACAACTCGCCTACCAGGAATGGGAGTTCGGCTTGTTTGTGCATTTTGGTCTGAGAACTTTTTATGAAGGTTATGTTGATTTTGATACCAGAGAAATGTCCCTATCTGTATTTAACCCGATCCATTTAGATTGTGAGCAATGGATACGTACTGCGAAAGAAGCTGGAATGAAGTATGCCGTATTAACGGCTAAACACCATGATGGATTCTCTAACTGGCCTTCAAAGTACACGGACTTCTCCGTAGCGCAATCCTCATGGAAAGAGGGGAAAGGGGATGTCGTTAAGGAGTTCATGGATGCTTGTCGTAAATATGATATGAAACCTGGATTATACTATTCTCCATTTGACGGGTCTGCAGGTGTATATCAGAATGCAAAGGCTTACGATGATTATTTCGTTAATCAAATTACAGAGTTGTTAGGTAACTATGGAGACATAGATATCCTTTGGTTCGACGGCTGCGGTTCTGAAGATCATGAATATGATTGGGTACGAATTATCGATGAAATTCGCCGTCTTCAACCGAATATATCCATTTTTAATATGGGAGATCCTGATTTTCGGTGGGTAGGGAATGAGGATGGAATTGCGCCACTTCCTTGTTGGAATGTTGTGGATTCGACCGAATTTTCTATATTAACCGAACAGAAGGAAGTGTTAGGTGAACAATTGTGGTTACCAGCTGAATGTGATGTACGGATGCGTGAGAATTGGTTCTATAGCGATAATGATGAGCACACCGTCAAAAGTCTAGACCAGCTTATGGGCTTATACTATTATTCCGTAGGACGGGGCGCTAACCTATTGCTGAATATTGGTCCAGATCGACAAGGATTACTACCGACTAAAGACGCTAGTCATTTACAAGCGATGGGAGAGGAAATTCGTAGAAGATTTGAGAATCCTATTGCAACGTTGAAACAATGTATGCAGAACAAACTGGAATGGATTTATGAGCCGACGCATCCACATCTGCTTGACCATATTGTTATTCAAGAAGATTTAACTCTTGGAGAACATGTCCGTAACTTTCAAATCAGTGTTATTACCGAAAAAACGAAGCGGCCGTTTACGGTATATGAAGGACAAAATATTGGACATAAGGCGATTATTCGGATTCCTTCAATTAAAGTTCAAGGTGTAATTCTCACCGTTACGAAGACGGAAGGTCTGCCTTCCATTCATGACATGTCATTCTATTATGTTGGGGAGTAGCGGGATGGATCAATAATTAAAGTTTAATCGTGAGGGATTCAATTACACGAAGGATCCAGAGCGTTCGATACTTAGCTACCTCTTAGTGATAGAATGGTCATACATGATCAGCCTGTACATACGCAAGACACCGGTAATTACCGAGTATACTAGTCATGAAGAAAGACTTCTACGAATGTGTAGAAGTCTTTTCTGTTTTGTGAAAAAAACCAGTTAATGCTGTATAATAAAAGTATGCTTAGTGGTAAAGCAAAAAGTAGAGTTGTAAATGAATAAGTTATCAAAATAAAATAAAATAAGATTGGGAATCTAGAAATAACCTTACAGAAACGATGGTGTTTATGAAAATTAAAATTGAAAATAATATTATAGAATATAATGTTCAATATGGTCATAGAACGAAGATTACGATTCATATGGATGCGGCAGGGCTCGTTACGGCTAAAGTTCCTAACGATGCAAGTGAACAGAGTATTATTAGAGCTGTGCAACAACAAGGCAAGTGGATACTAGAGAAGTCACGTCAGATTGCTTTAGTTCAAGAAGCTCACAATACGAGAGAGTACGAAGATGAGGGCAAGTTCCTTTATCTTGGCAAAGAGTGCTCGCTTAATGAATTAATCGAGACGCATGAATTACAAGAAGAAGAACTACAAAAAAATCTTAAGAAGTTCTATTTCGCAAGCTGTAAGAAGATTATTGGGGAACGAATCAAAAATTATCAAACACAATTGGGTGTAAAGCCCCCTAAATCAATTGAGATCGTGGAGTCTAATACCAAATGGGGTAGTTGTAGTGCAGATAAAAAAATAACGTTTAATTATCGTCTGGCCATGGCTCCAATTGAAGTGATAGATTATGTGATCATTCATGAACTATGTCATCTGATGCATATGAATCATGATCGATCATTTTGGAGACGTGTGGGTAGCATAATGCCCGATTATAAGGAAAAAGAAGAGTATTTAGCTAGGAATGGACGATCCATGACGCTTTAATTAGGACGGTTGCATTTTGAAAAAAATGTAGCCGTTTTTGTTATTACCTACGAGATTATTGGCGTAACACTCTTCACAGCACTCTTTGTATAGTAGTGGTATAATATGCAAAGTAGTTCGACCCTAAACGATGAATCTCGACATATTCCAGGCAAAGAAGATGATACGGTGAATATACGAAGACCGAATATTAAACTTAAAACAGTTTTTTTGCTAAACAAGTATTTTACTGGGGACTCGATGGATTACAAACAAATTATTGCAATCATTATTCCCATTTTTGTAGACCAAGCTTTTATTATTCTGATGAGCTTGCTGAATACTGCGATGATAAGTTCCTCGGGGATTGCAGCAGTTAGTGCTGTGAGTATGGTAGATTCGCTGAATATTTTCTTGATTAATGTATTTGTCGCGGTGGCGACAGGTGGTACGGTCATTGTGGCGCAATATAAAGGTAGTGGGAATCAAGAGATGGTAGCGAAAGCTGCTTCGCAAGCCATAACTGCAGTTGCCATGTTATCCGTGCTGATTAGTACGTTCGTTATCGTGTTCCATACACCTACCTTAAATTTACTATTTGGCAATGCGGATGCTGAAGTATTTAACAATGCAAAGATTTTTCTTATCGGTAGTTGTATCTCTTATCCATTTATAGCGATATTTCAAGCAGTGAGTGGCGTACTTCGCGGGGTTGCAGAGACCAAAGCGTGCTTGGGTTTATCACTAATAATGAATATAACTTACTTATGTTTAAATATCGTGTTAATCAGTATTTTTGATATGGGTGTCATGGGGCTAGTGATCTCGATGATTCTAGCAAGAGTATTGGGAATGGTTACTTCGTTGATCTATTTGACGAAATATAATCATACGTTAGGTTTCAAATTAAGAAATGCACTAAGATTGAATTTTTCGATTCTAAAGAAAATTATGTTCATTGGGATTCCATTTGCAGCAGAACAGATGTTTTTCAATGGCGGTAAACTATTGACGCAGACGTTTATTGTTCAGTTAGGGACGATTGCAATGACAGTGAACGCGATCAGCGGCTCGATATCACTATTATTTCAGATCGGGGGGAGTGCACTCAGCGTTGCCGTCGTAACGGTTGTCGGTCAGTGTATCGGGCGAAAGAACGTTGAGGATGCAAGGAAGTTCATTAAATCTTTTCTCGGACTTTCCACGGTGTTCTTCGTGATCGTAACGTTAATCATATTGCCATTGTTCCCATTGATTGTGAAATTGTTCTCTCCACCAGAAGACATTATACCTTCGATTTTTGCACTTACATTGTTAATATCAATTGCTCAACCTTTATTATGGTCATTTAGCTTCGTTCTACCTTCAGCCTTACGAGCAGCTGGAGATTCGAAATATACGTCGATCACTTCGCTGTTATCTATGTGGGCGTTCCGCGTCATACTAGGGTATATTTTAGGGATTACACTTGGTTTCGGTATTATGGGTGTATGGGTAGCTATGGTTGCTGAATGGGGCGTTCGTGGATTGATCTTTGGATTACGATTCAAAGGGGATAAATGGTATGCGCATAAGTTGATTTAAATGAAATATGGTTCTTTCACCTCGTTCCTGAGCTGTCTAATCGACAGCTCTTTTTTGCTCTACTGTGACATAAATAGATATATTTATTCTAGTGAGAAGCGCCCTAATGAAGTCATGGTTATTTGTGTTTTGATATTATAGGTCAGGTTAATTTATACTTGCAGTACGATGACGAAATAGTCAAGATAAGTGCGTCAGGGTTTCATAATCAATCCTATAACAAGTGAAGGAGGATTAATCCATGACGAAAGTGCTCATAGTAGATGATGAAGTTAGCATTGCTAGCGCCTTAGCTTATGCGCTTCGCAGAGAAGGATATACGGTAGAAACGGCAGGAGATGGGCAAGAGGCTCTTGATCGAGTAGAAATATTCAAGCCTGATGTGATGGTGCTGGATGTGATGATGCCACGACTCAGTGGATATGATGTCTGTCGTAAGCTTGCAGATCGACAACAACGACCGGCGATTCTTCTATTGACCGTTAAGAATGATATTGTAGATAAAGTGTTAGGGCTAGAGCTTGGTGCAGATGATTATATGACGAAACCTTTCGATATACGGGAAATCACGGCTAGAGTGAAGGCATTATCGCGTAGACGTGTTAATGATGCCGTAGGACAATTGTCCCGCAATCAAGAGGAGATTCAACTGGCGAGCCTCAACATAGAATTGTTCAGTCGCACAGTTCGCATGGAGGGGCAACAGCTTGATCTTACGCCGAAAGAATTTGATTTACTTGTGCTACTGGCACGTAATCCTGAGCGTGTATATTCCAGAGAAGCGTTACTTGAGCAAGTATGGGATATGAATTTTGTGGGTGGGACACGTACGGTTGATATTCACGTGCAGAGATTACGCAAGAAACTGGGTGAACTGCACGGAGTGATCCAAACGGTATATGGCATTGGATACAAAAGTACGGAGACTACATAATATGAAGAGAAAAATAAACATAGGCTTAAAGGGCAAGCTAGCGTTGCTACTTGCCTTGTTGCTTACATCTGTTCTGGTTGTGCTCAGTACCATGGTGCTTGCGGGAATACGTGAGGATCAACGTAATCGTTTGGAACAGTCATTTGCTCATGAATCGGCAAATGCTAATTTGAGAGTGAGGCAGGAATTCCTGACGGGAACAAGAATAACGCCAGATCTATTCATGCAACGGAGCGCACAGCGGCTAGCGGTTGATCTGGGTGCACAGAGCGGTATGGCGATCACGCTATATAAAGCTGACGGCTCGTTCGCAGGCACTTCACTTCCGATTCAGGCTAGAACAGATGTTAAGGATGGGCTCGAATATACCGCGAAGGGACAGTCTGTCTATATAACAGAAGGAGAACAACTGCTGTATTTGGCTCCACTATATAATGCAGATGAGCGACTTGGGACTGTACAATTTCATGCATCGCTTGCAGATCAATATGCCTTCTATTCACGGATTCAGAACTTATTCATTGTTACTGGTGCAGCAGTTCTAGTAGCGGGATTCTTAATCGGATACTTGTATGTCAGGCGCCAGGTGAATGTGATTGCGAAATTGAACAATGCCGCTAAACAGATTGGGGAAGGAAAGTATCTCATTGTTCCTCCGGTAAAGAGAAGGGACGAGCTGGGAGAGCTTGCTCAAGGAATTTACGAGATGAGCGGAAGTATCGCAACCTCGCTCAGCCAGCTTACGGAAGAAAAGTTGAAGTTACTGGACGCTATCGTACGATTACAAGAGTTGGAACAGCAACAGAAACAGTTCATCGGTAATATTAGCCATGAGCTGAAGACACCACTGACTTCAATTCTAGCGTATGCTGATCTCCTAGAGATCTATCGTGATGATCCATCACTATTGGAAGAAGCCAGAATGCAAATTGGTAAGGAAGCGGAACGCTTATATGGACTGATAGAGATAGCGCTACAGTTATCGTCCATGGATATCTATGAATTCGAGACAAAGGCGAAAGTTGTTGAGGTGTTGCCACTGCTTCAAGAAGCGGTGAACCGCCTTCAGATAAAGGCGGAAAGACATGGGGTCACGATGGAAGCTCATTTAAGAGAAGGAACGGTATGGGCTGATCCGGAGAATATGATGCATATGGTGCTTAATGTACTAGATAACGCTGTGAAATATAACAAGCCTGGCGGAACAGTTACCCTTTCTAACCATTTGGTGAAAGGTTCAAACAGCGAAGGGTATATGGTAATAGAAGTAGTGGATACGGGTATCGGCATTCCAATGGAAGCGCACAGCAGGATATTTGATCCCTTCTATACGGTAAGCGGTGATCGGTCTAGGGCGCATGGAGGCACGGGACTCGGATTGTCCCTTGTGCGCAGTCTAGCTGAGAAGCAGAATGGCTTAGTTAGGCTCGTGAGTTCTGGACCGAGCGGTTCGCGTTTTGAAATCAAACTACCAATGGATCATCTGAATACAGACGGACGATGACGATACATGAAAGTCCAGACTATATGGAGTCTGGGCTTTATTATATTCCTTTGAAACGGGTGCTGTCCTTGGAGAAGGACGGCGTAGCCGTTTCTACATGTTTAGGGGGACATTGTTTACAAGTTGTTTACAAGTCAGATATATTTTCGAGATATCTCGAATCTATACTGTAGTTAACAGGGATAGTTGAAGAAGGGAGAACATCGCAAGGCTGCTTGAGATTCGGGCTATATGCTCCCTAATCGAAGTGATAACACTGGAGGATTTGTATGAAACGCATAAATCGAAAGAATCGTGTGAAACTGTTGTCAGTTATGACCCTTTTGGTTACATTGATTGCCTGCCAATCCTCCCATGAGAGGGTCACCACGGTTACACCGAGTAACAATCAGACGGGAACAGATGCTCAGGTCAGTTCAGGCAATACAGCAGGTGGAAGTGGTCGCAAGCTTACAGTTGTAGCGGGGTCTGCACAGAAAGATAATCAAGAATTGGCTGTAGAACGAATTCACCGACTCGAAGGCTCAAACATCGAAGCTTGGCTCTCGGACAATGAGGTTAGGATTAATACAACGAAATTACTGAAAGTTGGGACGAATACAGAGGAACCGAAATATTCGTACACAACGTCGATTGTTGACTTAAGTACTGAGGAACAGCGAGATGTAATGGACCATCAGCCGTCTCTAAAGATCGTTAAAGAGACCCTATCACCGGATGGTAAATTTAGCTTCATTCAGAAGTGGTTGGATAAGTATACGGCAGATAATTTCATTAAGGACTTGAGTACAGGTAAAAGTATTGCCGTAAAGGGCGATAACTATATGGAAATGGGCGGTTGGTTGAATAAGGATACGTACATTCTTGCAGCAGGTTCTATGGAAGGACGCGGCGATATACGCCAAATTGCCACGGATGGTACATCCACAAAGTTAGCAATTGAAGATAAAGATGTTAATGAAATATTTAATCGCTTCACTGTGAGCGATGGTCGTATTTACTATACGGATTCGAAGAATAACTTAAAAGGTTTGGAGGCGGGGAAGACACAGCCATCCATCCTCGTAGAGGGGGTATGGGACTTCGAGATATCACCAGATAGTAAGCATATTGCAGTAACTACCGTAAGTGCTCCCGGCAAGTCAGGTACTGAGCTACTCATCTACGATTCCGCAGGTAATATGAAAGGTTCTGAAATCGCAAAAGGCGAATTGATGTCTTATTTAGCCTGGTCACCAGATTCATCAAGGCTTGCATTCGATGTGTATACAACGGACAAGAATGGGATGAATGGCGTGTATATTTTCGACTCCACTTCGGGTAAGGTATCGCCCATGGGTTCATCTTACTCGCCAGTTGGGATGTCCTACAACCCTCAGTATCCACTGACATGGAGCCCATCTGGCAAACGGCTGGGCATCACGATTGAAGACAAGAAATCGATCATTGTTACACAGGTTATTGATTTTAAATAAGAAATAATGAAACGGGGAAAAATATGATGTTAAAAATCAGAAAGTCTATGATGTCTTTGGTTGTAATCGGAATGACAGTATCGGGTGCTGCGGGTGTCTATGCAGGAAGTAATATGCAGAAGATCACGGCATATCTTAATCATAGTATTGGGTTGAAAGTAAATGGGACTACTTATACTCCAACAGATAGTAATGGTAAACAACTTGCTCCAATCACGTATCAAAATACAACTTATCTACCTGTGCGAGCATTAGCGGATGTGTTGAAAGTCCCGGTTCAGTATGACAGTAAGACGGGTCAGGTGCTGATTGGAACCAGTCAATCTGGAGGAACCACGACGCCGCAAGTGAGTGTGAGTGTAACAGAGGTGAAGTATAGCAAGGAGCAGATCAAAGAGATGACGAAGGCGTTTGCTAATTTCGAACATTTCGAAACCGCATATGCTCCACAACAGATGATTAAGGGAGATACCTATTTGAAGACGGGTGCTTCAGAAGATGGTGTGACCCTGAGATTTAATCATATGACCGTAAATGTTTCACCGAGAGATTACTCGGATGGTTATGAGAGCAAGCCTGTTACACTATCAAATGGCACTCAAGCGAAGTGGTATACACCTGATAAAACGCCAATGTTAGGCTTCAAAGTTGACGATCGGATCGTGACTATCAGATCAGAAGATCATTCCTTAAGCAAGGCGCAAATCGAGAAGATAGCTGTGAGTGTAGCGAAACTGAAGTAATAACACTAAAAAGCTGCACCAACGAATTCGTTGGTGCAGCTTTTTAGGCTTTAAATTGATTGGGATGTTCTACCTTGGTAAGTAATAATCTTGATTTAACAATGTGATTTCGATTATTTCGTTGGAATGTTAACTTGGCCAGATCCGTAAGTATCAAACCATCCTTGGATCTTTTTAAAATCTTTACTAA
>NZ_LVJI01000021.1 GCF_001637225.1 Paenibacillus antarcticus
TGTTCAGCTTTGAAAGAGCAATCTTTCAAAACGTTGTTTCATTTATAGAAATAACTTTGATCCTTGAAAACTAGATAACGAACGAATTTGCAAGTAAGAAACGAACATTCTTTTTAACTAGTTCGGTTAACTTGTTAACTGAGCAAAGTGTAAAAGTAGCAGTGAGTATTCAGTTTACTGAGTACAAGCTAATTGATATGCAAGTGTTTGGAGACTGAAGAACCTTCGGGTGAAGCAGACGAGAAACAGGAGCATGATGGTTAAGCTACTAAGAGCACACGGAGGATGCCTAGGCACTAGGAGTCGATGAAGGACGTGGCGAACAACGAAACTGCCTCGGGGAGCTGTAAGCAAGCTTTGATCCGGGGGTGTCCGAATGGGGAAACCCGGCTGTGGTAATACGCAGTCACTCATTTCTGAATACATAGGAAATGTAGAGACAGACCAGGGGAACTGAAACATCTAAGTACCCTGAGGAAGAGAAAACAATAGTGATTCCGTCAGTAGCGGCGAGCGAACGCGGATTAGCCCAAACCAAGGAGCTTGCTCTTTGGGGTTGTGGGACATCTCACATGGAGTTACAAAGGATTGGGTTAGGTGAAGAGGTCTGGAAAGGCCCGGCATAGAAGGTAAAAGCCCTGTAACCAAAAGT
>NZ_LVJI01000022.1 GCF_001637225.1 Paenibacillus antarcticus
TGGGGGGGGAACGGAAGACAGGACTGGTGCTGACCACTAATCGGTCGAGGGCTTATCCTAATATTCTGAAGTTTAGGCTTCAGAAGCAAATGCAAGTTTTGAACTGCAAATTCATTCGTATCTAGTTTTCAGGGAATCAAATTAACTTTATGAAGTTCAAGTAACGGATTAAAGAAGACTTGATTTACAGCATATGGCTATGCTGAACCTGGATAATGCATTTGTTTCACAAATGCACGTTTGGTGGCGATAGCGGAGGGGTTCCACACGTACCCATCCCGAACACGACCGTTAAGCCCTCCAGCGCCGATGGTACTTGGACCGCAGGGTCCTGGGAGAGTAGGACGTCGCCAAGCGAAATACCACTAATTATGTGGTTTTTTTTTGCCTAGAATATATAGGTGTACAGATTAGGGCCCTTAGCTCAGTTGGTTAGAGCGTTCCTCTGATAAGGGAGAGGTCGGTGGTTCGAGTCCACCAGGGCCCACCATGTATTTTTTTATATCCCAATATGGGGCCTTAGCTCAGCTGGGAGAGCGCCTGCCTTGCACGCAGGAGGTCAGCGGTTCGATCCCGCTAGGCTCCACCATATTCCCTGATAGCTCAGTTGGTAGAGCACTCGACTGTTAATCGAGTTGTCACAGGTTCGAGCCCTGTTCGGGGAGCCATTAAGGCCCGTTGGTCAAGCGGTTAAGACACCTCCCTTTCACGGAGGTAACAGGGGTTCGATTCCCCTACGGGTCACCATTATAATAAAGTTGTTATGCTAGATTCGGAGGCTTAGCTCAGCTGGGAGAGCATCTGCCTTACAAGCAGAGGGTCGGGGGTTCGATCCCCTCAGCCTCCACCAGTTTTATTGAAGTTATGAATGTTAGATTTGCCGTTGTAGCTCAACTGGTAGAGCAACTGACTTGTAATCAGTAGGTTGGGGGTTCAAGTCCTCTCGACGGCACCATTTTTATTAAAAAGTGTGGAACCGTGGTGTAGTTGGCCTAACATGCCTGCCTGTCACGCAGGAGATCGCGGGTTCGAATCCCGTCGGTTCCGCCATTTTCTTGTTATAAATACCATATTTGGCTCGGTAGCTCAGTCGGTAGAGCAAAGGACTGAAAATCCTTGTGTCGGCGGTTCGATTCCGTTCCGAGCCACCATAAAGATCTTTTGAAGTTGTATGGATGCGCCGTTGTAGCTCAACTGGTAGAGCAACTGACTTGTAATCAGTAGGTTGGGGGTTCAAGTCCTCTCGACGGCACCATATTACCTTAGAAAGACGAACTGGATGTTGGCGATAGTGTATATACTATATCTCCAGCTATTTATGGGTCATTAGCTCAGTTGGTAGAGCACCTGACTCTTAATCAGGGTGTCGAAGGTTCAAGCCCTTCATGACCCATTGTATTGTTTGTATTGCGGACGTGGCTCAGCGGTAGAGCATCGCCTTGCCAAGGCGAGGGTCGCGGGTTCGATTCCCGTCGTCCGCTCCATTTCCTTTTGATTTAGCGCCCATAGCTCAGCTGGATAGAGCGTTTGACTTCGAATCAAAAGGCCGGGAGTTCGAATCTCTCTGGGCGCACCTTTCTCCATATCGGGACGTAGCTCAGCTTGGTAGAGCACCTGGTTTGGGTCCAGGGGGTCGCATGTTCAAATCGTGTCGTCCCGATTTTCTTATTATGCGGGTGTAGTTCAATGGTAGAACTTCAGCCTTCCAAGCTGATAGCGTGGGTTCGATTCCCATCACCCGCTTTGATTGTTTTGAATTCCCAAACTCTTCTCGTAGAAGGGTTTTTTATTTGCAATAAAATGATAAATTTATATCCATATCTATTGGGAATACTGTTTTTTGGAGTCTGTCATGTTCAAGAAATAGTAAATTTGATAGGTGAATTTGATGTCATAAGAGACACTGAGTTGCGTATTTGCGGGTTTTATTTCATTTAATGGCAAGCAGCATGAAGAGGATAAGGTTGATCAATCTAATTATACGTTTAAATAATCAATCACTTAACATATCTCCTTCAGAAGTTACTATTAATTTTTTGTAAAAATGGTTGTACGCAAAGAAATAGTATCATAGAAAATTCTAGCATTGTAATCAAAGTTAGATGAATATATTTAATTATAATTCTGTCCTATGTAGTAGAAATCACTTTTTAAAATTAAGAATTTACTTGCATCTATTATTTATTGCTAAATTTCATACCTTAAGTGTCATGAAGAACGTTTGAAGAACGCTCAACGAAGAGCTGCTTACTTTAGTAGTTTTAGTTGCCTAACTATCAACATTACAAAAGTAAGAACTCTTTTTTCATGTAACAACAATTTTAAATCATATAAGATCAACACCTACACCTAAACGATCTGCCTCACGTAAGTAGTAAGCGGCGATAGCGACATCAAAGGCAGCAAGTCCCATGGGATTGAAGAAGACAGATTCGGAAACGTCATATTCGGCCATTCGGTTTGACATAACCATATCGCTAAGTGTGAAGGTTGCTTCTCGTGTTAGTCCGTGCTCTAAATGCAACTGTTCAATATCTGTATTCTCACGACACACTTCATCCCAATCATCTACAAGAATGGCTCGTATATCTAGCTATATAATCTCGCAATGACACGTTGAGGAGGAGCATGCCAGCAGGAGGCTGTTCGTTAATATAAGGCTTGTTAGACACCGTACAGGTCGCGAATATATCAGAATTGCGGTAAGCTTCACGCCAATCATTCGCTATTTTAGTTTTTGGATATAGCAGGGGATCGATAGTGTTAGATTCAATTCCTTTCAAGTCAAAAAGCGTAATCTGACTAAGTTTATCACCAAGTACACTTGCGCACATGGATGTATGAAGACGTCCAATGGGTCCCCATCCCACAATGCCTAATCGAATGAAGTCTAGCTTGCGAAATGCGGCATAATGTTGAAGAACGAGACCACTAACGGAGGCTGTCCGCAGACCACTGAGCAGACTACTTTCAATGATGGCCAGAGGTTTTCCATTGGATGGGTCATTTAGGATCATCGTACTATGCGCACGAGGAAGTCCTTTTCGCCAATTGTCGGGATAACTTGCAATCCATTTGATTCCGCACATCTCAATTTCTCCACCAACGAATGCAGGCATGGCAATGATCCGTTGGGAGGGTTTCCCGAAACGTAAGTAAGGCTTAATAGGCTGAGAATAGTCACCCTGAGCTAATGTATGCACGGTGGTCTCGACCATGCTGATAAGTTTGGGCCAATTTATACCGATGGCTTTAATATGATCATCATTTAAATATTTCATATCTGAGCTTCCAGAGAATCCAGCTGGCTTTTATTCAATTCGTGCTCGATCCAAGTAGGATTATAAATTGTGTCCAAGTATCGTTCACCACGATCAGGCAAAATAGCTACACATGTGGAACCCTCCGGAATGGATGCCGCCATTCTTTGGATAGCTGCGATAACGCCTCCAGATGAAGCACCTGCCATGATAGATTCGTAATGAACAAGATCATGACAACCTTTAACACATGCCGTGTCGGAAATATGAATGATACGATCTGCAATATCAGGATGATAAAGCGCAGGAACTACCCCTGCTCCGAGTCCCGGGAAATGTCGTGAACCTTTTTTCCCTCCAAAAATAATGCTACCCTCAGCATCTACGGCTACTATGGTTGTTGAAAGGTTATTTTTACGTGTATATTCCATACAGCCCCGAATGGTCCCACAAGAACTAACGCCACAGAATAGATAATCTACAGTTCCTAGCGTGTCCATAATCTCAGGCATCGTCGTAAGTTCATGTGCGCGGTAGTTGTCTGGATTACCATATTGATTCGTCCAATAACTGTTAGGAATATTCTGAAGCAGTTCTTTCACCCGACGTATACGAGCAGGGAGGAATTCTCCTGTCGCAATATCCTTATGTGTCACAAGCTCGATTTCCCCATGGAAGCTGCGAATGATGGCCTTGTGCTGTTCTGTTGTACGAGGATCAACGACACATATGAAGCGTAAACCTAGATAACGACATATGTGAGCAAGACTTATTCCCAGATTGCCTGAACTAGATTCAATAACAACTGAATTATCGTTGAGGTCACCTCGTTTGATCGCTTCACGAATCATATTCAATGCGGATCTGTCTTTTGAACTCCCACCCGGATTCATCATTTCAAGCTTGCCGAATACATCGAAAGATGATTGCTTAAACAATCGGTGTAGTGGAACCAACGGTGTGCGTCCTATGGAACGGAATATACCCTCATCAATGTTCATTAGAACACCTCTTTATTGTTATAGACTCTTTTTAATTTAATTGCATTCCTATGTTGTGAATCGTCGTATATAGCATGATTGACTTGAATTTCTTCTAATAATCCATTCTGAATCATGATGCCGATCTCAGGGATATGATGTGTTATATCATACTGAATCGCTTGTAGCATAAGTGAGTCTATAGGTTCTGATTTAGTGACGATTTGTATGGTCAAAAGGTTATTCGACGTCAGAACTTTAATATTGGCGTCTTGAACATGACGATATACAACACTTTCTATATCGTGAATACTGATTTTCTCCCCATGCTTAAGTTCATTTCCTATTCGTCTAACGATGTTCCGAAAGCTTTGTCTCGATTGTCCATCCACGATCACAGAGCAGAAATCACGTACAACATCATACGTAACGAACCGAATAGCTGGAAACATTTCGCGGACAGTAGAAGTAAGGACAAGGACTCGCTCATCATCTGCTAATTGAAATTCACGAATACCTAATTCCTGTGGTGTGAGTCCTTCAGCTATAATTCCATCAACAAGGATGTATTGGTCAAGCTCATGATCATAATATGCAATCGTTCCAATTTCAATAGAACCGTAGGTATCTGTTATATCTCTTTTTTCTAAACCTAATCGCTCTGCGACACGTTGTTGCCAGCTTAGAGATGCTACCTCACCGACAAGAATGACCTTACGAATACCATAAGATACTGGATTGTCCGAGGCCATTAAAATACGATCAAGAATAGAAGGCATGGTATATAACACGTCGGGTGTAAATGAGGCAAGCCGTTCTAAATGCTGCTCAATGGGTAGTTGAAAAGAAACAGCCTCAACTTCGAGCCCTAATCGATGGAATATAACTTCGGCAGTAGCTGCCGCGTGCCCTGTTCCCATATCGACTAACGCTCGAATAGCTGGATACCCATTTAGAATAGTACCTATAACGTCTGTTTTGATTCGGATATAGTTATCTTCATCTTGGTTAGAATAATAGATGTTTTTTCTAAGATTACGGCTTGTTCCAGAGGTCTGGTAACGGTGTGAATTAAGACGGTGTTCGAAAGGATGATCGGAAATATAGTAATGCTCCTCTAACATGGTGGAGGTCAGAAGAGGAAGATCCTCGAGCCGTTCAACTATCATATGTTCATCATGCGTTGTAGTTGTCGTTCGCAGACGTTCGTACCACCGGAAATGGTCGCCTGTTCGCTGAATAAGTTGTGCCAAGTCATCGTTAATACGCATCATGGATCCTCCATAAGTCTTGATGCTGTACCTTATGTGCATTTATCCATGTAGGTTCATCTATAGACAAAAAAATAGTCATCGGCATTCACCTAATCGGGCAGTGATCCATAAATTAATAGGTAGTTGGAATGTTTAGGAGAAGGGGAATATAAAAATGAACCGAAGCACGATGAAATATGTATCAAGTAAGCTTGTTAAGACGAAAGTCTTATTACAAGATCCTGCATTAATCCCTTACGTACCGCGTACGGCAAGCTTAACTCTTAGTAGATTATTGCTTATGTTAAATCGATACAAGATGGTATATATCAAGCCGGTGTGTGGTTCACTTGGAATTGGGGTAATAAGAGTTGAGCGGAATGGAGCATTATTTCGTTATCGAGATGGGACTCACACATACACATTTAGAACATTTCGGCAGATGTACGTTTCCATTCAGCATCGAATTGGGAGTACACCCTATTTAGTACAGAAAGGTATTGTTATGTTACAGCTTAGACATCGTCCGTTTGATTTCCGAGTTATGGTACAGCGCAACGAGAAGAGCATTTGGGAATGTACGGGTGTTGTAGCAAGGCTTGCACATCCCAAAAAGGCTGTTACGAATGGAAGCCAAGGTGGCACTATTTATGCAGCAGATGAAATATTAAGTAAAGTGGCAGACATCACAAAGGCGGAGAAATTGGTTGAAGAGATGAAGAAAATTGGACTGAAGACAGCTAAACAATTCAGTGCTTCATATCCAAACATGAACGAATTAGGGCTCGACATTGCGGTAGATCGTAATCTTCGGTTATGGATTCTTGAGGTGAATACAAGACCAGATCCTTGTCCATTCACGAAGCTGTCTGATGCTACGATGATTGAGACCATAGTTAAATATGCTAAATCTTATGGCAGGGTGTATGAATTGAAATGTAATAAAGCGCAGAAATCTGTATCTACATCGCACATATAATTTAATTCGACTTATTTTATGTTATATCACAATGATTTATGCGAAAAGATGTTAGAGTCCTTACATCGACAAGAAATATGTATTTTCATCATGAATTATTGCCCGGAAAATATAAAGCTAATGAAAGTGCGATCAAGATAATGCGAAATAAGGGGGAAAATAAATGAAGTGTCCTATCTGTGATGGAGTTAGACTGAGAGAAGTTGATAAGAATGGGATTCATATAGATGTTTGTCCAGAATGCAAAGGAGTGTGGCTTGATCGCGGGGAATTAGATAAATTAATGTCGGGTATACGAGAAGTGCGACAAGAGTATAATGAGTGGCACAATGAGGATAGTAAAAGAAGAGATGATAGGTACGAAGATGATAATAGAAGAAGTCATGATAGAGATTCGTCAGAATATAACAAAAATAAGCGTAAGAATAAAAATCCAGTTCTCGATATGTTAAGTGGCCTATTTTAAAGGAATATCCTAGGCATAGACCATAATCTCTTTAGAAATGATTGAAATTATGAGTGTAAATTTTAGTTCAATGTATATAGTTATGACAAAAGTGAGTAATTTAAAGGATTTTAGAGTATTTTGAAGGACATGGAAACATTCAACCGCACACAAGAGCGGCAGTTCGTGGTATAATAGACATATCAGTCAATTGGATCATCGACTGAGTCATAAGAAAGGTTGATGATATTGATATGCAAGAATTTGAAGATTGGAATCAAAAAGTCAAAAAAACTTTCAATGCAACTAGTAATGAGGCCGTGTTAACCATTACCGAAGCTGGAAATTGGTTGGGTCTTACGAAGGATCAGATGAAAGTATATGTAGAGAAGAATAAACTTAATAAAATTCCAATTATGAGAAGTACGCATAGATATCTTTTGCTGAAAAGCGAAATTGAACAAATTATGAAAAAAGCTTAATGATCCAATCCATAAATTAGTGATCGTATGAGGCACCAATATGAGGTGTCTTTTTATTTTGCATACATTTCCAAGAAATAAAAATATATAAGGAAAATATGGAAACCTTTAGCCCTGTTGTTACGTCAAAGATAGTGAAAAGAATATTTTCAAGATGAATGTGAGATTAGGGAGGCTTAATTAAATGAAGAAGATGGTGTCAATCATTGTGGCCAGTATCCTTGTAGGTTCTGGATTGCTTCAAAGTCAAGTGCAGGCGGCTGCACCTATTGGTATTTATATTAATGGCGTAAAGTTATCAACAGATCAAGCACCGGTAGTAGTTTCGAGTCGAGCTCTTTTGCCTTTACGAGCTATTTTCGAAGCATTAGATGCGACGGTAGATTGGAATTCAAAGACGAAGGTCGTAACAGCCAATAAGGATGGGAACACAATCGTCTTGAAATTAGGTGCTAACACGGCAACGATAAATAATTCAACAGTATCGCTTGATGTACCTGTTCAAAGTATAAAAGGTAGAACGATGATTCCAGTTCGGTTCGTCAGTGAAGCATTGGGTGAATCAGTTGATTGGAACTCTGCGACTCAAAGAGTAACCATTACAACATCTACAGAAGTAAACCCAGTATCTTATGTGAATACAAGAGTGAATGGTCAATCGGGAAATGGAAGTGATTTGAACGTAAGCTTCCCTAAGGCAGCGAAGGAGAATAACGTTGGCGAATATCGCATTTTTGTTGTGAAGTCAGGAGCTTCCTCAAGTTTCAATGTCACAACAGCTTTATCGAACTATAACTACACTTCTGTCCCAGTCCAAGGAAGGGATGTAGCTCTAACGTTGTCCTATCAAGCTAAGGACACGAGTGGAGAATTGATTAAAGCGAATCAATCTTATAATGTATATGTACTTACTGTAGGGAAGGGCTCTACTTCAAGTATCCTTTCTAATGCTTCCCAAACCGTGACTTTATCTGTAGGTTCTCCAGTAGCTGCTGTAACGAGCGTTACACCTACTGACGTAAGTGAATATGGTGATGGACGCGATATGAAAGTAACTTTTACTAAGCCTCAGATAGATAATAATATCGCTAATTATAGGGTTATGGTTGTAAAGACTGCGAATGCTAGTAAATTCGACGTAACTACTGCGAATGGTGTCACGAGTAATAACTACACGACAGTTAATAAATCAGGCACAACACTAACGACAACATTAACGTCATCTTCTAGAGATACCGCAGGAGATCTAATTAAGAACGGTGTATCTTATACAGTATTTGTTCTATCCGTAAGCAATAATAGCAATGCATATTCAAATAAATTATCTTCTGGATCTTCTATCACATTGAATAACAACCCTGTGGTAGCACCTGTGATTACCAGAGTGGATGATGTGAGTGATTATGGCGACGGACGCGATTTACGGGTCAGTTTTAATAAAGTGTCAGAAGAGTCCAGATTAGGCTCTTATCGTATTTATGTAGTGAAAGAAAACAATGCGTACAACTTTAATTTAAATACTGCCAATGCAGTATCAAGCGCAAACTATACGTATGTGAGTAAGACAGGGTACAATATCAGCCAATCACTTGCATCGAGTGCAAGAGATGTAGATGGTGCAGCCATTAGGAGTGGTGTTAGTTATCGAGTATTTGTCATGTCAGTAGGATCAGGAAATTATGCCGGGAATAATGTATTGTCATCGTACTCATCTGCGATTGTGTTATCAGGCAATTATAATGTTAGTGCAGTAACGAGTCTTGGGGTAAATGACGTAAGTGACTATAATGATGGTCGAGATCTACGTGTTTCATTTAACCGAGTGGCTGATGAATCTACTATTAGTCATTATCGTGTCATGGTTGTAAAGACTGGAAATGTGAGCAACTTCAGTCTAACTAAGGCTAATGCCGTATCTTCCTCGAACTATACGTATGTAAGTAAGACGGGATACAATATCAGCCAATCACTTGCATCGAGTGCAAGAGATGTAGATGGTGCAGCAATTAAAAATGGTGTGAGTTACCGAGTATTAGTCCTATCTGTGGGAACGGGAAATAATGCAGGAAGTAATGCATTATCAGATTACTCATCTTCGATTACGTTATCAGGTAATTATAATGTTAGTGCCGTAACGAATGTTGGGGTTAACGATGTAAGTGACTTTAATAATGGTAGTGATTTGCAGGTTTCGTTCAATCGAATAAATGATGAATCTACGATTAATCAATACCGCGTAATGGTTGTAAAAGCAGAAAATGCGAGGTACTTTGATTTATCGGTAGCCAATGGAGTATCTAGCGCCAATTATACGAATGTAAGTAAGACGGGATACAATATCAGCCAATCACTTGGAACGACTGCAAGAGATGTAGACGGAGCAGCAATTAAAAATGGTGTGAGTTACCGAGTATTTGTCCTATCTGTGGGAACGGGAAATAATGCAGGAAGTAATGCATTGTCAGATAACTCATCTGCGATTACGTTATCAGGCAATTATAACGTTAGTGCTGTAACGAATATTGGTGTTAACGATGTAAGTGATTTTAATAATGGTAGTGATTTGCAGGTTTCGTTCAATCGAATAGAAAATGAATCTACGATTAGTGAATATCGTGTGATGATTGTCAAAACAAAAAATGAATCTAATTTCACTCCTGCAATCGCGAATCAATTGCCTAGCTCGAATTATACGGCCGTAAAAAAAATCGGGAAGAACATTAATCAGATACTCGGATCGGATGCAAGAGATGTAGATGGAGCAAGGATTAAAAACGGTGAACGTTACCGAGTGTATGTATTGTCTGTGGGAACGGGAAGTTATATCGGTAATAATGCCTTATCTTCAGGATCAACTGATATCACGCTTTCAAGTGTTGTATTGGTGGAAGGAGTGACCAATTTTTCCGCTACATCGGTCAACAAAACAGGCAATGCAAGTGACATCCAAGTTGTTTTTACCGCATCAGCTAATGAGAGTGCGGTTCAAGAGTACAGAATCATGGTCGTGAAATCGGGTGAAGTTAGTTCTTTTGATTTAACTAAGGCCAGTAACATCAGTTTTGGAAATTATATAGTAGTACCTACTAAACAAGGTGGGAGTATTTCGCAGTTCTTGCAAGATACAGCGAAAGACACAAGGGGAGAGGTTATTACCACGGAAAATGGATACAATGTTTTTGTTCTTACTGTGGCTAATGGAACTGTAAGCACAGTTAATGCTCTGAGTGTTGCAAGTAGTATAGTGCAGCTCTCCACACCAGCAGTAACATCACAGGCAACAGAATCAGTCCCAACAACACCTTAAGAAACCATTTAGAATGGAAATGAGATAAATACTTCTAGAATAACGTGAAAGCAAGCCTTGGGATTCATCCCAAGGCTTGCTTTTTTTGGTTTGTGTCATGATGTTAAAATTCTTATTAAATTATGGAACGATGATTCAAGACAGGAGTCTCCACAATAAAGACAGTACCCTTACCTTGTTGGCTTTCAATATGGATGCTTCCGCCATGTGCTTCGACAATGGCTTTAGTAATGGATAAGCCAAGGCCTGCTCCGCCATATTTACGAGTTCTGGACGAGTCACTACGATAAAAGCGTTCAAACACATGAAGAAGGTGGTCTTCATGGATACCTACACCATTATCTTGTATCGCAAGTTGAGTACGATCTCCAGTTGTATGAAGGGTAATTGTGATTATCCCGTTCTTGGGATCCGTATGCTGGACGGCATTTTGGAATAAATTCAATATCACTTGTTTCATTTTATCTGGATCATAAGTTCCTTTAATGCCATAAGTAAGATCCAAATCAATTGTACGCTCTCCTGCAAGAATGACAAGTTGAGGTCTCATTTCACGGATGAGTTCACCTAAGTTCACTTCTGTTAATTGAAGTTGAGGCGAGCGATCCATCTTGGCAAGTAGCAATAGATCCTCTACTAATTTATTCACTCGTTTAGATTCTCCATACATGCTCTTCAAGGCACTTGTCAGCTGTTCCGGATTAGCGGCGGCCCCGCGAAGCAGTACTTCTAGAAAACCATGTATAGAGGTCAGAGGTGTTCTTAGCTCATGAGAAGCATCGGCAATGAAACGCCTCATTTGTTCTCTAGCTTCTTTTTCAGATTCGAATGAAATTTCAAGTCGCTCGAGCATTCCATTAAAGGACACAGATAAGCGGTCAATTTCCTCCTGACCATGAGATACGGGAAACCGTTCCGCCAAATTACCGACATCTGTTTGTTCAACAGATTTCACCATATTAGATAATGGAAGCAAGGTGCGAAGAAGTAAAGGCAAGTAAAGAGCCGCCCCACCAACTAAGGCAATGGCTGATAGACTGAAAAATATGAGTAACTGCTGCATAACCTGATCTTGTAATGGTGCTGTTTTAGTACCCATTTGAACAATGCTATCCGAGCGATTCGGTGCTTCTAGCGGTCTGAATACAACCAATTGTTCATTACCATTTGAATCCTGAACTATCTTATAGGGAATTTCTTTATGAAGATTAGATTTCTCTAGTATCTGTTGATATTCTTCCGCTGAGAGTGTAGGAGAGACATTGCCACTACTTTCGTTTATATCGATGGAGGTACCATCAGAATCGATCCAAGACAATGAAGAGTCTGGTATGAATAGGAAGGCATTGCCTCCTGGACGGGTTAAAGGCTTATTGCGGGAGTCGTCAAAGCTCTTCCTCATAAACCAATCCCTCGGCATAGATTGCATTTGTGCCTCCATGGTCTCTGCTTGTTTCTTATAAAGGAAATCCTTCATGACAACATACTGTAGTACTCCAACTAACAGCAGAAGGACGGCCATAATCAATAAAGAACGGGTAAGAAGCTGGAACCTTAATGAACGAGGAGCGAATAGATGCTTAGCTCGAGTAGTCCAGTTCTTGATCATGGCAGATCAATCCGGTATCCGGCACCTCTAAGGGTACGAATAAGCCGATGTTCCTTATCGTTCAATTTCTCTCGAATCGAGCGAATATAGACCTCAACAATATTCTCTTCTCCTCCAAAATCATAACTCCACACTTTGTCTAGAATTTTACTCTTGCTAAGCACGATGCCATGATTCAAGACCATGAATTTCAGAAGCTCATATTCCGTAGGTGATAGTTCTAGTACTTTCTGTTGATACGTTATTTCTTTTCTAAGATCGTCGATCTGGAAAGGGCCGTGAACAACTTCCCCTAGTAAACTTGGAAATTGATTACGCAGTCGCGCTTGAATTCTTGCAAGGAGTTCATCGAAGCTGAATGGCTTTACCATGTAATCGTCTGCTCCGAGTGTTAATCCCTTAACCCGATCATCTATTTCGTCTTTAGCCGTTAACATAATAATAGCTACATTAAATCCAAGCTTCTTAATCATTCGGCAGGCTTCGAACCCATCAACCCCGGGCATCATCACATCAAGAATAACAACGTGTGGTTGGAATTCTTGAGCTAAAGTGACGGCGCTCATCCCATCAGGTGCTGTTCTAATCTCAAATCCTTCATTGGTTAATCCAATATCTAAGAACTGTAATATATGAGGTTCATCATCAACCAGCATGATTCGTATTCCCTTAACTGTATTCATCTTGTCACCGTCCCTAGACAATATCTTTCTCTTCATCATTATGCACCTCTATGCTGAATTTTTACTGAGGGTCTACTGAGTTACAGCTTAATCATAGCATGTCCCACAAGATATCCTAAGTGAAGAGAAAGGAATGAACTTCAGGAGAAAGAAGAATAAGATGATATAGGTGTCACGAAGCAAGCTGTAATTGGACCTTGCGTTCAATTTCACTAATTTTTTGTTCCAATAAGTAAGTTTTTTCTTTATGTTCTATTACCTTCTTAGCGTGTGTTACTAATGCATCAAGAGACCTTAAGGTGGTAGATATATTACCATTCTTAATGGATTGTTTGAGGGTTAAAGTCTCAGTAATGAATTTTTTCTGTGTCATGCTAGCGGCGTTCTTGGATACCTTAATCTGCACTTTAAGTGGAGCGATACCGTCAAGTGTGGCACGAAGTAATTTCTTTGTTGCAGCGGTCTTACTCTTCGCTGTCGTATAGGAACTCTCTTTATTTCGAATATCTGTACGTGCTAGTTGTACGGCGATCTTCATGCTCTCTGTCTGCGATAGGAGAAGATTATAAATTTCTTTATGATTGAGCTTCTTGGCTACCGCCTTCTGTTGATTGAGTGACTCATACATACTGAATAGCGGTTTGTACCGTTCTCTTGCTTGAGTAAGCTTAGCTTGTAAATTTGTGAGTTTGTCTGAATCAACAAGTTGAATTTTTTTCTTTACAACAATTAGTGTTTCCTCGTTTAAATAGTGAAGGTCTTTGATTTTATTGTCCCACTCTTGATCTTGTTGTTGTAGCTTTAGAATATTGGCATATTGATTATTCATCAAGTTTGCTGAAGATGAATTGGCTGAAGCAGCCATCTTATCAAAGGCGGTTCTCGCTGAGGTTGATAATTCAAAAGAAGCAGCTAATACGGAGATAGGAAACAGAGTAACGAGTGTAAGGGTAAGCATAAGACTAAGGAATAAGGTGGACAATCGCTTCATTGTAGTCATCATATAACCTCCTAAATAATTGGACACACACAAAAAGCACCCGTAAGAAAGGCATCAAAAGCCTTTTCTTACAGGTGCTTCCTGCATTGAAATCAAATAAACCACTATTAATATTTCCATAAATATACATCATGGTTTATTAGGAGTCAACAGTAGCATTCAGTAGATTTTCAGCAGTGCTTTAGATTCATTTCAGGAGCGGAATGTATAATGAGTGAGAACGAGCGGAATAACCGCTGGTGATATCAATGTGATCAAGGCAAACATATTCCTTATTGTGGATATGTATATTGAATGTATTCCTTCTGTGGTTGAGTTTAATAGGTTTGAATTCGGCAAAAAAATACATTTTTTTATTGACTATTTTTTTACAACAGGGGATTATTAGAGATAACATCCTATTTTTGAAAATACAAGAAAGTATAAGTATCACTTAATACTTTTCTTCTTATGTTTTCGAAGAGATGGATATTTTGATTATTCGTACGTTCGGTGATAGACATAAATGGAGTGGGAGTGAAAGGGTTGCTGTTCAATACGTATGTTTTTATTTTTGCATTCTGGCCGATTTCGGTAGGAATATACTTCTTACTTAACCGTCTTCGGTATGTTACTGCCGCGAAGTTATCATTAGTAATTGCCTCGTTGTTCTTTTACAGTTGGTGGAACATTAGTTACCTTCCTTTGATTCTTGGATCGATTGGGTTTAACTATATCGTTGGACGCTTACTTCAAGTAGCAGTGCACGGTAATCATGATGATGTAACTATAGACAAAGAAGACAAGGATCAACGATCCAAGCGAAAAGGGTTATTACGTTCACCTAAAGCACTTCTTATCATAGGACTAGTTGGGAACATTCTTTTACTCGGATATTATAAGTATACTGATTTCTTTCTGATCAATTTAACGGAAATATCCGGTCACACATTCCCATTGCTGAAACTTATATTACCTTTAGGAATTAGCTTCTTTACATTCACACAAATTGCTTACTTAGTTGATGCTTACCGTGGTAAGACGCGTGAGTATAACCTCATGAGCTATATCTTGTTCGTTACGTTCTATCCGCATCTTATTGCTGGTCCTATTCTTCATCACAGTGAAATGATGCCTCAATTCGATAGACTGCGCAATAAGCATTGGAATTGGAATAATGCTTCTAAGGGAATCTACATTTTTTGTATAGGATTATTCAAAAAAGTTGTTATAGCAGATACGTTCGCCGAATTTGCAAATGATGGTTTCACTTCAGCTCATCAATTCGTGGACACTTGGGTTGCAACGTTGTCGTATACATTACAATTGTACTTTGACTTCAGTGGATATACAGACATGGCGATCGGGGCTGCGCTCTTGTTCAACATCGTATTGCCACAGAACTTTAACTCGCCATATAAGGCGTTAAGTATTCAAGATTTCTGGCGCCGCTGGCATATGACACTTAGTCGTTTCCTACGTGATTACATCTATTTCCCACTAGGTGGAAGCAGACGTGGTGAGCTAATTGCTATGCGAAATGTAATCATCACGTTCATTATAGGTGGATTCTGGCATGGCGCAGGCTGGACGTTCTTAATGTGGGGTTTCTTGCACGGAGCGGGACAAGCTGTTCATCGTATGTGGATGAAGGTAGGTAAACCTCTTCCCAAATGGTTCGCATGGTTCATAACGTTCATATTTATAAATATAGCATGGGTATTCTTCCGTGCAGATACGGTGACTCAAGCGTTACGTTTATTAAAAGGAATGGTAGGACTTAATGGGCTAGATCTTGGCTCACTTAAAACACTTGCACCAGCCGGACTATTCATTCTTATTTTCTTACCAATCGTATTATTTGCATCAAATTCGTCTGAGCGTATGGAAGCATTCAGACCTTCTTGGAAGAAAGCTGTATTTATGGCAGTTATCTTCGTTATTTCGTTACTTTATTTCAACCGAATTACTGAATTCCTGTACTTTAATTTCTAGCTGGAAGGGAGAAACACGTTGTGCAACATATAACACCAGTACCGGCGCCGGAATCTGCAAAGAGTCAGGATGGACGATCCCGTAAAAACAAAGACCAACGCAAGCGCGTCACTGCCAAACAGAGTAGGAAAGTACTTATCCAGTTTGCTGTTTCAGCCATTATTATGGCGTCTTTAGTAGCCTTACTTACTGTGGTTCTTGACCCACTGCAGTTCTATCATAAATCTTTTTACCCAGCGATCTATTCGAATGAACAACGTTACCAGAATCCAGGGTTAGCTAAGAATTATGACTATGACACGATTATTATCGGAACTTCGATGACGGAGAACTTTGTTCCTTCAGAGGTGGATAAAGCTTTAGGTGGTAAGACACTGAAGTTGTCCGTTCGTGGGTCAACAGCTGATGAGCACAATGCGATTGCAAGCCTTGCACTCGAGACAGGTAAAGTGAAAAAGGTATTATGGGGTCTTGATTATTTCTCTCTCAAAATGGGGAGTAAAGAAGAAATAGATAACCCAACGTATCTTTATGACGATAAATGGTGGAACGATTATAAATATTGGTTCAACTATACCATCTATCAAGATCTATTTAAGGAAGCTGTATTAAGGCCGCTACGAGGGTTACAAGCAAGACAATTGGAATACTTATATAACTGGAATAGAGAAGTCACGTTCGGTGCGAAGAAGGTTGCGGATGTTTATAAATCTTCACGTGCAGGAGAGGCATACTTTGGTTTGAATGAGGAACCGATTGAGACGATCAAAGAGGCTTTTAATGAACATATTTTAGCGCTTGTTGAGAAATATCCTGATGTTGAATTTGATTTCTATTATCCTCCATACAGTGTTTTAAGGCAGAAAGTATGGCAGGACACGAATAACAAGCGTTATCTCAATCAACTTGAAATGAAAGAATGGATGTTCCAGCAATTTGATAAATTGCCGAATGTTCATGTGTATGACTTCCAAGAAGAGTCTGATTGGACGTATAACCTTGATTTATACAAAGATTTGTCGCATCATAACCAAGATGTGAATAGCTGGATTGCCCAAGCCATTGGCCGGGAAGATCCTAAATATAAGATGACACAAGATAACGTTGAGCAATTTAAGATCCAAATGGAACAACAGCTTCAGATGGTTATGGTTACAAGTAAGTACGTCGTTGTTAACGCCGAAATTTCTTTAAAAGAGGGCAGTCAAACGAAACCTCTTACATTCACGTCTTTAAGCGCGACGGATGACGATAAAGATATCTTCGTACCCGTCAAAGAAGCGACTGCTGCGTTAGGAGCAGAGATGGTATGGGATCAGGCAGCTAAGTCCATGACGTTCAAACGTGGTGACCAGGATGTCGTGATATACGTTGGAAAGACAGAAGCTAAGACAACAGGCGGATCGAAGGATATTACGTATGCCCCTCGGTTAATTGATGGTACAACGATGATTCCGCTAGCATCGGTGGCAGCATTATTTGGTTTCGAAGCGTCGTTAGAGCAACCCAGTGATCGGATTATTCGAATGACGTTAACTTCTTTACAATAGATAGAGTATTATATCGACCGTGAAATGTAGAGGTATACAACAAAGACCCTAGCGTTGTGCTAGGGTCTTTGTATTGGGGAGGGATATTGGGCGGCATTTTGAAACAAGGTACTTGAAATGAGTTATAATGTGATTATCATAGTAGGAAGTATAGGAGATACGCTGATATGAATGAATCAATCAAGTTTCCCCTTATTTCAGGACATCCGTCGCTTGATTTGGTGAATACTGAACTCATTCGCCGTGGGCAACGTCATGATTTATTGATTACAGAAGGAGATCTGCTAGACTGGCTAAGTTGTATGCATGAGAACAGTCTTGCTTGGAACAAAGAATTGATCTCTAAGACGAAACTGGAAATAGGACAAGTGTTGCTATCTATACGCGAACTTCGTGCCATTCTGAGAGAGAAATTTGAAGCTATGGCAGACGGACAACGTATTACGGAATCATTTATTACGTTGTTAGAACAATATATCGAAGAAGCGCCCTACACCTATAAGTTACGGGATCAGCAACTCATTGCTGTTCCTGTGGGTAAGATTGAGAATACTCTGAAATCATTGATCGCGCTAGATGTTTTAACCTTAATTAGTGAGAATAAGCTATATACGTTGAAGCGATGCTCCAATCCGGATTGCGTACTTTTATTTATGGATGAGAGTGGAAGACGTAAATGGTGCTCTATGAAAATATGTGGGAACCGAAAGAAAGTGGCCCGGTATGAACAACGCAAGATGGAAGAAGATTGAGGAATCGACTCCTATGAGAGTGGATTCTTTTTTTTCTCCACAACTAACCATATAAATACAAATTGACAGGTTAGTTAATTTAGAGTAACGTATAAGAAAAAGAAAAGAATGAGAATGAGGGATTTCGTGGAATCTGCGTCAGTCACAAGCAAAAAAGAAGCACAACCTGTACATGTACGTTATTTTTCTAAGATGCGTGGAAGAGGAAGAAGTTCCCTACAAGTCAATGTGAAGGACACCTTGACTGGGTTCGTGGGTGGCTTTATTACGATATCTGCGCTCGTCCTCCTAACAAATATGACTTCCTCCGTATGGTTGATGGCTCCATTTGGTGCCAGCTGTGTCTTGGCATTTGGAATGTGGAATGCACCATTATCTCAGCCTAGAAATATTATTGGAGGTCATCTCATATCAACGTTTGTTGGCCTAGCCACATATACGATGTTCGGTAACGCTCCTTGGGTGATCGGCTTGGCGGTTGGCTTAGCTATTGCATTCATGATGCTGACCAAAACAACACATCCACCAGCTGGAGCTGACCCATTAATTGTTATACTTGGTGCTTATAGTTGGAGTTATTTAGTTACGCCAGTGTTGCTCGGTTCGTTAATCATTGTATTCTTCGCGTTAATCTTGAATAATTTACGTAGTAACCGACAGTATCCAACTTTTTGGATATGATGTGAGAACATACTCTCTAGATAATGTTATGGAGTGAATGGAGCTAAATATCGAATTAACTTTAAA
Organism: Paenibacillus antarcticus; assembly: GCF_001637225.1. GTDB lineage: Bacteria > Bacillota > Bacilli > Paenibacillales > Paenibacillaceae > Paenibacillus_AQ > Paenibacillus_AQ antarcticus. The sequence continues at coordinate 19,022 of NZ_LVJI01000022.1, forward strand.
ACACCGAGTAGGTGTTTTTTTTTGTTATTTCTGAGACTTAAAGGTGATCTTCTTCACGCCTTTAGCACGGTGCCTCGTGTTAGTATATAGATCAATTAGGAGTTGGCTTCAAATACATGGGGAGTAGGGGGAGTTAAACTTATGGGTAAAACGACCGGATTCATGGAATATCAACGTGAAATTCCAGGAGAGGTGAATCCTCTTGAACGTATTAAGCATTGGGGAGAGTTTGTCATTCCGATGGATGAGGGAAGACTCCGGGAACAAGGTGCTAGATGTATGGATTGTGGTACGCCCTTTTGTCATGTAGGACGATTACTGTCGGGTATGGCTTCGGGATGCCCTGTTAATAATCTTATTCCTGAATGGAACGATCAGATCTACCATGGGCAATGGCGAGAAGCGCTAATTCGATTGCATAAGACGAATAATTTCCCTGAATTCACAGGCCGGGTCTGTCCTGCTCCATGTGAAGGATCTTGTACGGTAGGACTTAGTGGATTGCCTGTGACCATTAAGAATATCGAGAAAGCCATTGTGGATCGAGGGTTCGCAGAAGGGTGGATCGTACCGGAACCCCCTAAGACACGAACAGGTAAAAAAATAGCGGTTGTTGGATCGGGTCCCGCAGGTCTTGCATGTGCTGCTCAGTTAAATAAGGCTGGGCATACGGTAACGGTATATGAGAGAGCTGATCGTATAGGTGGACTTCTCATGTATGGTATTCCAAATATGAAGTTAGATAAGACAACCGTGCAACGACGTATCGATCTTCTTGCAGAGGAAGGTATTACATTCGTAACGAATATAGAAATCGGTAACGATATCACATATTCCGAGTTGAAAGAAATGTGTGATTCCATTGTTCTGTGTGGAGGAGCAACGAAAGCCAGAGATCTATTCGTTGAAGGGCGAGAGCTTGGTGGCATTCATCAAGCGATGGACTTTCTGACGCAAAGTACGAAGAGTCTGCTCGATTCTGGACTGGCAGATGGCCAATATTTGTCTGCTAAGGACAAGGACGTAGTCGTCATCGGTGGAGGGGATACGGGGACGGACTGTGTAGCTACTGCTATACGACATGGTTGCCGTAGCGTGAATCAATTAGAGATTATGCCTCAGTCGCCATTAACACGCCAGCCGAGCAACCCTTGGCCGGAATGGCCGAAGGTTCTAAAGGTCGATTATGGACAGCAGGAAGCTACTATGCTGTATGCAGAAGATCCGCGTCGTTATTTAGTCTCAACGAAGAGATTCGTTGGCAATAATCATGGAAATGTTGAGGGAGTACACACCGTACAAATAAAGTGGGTAATGGATGAACAAGGGCGATATACCCCAGTGGAGGTTCCGGGAAGTGAGCAAGTCATTCCAACTCAAATGGTACTCCTTGCTATGGGTTTTACAGGTCCTGATTCAACTCTACTAGAGCAGATTGGAGTGGAGCGTGACGAACGTTCCAATGCCAATGCTGAATTTGGTAAGCAGGTTACGAATGTAGAAGGAGTATTCACAGCAGGTGATATGCGTCGAGGGCAGAGTCTTGTAGTCTGGGCGATTAACGAAGGACGCCAGGCAGCCCGTGAGGTCGATTGTTATCTTATGGGAAGTAGTACCTTGCCATGATAGGTTAGGTTATATGGAGTATAAATAGTGCATTAGTATGGATCACATGTGATTAAGAGTGGCATGACGGTAGAATATCAACCTCAGCGTGGGAATATCCTTTATTAATGACAGCAGTTGCTACGGAAATCCTCTGCATAGCAACTGCTTTTTGGATCGCATGCAGGAAATATACGTCAAACAAATCTTGACAAATGAACGTCAATATTAGGAAGATGTATCTAGAAGCTACCAAAGATAAGAATACGAGGTGGATATAGATAACATGCTAGAGAACGTTGATGGATATGTGATCGATCTAGATGGAACAGTGTATAAAGGACAACAGGCTATCGATGGGGTAATGGATAGCATTGCTTATATAAAGTCCATAGGCAAACGAGTAGTATTCTTGAGTAATCGTGGCAATATTTCGAGACATATGTGCCATGATAAATTGATCGGGATGGGTATCGATGTTAGGGAAGAAGAAATTCTGCTGACTTCCACTGTAACGGCCACCTATTTAAGAAACCATGCTGAAGGCGCTCAGGTATGGGTATTGGGTGAACAAGGATTGCGAGATGAGTTAGTCCTTGCTGGGCTTACGTTAGCAGAGAAACCAGAAGAGGCAGAATGGCTTGTCATTACGTTACATGAGACGCTTACCTATAAGGAATTAAATGAAGCTTTTAGGGCTGTAAGGCATGGCGCTCGGATGATCGCTACGAATGCGGATAAGACTTTCCCAGGAGATGAAGGGGATTCCATTGATGTTGCGGGCATGATTGGTGCGCTAGAGTCTACGACGGATCAGAAGGTGGAGGTTGTGATAGGCAAACCTTCCATTTTGATGGCAGAAGCTGCACTTGAAGTTCTGGGTCTTCCAGCTGAACGCTGTATGATGATTGGCGATAGTCTGGTATCTGATATTGGACTTGGTAAGAATGCCGGTATGATAACAACACTCGTATTGACTGGATCCGTAAGTAGGGAAGAAGCAGAAGCGAGTGATGTCCAACCGGATTACATTTGGAATTCACTAAGCGACTTGAAAGAGATACTGCAATTAGAAACACTACCAAAGTAAGTTAAACTGAAACATACAGAAATAGGAGTGGGCAGAAGAAGCGTAAGAGGAGGGCTAAATCCATGACACAACCATACTCATCAGATCATTGTATACGTAACGAAAGAGAGGCTGGTATAGCCTTACTAGCAGATCAATTAGCTATAAAATTCGCAGAACGTGCATCGAAACATGACAGAGAGGGTTCATTTCCCTTTGATAATTTTGCAGACTTACGAGATTCTGGGTATCTTAAATTAACGGTACCGAAGAAATACGGTGGGGAAGAATTATCTCTATATGAAATGTTACTAGCACAGGAGAGAATTGCCCGTGGAGATGGTTCAACGGCGCTAGCTGTCGGTTGGCATATGGCACTTATTCTAAGTCTTCGATATACAAATCGTTGGTCTGAAGACTTGTTCTCACGTTTCAGTGCTGAAGTGGTTAATGGCGGAGCTATCATTAATCATTTTGCTAGTGAGCTGGCAACTGGAAGTCCAACTCGTGGCGGTAAACCCCAGACTTCAGCGGTAAAAGTAAATGGAGGTTGGGCCATTACTGGACGCAAAACGTACAGTACGCTAAGTCCAATTGTAGAACATTTCACGATTTCAGCAGCGATTGATGGTAATGATGAGGTTGGTGAGTTTTTTGTTCGTAAGGGTAATGGATTTAGCTTGGTAGAGACTTGGGATACACTAGGGATGCGCGCCACTGGTAGTCATGATGTTATTCTAGATCATGTGTTTGTCCCTGACGAAGAGGTAATCAGCTTGTCCATTACAGAGAAACAACGTCAAGTGACGGATGATGGCAGCGGATCACTTTTGCATATTCCTGCATGTTATATCGGTATCGCTTATGCAGCTCGTTCTTTTGCAGTCGATTTCGCTAAGAATTATAAGCCGAACAGTCTGCCTGGACCTATTGCGGACCTGCCACGTATTCAGCAACAGATAGGGGAGATGGAAGCTGATCTGATTACGGCACGTACACTGCTCTATTCCGTAGCTGATCGATGGGACCGAGACCCTGCTGGAAGAGTGGCACTGAAGCCAGATCTTGGACTTGCGAAATATATCGCAACCAATCATGCCCTACGTATCGTTGATAAAGCCATGCGTATTGTGGGAGCGACGAGTCTTTCACGTAACCTTCCATTAGAGAGAATGTATCGTGATGTACGTGCGGGGCTGCATAACCCGCCAATGGACGATGTCGTCCTTCAGAACTTAGCTAAACGTGCGATTCAAGAATAGCGCAGTTAACTTTCACGCAAAAGAAACGGTTACCGTCCTCGAAATGGGGCGATAAAGCCGTTTCTTTTGTTAATACATATGCATGTAGTCTTTTCATTCGATTCGTTACTCCTTATATTTCCGAAGGGACAGATATCCATCTCTTCTTGATAAAAAGGATTTCGTTCGTTCGTGGGTCGGACGCTCAAATATCTCTTCGGGTGTACCTTCTTCCACAATCATTCCTTGTTCCATGAACAAGACACGATCAGAAACCTCACGAGCGAAATCCATCTCATGCGTGACGATGACCATGGTCATTCCTTCCTTAGCTAAATCTTTCATTACAGCAAGCACTTCCCCAACCATTTCTGGATCCAACGCAGATGTTGGCTCGTCGAATAACATGATCTTGGGCTCCATAGCAAGTGCGCGTGCAATGGCGACGCGTTGGGCTTGGCCACCAGATAGAGAATCGGGATATACGTTTGCCTTTTCCGATAGACCCACTTTCGCAAGCAATTCTATGGCTTTACTTCGGGCTTTTTCTACAGACCATTTACGAACCTGAATAGGCGCGATGGTAATATTATCGATCACTTTCATGTGAGGAAACAGGTTGAATTGCTGAAACACCATACCTACTTCGGTTCGAATGGTTGAAATTTGGATGTTGGGGTCCATTAAAGACTGACCTTCGATCAGAATTTGACCGCTTTGCGGTTGTTCCAATAAATTCAAGCACCGAAGAAACGTTGACTTACCTGACCCCGAGGGTCCGATAATAACGACAACTTCTTGATGAAGGACTTTCATATTAATTTGTTTAAGAACGGCCTGTGAACCAAATGATTTATGTAAATCGATAACCTCTATCATGGGATCCATCATTAGGCTAACTTCCTTTCTAGTACACTTAACAGCTTACTTAATGAATACGTAAGGATGAAGTAGATGAGGGAAGCGAAAAGGTAGGGCTCCCATATCCGGGAATATTGACCACTCATGCCATTACTCCAATACATGATCTCAGGGGCAGCAATAATGGCCACTAATGATGAGTCTTTAACCAATACAATAAATTCATTGCCAAAGGCAGGAATCATACGCTTGATCGCTTGCGGTAAGATGATGAATTGCATGGCTTGTCTATGTGACATGCCAAGGGAATACGCCGCCTCTATCTGACCTGCACTCATAGACTGAATGCCAGCTCTAAAGATTTCTGCGGTATAGGCTGCTGAGTTAAGGGAAAGCGCAATAATGGCTGCAGCGATGGGGTCTGTTCGTCCTATAACCATTGGAATCAAGCCGAAGTGAACCATTAATATTTGAACATACAATGGCGTACCACGGAAGAAATTAATGTATGCACTCATGGGCCAGCGTAGAATCATTCGGGAAGACATTTTCCCAAAGCCTATCACGAGTCCAAAGATGGATCCGAGAATGATGGATAGAATGGAAATGCCTATGGTTAACATAGCGCCCTTTAAGATAAGTGGAATGTAATCAATAATAATATCCATTCTGAAATCCATAGGACTCTTCCTTTCCAAAATATAAGCATGCGTAAGTGATGGACGTTACGCATGCTTATAGTATGATTTATTGTAATTTCAATAAATTCGTTGTATCAGGTGCCTCACCGAACCACTTCTTATAAATCTCTGCATATTTCCCATTTTCGATGACCGTTTTAATAGCAGGATCAATTTTGGACTTCATATCGCTACCCTTAGGAAAAATAATGCCATAATACTCGGAATCAAAGTTCGTTGGGTCCAATATGCCTACTAATTTATTATTCGGATTATTCTTAATGTACTCTCTGATAATCGCTACGTCGGCTACCACCGCATCTGCGCCACCTTTTGACAGATCCAAGAGCGCAAGCGTATTGCTATCGAATCTTTTTAAATCTGAATTTGTAGCTCCCATAATGCCAGACATTAAAGTATCGGCTGTTGTAGCACCTTGGACGGCAACTTTTAGATCCTTAAGGTCAAGTGCACTTTTGACAGGGCTATCGGCCCTCACCATAATCATATTGGTAGATTCAAAATAGGGGGCAGAGAAGTCATAGGTTTCTTTACGCTCGTCTGTAATAGATACGCTCGATATGCCTCCTTTATACTCCTTGCCTTGTTTTACACTCTCAAGCATCGTATCCCATCCGATATTTTTGATATCATACTTAATGTCTGCCTCTTTCATAACCGCGCTTAGGAAATCAATATCGAATCCGGTAATCGTGTCCTTGTCCATATACTCCATCGGAGCATAGGTAGCATCTGTTGCGAACTTAATGCCATCGTCTGAGCTACAACCGACCACACCACACAATATTAACGTAATCAGTGATAACACATACCATTTCTTCATAATCAAATCCCCCCAATGATAGAAGCTATTAAGGAAGATTATTATTTATTACGTATTATTTATAAATATTAAATTGGGAGATTAGGTGACTTCAGGTACGACGAATCATTTTGTAGTAAAATGAAGATAATGGTATTTTAATAGAAAGGGGAGTTGGATCGAAGTATAGGAAATTAGTAGGAAAAAACCATGCAAATGCTCGAAAACCTAATGTTTTTGTCTTCAATTGCCGATATTTGAAGTAACTATACTAATTTAAAATGAGAACTGGAGGGAATTAACATTGGTTATTAGATTCAAACAATCTTTCATTATGACATTAATCCTAATTGTAAGTTTAGCTAGTGCGGGGACGTCTTGGGCTGCTGATACGTCGACAGTAGTATTGGAGAAACTTATTCTTTCTAAGAATGAAATATCTGTTGAAAATGGGGCACAGGCAACAGTTACTGTAGCGGCGCTTAGCAGTGATGCTACAAAGAAGGATGTAACAGAATTAACGAAATGGACCAATCCTGATGATACGATTGCAACAATATATAACGGTAAGATCGTTGCTAAGAAGGAAGGTACCATCACAGTTATTGCTAATTACGGAAATAAGACAGAAGAACTTAAAATTATTGTAACCAAACAGGTGAAATCTTTAACGAAGAGTGTAAACAGTCTCGAGCTTCGTAAAGGTAAGACAGGAAGCATTAAGTTAAAGGCAAATTATACGGATAATTCTACACCTGAGGACGTTACAGTTAAAGCCGATTGGTCTTCAAATAATGAGACCATTGCAACAGTTGTAAATGGTGAAGTTACGGCACATAGTGCTGGAACAGCTACGATTACTGCTACTTACGGCAAACAAACCGTTACGGTGGAAGTGAATGTAGAAATTGTGTCCCGACTTGATCTTAGCGTAGATCAGCTATCCTTATTGTTAAAGGAATCCCTACCGGTAACATTAACGGCGACGTACCCGAATGGGGAAGCGACGGATGTACCTACCGACGTAACGAAAGATGCGGTATGGACAACGAGCAATAAGAAAGTTGCAGACGTCGTTAAAGGTGTAATTACTGCCTACGGGGCAGGAACAGCAACCATCACAGCTAGTTATGGAACGGAAGAAATCACCTTAGAGGTTGATGTCGATACGACTCGTAAATTGGTGGTTAGTAATCAGAATGTTTACTTAAGTCTTGATAAAGCGACAGGCAAGTTACAGGAAACAATCAAATTGGAGGCTATTTATCCTGATGATAAAAAGGTCGATGTAACGAATGTTGCGATATGGACTTCCAGTAATGCCGCAGTTGCTTATGTTAACAAAGGAACCATTTTTGCTGAAGGATCTGGATCAACTACGATCACTGCAAAATATGGGGATAAGACTGTAACAGTTAAGGTAGATGTTGATATTGCGCGTCACCTTGATCTTATTGAAAAAGTGGGAATGAGTGTTGGTCAAAGTAAGGATTTAGATCTTAACGCTTCTTACGCAGATGTCACTGGCACGACCAATGTAGCTGATAAGGCTGTATGGAGTTCGAGTGATGAGTCCATCGTCTATGTATCCAAGGGTAAGATTTCAGCTTATAAAATGGGTGAAGCAACGATTACTGCCACGTATGGTGGAATTACTGTAAAGACGAAGGTTAGTGTAGATGTTCCGATCTCTATATCACTTAGTGCCAAGACAGTTGATATCAAAGAAGAGAAATCATATGCTGCTACACTTGATGCAGTGTATGACATTACAGATTCGACGAAAAATGTTAATTTGACAAGCAAAGCAGAGTGGAGCACGAGTGATGAGAAAGTTGCTGAAGTAAACAGTGATGGCGTAATCACGGGAGTTGCTAAAGGAACGGCTACGATTACTGCATTGTATAACAAGACGAAATACACGTTGAAAGTAAATGTGGGATTGGTAAGCGTGCTTGAAGCAGATACACAACTTATTATACTAAGCTCTGTAGCTGATGAGGACAGTAAGATAGGAAAAACTAAGACTATCGTACTTAAGGCAAAGAGCTCAGCTGGACTGAACGAGGAGTTCTTGGCAACAGATGTGACTTGGAAGTCAAGTAATCCATCTGTAGCGGGAGTATCTGATGGTAAAGTAACAGGGTATACCAAAGGTAAAGCTACAATTACTGCTGAATATGGCGGTCAGAAAGTGACTGTCTCGGTTGAAGTAGATATGATTCAAAGCATCGAGGCTACACATCAGTCTGTTGATTTGAAAACAGGAGCAAAGGGCCCGAAAGAGCAGCAAATTAAGGTTACAGCTACGTTCAGTGATGGAACAGCCATTGATGTTACTGATTCAGCTGAATGGAAGACATCCAATTATAAAATTGCAACAACGAATAAAGGTAAAGTAACGGCTGTAGCTTATGGTAAAACAAAAGTTACCGTTAAATATGCAGGTAAAACGCTAAGCATTCCGGTAGAAGTAGATATGTTGAAATATTTACAGACGGATGAAGTTAGCTTGAAGTTGAAAGTTAAAGAAGAGATTCAGATTACTGCAACAGCGACATACGTTGACGGAAGCGAAGATAACGTATCAAAAGCAGCGTTATGGACTTCATCGAAGATCCTAGCAGCTACAGTAAAAGATGGTAAGATTAAAGCTACCGGAAAAGGTAAAGCAACGATCACCATTAGTTATGGCGGTAAGAAAACGAAAGTAATGGTTGTTGTAGAATAGTTCTAGCAACAAGTGTTACTTACACTTTCTTAATTTATAAACAAAGAGTGGGCATCTGTTAAATACAGATACCCACTCTTTGTTTATATTCATAGAGATTATTCAGAGGTATTACTCGACATTCTCCACGTTAAATACGGGTATAGACAATAACTCATCCTGAACATAAGTGTCTTCGTAACCGTTGAGCGTGCCAGTTAAGGTAACATCACCCTCATAGAAGTTGAAGGTCCCTGTAAGTTTGACGTAAGTGTTCCCCATCACGGCAAAGGCCTCGCTATATCCCGGTTGGATGATTGTCGTGGTGAATTTCACCTTCTCTTCAGGGTATGAGAGGAGATCTTCCACAGCAATATCAATGAAATCTTGTTGTACGCGAACAAATTGATAGCTATCTCCAGTACGTTGGAACATGGCTACTTGTCCTGCGCCTTCTTCGGAGTCTGGATTCATCATGATCAACATTCCGCTAGAATCGACTTGGAATCCATCGGCATTCAGCTGAAATAGGGTAACCATGGTGTCGGATTGTACCTCAATGGCTGTATAAAGGGCTTGTCGAGTAGAAGAATCTCCTTTGATAAGGATGACAGGGAGGTCCTTGGTACTCAGTGAACTCTCAATGGAAATGTCTTCGATCAATCCACCTTGTTGCAAATCTTGGTTTGTCAGCACCTTCATATTGTTCTCACTGTCGAGTGTTCCGTAATAAATGATATTTTGATCATCCGTCGCCACTACGTATACTAAAGCTCCATAACGTTTACTTCCACTACTAACAAGTTTAAATACGCGTGTAGAGTCACCGTTTTGTAGGATACGGATGGGATCGTGAATGTTCCATGCGAGCTGAGCATCCTTTATTTCGAGGGTAGTATCCTTGAATTCTTTAATCCCGTTGTATATGGCAAGAGCTTTCTCGAACTCTGCCTTAGATATGTTACGCTTAGCAGTCTTCATCCACGTACTTATTTGTTTATTGATGAAAGTCTCTACAGATGATTTGAAAGATAGTGTATGGACATAATCGATGTAGCTTTTTGCATGAGTGGCGAAGATGGCATAACTTTCTTTATCCGCATCATTCTCCAAGAATGTTCTCACAAGAGCTTCCGATTGATCCGTAATCCAATCCGCCTGAACATTATTAGACTTATACAGTCTGAACATCGCATCGGATTCATCTAACAGAGCTTGGAATTGGCCGTTCGCAGCCATTCGGGCCATTTTACGGTTATCATAGGCTGTGAATTTGTCATAGAGTTCAGATTTCTTCTGTTTCCCATCTCCGAAGAATATGTCCGGTATCGCTAGTAAATGCCATTTAAAAGACTCATCAGTAAATTGATTGTTATCTAGATTATGCTGCATTTGTTCTATAAAGCGTGTTTCGAAAAGTTGGTAGTAGCTTATGAAGTCCCCAGAAATGTCATATTTAGCAGATAACTGGCGATAATAGGGTTCATAAGGGTTATTTCCACTCATATAAATGCCTCGAACATCTTGTAAACTACGATATACCGTCGTGAGTTGTTCGAAATCTTTATCATCGGAAGCCTTCTCAGCTAACTGGTCGATATCTCGAAGTTTAGCATTGATCTCCGTGATCGGTGCCAACTCCTGCAACCGGGAGGATATCAAGCCTTCCTTATAATGAATCGAATGGTTACGCTGAGCTTTTTCATACAAGGATTCCGCTTCAATTAAGTCTTTAAGAACATATAGGCGATCAGCCTCTGTTATTGTAGTAATCTTCTGGTGGATGTTATATCCTTTGTTACTGATGAGAATCAACATGGATGCACAACAACATATTAAAAGATTTCGCAGGGTTAGCATTCTTAATATCGTCATAGTCTTTATAACCTCTTTAACTTATCTATTAAAAATCGGAATCCCATTCATATCGTTCACGACGGATTACAGCTACTTCTTCAGCTAAATTGCCCCAATAGGACTCTGGATGTTGTTGAATCATTCGGTATAATCGTAAGAATCGATCTTTGGGAATGTTGCGAGCATAACGCCGAATGAACTCGGGGTAAGCTTCTACATACTTTTTCAATCGAATAGCTGCTCCAGCTACACTTGAGAGAATTTCAACACCGTTCTCCATTTCCAGTATATGAGCTTCATAGGCTAGAATATAACGAATGGAGCTATTCTTGATGAGTTCTCGCTGAACCTTAGCAACTTCACCAATGTAGGCTGCAAGATCCGTATCGAAGCTGTCTATGAGTAGAGGTTCTACCCTTAAATCCATATCTTTACGTAATACAAAAGATTGAAGTAGTACCACCTGTTGCAGACGGATTTTGTCATTCTGAACGAATGTACTGATCTCTCGCAACATTTCATACGTTAAGAGTTCATCGTCTTTCAAGGCAGCTACGGCAAGCTTTCGATTACGCTTGATGTCTTCTATGATACGTGGTTGCTCTTGTTCGAATAGAGTCTCCATTTCTGAAGGAACTTCAAAAGGAAGCATTCTTCTTTGAACGAACCACAGCAAAGCGATAAGTAGGATTGCTGCTGCAGCACTAAGGATCATTTGTAGGAAGGTCTGACCGAAATAAATAGCCACTAAGCCAATGAACAATGCGATGAGTCTTTCATTGAGCATGGTACGCTTAACTTTAGCCGTTACACGTTCACGAATTGGAACAAGTGTAGACTTACCACATTGACTGCATTCAGCTTCCCAAAGGACAGTGAATTGCTGGCAATGTCGGCATACCCTCAACTTTTCATAGGCATAACGCGTCTTAATATAGGGTTTAAAAGTGACGGCTCTTTTTTTAGTCATGGCGATCACTCTTTTGATTGATTAGGGATAGCAGTTTAAGATCTAACTCATCGGAAGAAGGGGTGTGTTTACGGTGTTTCATATAAACAGCCGATTTGACAGCAACAAAAAGAATCAAAATTCCTAAACAAACGTATGTAATCATGTCAAGTTTCCTTTCTTGGATGGGTATGAGGCATTTTTCCTTGATACATTGAAGTTTTAAGGTTTTAATTATATCATAACATCATGTTAATGGTAGAATTTAGCTTATGTACATAGATTGAACCAAAGACGAAAATTGGTGAGAGCAAACTTTGGTTCATTCTATGTACATAGATTGAACCAAAGACGAAACCCCATATTCATGTACTTTTGAAATGATTGAATGAATTGGTGAACGCAAACTTTAGTTCAATCTATGTAGGGACATCATCCATTAGTGTAATGACATTATTTTAATACTTCTTAAGGATCTACTAAGAGATTCTTAAGACTTTTCACCTAGAGTGGAATAGATGGAGCTTTCACTTTCGTAATTCATCTCATAAAAAAAGGGGTACAACTATGCTTCGAAGAAACCAACTCACACTCCGTATACTGGTGGTTATATCGTTATTGTTACTTCCATGTTCTTACGTATTCAGCATACAGGAAGTTGCAGCTGCACAACAGTCTTCACAAATTGATGCCATGTTAGTCGTGGATGCAAGTAATTCTATGAAGAAAAGTGATCCAAATAAGATCGGTAATGAAGCAATGAAAATGTTCATTGATATGTTGTCCGTCAAAGGTGACAAGGTCGGAATCATCTCTTATACGGATCAGATCCAGCGAGAGAAAGCACTGCTTGAGATTCAATCTGCTGATGACAAAGAAGATTTGAAGAATTTCATTGACCAGCTCGATCGAGGTGCATATACCGATACCGCTGTAGGGATAAGAGAAGCTGTAAAGGTATTACAACAGGGATCTGATCCCACGCATGAACCGATGATTGTATTGCTAGCCGATGGTAACAATGATCTGAATGAGGCAACGGGTCGAACAGAAAAGCAATCTGCACAAGAGTTAGCCCAAGCAATCGCGGATGCGAATAAAAAAGGTATTCCGGTATATACGATTGGTCTGAATGCAGACGGGAAATTAAATAAAGATGCATTAGCCGATATCTCAAAAAAAACGGGTGGTAAAGCATTCTCGACAAATACTGCGGATGATTTGCCACAAATACTAAGTGAAATCTTTGCGAGTCATCTGAAACTTAAGATTGTACCAATCCAGTCGATGACTGGGAATGGAAGCTTCCAAGAGGTCACTATAAATGTGCCCAATGCAAATGTGCTAGAAGCGAACATCTCTATCATGTCAGCACAGCCAGTCGAGGTCAAATTAACGGATCCGACAGGAGCGAGTAAGCAGATTCCTGCAAATGATATTCTTTACTCGAAATCTAAAAGCTACTCCTTACTCAAGCTGATAACCCCAACAAAGGGAGATTGGAAGCTTCAGGTGAAAGGTGTAGCCAAGGATAAAATCGATATTAATCTAGTGTTTAACTATGATATTGAACTCACAATGGACCCTCTTTCAAGTAGTACGTATAAGAAGGGCGACAAGATCGATATCGTCTCATATTTAACAAGTAATGGTCAAAAGTTACAAAATAGTACACTTTATCAGAATATGAATGCTAAGCTAGTTGTGAAAGATTTGGATAGTGGTGACACGAAAGAAGTGCCATTAACTAACCCAGGTGATCGCTTCACAGGTACCTATAAGGTCGCTGATGAGCATGATTATGAGCTCACAGTGATAGCGGAGGATAGCAGTCTTTATCGGGAGACTGAGGTCGTGAAGATTAGTGCCAAGCCCGGTGGAGCGAGTGTAACTCCAACACCTAAGCCAACAACGCCTGTAACAGATGAGAAGAAGGAAGGCTTTCCTACTCTACTTGTAGTGGGCGGCGTGATCGCACTTGCTGCGGTTCTTGCAGCAGCATACTTCATTCTATCGGCATATAAGAAGGCTAACAAAGGCTTCATAGGACAGATGGTTATTGAAATGAGAGATGAGAATACGGGCGAGAAGACGTATCCACAATATAAGAAGTTGAATGGATTCAAAGGGAAAATCACCCTTCATCAGCTGTTACAACTTGCACCTGAACTGAAGGAGACGGAGAAGATTCTCTTCGTACCAAGTAAGGATGATCGAATTCTAATCAAGAATGGGTCAACAGTGAACATTGAGAAATCAGGGCGCGTGATTGATGCTATAAATGGATTTGAATTAAAAGGTGGGGATCGTGTAACTCTTTCCTTACAAAGTGTAGATAAGACGATAATGTTGGAGTATCTTGTGTGAATATAGGATAAAACTAATTAATAGAGCTACAAATAGTAGGCCTGCGCATGGCGGCTACGATAGCGGATTGTCCTTCCGATCGCTGTTGCCCTCCGATTTCCTGATTATATACCGTCTGCAACGGTAGAAATCAGAGGGCAAGCATATGCTTTCGTAGTAGCTTTCCTAAGGAAAGCTTTAAGGCGAACGCTATCGCTTCTTTAGGACAATTCCGCCATCTTCGCTACTTCTGCGCAATCCAGTGTTTTCTGCAAGTATTAAAAGGTTTTGAGCCTAGACATAGATAGCTTTTAGTATAAAACCAAAGGATCCTAACGAAGCCGAGTGGTGCTTCGTTAAATCAAGATAATGCTTACGAAGTCAGCTTTACTTCGTAAAACTTTTAGGAGGAACAACAATGAAACCAGTAGTTAGAGAACATATTCAACAATTAGACGTTTCATTAGGCGGAGGTATTGTTAGCGATAAGATCCGCGTCGATACGATTGATAATCCAATCCTTATTATTGGGCTTGGCGGTACGGGGATTGATGCGTTACTACGTCTGAAATATCAGATTAACCGTAGATTTAAGTTGCCGGAAGATCCGTTGTCCAAGAAGAAACGTGATAAACCAGATAATGTGGAATTTCTAGCTTTTGAGACGAATGAACAAGATCGTGGTAAGAAGTACAAAGGCGTAGGACTCGATCCTATTAATGAGTTCGTGTTGCTCTCTAACGCGGAGATCGGTGGGTTGCTACAGAATCGTAGTGTGCTGGAGCCGTATATTACCGATTGGTTATCACCTGAGATGAGCATTACGGATGGGATGAATGGGGCTGCAGGGGTTCGTCAAGCGGGTCGATTACTGTTATTCACGAAGATCAACCAAGTTGTGCAAGCCATCGATAAGAAGATCAAGACGCTATCTGTCGGCACCAATAAGAAACTTATGGTGTTCATGCTTACCGGATTAGCTGGGGGTACAGGAAGTGGTTGCTTCTTGGATATCGCGTATATTGTTCGAGGTATTATTGAGCGCGACCATGGTTCCGCAGGGGTTGACCGTGTGAACACACTCGGGTATTTGTTCACGCCGGATATTAACTTATCCAATAAGAGCTTGAGTGAACATACACGTGAATATATTAAGAAGAATGGGTATGCCGCCCTTAAGGAACTTGATTATTGGATGAACGTGGACAGTCGCGGTGAGCGATTCCAGCAGCGTTATGGGAACATTCTAACGGTGAATTCACCACTACCACCATTTAACTTGTGCCATCTGATCTCAGCAACCAATACCGAAGGTAAGTTACTAGAGAATGCGTATGACTACTGTATGAACGTAACAGCTGAGAATATTACGAACTTTATGGCTAGTGAAGAGAAGGCTTCAGGCGAAGAATTCGCTATCCATGACTATATAAGCAACATTAGTACGAATATCGCACAGATGAACAAGATGTACCCAGCGAACTATGATTATAATATCATCGGTGCTTCATCCGCTGTGTTACCGATTGAAGAGATGACGACATACCTAGCATTCCGGTTATTTGGCAAAATGGAGAAGATGTTCGAGAAGGCACCAAGCCAAGATGAAGTCGAGACATTTGCCCGTAAGTTGGGGATTGATCTAGATACAATGGTGAAGACCTTTGAATCACGTGTGCCAGAGCCACTACCTGGATTTGAGAATAGTGAGCGTCTAAGTTATAGCAATGTGGTGAAGAACCAGCTTATTAGTATGGATACGGAGCTTGAACAGAACTTCTTGGCACGTGCAAGAGAAGAGTACATTAAAGCGAAGAAACAGTTGCCAGGTGAAATCGTAGGACAGTTCACAGAGCAGATTCGTCGTATATTCCTCCATCCTGAACAAGGACCATTCTTTGTATCACGCCTTATTTATACGGAAAAAGGATTCAGTTTGCTCAAAATGCTACTCTCCTATATCGAGACACTTCGTGAGAACTTACACCGTATTCCACGCGATATTGAAGCAGCAAGAGAGCAAGCCAATGAGAGACTTGGAGATGCCAAGAGCGCATTTGTCTCGAAAGATAAGAAGAAGAACATTTATATCGAAGCGAAGATTAATGAATACTGGCTTCAAGCGGATGTAGAACGTACAGAGCAGATGATTGAGTTCTATGAAGATCTTCACGAGCTATTGAACAATGAGAATACTCGCATTTATAACGTATATACAGAAATATTGAACGCATTGAATGCTATTTTTGAGAAAAATGGTGAGATCCTGATTGAGGGTGACGAACAGTCCGATCATAAGGGCAACAAAACTTACTATTGGAACCTTGTGAGTGTGCCGGACATTTCGAAAGTCATTGGTAAAATGATGGAAAGTAAGGACGTGGATGATCTCATTCGTGACTTCACACTTGAGCTTCTGAATCATTCGAATCAATGGGTGAGGGAGCAAGAAGTAGATATTGTTAGCTCTATTTCGGAATTCCTAGGCGATAAGTTCGGCGATTTGATCACGCAGTCGATGGAAGATTTCTTGATCATGAAATTCGGACATGAAGAATCTATTGAGAAATTTGTTGAGCGTAATATCGCAAGTAAGCTAGACGAGGAAGCCGTGCCTGTATTCCATTTAAGTAATAGTTCTGGCAACCTATATTTCCCTTCATGGGGGTTTGTATCCGTTCCTGTTGGGGCGCCAAGCATTCTTAAGGGAATTCGTAATTATCAGGATAATTCCGTTGGGAAGTCGCATTTCACGATAAAAGAGAGCCAAGTGAAGAACCGTATTTTCTGGTTGAATACGAAGAATGGCGTACCGTTGTTCGTCTATACACCTCTTAAAGTATATGAGGAAAGTTATGAAAGAACCATTCTTGATAAAGAGGGTATTGGGCGCCACTTGGTACAGACGGAGAAAGCGAACTGGACGTACCTTCCTTCACCAATCCCTGAGAGATCTTGGGGAGAGACCTATTTGAACACTCGAGTGCAGTCCTATAATGCGCGTGTTCGTAATGAATTTACTAAGGCATTGTCATTGAATGTTATTGTGGAGAAAGACATCGATCAGAATACGAGCAATCGATTTACTGTTGTGATGACACAGTCTTTCAATTTATCTGATTACCTTCGTGGCTTCGATCTTCAGCTGGATTCACCGAAACCAAATCTTGGTGAAGTGAAACGTGCGCTGAACGAGTTGAAACGTCTGTTGTCACAAGGACTAGAGAAAGTATCTAACAAAGATATCTTCGGTAGTATTTCTGAAGACATGGCTAAAGAGAACTTGATTCGTACACCCGAGCTCATTACACGTGTTCGTGAAGAATTAGCTAAGTACGATAAAATTGGTGCCAAAGCTACTGAATTCGAACTATTGCTGAACCAACACCAAGTCGAAGATAAATGGCTTGATCAATTTATTGAAGCGCTATATACAGAGACGATTACGAAAAAAGGTGCGCTCTATGTCTATGATCGTGACCCAGAGGAAGAAGCTTGGGAGCCGTTCGCTAATCTGATGAAGAGTCAGAATTATGTGGAGTTCGAAGTGTTCGGACATTTCCTTGGACTAGATGAGAAGAGTAAGAGCACATTGCTACGCAAATCAGCACGTCGTGGTACGGAGCTAACGGCATCGGAGGACATCACATCACTGATAGCGAAGTTAGATGAATTGTATGAAACGTTCCTTAATGGTCGAGATCAATTGGAATATGAGAAGATTGAACTTGCGAATGGAGAAGAAACGTATCAATTCTACAAGCAGATGTTGTCTAAATTAAACGATATTCGTAGAAAGTTGAAATAATCATGAAGGAACTACTGAAAAGGTTTGCCACGGAATATGCCATTGCGGAAGAGAAGCTCGATGGAAAGGAAGACGACCAGAGTAGCATTCATTATCCTGCTGTGTTTGTATTCATTGGTGATAAAGTGTCAGATGCGATTGAACCGATCATGGAGATTCATGATAAGAAATGGGATAATAGTGCCGGAGTGATGTACGTTCACGTGGCTTCCGAAGGTGGGGCAGGGAATGATCATTCCCTGAAACCAGCGGATGGTCATTCAACGAATCATTCGGGTGAACAATGGGGTGCAGATCGTGAAGGAAGAGCGACGCAATCACGTCTTACTCGATTCGAACTACCTCGTCCGACAGAGGCGAGTAGAAACATGGAAGCAGGCACTGGTGAAAGCGCAGGGGCAAGTACAGGGGCAAGTACAGGTGCAAGTGCAAGTGGTGCCAAGAGCCTGCGTAAAGATCTTTATTCTAGCTTTTATGAGAATGAACGCCATTTATTCGAGTTGAATCGGGCTCTACGGCAAGTGAGTCATAACATATCGGATTTCGGTAGAATGTATTCTTCATTCGACCGAATCCATCTTACTTTCATTACGCGGGTCGATGACCCGCTTAATGTATTCTTACCGGAAATATCACTCCTAGCCAAATCCATCTTTAGCCAGTCTTTTAAGTCTGTGCAGATGGATTTGTATGGGTTAATCAGTGAGAAGGAAGTGGAATCCTTCGGTTATAGTCATTCGGTAGGCGTGGCGTTTCTGCGTGAACTGGAATACATGCAACAAAGCGATTATACGTTCTCGGCGAATCTACATGTGACAGAGGATGGGATCTCGATTCCTGTAACCCATGCACCCTCCCCACTCTTTGAATTGGCATATTTATTGTCGGATAAGAACGAACGTGGGATTTCTTTGTTCGATCATATGCAGGACAACTACGAGATTATCTGTCACGTTAATCTATTGAAGAACCGTAAGCGTAAAGACATACAGCAGCAATCAAGCAATCGGAACTACAATAATATGTCTTTCAAAAGTAACATCAAGTCGGAGTCGGGTCGGGAAGGGTTCGTATCTGCAGGTTTCTCCAAAGTAAAACGGCCCAACCAGTCGATTGCTCTGACGGTACTGTACCACTTTTATAGACAGATGGTTACTCGCATGAAGAATGGCGTACAGTTAACTAACAAAGGCAAGCTAGCGTTCTTCGGTATTGATCCACAAGCGATCTCCAATCGTGTGAAAGCTCTGATGCCAGATGAAGATAAGATTGAAGAAATGACTGGAATAATGATGCATCAGACAAGCTTTAATGCATTGAAGCGTCTAACGCTTCATGAAGCTGAACATGAACTGTATGGAGACGGTTGCGAGACGTATTTCCGTAATAATTATGTAAAAGAAATTCAAGCACGCTTAGACGATATCAAGATAGATAATGAATTGTCGCTAAGCGTTAAGAAGCAGATGCTTGAACGTCCAGAGATTGGGTTCTTCCAAGTGGCGCAATGGAGCGATGAGTTAGATCAATCGGGTAGTGTGATGAGCGATCTACGAAGCACCATTCGTGAGACATCGAATGAACTAGAATCAGCGAAAGCTGAGCTTGCGCAATGTTACCTTAGTATTGTGGAAGAACAATCCTTCTCACGTTTTCCTCTGATGGATAAGCATAATTTACATAGTTTTATCCGTTATTTACTTGATACCGTGTATCGGAGAAAGCGCCACATTCTACAACTTGAAACGGAGCTTAAACTTCATCAACGTGTGGAAGCCGAGCTAAGTCACATGCATCAACATTATAGACAGCAAGCCGAACAAATGGAGCGATTAGAAGAAACACTACGTGTGGCAGCTCTGGAAAGTATTCGTACAGCAGATGATTATATCGGTCAGAATATTATGGAATATTACGAAGTCGTGACCGAGGATGTTGTGCGTGACATTGAGGCGAAAAGAGGGACATCCGTTTTCTTTGAAGAACGATACCTTGGGAGTGTGACAGAGCTATTAGATGTCGGAATGGACCATTTATTAGCGAAACTCATTCACATCTGCCGTAACAATATTCTAACAGCAGAACCATTTGCCCAGACGTTTGAAGAGGAATTATTACGCCGCGCGAATGTTACGATCGATTATAGTAACAAACAAGTCTTATCGAAAGATGATTTATTTAAGAAATTGTATCGAACGTTGGAAGATCATGCAGCAATTAACGTACGGTTGTTGGATTACACGCAAGAACATCGCTATGAGGAGAAATATTTCTTCGGAGACGCAGAGAGCGAATTCATTCGCTACTCTCTTGGTGCAGATGAGACATCACGAATCTACAAACTGGGTTATGTTCATGAGAAACGAAGTAGCGGCGTAGAGAAGTTGAATTTAATGGGTGGATTCCATATCGAAGACCTGATGTACTATCGAAATGGTAAAATGTATTATGAGACTTACCTGAAGAATGGGTATGAGTTTCATGGTCTAGATCCGAGCCTATTATCTGAGCTTCGCTAATAAGACGCACGTTAATCCATTTTAGAGGGGATGTTTAAAGATGCAACGCAAAATAAATCTACTAATGCTGTTATTCAGCGTTATTGGTGGTGCCATTGGTTGTGTAATTGGAGAGGTAATCTTGAACCGCCTATACGGAGATTGGCCGACGATTGTGGTCGTAGGGTTATATTGTGGAGTAGTCGCGTTATCTATCGCCATCATGTGTCTGATTGCTGAGATGATTGATCCTCGGTTGAATGGTCCATCATGGAGACAACGTTATGTAGGAACGTCATGGAAGTTGGTTGTTCCTGCGTCGTTAGTTATGTTATTCATGGTTGGTCTGTTACTTGAACTACTGTACGGACTGAATCTAGGCAGTGTTAAGCCTGTTAAAGATATTGTACTCGTCATCGATAATTCCGGAAGTATGCGGGAGACCGACCCGAAGAATGAACGTTATCAAGCAGCCAAGAGTCTTATCGAACAAATGGATAAGGATAAACGAGTAGCGGTCATTGAGTTCAGTGATGGAGCTCAATTGGTTCAACCTTTTATCACGGTAAAAGATTCTGATATCAAAAGCCAGGTATACATGACTATTGATAATCTTAAGGCGACTGATGGTGGAACAGAAATTACTCGTGCTCTTGAAGAATCCATTCAACATATCAACGATCAACAATTAGGGGACCGAGGGACGATGGTCATTCTTCTCTCTGATGGGTTTAGCGATGTGGATTTGAATACCGTGTTGGCAGAATATGAGCAGCGGGATATCGTCATTAATACCGTAGGTATGAGTGCCGTCAATTCGGACGGTTCGAGATTACTTAATGACATTGCCAATCGAACAAATGGACAGTTTATCGATGTAGACAATGTAGATAATCTTTCATTAGCATTTCAACAAATATATGACAGAATCGGTAATCGGAGTCTCTTAACAGAACGAACGGGCCCGATGCATGACAGCACATATTATTCATTGTTCCGCATTATTGCAATCATGGCTATAGGCGCAGCAATTGGATTATCACTTGGTCTAGTATTCGATAACCGCCACCTTGCACGGAGCTTTGGTATTGGCGGAAGCGTGGCTGGGTTAATCTCAGGGTTAGTGCTAGAATTTGGTCTAAGCGGACATTCGATGAGCGATAGTATGATTCGCTTGTTAGCTTGTCTTATATTAGCGGGCATTATAGCACTCTTCACATTAATTGTGCCGATTAAAGAGAACGGTCGTATACAAGAAGGTAGACATAGACCAGGACACGCAGGTGTCATTACAGATGGATATGAGCGAAAAAAAGGTAGTAGTAAGGGATTTTAGTCGCAGGGGGCGAGTGAAGTATGCAATACATGCATGCGGACTTAGACACGCCAGTCATACGTGAGCTGGTACATCAAGTGGACGAAGATCGTTGTATTCTACGTTGGCATTGGCCCGATGGTATTCAAGCAGTCTACATACATCGTGCTGCAGCGGATGAATCA
This sequence comes from Paenibacillus antarcticus, assembly GCF_001637225.1. Classification (GTDB taxonomy): domain Bacteria; phylum Bacillota; class Bacilli; order Paenibacillales; family Paenibacillaceae; genus Paenibacillus_AQ; species Paenibacillus_AQ antarcticus. Next base: position 40,969 of record NZ_LVJI01000022.1, read on the forward strand.
ATACTAGAGGAACAACCAGCAATCCATAGCCTAAGGTTATATACCCGAGATGAGTATAAGGCTAACAATGGGTATTACGAACGGATGCAGGGTATTGGAGGATGGGTGTATACGGTGTTTGCTTGTTGGATCGATGGCGGCGAACCGATGCTCATTCTTCAAGATGATGGACAGAACCGTAAAGTTGTAAGCACAGGTAAAGCACGGATTAAATACGGCATTAAGCAGAAACATGGTTTATTCCAAAAGAATAAAACGATCCAAATGAGGGTGACAACAGAAGTCCCCATCGCCAAAGATGTTCTATGCTACGTTAGGAAACAAGGTAGCAATCCAACCCATAAGACAGATGGCACCGTGTATCCTTTCGTTCAGCATTTCAACCCGGGCAGAAATATCCTACCCGCGATCGAGGTAGGCAAAAATGATTTCGTCCGTATATTCTTCACCGACGGCCCGAAATACGGTCAGTTGTATGAGTTGATGCCGGAGTAGAGGATTAGACTTACGAAGGGAATTCTTGCAGAGTATTATTCTACAATGACGAGTTAACTGTCTAAGTATTTGCTAAGAGTACTGAATAAGCCTAGCGAAGGGTACGGAATTGTTCTGTAGAAGCATTAGCGTTCGCCTTTGACTTTGGATTTCTACCGCTAAATGCGGTATACAAACAAGAAATCCAAGGTCAACAGCGATCGTAAGAACAATCCGTACCCGTAGTGGTCAATTTACTCTGCAATACTTAAACTTTAAGGAGGAAACATATGGGGATTTTCGATATTTTCAAAAAGAAACCACAAGCGGAACCCAAGCCGCTGTTCTATGATATTGTATGTCCGTTCTGTTTCGAGAAATTCACGCCTGAAGCAGTCGTGTTCCGTGCTGCACATCATCGTGAAGATGATGAGAACTACGCGTTAGGTGAAGATAACGAGTTGAACAGATACCGTGAGCGCTTCGGGCTTGATACGGTAGATGACATTGAAGCGATCATACACCCTACGGATATTCCAGAAGAGCACCGGATATATTCGGATCATGTGCTGATCGGGCTGAACGATCGCTATGGTGTTCTTACTCGCAGAAGACTATGCCCGAAATGTCATAACGAACTACCTGTAACTTCAGGCAAAGTGCCGAGTAACATCATCTCGATCGTCGGTGCATCTCAAGTAGGTAAGTCAGTGTATATGACTTCTCTGATTCATACGCTACAGAATACGACAGCGGACAATTTCGATGCAGCTTGTATGCCATTGAATGCGGAGATCAGCCGTAAGTTCCGTACAATGTACGAAGAACCATTGTTCGAACGAGGAGATCTACTAGCTTCTACGCAGAAAGAGAAGATGCAAGAGCCGTTTATTTTTCAATTCGTATTCAAGGATGAGAGTAAGCCACCGCTTACGCTTGTGTTCTTCGATGTAGCAGGTGAAGGTATGGTAGATCAGGATTATCTAGGTCTGCATGGACAGCATATCAAGAATTCAGCGGGTATTCTATTCATGGTCGATCCTCTGCAAATACGCTCGATTCGTGAGAAGATTAAGATTAAATTCGGCGATACAGAGGGCGGATGGGTGTCGCAATATGATGAACCACGAGATGTGGTACTCACCATGTTCGGTGACTTCATTGCCTATGAAGATAAAGGGAAGACAGATATTCCGACGGCTGTCGTGCTAACGAAGAGTGATATGCTTCATTCGTTGAAGGACGAAGAGGGCGAGTATATCAAGTCGAATAGTAATGTTTTTAACAATATGGTGCATCGCAAGACACTTAACTTAACTGAATTCGAGAATATTGACGGGGAAATTCGCCATTTCATTGAGAAGGTGGATCGCCCGTTCAAAGGTACGATGGATGTGTACTTCGCTAATACTGCTTATTTCGCGGTATCCGCACTAGGAAGTAATCCCGTTGACCAGAAGTTACAAGGCGTAGCAAGCCCAATTCGAGTGGATGAACCGTTCATTTGGCTGCTGTATCAACTAATGTATATCGAGGGGAGCGAGGAATAGTGGAGAACACGACTCCAAAGCCCATTCAGCAGCAACTATATACACGGGAGCGGCGCGGGATTTTCCGGTCAACGGAAGGGTTCGATACGATCGGAAGATCGAAAGGGTTAGATCATTCTTTTATCAAAAAAACGCTCCATCCCTTCTGCGCATACGATGCACCTGCTGAATTATTAGCACGGGGTGAGAAGGATACCGCTGTATATCCAGATGCGCTGCATCTTTACCATACGGATAACGATCAGACGGTCATTGGACGTAGTGTGTATCAATCGGCGGATTTCACGGGACTGCGGAGTGCTTTTTTTACACATAACTATGTTATTCCAAGAGAGCGTTCCGAAGATGTTGTTACGGATTATGCGTCATGGCTTCATGCAGATTTCGTTGAGACGTATGATATTGAACAAGGCGTGGATCTACCTGAGTTGAATACAATACCTAGCAAGGGTGTGAGAAGACCAGTTGATGCTTCTAGCGTTCTCGCAAGTCTAAATATAGATGAGAAGATGTTCAAGCAACTGTTATTTGCGGTGATGGCGGCAACGACAGTGAAGAAAAAGGTGTATATCGCGCTTGATGTACCTGCGGAACAGATATCCACTTATGCGAAGCAATTGCTTGAAGTCTTGTATGGCAGTATGCCGTATGCTTTCCGCAAGTTACTTGGGTTCTTAACCTATGCAAATGAACCTCAGAGTAAAAAAGGGATTCATGTTATGTTCGTGGAGAGAGGTAGTCTTCGTCCTGGGGATCGCAATGTGGAGAAGGATTTTGCCTTCGATCTTGTAGCGAAGCGGGTTGCGAATGTAGATGTTGATCCTTCGAAACAGGCCTATTTAGATTTCGCCTGGAGTAATCTAGGGCGTCCAGATCGTGCAGAGCATTTCTATCAGTTCGCTGAACAAATGCTAGCAGATATGGATATGATGCGTAGTACATCCGTGTCTAGCTATAATGAACTGTCTGTCTTTTATCAGATTGAAGAAGGCAACGAAACGTTGTTTGATGACAATAAAACCACAGTGTTGCGCGGCATATTGGATTACATGACAACACCGGAAGCGATATCGAGTAAAGTGCGGTTGAATGATATTTTCCTTGCTCGGTTCGATCAAGAATTTGATCTTATTAAGCAGGGACACATACCGGAGCTTGCGATCGTGGAAGTCTTCAAGGATTATTACCGTATCTGTGGCAAGAGTAATGAGGGCAAAATTGTTACCTATCTCATGGTAGCGATAAGTCACGCTTTATCTGCGAAACGCAAAGAGGTTGTTGCCTCTTTCTATAAAGTGATCGAGAGTAACCCAAGACTGAGTAAAGCATTCTTCGACATGGTCTTGAGTAGTGGCTTCGCGAAGCAACTGTTTGAACCGTATATTCTTGAGAAGTTTACTGTAGCGCCTAAAACCAAGGATGTTATGCAACTGGTAGGGGTATGGGGTAAGAATCATCCGACTGTGACTCGCAATGCTTATTTTGTAGATTTGGCGAAGGCTCAACTGTTGGCGAAGCTCCGCAAGGAATCTGATCCAGTACGTGCTGTGAATGGACTGTTGGAGCAACAAGTGAAGCTTGAACGGGATTGGGAGATGAAGCAGCCCGGCGCGGGTGCGACGATGCCTGATTTTGCACTCATGGATCAACTTGCCTATGCGGCGAACCTCTTTCTACTTACGGAAATCGATTTGGACAAGCTGACGAAAGATCAGTTATTAAATATCCAGTTCCTTAAAGAACGTAAAGAAGTGAAGTTATGGGCGGCTAAATTCGATGCTCGTATCAAGTCACAAGCTGCGGTGATGTTGGCGGCATATGCTTGGTTTACCGATGATCAACCTGACGAGAACCTGTTCAACGGACTAAGTCCAATGGAGCTCGATCGTGTACAACAGTTGGGTTGTCAATGGTTGCAGGAGCATATTGAACCTGAGCAATTCAGCCGATTAGCACTCGCTTTCTATCAAGGTGGACAAGCAGGTATCAATTACTCTGGGTTGCTGAATTTTGTACGAAGACATGCCAAGGACCAAGAAGTCATCTATCAATTCATTCAATGGTCTGCGGGAGAGCAAATGTTCGCAGGCGAGCGAGGTCTTGTTCCCGCTTATGCTGCGGCTATTATCTCTTATTTCAAAAATCATGATAGAGATGCTTTTAAGAAAAAAGATATGGTGAAGAAATACTTCCACGCTGCCAAACCTAAACTTAAACCTGTATATACTAAAGTGGAGACAGAGCTATCTACGCCTTTCGTTAAATTCATTCGTCGTAATCGTAGACAACTGATGCGTACAATTGTATTTGCAGGATTCTTCCTTGTGGTCGTAGTCGGAGGTCTGTTCGGACTCCAAGCCATGGGCGTATTCGATAAAGAGCCGGAGAAGATTGTTGAGGTGACTCCGACGCCTCCTGTGGTAGCAACACCTGAAGTGATCAAGGATGAGATCGTGGTGTATGCAGAACCAGTGACATCAACGGAAGGTAAAGTAGAAGGTAGTAAGCTTGTCTTTCTGATAAGGGACCCGGGCACTTGTAAAGCTTTCGATGCTAGTAGTATTACGCTTGAGTCAACGGCTGGTGAAGAACCGATAACTCCGACAGGGCTTAAACCTGAAGCGAAGTGTGAAGCTGTGGTAGCCCCTGATACGGATGATAAGAATAAAGATAAGACGGATAGTAGCGATGTCTCTGGTGAAGGGACGACAACCTTAGATGGTGCAGATGCTAGTACGAAAGATGAGACAACAAGTAATGGATCTGGAGATACAAGCAAGGAAGACCAATTAGAGGTTAAGGGGTCTGAAGGTACAGGTAAGACAGATGAAGTAGCGGGTACAGCAACCGAAGATACCAGTAAGAAGGATGGTACTACGGTTAAGGGTACTGTAGGCGAGGCAGTCGGTACGGAATCTGATCCGACAAGTAAAGAAGTTGGTAAGACCGACGATGTGACGGGGACAGAAGGTACTTCGAATGCCGTAGACGGAACTACAGGAACTGGGACACCAGCACCTACTAAGCCTATTCTAAATCTAGCGGAGTATAAGAACTCGATTACCGTGGTTTTATCAGATCTTATGATGGACACATTGGTTGATAGAGTTATAATGGTAGGCACGCAATCGATCAGACTGATCGAGAAACCTATGTTGTAGGGAGAGCGTCTCTGTTAATGGATGGAATAGTAGTAGATATGGACTTGGAAAGATATCGTTGAACGTTCGTTAAGGCTAAGCGTAGGTCAGACAACAGAGAGGAAGTATGGACATGGAACAAGCAACATTCGCTGGCGGATGCTTCTGGTGTATGGTTACACCTTTTGAAGAACAGCCAGGTATTCACGGCATCGTATCGGGATATATCGGTGGTACAACGGTGAATCCGACTTATGAACAGATTAAGACGGGAACGACGGGGCACTATGAAGCGGTCCAGATTACATTCGATCCGACCATTTTCCCATATGAGAAGCTACTTGAACTCTATTGGCCACAAATCGACCCGACGGATGCCGATGGACAGTTCCAGGATAGAGGTCCGCAGTATCGGACAGCGATTTTTTATCATAATGAAGAGCAACTAGTAGCCGCGCTTGCTTCCAAGGAGCAGGTAGCTGCTAGTGGTAGGTTTACTGACGAGATTGTGACTGAGATTATTCCCGCTGTAACGTTCTACGAAGCAGAGGAATATCATCAGGACTATCACCATAAGAATCCCAAGCATTATAAGGAAGATCGTGAGCAGTCGGGGAGAGATCCTTTTATTGCGGAGCATTGGGGAAAGTAAGGTTTGGGTTGTTGATTCAATATGAGATAAATATCATAAGAACTTGTATTCATTCACTTGCGGAAGCACCGGAAGGCAGATTGCTCTAATGAGCGGTCTGTCTTTTTTTGTCTGAATATAAGAGTTCATATTCTATCATTTGAAAGGAGATTGGGATGATGAAAGCGAATGTATACTCATCAAGTCAATGCATTATATTGGATTGCGTAGAGAATGGTGATGTGATTGTAACAACTCCTTATGTTGAAAAGTGGATTGAGGCGATTAGAAGTGTTCCCGGTCGAAAATGGGATACTACGTCAAAATACTGGGTGATTCCAGGGAAGAAATCAGCAATTCTGGTGCTTTGCCATGCATTACAGGACATTCCTGTAGAGATAAAAAGCCCACAATTGGTTGAGTGGTTTCCTGAACTTATACAACTCCAATCGGGTGATGAGAAGGCTGCATTGCAAAAGTTAAGTGATATGTTGAAGATGAAAGGTTATAGCGTCAAGACTCAGAAGGCATATATTGGTCATGCTGAACGCTATTTACGAACGTTATCGATTCCGTTAAAAGATGTTGAATCTCAGCATATTCGTGCTTACCTATTGAATTTGTATGAAGAATCGCGGTCATCTTCTTATGTGAATCAAGCGTTTAGTGCACTCCGATTCTGGCATGTTACGGCGTTAGGACATAGCGATTTGAAGCAATGGATTAGGCCGAAGCGGCAAAAAAAACTTCCTGTTGTTCTATCTCCAGGGGAAGTAGCTAGGCTACTAAAGGCCATACAACATGTAAAACATCGCACATTGATAGCCTTGATCTATTCGTCCGGACTTCGAGTCGGTGAAGCTGTTCGCTTAACCAAGCAGGACATCGACCCCGAGCGTAGAACGATTCATGTTCGTCAGGGAAAGGGAGGGAAGGACCGATTCACGGTTCTCTCCAGTGCAGCTTATTCTATGCTACAAACATATATGGATACTCAGCCTATAGTCCAGTACTTGTTCCCTGGAGGAAAAGGTCTCGATCATCATCTTACGGAGCGATCGATACAACATGTGTTTGAAAAGGCGATACGTAAAGCAGGGATATTGAAGCCAGCTACGGTTCATACGCTACGGCACTCCTTTGCGACGCACTTGTTAGAGAACGGTACAGATTTACGATACATTCAAGAACTATTAGGACACGCAAGCTCAAAGACAACCGAAATCTACACGCATGTGAGTATCAAAGATATCCGTCGAATTCAGAGTCCTCTGGATCGGATGATTACTGGGGTCGAAGAAGATGAATAGTTTCATCTATCACCCACGGAGGGTGATTAAAGCGAACTCACATATCCATCTGGAAGAGAGGGGTATGTGAGTTCGTGGATTAGGAGTTACCTGAAATATCTGGGATAGGGACATATGAAGGGCATTAAAGAATGGATGATAGTGAAAATCAGTAAGCATTAATGAACAAAAGGTAAAGGTATAGGACTAGAAGCGAAATATCTAAAGAAAAGCAGTTTTGAAATCAGCATAGAGGCATTTCGGAGAAGAGATAGAAGTACATAAAGAAGAATTAATCGAGATTTTAAGAACTCAAAAAAACAACAAAATATATCATGAAACGTCAAATGACATCAAGAATTATCATTAAATACAACAAAGAAAAGAAAAAAATCATGAAAAGTCAAAAAAAGATCACGAAAGATGTAAAAACATTGTTAGTGATATAAGGGATTTGAAAGTAAATTCAGAGGAGTCAGATACATCAGGTAACACCACATTCCTGCTGCGGGCATTCGCCCTTGATCGCTTAGAGGGATTTTCAAGGAGATTAATCAGGCGACACATTCAACCAGCTAAGTCTGACGACCCGTTCCCTTTGGTCACTTAAGCTGCTTGAACGTCAGGAATGCCAAACGTTATCCAACATTGGACCGAAGTGTACTACGAGTTAAAGAAAATTTTGGCCGACAGTCGAGATTACCATCTGAAACAGGAAGAGACATGAAGAAACTCAGGTTTCGAGGGATCTAGTAACAGCGTGTTTGGCGAATAAAGACATGAAATGAAAGTAGATAATAAACCCCAGTTAACTGAAAGCGTAAAGTGCCTGAAAGTAGGGAATCAAGAACGTTGTTTTGAAAGCAAGAGGTGCCTGTAAGTAGAGAATTAAGAACGTTGTTTTTGAAAGCGAGAGGTGCCTGTAAGTAAAGGATCAAGAACGGTAATTTTGAAAGCATGAGGACCTATAAGAAGTGCATAAAGACGAATTAGATACAGATCAAAAGATTAAAGAATTGTCGTTGTCTAGGAAACTGCGAGATGGGCAATGAAGCAGGAACATGAACAGGATTCCGAGAAGTAATCAAGAAGAGATGGTAAGAGTTATTGAGGTGTTCTTTGATTCAGTCGAGAATAATTAAATACGCTAAGTTTTTTAGAACGGATTCGAGCACGGAAGGGAATTAGGAGTGTAATAGAATACGAGGAATGTCCAACATCGGATAACACCACATTCCTACTGCGGGCATTCGCCCTTGATCGCTCAGTAGGATTTTCAAGAAGATTATTCAGGCGATACATTCAACCAGCTAAGTCTGACGACCCGTTCCCTTTGGTCACTTAAGCTGCTTGAACGTCAGGAATGCGCAACGTTATGCGAA
>NZ_LVJI01000023.1 GCF_001637225.1 Paenibacillus antarcticus
GCTTATGTTTTGTGGTTGCAAGCGTGCATGACTCTGCGGCCGGGCTGGGCGGTATTAGGCATGCCGCCAGCGTTCGTCCTGAGCCAGGATCAAACTCTCCAAATTGGTATTTAGAAAGAGCGAAATGCTCATTTTGAAACAAACTGGCGAGAATTTACATTCTCTATCAAATGATTTCTCATTTGTTTTGATTTCACTTATCGCAAAATCTACTCACTCGTTGTTCAGTTTTCAAAGACCAATTTTTCTCTTTCGTTGACACCAGATGTTCTCGGCGACAACTTCTATATCATATCATACTGTTCATCAATTATGCAAGAAGTTTTTTTAAGCGATTTTCAATTCAATTTGCATTGGTTGATCTCGCAACTTCTAAGTCACAAAGGAAGCGAGAATTAATTTATCATATTTGAATCAGGTTCGTCAACACTTTTTTGTAAATTTAATGTTTGAATTGGGGAAATCGGTTGTTACGAGCATATTTGGAGAGTTCCTTTGGGGGCGCAAAACGAGCATACATACGAAATACGACTTTGTATCTTTTAGCAATAGATTGTTTTATTTCTTGATCTAGTCGTTTATCTCCTAGATCCATTAACATTTCGTCAAGCTCTTTACGAAGTACATAATCCAATTCCTTGCACTCTCTATCATTAAATAGCATACCCAGCATATATTATTGCCTCCTCGATTATGTAACTAACGGATAACTGGCTGGGTTCCTCCACGACAATCCGTATAGCTGTTTTACTGTTATGCTCATATTTGGGAAAAAATATGAGCATAACAGTAAAAATTATTCTCACTGCATCAGCCAAAACGTTAATGTACTTTCGATAATGGCCGCAATGAATAGTAATATCACGATCCAAAGTGAGATAGGGCCCACTCTTTTAAAGAAATCGCTCCATACTTCTCCGAGATTAGCCCGCTTCTCACGATTCCATTGCCCTATGCTCATCCACACTAAGGTTCCTAATCGAAGTCCAAAAGCACAAGCAATAATAATAGCTGGTATCTCAATAATTCCGTGCGGCAATAAACCCTTGACAATAACATCGAACATATTCTCACCTTGCGCAGACAGATGATGTACCAAATAACCAAGAACCATACCATTGATCATCAGAAAGATAATCGGAAGTATGCCTAAAAAATACCAAGGAAAATGATTAATACCGCTTTTATACTATTATTTAAAAATATAAATACAAAAAAGCTCCACTGTGGACGTTCCGACTCACTTAGATTTTGACTGATTTGACGAATCCCCTCAATCTGTTGATTTACAAACTGTGCTATTGTCTCCGTGCTAAGCCACCCCACTACTATTCCTATGATAAATATCAATGTCGATACTAGCATGGTCTTTTTGATTAATGAAATATCTCTTATAAAACTTGAGAATTTAAACATGAGTAACCTCCTAAAAGTCTTGGCATAATTTTTTGTACAAAACTTCATCACACACTTACTCATTCAGTAATAACCACAAAGTACGAGCATACAATTTGAAGTAAACAAGCATTCGTGCATGAGAGGGGCGTTTATCCAATGAATTCATTTTTTTATGTGTTGAGCTGGAAGAAAATCAAACGATATTTGCTAGTTACAGCTGCGGTGGTATTTGCATTTGGCGTTGTGTACATTGAACGTGATCAAATTACTGTATTCTCTGAAGGGGCTCCTTCAGCCATCTACAGTGTCCCTACAAACAAGAAAGTGATTGCCTTGACTTTCGATATTAGTTGGGGTGATACCCGTCCTGGACCTATCATTAAAATTCTAAATGAGAAAAAAGTACAGAAGTCTACATTCTTTCTCTCTTCGCCATGGAGTAAGAGCCATCCAGACATTGTAAAGGATATCAAAGATAGTGGGTTTGAAATTGGTAGTCATGGTCATAAACATGTGAATTACACAACACTTAGTGATGAAGAAATTCGCAAACAAATTTCCACAGCTAATTCTGTATTAAGCGATATGACAGGTAAAGCTCCAAACTTACTCCGATTACCGAACGGTGATTTTGACAAAAGAGTATTGCGTATTGCTGAAAGTATGAATTATAAAGTGATCCAGTGGGATACTGATTCCTTAGACTGGAAGAATATCGGAGCACAAAATATCGTTGAACGTGTGGTTAGCAAAGCACACCCTGGCGACATCGTATTGTTACATGCAAGTGATTCATCGAAACAAACACATGAAGCACTTCCCCTTATTATTGATCAGCTTAGAAATCAAGGATATGAATTCGTAACGGTGTCTGAATTAATCAACCAAACAGATACTAAAGGAACTGATGTACGTGATCAAGCACTCATTCAAGGGTCGATCGAGAACGATGTGAGCGGACTTTAGTCAAGACAATAATAATAATGACGACCTATCTTACTTGAAGGGTTTAGTATGTCTTTTTTAAACAAAAAGAGCTAAGTAACTTAGCTCTTTTTGTTTACTACAATACGATGAAGAATTAAAATTTGAAAAGCGTTACATGCTAATAAGGGAATAACAATAAGTGCTGTTGCATTGTCTACATTGATTTTGAGTCCACCTACAATTTCTATAATGGTAACCGCAATCAAGAAAAATAACGTTGGAATCCAAGCTGATGCGTTCGTCATACGTGCTTTAAAGTAAGCTACTAAAACCGACACGATTAAAATAACTCCGGCTAGTACAAGATCAGACCACTTCCCACTCTCCCCACCAACAAACGTACGGAAGAACAATAATTCAAGCAAAGCTAAGACGGTTAATACCATCTGTATGTATTGCCAACCTCTTTTAGAGAATACGCCATTCCCCATATAATTCAGAATCAGATAAGCAAAGAAACCCAATTGAGAATAAACACTGGCAAGCATTCCATAACCGAACAAAATTACGAAGAAAGCAACATAATCAGAGAATCCATTAAAGGAAATCCCCCCACTTACGATCTGCAATCCGATGCCTGTAATTATGGAAGCCACAGCACCCACTAATAATGTTTCCCAAAATAACTTAAACCATTTTCTTAAAGTCAAAAAATTCACCCCCATAACAACTTATTTTACCAACGTTCTCAATAAAAAACCATTACCCACCAACATATTTATGAAATTACCTTCACATACTACAGACAGCATCTATGTAAAGGAGGACGAACTAGGGTGAAAATAGCCAATATACGTATCATAGGACTGGTCTGCGTTCTTGTTACTACTCTTACAGCTTGCGGATCCGAACAAAGCAGCTCATCTTCCCAAATGGGATATAAAGAAATGAAATCTATGGTGGTGGATATCCTAAAAAGTGATGAAGGAAAAAAAGCCGTCGAGGAGGCTATGAACGGAGGAGAATCTGGGGCAATGGGAATGAAAATGTTGTCATCAGCCTCTTCCGAAGAGATCCGAACCGCCGTAAAAGATACCATTACAGCTCCTGAATATGACAAGAAGCTCGAAAAGATTATGACTGACCCCAAGTTCGCTGGTGATTTCGCCAAGGCCATTAGCTCACAAAGTAAAGAACTACATCAACAATTAATTAAAGATCCAACGTATCAAAAGTCCGTCACTGACATCATGAAGTCCCCTGAGGTAACCAAAATGTTTCTAGATCTTACTAAATCATCAGATTTCCGTAAACAGACGATGACAATTATGACCGAAGCAATGCAAAACCCACTCTTCAAAATGGAAGTTCTGGGATTACTCAAATCTGTGGTCCAAAGTGAACTAAAACCAAAAGATGAAAAGGAAAAGAAAGATAGTGGCGACAGTGAGAGTAGCGAAGGTGGAGGGAAGGAATCAGAAGGCGGCGGGTGAATAACCAAATAATAAAGAGCTCCTTGTTAAGGGAGCCCACTAGTAGCTTGAATTGGATTGACTCCTGAGTCAGTCCTTTTCACATTTAGCAATTACAGTCGTCGCAATCTCATCGTAAATTTTTCCACTTGTTGTATCAAACTTATAGATTGAAGGTGAAAAATCTGGTTCTGATATGTGATTATTAGGAACTCCCAGAGGTAATTGCGCTATTAGCTCCGTATGAAGTGTTTCTGCCAATCGTCCTCCCCCACCTCTACCAAACACATAATCGCGATCTCCACAACTTGCGCACTCATAATATGACATATTCTCAACTACACCCAATATTTCATGATTCGTTTGAATAGCCATAGCACCTGCTCTAGCGGCTACAAAAGCTGCTGTCGCATGCGGTGTGGTCACAATAATCTCTTTGCACTGAGGCAACATTTGATGGACATCAAGAGCAACATCACCCGTTCCAGGAGGTAAGTCAAGGAGTAAGTAATCTAGTTCTCCCCAACCTACATCACCAAGAAATTGTCGTAACATCTTCCCTAACATAGGCCCACGCCAAATCACCGGACTATTCTCACGAATAAAGAAACCCATAGACATTACCTTAACTCCAAAACGCTCTACAGGTAAAATCAGCTCGTCTTCAATAATAGGTCCTTCTTCTAATCCCATCATATCTGGAATACTAAAACCGTATATATCAGCATCAATCAGACCCACACGTTTACCTTGACGTGCTAATGCGACAGCTAAGTTAACGGTTACGGTTGATTTACCAACGCCTCCCTTACCACTAGCTATAGCAATGAAGTGCACACCCGAATCTTCTTGAATTAAAGCATGATCCTCTAATCCAGCTGCATGGCCTTTTTTCAAGACGGCTTCATCTTCCTCTGACAGTTGTTCTCCAAAAGCTAGCTTACGATCATAATCTGTAGCTTCACGCAGCCTAATATGAATTTCGTCTGGGCCCAACTTCTCTAAACGATGACGGATCTCTTGTTCGAGGTCAGCATGATACGCTTCACTGTTGTCAAGAAATATGGCAGAAAGCGATATCCGATTATCCCTTATTACAATATCTCGGATAAGCTGCAGATCGATCAAGCTTTTACCGCTTGTTGGTTCATCCATCGACTGTAGAATTTCCTGTACTTGCTCTCTTGATATCATGATGGTAGCACCTCTACTTCGTATAATGTCATATTTATCTATTATATCTTACCCATCTCATTCTGACGACACCTTGGACTTCTCTCCTGAAGAATATCGCAAAATCCCCTTGTAAATGGATGCTGCAACTTTCCGTTGGTATTCCACATCTCTTAATAACATCGCTTCTTCATCATGCGATAGAAATCCTACTTCCACAAGTGCAGCTGGAACCTTGAGCGCACGAAGCAAATACACGGTGTTGACTGTTTTGGCAATCCGATCCGTATTCTCCAAATTACGTCTCATTTCTTCTTGCATTAAAGTAGCCAAATTAGCATTGTCGGGATGATTTGGATAATAGAATACTTGAGCTCCTCGCCAGCGATTTGAAGGAATGCTATTCATGTGAACACTAAGAAATAAATATGGCTGTTGATCTTCTATTTTCTTCACACGTTGTTTCAAATCCTCCGTTTTACGCTTCGAATATCCCTTAGTATCTGGCAATGCCAGATCATAGTCTCCTTCACGCGTCATCTTAACCAGAGCTCCAGCCTCTTGTAGGTAATCACGTAGATAAAGTGTAATGGCAAGGTTAATATCCTTCTCAATCACACCCTGACGACTTACAGCTCCCCCATCTACGCCCCCATGACCAGCATCAAGGACAATCACTTTTCCGGCCAAAGGTAAACTCCAGTATTTCGTCGTTCTTTCGGTAGGAACTTCGTATGTAACTATACCTACAAAAACAATCAGTAAACAAACGCCCAATAGTAGCTTTTTGATTGTTCTAAGCCGGATCCATATCGTTATTACGCCTGACTTAGGCTTGGACATAAAAAAGGCCACCTCCTGTCCTATAGACTCTTAAACATCTATATGGGTGGAGGTGGACAAATAGTACATTATAAAGTAACTTGTTCAGCCATTCCTTCAATAAGAACCTTGGCAACTTCAGGGCGCGTGAATTCCGGAGGTGGACAAAGTCCCTCACGTAGCAGTCCACGAACTTTCGTACCTGACAGGGTCATATGATCCTCACTTCCATGTGGACATGTTTTACTAGAAGCCATATTTCCACATTTCGTACAGAAGAAGCTATGTTCAAAAAATAAAGGTGTAATATCTAATTCTTCTGCCGTGAAATTCTTGAATATTTCCTGCGCTTCATACGTACCATAGTAATCTCCAACTCCTGCATGATCTCGTCCTACGATGAAGTGAGTACATCCATAGTTCTTCCTAACAATCGCGTGAAAAATCGCTTCACGCGGTCCTGCATATCTCATTGCAGCTGGGAATACGCCAAGAAAAGCACGATCCTCAGGATAATAATTTTTCAAAAGTGTTAAATAACTCTTCATCCGTACATCAGCAGGTACATCATCTGATTTCGTCTCACCTACTAGTGGATTTAAAAATAAAGCATCTACGATCTCCATTGCACTCTTCTGAATATATTCATGAGCGCGATGAACAGGATTTCTAGTTTGGAATCCAACAACTGTCTTCCAAGCTTTCTCTGCGAACAAACGACGTGTCTCCGCAGGGTCATAATAGAACTCTTTAAATTTAGCAGGTTCAGGTCTATTTAACACTTGGATTGAACCACCTACATAGGTGTTAGAACGTTCCATCAACTTTTTGACTCCTGGATGCTCAGGATCATTGGTTCTAAATACATTTAGCGCTTCTTCTGCTTGATCTACATTATAAATACTCCCCACATTAAGCGTACCGTACACAATTCCATCCGTTTCCCCTACAAGTGCTACTTGTTCTCCAAGAGATAGTTGCGCCGCGATAGGAGCGTCTACAGCCAGTGTAATAGGAATAGACCAAACAGTACCATTCGCAAGTCTTATATTGGAAATAACGGATCGATAATCATCTTCATTCATAAAACCACTAAGTGGTGAAAAGGCACCTACAGCGATGAGATCTAAGTCTGAAATAGTCCATGTACTAATCGTGATTTGTTGGAGTCCAAGAGCAGTTTGTAACAATGCTTCTCTTTCCTCACCTTGTACAATCCTCTGAATTAATTTGCCGCCATGTGGTAATATTGAAGTCATTCATTTCGCTCCTTGTATATAATTTATTTAAAAATTACTTATGAAGACCGCATTCTGTCTTATCATTACCAGCCCAACGACCTGCACGAGGGTCTTCCCCAGGCATAACTTGACGGGTACAATATTCACAACCTATGCTAGGGTAATTCTGATCATGAAGAGGATTATAGAGTACATCATTCTTCCGAATGTAATCCCATACATCTTCCGATGTCCAAGAAGCAATAGGATTAAATTTAACCAGTCCAAATTTAGCGTCATATTCCATTTTCTTAGTATTCGCACGTGTTGGTGCCTGATCACGTCGAATACCCGTTATCCATGCATCATACTGAGACAGGATACGAGTAAGTGGTTCAACCTTCCGTATGTTACAACACTTATTAGCATCCACAGTCCATAAAGCTTCTCCATGTTCTAATGCCTGCTCTTCAGGTGTTAGCTTGGGAGATACACGAACAAATTCCAATCCATACTTGTTAGCCATTTGATCTCGTGTCTCATACGTTTCTTTAAAATGAAAATCCGTATCCAAATAGAAAATATCGGTTGATGGACTTATTTTTTGAATCATATCAACAAGTACAACGTCTTCTGCCCCAAAACTGCATGCAAATGTAATGTTCGGAAAGGTATCAATAGCCCATCTTATAACATCTTCAGGTAAAGCATCCTCAAACTCTTCTGACTTTTCTTTGATGAGTTGCTCTTTCTCTAACAAATTCATAAATTTGTCTCCCCCAATGCATTAAAAATTAATAAAGATAAATTCCAACTAATTTCATATGAATTATATCTTATTATAAATTTTACCAGTTGATTGTGTCAATATGTATTCGCCTATTCTATATGATTGTAATAAAAAAAAACAAAAAAAGACCCATTCGAAAGAATGGGTCTTCTTGAAATAATATTAACGTTTGGAGAACTGAGGAGCACGACGTGCTGCTTTAAGTCCGTATTTCTTACGTTCTTTCATACGAGGATCACGAGTTAAGAATCCTGCTTTCTTAAGAGAACCGCGCATTTCAGGATCTACTTTAAGCAATGCACGGGAAATACCGTGACGAATTGCTCCAGCTTGACCTGATGTTCCTCCACCATGAGCAATTACGAGAACATCGTATTTGCCAAGTGTTTCTGTTAAGTTAAGAGGTTGCTTAACAATCAACTTAAGTGTTTCTAGACCGAAATATTCATTAATGTCGCGTTTATTAATGACAATGCGTCCTTCACCCGGTATAAGACGAACACGTGCTACCGAATGTTTACGACGACCTGTCCCATAGTATTGTACTTGTGCCATGAAACTGTCCTCCTTTTAAATTAGCCGCGAAGTTCGTAAACTTCTGGATTTTGTGCTGCGTGTGGATGTTCTGTACCTGCGTAAACTTTAAGTCTCAACTTCATCTTATCACCCATACGAGTTTTAGGAATCATGCCTTTTACAGCTGCTTCAATAACACGTTCAGGGAAAGTCTTCAGCATCTCTTGAGCTGTAGTTACTTTCAAACCACCAGTGTGCTGTGAGTGACGGTAGTATTTCTTGTCAGTCAACTTTCTTCCTGTCAAATGGATCTTCTCAGCGTTGATTACGACTACAAAATCGCCAGAGTCAACATGTGTAGTAAATTGTGGCTTGTGTTTGCCGCGAATAAGAGCAGCAACCTCAGTTGCCAAACGACCTAGCGTTTTACCATCAGCATCGATGATGTGCCAGTTGCGCTCTACTTCATTTGGCTTAGCCATATAGGTGGTACGCATAAAATAGTTCCTCCTTGTTATCGTCCGAAAATCAAACATATTTCATTTATCTTCGTTCATAGTAGTTAGTAAATGTTATCAATTAATTTAATGCATAATTGTGATCATCTTATTTGGGGCTGTGGGAAAGCCATTAAGAAAACACAATTTTTATTCTACAGTATTCACAAGCAAATCGCAAGAGATTTATAAAGTTTTTTTCATATGAACACTGTAATCCACATCCCAAAGCGTAAGGCCCTTTCCTTCCGCAGTTGGACCGGCTTGTGTCCGATCTAAAGCCGCCAAAATGACTGGTATGTCATCAGGAGACTTCTTCCCTTCTCCAACTTCCAGTAATGTTCCCATCATAATACGAACCATGTGCTGTAAAAAGCCACTTCCTGTTACATACGTATGAATAACGCCTTGATCTCTGGAAGCTGACCTACACATTGAATCATCCACTTCGATATAAGCGTCAAACAATGTGCGAACATGACATGTCTTCGTAGAATTACGGGAAGCAAATGATGTGAAGTCATGTGTTCCTATGAAGTACTTTATAGCACTCTGCATTGCACTGATATCCAATCTCCCATGATGATGAAATTGGGTGTGTCGCGCAAACACATCAATAAATTGATTTGCATTTACTGTGTAACGGTATGTTTTACGTTTGGCTGATCGACGAGAGTGAAAGAGTTCCGGTACTTCTATTGCCTCTCTAACTACGATATCCCCTGGTAGCCTTGTGTTCAGGGCCATTGCCCACCGTTCTACGGGAATTGCAGATAGAGAATGGAAATTGAATACCTGACCGTAGGCATGAACACCTGCATCTGTCCGCCCTGAAGCTATAATCTTCACCTCATCACCTGTAAGCATCTTAATAGCCTTCTCAAGGTGATCCTGAACCGTTCTGCCATCCGTTTGTGTCTGAAAGCCGTTATAATTCGTCCCCTCGTAACTGACTTTCATACATAAGTTGCGCAAAGTAACATCACCTCATTTAGCATAGCTCAATCATCAAATAGATCCGATCACCGTTAACTTTAAGACGGCACCCCATTGCTATTTGATTGATAAGCAAAGGTTCTGGAACTTACACTTTCTTATCATTTAAAAAAGAAGCTCCTTTCGGAGCTTCCTCTATTCCGAAATGAAGTGAAAAAAGGGTTAATACAGAATCAACGATTACTGCTTACCCTTTCAACATTTCGATATTTACGCGCGGTCTACTAATTCTAAGTAAACCATTGGCGCAGCATCGCCACGACGAGGTCCTAGTTTAAGAATACGAGTGTATCCACCTGGACGCTCTGAGTAACGAGGTGCCAAATCGGTAAACAATTTTTGAATAGCATCTTGCTCGCCATCCAATGTTTCACGACGTACGAATGCTGCTACTTGACGACGTGCGTGAAGGTCTCCCTTTTTCGCTTTCGTAATCAACTTTTCAGCGATCGAACGAACTTCTTTAGCTTTCGCTTCCGTTGTTTGGATGCGTTCATATAAGAATAGGTCCGTTACCAAGTCACGAAATAATGCTTTACGTGCGCTAGCATCGCGGCCCAACTTTTGGTATGCCATGTTTTTCCCTCCTTCACTAACAATCTTAGAAGCTATTCTTCAGTCCGAAGTCCCAAACCGAGTTCCTCGAGCTTTTCTTGTACTTCCTCCAAAGATTTGCGGCCCAAGTTACGAACCTTCATCATATCTTCTTCGGTCTTAGTTGTAAGTTCTTGTACTGTATTGATACCAGCACGCTTGAGGCAGTTGTAAGAACGGACTGATAGATCGAGCTCTTCGATCGTCATCTCAAGCACTTTTTCTTTTTTATCTTCTTCTTTTTCGACCATAATTTCAGCATCTTTAGCTTCGTCAGTCAAACCAACGAATAGATTCACATGCTCGGTCAAAATTTTAGCTCCAAGACTAACAGCTTCTTCTGGTCTAACGCTTCCGTCAGTCCAGATTTCCATTGTAAGCTTGTCGTAGTTAGTCACTTGACCAACACGTGTGTTCTCAACGCCATAATTGACGCGTGAGATTGGAGTGTAGATGGAATCAACCGGAATGACGCCGATCGGTTGGTCATCACGTTTGTTCCGATCTGCTTGAACATAACCACGTCCACGACTTGCAAAAATACGCATGTGTAGTCTGGATCCAGGACCCAATGTCGCAATGTGAAGATCAGGATTTAGAATTTCAACATCACTGTCCGCACGGATATCCGCTGCTGTAATAACTCCTTCGCCTTCAGCATCAATCTCGAACACTTTCTCTTCGTCAGAATGAATTTTAAGGGATAGAGCTTTCAAGTTTAGAATAATCTCCGTTACGTCTTCCATTACTCCTGGTACTGTTGTGAATTCATGAAGAACACCGTCAATCTGAACAGATGTAACAGCTGCACCAGGCAGCGAAGATAGTAAGATTCGGCGAAGTGAATTCCCCAAGGTCTGACCATATCCGCGTTCTAGTGGTTCTACTACGAATTTACCATAAGTACCATTTTCATTGACGTCAATGGTCTCAATTTTCGGCTTTTCGATTTCAATCACGCATGTACCCTCCTTCAAACGTCGCTCCTATATAACAGTCATCTTGTCTAGAGTATCCTGTGGTATACCTAAACAACCATTGTTAGCAAAACGCGCGGGTTTTATACCACATTGTTCTGGTTGACTTAATTAGACACGACGACGTTTTGGTGGGCGGCACCCGTTATGCGGAACTGGAGTTACATCCTTAATTAGGTTGACTTCCAGACCAGCAGCTTGCAAAGAACGAATCGCAGCTTCACGACCAGCTCCAGGACCTTTAACCATAACTTCAACTGATTTCATTCCATGTTCCATAGCTGCTTTAGCTGCTGTTTCAGCGGCCATTTGTGCAGCAAATGGAGTGGACTTACGTGAACCTCTGAATCCTAGTCCGCCTGAACTAGCCCATGAGATTGCATTACCGTGTGGATCAGTGATCGTTACAATCGTATTGTTGAACGTGGAACGAATATGTGCCACGCCAGATTCAATATTTTTGCGATCGCGGCGTTTAGTACGCACGACTTTTTTTGGTTTTGCCATTGTCTTTTATCCCCCCTTATTATTTCTTCTTGTTCGCTACCGTACGACGAGGGCCTTTGCGTGTACGTGCATTCGTCTTAGTACGTTGTCCACGAACCGGCAACCCACGGCGATGACGCACACCACGATAGCAACCAATTTCAACTAGACGTTTAATATTCAAGGAAATTTCACGACGTAGGTCACCTTCAACTTTAACCGTTTTGTCGATCGTTTCACGCAATTTGCTGACTTCATCTTCAGTTAGATCTCTAACGCGAGTTTCTGAACTGATGCCTGTTTCTTGTAAAATTTTCTGGGAAGTCGTTCTACCGATTCCGAAAATGTAAGTCAAGGCGATCTCAACGCGCTTATCACGTGGTAAATCCACTCCAGCTATACGAGCCATTTTACGCTACACCCCCTTCTTTAACCTTGTTTTTGTTTATGTTTCGGATTTTCACAAATCACCATTACTGTCCCTTTACGACGAATGACTTTGCATTTTTCGCACATGGGTTTTACAGAAGGTCTTACCTTCATGTTAATTACCTCCTCAAAGTTTTGCGAAGCAAAACTGACTTCGAAAGCATATACCAAGTTTTGCATTGCAAAACTGACATCGAAAGCATTTTGAAAGTTCTAATTCAAGAAACTTTCATCGTAAGAATCAGCTCTATTTTGCCGGGCAAAACAGGTTACAGCTAACATCTTAATGTGTACGTTGTATTATTTGCGGTAAGTTATACGACCTTTTGTTAGATCATAAGGTGATAACTGTACGACCACTTTGTCTCCTGTCAGAATACGAATAAAGTGCATCCGTAGCTTCCCTGAAACATGACCAAGTATTTGATGACCGTTCTCAAGTTCAACCTTAAACGTTGCATTTGGGAGCAATTCAAGGACCGTACCTTCTACTTCAATTACATCTTCTTTAGCCACAATGTTAGTCTCCTTTCTCTTGCGCATGTGATTCGGTTGATTGTCTAGACATCATAACTGCATGACGCAGCTTTCCGTTTGTGACCCGACCGTTTTCCATTAAACTGTTTACAACCTCACTGCTAATATACGACTGGGTTTCCAAATGAAGAAGATTTTTCTTCTTCGCTTGATCAAACTTACGTTTATCCCCATCCGCAATATAGACGAACTTGTTATCGGCTTGGGTGAGGACTACAGCTAACTGTCCGGCATCCTTGCCTCTCAGTATCTTCACAATTTGACCAATAGTCGGTATGGATTGCTTATTCATAAACAATCACCTACCACTTTAGTTTTGTGAGTCCACTGTACTCCGCTCTGATGTCTAACATAACAATGTGGTCTTCGTTTAACTTGCGTATACCGGAGGATCCAGGGACTAAGACCGAAGTGCAAATGCTAGTAAGGAAACCATTGTAGTCCTTATCAGATGGCACTAAAGCTTGACTGCGAATGTACGGTTCAGCAAGTTGACTTGTAGTCAGAGCATGCCCTGCTTCGCTCATAAGCCCACGTTTCGTTTTGGACTTAACTATGATCATTACACCTAACCTCGCAATATTGATACGATTTCAGTTGTAACCGTATCAATTTCCTTTTCACCATCGATCTGACGCAATAAACCTTTTTCCTGATAAAAATCTAGGAGAGGTGCTGTTTTGTTGATATATTCGTCAAGTCTTTTACCTACACTCTCTTCGTTATCATCAGAGCGTTGGTATAGTTCCCCTCCGTCTATATCACAAACACCTTCCTGTTTAGACGGGTTAAAGATCACATGATACGTAGATCCACAGTCTTTACAAATCCGACGTCCAGTTAAGCGCGCCATTAATTTGTCGCGATCAACCTTCAGATTAACAACATAATTCAATTGAGTATTCAAATTGGATAATATTCCTTCAAGCGCTTCCGCTTGCGAAAGGGTTCTTGGAAATCCATCCAATAAAAAACCATTTTCGCAATCGGACTGCTGTAGACGTTCACCCACAATACCAATGGTTACATCATCCGGTACAAGTAAGCCCTGATCCATATATTCTTTAGCCTTAACTCCTATCGGTGTTTCCTGTTTAATCGCCAGACGAAATGCATCGCCAGTAGATATGTGAGGAATACCAAATTCGTTAACAATGGCCGCAGCTTGTGTTCCTTTACCTGCCCCAGGAGGTCCCATGAAAAGAATGTTCACGATTATCACTCCCCCAAGAATTCCTATTGCAAGAAATGCAGGTGCCAGGAAGTTTAAAAAACTTCACCGAACCTTTTATTTATTAATGAAACCTTTGTAATGACGTTTGATCAATTGACCTTCGATTTGCTTCATAGTATCCAGCGCAACACCGATAACGATGAGAAGTGCTGTACCCCCGATTTGCACGGATTTAGGCAAACCAGCCAATGTACCTAAGAAGATTGGCATCAACGATATAACAGCTAGAAATATTGCACCTGTCATTGTCAAACGAGACATAACACGAGTCATATATTTCTCAGTTGCTTTACCAGGACGAATCCCAGGAATGTATCCACCGTTTTTCTTCATATTTTCAGCCATTTGTTGAGGATTCATCTGTACAAATGTATAGAAGAATGTGAATCCAATAATCATAATAACATACAAGACCATACCAAGCGGTTGATCATGACTCAGGTTTTTAACAACCCATTTAGCCCATGTGTGTGTGGACCAAAAGTTAGCAATGATAACTGGAAATTGAAGTAATGATATGGCGAAAATGACTGGAATTACGCCCGCCGCATTAATCTTAAGCGGAATATGCGTATTTTGTCCTCCATACATTTTGTTTCCAACGACACGTTTTGCATATTGTACTGGAATCTTACGAATCGCTTGTTGGACGTATATTACACCAACAACAATCAGTACAACTACAAGAACTAAGAGAATCGTCTTCACTGAATTCATAAACATTTGATTGTCTTGGATGAAGGAAGACTGAGCAGTATTCGTAATATAGGTTGGAATGTTAGCTACGATACCTGCAAAGATAAGTATCGATATACCGTTCCCCATACCTCTTTCCGTAATTTGCTCACCTAACCACATCAGGAAGGCAGTACCCGCCGTCAAAACAATAGCAATCAGCGCATATTTAGCGAATGTTGCGTTGGGAACCATTTCAGCGCCATACATACGGTTAAACCCGATAGACATAGCAAACGCCTGAATTATACCCAATACAATTGTACCATAGCGCGTCAATTGTGCTGATTTCTTCTTTCCGTGTTCGCCTTGTTTGGCCCACTCGGAAAGTTTAGGTATAACATCCATAGAGAGCAACTGCACTATAATGGATGCTGTAATATATGGCGTAATCCCGAGGGCGAATATCGAGAATTGCATCAATGCGCCACCCGAGAACGTGTTGAGAAGACCAAGAAAATCTGCACCTGCATTATTAATATCCGATAGGACTGATTTATCAACACCAGGTACTGGTACAAAGCTACCGATGCGATAAATAAATAGTACGAATAGTGTAAAGAAGATTCTTTTGCGTAGATCCTCAATGTGCCAAATATTTTTGATCGTCTTAAACATTAGATCACCTCGGTTTTACCGCCGGCAGCCTCTATTTTCTCCACCGCAGATTGAGAAAACTTATTCGCTTTGACAGACAGCTTAACTGTTACTTCGCCGTTGCCAAGAATCTTGATTCCGCTTTTAGCATTTTTCACGATTCCGTTTTCGAACAAAAATTCTGGTGTTACTTCTGTATCTGCTGCGAAGTTGTTAAGATCTTCGATGTTCACGATCGCATATTCTTTACGCGTAGGGTTAGTAAACCCGCGTTTAGGTAAGCGACGATACAACGGGTTTTGTCCACCTTCGAAACCAGGGCGAACTCCACCGCCGGAACGAGAGTTTTGACCTTTATGGCCACGACCTGATGTTTTACCTGTACCACTACTAGTACCGCGTCCAACACGTTTGCGTTCTTTACGGGAACCAGGGGCAGAGGAAAGCTCATGTAATTTCATCGTTCGTTGCACCTCCTTAAGATTTTGTAGCTTAATCTATATAGATTAAGCTTCGATTTCTGTTACTGATACTAAATGGGACACTTTATTGATCATTCCGCGAATCGCTGGATTGTCGTTATGAACAACAGTTTTGTTGATTTTTTTCAAACCAAGTGTGTTGACAGTCGCACGTTGATCACCAGGACGACCAATCAAACTACGAACTAGGGTAATTTCAAGTTGTTTTGTCATGACATTCACTCCTTAACCGAGCAATTCTTCGACGGATTTGCCGCGTAATTTCGCAACATCCTCAGCGCGTTTCAGACGGGACAAGCCCTCTAAAGTTGCGTTGACCATATTCATGGAGTTCGAAGAACCCAGAGATTTTGTCAAGATATCACCCACACCAGCAAGTTCAAGTACTGCACGTACAGGACCGCCAGCGATAACTCCAGTACCTTCTGATGCTGGTTTCATAAAGACGCGACCAGCTCCGAATTTACCTGTTACCGTGTGAGGAATAGATGTTCCAACAAGTGGAACATGAATTAGATTTTTCTTAGCATCTTCAATACCTTTGCGAATCGCATCAGGTACTTCGCCTGCTTTACCGATACCGGCGCCAACATAACCTTTGCCATCGCCGACAACTACCAACGCGCTAAAGCTAAAACGGCGTCCGCCTTTTACAACTTTTGCTACGCGGTTAATATTTACAACTCTTTCAGTCAGTTCTAAAGTATTCGGATCTACACGCAAGTCGTTAACCTCCTTTTTAAAAAATTTCTTAGAATTCTAAGCCTGCTTCACGAGCTGCATCTGCAAGTGCTTGAATTCGTCCGTGATATAAGTAACCTCCGCGGTCAAATACAACCGAAGCATAGCCCTTATCTTTTGCACGTTTAGCAACCAATTCGCCAACTTTACGAGCTGACTCTACGTTAGCGCCATTAGTGATTCCTTCACTCAATTCTTTATCAACTGTTGATGCTGCTACCAATGTAACACCAGCAACGTCATCAATCAATTGAGCATAGATATGTTTGGAAGAACGGAAAACGTTAAGACGTGGACGTTCAACGGTTCCAGTAATTTTCTTACGAACACGAAGATGTCTTCTTACACGTGCCTTGTTCTTATCTTCTTTATTAATCATGACTTCCATTTCACTCCTTTCAGTTTACCTTCAAAGCATCACGTTAAGACGCACATGGTAACTCAGGAATAAGAAAAAATAACTTATTTTTTCTTACCTGCTTTACCTTCCTTACGGATAATGCGTTCGCCTTCATACTTAATTCCTTTACCTTTGTAAGGTTCAGGCTCACGTACAGAACGGATGTTAGCAGCATAAGCTCCTACGCGTTCTTTATCGATCCCTCTAACAGTGATCTTTGTATTAACAGGTACTTCAAACTCAATACCTGGTTCTGGAGCGATTTCAACTGGGTGTGAGTAACCTACGTTTAGAACGATTTTATCTCCGGATTTGCTTGCGCGATATCCGACCCCAACCAATTCTAGGTTTTTAAAGAAACCTTCAGTTACACCAGTAACCATGTTGCTGACAACGCTGCGTGTCGTGCCGTGAAGAGAACGATGCGTTTTATTGTCAGAAGGACGTTCAACAAGTATTTCATTATTATCAACTGTTACCTTCATGTCTTTATGAAGTTCACGAGTCAAAGTTCCTTTAGGTCCTTTAACAGTAATAACAGTGTTATTCAAAGTGATTTCTACACCACTTGGTACTGCGATTGGTTTGCGACCAATACGAGACATATATGTTGCACCTCCTTGTCTTGTGACATTATATTACCAAACGTAGCAGACAACTTCTCCGCCAGATTTAGATTGACGAGCTTCTTTATCGGTCATAACTCCCTTTGAAGTGGAGACAATCGCGATACCTAGACCGCCGAGTACACGAGGAACTTCGTTGCTCTTCGTATACACGCGAAGGCCTGGTTTACTAATTCTCTTCAAACCTGTGATAACACGTTCGTTGTTTTGTCCATATTTCAAGAAAATACGGATAATCCCTTGTTTGTTATCAGCGACAACTTCTGCGTCACGGATGAATCCTTCACGCTTCAAAATATCAGCGATTTGTTTCTTCATCGTAGATGCAGGCATTTCAACCGTTTCGTGACGTACTGTATTAGCGTTACGAATACGAGTAAGCATATCTGCAATTGGATCAGACATAGTCATGTGTGTAAACCTCCTTCCCGTTTATGGACTTCTTACCAGCTTGCTTTTTTCACGCCAGGAATCTGGCCCGCATGAGCTAATTCACGGAAACAAATTCTGCAAATTTTAAACTTCTGCAGTACTGAATGTGGACGACCACAACGTTCGCAACGAGTATAACCACGTACTTTAAACTTAGGCGTACGTTGTTGTTTTACTATCATCGAAGTTTTTGCCACTTAGACTGACACCTCCTAATAATTTTCGGAGAAATGGATTTGCGGAATTACTTTGCAAAAGGCATTCCCATTTGAGTGAGAAGCTCGCGCGACTCTTCATCAGTATTGGCTGTCGTTACAATAACGATATCCATACCACGAACTTTATCTACCTTGTCATATTCAATCTCAGGGAAAATCAATTGTTCCTTGAGTCCAAGCGTGTAGTTACCACGGCCGTCAAAGGCTTTATTGGATACACCATGGAAATCGCGAACACGAGCAAGAGTAATGTTAAACAATTTGTCCAAGAAATAATACATGCGTTCTCCACGTAACGTTACTTTCACACCGATTGGCATGTTTTCACGTAATTTGAATCCAGCGATGGATTTCTTAGCACGAGTGATAATTGGCTTTTGACCAGAGATCAATTGCATATCATTTACAGCCGCATCAAGTACTTTAGAGTTAGAAACTGCTTCACCAACACCCATGTTGATAACAACCTTCTCAATCTTAGGTACTTGCATAACTGTTGTATAGTTAAACTTCTGCATCAAAGCAGGTGTAATTTCGTTCAAGTAACGATCTTTTATTCTTACTGCCATGAATCACAAACCTCCTTTCATCACTATTCGATTAGTCGATAACTTCTCCGGATTTTTTCGCTACGCGAACCTTTTGTCCGTTATCCAATACTTTGTATCCGATACGAGTTACGCTTCCGCTCTTTGGATCGATATGCATCACGTTAGAAACGTGAATTGCAGCTTCTTGCTCGATGATACCGCCTTGCGGGTTAGATTGGTTAGGTTTTTGATGTTTCTTCATCATGTTTACACCTTCGACCAAGACCCGGTTTTGACGAGGATAAGAAGCAATGATACGACCTTTTTTACCTTTGTCTTTCCCGCTGATCACCATGACTACATCGTCTTTTTTGACATGAAGTTTATGGCTGTGGGATTCAAGAACTTTTTTCACTTTTGGCATTTGTTACACCTCCTGCGGCTTGCTATTCCTTGCAAGTTTAAGGTTAATTGGATTTAGATAACTTCCGGTGCCAAGGAAACGATTTTCATGAAGTCTCTGTCGCGAAGTTCGCGAGCAACAGGTCCAAAAATACGAGTTCCACGTGGGCTCTTATCATCTTTAACTACAACTGCTGCATTTTCATCAAAAGCGATATACGAACCGTCTTTACGACGAACAGTACGTTTAGTACGAACTACTACAGCTCTTACTACATCACCCTTTTTGACAACGCCGCCTGGTGTTGCTGCTTTAACAGCACATACGATCATATCACCAATTGCTGCTGTACGACGACCTGTTCCTCCTAAAACGCGGATACACATAAGTTCCTTCGCTCCGGAGTTGTCAGCTACATGCAAACGTGTAAATGGTTGAATCATTTATATTTCCTCCTTTCGAAAAAAACGTATAAAGGATTTAGATGATAATCGCTTTTTCTACGATTTCTACTAATCTCCAGCGTTTATCCTTAGATAGTGGACGGGTCTCCATAACTTTAACTACATCCCCGATTTTAGCATCATTGTTTTCATCATGTGCCTTAAACTTCTTAGTGTGTTTAATGCTCTTGTGATACAAGTTGTGCTTTTTATGAGATTCAACAGCAATAACAATAGTTTTATCCATTTTATCGCTGACTACTTTACCCACTTGTACTTTACGTGCATTACGTTCCTCGCTCATTGTAAGCCTCCTTCCTGAATATAGACGACGTTAGTCCGATTCAATTAACTAATTCCAAGTAGTCTTTCATGGATAATAGTTTTAGCACGAGCTATTTCTTTACGAACATCACGAATCCGAGTCGGGTTGTCAAGCTGACCAGTAGCCAGTTGAAAACGGAGGTTAAAGAGTTCTTCTTTAAATCCGGATACTTTTTGTTCTATCTCAGCAGAGGTTAGGTTACGAAGTTCACTAGCTTTCATTTGCTTCACCACCCACTTCTTCACGTTTGATAAACTTAGTTTTAATTGGCAATTTGTGAGAAGCAAGACGCATCGCTTCACGAGCGATTTCTTCAGGCACTCCACCAAGTTCAAACATAATCTTACCAGGTTTTACAACTGCAACCCATTTTTCCACGTTACCTTTACCACTACCCATACGTACTTCTAGAGGCTTCTGTGTAATTGGCTTATCCGGGAAAATCTTGATCCATACTTTACCACCACGTTTGATGTAACGCGTCATAGCAATACGCGCAGCTTCAATCTGGCGGTTAGTAATCCATGATGGCTCTAATGCTACAAGACCGAATTCTCCGAAGTTCAATTCAGTTCCGCCTTTAGCTTGACCTCTCATGTGTCCGCGTTGTTGTTTGCGGTGTTTTACACGTTTTGGTACCAACATGATTAGTTGCCTCCTTCCTGCGCAGCCTGTTTCTTAGCCGTAGGAAGAACCTCTCCACGATAGATCCATACCTTCACTCCGATTAGACCGAAAGTAGTAGCTGCTTCAGCTGTACCGTAGTCAATATCAGCACGAAGCGTATGAAGTGGAACAGTTCCTTCGCTGTAGCCTTCTGAACGAGCAATCTCAGCACCGCCAAGACGTCCGCCTACTTGTGTTTTAATCCCTTTTGCACCAGAGCGCATAGTTCTTTGCATTGCTTGCTTCAAAGCACGACGGAAGGAAACACGACGTTCCAATTGTTGTGCAATGCTTTCAGCTACAAGAATAGCATCTAGTTCAGGGTGTTTGATTTCAGAAATGTTAATGTGAACTTTTTTACCAAGAGAAATCTTAGCAATTTGAGTACGAAGTACTTCTACTTCAGCACCGCCCTTACCGATTACCATTCCTGGCTTAGCTGTATGAATAGTAACATTCACACGACCAGCTGCACGCTCAATTTCAATATGAGAAACAGCTGAATCTTTTAATTTATTTTTAACGTATTCGCGAATTTTAATGTCTTCGATTAAAAGAGTACCGAACTCTTTACCGGCAAACCATTTAGATTCCCAATCACGAATAATGCCTACACGTAGTCCTATAGGATTTACTTTTTGGCCCACTCGTTATCCCTCCTTATTTCTCAGATACCACCAAAGAAATGTGGCTAGTACGCTTATTAATTTTGCTAGCGCGTCCCATCGCACGAGGACGGAAACGTTTCATCGTCGGTCCTTGGTTGACATAAACTTCACTAACAAACAATTTGTTAACATCTAGTGAATAGTTGTGTTCAGCATTTGCGATCGCTGAGTTCAACAACTTTTCCACAACCGGGGAAGCGGCTTTCGGAGTATGACGAAGAATTGCGATTGCAGCGCCAACTTCTTTTCCACGAATCAAGTCAATTACTAATTGAACTTTACGGGAAGAAATCCGAATAGATTTAGCATGTGCTTTTGCTTCCATTGTGTTACCTCCTCTCAGACAAAGAGCTTAAAATATTATCTTCTTGTTTTCTTATCATCATCCGAATGACTTCTGTAAGTACGTGTTGGGGAAAACTCGCCCAATTTGTGTCCTACCATATCTTCCGTTACGTATACTGGAACGTGCTTACGTCCATCATAAACGCCAAATGTAAGTCCGATGAACTGTGGAAAAATAGTAGAACGACGAGACCAAGTCTTAATAACAGCCTTTTTCTCCGATGCGTTCATATCATCAACTTTTTTCATCAGGTAACCATCAATGAAAGGTCCCTTTTTTAAACTGCGACTCATATATGAATCCTCCCTTCATCAAATCTTCTCGTTACTTTCGGCACTTCACAAAGTTATGCACAACGTGCATTATTTTGTGCGGCGGCGAACGATATATTTGTCAGAAGCTTTGCCTTTTTTACGCGTTTTGTAACCAAGAGTTGGTTTACCCCAAGGAGACAATGGAGATTTACGTCCGATTGGAGCGCGTCCTTCACCACCACCGTGTGGGTGATCGTTCGGGTTCATTACTACTCCGCGTACTTCTGGACGACGTCCCATCCAACGGCTACGTCCTGCTTTACCGATCTTAATTAGTTCGTGATCAGCATTACCTACAGAACCGATTGTAGCGCGACAAACTTTCAACAATTTACGAACTTCACCAGAAGACAAACGTACGGATACGTATTTTTCTTCTTTACCAAGAAGTTGAGCTTCAGTACCAGCTGCGCGTACTAATTGTCCACCTTTACCTGGTTGCAATTCGATATTGTGGATAACTGTACCTACTGGAATGTTTTCCATAGGAAGCGTGTTACCAATTTTGATATCGGATGCTGGTCCTGATTCGATTTGATCTCCAACTTTTAGACCTTGAGGAGCGATAATATAACGTTTCTCTCCGTCTGCATAGTGGATCAAAGCAATATTGGAAGTACGGTTCGGATCGTATTCAATCGTAGCAACGCGACCTGGTATGCCGTCTTTAGTCCGTTTGAAGTCAATAATACGGTATTTACGTTTGTGTCCGCCGCCATGGTGACGAACTGTAATTTTACCTTGGTTGTTACGTCCCGCATGTTTAAAAAGGGGAGACAACAAGGATTTTTCCGGTTCGTTTGTAGTGATTTCTTCAAACGTGGACACAGACATGTGTCTTCTAGCCGGGGAAGTAGGTTTATACTTTTTAATTGGCACAGAGTTTTCCTCCTTACTTTAGCGATTTTACTACTCTACTGCTTCAAAAAATTCAAGCGGCTTGCTATCTTTGCTAAGAGATACGATAGCTTTCTTCCATTCCGATGTATAACCGGAATATTTACCGTAACGTTTAGGTTTTTGCGGTACACGCATTGTATTAACATTTGTTACTTTAACTTTGAATATAGCTTCAATAGCTTGTTTAATTTCGGTTTTATTGGCACGGATGTCCACTTCAAAAGCATATTTCATATCGCTCATAAATTCGGACGTACGTTCCGTAATAACCGGACGTTTGATCACATCGCGAGGATCCTTCATTACGCGAACACCTCCTCTACCTTCTGAACTGCTTCCTTCGTAATGATCAACTTGTCGTACAATAGTACGTCAAGGACATTAATGCCGTCTGCTGCTACAAATTTCACACCAGGAATGTTACGAGCAGACATAGCTACTGTATCATCATAACTAGGTGTAACAATTAGAGCTTTACGATCGACTTTTAAGTTACTTAAAATCGCTGCAAATTCTTTCGTTTTTGGCGAATTCAACGTCAATGCATCTAGTACGATAATGTTATTATCCAATACTTTAGATGACAATGCTGATTTAATTGCCAAACGACGAACCTTCTTAGGCAGTTTGAATGTATAACTGCGTGGTGTTGGTCCGAATACTACGCCGCCGCCTTTCCATTGTGGCGAACGAATTGAACCTTGACGAGCGCGACCTGTACCTTTTTGTTTCCAAGGTTTACGTCCGCCACCGCGCACTTCAGAACGTCCTTTAACTTTGTGAGTTCCACGACGTAGAGAAGCTCTTTGCAAAAGAACAGCTTGATTCATAACATGTACATGCGGTTCAATACCGAATACAGTGTCACTCAATTCCACTTCTCCTACTTCAGTTCCACCTACATTAAAAAGCACTACTTTGGGCATTGTTGTTCCTCCTTTCTATGGTGATTATTTCTTCACCGTTTCTTTGATTTTCACGTAGCCGTTTTTAGGTCCTGGTACAGCACCTTTTACAAGTAGAACATTACGTTCCACGTCTACTTTGATAACTTCAAGTTTTTGTACTGTAATTGTCGTATGTCCCATATGTCCTGGAAGGCGTTTGCCTTTAGGTACACGGTTCGCTTGGATAGAACCCATTGAACCCGGTCTACGGTGGTAACGTGATCCGTGAGCCATTGGTCCGCGGCTTTGGTTCCATCGTTTAATTACACCTTGAAATCCTTTACCCTTTGAAGTACCTGTTACGTCAACAAATTCACCTTCTGTGAAGACATCAGCCTTCAACTCTTGACCCACTTCAACAGTTGTGGAGTCAATCCCGCGAATTTCGCGAACGTAGCGCTTAGGCGCAGTATTTGCCTTTTTCGCATGGCCTATTTCTGGCTTGATCGCGTTTCTTTCCTTTTTATCGGAAAAGCCTAGTTGAATCGCTTCATAACCATCGTTCTCTAGGTCTTTCTTTTGCAAAACAACACAAGGTCCTGCTTCAATTACTGTTACAGGAATTACATTACCTTCAGGGGTAAATACTTGAGTCATCCCGAGTTTTTTTCCTAAGATACCTTTCATGTTGACACCTCGTTTCCTTTATAAATTCGTACTAGCAAAAACTATATTACAATTTAATTTCAATATCTACACCGGACGGCAGGTCCAAGCGCATTAGGGCATCCACAGTTTGTGGAGTCGGGTTAACGATGTCGATCAAACGCTTATGAGTGCGTTGTTCGAACTGTTCCCGCGAATCCTTATACTTGTGTACCGCACGGAGAATGGTAATGATTTGTTTTTCAGTTGGAAGTGGAATCGGTCCGGAAACACTAGCACCCGAACGTTTTGCAGTTTCAACAATTTTCTCAGCGGATTGATCAAGAATTCTGTGATCGTAAGCTTTCAAACGAATACGAATTTTTTGCTTTGCCATTTTAGTCCCTCCTTCTATCGCCCAATTTGGTATCGGACATACTCCGCGAAAATTTTCTAGACAACCGTTCCATGGCAAAGGGGCCAGGTGTGTCAGTAACCTCTCGCATCATCGCAACGTCTCAGAACAACATTCATTATTATATAGAATACTTGGGTATAAAGCAAGTATTAAATAGAAAGTTAAGTTATTACCTCGTGGCTAAGTTTATATAATACACTTTATTCGCTAACTAGGCAACCTTAAACTATTCATATATTGAATCAGCTTACCAGTAATTTTACCCATATACACTGTAAAAAAATAAAAACAGAGGATTCTATCGTTTATAAGGATAGAATCCTCTGTTGAATTGCGTTCACATCACACTGTTGCTCGTTACAGTACACTGTTGCTTATGATTCAAGACCAAAAGGTCTTATTATTTAGTGATTGTTGCTACAGCACCTGCACCAACAGTACGTCCGCCTTCACGAATGGAGAACTTAGTACCTTCTTCAATCGCGATTGGGTTGATCAATGTAACAGTTACAGTGATGTTGTCACCAGGCATAACCATTTCAGATCCTTCTGGCAAAGTGATAACGCCAGTTACGTCAGTTGTACGGAAGTAGAACTGTGGACGGTAACCAGTGAAGAAAGGTTTATGACGTCCACCTTCTTCTTTAGTCAACACGTAGATTTGTGCAGAAAATTCTGTGTGAGGCTTAACAGAACCTGGTTTAGCAAGAACTTGACCACGCTCGATCATTGTGCGGTCTACTCCACGAAGCAATGCTCCGATGTTGTCACCAGCTTGTGCGGAATCAAGCAATTTACGGAACATTTCCACACCAGTAACGATAGATTTCTTGGATTCTTCAGTAATACCAACGATTTCGATTTCTTCGCCGATCTTAACAGTTCCACGCTCTACACGACCTGTAGCAACGGTACCGCGACCAGTGATAGAGAATACATCCTCGATAGGCATCAAGAAAGGTTTGTCAGTATCACGAACTGGATCTGGAACATACACGTCGATAACGTTGAACATTTCAACGATCTTAGCAGCCCATTCTCCGTCTGGATTAGCCAAAGCTTCACGAGCAGAACCTTGGAAGATTGGAGTGTCGTCGCCTGGGAAATCATATTCATTCAACAGGTCACGAACTTCCATTTCTACCAATTCAAGAAGCTCTTCGTCTTCTACAACATCACATTTGTTCAAGAATACAACGATGTATGGAACACCAACTTGACGAGACAATAGGATATGCTCGCGAGTCTGTGGCATAGGACCATCAGCTGCAGAAACAACTAGGATAGCTCCGTCCATTTGAGCAGCACCAGTGATCATGTTTTTAACATAATCGGCGTGACCTGGGCAATCTACGTGTGCATAGTGACGCGTAGGAGTTTCATATTCAACGTGAGCTGTAGAGATTGTAATACCACGTTCGCGCTCTTCTGGAGCTTTATCGATTTGATCGAATGCTACAGCAGCACCCCCGTAAGTTTTGGACAATACAGTTGTAATTGCTGCAGTAAGAGTCGTTTTACCATGATCGACGTGACCAATAGTACCGATATTTACGTGTGTTTTATTGCGTTCAAATTTAGCCTTTGCCATTTTAAACACTTCCTCCTTCAATAAATAAATTGTTTATGTTTATACAGCACGAAGTAAAAGAATCATTTCTTTCGTTTCGTTCTGTGAAAAAAAGTGGTGATTATTCTCCACCCTTAGTCTTGGAGATAATTTCTTCGGAGATACTCTTCGGAACTTCTTCATAGTGAGAAAGCTCCATTGAGAACACACCGCGTCCTTGAGTACCTGAACGAAGAGTTGTGGAATATCCGAACATTTCGGACAAAGGCACCTTAGCACGAATGATTTGGCCACCTGCACGGGAATCCATACCTTCAATCCGTCCACGACGGGAATTCAGCATGCCCATAACATCACCCATATACTCTTCTGGTACTACGACTTCAACTTTCATGATAGGCTCAAGAAGGACAGGCTTACACTTGTCTTTAGCAGCTTTAAGCGCTAGAGAACCTGCAACTTTAAATGCCATTTCATTGGAATCGACATCATGGTATGAACCATCAACGATGGTAGCTTTGACATCAACAAGCGGGAAGCCTGCGATAACACCGCTCTTCATTCCTTCTTCAATCCCTGCAAGTGCTGGAGCAACATATTCTCTAGGAACAGATCCACCAACAACCTTACTTTCGAAAGTATTACCAGTACCTGCTTCAAGCGGTTCGAATTCAACCCATACGTGACCGTATTGTCCACGGCCCCCAGATTGACGTACGAACTTACCTTCAACACGTGCTGCTGCACGGAAAGTTTCACGATAAGCAACCTGCGGTTTACCCACATTAGTTTCTACGTTGAACTCACGACGCATACGATCGATGATGATATCAAGGTGAAGTTCACCCATACCTGCTAGAATCGTTTGACCTGTCTCTTCATCTGTATGAGCACGAAGTGTAGGATCTTCCTCAGTCAACTTACCGAGTGCTACACCAAGTTTATCTTGGTCAGCCTTCGTTTTAGGTTCAACTGCGATCGAGATAACCGGATCAGGGAAGTTCATTGATTCAAGAATAACTGGGTGTTTCTCATCACAGAGTGTATCACCAGTACTTGTATCTTTCAATCCAACAGCTGATGCGATATCACCGCAGTAAACTTCGGCGATTTCCTGACGACTGTTAGCATGCATTTGAAGAATACGTCCGATACGTTCGCGTTTACCTTTCGTTGCATTCAGTACATAAGAGCCGGATTGTAATACACCGGAATATACACGGAAGAACGTAAGTTTACCAACATAAGGGTCAGTCATAATCTTAAATGCAAGCGCTGCGAAAGGAGCTTTATCATCAGCCTGACGAATTGTTTCAGTACCATCATCAAGGTGACCAACGATAGCTGGAACGTCAGTTGGAGCCGGAAGATAATCTACAACAGCATCCATCATCAATTGAACTCCCTTGTTGCGATATGAAGATCCACAGATAACTGGGAAAATCTTCGTCTCAACAACACCTTTACGAAGAGCTTTTTTCAATTCAGGAATTGTAATTTCTTCGCCTTCAAGGTACTTCATTGTTAGCTCTTCATCTAACTCTGCTACTTTTTCAAACAGAATTGCACGAAGTTCTTCAACTTGAGCCTTGAATTCTTCAGGAATTTCAACCACTTCAATGTTTTGACCTAGATCATCCTTATACATATGAGCTTTTTGCTCAATAAGGTCGATAATTCCGATAAATTCATTTTCTGCACCAATCGGAAGTTGAATCGCTACTGCATTCGCAGCAAGACGATCACGCATAGATTCAATAACATTAAGGTAATCAGCACCGATAATATCCATCTTGTTCACATATGCAATACGTGGTACGCCATAACGGTCAGCCTGTCTCCATACGGTTTCGGACTGAGGTTCTACGCCCTCTTTTGCACTGAACACACCTACTGCCCCATCCAATACACGAAGGGACCGTTCAACTTCAACAGTGAAGTCAACGTGTCCCGGGGTATCAATGATATTAACGCGGTGACCCTTCCAAGAAGCGGTAGTAGCAGCGGAAGTAATTGTAATTCCGCGCTCCTGTTCTTGTTCCATCCAGTCCATAGTCGCAGCCCCTTGGTGAACCTCACCAATTTTGTGCGTTATACCTGTGTAGAACAAGATCCGTTCAGTGGTAGTAGTCTTACCTGCGTCAATATGAGCCATGATCCCAATATTACGTGTATTACTCAAGGAGAACTCTCTTGCCATAAAAACAGTCTCCCTTCAATAACAAAGTTATATTAAAATAGATTCTACCAACGATAGTGAGCAAACGCTTTGTTCGCTTCAGCCATTTTGTGTGTATCTTCGCGTTTCTTAACAGAAGCGCCTGTGTTGTTAGAAGCATCAATAATTTCTGCAGCCAAACGTTCTTCCATAGTCTTCTCTCCGCGGTTGCGGGAGTAGTTCACGAGCCAACGTAAACCTAGAGCAGTACGTCTTTCAGGTTTCACTTCTAGTGGTACCTGGTAGGTAGAACCCCCTACACGACGTGCTTTAACTTCTAGAACTGGCATGATGTTCTTAATAGCTGCTTCAAATACTTCCATCGGATCTTTCTCCGTACGTTCTTGAATAAGCTTGAACGCGTTATATAGAATTGTCGCTGCAGTACCTCTCTTACCATCCAACATAATGCGGTTGATTAGACGAGTAACTAGCTTGCTATTGTACAACGGATCTGGTAATACGTCTCTTTTAGTAACTGGACCCTTGCGTGGCATGGATATCCCCCTTTCTCAAATCATTGAATTCTATTGAATTCACTATTATTTTTTGACTTTCGGACGTTTCGTACCATACTTGGAACGAGCTTGCATCCGGTTGTTAACGCCTGCAGTATCAAGAGCACCGCGAACGATGTGATAACGAACTCCTGCAAGGTCTTTTACTTTTCCTCCACGAACCAATACGACACTGTGCTCTTGCAAGTTGTGTCCGATTCCTGGGATATAAGCAGTCACCTCAATGCGGTTCGTCAAACGAACACGGGCATATTTACGAAGTGCGGAGTTTGGTTTACGTGGAGTCATAGTACCTACACGAGTACATACACCACGTTTTTGTGGAGCACTCAATCCAGTCTCTTCACGCTTCAAAGCGTTATACCCTTTTTGTAATGCTGGGGATTTAGACTTGTAAATCTTAGATTGGCGTCCTTTACGAACTAACTGATTAATTGTTGGCATGTTGTTGCCACCCCCTTCCTATATTACTGTCCATCTATAACCGCATCCCAAGCCCACAGACCCAGGTGGTTCATAAAAGGACAAATGAAAAGTTTTTGCGGAAAAGAATTTGTATCTTTCACACAAAAACTTCTTACAACTACTGTTTAATGACGGCAGCCATTGCTGCACCCACTTCAATGCTGCATGCTTCGCCCAATTCGATCATGGTGTCCACATACGTTATGTTGACGCTATGCTTTTCGCACAGTGCTACAATCTTTGAAATAAGTCGGTTGTCCGCATCTAAGGCTACATATACTTCAGTAGCTTGACCACACTCAACGGTACGCATGGTTTGTTTGGTGCCGATTCTTACATGAGCATCCTGTAATCCTTTATCATTAGACATCTTTTACGAATCCTCCAAAAGAACAGGAATAATGCAGTTACTCACGCACCTATGATATATTAGCATCTCATATCATCGATGTCAAGGCATTTGTTGTAATATTGATTAATGAAGTTGGTACTGTGAAGTCAAATTAACTTACTATAAGACTTCACAGCAACCACCTAAATTATTCTACAGTAACTGGTTCCAACACTTTAGGCGCCTTATTCAACAATTCTGGATCAGCGTAAGTCACGCTACGATAACGATTCAATCCTGTACCCGCCGGTATTAACTTACCGATGATAACATTTTCTTTCAAGCCGAGAAGTTTATCAACTTTGCCCTTAATCGCAGCATCTGTTAATACACGAGTCGTTTCTTGGAAAGAAGCCGCAGACAAGAATGAATCAGTCTCAAGAGAAGCTTTCGTGATACCGAGAAGAACTGGTTTGGCAACTGCTGGTTCTTTACCAGAAATGATAGCCACTTTATTAGCTGCTTCGTATTCATGAATATCCGAGAATGCCCCTGGAAGAAGAGTAGTCTCTCCAGCATCGACAATTCGAATCTTACGAAGCATCTGTTTAATCATAACTTCAATATGCTTATCGTTAATTTCTACGCCTTGGTTACGGTATACACGTTGAACTTCCTGCAAGATATAGTTCTGTACCCCGCGGATACCCTTAATACGTAGAATTTCTTTCGGATCGATTGAACCGTCTGTAAGTTCGTCACCAGCCTCGATTTCTTGGCCTTCACTAACACGAAGACGAGATCCATAAGTAACCAAATATGTTTTGGTTTCTGCTTCACCCTGAACTTCAATTTCACGACGATCTTTCGTTTCACGAATTTCTTTAACGACACCATCGATTTCACTGATCGTTGCTTGCCCTTTTGGTATACGAGCCTCAAATAGCTCTTGAATACGCGGCAAACCTTGTGTAATATCGTCTCCTGCAACACCCCCGGTATGGAAGGTACGCATTGTAAGCTGAGTTCCCGGTTCACCGATGGATTGTGCTGCGATAATACCAACCGCTTCACCAATCTCAACGTGTTTACCAGTTGCCAAGTTTCGACCGTAACAAGTTTTACATACACCATGACGAGCACGGCAACTTAATACAGAGCGAATTTGAAGTTTTTCAACCCCTGCTTCTACAATAGCACTTGCTTTGTCAGAGTCGATTAGATCATTGCGATTAACAATAACCTCTCCGGTCTGTGGATGACGAACCGTCTCGAAGCAGTAACGACCTTCAATACGGTCATACAGATCCTCGATGACTTCTTTACCGTCTTGAATCTTCGCTACACTAAAGCCTTTATCTGTACCACAATCCTCTTCGCGGACAATAACATCTTGTGCTACATCAACGAGACGACGTGTTAGATAACCTGAATCGGCTGTACGTAGCGCTGTATCGGCAAGACCTTTACGCGCTCCGTGAGTAGATAGGAAGTACTCAAGTACCGTTAGACCTTCACGGAAGTTAGATTTGATCGGTAACTCAATGATACGTCCTGATGGATTGGCCATCAGTCCGCGCATACCACCCAACTGTGTGATCTGCGATTTATTACCACGCGCTTTAGAATCAACCATGAGCATAATATTATTATATCGATCCATGGATTTCATAAGCACTTCTGTAATCTCATCTTTTGTCTTAGACCAAATACCGATAACTCGGTCATAACGCTCTTCATTCGTAATCAAACCACGGCGATACTGATTCGTAACGACACTAACCTTAGCATCAGATGCAAGAAGAATCTCATCTTTTTCTTTAGGTACAATAACGTCAGATACAGCTACTGTAATCCCCGAGCGTGTAGAATACGTAAATCCGAGTTGTTTAATTTTATCAAGAATAACTGATGTTTTAGTCGTATGGTATGTCTCGAAACAGCGAGCAATGATCTGTCCGAGGTATTCCTTACCGACTGCCCCAGCAATTGGAAGACTATCAATCAGTGCACGAATATCTGCACCTTTCTCGTACACGAAGTAACGTTCAGGCGTACCATTGAACAAGTTATCACGTGTCGCTTCGTTAATGTATGGGAAGCTGCTCGGATAGATTTCGTTAAAGATAATTTTACCTACAGTCGTGATCATCAACGCATTTTGTTGCTTCTCTGTAAAGTTGGTTTTACCCAATGCTTTAACAGGAATAGCCACACGCGCATGTAGACCCGCTGTTCCACGTTGATAAGCAGATACAGCATCATTCACTGTACGAAGAATCATTCCTGATCCTTTTTCTTCTTTATTATCCATCGTGAGGTAGAACGTACCAAGAACCATATCTTGAGATGGTGTTACAACTGGTTTACCGTCTTTCGGATTCAGTATGTTACCTGATGCTAACATAAGAATACGCGCTTCAGCCTGAGCTTCTGCAGACAACGGAACATGAACAGCCATTTGGTCACCATCAAAGTCGGCATTGTAAGCCGTACATACGAGTGGATGAAGTCGAATAGCATGACCTTCTACTAGGATCGGTTCAAACGCTTGGATACCGAGACGGTGAAGCGTAGGAGCACGGTTAAGCAGAACTGGATGCTCTTTAATGACTTCTTCTAATACGTCCCATACTTCAGGGCTTACGCGTTCAACTTTGCGTTTCGCACTCTTAATGTTATGGGCAAGACCTTTGTTAACCAATTCTTTCATTACGAAAGGTTTAAACAATTCCAGTGCCATTTTCTTAGGCAGACCACATTGATACATCTTAAGGTATGGCCCAACAACGATAACGGAACGACCAGAATAGTCGACACGTTTACCGAGTAGATTCTGACGGAAACGTCCTTGCTTACCTTTCAGCATATGGCTGAGTGATTTCAATGGACGATTACCTGGACCCGTAACGGGACGACCACGACGTCCATTATCAATTAGAGCATCTACTGCTTCTTGAAGCATACGTTTCTCGTTCTGAACGATAATGTCAGGCGCTCCAAGATCCAATAGACGTTTCAAACGATTGTTACGGTTAATTACACGGCGATACAAGTCATTCAAGTCAGACGTTGCGAAACGCCCACCATCCAACTGTACCATCGGACGAAGCTCTGGAGGAATAACCGGTAGTACATCCATGATCATCCATTCCGGCTTGTTCCCGGAATTACGGAATGCTTCAATGACCTCAAGGCGTTTAATCGCACGATTACGACGTTGACCCTGTGCCGTGCGAAGTTCTTCTTTTAGGAACACGAGTTCTTTATCGACATCGATGTCCTGTAAAAGTTTCTTCACAGCTTCTGCACCCATCCCAGCATGGAATCCGTAGCCGTATTTCTCACGATAGCTACGATATTCTTTCTCGGACAAGAGTTGTTTTCGCTCAAGTGGAGTTTCACCAGGATCCGTTACAACATAAGATGCGAAGTAAATGATCTCTTCAAGTGATCTTGGAGACATATCCAATGCCAGACCCATACGACTAGGAATACCTTTGAAATACCAGATATGAGATACAGGTGCAGCAAGTTCAATGTGTCCCATACGTTCACGACGTACTTTCGCACGAGTAACTTCAACGCCACAACGATCGCATACTACGCCTTTATAACGGACACGCTTGTACTTACCACAGTGACATTCCCAGTCTTTCGTTGGTCCAAAAATCTTTTCACAGAACAGGCCTTCTTTTTCCGGTTTTAACGTACGATAGTTAATCGTTTCCGGCTTTTTAACTTCTCCGCGGGACCATGACCGAATCTTTTCGGGAGAAGCGAGCCCGATTTTCATGTATTCAAAATTGTTAACATCCAACAAGGAGCAACCCTCCTTAATCTAGTACTATATTATTTGATGACGTGAGTCGGGCAGCAAGGGTATCCTTACTGCCGATCACGATACATTATTCCACTCCGACTTCCGCGCCTTCCAAGTTGAGACTCAGCTTATCTCCTGCCTGCTCATCCTCGTCATCGAGTTCTCTCATCTCGATTTCTTGTTCGTCACCACTAAGGATCTTAACGTCCATACCTAGTGATTGAAGTTCTTTAATTAGAACCTTGAATGACTCAGGAACACCTGGTTCCGGAACATTCTCACCCTTAACAATGGATTCGTACGTTTTCACCCGACCTACAACATCATCGGATTTAACTGTCAAGATTTCTTGCAGTGTATAAGCGGCACCATAAGCTTCAAGTGCCCAAACTTCCATCTCACCGAAACGTTGACCCCCGAACTGAGCTTTACCACCCAGCGGCTGTTGTGTAACAAGTGAGTAAGGACCTGTGGAACGAGCATGGATTTTATCATCAACCATGTGCGCAAGTTTGATCATATGCATGACACCGACGGTAACTTCACGTTCGAACATATCACCTGTACGACCATCATACAATTTCGTCTTACCGTTACGCTGCATGCCTGACTCTTCCATCGTATCAAATACATCATTCTCATTAGCACCATCAAATACTGGTGTTGCTACGTGAATACCAAGGCGCATTGCTGCCATACCTAAATGCACTTCGAGCAATTGACCGACGTTCATACGTGAAGGCACCCCTAGAGGGTTTAGAACAACCTGTACTGGCGTTCCATCAGGAAGGAACGGCATATCTTCTTCTGGTAAAATACGAGCAACGACACCTTTATTTCCGTGGCGTCCTGCCATTTTGTCACCTTCAGAGATCTTACGTTTCTGTGCAATATATACACGAACCATTTGGTTAACACCTGGAGGTAATTCATCACCGTTCTCACGAGTAAATACCTTCACATCGACGATAATACCATCACTACCATGTGGAACGCGTAGTGAAGTATCACGAACTTCACGAGCTTTCTCACCAAAGATAGCATGGAGCAAACGTTCCTCCGCAGTCAGTTCAGTCACACCCTTAGGTGTTACCTTACCTACTAAGATATCACCAGCACTGATCTCCGCACCAATGCGGATAATGCCTCGTTCATCTAGATTACGAAGTGCGTCTTCCCCAACGTTAGGGATATCACGAGTAATCTCTTCAGGTCCAAGTTTCGTATCACGTGCTTCAGATTCATATTCTTCAATATGGATCGAAGTGTATACGTCTTCCTTAACCATCTTCTCGCTTAGAAGGATCGCATCCTCATAGTTGTAACCTTCCCAAGTCATGAAGGCAACGACTACGTTACGACCCAAAGCAATTTCGCCCATTTCAGTAGAAGGTCCATCCGCTAGGATATCTCCCACTTTCACGACGTCGCCTCTCTTAACGATAGGACGTTGGTTAATACAAGTACCCTGATTAGAGCGCATAAATTTGTGTAATTTATGTTTAACGAGATCGCCCTTCACTTCTTTACCATCTACAAGTTCAACACGGCGTATCCAGATATCATTAGCTGAAGATCTTTCGATAATACCGTCATGTTTGGACACAATACATACGCCAGAGTCTTTCGCTGCTTTGTGTTCCATTCCTGTACCAACCAACGGAGCCTTAGGAATTAACAATGGCACCGCTTGGCGCTGCATGTTGGATCCCATTAGTGCACGGTTGGAGTCATCGTTCTCAAGGAAAGGAATAAGCGCCGTAGCGACCGACACAACTTGTTTCGGAGATACGTCCATATAATCGACGCGATCACTTGGCATTGAGAGAATATTATCAGCCTGTTTGTTATAACGAACAATAACAATGTCGTCTGCAAACTTGCTTTCTTCTGTCAATTTAGCGTTCGCTTGCGCGACAATATAGTTATCTTCTTCATCAGCAGTTAGATAATCGATCTGTTCCGTAACGATACCCGTTTTTGGATCTACCCAACGATACGGAGCTTCAATAAAGCCATATTCATTAACACGTGCAAATGTAGACAACGAGTTAATCAATCCAATGTTCGGACCTTCTGGTGTTTCAATCGGACACATCCGGCCGTAATGACTTGGATGGACGTCACGCACTTCAAATCCAGCACGCTCACGAGTCAAACCGCCGGGTCCCAAAGCTGATAGACGACGTTTATGCGTCAATTCGCCAAGTGGATTGGTCTGATCCATAAACTGTGACAACTGAGAACTACCAAAGAATTCTTTAATCGATGCAATTACTGGTCGAATATTAATCAATGCTTGTGGCGTGATAACATTCGCATCTTGAATGGACATTCTTTCACGAACGACACGTTCCATTCTCGATAGACCAATACGGAATTGGTTTTGCAACAAC
The DNA here is from genome assembly GCF_001637225.1 of Paenibacillus antarcticus. Classification (GTDB taxonomy): domain Bacteria; phylum Bacillota; class Bacilli; order Paenibacillales; family Paenibacillaceae; genus Paenibacillus_AQ; species Paenibacillus_AQ antarcticus. The sequence continues at coordinate 36,166 of NZ_LVJI01000023.1, forward strand.
TCACCAACAGAACGCAGACGACGGTTACCTAGATGGTCAATATCATCTGTATTACCTACACCATGCAGCAAATCAATGAAATAACTGATGGATGAGATAATATCAGCTGGCGTAATGTTCTTAACTGATTTATCGATATTAGCATTAGCAATCACTTTGATGATTTTTCCTTCTTCAATTGGAGAGAAAACATCGATGCTTTGCAGTGGAACTTCACCTGCGTCTAACGCGCCATTAGCTACATGGTACGTTTTGAGACCAACACCATTCTCTAAATGAGGAAGCAATTCATCCAACAAACGACGGTCTACCATTTGACCGGATTCAGCCAGGATTTCTCCCGTTTCCGGATCAACTAGATTCTGAGCCAACTTTTGATTGAACAAGCGATTCTTAATGTGTAATTTTTTATTGATTTTGTAACGACCTACATTAGCTAGATCATAACGTTTTGGATCAAAGAATCGAGCTACCAATAGACTCTTCGCATTATCCAAAGTTGGAGGTTCACCCGGACGAAGACGTTCATAAATTTCAATGAGCGCTTTTTCCGTAGAATCCGTGCTGTCTTTATCTAATGTGTTCTGGATATATTCATCATTTCCAAGCAAATCAAGAATTTCAGCATCACTACCAAAACCTAGTGCTCGAAGTAATACAGTTACCGGTATTTTACGTGTGCGATCAATACGGACATACATGATATCCTTCGCATCCGTTTCCAGTTCAAGCCATGCTCCACGGTTAGGGATTACTGTAGCTGTGTAATTCCGTTTACCATTTTTGTCGATTTTGGTGCTGAAATAGACGCTAGGAGAGCGAACCAACTGGCTGACAATTACCCGTTCTGCACCATTAATAATAAATGTACCGGTCTCCGTCATTAGTGGGAAGTCTCCCATGAACACTTCCTGTTCTTTGACTTCTCCCGTTTCTCTGTTAATGAGTCTCACTTTAACCCGTAGTGGTGCCGCATACGTGACGTCACGCTCTTTAGCATCGTCAATGTTGTATTTTGGTTCACCTAGGCTGTAGTCAATAAACTCCAGCACCAAATTACCTGTGAAATCTTGGATCGGCGAAATATCGTGAAACATCTCCCGTAATCCTTCCTCCAAAAACCAATCATAAGATTTTTGTTGGATTTCAATCAGGTTCGGAATTTCGAGTACTTCGTTAATTCGTGCATAACTTCGCCGAGTGCGTCGACCATACTGAACAAGATGTCCTGCCAACTTTAACTCACCCCTCATGTCTACTCACTTTAAAAATACATTGCGAACCTCTGTTTGGACAATTATAATGGAACCATACAGAGCGTTCTTCCACAAATAAAGAAAAGCCCTTACCCGAATTCTTTCGAACAAAGAGCATCTTACCGTGGATCCTTACATCACTTGGACTTCACGTTCAACAGACTTGCTTAACATCTGCATAGCATTTTAATACATGCATGGCTATGTTATTTAGTTCTAACAAAGCACTTGACATTTGAGCAAACTAAAGACAAGAAGCCTATCCTAATACTGACATTTCATAATAGTATCATATTTGAAATATCAAGTCAATAGTCCTATTGCGGATTATTTCAAAGGTTTTAAAGCCTTAAATATTCGATAACCCTTATCCTTCGTAACTTCCTGCACATCTCCGAACAACTTCGTAAGCTTTTCTTTTGTCGATGGCGCACCTTGTTTTTTCTGGATGACTACCCATAGCGCTCCACCTTCTCGTAAATGCTCATAAGCCTGTTCAAAAATAGCATGCACCGTTTCTTTTCCAGCACGGATCGGAGGATTAGTTAGAATAACATCGAAGCTTTTACCTTTGACCGCTGTAAACAGATCACTCTCCATAATAGAAACATTCGTGATTCCATTTAGCAAAGCATTTTCTTTGGCTAGTTCGACTGCTCGGCTATTGACATCAACCATCGTCACATGACCATTTTTCACCATCCGCGCTGCAGTAAGACCCATCGGCCCATACCCACATCCAACATCAAGTACTTCTGATCCAGGTGAAAACTCCATGGCTTCAATCAATACCTTACTACCATAATCCACGCCTTTTTTGGAAAACACTCCAGCATCACTTATAAAACGATACGTAGATCCTTTTAATTGTTCTTCAATCGCTCTACGGTCATGCTGTGCATCCGGTTGGTTCGAATAATAGTGCTGTGGCATCCTAATCCTCCGAATCTGCGTTCCATTCTATTTTTTCCCAATGTTTATAATTTAGACATCAATCCATTAATTAAAACAAACCCCTTGAATTTAGTTCAAGGGGTTTGTTTTTTTTGAACATTATAAGAAAGTATAAGCTTCTTGCAAACGAAAGTTAAATTACTTAACTTCTACGTTAGCGCCTGCTTCTTCCAATTTAGCTTTTACAGTTTCAGCTTCTTCTTTAGAAACTTTTTCTTTCAAAGCTTTTGGAGCGTTGTCTACCAAGTCTTTAGCTTCTTTCAAACCAAGACCAGTGATTTCGCGAACTGCTTTGATTACGTTGATCTTGGAAGCGCCAGCGCTCATCAAGACTACGTCAAACTCGGATTGCTCTTCTGCTTCAACAGCAGCAGAACCTGCAGCAGCTACTGGAGCAGCAGCAGTTACGCCGAATTCTTCTTCGATTGCTTTTACAAGATCGTTCAATTCCAATACAGACATACCTTTAATGGCTTCCAAAATTTGTTCGTTACTCATGTGGGTGAACCTCCAATTTTATATTAAAATCAATTTTTTATGATGGAACTTTTGAAGAACAATTTGCTTACGCGCTTTGTTCTTCTTTGTCAGCAACAGCTTTAACAGCAAGTGCGAAGTTACGCACAGGCGCTTGAAGCACGCTGAGAAGCATAGAAAGAAGTCCATCGCGAGAAGGAAGTTCAGCAAGAGCTTTGATTTGATCAACGCCAATGACTTTACCTTCAACTACGGCACCTTTCAATTGCAATGCTGTATTCTTCTTAGCGAAATCGTTAAGAATTTTAGCAGGAGCTACAACATCTTCTCCACCGAACGCTACAACTGTAGGACCCGTAAGAATTGCATCCAATTCTGTAAGATCTGTAGCAGCAGTCGCACGACGCAACAAGGAGTTTTTCAATACTGAAAACTCAATTCCTGCTTCACGAAGTTGCTTACGCAATTCAGTGATTTGAGCAACATTCAATCCACGATAGTCAGCAACAACAGTCGTTACGCTTCCGCGTAGTTTTGCTGTTACAGCGTCTACTGCTTCTTGTTTAGCTTGAATTACTTTTGTATTTGCCAATTTGTACACCTCCTGATAGTTTACTATACAGAATCACGAAATCGCGACTCTGACATTCTACTTAGGCAAGTAAAAAGCCTCCGCAGAATCTACGAAGGCCTGATGAATCATCATTTGCAAGGACTTTCGTCCAATCACTGCTGACGTTCTATCACAACACCTCGGTAGGAAATTAAGCCTATTGGCACCTACTGTCTACGGTAAGCATATTCAACTTTAAGAATAACCTCAAGTCATTCACACAACTATTACAGAATAACAAACATCATTGAACACGTCAACAAGTATTATTTGTAAGAAGTTGTATTTACACGTGCACTTGGACCCATCGTGGAGGAAATAGCAATCCCCTTAAGATACACACCTTTAGCAGATGCTGGTTTTGCACGGTTTAACGCTTCAAGTAAAGATTTAAGATTCTCATTCAATTGTTCTTCACTGAATGAAACTTTACCGATTGGCGCGTGAATTTGACCTGCTTTATCGAGACGGTATTCGATTTTACCAGCTTTAATTTCTTGAACAGCTTTAGTAACATCGAAAGTAACTGTGCCCGCTTTAGGGTTAGGCATTAGACCTTTACCACCAAGTAGACGACCCAGTTTACCAACCTCACTCATCATATCAGGTGTTGCTACGCAGACATCGAAATCGAACCAGCCTTGTTGAATTTTGTTGATCATATCTAAATCACCAACAAAATCTGCACCAGCAGCTTCCGCTTCTTTCGCTTTATCACCTTTTGCAAAAACCAATACGCGTTGTGTTTTACCTGTACCGTGAGGCAAGACAACTACACCACGAACGGCTTGGTCTTGTTTACGAGGGTCTACACCCAAACGAACAGCCGCTTCGACAGTTTCGTCAAATTTAGCAGTCGCTGCCTTTTTCACCAATTGTACGGCTTCAGCAGGCTCATATACTGTTTCGTTATCAATAAGCTTTGCAGCTTCTTGGTACTTCTTACCATGTTTAGCCATGAAATGTTCCTCCTTTGTGGTTTTAACGGAAATTCCTCCCACATATGCTGATCTTATTCAGACCTGCGTGAAGCAGAAAAACCTAAAATTAATCTTCGATCGTAATTCCCATACTGCGGGCAGTACCTTCAACCATACGCATAGCAGCCTCTACGGATGCAGCATTAAGGTCAGGCATTTTTGTTTCAGCGATTTCGCGTACTACTGCACGTTTAACCGTTGCAACTTTTTTCTTATTAGGTTCGCCAGAACCCTTCTCTATCTTAGCAGCTACACGAAGTAGAACTGCAGCAGGTGGAGTTTTGGTGATAAATGTAAAGGAACGATCTTCAAACACTGAGATTTCAACTGGAATAATCAATCCAGCTTGATCAGCTGTGCGTGCATTGAACTCTTTACAGAATGCCATAATGTTAACACCTGCTTGACCCAATGCTGGACCTACCGGCGGTGCCGGATTCGCTTTACCTGCAGGAATCTGCAGTTTTACCATTTTGATTACCTTTTTAGCCATGTAAAACACCTCCTTGAATCAATAGTGGTTAAGCGGACATCTCTGTCCTCCCACAAGAAACGATAAGATTATTCAATCTTCTCCACTTGAGTGAAATCCAGCTCAACTGGGGTTTCCCGTCCGAACATGTTGACGTGTACCTTAACTTTGCTCTTGTCTACCAAGATTTCTTCCACGGAGCCGACGAAATTCGCAAAAGGACCGACTTTAATCTTAACGGATTCCTTAAGTTCAAATTCTACTAGGGCTTTCGGTTCAGTCATTCCCATGTGTTTAAGGATTGATTCCATTTCTTCCGGAAGCAGAGCTGTAGGTTTAGAACCTGACCCTGTTGAACCTACAAAACCTGTAACTCCTGGTGTATTGCGAACAACATACCAAGAATCATCAGTCTGGATCATTTCGACAATGACATATCCGGGGTAAACTTTACGCATAACGGTTTTTTTCTTACCGTCTTTGTTTACAATTTCTTCTTCCATAGGAACAAGAACGCGGAATATCTTATCTTCCATACCCATGGACTCAACGCGTTTTTCCAAATTGGCCTTGACCTTATTCTCATACCCTGAATAGGTATGAACGACATACCATCTTTTCTCCATATCAAGCCACCTGGGACCCTTCTTAAATAATCGCTTCGATCACAGCGGAAATACCGATGTCTAATACCCAAAAATAAATTGTGACAAACGTAACCGTTCCAATAACAATAAGCGTATAGTTCGTCAGTTCTTTACGATTGGGCCAGCGAACCTTTTTAAGTTCCGCCCAGCTTTCTGAGAAAAAGGAAAAAAGAGACTTGAAGCTGCGTTTCACGACCGACTACACCTCCAATAAGACTATTCTTATCTGGTTTCGCGATGAGGAGTTTGCACGTTGCAATACTTGCAAAACTTCTTCATCTCCATGCGGTCGGGGTTGTTCCGCTTGTTCTTCGTGGTAGCGTAGTTTCTTTGCTTGCAATTTGTACAAGCCAAAGTAATAATTACCCGCATGATGTACACCTCCCGTAGATGTCTCCTTTAAGAAGACTCTATATTGATCCCAATTAGAAACGTTCAATCCTTCATTGCTGAAAGGAAAAAGCCGTTTCTGCGAGATGAATAAGAAAGAATACATGATGACTTCTGCTTTCTCATTCATTAAAACCACGCGAATTTAGGCCTACCTAAAACACTTTATCACATGGGTCATACCATGTCAACGAAAGAATGAAGGTAATAGAAGTATACACAGTTCCTTATTATAGGCCGTCTCAACCCTATTTTCTCTATGACAAACTGCCTGCAATCATTCACTAGTATGGTCATTCTTACAGGGACTAAACATTGTATTTCTTGTGAGAAAAAAAAAGACTCACGATCGAGCCTTCCCTTTATATAAGCGTCTGTTCAGTTATCTCTTACTTCTAAGTATCTCTCCAACTTACGTTTCACACGCTGGAGAGCGTTGTCAATCGATTTCACATGCCTCTTAAGGTCAACCGAAATTTCCTGATACGAACGACCATCCAAGTAGAGCATAAGAACTTTACGTTCCAAATCACTTAGAATTTCCGACATTTTGTCTTCAAGACCAACAAACTCTTCTTTATTAATAATTAGTTGTTCCGGATCACATATTTGCGATCCACAAATGACATCGAGCAACGTCCGGTCGGAATCTTCATCATAAATGGGCTTGTCCAACGATATGTATGAATTCAGTGGAATATGCTTCTGTCTCGTTGCTGTCTTAATCGCCGTAATGATCTGTCTTGTAATACATAATTCAGCGAAGGCTTTAAACGAAGACTGTTTATCCCCTTTGAAATCCCTTATCGACTTGTATAAACCAATCATTCCTTCTTGGACGATATCCTCACGATCAGCACCGATCAAAAAATAAGACCTGGCTTTAGCGCGCACAAAATTCCTATACTTGTTAATCAAGAACTCTAGAGCTTCACTTTCGCCTAAGCGGAAAGCTTCGACAATGTCCTCATCACTGAGGCACATATATTCTGACAACATTGAATCCTTCAGGTCGACACTCACCAGAATCCCCCCGGCTGCAACGCAAGGTACACCGTTACTCTGTGAAATATAGGATCAGTATATATTATGTAACCTATGAACGTCAACCATATTAATGTCATTTATACAACATTGTCCAGTGACTAGAATTAAAAATATAGACTCATTTCATTACTCGCGACGCCAACGTTCGAATAATTTACGCTGATCTGGACTCAATTTGCCATCTAGCGTATTTCGATTAGATCTACTGTTGTCTTGTTCTATTCGTTTCTTAATTTCGTGTTCGCTATTCTCTACCTCAATAAGTAATTCACGTGCAGACAGACGAAGTGCTCCCTTAGCAAATATAACATGTTGCTCGATAAGATCACTCGTTGCTACATAAATCTGGCGTCTCTTGCGACTCATTTCACCAACCAAGCGTTCAATGGTCTCATCGGCCGTTTCTTTTTCTTTCGTAAAATACACTTCAACTTTACTCTGCGAGAAGGACTTCCCTAACCCTGGAACACGATAAGCATCAAAGACTACAATAACATGCGTGCCTGTGAATGCCTGATAATCTGCCATTCGTTCAAGAAGGCGATCCCTTGCTTCCTGCATATTGATTGGCGCTAATTGTGCAAGCTCAGGCCATCCACCGATCATATTGTATGCATCAACAAGAAGCACATCTCGCAAATCTACCATACAAGGTTACCCTTGATTATGACGTCTGCGCAGCACTTCATACATAACTACTCCAGCCGCCACGGAAGCATTAAGCGAATTTATTTTACCCGCCATTGGCAACTTTACCAATACATCGCATTTTTCTTTAATCAAACGCCCCATACCTGTACCTTCGTTACCAATAACCACAGCGACAGGTCCTTCGAATACATCTGTCTCATAGAATTCCTGGACAGCCTCAACATCTGTACCTACAACCCAGACGCCCATTTCTTTCAACTTATCTATGGTTTGCCCTAAATTAGTCACTTGAGCAACAGGAACATATTCAACAGCTCCAGCAGATGTCTTAGATACTGTTGCCGTTACTTGTGCTGATCTACGTTTAGGGATTATCACACCGTGAGCCCCCGTACAATCTGCTGTACGCAAAATAGATCCCAAATTATGCGGGTCTTCGATTTCATCAAGCAATATCAAAAACGGCTTTTCACCTTTTTGTTCAGCAATCGCTATAATGTCATCAACTTCCGCATACTCGTATGGTGCAACTTGAGCAACTACCCCTTGATGTTGAACATCCGGAACTAGTGAGTCAAGCTTACGCTTGTCTACTTGCTGGATAACGACTCCGCGTTTCTTAGCTTCCGCGATAATGGGAAGTGTTAAATGCTTTTGTGCATTCTCTGAGATCCATATTTTATTAATGCTTCTTCCTGAACGAAGAGCTTCGGTTACGGAATGTTTACCCGCGATCATATCATTATTTTCCATGGTTCTTCCTCCTTCTACTGAGTTAAAATTAACTCTGTTCATCTATATATTTAATACTCAATTCAATTAATTCATCCATTCTTGCACTCTGTTTCGTATAGTACAAATAACCAATTAAAGCTTCAAAAGCTGTCGCATGACGATATTCCAGCACATCTGCATTCTTCGGGACACTTCCCGATTTGGCATTACGCCCTTGTCTTACCACATCTCGCTCATCGTCTGTTAAGATCGCATCTAAATGTGTCACAATTTTACTTTGTGCTTTGGCCGACACCATTTTAGTTGCAGAACGATGAAGATGATGCGGTCGTAGATTAGGCTTGGAAATCAGATATTGACGTACAGCTACTTCATAAAGCGAGTCTCCAATATAGGCTAATACAATCGGTGGAATCAACTTAGGCTGCTTAGAAGGGGGGAAAGGAAACCACAGATCCTTATTTCCCCCAACTAGCTCTTCATCACGCCCGCCTGTCATTTACGCCGCCAGCGCATTCCTTGCGCAGTATCTTCTAGAACAATGCCTCGGGAATCAAGTAGATCTCGAATTTCATCAGCACGACCCCAATTTTTATCCTTGCGAGCATTAACTCTTTCGACGATCAACCTTTCAATCTCTTCATCGATAAGTTCACCTTCATGGAGAGCATAAAGTCTTAGCACTTGATTCATCTCATTAAAAGCTTGAAGCAACGCATGCAAATCAACAGCCTTCACTACTGGCTCCTGCAATAAGGCATTAGCCTCATATACCCATTCAAACATAGCTGTAATCGCGTCTGGTGTATTGAAATCATCCTGCATTTTAGCATGATAAGTAGCTAGTATAGCCGTCAGTCTATCCTGCAAAGCCTCATTAACGATAGCCACCTTATCTTCCACTACTGCCGTCAAGCGATGTTTAACATTGTCTACAGCATTACGGATTCGTTCTGTACTTTTCTCCGCTTGATCAATTGTCTCATCGTTGAAATTAAGTGGATTACGATATTGGCTAGATAACATAAAGTAGCGGATGGACTCCCATTTATACTGTTTACGCAAATCTTTAACCAATATACCATTGCCTAGGGATTTGGACATTTTTTCATTATTAATGTTAATGTATCCATTATGCATCCAATAGTTAGCAAATTTCTTACCTGTTAGTGCTTCTGTCTGCGCAACTTCGCATTCATGATGTGGGAATTGTAAATCCTGTCCGCCCCCATGAATATCGATGCTATCTCCAAGGTATCTACGAGCCATAGCTGAACATTCAATATGCCATCCCGGTCTTCCATCCCCCCATGGACTAGACCAAGCTATCTCTCCTGGCTTCGCTGCCTTCCAAAGTACGAAGTCCTCTGGATGTTCTTTACGTTCATCCACCCCAATTCGGATACCAAACTGTAATTCTTCGATATTCTGGTGAGATAATTTACCATATTCTTTGAATTTATGAGTACGGTAGAATACGTCTCCACCATTCTCATAAGCAAAGTCCTTCTGCTCAAGCTCCTGAATAAATTCAAGGATAGAATCCATATTTTCCGTTACGCGTGGATTCAAAGTCGCACGAGTGAGACCAAGACCTTCAAGATCTTCGTAGTAAGCACCAATAAAAGTATCGGCTACCTCCGGTACTGTACTACCTGTTTGTTCCGCTTTACGAATTAGCTTATCATCGATATCCGTGAAGTTTACAACATAGTTCACTTCATTACCCAGTTGTTCTAGGTACGTTCGAACCACATCAAACACAATCATAGGACGTGCATTTCCGATATGAATAAAGTCGTACACGGTTGGTCCGCATACATACATTTTTACTTTGCCAGGTTCCTGTGGTACAAAGAGATCTTTATTCCGGGTCAGCGTATTATAAATTTTAAGAGCCATTGAACATATTCCTCCCGTTCTTATTCTGCTTTATTACTCGCTATAAGTAGATAATTCTTGTTCTTGTAATGGATGCCTTTCGCGCTTTACGAGGTCTAGTTCCGTACGAAGTTCCTCAATTTCCATTTGGAGTAAACGCATAGCATCGACGACTGGATCCGGTAATTGATGACTAAGACGATCAATACGTCTACCATCCCTCTTAACAATCCTACCTGGGATACCCACAACGGTACTATTTGGTGGAACCTCCTTCAGAACAACGGAGTTAGCTCCAATATTACATTGGTCGCCTACTGTAAAAGAACCCAATACTTTGGCCCCTGATGCAATGACAACATTATTCCCAATGGTAGGATGTCGTTTCCCTTTCTCCTTACCAGTTCCTCCAAGAGTTACCCCTTGATAGATCACCACATCGTCTCCTATTTCACAAGTCTCGCCAATAACGACACCCATTCCATGGTCGATAAACAATCTTTTTCCGATGGTTGCCCCCGGATGAATTTCAATGCCTGTCATAAATCGGCTACACTGTGAGATCGTACGTGCCAATGTAAACCAACGACGTTTGTACAAAGCATGGGCAACTCTTTGTGCCCAAATCGCGTGGAGTCCCGAATAGGTGAAGATAACTTCAAATAGTCGTCTAGCTGCAGGGTCGTTTTCAAATACCGCTTGGATATCTGATTTCATGTTCTTAAACATATTATTCTCCTCTTCGACGCTTTTCAGCTCTCCTTGTGCTCCCATAACACCTTATCTCTGTCATTCAACTCGCCCGCTGTAGGACTCCTCGTTCTGTGAGCATCATAGTTGTATCATCATGTATCCGTCTTAGAACTCAAAAAACGCCCCTGCAGCATACGCTGCAGAGACGTTTAACCGTGGTTCCACTCTGCTTGAGACGCTTGTTAATATTGTACCCATTAACATAACGATGCATCTCCTCTTAATGCCTTATAACGGAGGTCAATCCGGCACAACCTAACGATAGCGTAACTTTTGTTCGCTCCTTCGCTCGGTCGCGCAGCTCACAGGTGCATTTTCGATTACCGACACATAGATAACTCACAGCCATTAGGGAAAACAAATGAAATCCCCAAGGGTTATCCTCTCTGGAATATGCAAAGTAACGTACTTCTCCTGATCCTAGCTATTAACAACTATTCGTATTACTCACGATATACTATCATATCCGAATGATAAAGTTATTTGGATGTATTATAACGAAAAGACAAGGAACTGACAAGACATCAGTAACGACAACTATCTTTTCATCAAGTTATGCTTCCATCCTAGATTTGTGACTTCAACCGATTCTGTACACGATCTAATCCAAGAAGATAGATGATTTGGTTCAGATCTCGGCCATGCGTCTGTCCCGTTAACGCTACACGAATTGGCATGAACAATTGTTTACCCTTAAATCCAGTCTCTTTCTGTACTTCCTTAATAAGAACAGCCATGTTAGCTGGAGTGAAATCTTCTGTAGCTTCTACCTTTGCCAAGAATGCAGCAAGAACCGTTGGTACTTGCTCTTCCGCAAGGATCGATTTCGCTTCTTCATCTAGTTCGATATTGGAGCGGAAGAACATCTCAGACAATTCCACAATGTTAGAAGCGGAATTCAATTGTTCCTGATAAAGAGCAACCAAAGACTTCGCCCATGCTTCCTGTTCAGCATTCAACACTTCAGGCAGACACCCTGCACGTTGCAAATGTGGAATAGCAAGCTTCGCAATCCGATCTGGATCCGCATGTTTGATATAATGATTGTTCATATAAGCCAATTTATTCTGATCGAATACTGCTGGACTCTTAGACAAACGTTCTGCGTTAAAAATAGTAATTAACTCATCTTTTAAGAACATCTCTTCCTCACCCTCAGGTGACCATCCAAGCAAGGAAATAAAGTTAAATAATGCTTCCGGTAAAAAGCCCAGTTGATCATACTGTTCAATAAACTGAACGATAGACTCATCCCGCTTACTAAGCTTCTTATGATTCTCATTCACAATCAATGTCATATGCCCGAATTGCGGAGCTTCCCATCCAAGTGCTTCATATATCATCAATTGACGGGGCGTATTAGAGACGTGATCTTCACCACGTAATACATGCGAAATCTCCATCAGATGATCATCAAGCACTACAGCAAAGTTATATGTTGGAATACCATCTTTCTTCACAATAACGAAATCCCCTGTATCCTGTGTTGTAAAGGAAATCGTGCCCTTAACGATATCATTGAAAGTGTATGTTTTGTCTTCCGGTACGCGAAAACGTATACTCGCAATGCGACCTTCCGCCTCAAACGCAAGCCGTTGTTCTTCTGTTAAATCACGATGTTTACCAGAGTAACGCGGTGTTTCTCCACGAGCAGTCTGTTCTTCCCGCTCCTGTTCTAATTCCTCTTCTGTGCAGTAGCAACGATAAGCAAGGCCCTTATCAAGCAGTTCTTGCCAATAAGTACGATAAATATCCAGTCGCTCTGTCTGACGATATGGCCCATATGCCCCGCCTACATCTATACTTTCATCCCATTCAATTCCTAACCACTTCAAATATTTGAGTTGGCTTTCTTCTCCGCCTTCAACGTTACGTTTCACGTCTGTGTCTTCAATGCGAATAATAAATTGTCCACCCAAATGACGAGCATACAAATAGTTAAAAAGAGCTGTTCTTGCATTCCCAATATGTAAATGTCCTGTTGGACTAGGTGCATATCGCACGCGCACTCCACTGGTCATATCTAATTCCTCCGCTTCGTATATATCAAACCTTCACTTGTATTTCAAGATGATAGCATATCTTGGGTTAGGCATACAATAGATTGGGCGGCAATCCCCTCGCCACGACCTGTGAACCCTAACTGCTCCGTTGTTGTTGCCTTCACGTTGACTTGAGTGACATCTGCATCAAGCGCCTTCGCAATAACCTCCATCATTTGAGGAATATAAGGGGCCATTTTAGGTTTCTGAGCAATAATTGTGGAGTCTATATTACCAAGTCGATAGCCTCTCTCTTTGGCAAGATTCCAAACCTGTACTAATAATTTGAGACTGTCGGCATCTTTATAGTCAGGATCTGTATCTGGGAAGTGCTTACCAATATCACCAAGCCCAAGTGCACCAAGAATAGCATCTGTAACTGCATGCAATAGCACATCTGCATCTGAGTGTCCAACTAAACCTAACTCATACGGAATCGTGACCCCACCAATAATACACGGCCTGCCCTCAACTAGTTGATGTACATCAAAACCTTGTCCTACTCTTATCATGACTATCCCTCTCCCTTACGTTTCTCTATAAATTCAGCATATTCTAAATCATCGGGTGTTGTAATCTTGATGTTGGAATAACTCCCCTTTACGATAGCCACCGGAATACCCATTCGTTCCACTAACATAGAGTCATCCGTTCCCACAAACCCGCTTCTCTGTGCCTCTTGATGAGATCTAAGAAGATCAGAAACACGAAAAGTCTGTGGGGTCTGAATAGCCCACAGACTTTGACGATCCGGTGTCGCGACTATGATACCGGATTCATCAACTTGTTTAATTGTATCCTTCACAGGTACTGCTAATACAGCAGCCCCAGTGCGAAGTGCCCTGTGATAACATGATTCAATGTCGACTTGGTCTACAAAGGGGCGTACGCCATCATGTATCATGACCCACTCCGTCCCAATCTCTAATAAGCCCTTATAGACGGAGTGTTGTCTCTCACTTCCACCAGGAATCACTTGGATCACCTTGTCAATCTTATACTCGTGTACCCATTCTTGGACACGCCCCACATCATCCTGACCCGTTACCAGAACAATCTCTTTCACTTGAGGCATACTGTTGAATACTTCTAATGTATGAATCAAAATGGGCTTGTCCTGTAGCAACAAGTACTGTTTACTTTCAAGGGTACCCATCCGGGAACCTTTACCTGCTGATACAATAACGATCCCCAAACTGTTGTCCATAATTATACCCCTGTCTTCATTCCCAAGTATTAAGGAAATAGTTATCTCCATCATACCGTTTTTACTGGGCTTTTTCCAACAGTTTCGGTTTCGCAAATATCATTCGTCCCGCAGAGGTCTGTAATACACTCGTTACCAACACTTCCATAAGGGATCCAATATATTCACGTCCGCCCTCCACAACAATCATCGTTCCATCATCTAGATAGGCGACACCTTGTCCATGCTCTTTACCATCTTTGATTACCTGCACCATAATTTCTTCCCCAGGAAGAACAACGGGTTTGACTGCATTCGCTAGATCATTGATGTTCAGGACAGACACCCCTTGCAGCTCACATACTTTGTTCAAGTTGTAGTCGTTGGTGACCACTTTTCCCTTTAATACCTTAGCCAACTTAACAAGTTTACTATCCACTTCTGAAATTTCTTCGAAATCCCCTTCGTATATGAGTACTTTTATAGCTAATTCTTTCTGAATTTTGTTCAAAATATCCAGGCCTCTACGCCCTCGATTTCGTTTGAGTAAATCTGACGAATCTGCGATATGTTGAAGCTCTTCGAGTACAAACTCAGGAATAACAATCGTCCCCTCGATAAAACCCGTCTTGCATATATCAGCAATCCGTCCATCAATAATGACGCTTGTATCGAGTATTTTATGCTCTTCCAACATTCTTTCGTCGGATAACTCCGCACGCCCCCATCTTCCTGAGGTCCATAATGTTGCCAGTTCTTCCTTCTTCTCCATACCGACTCTAAGGCCCATATAGCCGCATATTAGAGTTATACCCACTTCTATCATTTGTCCTGCTTTCCCGAGCCACACAAGGCTAGGATACAGCAGCAAAGCCAGTAGAAGTCCACCTGTCAACCCAGCCGCCCCAGCAGTCAACTCATTCATTGGCATTTTTGAAAAGGCACCAACAATACCTTGCACTTTATCAACAACGGTTGGGTAACTCATAGAACCAATCAACATAAATAAGATCGCTCCTAATGCCGCAAAGACCAACCCTCCCCGTACAGCATCATTTTCACCAAATAAGGTTATCCATTCAGGGAATGATTTACCTAACATTTGATAAATCGTATATCCAAACCATGCACCACATAGTCCAATGAATACTAAAATAGCTTTTTTTACCATCAGTTCCACATCTCCTTCACAATATATAGCGTTTATAGATATCTTTATCCAGTATGATCCAATTCGTTGGTACCTAACCCTAATTTGCCCAATTTTTATTAATGGTTGATAAACCATCCCTTTGTTTCTTCTTTACTGTCACTTTTTAGGTTGAAAATAAACATTCCACTGGCATATAATGAATTCAATTCATAATTTACGAGGTGATTGGAAAAATGAGTACAGTCAGTTTACAGGAATTCCAAGATCAAATATCCGACCTACTGCTCCGTCACCGTAGTCTACTCGATGTGATGTCTAAAAATGGACAGAGTAGCGCATCATTGAACCGAGCTGTTGCCAAATCCATTACAGATTGTGGTTGTATCGAACTCCATGCTACCAAACAAGCATTTGAACCCGGATTAGATTTAGCATCTACTAAAGAAGTTGTAGGAAGTCACGTACATGGACACTTATGTGAGAACTGCAAAGAGATAATCAGTACCGAATTAGGTCGTAACATGTTCTACTTATCAGCTCTTTGTAACTTGCTTGAAATTAATATGGATGATGTCGTTCGAGATGAATCGAAGAAATGCTCTACTCTGGGCTTATTCAATATGTCTTAGAGGGTATTGTCCATCATGAGTAAACACAAAAAAAGCATTTATCTCACTGCCATAAGGCATGAAATAAATGCTTTTTATTTATATTTCTAGGGAATGAAAGATCTCAATGATCGGAATGAAGCGGATCTTCTTCCTTCTTTTTATGTTTACGACGTCTCAGTGATCGCTCAATGCTTTGTTTCACACCATATACCGCATATATAACAAGTGGTATAAAGATCAACTTCGATATTTGATCCGGAAAGACTACAGCGATCGCTACTGCAACAATAATAACAACAGGTGCGCCTATAACAACTTTTTTAGGTAATCCCACTTTTTTAAAATTGGGATATCTTACCGTACTAACCATCAAATAAGATAGCAAAAGCATGGCAATAATCATATAAGTATCAGAAATCTCGTTATGAAAAAGAGATAATGTTGCTAATACTCCACCAGCAGCAGGAATGGGCAATCCAACAAAATAACCTGGCATTCCTTTTCGAACATTAAATCGAGCTAAACGAAGTGCACCACACATCGGAAATATGGCCGTAGCACTCCAAGCAATTGGGTCTGGTATACCTTGCATTGTAACCATATACATAATAAGTGCAGGTGCTGCACCAAAAGAAATAACATCCGAAAGGGAATCTAATTCTTTCCCGAACTCGCTTTGCACATGAAGTGCTCTTGCCACGCGACCATCTAGGCCATCAAGTAGCATCGCTATAATAATCATGATTGCAGCCATACTGTATTTTTCATTCAGCGCCATCATCATCGCAATCATTCCGAGAGCTAGATTACCTAAAGTAAACATATTCGGAATTGACTTCGTTATCATTTATTCACCTCAATTTGTTCAATATACCCCATATCATCCATTGATTGTATGGTATTTACACTTGCCTGTCAATGAATACTTGCTCTTGTAATCGTATAAGACCCTCCTTGATATTTCGAGCTCTAACCTCTCCAATACCATCCACTTCATCCAACTGTTCAATTGTGGCAGTCATAATTTGTGGCAATTGTTCGAACCGCTCTAGAAGATTATGAATGATTACATTAGGCAATCTTGGTATTTTATTCAAGACTCTATATCCGCGTGGAACGACTGACTCCTCTGATGTCACAAATGATGTCGGATAGCCTAATAATCGAGTGATATAGTGGAGATCCAGTAATTCATCATCCGAGGCACGTTTGAGTCCCGCAATAATCTCACGAATCTTATCTTCGTTATCGTCACGGGCATAGTCTCTAAATAATAACCAAGCTTCTACTTCCATATTACTTACTAGTTCTTCCATCTGTAAGCTGATTAGACGCCCCTCATTACCCAATTCCGTAATGTAACGTTTAATCTCTGTCTTGATGCGAAGTACCATCTCTACACGTTGAATCACATTCACTACTTCTGGAATCGTTACGAGTTCTTCGAACTCGGATGCCGATAAATTAGTGAGTGATTGATTCAAGACAGCTCTATATCTCTCTAAAGTCTGTATAGCTTGATTGGCTTTGGTAAGAATAACACCAATCTCTTTAAGTGAATAACGTAATACGCCCTGATACAAGGTAATTATATTACGACGTTGCGAGATGGAGACCACTAACTTACCTGTTTGCTTAGCCACACGTTCTGCTGTTCTATGCCGAATGCCCGTCTCAGAGGATGCAATGGAGGAGTCAGGGATTAGCTGCGTATTTGCATACAATATCCTCTTGAGGTCCTCACTCAATATTATGGCTCCATCCATCTTGGCCAATTCGTATAAATAATTGGGCGAGAAATCACAGTTAATTGAGAAACCTCCATCCACTACCTCCATAACTTCCGGACTATAGCCAACAACGATTAGCGCTCCCGTTTTCGCACGTAATACATTTTCCAGACCATCCCTAAAGGCTGTTCCAGGTGCAACTAATCTTAGTAAATCATTCATTATATCTACTTGATTACTCTCTTTCATCATTAAATGCCCCCTAATTTAACGCAACAGCAAGTGCTTGTGCCACAATAGTTACACTCGTAGACTCCATTTATTTAGGATGTCTCCATACCTTCAAACTCTTATCGAGCATCATCCCACAGCTATTTCCAAATCTACTGCAGGTTCGTCAAATTTCACGCCACCGGCACTCTTTTGAGATAGCAATCTTGATTCTGAAGGAACATTTATATTATATAATTCCTAATCAAAATTCATGCTGTTTTACATTAAGATAGACACTCTAAATCCAACAACTCATGAGAACGCCCAAATGCTAAATCCATACATCTAAGTATAACGGATAATTTCTAGCCTTTAACATAAAACTGTTAACGGTTAGAAAAACATCCTCATTCTTCCTCATCCCAAGGAGCACGTTGACTCCCACCTTTGGAAGTAGAAGTTCCAAATACAGATTGGATCACTTGGCTTAACGTCTTACATGGAATAACCTTGATTTTAGAAAATGTCGTTGTACTCTTCAATCCGTTAAACGCAACATACACACGTTTGAATCCCATTCGTTCAAGTTCCTTAATACGTAATTCTAAGGTAGGTACTTTCTTCAACTCACCCGTTAATCCAATATCGGCAATAAATACGGTATCATTAGGAATTCCTTTATTCTTGTATGAAGACACAATACTCATAATTGCAGCTAAGTTGGAGGATTGTTCTTTCAATCGAATACCACCTGTAGTTTTCACTACAACATTCTTATCGTGTAAAGGGATACCCGCTCTTTGTTCCATGATGCTTATGAGTGTATTTACATGGTCTTTCTTTAAACATTCTGCAATTCGACTCGGATACGGCATAAACGTTGATGATACCAAGCTCTCTATCTCAAGAATAATGGGCCTGGTTCCTTCTTTAACGACAGTTAATGCACTACCGCTAATCACATCATTATCATCTCTTTGCGTCATAAAGAATTCGGATGGATTATCGACGGCTGTCATTCCTTGCTCGCCCATTGAGAAAAAACCAATTTCCCCAGAACTTCCATAACGATTCTTAGAAGAAAATAGCATTTTCAACTCTTCGCCTTCTTCTCCCTCGAGAATAAGAACAGTATCAACCAAATGTTCTAATGCTCTCAAACCGGCCAGTTCGTTATCTTTGGTCATCTGTCCAACCATAATAATGGCTCTTGGTCTTTGCGCATCTTTGGCAATTTTCAAGAGCGTATTCGCACATTCCATAGTTTGCGTAGGAGAACCAGGTCTTTGAGGGTACTCATCCAATACAAAAGTTTGAATACTATCGATGATAATAACATCGGGGTCAATTTGATCAATACAACCTAACACGTTGTTCAAGCTATTATCAGAGTAGACCCATACGTCCTTATGCATATCTTGCAGCACACGTTCTGCTCTTGTTTTGATCTGTGAGTCACTTTCCTCACCAGAAGCATATAGCACTTTTAATCCTTGCTTTGCCATATCATCGGATATTTGTAACAAGAGGGTTGATTTACCCGCCCCTGGAATAGCAGTAATAATCGTAATCGAATCTTTTACAATTCCCCCGCCCATCACACGGTTAAATTCATTGTATTTCGTGATAATCCTATCACTGTTTTGAGATATGGTATCGGTTAGCCGGTTTACTTTAACATTTTTCTTCTTACTGATAGTCTTTTGTCCACCCGTTACATCGCCAATCTCTTCTTCTTCAAGCGTATTCCATTCTCGACAATCATTACACGAACCTTGCCATTTTATATGCTCATGACCACAACTCGTACACTTATATATTGTTTTCTTTTTCATATTAAAATTCACTTCCTCGGTTAATCAAATCATATTTAAAATAGCCATATTTAGTAGACGGCAAGCCATCTATATCTATATATCGAATAGTTTACATAAAAAGTTTACATCTCTTCTTATAATAACTCAAAAGACAAGCGATTACCCACAAAAAATAGTGCCCTTCATTTACTGAAGAGCACTACTTCATGATTACATCATAGCCAATTGTATTTACTATTCTGAAGTAACAGAAGGATCTTGTTTCTCTACAGTCAATCCTTCTTCTCCCTTATCGATGATTAAGGAATCACCTTTACTTATTTTACCGGCTAACAATTCTTCAGATAAACGATCTTCAATATGTTTTTGGATCGCTCTACGAAGTGGACGTGCACCAAAGGCAGGGTCATAACCCTCTTTAGCTAAGAAAGCTTTAGCTTCATCTGTTAAGATGAATTGCACATCAAATTCTTTAAGCCGTTTACGAAGTTCCTCTGACATCAGTGTTACGATCTGCGCGATATGTTTCTCTTCTAACGAATGGAATACAATGATTTCATCAATCCGGTTCAAGAATTCTGGGCGGAAAGTCTTCTTAAGTTCCCCCATTACTTTTTCCTTCATGTTGGAATACTCTGCTCCCCCGTCATGAACTGCCGTGAAACCTAACGTCGAGTTACGCTTGAGGGCTTCAGCACCTACGTTAGAAGTCATAATAATTAGTGTATTACGGAAGTCAACGACACGACCTTTAGAATCAGTTAATCGACCATCTTCAAGTACTTGTAATAAGATATTAAATACTTCTGGGTGTGCCTTCTCAATCTCATCTAATAGTACGACAGAGTATGGTTTACGACGAACTTTCTCCGTTAGTTGGCCACCTTCTTCATAACCTACGTAGCCTGGAGGAGCTCCAACAAGACGAGATGTGGAGTGTTTCTCCATATATTCAGACATATCGATTCGTACGATAGCATTCTCATCGCCGAATAAGGCATCCGCCAAAGCACGAGCTAATTCTGTCTTACCTACACCCGTTGGTCCAAGGAAAACAAATGAACCTATAGGTCGTTTAGGATCTTTAAGTCCTGCACGAGCACGACGAACCGCTCTACTTACAGATTTCACTGCTTCTTCTTGACCAATTAGACGTTCATGCAGAATCGACTCCATATTCAGAAGGCGTTGAGTCTCTTCTTCCTTAAGCTTACTAACTGGAATTCCAGTCCAGCTCGCAACGATTTGAGCAATGTCATCTGGAGTAACTTCAGAATCCGTACTACCTTGTTTCTCTTTCCACTGATTCTTCGTGATATCCAGTTCTTCACGAACCTTTTGTTCTGTATCACGTAAAGCAGCAGCCTTTTCAAATTCTTGACTCTGGACAGAAGCATCCTTTTCCTTACGGATATCTTCAAGGCGGCTTTCTAATTCTTTCAAATTAGGTGGAATCGTGTATGAATGCAATCTAACCTTCGAACCCGCCTCATCGATCAAATCGATCGCTTTATCTGGTAAGAACCGATCTGGAATATAGCGATCAGACAATTTAACAGCCTCTACAATCGCTTCATCCGTAATCTTCACACGGTGATGTGCTTCATAACGATCACGTAACCCAAATAGAATTTGAACAGCTTCTTCTGGCGACGGTTGATCAACCGTAATCGGCTGGAATCTACGCTCTAAGGCAGCATCTTTCTCAATATACTTACGATATTCATCAAGTGTTGTTGCCCCTATGCACTGTAACTCACCACGAGCAAGGGATGGCTTCAGAATGTTAGAGGCATCAATTGCACCCTCAGCTCCACCAGCACCAATCAACGTATGCAACTCATCAATGAAAAGAATGATGTTACCCGCTTGGCGAACTTCATCCATAATCTTCTTCAAACGATCTTCAAATTCACCACGATATTTAGTTCCTGCAACAACCGATCCCATGTCAAGCGTCATAACACGCTTATCACGAAGGGTCTCTGGAATTTCATTATTAATAATTTTCTGTGCAAGTCCTTCAGCAATCGCTGTCTTACCAACCCCTGGTTCCCCAATTAGGACCGGATTGTTCTTCGTACGACGACTAAGAACTTGAATAACTCTCTCAATTTCCTTACTACGACCAATCACAGGATCAAGATTGCCTTCTTTAGCGTAAGCAGTTAAATCACGCGCTAAGCTATCCAATGTTGGTGTATTCACATTTGCTTGTGCACCATTGTGGCTAGATACAGCTTCACTGCTACCCAACAGTTGTAGCACTTGTTGACGTGCTTTATTTAAGCTAATCCCCAAATTATTCAACACTCTTGCAGCGACACCTTCGCCTTCACGAATTAAACCAAGCAATATATGTTCTGTCCCTACGTAGGTATGTCCAAGCTTACGAGCCTCATCCATTGAAAGTTCAATAACTTTCTTAGCACGAGGTGTATAGGCAATATTAGTTGGTTGTTCTTGCCCTCGACCAATGAGTGTCTCCACTTCATCTTGAATCTTCTCGAGTCCTAGACCTAGACCAATTAGAGCCTTGGCAGCAATGCCATCTCCTTCACGAATAAGACCAAGCAATATATGCTCTGTACCTATATTATTGTGTCCTAGACGAACTGCTTCTTCTTGAGCCAAAGCAAGCACTTTCTGCGCACGTTCTGTAAATCTCCCGAACATCATATTCTCCTACACCTCCATGAATTTTGAAACCCTTTTATATTTAGATCTATAAATGATCCTTTTGCGAACGTAACTTCTCCCTAATTAATTGGGCTCGATAGACGTCACGTTCTTCGTTCCCCATAATTTCCCCGAATGTCTTTTGAAGAAACCCCGGCTGCGTCATCACATTCAACTCATTCATCACTGGCGTTGAAGGACCTTTAATAATGCCAAGATCAACCCCCAGACGAACATCTGATAAACGCTGAGCGGCTTCCTTCGAATCAATAATTTCTGCATATGACAAAATACCATAGGAACGCTTTACCCGATCAGTCATGCGGAGCTTAGATTCATTAAGCAATCGTTCACGAGCATTCTTCTCGTGCTCAATAATTTGTAATACGACACTGTGCAGATTATCGATGATTTCGTTCTCCGTCTGCCCTAGCGTGATTTGATTGGATATTTGAAATATATTACCCACTGCTTCGCTACCTTCACCATAAATTCCTCTAACCGTTAGCCCTACTTGGGATACTGCAGACAATATTCGATTGATTTGTTGTGTCATTACCAGTGCTGGTAAATGCATCATAACTGAAGCTCTGAGCCCCGTTCCTACATTTGTTGGACAACTCGTTAGGTAACCCCTCGTATCATCGAATGCATAATCGATATGAGCCTCAAAAATATCATCGATTGCTGTTGCTTTCTCCCACGCATCACGAACTTGAAATCCAGGATATAAACATTGAATGCGAAGATGGTCTTCTTCGTTAACCATAATACTTATAGATTCATCTTCACTAAGAATAACAGCACCATAATGTGATTCGTCTGCTAAACTGGGACTAATCAGATGCTTCTCAACAAGAACTTTTTTGTCTAATGGTGAAATATCATTTAAGTTAAGCATATAAAAAGTACCGAATGATTGTAAATCATCATACTTCTCCATGTCGGTAAGACGCTCAAGCACTTCTATAGACTGCTCATTTGTGGCAACCAAAGGAAATGGAAGGCACTGCAAATTACGAGCTACCCTTACACGACTACTGATGGCAATATCGGAATCATTTGCGTTACCGAGCATCCAGTCGCTGAGTGCTTTTTCGGTAAACCGGAGATTTGGCATCACGCATTCCTCCTTCTTGAAAGAACTTTACTATTCTAACAATCCCTTTTCGAGTTCCCTAATCTGATCACGTAGTGTAGCTGCTGCTTCAAATTCTTCTTCTATGATTCGCTTCTGTAGCTCCGCTTTGAGATCATCTAGTTGACGTTTAACCTGTATTTGGCTGCCGCCTCTCTTTGGGATCTTACCAACATGAGTTGTACTTCCGTGGACTTTTTTGAATAATGGATTTAAACGTTCATTGAAATATTCATAGCATGAACTACATCCAAAACGTCCTGCTTTACTAAATTGCGTATATGTCATTCCACATTCTTCACAACGCAGGGGTTGAGCAGCTTTCGAAGCTCCGGATTGAACTTTACTAGCTGTGTCAAAATCAATAAGCCCTGACAGCAAGCTATGTATTGAGAATCCTCCTGAGGTTCCAGGAACAATCTCTCCTTTTTCCCTTGCGCATGATTCACAAATATGAAATTCTGTCTTCTCTCCGTTCACAATTTTTGTGAAATGAAGAGTTGCCTGTCTTGTTCCACATTCTTGACAATGCACGTCGATGTACCTCGCTTTCTTCGTAGGTCATTTACCTAATAAAGAGATCAACATCGCTAACATCATTCTGGCACGAATCTCATCCCGGTAAGGAAGTTTGATCATGAGGCATTCCCTGGATATCGCTGCACGCATTAAATTTGCTTCGCGTTTGTTAAGGAAACAAGACCCCTCCAGTTGATAGATCAGCCCTTCCGCCGTCGTCTGGTCAATACCCTCGCCAATGGTCTGTCGGAGATGGATATGAAGATCAGAGTGTTCTGGAAGATCAATTCGTTGTATCCGAATGTAACCTCCCCCACCTCGCTTACTCTCCACAAGATAACCCTTCTCCAACGTAAAGCGAGTACTTATGACATAATTGATCTGTGAAGGAACACAGTCAAATCTCTCAGCCAGATCATTGCGTTGAATTTCCACAGTTCCTTCGGGACTTTCATGCAAAATATTCTTCAGATATTGTTCAATAATATCAGAAATATTACGCATCACTCATCCTCCACTATTAAAACATTAAGCCAATAATAATCCTCGCTAACAGCATATGCATATAACATCTCTGTTGACTTTGACTTTCTTTGACTTTGTTAATATTATATCATATTCTTGTATTTTGCCAAGGGGTGAGATTATTTTTAGTGTGGACTTGTGGATAGAATAATATTCTCCTGTGGGTTATTCTTTTTTTATTTCAAAGATTAGGTATTTCGTACACAGCTGTGCACACTTTGTTGACAACCACCGCTTTTTCCACTCAATACTTCTCAATTATCCCTGAAGGTTTACAAATACGGTAATATATTTCAACTTTATTAACAACTCATACACATATTAAGCTCAAGAGCCTTCTCTTATCGTTGCGTGCATACGTGTTATCCACTAATTATTCACTAAATATCTTCCATAGTACATAAAATTAGAGTTTCACTATGAAATGTTCGAAGTTTGACATCATTTTACGGGACTTATTTCTATTAAGTGGATGATAATATCCTTTATTGCTATATTAAACGAAATTTTGCTAGTTTATTCAGCTATCTCTTCATCAATATGTATTTATAAATCTTAATTAGATATAGAAATTGAGAAACTCTACTCAGGTTATCCCCAAACCATCTATAAGTCATATTCACTGGGCCTCTATTTCTTTGGGAATACATCAAATCACTTAAAAAATCAGAAAAAAAACCACCGTTGATCGAAATCAACAGTGATTCTTGTGCTTGGCGACGTCCTACTCTCCCAGGACCCTGCGGTCCAAGTACCATCGGCGCTGGAGGGCTTAACGGTCGTGTTCGGGATGGGTACGTGTGGAACCCCTCCGCTATCGCCACCAAACATGATTTTTCGAAGCTTATGCTTCTCGAAATCGCTGCTAGAAAATATCAGTCCTTAAAAAAGACATGCAGCTTAATTCAAGGTTTAATCCTTGAAAACTAGATACGAATGAATTTGCAGTTCGAAACTTGCATTTGCTCCTGAAGCCTAAACTTCAGAATATTAGGATAAGCCCTCGACCGATTAGTATTGGTCAGCTCCATGCATTGCTGCACTTCCACCTCCAACCTATCTACCTCGTCGTCTTCAAGGGGTCTTACTAATTGGGAAA
>NZ_LVJI01000024.1 GCF_001637225.1 Paenibacillus antarcticus
ATTAAACCTTGAATTAAGCTCCATGCCTTTTTTAAGGACTGATATTTTCTAGCAGCGATTTCGAGAAGCATAAGCTTCGAAAAATCATGTTTGGTGGCGATAGCGGAGGGGTTCCACACGTACCCATCCCGAACACGACCGTTAAGCCCTCCAGCGCCGATGGTACTTGGACCGCAGGGTCCTGGGAGAGTAGGACGTCGCCAAGCAGTTCTTCTGAAACAAACTTATATGTGCTTGTATAGCTGATGCATACAGGTCGCGTTTGTAACACAAACGCTTATATTCCCTGATAGCTCAGTTGGTAGAGCACTCGACTGTTAATCGAGTTGTCACAGGTTCGAGCCCTGTTCGGGGAGCCATATATGGAGAGGTGTCCGAGCTGGCCGAAGGAGCACGATTGGAAATCGTGTAGGCGCCAAAAGCGTCTCGAGGGTTCGAATCCCTCTCTCTCCGCCAGAGAAGATTATACTTATGTGACCCGTTGGTCAAGCGGTTAAGACACCTCCCTTTCACGGAGGTAACAGGGGTTCGATTCCCCTACGGGTCACCAATATCAAATTGCTTATTGACGCGGGGTGGAGCAGCCCGGTAGCTCGTCGGGCTCATAACCCGAAGGCCGCAGGTTCAAATCCTGCCCCCGCAATTAATTTTATTCCATTGAGGAATAGGTTACTATGGAACCGTGGTGTAGTTGGCCTAACATGCCTGCCTGTCACGCAGGAGATCGCGGGTTCGAATCCCGTCGGTTCCGCCATTTTTACTAAGGGACATTAGCTCAGTTGGTAGAGCACCTGACTCTTAATCAGGGTGTCGAAGGTTCAAGCCCTTCATGTCCCACCATATATTTTCATTGTGCGCGTGTGGCGGAATTGGCAGACGCACTAGACTTAGGATCTAGCGTTTCACGACGTGGGGGTTCAAGTCCCTCCACGCGCACCATTTTTATCGAAGTAGCCTAAAGGTATACAATTACCGAACAACTATTTCAAAACATCGGGACGTAGCTCAGCTTGGTAGAGCACCTGGTTTGGGTCCAGGGGGTCGCATGTTCAAATCGTGTCGTCCCGATATTTTAAGTATGCGGGTGTAGTTCAATGGTAGAACTTCAGCCTTCCAAGCTGATAGCGTGGGTTCGATTCCCATCACCCGCTTAATGCTTCAAAAGTAAACGAATATGTAATAAACAAAAAGAGCTGCGAAAATTCGTGGCTTTTTTTGTTTAAATAGGTAAGCGGAAGTCTATCACGATAAAGCCATATCTTTATCAAAGAAAGGATGATGGAAGTGGCGAAGTTGTGGTAGATAGTCAGGGGAATATGACGAAAGAATATATTAAAGATCTGGAAATGACAGTTTCTATTTCACGATAATATTGATACAATTATCATATATATTTATTAGGAGGATCCCTGAGTAGGGAATCCTCCTCTTTGGTAATTATTTGGTAATTATATTGGGTTTTATTAATATAAAGGATGGAACCCCTATACTAGGGGGAGCAGCTCTTTTAAAATATCAACATGTATATGGTACAAATCTTACTGTGTATACAAATGGAGTATGAATATGATCTTATACGAAAAGGAAGCGGTGATTACTGTGATACGATTTGGAATCATTGGAACCAGTTGGATAACGGAACGATTCATTCTAGCTGGAAGGGAGTCGGAGGGATTTATTTTGAGTGCCATCTATTCTCGAACAGAAGAGAAAGGTACTTCATTTGCTACTAAATATGATATTCCAAAGGTCTATACCAACTTAGAGGATATGGTATCAAGTAATGAAATAGATGCGGTCTATATTGCGAGTCCGAATTCATCGCATGCAGAGCAAGCAATCATATGTATGAATCATGGTAAACATGTCTTATGTGAGAAGCCTATGGCATCGAATGTGAGAGAGATGCAAGAAATGATTAATACAGCACAGAAGAATGATGTTCTTTTGATGGAAGCTATGAAATCGACACTCATGCCGTCTTTTAACATAATGAAGGACAACTTATATAAAATTGGTCGGATACGTCGCTATTTTGCAAGTTTCTGTCGTTATTCTTCAAGTTACGAGGAACTAGAGAAGGGAAATATTCCAAATGTCTTCAATCTGTCTTATTCTAATGGTTCTTTAATGGATTTAGGTGTCTACTGTATCTATCCAATGGTGGCTCTGTTCGGTAAGCCTCAATCTGTTGAAGCTACGGGTGTATTACTATCAACTGGGGCTGATGGAGAAGGAAGTATGGTCTTGCAATATGGGAAGATGGACGCTGTTATCATGCATTCCAAAATAGCGGATTCCTTTTTGCCTGTAGAAATTCAGGGCGAGAACGGGACGATGGTTATTGATAAAATCAGTTCACCACAAGATG
The DNA here is from genome assembly GCF_001637225.1 of Paenibacillus antarcticus. GTDB lineage: Bacteria > Bacillota > Bacilli > Paenibacillales > Paenibacillaceae > Paenibacillus_AQ > Paenibacillus_AQ antarcticus. The sequence continues at coordinate 2,372 of NZ_LVJI01000024.1, forward strand.
TTAAGATTCGTTATGGGGACGGTACAATTGAAGATTTAAACCGACCAGATATACATAAACCGATGTATTATGAGATTCAAGAGTTTATAGATTTAGTTCAGACGGGTCAAGGAGAAAGTTCTGTAAATACATTAGCCAATTCCTTAGCCGTTGCGGAAATATTGGAGGAGGCTAGAAGACAGATGGGAGTTAAGTATCCCGCTGATCTTTTGTAATAGGAATCTGATGTACAATTACTGGAATTTCTAAAAGAGAAGGACATGATGATCTGATACGCTCATATGGATCATATAGTGAAGTATAAATGAACTGAATGAATCGTATGTGCGAATAAATGAATGTGTTAGAAGGGTACTTTAACATACATAGAGTACCCTTTTTCTGTTGTATTAGTATAAGAAGCTAAATGCTTAAATTCTGATTGAAAAGTGCGGCTACATTTCGGACGGAAGCTGCGCTAGCAATGGCTGAGATGACAGATATACCATCTGCGCCAGCTTGGATGACATCTGCAGCATTATCGGTGGTGATGCCCCCTATTCCAACTAGGGGGATATCAATACCCTTTGTGCGCAATTCTTGAATAAGACGAGTACCGAGAACGGCCTTAGCATCGGGTTTGGTTTGTGTTGGATAAATTGGACCTACTCCCAAATAGTTAGCTCCATCTTGTATGGCTTGTTTTGCCTCGAATATCGTATGAGCAGAGACACCGATGATGGCATGTGTGCCTAGTTTTTTACGAATAATGATTGCAGATTCATCATCCTGTCCAACATGGACACCATCCGCTCCAATACTGATAGCCAGATTGATATCATCGTTCACGATGAAAGGGATATGATGTTCCTGGCACAGCTTCTGTAGTTGTTTGGCTAAATCAAGTTTAGCTTGACCTATTAGAGCACCAGGCCCTTTTTCACGAAATTGAAATAAAGTAATCCCTCCTGCAATTGCGTCAGACAATACGTTCACAGGGTGCCTTTGACAGTTAATACTCCCCATGATGAAGTAGAGCTTAAGATGCTTTCGAATGCTCTCTGCATGAATACTAGACATGTATTTCACCTCGCTGTCTTCTCTTATACGCAAAATGATTCGTAGGTCCATGACCCGATCCCATTCCTAGTTGATCCTCAATCGCCGATTGGATGAATGATTTAGCGACTTGAACGGCTTCATGAACAGATTTTCCTTTTGCTAATTCTGCTGTAATAGCCGCTGAGTAAGTACATCCTGTACCATGAGTATGTCTCGTCTCAATTCGCTTGTTCTCCATATAGACGTAATTCTCTCCGTCATAGAGAAGGTCTATGACTTGATCCGTAGAAGCATCGTGTCCGCCTTTCATGACAACATATTGACTACCCATCTGAACGATGATTTTGGCTGCTTCTTCCCTATCCCTCAACGTTCGAATAGACATTCTGGTTAGGATTTCTGCTTCAGGTAAGTTGGGCGTAGTAACTAGAGCAAGGGGGAGCAGATATGAAATGACGGATTGAACGGCTTCCTGTTGCAGAAGAGGGGAGCCACCTTTGGCGACCATAACAGGGTCAATAACTAAGTTCCTCCAATGATATTGCTGTACTTTGTCAGCTACGATGCGAATAATCTCTTCGCTAAATAACATCCCCGTCTTCACTGCATCAGGAGCTAAATCACTTCCAATGGAGTCTAATTGCATTGCAATAGCATTTGAACTTGAGGGGAAGACCCCTTGAACGCCTAATGTGTTCTGCGCAGTAATCGCAGTGATTGCAGTCATTCCATACACAGCTAGTTCTTGAAATGTTTTCAAGTCTGCCTGGATGCCGGCACCACCGCCACTGTCAGAGCCTGCTATAGTCAATGCTTTGAATATAGTCATGATGGAACCTCCTCTAAGTCCTGTTCAAGTTCTCAAAATAGATGGTATTAGATTACTTGTTCGTCTCTAATGAATTTTTTGAATATTTGATCTTTGTTGGACAACATCTGGGGTTACCAACGCTAATTGATTGAGGAATTCTATCTGAAAACTACCAGGTCCTTGAGCAACTGTCTTCTCAGCAGCTATTTCTGCAGCAATGCTATAGAAGGCAACGGCCTCGGTAACAGATTCAATAATTTGTTGTTCACTCACACTTAAAAAGGCAGCGATTACAGATCCAAGTAAACATCCGCAGCCCGTTACTTTTGTCATAATCGGGTGACCATTACTCACGATATATGTCGTTTGTCCATCTGTAATCACATCATCCGCACCCGTAATTACAACAATACAATCTAACATTTGAGCTGCTTTTTGCGCAAGTTGAATCACATTTCCTTCACCCGTACCAGCATCAACGCCTTTAATGGACCAACTCTCGCCTATAACATGGGCTACCTCAGCAACATTCCCACGTAGTACGGTAAGCTTGATTTCTTGGGTAATTAGCTGGGCTATAACTGTACGATATGAAGTTGCGCCAGCACCGACTGGATCAAATACGATGGGAAGGTTGCGCTCATTGGATGATTTACCTGCAATAAGTATGGAATTCACAATACTTTCATTGAGAGTGCCCATGTTGAATAGCACAGCATCTGCAATGCTAGCTACATCGGCAACTTCTTCAATACCATCTGTCATAAAAGGAGAGGCACCTAAAGCAAGGAGTCCGTTAGCTGTGAAATTAGTAACTACAGTATTGGTGATGTTGTGTACAAGTGGATTCTTGTTACGTAATTTTTGTAGAAATGTCATGATTGAATTCCTCCTTGGATTGAATTAGAGATTGATAAATGCTTCGTTAACGTTGATTGTATTCGGCAATAGCTTATTCGTCATGAGCCATTGATTAACGTTCTCCCACGATTCTAGTTCTTGGTAACCGAAAGGTCGTTCCTTAGCATCCATAAGGGGCAATAGAATTTGTAAACTCTTCGTTTCTATATCCTTGTCTAGAGGTGATGTTTGATCTTCATGTTCGAACAGAACGGATAGCGCTTGGTCAGGATGCTGTTGTACATATTGTTGTCCTTCTCTAATGGCTGCAACAAACTTACTAAGTAACTCAGGTTTGTCTTTCAAGCCTTGGACGCTAGCAACGAGTACAAGCTCATAATAATCAGGTACACCATATTCCGTAGGGTTTAGAGAGAGCATAGTGTGACCTTGCTTAGCTAAGATCAGTTGTTCATGATTAATGAATCCACCCATGATCGCATCGACCTTGGAGGTTGCAATGGCAGGAATCAGATCATAGCCTACATCGATCATTTTGACGTTCTCTGAGGTGCCTCCATCGTTCCTAATCATCGTATGTACCATAGCTTCATATAAAGGAATGGAAGAGTATCCAACTTTTGCACCGACTAGATCTTTGGGGGATTTGACCTTTGCATCAGCAGGCACCATAAGATGATTGAGGGGATGTCTAACAATAGCAGCTATTGATTTAACTGGAATATTCTCACCACGGGCCATAAGGACTTGCGGTTGATAGCTAAGGGCTAGATCAATTTTTCCAGCAGCCACTAGCTTTAAGGAGTCGTTGGTTTCTGCAGGCATTTGAATGTTTACATCTAATCCTTGATCAGAGAAATACCCATTCTTTTGTGCTGTATACAAGAAAGAGTGAATAGCGTTCGGGTACCAATCGAGCATGATCGAGAGTTCTTGAAGTTCTTTTTCAGAAGAAGTAGAGACTTGATTTGAGTTAGCTCCGTTATTACAAGCGGTTAGTAGTAGTAAGAATATTAGTAGCGTTGTTATCATATTTCTAGTTGAATTTGTTGATGTCCTTGTGTATGTCATTTCGTCGATCCTCTTCTCTTAAGTAATTGTTTCTCAATGATTACAATCGTTATAAAAAGGGAAATGCCAAGTAAAGAAAGTAACAATATGGAAGCGAACATGGCATCTGTATGCATATTGCTCGACATCCGCCGGCTGAAATAACCTAAGCCCTCCGTACCCCCTAACCACTCACCAATCGTAGCGCCTACAACGCAATATACGATAGATAACTTCAATCCCGAGAAGAAGGAAGGCAAGGCCATAGGAATCTCAATGGTTCGAAAAATATCCCAGCGCTTGGCTCCCATGGTCAAGAGTAGCTCGGTATAATCGCCATCGCCTTTCTTGAGACCGTCGTATGTACTCACTACAATAGGAAAGAATGCAGTCAGGAAGACTATCGCCACTTTACTCCAAATGGTGTAACCGAACCACATAATGAAGATAGGAGAGAGCGCGATTAGAGGGATGGTCTGACTTATAATGAGGAAAGGATAGAGAGCCTTCTCAATTGGACGGAATATATGCATACCTACCGCTAGCATAACGCCCCCAATAACAGATAGTAGAAATCCTAAGGTAACTTCCTCTAAAGTAGCAATTAAATGCTGACCAAGTAACAAATGACTGTCTTCAAATAACGCAAGGACAATCGAGGTTGGGGCAGGAATAATAAAAGAGGGGACCCATCCTAAAGTGACAACGGATTGCCAAGAGACTAGAAGTAATGGTATTAGAAGAACGAACCACCCATAATCGTGAACCCACTGTTTATATAAAGGTCTTCTCATATAGTCTTTGCTCCAAATCTTGCCTCAACTGAATAAAGTGAGGGTCGTAGTTCATCACGTAATGCCGCGGCCTCGGTAAATTTACGTGCATCTCTTGAACACCTTGATCAGGCTCAGAGGGCAGGAGATAGATTCGGTCACTCAGTAGAATCGCCTCTTCGAGATCATGTGTAATGAAGAGAACGGTCTTGAACAGATCATCCCACAGTTCCAGTAACCAACGATGCATCTCTTTTTTGGTCATAGCGTCAAGCGCGCCGAAAGGCTCATCTAATAACAAAAGATCTTGACCCGTTATGAGCGTTCTAAGAAAAGCGACACGTTGCCGCATACCGCCTGATAATTCGTTGGGATAGCAATGTTCGTATTTCCCAAGACCGAATCGTTCTAGCATTCGCTGTATGTTAGCTATGACCTCTTTCTTGTGCCCTCTGGAAGGTTTGCGATTAAATTCCCATGGGAGTAAGCAATTATCTAGAACTGTTCTCCAGGGCAGGAGCAGGTCCTTCTGAGGCATGTATGCGACTTCACCTAAGCGATTCGTTGTGCACTTTTCACCATGAATGTGTATTTCACAGCAGTTAGGTTCTAGAAGTCCAGCAATGAGCTTGAAAAGAGTGCTTTTCCCTGAGCCGCTAACGCCAATAATGGAAATGAATTCACCAGCATGAACATTCATAGAGAGTCCTTGAATTATGGGTGATTCGTGGGACTGAGAATAAGAGTATGTTAAATCGTCTAGAGATAAGATGGACAAGATCGCCTCGCTTTCTGTAAACAAATAAAGACCCAACCATTTCCGATAAGGAAAAAGTGGGCCCAAAAGTTCAATCAGCAAGAAATATGCACGAGTTGAAGATTTCGTTCCACTTCCCTCCGCTGGTATAATCCAGATCAGGTTCCAAGGGTCCGGAAACGTAAAGTTCCATCTCAGTCGTTAGACTCCCCTAGTGAAATACAAGGTCTTATTCAGTTCATAACCCATCAAATATAACACAATTTACAAATAAGTAAATATGTATTAAATAAGTCATACTTATTTTAATATGCATCGCTCTCTGAATCGATACTTATGGAGATTAAGACAATAGCAGGTTCATCACCAATATTTTTGACATAATGAGGAACACAGGCTTTCCAGCTAAAAGAATCTCCGGTACTCAGAGTAGCAGAATCCTCACCTTGTTCGATGAATAAGGTGCCCTGTATGATGAAATGAAGTTCTTCTCCTGCATGAGCATGAGCGTCTTCTGTTGAGGCACCTGAAGGCATTTCTACAAGCATCATCCGTATATTGCCACGATCACTTAGATGCTCAACATGGAAGTTCTCCTTGCCATGTATTGTCTTACGTCGTTCATCCTTACGTATAATATGCATTCGCTCTTCGTTCTTTAAGAGCAGAAATGCAAGCGGTACGTTAAGAGCTTGTGCGATGCTATCTAATGTAGCGATGGAAGGGGACGTTTTATTGTTCTCCACTTGACTCATAAATCCCTGTGATAATCCAGTTCGTTCGCATATTTGTTGTATAGACCAATTCTTTCTTTTGCGAATGGACCGAATATTAGAACCGATATCCAATGTAATCTCTCCTAGTCGAGCACTTTTATTTATAATATCAAACAGTTATTGACTTGGCAAAACAGTCGTGATAAATTTATTATACAAAATATATATTTCTATTACAAATATACAGTCAATATATCAACATTTTTACAATCGAAAGGAAGATACTTATGACAAAAACAATACATCCAAGTACGTCCATTGGACTTGTGAAACTTAAGATCAGTGATCTTGATCGTTCAGTAGCCTTTTATACGGAGGTCGTTGGGTTACGCATTCTAAGTCAGACGGAGAATATTGCTGAACTTACAGTAGATGGTAAACAACCTTTATTGATATTAGAACAAATTGAGAATGCTGTAATTTTACCGGAAAGATCGGTTGCTGGTTTGTATCATTTTGCAATTCTGGTACCAGATCGAATTTCATTAGGGTTATCTTTGCGTAATTTGATTAAGTTCAATGTGGGCGTGGGCCAAGGAGATCATCTCGTTAGTGAGGCATTGTATATTAGTGATCCCGACAATAATGGTATTGAGATTTATGCTGATCGACCAAAGGAATCTTGGAAACGTGATGCAAGTGGAGAATATGTTATGACAACTGATCCAGTTGACGTAGATGGATTACTTGCGATCTCTGAAGGCAAGACTTGGAGCGGGTTATCTAAAGATACGATCATGGGACACGTGCATTTCCATGTGTCAGATCTACAAAAGACAGAGGCATTTTATTGCGGTATTCTGGGTTTTGATGTTACTGCACACTATGGGGATATGGCATTATTCATTTCTGCAGGAGGATACCATCACCATATTGGATTAAACACATGGGCAGGAGTAGGTGCACCACCTGCACCTCATGATGCAGTAGGATTAGATTACTTTACATTGATTCTTCCTAATCATGAGGAACTAGACAAAGTGATCGTTCAACTGAAGGATGCAGGAATAAGTGTAAAGTATATAGAGGGTGGATGGTTTGTGAAGGACCCTTCTAATATTACGATCAAACTTTTGAGCAAGGATTGAGATTGTCTAGTACGATATTGGATGATTAGATGTGATATATTCTAAATTCACTTTATAGTGTCAGAAAGCCGTTAGCGATATGCTAACGGCTTTTTTGTATGTACATAACAGGGGGACTATTGTCTTGGGATGACTGGTAGACGTCTTAAATGTCTTGTTAGGTGTTGGATGCATTAATATAAGTTGCTAATGCAGTAACGCCATAAAATATATACAAATAATGTAATAAAATTTCAGGTGGTTAGCGTATATTTTATAGGAATTGCATGATAAGGATTATTTTTACAATTAGTATCGGGGTTTTATTTGAGTATGGATTTCTTTTCTTGTTGTGAATAGAGGAGGTTATATTTCTGTCATACAAGATTGAAATAACTATTTATAAAGGAGGTAATAGAAATATTGTTGTAAACGCTATCATTCTATTGTTTTAAAAATAAGGAGGCTACAAGCTTTGAAAAAGAAAGTGAAATCATTAGGAAAGTCTACGATTATGGTGTTGATTTCTGCTTTAATTATATCTTTTTTTCAATTCGTCAGTAATGACAAAGTTCAAGCAGCAGAAGCAGAGGGTTACAAAATAGTAGGGTATTTTCCCTCTTGGGCTCCGTATGATCAAAATTATTTTGTTAGTGATATAGATGCTTCTAAAGTAACTCATATCAATTTTGCGTTTGCAGATATATGTTGGAACGGTAGACATGGTAATCCCGATCCAACAGGTCCAAATCCAGTAACATGGACTTGTCAGGATGAAAATGGAACGATCAATGTACCTAATGGAACAGTCGTCATTGGTGATCCGGAGATTGATGTGCTAACAAGTATGGCAGGTGATACTCCGAATAAACCCATAAAAGGTAACTACGGGCAGTTGATCAATCTGAAGCAAGCGAATACGAATCTTAAAACGATTATATCCGTTGGTGGCTGGACTTGGTCTAACCGCTTCTCGGATGTGGCAGCCACTGCAGCGACTCGTGAAGTTTTCGCGAACTCTGCAGTTGATTTTCTACGTAAATATCAATTTGATGGGATTGATCTAGACTGGGAATATCCGGTTAGTGGCGGTCTAGATGGTAACAGCTATCGCCCGGCAGACAAACAAAACCATGTACTATTGCTACAAGCAGTTAGAGCTAAGCTGAATGCTGCTGAAATTGTAGACGGAAAAAAATATTTGCTAACGATCGCTTCAGGGGCAGGTCCTAATTATGTAACCAACAATCAGATGGCTAACATTGCGAACACTGTGGATTGGATAAATATCATGACCTATGATTACAACGGGGATTGGCAAACCCAGAGCGCTCACAATGCACCTTTATATAAGGATCCAGCTGCAGTAGCAGCGGGTGTAGAGAGTGCAGCTACATTTAATATTCAAGCCAGTATTCAAAATTATATAAATGCAGGTGTACCGGCAAACAAAATTGTTCTGGGTACCGCATTCTATGGAATTGGTTGGAGTAAATGCAAAAATGTAAGTAATGGGCAATATCAGAGTTGTAGTGCTCCAAATACTGGAACTTGGGAGACCGGTAGATATGATTTCACGGATCTCCAAAATAATTACATCAATAAAAATGGGTATACACGTTATTGGAATGATGTCGCAAAAGTGCCGTACCTATTCAATCCGACCAATGGTAACTTTATCAGCTATGATGATGTGGAATATTTTGGACACAAGACAAACTTTATTAAGTCTACTGGGTTGGGTGGAGCGATGATCTGGGATCTTAGTGAAGATCGCAATAAATTATTACTTAATAAAGTATTTAGTGATTTGCAAGGTACAATTGTGGTTGATAATCAAGCCCCGACTGTACCTAATAATGTGAGTTCTCCGTCCAAAACATCCAATAGCGTGTCTCTAACGTGGAGTCCTTCAACTGACAATGTAGGTGTGACAGGTTACACGGTCTCATATGGTAGTACTTCTGTAAACGTAGCAGGTACATCGACAACGGTTAGTGGTTTAACAGCAAGCACAGCGTATACATTTACTGTAAAAGCGAGGGATGCTGCAGGCAACAACTCGGAAGTAAGTGTACCACTTCAAGTCACGACGGAAGCCATTGTCGTAGATACGATACCACCGACGGTACCGGGAAATCTGCAAACGACAGGGAAATCTTCATCCAGTGTTAATCTGTCGTGGAATGCTTCCACCGATAATGTGGGTGTAGCGGGATATACCGTGTCCTACGGATCAACGAGTGTCAACGTAACGGGAACAAGCACAACAATCAACGGACTAACAGCAAATACAGCGTATACCTTCACCGTTAAAGCAAGAGATACAGCGGGAAATACTTCAAATGACAGTCCTGGTCTGTCCGTAACGACGGAAGCAGCTACTACTTGCTCGGTGGCAGCATGGAATGCTAATTCGGTGTATACGGGTGGACAGCGTGCATCGTATAACGGTAATAGCTATGAAGCCAAGTGGTGGACGCAAGGAGAACAGCCAGATCTGAGTGGAACAGCGGGTGTATGGAAGCTGATCGGCCAATGTGGCGGAGTAAGCGACACGATTGCTCCATCGGTACCGAGCAATCTAAGTACATCCGAAGCAACGGCCACCACGATCAGCCTTGCGTGGGACGCTTCAACGGATAATATCGGGGTGGTGGGCTACACCGTAACATATGGTTCAACAAACTTAAATGTTACAGGGACATCGACTACGGTGTCTGGTCTGAATGCTAATACAGCGTATATCTTTACAGTTAAGGCTAGAGATTCAGCAGGCAATGCTTCTGTCGCGAGTACGCCCGTGCAAGCATCAACGACAGCAGCACCGGCAGATACGATAGCTCCGACGCAACCTGGGGAGGTGCTAGTAACAGGAAAGAGTGCCACGAGTGTTAATCTGTCATGGAATGCCTCTTCAGATAACGTTGGGGTGAGCGGATATACGGTCACTTACGGTACAACAAATCTGAATATAACAGGAACAGCAGCTACAGTTAGTGGTCTTTCGGCAAGCACAGCCTATATGTTTATAGTTACAGCACGTGATGTAGCGGGGAATATTTCGACTGGAGCAACTATTAACGCGACGACAGATGCAGTGGGTGGTCCGAGCGCTTGGGCGACGAATGTTAGTTATAAAGTTAATGACATCGTGACGTATGGAGGTAAAACCTATGTTTGTATACAGCCTCATACTTCACTTGGGGGCTGGGAGCCTAGCAATGTGCCGGCATTATGGAGAATCCAATAAAAGGGGGATCATTTGCAATGAGGGATAATATTAGAATGACTCATTCATTACCACGTGCAATTCTATTTACAATAATTATTGCGATTATATTCACAGGGTACCAATGGAATACTCCGCAAGCAAATGCCTCCATTCCAGTAAGCAAGAAACTGATCGTTGGATATTGGCATAATTTCAATAACGGATCGGGCGATATAAGGCTACGGGATGTATCTTCCAACTTTGATGTTATTAACGTTTCTTTTGCTGAACCTACCAATGGAGTACAGGGTGGGACGATTGGCTTTGCTCCATATAATGCGACGGACGCTGATTTCATTGCAGATGTTCAATACCTACAAAGTCAGGGCAAGAAAGTCATGATTTCAATCGGGGGCGCCAATGGGCAAGTGCAACTAGTCAATACGCAGGCTCGTAACAATTTTGTATCAAGTATGAAGACGATCATCACAAAATATGGTTTTAACGGATTTGATATTGATTTCGAAGGTCATTCACTCTATTTCAATGCTGGTGATAGTGATTTCCGGAGTCCCACCACACCAGTTATTACAAATCTGATCTCTGCCGTAAGAGAACTGCATGATTTCTATGGTGATAGCTTCATGCTGACAATGGCACCGGAGACATTCTTCGTACAGCTTGGGTATTCTTTCTATGGAGGAAGCTGTATTTCATGCGATAATAGGGCCGGATCATATTTGCCTGTTATCTATGGGCTAAGGGATATTTTGGATTGGCTACAGGTACAACATTATAATTCGGGACCAATCACGGCGCTTGATAATCAATACTATTCCATGGGGAGTGCTGATTTCCATGTCGCTATGGCGGATATGATGCTTACGGGTTTCCCAGTAGGAAGAAATTCTAACTATCTCTTCCCAGCACTTCGTTCCGATCAGGTCGTCATAGGACTTCCCGCTAACGTAAATTCTGGGGGAGGGTTTACTTCTGTAGCGGAAGTGCACAAAGCGTTGAACTACTTAATGAAGGGTGTTTCTTACGGCGGAGGGTACACTTTGCGTAACGGAGCACATCCCGGTACGAGAGGGCTGATGACTTGGTCGATTAACTGGGATAAATTCAATAATTTCGAGTTTTCCAGCAATCATCGTACGTATTTGAATCAATTCGAATCAGGTGGTGTATTGGATACGATACCACCGTCTGTACCCGGCAATTTAGTATCGACACTTACCACGTCTAATAGTGTGAACTTAGCGTGGAACGCATCTACAGACAATGTGGGTGTTACAGGCTATTCGGTAACTTATGGGGCGACCAGTATGAACGTAGCGGGCACAAGCACGACTATTAATGGGTTATCTCCGAATACAGCCTATACGTTTATTGTGAAGGCTAAAGACGCAGCAGGCAATCAATCAGCAAGTAACGTGGTAACGGTCACGACTAACGCTCCTAGTGCCGATACAACGGCTCCGACAGCACCAACGAACCTACAGGTATCTGGGAAAACGACTTCTAGCGTAATCTTGAGTTGGACAGCGTCAACGGACAATGTAGGTGTTACTAGTTACACGGTAACTTGGGGTTCAAATAGTGTGAATGTAACAGCTACAACAGCAACAGTAACCGGGTTATCGGCGGGCACAGCTTACACGTTTATGGTAACTGCGAAAGATGCGGCTGGTAATGTATCTACTGGTACATCCTTCCAGTCAACGACGGATAATAATCCTACAGGACCCGTCCCATGGGCAGCAAATGTGAGCTATACAGTAGGCAAATTAGTTACTTACGAAGGGGCAACCTATTCTTGTAGACAAGGTCATACCTCGCTTCAAGGGTGGGAGCCAGCAAACGTACCAGCATTATGGTTATTGCAGTAAATGAATGACAAGGGTACTGGAATATATCCAGCACCCTTGTTTGTACCTGTATTAAGTTTGAGTGTATTAGGTCCAATACCAGAAGAATCCTTCACGATCCCAAGCTGCTCGCCCAGCATGTAACTTTTTAAAAGCCTTTTTTACTTCCTTCGATATAGATTGGTTCCCATTTTCATTGACATAAATAAAGGGTTCTCCAAAATGATCTAAAATATGCTTAACAGCCTCAGGTTGTATTAACTTACCGGAGTCCTTTAATTCACTAAGCATCCATTCAGCGACTTGATCCGCTGTAAATTCCATGTGCATCAATCCTCACCATTCTAATTGTGTAATGAAAAATGCAGCTTGCCTACATTGTAGGAGAAGCTGCATTTTTCATTATAATACATCCTTAATTAACTATACCAGCCCCATATGAATATGAACATTGATCCGAAGAGCGTAACCAGACCAACAAACAGTGCATAAGCGATATTAAGGTAAAGTTCTTTTTTAGTACTAGCCATTTCACTAATGTGCATGAATACAAACAGCTGCAGAGAAGCCTGAATGACGGCAGTAACTGCTAAGATTGCCATCTTAGAAGCAAAAGGAATATCAAGTAAAGCTGTTAATGCAAGGGCCGAAAGGATGAGGGAGGATAGATAGCCCATTACATGGCGAATTGGAAATAACTGTTTCATCATGTCACATCAGTCCTTTCAGGTAAACGAAACTAAAGATAAAGATCCATACAACATCTAGGAAATGCCAGTAAAGAGAGAATATAAAGGATTTATTGGCAGTTGCCAATGTAAATCCTTGTCTCTTGACTTGCAATAATATAGACGCTCCCCATAATATACCAAAGCTAACGTGAGCTCCATGTGTTCCTAGTAATACGAACAAGCTAGAAGTAAAGGCACTTGTCGATATTGAAGCACCCTCATGTACATAGGTGAAGAATTCAGTGATTTCAATTCCAAGGAATCCTAGACCCATGAGTAAGGTAAGCCCGAAAAAGATCATCATAGGCTTCTTCAAACCAAGTCGCATACTATGAACCGCAAGACCGATGGTGAAACTACTTGTAAGTAGCAAGAAAGTTTCCCATAGAACACCTGATAGTTCAAATAATTCTGTACCATTTGGACCTGTTGCATAACGATTCACTAAAACGAAATAAACGGTGAATAGGGTGGAGAATAGAGCAATTTCTGCTCCTAAAAAGATCCAAAATCCGAAGATTTTATTACTGTTTTCTTCTGACCCATATTCAAGCGGTTTAGTGGCATCTATTTTCATAGCGTTTCACCCCGCAATTTCTTTTCTGTTTCTATAATTTCTTCGACAGACACGGTAATTCCATGATCTCTATCGAAGGACATGGTAGCTAAGACAATTAGAATTCCAATACCTGATATAATTGCTGGGATCCACCAGCTAAATACCAATGCGAAACCAAAGACGAAGAAGACACCGGCAAGAATGACAGGCTTTCCACTATTACTTGGTAAATGAATCGGCTCAATCTTACCGTCGAAGATAGGTTGGTTATCGTGCTTAGCGGACCATAACGCATCTCTACCCTTAACATTTGGAGTTATAGCGAAGTTGTATGCAGGAATTGGACTACTTGTTGCCCATTCAAGCGTACGTGCATCCCATGGATCTCCGTTCGTTTCACGTGGGCTATAACGAATACTGTAGTAAATGTTATATACCAGAATAATGAAACCGAAGGCAAGGCCTAAGGCGCCGGCAAACGATAGTAAGTTAAGTGGACCAAATCCTGTTTCTTCCGAATAGGTGTACATCCGACGTGTCATTCCTTGTAAACCTAGGAAGAACAGTGGGAAGAATGTCACGTTAAAGGAAATAGCGATCCACCAGAATGCATGTTTCCCAAGACGTTCATTAAGTTTGAAGCCGAATACTTTCGGGAACCAGTAATGGAAACCGGCAATAACGGCAAAGACTGTACCCGGAATTAGAACGTAATGGAAATGTGCTACTAAGAACATTGTATTATGGTATTGATAATCGGCGCTGGCCATAGCCAACATGACACCTGTAACACCACCGATTGTGAAGATTGGAATAAAGGCTAATGAGTAAAGCATAGGCGTCGTAAAGGTGATCTTACCCTTTCGCATGGTGAACAGCCAGTTAAAGATCTTGACCCCCGTAGGAACGGATATCGCCATGGTTGTAATAGAGAAGAATCCGTTAACCATAGCTCCTTGACCCATCGTATAGAAGTGATGCGCCCATACTAAGAAGGACAAGAGAGAGATAACGACCATACTGACGACCATGGATGTATATCCGTACAAGTTCTTCTTCGAGAATGTCGCGATAATTTCACTGAATATCCCGAACGCAGGGAGAATAACGATATATACTTCAGGATGTCCCCATACCCAGAATAGGTTGGCCCATAACATATCCATCCCACCATTAGACATGGTGAAGAACTGGGACCCAAAGATACGGTCAAACATCATTAAAGCAAGCGCAACAGTTAGTACTGGGAATGCGAATGCAATGATAACACTTGTGATTAGAGAAGACCACGTAAACATTGGCATACGCATAAGCTTCATGCCAGGTGCGCGCATCTTAAGAATGGTTACAATGAAGTTGATCCCTGTCAACAATGTACCAATCCCTGAGATTTGCAGAGCTAGAGAGTAATAGTTATTTCCTACTGTTGGACTAAACTCTAGACTTGCAAGCGGGAAATAAGCTGACCAACCTGCATCAGGAGATCCTCCGATAACAAAGGAAAGATTTAATAGCATAGCTCCTGCGAAGAATAACCAGAAACTAATAGCATTCAAACGTGGGAATGCGACATCTCTTGCTCCAATTTGAAGAGGAACAACAACGTTCATAATCCCAATAATAAATGGCATAGCCATAAATAGAATCATAATCAGACCATGAGTGGTAAAGATCTCATTGTAATGTTGTGCATCCAGGAACTTATTCTCTGGAACGGCGGTCTGAAACCTCATCATGATGGCATCGACACCACCACGGAACAACATGATCAGAGCGGAAAGAATGTACATTACTCCGATGCGTTTATGGTCAACAGTGGTTAGCCATTCACGCCATAGGTAACCCCATTTCTTAAAGTAGGTAAGACCAACGATAATCGCAATCGTAGCAAGAACAATACTAGCCATTGCGCCGTAAATCATCGGTTCACCGGTAACGAAAAATTCGTCCCATTTCATTAGGATTTGACTCCTTTCAGGTTATATATATAGATTGAACCTTGTAAATGCAAACGTTCAATCTATATAATTAAGCAATTTAATGTTTGTTTGAAAATAAACGTTCTTACTTCCCATCATGACTTGTATGATCGATATCTGAGTTGCTGTCCTCTGCTGGTGATTGAGGTAACGGTTCGTTCGGATTTACATTAGGTACAGCATCGAATTTTGTTTCTTCAGGATTAGCTGGAACTGGATGTTCTGCTTTGTTCTCCTGGTGTTCTTTGTTACCATTTTCCATATCCGTGTGTTTCATATGATCGGAATGATCTCCTGGAGCTGGACTAAAGGTTAGATGTGTACTTGAGAATGTTTTGCGACCTACATAGGAGGTTGCAAGCAAACTTTTAAATTCTGTTTCGTCTAATGCAGAGGCTGTTGTTTTAACTTCCTCAACCCATTCGCTATACGCCCCAGGACTCATGGCAAGTGTTTCAAATTCCATGTGTGCAGTACCCTGTCCACTGAAGTTAGAATTTCGACCTAGATAAGAGCCTTGTTCATCTGCAACTAAATTCAAGGTGTTAACCATGTCACTCATCGCATATTTTTGTCCGGCTAATTGAGGTATCCAAAGACTTGTGATTGGACCAAATGAATACAATCGTAATTCAATAGGACGATTAACAGGGATGTTAAGATAATTGACTGTCTCAATCCCTTCCTCAGGATAGCTGAAATGCCACTTCCAGTTAGATGAAGATGCATAAACAACCAAAGGTTTCTGATCCTCATAACCTGCAGCTACCTTTTCTACTGTGCTTGTTGACTGCACGGTTACTACAGAAAGAACAGCTACAATGATGATTGGAATTGTGATCCAAATCGCTTCTAGCCATTTATTTCCTTCCTCATGTGGAGGCATGTAGTCGTCTTTCGTCTTCGATCCTCTGTACTTGACCAAGAACACGACATAAAGAACATATACTACAAGTAGTACTCCTGCCATCATGGCAATTGAGAAAAGAATCGTATCGGATAATGTTCTTGCAGCAGGACCTTTAGGATCCAATACTGTAATTGAACTACATCCAGACAAGAGCAATACAAGGCTCATGAATAGTACTAATAATGATCCTCTTTTTTTCATGATGAACTCCTTCCTTTATGAACTGCATTTAAACTGATTACGGATGAACCTGATAAACAATCATAGTTCTATATTAGGAATACCTTTCAGATAAAGCAAAACCCAAAACATTGCTTTTTTGCCATATTATTGTTAATTTTTGTCTAACTATTTAACAAATTGTGATTAAATTGTTACAAGGGAGCATTGATATGACATAGATCACTGTAATGGCGCTGTTTTTGGCGTGTTCATAGAATGTTCATTATTTCACAAAAGTTACTCTAATCGACACATTTGACAAGCTCTGAATTACGGAGAATCCGCTATTTACTTACATATTTGGCTTCTAATACGTCCTTCATTGGAATAGCATACCCAAGCAGTAACGGCTTTAATTTGTTATAATAAGTCATATTTGAGTTGGTATAATTGCGTATATGAGTTGGGAATATGGGGGAATAGTGGTGGTTACATGTCTTTTCTATCTGAAAAAGTATCGAATATCTACTGTTGCAGCCTTATTGATGATGTTAATTGAGCTTTCAGTTGAATTAATACAGCCCTTAATTATTTCCAAAATGATTGATGGTGGAATTAGAAATGGGGATCTTTCCAGTGTATTGCAATGGGGTGGTTTCTTGGCTGTTTGTTCCATTATTGCCTTTGTATCTGGCATTTTAAGTTCTTTTTTTGCTTCTCATGTGAGCCAGGGGTTTGCCTATGATCTTAGAGAGCAGTTGTATGAAAAAGTACAATCGTATTCATTGTCTGTATTTGACCGATTCGCTGCTTCTTCCTTAATTACAAGATTGACTAATGATGTCACACAGCTACAGAATACTGTGTTTATGGGGCTCAGAATTATGATGAGAGCACCTCTACTTGTGATAGGTAGCGTTGTGATGGCATTTGTTGTACATGCAGAACTTGCTCTATTATTAACCTTAACGGTTCCAGTATTGCTTATCTTTTTAATCGTGGTAGTCAAAAAAGCAGGGAATTTATTTCGAATGGTTCAAGTGAAATTGGATGCTACGAATGGTGTGATTCAGGAAAATTTAATCGCAATGAGATTGATTCGAGTCTTTGGACGTATGAAATTTGAAACGGAGCGGTTTGCACGTTCAAGTCAGGAACTAATGATACGGACGATCTCTGCTTTACGTCTAACAGAACTAACGATGCCCATTATTTTATTGATCATGAATACCGGGATATTAGCAGTATTATGGTTCGGACAAATAAAGATTAGCCTTGGTGAAGCAACAATGGGGGAAGTAGTAGCTGTCGTTAACTACTCGTTACGAACGACAGGTGCCTTATCCGTCTTCTCTATGATTGTTGTTAACTTCTCAAGAGCACGTGCATCGGCTCAACGAATTGCAGATGCACTCGAGACAGATAGTAATCTCTTGGGCGTGACAGACGGAAATGTGACTTCTGATACGATTAATGGTGCCGTAACGTTTGATCATGTGTCTTTCCAGTATCCGGATACGCAAGCTGCTGTACTGCATGACATATCATTCGAGACCAAACCAGGTGCTACAGTTGCTATTATGGGAGCGACGGGTGCTGGGAAAACTTCACTTGTAGGGCTTATCCCAAGGCTGTATGAACAGAATACAGGAGTAGTCAAGATCGATGGTAAGGATATAACCACTCTAAACACAGAATATTTACGTGATGCCATCGGTTATGTGCCTCAGGAGATTATCCTCTTCACAGGTACCATTCAAGATAATATTGCATGGGGTAAAGAGGATGCCACACTCGATGAGATTATTGAAGCGGCAAAGTTAGCACAAATTCACGATACAATTATTAGTTTTCCAATGGGTTATGACACAATGTTAGGGCAAAAGGGTGTGAATCTGTCAGGTGGACAGAAACAGCGATTGACGATTGCTAGGGCGCTGGTTCGCAAACCTGGCATATTATTACTTGACGATAGTACTAGCGCATTGGATATACGAACAGAAGCTACATTACTACAAGCACTGAGAGACGTCGCATGTACTACATTTCTTATTACACAAAAAATCAGTTCTACGCTTCACGCAGATCTAATTCTATTATTGGAAGATGGTTCTTTACTTGCACAGGGAAGTCATGAGGAATTGCTTGAAAATTGTGTTCTATATCAGCGGATTTATGAATCTCAGTTCTCGAGAGTAGGAGGTATACGTCATGTGGAAGGAGTTAAGTGAACCATTCCGATATCCACGACCACAGGCGACCCAGAGGCCCAAAGGAACTGACACTATTGTTTCGGGAAAGCGAGTTAAACGTAAAGCAAAGGATTTGTCGGGAACGTTGAGAAGATTATGGATCTATCTTTCTCATCGCAAAGGTCGACTCATTTTAGTGCTTGTTATGGTACTTCTAAGTTCAGCCTTAGCCCTACTTGGACCCTTTATGATTGGAACAGCTATAGATACATTTATAGAGCGCCCGGCAGATCAATCGTGGTTGTATTTTCTCGGCGGACTTGGAATAGTGTATGGGCTGCAGTCGCTTACGTTATGGTTGCAAAATATTTGGATGATTGGAATTGCACAGGAGACGGTATATCGAATGAGGGTAGACCTTGTCCAACATTTACATCGCTTACCGATTCCTTTCTTCGGAAAGCGTCAACAAGGGGAGTTAATGAGTAGGGTTACTAATGATATAGACAACGTTAGCGCAACTTTGAATAGCTCTGTTATTCAAGTGTTCTCTAGTGTACTTACACTTGTGGGTACGATCATCGTTATGCTATGGCTCAGTCCCTTACTAACTTTACTGACTTTTCTAGTCGTTCCATTAATGGTATTAGGTATGCGATGGATTACATGGCGCACAGGGCCTTTATTTAAGCAGCAACAGCGTAATTTGGGTGATTTAAATGGATTTGTTGAGGAGACATTATCAGGCCAGCGTATTATAAAAGCATTCTCACAAGAGCAAAGGGTTATTAACGAATTTAGATTCCGCAATGATATGATTAAGCAGTCGGGGTTTTGGGCTCAAGCGATATCAGGTTTCATTCCTAAATTGATGAATGCGCTCAATAACTTGAGCTTTGCCATTATTGCTGGCGTAGGTGGATTATTAGCCATTCGTGGAACAATATCTATTGGAGTTATCGTCATATTCGTCGAGTATGCAAGACAATTCACAAGACCCCTGAATGATTTGGCTAATCAATGGAACACGATGTTGTCTGCGATTGCGGGGGCAGAGCGAGTATTTGAAATTCTTGACGAGGAAATAGAGGCGAAGGATGAGAAGGATGCAATCACACTAGATGCAGTACAAGGAGCAGTTATCTTCTCGCATGTGTCGTTTGCTTACGATGAAGGAAAAGAGACGTTGTCTGATATCAGTTTTAAGGCAGCACCAGGAGAGATGATTGCACTAGTCGGCCCTACAGGAGCGGGTAAGACTTCACTAATCCAATTGCTATCGCGATTCTATGAGTTGGATCATGGCACTATTACGATTGATGGGATCGATATTACAACAATTCGGCGTGAAAATTTGCGTTCTCATATGGCATTTGTACTGCAAGATTCTTTTTTGTTCGAAGGGACGATCCGTGATAATATCCGCTACGGAAAGCTTGATGCAACGGATGAAGAAGTTGAGAGGGCTGCACGTATGGCGAATGCGCATTCATTTATTGAACGAATGCGAGGAGGTTATGATAAGGTGCTGAAGCATAGCGGCGCAGGTATTAGCCAAGGACAGAAGCAATTACTCGCTATTGCTAGAGCCATTCTCGCAAATCCTTCGATTCTAATTCTAGATGAAGCTACGAGTAGTATTGATACGGTAACGGAGATTAAGATACAAGATGGCCTTCAGAGGTTAATGAAGGGCCGAACAAGCTTTGTTATTGCCCATCGTTTAAACACGATTCGGAAGGCTGATCAAATCCTAGTATTGAAGGATGGGCGTCTCCTTGAACAGGGGACTCATGAGGAACTTCTTGTAGAGCAGGGGTTTTACAACAGCCTATATGATGCACAACTGAAGGGCCAACTCAATAGTTAGAAAAGTATATTTGTTTTCATACAGATATCATATAGTATATAAGTTGTACTTAAGTCAATGAAAGAGGTCACTCCGTGAGAAAACATAAAGGATTTAAGCTTCGTACTATTCTTGGCATGTTAGTGATAGGATCTGTACTAATAACTGCTGTACTAGGTGGTTATATGGCGTATAGTAATAACGCTAATTCTTTGTCTTCCAGCTATCTTGAAAATAACTATCACTATGCTCAAAAGTTATCCTCTAATACTAGCGACTTATTGAATGTGATGCAGAATAATATTTCGTACATTGCAGAGATCGCCGGACAAGAGTCTTTCTCACAGAAGGACCTAGATATTGTATATAGGGGTAATGATCAGTATTTCAACTCTATCATTATATCCAACTCAAAACGTGAAGTTCAGTTTATAAATCCGGGAGATACGGGCGTTGATGTGGGAACACTGCTAACATCGGATGCATCTCTTCAAGCTTCTTTAGCAAGGATACCGATGATTTCTGAGCCCTACGTAGCTGTATCAGGTCGTCTTATTCTCATGGTCTCTGCTCCAATATATAATGATAGAGGAACCTACATAGGTTTTGCTGGGGGGACATTATACCTCCAAGAGGATAATGCATTAAGTAAGTTGTTAATGGAACATTTCTACGGGAATGGATCCTATGTGTATGTGTCAGATCAGCAAGGACGACTCATTTATCATCCTATAATTGAACGCGTTAATGAGATTGTGCAGAATAATGAAGTGATTGAAAGAGGATTGTCGGGACAAAGTGGTTCTCAAAATGTCGTTAATTCAAAGGGAAAATCATTTTTTGCAGGATTTGCATATGAACCTATTAGTGAATGGGTCATCGTGTCTCAAACACCTACCGCGATCTTGGATAAGCCATTGCGAGATATGTTAATCAGTTTGTTGATCAAGGATATTCCTTTGTTTCTTATTATATTAATTGTTGCAGCACGTGTTTCTTATTATATCTCCACACCGCTATACAGACTGGCACAGTTCTCAGAAGAGGCGTTTGACTCTAAAAAAGCCAATCCGCCGTCTTTACCTAAGATATCTTCTGTGATCTATGAGGTGAATCAGCTACATAAAAGTATGGGGAAATATTTGAATTTATTAAATGAGGAAATTCAAATTGATGGATTAACGGGTCTATCTAATCGAAAAACATTCGATTTAAACATACAAGAATGGTATGAAGAGAAAATACCATTTGCTCTAATTTTGATAGACATGGACCATTTTAAACAAATTAATGATACCTATGGGCATGCAAGAGGAGACGAGGTGTTAAAGTTCGTTGCTTCTCAACTAAGGCTCGTGGCTACTCCACGGGATGTATGTTTTCGTTATGGAGGAGAAGAATTCGGAATCTTAGTCAAATTCGCTGAAAGACAGTCTGTACTTGATATGGCCGAACTTTTACGTAAAAAGATAGCTAAATCGGAATGTCCTAATGAAGATAAGGGGATTACGATATCGATTGGAGTAGCTTTATCTGATCCCTTGTCAGGTGGGCCGGAAAAGGTGATAGAGTTCGCAGACCGAGCGCTATATCAATCAAAAAAAGAAGGTAGGAACAGGACGAATATCTACGAAGATTGAGCATGAGGATATTCGTTTTTGTTGAAGAGAATTGAGTTTGAATGTAAAGGGAGCGATTATATCTATGATTAAAGCACTGATCTTCGATTTTGACGGTACGATTATTGATACTGAAACGGCATGGTACATAGCTTTTAAAGAGGCTTATATGGAATATGGTGTTGACCTGACACTTGAATTGTATTCCGAGTGTATTGGTACGAGCCTCGCTGGTTTTAATCCGTATGAATATTTAATTACAGAGAAGAAGCTTCCCATCGACCGAGAATCCTTCCGTCGTTCTGTGGATCTTCGGCATACTAAGCTTATGGAACTTGAGAAGGTTCGTCCGGGTGTATTAGAATATCTTGAAGCAGCCAAGGATGCTGGCCTTAGAATCGGATTGGCATCAAGCTCATCCATGAAATGGGTAGGGAAATATTTAGATCAATTGAATATTCGACATTATTTCGAGTGTATTCGTACGTCTGATCATGTAACCAATGTAAAGCCAGATCCTGAACTATACATACAGACGTTAGCTTGTCTTGAAGTTAAAGCGGATGAAGCGATAGCCATAGAAGATTCACTACATGGAGCAAGGGCTGCAGCCTCTGCAGGCATGCATTGCGTGGTTACTCCTAACGAAATAACAGGTTTCATGGAATTCGATTCAGTGTTTCATAGAGTGAAAAGTCTTTCTGATGTGGATTTTGTACAACTCATTCACCATACATTTAATAGTAGGAGTTAGTAGAGATGACGCTTTTTGTGAATGAATCTGGGAACAAGATGGGTCCAATGCTTGTATTTATACATGGAGCTGGCGTGAGTGGTTGGATGTGGGATAAGCAGGTGGAATATTTCAAAGAACATTACTACGTAGTAGTGCCTGATTTGCCCAGTCACGGTAAAAGTCATGATAAGGAGTTTACAACGATACATGATGCGGCCCAAGATATCGCTGAAGTCATCAGAGATAGAGATTACGGACAGTCTATTACAATCATTGGTTTTTCTTTAGGTGCGCAAATAGCGTTAGAGATGTTAAGCATGAATGGCATCCGTATGGATCGTGCGATTATAATTAGCGGGCTTGTGACACCTATGAAATTCACTCGTTGGATCACGAAACCGTTAGTTCGCATTTTCATGCCATTAACAAAAAATAGATTCTTTTCAAGGTTACAAGCTAAGGAATTATATATCGGAGATGAATATTTCGAACTATATTATCAGGAATCTGCGCTAATAAGTATGGATTCGCTCCTTACTATTCTTAATGAAAATATGTCGTATTGCTTACCTCAAGGGTTCAATCAGGGTAAAACAAAGGTCTTAGTTCTAGTAGGAGCTAAGGAAAAGAAACAGATATTGAAATCTTCTAATGTTATTAGTAGCAGTAGTGAATATTGTGAAAGAGAAATTGTTCCCAATATTGGCCATGGAATATCATTAGCAAATCCGGCGCTATTTAACCATATGATAGAAGCTTGGATAAGATGAGATATAGTCAGCTTGGAAGAATCAGATGAAGTATCTTTAATAAGACAAGAATAAGCTAGTACGGAATGATAGTAACAATCATCCATACTGGCTTATTCTTGTTATGTCTAGAATTTAAAGTCTTTTCCGTTTATAGAAGGTAATGAACAAACCGGAAAGGAGTAGGAGAACTAGTGTAATGCCGACTGTGAGTGCTTCTTTTACAGTGCCTTTTGGTTGAGCACTTTGCTCACCGAAACCGCCCATACCGCCAACCATTCCACCGCGACCACCACCCATACCATCGGGTCTATCGCCTCCCATTTGGCCTCCAGGAAAGCCACCACCTTCGAAATTCTGTCCATCAGCAGGAGCAGTTGGAGCGCCTTGAGCATTCTGTCCATCGCTAGAAGCAGTTGGAGCGCCTTGAGCATTCTGTCCATCGCTAGAAGCAGTTGGAGCACCTTGAGCATTCTGTCCATCAGCAGGAGCAGCTTGCCCAGCTTGTGCGGTTACATCAGTTGGAGTAGCTAGTGCGTTGTTGCCTGCCATAGCTGGCATATCACGCTTACCACCGCCACCCATGCCACCACCGCCCATGCCACCGCCGCTTCCTGATCCATCGCCTGAGGATGCAATGGTGCCGGCAAGTTGTTGATCAATATTGTTGACTTGCGTGTCATTAATGGTTATGAGCTTCGGTACTGCACTTTGATACTCTTCATAAGTGTAGAAAGAACTTGGATCTTCCTTCACGTTAGTGGAGATCATAGCTGAGACTTCCTCAACTCGTTCCTTAAATATAGCCGAAGACAAGTAACCTTCAGTGGCGTCTTTAATGATGTTATGATACATTTCTTTGTACTCATCAACAGCAAGGAGTTTGGCAACCAAAGGCCGCTCAGCTAAGGCACCTTGTGTTGGTTCATCGATGAGTAGATTCGAACTTCCCAATCCCCCGAATGCCATGTTATAGTCCCAAGGGAGGACGGAGAATACACCGTCATCTTCGTATAAATAATAATTCTGTTTGTTTCCACCAATATAGCTGTCAGTATTATTAGTTAGCACTTGAAGAGCAATGTATTTCAGGGTTTCTTCTACATCCAAATATTTGGCATAATCTGTACCGTTATTCAATTCGTCCAACATATCGATAAGAATATCATCGTTGGATTTTTCGGATTTCTGAGCTAGTCCAGTATAGGACGCAATCTTGTCATCAATCCATTGAAGGTCGCTACCGCTTCCGGTCATTTCCCCTTTGTACAGCGCTCCGTATGAGTTGCCGAAGTTCGATTCAAGATACTGTTCATCTACTTGTTGGACAGCCAAAAAGAATCCATACAATTCATCATTCACATAAACATTTACAAATGAAAATCCAGGTGTAGGAAGTCCCATTTGATCCGCGAGTTCATAGGTCAGGAACTCTCTCATATAACTGGCATCACTGTAGCCATTATTCAGGTTTATTTTACTGATTCCCAAAAGATTCTGGCTTGATAAATACTCATCAAAGGAGAGCTTTAGGCTATATCTATCCGAATCATCCATGCTGACTACACTTCGCAAGCTTAGATTCCCTTTTGTACGAACGCCCACATTATCGTAATGCATGCCGTTGTAATCGACAGATGCGGTTTTAATCTCTTCCGCAGAAGCGTTGTCTTTCATGCTCTGAAAGTCATCTTTATCAATGGTGATTTTGACGTCTACGACTTTATCCTTAGGGAATACCTTCGTAGCTATTTCGTCATCCGTCTTTGAGGTTTCGGTAGTACTTGATACCTCAGAATTTTCTATGCTAGTAGTGGTAGATTTAGTCGCCTCACATCCTACCATGGCTATAATGGTGACGATGGAACAGATGCATAGAAGAAGCTTCATCATTTGTGCTTTCATCTTGTGAACACCTTCCCATCCTTAAGATACATAGTCGCCGCTGTAGCTGATAAGTACGGCATTCTTAACTCCGCTAATACCAGAAAGTTGATTAACAAAGCTTCCTTCCTTGTCATGAAGGCGAATTTCCAATGTCATTTCAATATTTCCATTCGTTACGGTTTTTTGTTTCACATTAAAGCGTTTAACGGATGTGTTTAGTTGTTTATGAACGGCTAGCTCACTTGTATCTCCGTCACAGTTCACTACTAGTAAATAAGGAGTTTCAACAGATGAACTTTTGATAAAGAAGAACATGACTAGTCCCACAATAATTGAACCAATCGCTGCTAGAGTGAAGAATCCAGCACCAGATACGATACCGGCTGCCGCAGCCCAGAACAAGAAGATTAGATCAGTAGGGTCTTTGATAGGTGTTCTGAAACGAACAATGGAGAGTGCGCCGACCATACCAAGCGACAGTACTAAGTTTGAATTAATCGCGATGATGACCATCGAAGTGACCATCGTCATTCCGATCAGAGAAACGTTGAAGCTTTTAGAATATAAAACACCGCTGAATACCCGTTTATAAAGAAGATAGATAAAGAAGCCAATAATAAATGAAATTGCCATAGTAATAATTATCTTGGAAATACTAATATCAGATACAAAGTTCTCTGTCACCGAGTTTTTTAGAATATCTGTAAAATTAGTTGTTGAATCCGTTGGTGCTGCAGCCGCTGCTGCTGTTATTGCGCTCATTATTAATAATCCTCCCAAGAGTTCGTTTTCAAAAACTTACGACACATCACGTATTTCGAAGCAGATTGTCTGTTTAATCCTTCAAGCTGTAGCGCTATTCTGATATATTCTGGAATGTACTCGTCGTATTTCACCTCAAGAATAATCAGATTGTCATCCATTGCACGTACACAATGTAAGTCAGGATCGA
The DNA here is from genome assembly GCF_001637225.1 of Paenibacillus antarcticus. Taxonomy (GTDB): domain Bacteria; phylum Bacillota; class Bacilli; order Paenibacillales; family Paenibacillaceae; genus Paenibacillus_AQ; species Paenibacillus_AQ antarcticus. The sequence goes on from NZ_LVJI01000024.1 coordinate 28,918, forward strand.
ACATATCTACGGAATGAAGCCCCGTTCGAAGTTCTTTATCAAAAGTAATGCGAACATTTCCATTCTCACAAATAAAAGGTTCTCGCACATAATCCACAATGACCTTGGCGCGAAGTAAGTTGTTCTTCATTTCTTCATGTAGTTCAATGAGTAATGGCTTATCTGAGTGGCGTAGCACTTCATAATTTCCTGATATGAGTTCATCCGCTATTTCCCTAGTCAGTGGTTCTTTCAATTTAGCGATATAATCTCTAAATTTGATTTTCTTCTCGAAATGAATGATTGAATCGTCTTTATTGTAAATTCGGATCCGGTACTTGGCGCGATCTCTGACCCCACCCAATTTCTCATGAAGGGCTTTGTTATTAATATCATCAAAATATAAGCTACGAATCGCGTATTCTCCATTGGGTCCGACATGCGTATCTTGTTTAATCAAGTTTTTCAACCGTTGACGAATGATTTGGTACTGATGTTGATTGATGAAATACTTGAGTTCATTACGATATTTGAGATTCATATTGTTAATTACACCTCATTTCCTCGTTACATTTATACTCATTGTATCTTGTAAATCTGATTTTTCTCTGAGCGTAAACTGAATGTAAACTGAAAATGTTTACATTGCGTTAACAAAAGGTTGTATTAGGACAAGAAATTGACTCTATGAGTCATTGAGGGGTATCGTATATGAAATACATTTAAAGTATCCAATAGTAAATGTGGTTGTATGGAGGGGGGGAGAAAAAGTTGCGGAAAGAGTTCATCTGGTTAGTATTGATAGGTATAGTTATCTTAATTATAGTAGTCGGTGCGGAATGGATGAAGGTAGGTCAGTCTGAGAAACCAAAGTCTTTGGTGATGACATTGAAGAATTCTGCTCTAACGAGTCGCGCATTTACTTGGTATACGGAAAGTCCTAATGCTGCTTCGATATTACAACTAGTGAAAGGTAAAAATCAGGATTTCGATGGTCAAGATGTGATTACGATTACCGGATCAACGACCAAGGTGGATGTGGGAAATAATCATGAACAAGGCGCCCACAAAGCTGAAGTGACTGGACTTGAATCTGGAACTGTTTATTCTTATCGTGTTGGGAGTGGTAAGGACAAGGAATGGAGTACAACGGTAAGTTTCACTACGGAATCCGAGGAGATGGAAGAATTCACGTTCATCAATGTGGCAGATTCGCAGGGCATAACAGAATTGGACTTTGACCTCTGGGGAAAAACAATGAATAAAGCCTTCGAGATATTTCCAACTGCTCAATTTATCGTGCATAATGGCGATCTAACGGAGGAGCCTGAGGATGAGGTTGCTTGGGATCAGTTCTTTGGTAAAGCAAAAAATTGGCTAACACAAGTGCCATTCATGCCTGTCACGGGGAATCATGATGAAGTGAAGGGACTTGCAGATAGATATACATCACACTTCAACCTACCAGATAATGGAGCTAATGGATCGATAGAAGGTACAACCTATTCATTCGATTACGGTTCCGCTCACATTGCGGTATTGAATACAGAGTCTAATATTAAAGAGCAAACGAAGTGGTTGGAGAAAGACCTCGCAGGGACGGATAAGCAATGGAAGATTGTAGCCATGCACAGAGGAGCCTATGGAGGTAAAACATATAATAAAGTAGATGACTGGGTATCAATTTTTGACCAATACGACGTAGATCTTGTATTACAGGGTCATAACCATGAATATTCTCGTTCTTATCCTTTGTGTGATGGCAAGATAGTAGGAGATGGCGGAAATATCGTGAACGATCGTGAAGGTACAGTATATGTTGTTACGAATACAGCAGGGCAGAAGTTCAATGAGAAGAAAGATGATCAATTCTATCACCAAGTGCATTTTCAAAATCAGAAACAGATGTTTGCTGGTATTACGATTCAAGCAGATACGTTAACCTTTCAGGCATATGATATCGATGGAGAAAAGTTAGATGAGTTTGTCATACAGCATTGATGATTTGATGCCATTTGCGAGAGCTCGGATTACTCAATAGAAATAACCGGAAGATGAACCATCTTCCGGTTATTTCTATTGACAATCATGAAAGATGACATTATTATGTAATTTAATAAGTATCTAATTAGATGATTGTTAAATTAGTTGGGAAGGAGCGTGTGTTACATTGCAACTAGATAAGATCGTTAGCTATCATAAAGCACTTGCGGATCCAACACGAATAAAGATGCTAATCATTCTGGCTGAGGGAGAACGTAATGGTCAAGTCTTAGCTGAGAAGCTTCATGTTACGCCAGCTACCATAACACACCATGCTACAAAATTGCGTGAAGCAAGTCTAATTAATGAGCGCAGAGATAAGAATACGATCTATTTTTCTTTAAATGATTATTTCATCCACAATAATGCAACGGCAATCGTAGAACTAATATACAGAAATGTTAGGAACAAGAGGGAGGAAGACGTAATGTTAGAGTCTCATAAGAAATTAAAGGAATCGGTTATTAACAATTTCTTTACGACAGAAGGGAGATTAAAGCAGATACCAGCGCAACTTAAGAAGAAATTAATTGTACTAGAGCATGTGGTCAGTCAGTTAGAGAACGGAAGGAAGTACACCGAGAAGGAAATAAATAATTTCATTAAACCCGTTCATGAAGACTTTGCAACGATACGTAGAGAATTTATAATGCATCAATTTATGTATAGGGAAAATGAGATTTATGAATTAAATCCTAAGGAATTATGGGCAAGGTGGGAGACTCTGTAGTAAGAGGAATACAACGGCTTCCAATTACACTTGACAAGCATGGTACGGGTGCGACAAGGATTGATCATTCATCAAAGTTGAGGAGAAAGTCCTTTAATTCATTCCAATAGAAAGAGCCTACCTAGATCCTTATGTGGGCTTTTTGTTTATCTTAGACGAGTGTAACATTAAAGATACATAGTCAATTATTGGATCTTCATGGTAAAATAGGATGAAATATATCATAAGTAATTCTATCTCACAAGGGAGCGATGATTATGGAATTATATTTTAAAGACAAATTTTTCAATTCAGGAATCTCAGATATTATGAATCATGATGGAGTAGTTGTTGGAAGTATGGACTTGAAATCCTCCTTCGGTTCTTCTTTGAATGTATTTGGTGATCAAGGTCAGATCTTGTGTGGTGGGAAGTTTCGTTCATTCTCAAATAAATGGATCATATCCGATGAAAGAGAGGGGCAACTTGGTCTACTGCGAAGACGAATGAGTTTTCTTACTAAAAAGTATGAATATGATGCGGGAAATCGAGGAGTCTATGAGATTACATCCCCAGCATTTTCTAAAGAATATAGTATACAGAGAAGTAATGGTGAGATCGTAGCCTCTTTTGCTAAAGTAAGCAGTTGGATACAAACGGGAGCATTTCGTTTATTTAATGATTCGAAGGAATTAGATAGTTATGAGTTAGTGGCGGTTGTCATGGGGGTACATGAGATACAGAAGAGGGATTCACAAAATGCAAGTTGAATGTTACGTAAGGAGCTACCGAAATATAACAAAATCAACATAGAAAAAGGAATCGCTGCGCTCGAGGGCTGGATTCCTTTTGTGTTTATTATGAAGTTGTGTACGTTTCTGTTGAAGTGTAGGTGTTATTTTGGAGAGGGGATTAATACCTAACCATGATCCACGTAGTAACTCTGGGTTTACTTTACCTTGTTTCTCGATCTTTTGTCTTATTTTTTTGGCTTTACTTGATGACATCGCTGTGTTCCTCCTTAGAATTGAACTTCCCTTCTATTATACGTCCTAATTTGATTTTGGCTATACTTGTGGAATAGTGAATAATTGGGCAAGGAATACGCAGATCTTTGTAGTAGAGACTTCTACTTGTTTATGTTAATGGAGGCGTCTTCTTGCGAATGGTCTGGTTTAACACTTCAGATAACACAAGACCTAAGGCAATGGATCCTGAGAGCATAAAGGCTTGAACGGCGAAGTGAACTGCCTCGTTATAATCATTCTGTACGAATCTGCGCATCGCATTATAAGCTAATCCACCGGGAACCAATGGAATGATACCCGATACGCTAAATATAATAACTGGCATCTTATAATACTTTGCAAATATTTGGCTAATCACCCCTACGAGAAAGGTAGCCGCAAGTGTTGCTAGTATGGGGTCAACGTCATATTCTAGAAGTAGAATATATGCCATCCAACTGAGCGTACCTACCAAGCCACATTGGATAAGAGATCTCTTTGGAGCATTAAAGAGTATAGCAAATCCTGCGGTTGCAATGAAACACGTGACTAATTGTTCAATCATGATAGAAAGACCTCTTTCAATTTAAAAAATAGTGAATACAACTGCAATTCCTGTTCCAATCGCAAAAGCTGTTAGAAATGCCTCAGCCCCTCTAGATAACCCGGATACGAGATGTCCGGCCATTAAATCGCGCACTGCATTCGTTATAAGCAATCCTGGTACTAGTGGCATAACAGAGCCAATGATAATCTTATCTAATGATTGTCCGATTCCTGCAGAGGTTAGAATGAATGATACGATTCCGATAAGGAAGGCTGCCACCAATTCGGCGAAAAATTTGACCTTTACTAAACGATGGAAATACACAAATGCGGAATATCCTAATCCTCCACAAATCATACCCGGTATGAAATCAAGCCATCCCCCTTGAAACATGATCGTAAAGCAGCCACTAGCAATCGATGCCGCCATAATTTGAAATCCTATTGAGAAAGCATGAGCCTCTATATCCACCTGATGGAGCATCGTCAGTGCTTCCATAACAGAAATTTCCCCGCTACTTAGCTGCCTTGAAATGCCATTCACAGCGACCACTTTCCGAAGATCGGTTGTTCGTTTCACTATTTGAATTAACTGAGCTGATCCAGCCCTATCCAGTTGAAAAATAATTCCTGTTGGCGTCACGTAGCTATTCGAGTTGTTAAATCCAAATGAGGCAGCTATACGCGACATCGTATCCTCTACACGATAGGTTTCTGCTCCGCTTTGAAGCATAATCTGACCTGCTAAGAGGCATACAGAAATGACGTCATGCGTCGGTTGCTCAAGCTTAATCTCCAATTCTAATCTTCTCCCCTAGGATGATATTAATTCGCTAATGAGGAACATTTATTCCCAATTACAGAGCCATTATATCACGAGATAAATAAAAAGCAGAATACAATAAACACAGGTGACGTTTATGGATATCGTGAAACCATTAGCTTGTAAGTCTGATTGGCGTATCTATAGGTTTATTTGTATTTTTTTTGGATAACTCGTTAAAAGTACTTTACAACGTCACAATCATAGTGTACTATTTAGCTATGACAGTGACACTGAGGTGGTGGAAGGAGATATGCCAATTGTGAGTATTGAATTTGATAATAATATGCCGATCTATTTACAGATCATGAACTACATCAAGAGACAGATCGTAACAGGCACATTGAAGCCGGGAGACAAAATACTTTCGGTTCGTGAATTAGCAGCAGAATTACAGATTAATCCGAATACGATTCAGCGCACATTTCAGGAACTAGAGCGTGAAGAGATTGTAGAGACGAGACGTGGTCTCGGAAGATACGTGACAAGTGAGGAATCTAAAATTATGGCGATTAAGAAGGAAATGGCAGGCGCGTTGTTAGATCAATTTATCATCGGTATGCAGGAACTTGGATTTGCAGATCAAGACATTGTATCTATTGTTGCTGAAGCGGTAACAGAAAGCCCTGAACCTGGTCAAGAGAGAGGAGTGAATCATACGTGAGTAGCTTATTACAAATGAATAGTATAACCAAATCTTACGGTTCCAAGTTCGCATTAAATGACGTATCTCTTGAGATTGGACCGGGGAAGATCGTAGGACTTCTTGGGAGCAATGGAAGCGGGAAAAGTACGCTCATGAAGATGGTCACAGGGTTGCTACAACCAACTAGAGGAACATTAACTGTTACGGGATTACCTGTAGGACTGAAGAGTAAAGCGTTAGTGTCCTTCATGCCTGATAGACCTTTGACAGAATCATGGATGAAAGTGCGAGATGCCATTACTTTTTTTCAAGAGTTCTATGACGATTTCGATATTGTGAAGGCTCGAGAAATGCTTCAATTCATGAAGCTAAATGAAAGTGATCGTGTCAGTGTATTGTCGAAGGGGATGAGTGAAAGGTTACAGCTCACGTTAGCTTTATCACGTGATGCGCGCCTCTATTTACTTGATGAGCCGATTGGTGGCGTAGATCCGGTAGCCCGAGGAAAAATATTAGATGCTATTGTAGAGTACTACAATGAAGATAGTAGCATCATTATCTCTACTCACCTTGTGCGTGATATTGAGAGGATCTTTGATGAAGTGGTCTTCATCCGCGAAGGAGAAATTGTCATGCATGAAGAAGTAGAGAATATACGGATTAAATATGGAAAAAGTGTTGATGACATGTTTAAAGAGGTGTATGCAGAATGATGAAATTATTGAAATATGACTTTAAGAGAAATAGTGCGAAGCTATTAGGAGTTGCTGTTGTACTCATTCTTGCCCAGTTATCAATCATGCTATTAATGAATGACATTACTCTGATAATAGTAATTACCTTGCTTACTTATATGATCGCTGGAGTGATTTTATTTATAACACCGATCCGCACCTATAGTTATAATCTCAAAGCCTATCACCGTAAGTTATTACCGGTGCATTCATTGAAGACTATTATTTCACCTATCGCAATGGGTTTTATATGTTTGTTGATATTGGGCCTTATTATGCTCATTCACGGATATGTATACCTCACGGTTTATGATAATACACAAATACTTTACATCATTAAAACGTACCCTATGGATACTATAATATCACTGTTATCTGCATGTTGGATTATCATTAATATGTTTATTACGATCTTTTTAGCTATCACTATTGCTACTAGTATTCGTAGCAAGGGAAGCTTTTGGATCGGAATTGTGGTCTTTTTCATCATCGTGAATGGGCTGTCTTGGTTAGATAACCTGCTATTTGGAGGGGCTGAGTGGGGATTTTTCCGAATTTTTGCTGATGAGTCTAATTCATCAGTGAATGGTGTACTTACTAATATGAATTCACTTCAAACATCGATTTCTGGAGGAATGATAGGTTCGTTCATCTTTGAGTTGGTATGCTCTGTAGCTTTCTTGTATGTAATGGTGAAACTTATTGATCGGAAAGTAGAAGCATAACACCAGAAATCAAAGTATAAAAAATGGCCTTATACGCAGTTAACTTGCGTATAAGGCCATTTTTTATTTTCATTAACAGCCTCGATATGACTCAATTAGTTAGCGAAAAGTGCATTAGTGGTACGACTTCTCCCAATTCACAGTATAGAGATTCTAGCCAGATAGGAGTAGAATGGTACCTAATGTTACCAATCGTGAAGAAATTGTTCCATATAACTTAAGAGTAGCAAAGTACATAAGGACGATGTGAAAGGATGGTGTCTATGCCATATTCTTGGAAACGGAATTTAGTTGTCCTTTGGATAGGTGTCTTCTTTTGTAGTACAGCGTATTCGATCTCTATTCCCTTTCTTCCCATATTTCTGAACACAGAACTTGGTGTAGAAACAAATATTGAGATTTGGTCAGGATTGGCTTTCGGTATAACCTTTCTAGCTAGTGCTTTAATCTCTCCATACTGGGGTTCACTAGCAGATAAATACGGTCGTAAACCCATGCTGATTCGCTCTGGCTTTAGTCTTGCGGCATTATACTTATTAAATTATTTCGTTACAGATCCGTATTGGTTCTTAGTTGTGAGAGTTCTACAGGGGTTATTAGCTGGATTCGTACCTGCTGCGATAGCTATGGTAGCAACGAATACACCAGAGGATAAGACAGGTTATGCACTAGGAATCATGTCTACATCTGGAGCAACGGGTAGTATTATTGGGCCTCTCATTGGAGGTTTTGTAAGTCATTATTACGGGAACAGGAATGCATTTCTATTCTCAAGTATCATTGTGTTAGTCTCCGCACTTATTGCAACTTTGTTTGCCAAAGAACATAATTTCGATCGGACTGCTGTTCGTTCTCATGTACGTGATGACCTTAAGATGGCAGCGAAGAATAGCACATTCATGACACTGATGGGGCTTGTGTTCATCACAACGTTCTCGGTGATGATCTTGGAACCTCTCATTACGGTCTATGTTATGGAGATGGGGGTTACGAAGTCCAATGCTTCTCGTACCTCAGGCATAATTTTCTCCGCTGTTGGGATTGCAACGATTATCATGGCTCCTCAGTGGGCGAAAATAGGTAGAAGAATTGGGTATGGAAAAGTGTTGTTTCTGGGCTTAATCGGTGGTGGATTAGGGAACTTATTGCAATTCTTTGTGACAGGTTATATTGGCTTTGGGGTGCTTCGATTCGGTTATGGGCTGTTCTTTGCAGCCGTGTATCCCACGATCAATGCCATGATTGTAAACGTGACAGATTCGAACTTCCGGGGTAGGGCATTCGGACTGAATCAATCCGTCTCCCAGATGGCAACGATGGCAGGGCCTATTATTGGTGGATTGCTAGGGGCATGGATACCTATCCGGTGGATATTTATTATTAATGGACTGGCATTGATCGGTTCTGCACTGCTTGTAAGATCAAGGATGCTAGAACGGCAAGTGGAAGTATAAATACAAACAGCCTCGAACGCATGTTATTAACGCATTCGAGGCTGTTTGTATTATTTAAGTTACACCCTAAAAGAGGATGTGTTGTTCTTCAAGCTTGTTGATGTATTTTTTAAAGTATGGGTAAGTTCATATAATTGATCCGATATTTCGTTCTGACCTTGAGAAATTTCACTAACAATTTGCATACGCGTATTTACATCAGAAGACGAGGTGGATAATGTCTCAACCGAAGTAACGATATTACTCATGCTTGTAGAAATCTCGCCTATGGCTAGCGTAATTTCGCTAACTTGATCAGCTAGGACGGAACTCTGTGATTCCAACTCTTGGAATGTGGTGCTGGACTTCTCAGAAATATTCTTCGTTTCTTGAATGACGCTTGAGAAGGTAGCTAGACTTTGACCACAGGATGTCATATTCGAATGGATAAGAACTAAGTCTGTATTAATCTCTTCAGACAGTGATTTGGTATTCTCAGATAGTTTACGAATTTCGTCAGCAACAACGGCAAAACCTCTTCCATGTTCACCAGCTCTAGCCGCTTCGATCGAAGCATTCAAGGACAATAGATTAGTCTGGGTATTCACATCTTGAATACCAGAAAGGGTATGCTCTATATGGTTATACCGTTCGGACATTGTATCAAACACCTTCATTAGCTGTTCGAACTCAATTCCTGTCCGATCAACTAAATTAACGACTTCAGTCATGTGCCCGACGCCAATATGTGATGAAGATTTCATCAATTGCATGTTGTCATTAATATATTCACTGGATGCCGCGATTTGCTGGGAACTAGCAGATACTTGCTCGGTTACTGCAGATATAGATGTAGTCTCGTCAAGCTGAGATAAGAGTACCGGTGCGCTATTATCAATTTCCTTCTTGACTGTAACGGATGCCTCTTTGTTATCTTGGGCAATGCTTTCCATGCGTTGGGATATATCCAAGACGTTGTTGCTAATATCCAGGGTAGATTGAATAGTAGTCCTAAGATTGGCTCCCATGATAGTGAGTTTCTGATCTATTGTGCCAAATTCATCTTCACGTATGACATTACCTTCATAAGTGAAGTCACTATTTTGATAGGAATCAATACGCTTCATGATGCCTGATAATCCCTTTCGAATTCTAGTAATGAACTGCATAATCATAATGAACGGTATAATGATAAGGAGTGCACTAGTAATATAAATGGTAATGTTTGCTCGAGATATATTCTGGCTAAGACGAGTCTGATTTTTTTGTAACACGTCCCGGAATTCGTCATTTATTGTGGACTTACTATAGGATAATACGGAAGAATAGGTACTCATGAGCTTCTGTTTTAACATGCTCTTTTCGAAGACCTCTAGGTCAGGTGTTATCCGTGGATGAACATCAATCAAGGTAGTATAGACCATTTGCAAAACATTGACATAATTCACAAACTTACCTTCCGTTAAATTCAAATACTTGTCGAAAGCATTGAATTGTAAAGTTAGAGATTCCATATCCTTAGGAAGGGTTGCAATATCCTCCAGTATAGATTCCTTATTTTCTTTGTTTCCTGTCTCCAATATATCGATCATCCATATTAGATCACGCTGCATTTTATCGGCTACTTCCACGTAGCCTTTTTCTTGTTGAGTTGCATATTCTGAATCCTTTATACTCTGTGATACCGCTCGGTTGGATATAATATTGCTAGTTGTTGCGCCAACACTTACCAAGGTTATGACTACTAACATCAAGATAAGTTGTTGGGTAATGGTTCGATTCTTTCTCAAACTTATTATTTTTTTGAAAAAATTCTGCATGCGTGTTTCTCTCCCTTATATATGTCTGTCTTATTACTATCGGAATAACAGTCTGGAAATTGTAATTGTATTGTGAGATAACTGCGGAAAACAACCATTTCAAGGCATATTCTTGTCCAATTTTTCATATGGATAGAATGAACGATGACAATATTTAATCCTACAATTAGTAATATATTTTCTGCGAAATCCCACGTTATTATCTCATTGGTTAGTCATGAAGGCATACTCAGAGGGCTGTGACAAGTCGGAAAGAGAGCTATTTCTTGTGAGGGAGGGTCATGTCATGAAGAACAAAGAATGCATAGCGATGTTATTAGCTGGAGGCGAGGGGAAGCGTTTAGGGAAACTTACCAAGAAGATAGCTAAACCTGCCGTTTTTTTTGGCGGTAAATATCGGATTATCGATTTCACACTTAGTAATTGTACGAATTCTGGTATAGATACCGTTGGCGTACTAACGCAATACCATCCTCTAGTATTGAATCACTATATTGGCATTGGGAAACCGTGGGATTTAGATCGGAAAGAAGGCGGCGTGTCTATTCTACCTCCTTTCATCAAGCGAAAGGGTGGCAATTGGTACAAGGGGACGGCAGATGCCATATATCAGAACATGGACTATATTAAACAATACAATCCTGAATATGTCCTCATCATATCTGGTGATCATATTTATAAAATGGACTACGAGCGTATGTTGCGTTTTCATAAAGAACAGAAGTCAGATGCAACGATTGCAGTCATTGAAGTGAAGTGGAAAGAAGTGAATCGATTCGGAATCTTAAGTGTCGATGATAACCACAGAGTGACTGATTTTCAAGAAAAACCAGAAGAAACCACAAGTAATCTCGCTTCTATGGGGGTGTACATTTACACATGGAAGGTACTCAAACAATACTTGGAGAATGATGCAGTTCAATCGAAATCAAGTCATGACTTTGGTAAAGATATTATTCCTGCGATGTTAAATGACGGGATACAGTTAACGGCCTATCCTTTCGATGGATACTGGAAGGATGTTGGAACCATTGATAGTCTGTGGGAAGCGAATATGGATCTATTAGATGATGAGACGACATTGAAGCTAAATGATCGCAAATGGCGTATCTATTCTCTCAATCCGAATCAACCGCCCCAATATATCGCAGCGTCCGCAATTATTTCAAATTCCTTGGTCAATGAAGGATGTATTGTATTTGGTGAAGTTAGGCATTCGGTCTTGTTCTATGGTGTAGAGATAGGACAAGGAAGTATCATCATCGACTCTGTTATTATGCCCAATGCTAAGATTGGAAACAATGTTACGATCTACAAAGCAATCGTAGGTGAAGGATCCATCATTGGGGATGGAAGTGTCGTGGGTTCACCTGAAAGTGATGAAGTCACGCTAGTAGGTAACCATGAATCTATTCCTTCCGAATTCTTATCCGTAAAGGAGCAGATGGGGATATGAAGAATGTGATGGGCATTATAAATATGATAAATGAGCCAGATCAGTTGGAGGAACTTACGTACCATCGAAATATCGCCTCTGTTCCATTTGCGGGGCGTTACCGTTTAATCGACTTTATTTTATCAAGCATGGTTAATTCGGGGGTTACCAATGTGGGCATATTCACCCACACGAAATATCGTTCATTAATGGATCATTTAGGCTCCGGGAAAGAATGGGATTTGGATCGCAAGCGTTCGGGACTCTTTATTCTACCTCCCATGAAAGAAGGGTTGGATCCAACCAATGGTGATTTGCACACGTTAAATGCTCATAGAGATTATTTACATCGGAGTAGTGAAGAGTACGTATTGATTTCTCGCAGTTACATGGTATGTAATATCGACTTCAATGGATTGCAAGAATTTCACAATGAGAATAAATCAGATATCACTGTAGTGTATAAAGAGACGAACGACATCGATTCATTCTCTACACGGATTGGGATGGATGATAGTGGTAGAGTAACCTCGATGTGGGATCCGAATGCATCACCGCATGGAAATAAAGTATCAATGGAAATGTTCTTTCTGAAGAAAAGTCTCCTGTTAGATTTAATAGAAACTTCCTTGGCTGAAGGTCATCATAGCCTCATGAAGGACGCGATTCGCGCCAATATCGGTCGATTAAATGTATTTGGATATTCGTATCAAGGTTATTTAGGCATTATTAATACACTGAACAGCTATTACAGGCACAGTATGAATCTTTTGAATCCGAATGTGTGGAGAGAGTTATTCTTTGAGCCTGGGCTTATATATACGAAGATCAAGGATGAGGCACCAACCCGCCATATTGATGGTGGTCATACAAGTAACGCGATGGTGGCAAATGGATGTGTGATAGAAGGAAGTGTTACGAACTCTATACTTTTCCGTGGGGTACACATATGTAAAGGTGCATCCGTGAAAAATAGTATTATCATGCAAAATGGTGTGATCCATGAAAATACGGCCATTGATCATGCTATTATCGATAAAGATGTTATTGTAAAAGCAGAAAGAACGTTGATTGGACATGAACGAGCACCCTTTATTGTCGTGAAGAGAAAAGTAATTTAATTGAAAATCGTACAATCATAGAGCCACCTACTTGAAGGCATAATTGTCTTTGAGTAGGTGGCTTTGCTATGATATAGATTAACGTCTCTTTTATTTGTAGGAGGAGGAACTTTTATGCCAGAAATACCAGATCACTTAGATTCTGGTCTATCCATCATATTTATCGGATTTAATCCAAGCATACGTTCAGGAGAAGTGGGTCACCATTACGCTAATCCTAGAAATAACTTCTGGCGAATTCTTCAACGATCAGAGTTAACTCCACGACAGTATGAGGCTTATGAGGATCAGGATTTGCTGAAGTTAGGTTATGGATTCACCAATATTGTATCTCGGCCCACACGTGGGATGGATGATATAACACCTGAAGAATATGCAGAGGGGCGAAAGATTCTCCATGCTAAATTGAGTAAGTACCGGCCCAAAGTGGCTTGTTTCGTAGGTAAAGGGGTATATACAGAGTATAGTCATAGGTCTAAGGTGAATTGGGGATTTCAGCAGGAATCCGTTACGGAGAATATCTATGAGTTTGTTGCTCCTTCATCAAGTGGGCTTGTGCGCATGCCTATGGATGATATCATCGGAATATATGAGCAACTTAAGCTGTTCATTTCTGAAGGATTGTAGACAGGTCTCTCCTAATTAAATAGGTGATATAAACAGAGACAGATTCCATATAGATAAGTCATAGCAAAGTAGACGAACTATAAGTCTTTTGTTAGAATAATGATGCATCTTAGAACGATGTTTCATAGAACGAATTTAGAAGGGTGAGATCAATAGTGGTAAAAGAACGTATGACGGGATCGCCCGAGTATAAGTCATTTGGTCTTGCTGTACAGGCATTAGTAGTACTAGCTAATCATAAAGGAGATACTTGTCCTAGCTGTTTTATTGCAGAGAGTTTACATTCAGAAGCTACGTTGTTAAGAAGAATACTAGCCAATCTGGTACGCGAGAATATATTGGAGACACGTGAAGGTAGAGAAGGTGGTTATCGGCTGAAAATAGATCCTGCATTACTTACTCTGGCTGAGGTATATAGGGCACTTGAGGTCGGTGAAGCACAGTTCAAAACGATGCTTCATACGACATGTGAGAATGAATTAGGTATACAAATCAGAGCCGATTTCACAAAAATATTGGGCGAAATGGATCAAAGCATACTAGATACATTGGAAAAATACACTATCGCAGATCTGGCGCAATAAGAAGGGTATTGACAAGAGTTATTTCTTTGTTTTATACTGTGCAATATAAAGTAACAGTTGGAGAAATTGGACCTGATACATCTTGTGGAAATGTAGATTATCGGACATTTTTTTTGGGTTTAACTGTGTGTATAACTACACAGAATCATAAAAAAAAGAACTTAAAATTGGATATGGAGGAAATACAATGACGAATGGAGTATTGCAAGTGGAGAAGGATTTCAATGCGGTGATTAACGAGCGACATTCAGTAAGAAAGTATGATTCTTCTTGGAAAATTTCACAAGAGGAAATCAATGAGATTTTGTCTGATGCAATTCTGGCACCTTCTTCTTCTAACCTTCAACCATGGAGATTTATCGTTATTCAAGACCAAAGTTTAAAGGAACAGTTGCTTCCTATTGCTAATAATCAACAACAAATCGTTGATGCTTCCGCTGTGATTGCAGTGATTGGTGATTTAAATGCTTATGAGAATGTGGAGAAGATTCATGGCATAGCAGTAGATGCAGGCGTGATGACACCTGAGATCAAAGATATGATGGTGACGAACACGATGAAGGTATATCCAAACGTAGGTGCTGAGAAACTTAAAGAGATTGCATTGGTTGATGGAGGTTTGGTATCGATGCAACTTATGTTGGCTGCAAAAGCTAAAGGATATGACACGGTACCTATGGGTGGTTATAACGCTGTTCAGTTCAAAGAATTGTTTAATATTTCGGATCGTTATACGACCGTGATGTTAATTGCATTGGGGAAAGCAGCAGTAGAAGGCCGTCCAAGCGTACGTTTGCCGCTCGAGGATGTAACTTCCTGGAACGAATTTAAGAATTAAAGTAGTGTTAATAAATAAACGATAAACCCTAGAAATCCCCGACGATGATAACTTCTCGTCAGGGATTTCTAGGGTTTAAGTTATGTATTCTAATTAACGGTTTTTGAGTACATAATGCCGATTGTGTGTGGTCCGCAATGACTACATACGACACAGCCTGCGCTGGACAGGGTTACCGTAGCTTGTGTGTACTCTTGCAGACGGGCTTGCATAACAAGGGCATCTTCTTCAGCCAAGGAGTGAACGACCATAATATGGTCATGATCCATAAGATCTTTCTTTTCTAGCGCGTTCTGTAATAACTGTTCTACAGCTTTTTCACGTTTGCCGCGAACACGATTAGCCGGTATCATTTTACCTTCAGAAACTTTAATAACTGGACGAATCTTTAGCAGACTTCCGATGAGGTTCTGCATGCCTGAGCAGCGTCCACCTTTATAGAGATATTCTAGCGTATCAACAACAAACTCGGTTTCAATCTCAGGCCGTACAGCTTCTAGAAGTGTAATAATCTCTCCCAAGGAATGACCGGCTTCACGTGCTTTGATGGCTTTCATAATTAAGAGTCCAATGGCAGAAGATAAATTTAATGAATCAAACACTGCAATCTGGTCTGATGGATACTCTTCAGCTGCAATGCGAGCATTCTGATATGTTGAGGAGAGTTCTGAAGAGAGGCTAATAAAAAGAATTTGCTCTCCTCGTTCTATATGTGGGGTGAAGGCTCTCATGAAATCAGCTGGAGAAGGCGCCGCTGTCTTAGGTAAATCGGCATTCTGATCAACTCTCTTATAGAGATCAACCGGGGTAATATCTAATCCATCTCGTAATGACTGTTCTCCGAATATTACGTATAAGGGTATGATACCAATGTCGTATTGTTCAATCCATGATGTAGGTAGATCACTTGTACTGTCAGCAAATATTTTAATAGTTGGCATGTGGTAGTAATCTCCCTTAATCGTGTTTATTATATTGTAGCGTTTACAACAGCAATCACAAAAAATATAGCTAAACTTAGCAAAATAGCGGCATTCATAATCAAACCTAAGATTGCGAATATTTTCTTTCTTTTTTTCAATGATACCCCAACAATCCCCAAAATGACACCAATTAAGTTCATTAATAGGAACAAGATGACGATCGACCCTGCAACACCTAATTTTTCAACCATTTCTTCGGTAGGGGCAGTAAGTTCTTCATTAAGATAGGGTGTCATTAGGGAGCCGATGAGGGCGACAGATGCAATATAACCTAATAAACTAATCATACAAAGAATAAAAGATGCAATTCCTGGACCCGAGTGCTTTAAAATAATAGGTGCAGGAAGTGGGTTAAAGAATGAACCTTCTTCAACGGTATGCTGTGGTTCATTTGAATCCATGGTTGATCTCTCCTTAGAAATATTCAAGATACTATAACTCTTCCATATTTGGATGGAAAAATCAAGGATTGCTATCTGATTTGGCGGGGAATACCAAGTGGTAAACAAGTAGGCTATGCGTTATCATTACGTAAGAGAATCAGATTTATGATAAAGGAGATGGATGAATTGCAACGGACATTTGCAAAGTGGGGAGCAATCTTGATGGCACTATCGGTGGCGATCGGGGCTTTTGGAGCGCACTTATTAGAGCCCAAAATAGGTGCAGATGCCATAGGAGTATATGAAACAGGTGTTCATTATCATATGATCCATGCACTTGGTCTTCTAATGATTAGTTTAACTGTAGGTCAGATTGGTGAATCGAAAAGTCTTAAATGGGCCGGGTGGTTATTAGTAGCGGGAATTATATTGTTCTCAGGAAGCCTTTATGTACTTAGTATTACGGGGATTAAAGTACTTGGGGCCATTACACCATTAGGTGGTGTAGCTTTCATCGCAGGCTGGTTATGTTATTTATCAGCTTTCTTACGATCCAAAAAAGTTTCATAATAGAGATCAAAAAAAGAGGACTCTCGAGTCCTCTTTTTTAATCCGTAAATGCATCAATTTCGTTCAGCATAAATGAATATACTTGTTTCTCATCTACATGGTAAACGTTAATGAACTGTTGTTCTTCATCAAAATTCAATATCCTGCAAGGGATTTCCATGTGTTGACCCTTGCGATTGGCAGTCAAACGTACTAGACGGTTGTCATTAATACAGGATTTAATCCATACCCTAGGATCTTCACTATGATTTGATACTGGATTTTTGGTTTTTGGAATTAAGATTGGTTCTTGAGTTAGTGAGTTCTTTAATCTGGATTGCACGATTTCCTTTCCAGTTTTACCACCTAGTGTGGTTTTGGAAAGATGTTGCTGTGTAGATTCTATTTTGGAAAGGGAATTCTTTTTCTTAGATTGAAGAAGAGAATCTATGATTTCGCCTAACTCTATTCCGGATTGGATTCGAAAATCCATCACTTGGTTGTTACCATTCATCATTTCAATTAACGATTGAAGCGCACGAGCATTGGATTCATTTTTAATTAAAATGTCGACTTTGAATAAATATCCTAGGTCCTCTTTATGTAGTTTGTTATTCATAGTTCCCCCAACCTGTCAGTTAAATCTTAGCTATGTTATAAACTATACCATTATAATGGGGAGAAAAATAGTCCTTATGTCGTAGGTCTAATGTGGATTTTATTGTGTATTCGACAAATTTCTCATAATGTTGTAGACATCCCAAAGACCTGAGATTGAATACACATAATGTTGAGATAGATGTGAGGAGGTGTCCTCCATGATTATTATTGTGCCTATTGTTATTGGGGGTATAACCGTGACTGGAGTTAAAGTAAAACTCCCCAAAACGACGCTTCTGGCCACCAATACTCCTAATGGATATATTATGTGTGGTGCACATAATATGTAGTAATTTAGTGGTATCTTGAAATGTTATTGTGAAGGCATTAACTCTATTGGGACAAGCATTTGGTGAATATTTAATATTAATTTAAGTTCATTATTTATAATTGAAATTAAGCGAAATCCACTATGTATTATAACCGCATCTGTGACTTTGTGACCAAACCTGCGATCATTAGGTTGAGTAAATATGTAACAAACTCGAACTATTCTATTATCACATGTATGGTAAAATAATCACACGTAATGACAACGAAGTGAAAATTAAAATTTAGATTCATTTTTAGGGTAAGTTCTTGAGTGTGCGGATCATGGATTTAATGTTTCGGTTTAAAAATTTAGTGCAACTATAGAGGTTAAGAGGTAATGTATATTGTCGAATTTGTTATTAAACTGGGCCAAGGAAAACCTGATTTTATGTATAATAGAAATTTTTTTTACAGAGAGGAAACTATAAATAACTGAGCGTAGTGATGGAGTAGTGAGCTACTAACAACAAGAGGAGGAAACAGCATGAGTTCTGTAATGTTTGTTGCGGGTTGGGCTTTAACTGGAATTTGCATTGGTGGTTTAATTGTTGTATTTAAATCTAGATTTAAGAAGTAAGAAGTATTATAAATCACGGATTTCATGTGGAAAGGATAGACATAAGTTCCATCACTACGATAGTAACTTCTTATTATAACATAGACACCCTCTGACCTCGAATTGAATACACATAATGTTGAGATAGATGTGAGGAGGTGTCCTGCATGATTAATATTGTGCCTATTGTTATCGAGGGTATAACCGTGACTGGGGTTGAAGTAAAACTCCCCAAAACGACGCTTCTGACCATTAATACTCCTAAAGGATATATTATGTGTGGTGCTCTGGATATTGGTCTATTAAATGAAAGGCTTTCCGATCGCCAGATCATTGCTGGGAGAGCTGTAGGTGTGAAAACACTGCAAGAATTACTGGATGCACCACTTGAATCCGTTACCTATGAGGCAGAGAAGTTGGGTATAACCCCTGGAATATCCGGAAGAGATGCTTTGCAAAAGATGTTCTAAAGAAGCGATATGTAAAAAGACCAATTCGATTGTCGAATTGGTCTTTTTACTTTATTTGTGATTATCTTTGATTTCATTCAGATGAATTATTTTGAAAAAATAGCAGCTAGATTTTCGTTGTAAGGCGCTTGAATAATGCCTTTTTCAGTAATGATGGCCGTTACATATTCATTCGGAGTGACATCGAAGGCAGGGTTAAATACTTTAATATCCTGGGGTGCAGTTCGTTTGCCGAACCCTTCGGTTATTTCTTCTGCCGGTCTTTCTTCAATAGGAATCTCATTGCCTGTCTCAGTGTTTAAATCAATCGTTGAGAGAGGGCAGGCAACATAGAAAGGTATTCCATGCGCTTTGGCGAGTACAGCTACACTGTAGGTACCAATTTTATTACATACATCACCGTTAGCTGCAACACGGTCAGTTCCTACGATAACGGCTTGAATCCACCCTTTAGACATCACCATACCAGCCATATTATCGCAGATTAGGGTAACATCAATACCGGCTTGTTGAAGTTCAAATGCAGTTAACCTTGCACCCTGTAGCACGGGACGAGTCTCATCGGCAAACACTTTTAACTTGATTCCTTGTTCGTGTGCAAGATACATAGGCGCAAGAGCAGTTCCATATTTTGCTGTGGCAAGACCACCTGCATTACAGTGTGTTAGGACGCCCATTCCATCATGGAATAGTGGGAGTGCGTGTTCACCAATCATGCGACATACTTCTTCATCTTCGGATTGAATAGCTTCAGCTTCCGCAAGAAGCGCGTGGTTGAGTTCAAGCAAGTCATGTCCTTCTTCGGTAAGTGTTGTAGCTTTGTTCTTCATTCGATCTAGCGCCCAGAAGAGATTCACAGCAGTTGGTCTTGAAGTCGCTAAATATTTGCAGACTTCAAGGATTTGATCCAACCAGGTCTGGTTGTCGTTGTGATCTTTACCTAGCTGATTCTGTGAAAAACGAAGAGCACCAAGGACCACACCATATGCAGCTGCGATTCCTATTGCCGGAGCACCACGTACCTTCATGGTATGAATAGCATCCCATACCTCTTCGGGGGTATACAGATCAAGCATAATAATAGATTCAGGCAGTAATCTCTGGTCAAGAAGAATTAGTCTGTCATCTCCCCAAGTAAGGGAAGATAAAGGTGCGTTCATTGCATTTGTGGTGGTCATGATGTAGCTCCTTGTCTAGAAGTTGGATTTGTATCTTGTACAATACGTAGCAATTCTTCAATAGAAGAGATATGCCGGTGATTAAGAATGAGTTGTTTCCCGATGGCTAGTGCTTTGCGTTGTGCCACCTCTTTCAAATCCACACTTACGATTGTATCAATATCGGCAACGTGAGCCAAGCCTACAATGCGGCGTATTATTTTACACCCTGCAAATCCTACTGTATCTTGTAGTACACGCGTAATATATAAATCTTGATATCCAGGTGTACGAGCCATAAGATCTTGTACATCTTTATTCCATAATGCTCGGAAGCTAGATTCAAATTGTTTCCAGACATTCGCCACAGTGAGTAGAAGTTGTGCTTCTTTCTCCTGAACTGCGAGCTCTGAATCATTCCAACCGGGCTGTGCTACATAATTGAGTATAAGATTAGCAATAACGGCTCCAATATCGAACCCCATCGGACCATAATATGCAAATTCAGGGTCAATCACTTTAGTGGATGTCTGGGTAACAAAGATACTACCCGTATGTAAATCCCCGTGTAACAATGCTTGAGATTGGGTTAGAAACTTTTCTCTTAATAAAGCTACTTCTAAATGAAGGTCTAGATTATCACGTAAACTCTGCGCTTCATCTTCAATAGTAACAGGATAATTGTTATTGTCTGAAATATGGTAGGGATCCTCAAAGATTAGGTCTTCTGTAATTTTACATAAATCCGGATTGATGAATTTTTTGGATTGTTCTTTTTTATCCACAGGGTTTAAGGCTAGATCAGATGTGTAAAAAAGTGTATTGGCTAAGAATTCTCCAATATGCTCAGCAAACAAAGGATACTGCTCACCATTGATCAGGCCTTGTCGCATAATGACATGATCACTAAGGTCTTCCATGACGGTGAGTGCGAGCTCTTCATCATAAGCGTAGACAATAGGAACGTGTCCAAGGGAGAGATTATGCTGAATTTGAAGCGCTTCTCGTTCTATTCTTGCTCTATCCAATGAAAGGGGCCAAGATTCTCCTACGACTTTTGCATAAGGAAGGGCTTGCTTGACAATGATACTCTTAGCAGTGTTTTGGTCACTAATATGAAACACTAAGTTAAGATTTCCGTCACCGATTTCACGGCACACGAGATTGGATTCTTCTGAGAAGAAGTTAGGGATTTCTTTGACATATGCAATAGCTTCTTCGTTACTAAAAGGATGATATGTGGACAAAGGATTCACCTCCGGTAAAATATAAAGAATGTTATCCCTACTCGTTAACTAGGTATAATTTAGTATAACGGAAATAAGACATATTTTGTACACTTAATTTGAGAGAAATGTGACCTTTGATGTTTCATCACATAGGTAGAATGGGTAAAGTATAAATAAGCAAGCGAGTAACATAGACCGATGATGGAACTAAGAAATGATATCCAAATTTAATAACTCGCTTATCTTTTTATAGGCAGTCTTGTATCACATATTACTGAAAAGGATGGGATTTATCATGGCAAAATCAACTTCAACTACACAAAAGACTACATTAGAGCAGGTTCTGAATCAACAAGTTGCGAATTTGAATGTATTGTATGTGAAAGTGCATAACTACCATTGGTATGTGCGCGGAGATAAATTCTTTACATTACATGTGAAATTCGAAGAATTATATAATGATATTACTTTAAAAATGGATGAGGTTGCTGAACGTCTTCTAACCATTAAGGGAAGTCCAGTTGCAACAATGAAAGAATTTCTCGATATTACTACAATTCAAGAAGCTGATGGTAAAGAGGATGCAAGTAAGATGGTACAAAATCTGATCGAAGATTTTGCTACAGTGGCAGAAGAACTTGAAGAAGGCATTGATCTTGCAGAAAATGCTCATGACCATGTTACTGGAGACATCTTGATTACGATTAAAGGCGATTTCGAGAAACATATGTGGATGCTTCGTTCTTTACAGGGTTAATCCAATAGTTAGATACGAACGACCTATTAAGGTGGGCTTGGCTGAAATCCTTCAGCCAGGCCCATTTTCCTTATGAATATATTTTGCAATAATGTGACAAATGTCATAGCGAAAAATGTATATAGGCTTGATTTTAAATAACTTTAGTATAAAATTAATGAGAATCATTGAGAATCAGACGGATTTAGTTTAGAATAAGTATAAACAACTTAAAACATGCTTGAAATTGGAGAGAGACTCTATTTCAAATATAGCTTTCACTTTAAAGCAAATAATCAAAATAGCGGAGGGAATAATAAACATGACTACAAATTTCGTCATTGAAGGACTTAAAGCATCAATCGAAGGTAAAGAAATACTGAAAGGCATTAACTTGAAAATGAAAGGTGGAGAAATCCACGCAATCATGGGACCAAACGGAACAGGTAAGAGCACTTTGGCTTCTGCTTTGATGGGACATCCTAAGTATGAAGTAACAGCAGGTTCAGTATTGTTGAATGATGAAGAAGTACTTGAAATGGCTGTTGATGAACGTGCTCGTTCAGGACTATTCTTGGGTATGCAGTATCCAAGTGAAATCAGCGGTGTTACTAATTCCGATTTCCTTCGTTCTGCAATTAACGCACGCCGTGAAGAAGGAAGCGAAATTTCTCTAATTAGATTCATTCGTCAAATGGAAGCGAAGATGAAAGAGCTTGATATGAACCCTGAGTTCCTACATCGTTATCTTAACGAGGGTTTCTCCGGTGGAGAAAAGAAACGTAATGAAATTCTACAAATGATGATGTTAGATCCTAAAATTGTTATTTTAGATGAAATAGATTCCGGGTTGGACATTGATGCACTTAAAATTGTAGCAAATGGTGTCAACGCTATGAGAAGTGAAGATCGTGGTTTCCTTATTATTACCCATTATCAACGCCTATTGGACTACGTTAAGCCTGATTTCGTTCACGTTATGATGCAAGGTAGAATCGTGAAGTCTGGTGGACCTGAGTTGGCTCAACGTCTAGAAGCTGAAGGTTACGACTGGGTTAAAGAAGAATTAGGTATTGAAGACGAAACTGTAGGTCAAGCGTAAATATAACGGGAGGAGGACAAAGATATGACAACACAAACCATTCTTCCGGTTAATACCGAAAGTTTACAAGCAACTTCGTTACGAAATAATGAACCGAATTGGTTAACGGAACTTCGCCTTGAGGCGTTAGAACTAGCAAGCCAATTGGAACTTCCTCGACTTGAGAAGACGAGAATAGATCGTTGGAATACGCAATCTTATGGAGCTTATCAAGAAAGTACTGTGATTGATTCTTTAGAGAATCTTCCAGTGTCTGTCCAAGGATTGATTAAGGATGAAGCTTTGGAAGGAAGCCTAATTGTTCAGCATAATTCTGGTGTGGTCTATACTCATCTTTCATCTGAATTAGCTAAACAAGGCGTTATTTTCATGGATCTTCATACAGCTGCAAGTGAACACGGAGATTTAGTGAAGAGTTACTTGCATAAGGCAATTGAGAAAGGCGAGAACGCCATTACTGCACTTCATGCTGCACTATGGAATGGTGGCGTCTTCTTATATGTACCTAAGAACGTGGAAGTTACTTTACCACTTCAAGCTATTTTCCTAACAGATGAGGAACAATCAACATTTGCTCCACATATACTGATCATTGCAGATACTAACAGTTCTGTAACGTATGTTGATAATTATGTATCTGGTGAGATTGAGGGTAATGTTGTTCATAATGGTTCTGTTGAAGTATTTGTAAAAGCTGGAGCTAAGGTTCGTTATGCTACGGTTCATCAATTTGGCAATGAAGTAACTGATTTAAGTTACCGTCGTGCTGTCGTAGAGAACGATGGTGTCATTGAGTGGATCGTTGGTGAGATGAATGACGGGAATACAATGAGCGATACAAGTTCTATTCTCAAAGGTAACGGAGCATCGACAGATGCTAAGGTAATTGCTGTTGGATCTGGCGCACAGAAGCTTAACTACACAACAAGAGCGCAGCATTTCGGTAAGAATACACCTAGCCAAATGATTACACGTGCTGTATTACGTGAACAATCTACAGCGATTATCAATGGTATTACGAAAATTGAACATGGTGCTTCCAAAGCAGACGGACAGCAGACTGAAAAAGTGTTGATGCTAAGTCCGAAAGCACGTGGAGACGCTAACCCAATTCTTCTAATTGATGAAGATGATGTTACCGCAGGACATGCTGCATCTGTTGGACAAGTGAATGCAGAACAAGTCTATTACCTAATGTCACGTGGTATTTCCCGTACAGAGGCTGAAGCTTTGATTATTTACGGATTCTTGGCTCCAGTTGTATCTCAAATTCCACTTGAAGGTTTACGGACGCAACTTCAAGCATTGGTTGAAAGGAAGTTGGGACGATGAACCTTGACGTGCGGGAGCAATTCCCTATTTTGCAGCAGGAGATCAATGGACATCCATTAGTATATTTGGATAGCGCAGCTACTTCTCAGAAGCCTCGTGTGGTTCTTGATGCACTGCAGCATTATTATCAATGGGACAATGCGAACGTGCATCGTGGAGTGCATACGCTCGGTAGCCGTGCTACAGATGCATATGAAGGTGCTCGCGAAAAGGTGGCCCGTTTCATTAATGCCAAAAGTACACAAGAGATTATCTTCACTCGAGGGACTACATCGGCTTTAAATTTGGTTGCTTCATCGTATGCACGCGCTGTATGTGTTGAAGGTGACGAAATCGTGATTACACCAATGGAACATCATAGCAATCTCATTCCGTGGCAGCAGGTAGCTAAAGCTACCGGTGCTACGCTCAAATATATTACTTTGCAAACAGATGGATCGGTGGATCTGGCTGAAGTAGAAAAAGCTGTAACAGCTCAGACTAAAATCGTAGCCATTGCACATGTATCTAATGTTATGGGAGTCGTGAATCCCGTTAAACAGATTGCTGAAATTGCTCATCGCAATGGTGCTATTCTTGTAGTGGATGGCGCTCAGAGCACGCCACATATGAAGGTGGATGTTCAAGATTTAGATAGTGATTTCTATGCTTTCTCTTCTCACAAAATGTGTGGTCCAACCGGAATTGGAGTACTTTACGGCAAGAAGGCACTGCTGGAGTCTATGGATCCGGTTGAATTTGGAGGAGAAATGATTGATGAAGTAGGCCTCTACGAATCAACATGGAAAGAACTACCGTGGAAGTTTGAAGGCGGAACGCCTATCATTGCGGGTGCTGTCGGATTAGGTGCTGCTATTGATTTCCTTAATGACATCGGCATGGATAACGTTGAACGTCATGAAATTGAATTAGCAGCATACGCTATGGATAGCTTGTCAGAGGTCAAGGGGATAACAATATATGGCCCTCGTACGCGTGAAGTGGGACTTGTCACCTTTAATCTAGGTGAAGTTCATCCTCATGACGTGGCTACCGTACTTGATGCAAGTGGCATAGCCGTAAGAGCGGGACATCATTGTTGTCAGCCCCTCATGCGATGGTTGAATGTTAATTCAACGGTTCGTGCGAGCTTCTACTTGTACAATACCAAAAATGACGTTGATCGTCTTATAAGTGCCTTAATCCAGACAAAGGAGTATTTTGGCGATGCAACTTGATGATTTATACCGGCAAGTAATCATGGATCATTATAAAAACCCACGTAATAAGGGGAAGTTTGAAGAAGGCGCTATAACGGTGGATTTGAACAATCCTACGTGTGGCGATAAAATCTCACTTCAGCTTAAGGTCAATAATGGTGTCGTTGAAGATGCAAGATATACGGGAGATGGATGCTCGATCAGTATGTCCTCTGCCTCCATGATGACGGCAGCAGTTAAAGGTAAGACACTGGAAGAAGCTAAGGAAATGATTGCACGTTTCTCACAGCTCATGCTTGGGAATGACGTTCAATTTGATGAATATGAAGATATTGAAGCCTTATCTGGAGTAAATAAGTTCCCTGCACGTATTAAATGCGCAACGCTCTCTTGGAATGCACTACGGAAAGTGATTGATGAGGAACAGTTCAACAAATAATGATAGGGAGTTGAAATACATGGCTAAGAAATCACCAGAGTTAGAAGAGTATAAATATGGATTTCGCGATGAACATGAGTCCATTTTTAAGACAGGAAAAGGTTTAACGCCCGAGATCGTTAGAGAAATTTCTCGTATTAAGGACGAACCAGAATGGATGCTTGAATTCCGTCTGAAGGCGTTGGAACAATTCGAGAAAATGCCTATGCCTAATTTCGGTGGGAATATGGATGATTTGGATTTCAATGAAATTCAATATTTCGTAAGAGCTTCCGACAAACAAGGGAAAACATGGGAGGAAGTTCCTTCCGAAATCAAGGAAACTTTCGATAAGCTTGGGATTCCTGAAGCTGAGCAGAAGTTCCTTGCTGGGGTATCTGCACAGTATGAGTCAGAAGTTGTATATCATAGTATGCAGAAGGATCTTGAAGATCAAGGCGTTATATTCATGGACATGGATACGGCACTTAGAGAGCATCCGGAAATTGTTAAGGAATATATCAGTACTGTTATTCCAACAACGGATAACAAATTCTCAGCCTTGAACAGTGCAGTTTGGTCCGGAGGAAGCTTTATCTATGTACCTAAGGGTGTTAAATGTGAGTTGCCTCTACAAGCATACTTCCGCATTAACTCCGAGAACATGGGACAATTCGAACGTACGTTGATCATCGCTGATGAAGATAGCCATGTTCATTACGTGGAAGGCTGTACAGCGCCTGTATATAGTACGAACTCACTACACAGTGCAGTTGTTGAGATCATTTGTAAGAAGAACGCACGCGTGCGTTATACAACGATTCAGAACTGGGCACCGAACATTTATAACCTAGTTACAAAACGTGCTGTAGCAGAAGAAAATGCAACAATGGAATGGGTAGATGGTAACATCGGTTCCAAACTTACGATGAAATATCCTTCTGTCGTTCTTAAGGGCCGTGGAGCAAAAGGAATGGTATTGTCCATTGCAATTGCAGGTAAAGGTCAACATCAGGATGCTGGAGCTAAAATGATTCATTTAGCACCAGACACAACATCTACGATTGTATCTAAGTCCATCAGTAAACATGGTGGTAAGGTAACCTATCGTGGTCTGGCTTCCTTCGGACGCCAAGCAGAAGGGGCTAAATCTAACATCAAGTGTGATACATTGATCTTAGATAACGAATCCACTTCAGATACGATTCCTTATAATGAGATCATGAATGACAACATCACACTTGAGCATGAAGCTACTGTATCTAAGGTATCAGAAGATCAACTCTTCTACCTAATGAGCCGTGGTCTTACAGATGCAGAAGCAACTCAAATGATCGTTATGGGCTTCATTGAACCGTTCACTAAAGAACTTCCAATGGAGTATGCAGTAGAAATGAACCGTCTCATCAAGTTCGAGATGGAAGGTTCTATTGGTTAACCCTTGTCTTACCGTATCTTAAGTAACATGTAAAAACATGTCTCGGTTATCTTCTACACTTTGGTGTTCAAGAAGCTCAGACATGTTTTTTTATATCTGGTCAAAAGTAGATTAACTTTATGTGAAGACAACGGATGTCTGAAATAGAGACGTTTCTTTAAAATAACAGGTCAAGAGGGTTATCCTCGACCTGTTATTTTTAGGTTTTAGTCGAATGGAATAAACACACTTTTAAGCACATCTTTTATTGTTCAGAACGAAAGCGATAACAGAGATTCATATTTAGGAATTGTTCCTTTTGAAATGGTTTCTGGAAATTGTATTTACTCACAGTAGCGCAGCGATTCACACCATCTATTTTCCCCCTACAGAAAAGGGTGTCCCTAGTCAAATCGTTAAAGATCTATGGATGCCCTTTATTGACTCTCAATCCATCAAAGGAAACGCACAAGCAGGAATAGATTATAAGAATAGAATATATGACCAGATTGGTAGTTGATTGGAAGGAAAAGGAGAGAGGATAGCGATGAACCCATTTGAATCATTTAGACTCATGAGTCCATTCGGCATGCGGATAGATCCAATTAATAAAGTACCCAAGTTTCACAGAGGCGTTGATCTTGTAACTACACCATCTTCGGGCCCACTATACGCATTTGTAGCAGGAGAAGTCATTCATGCTAAAGAAGGAGTGAAAGGCTCAGGATTTGGAGGCTATGGTTTCGTGGTAGCAATTAAGGACGACAAGGGGTATCTGCATTGTTATGCTCATTTATCTAAGGCTATGGTTCAGGTTGCGGATAAGGTACTTAGAGGGGATAAGGTGGGGCTTCAAGGAAGTACAGGGATAAGTACAGGTGCTCATCTCCATTACGAGATACGTAAGGCATGTTCGCCTTCATTTGGTTTCACAAGTACGGAGATTGGAGTAGTTGAACCTACGAAGTACTTGCAAGATTATTACGCGAAAGAGGGGCTAGCTAGAGTGGAAATAAAGGATGCGAATGCAATCATTGAAAAGTATCTCAAGCCAGCGTGGGGAACAGCTAAGACTCGTGAAGAGAAGAAGGAGATTGGTCGATTAGCTGATGAACTGCGGGTAGCTTCAGGACAGGAGAGACAGAATGTATGAGTATAGCAAAAACAGACTACCTTGTATAAGGTAGCCTGTTTTTGCTATACTACATAAATAATTTTTCAATAGATAAATTTCGTTCGGTGGAAAGGTCTAGAAATGTAGACTCGATCTGGATGAGCGGACGAAATGAATCTATAGGGTTTGTCATGACGATTGTTCCTATCTGACCATCGGATAAGAGGACGTTTTTTCCAATGAAGTTTGGAAGCATATGTCTAATAAAGACTTGTGTAGGTTTGGCATTCAATTTACCGAAGCTTAAGCTGTATATCTCACGAAGAACGGTTAATAATTCTTGTTTGGATTGATACACACGATTCGTTGTCATCGCGCTAAACACATCCGCTACTGCTGTGATTTGTGAAAATGGATGAATATTATGTACATGTAATCTAAGGGGATATCCACTGCCATCGTCGCGTTCATGATGTTGTAGAGCAACTAACGCGCATGCTTCATCAATAGAAGAACTACGAATGATTTCATAACCATAAGTGGTGTGTAGCTTCATTTCTTCAAATTCTTCCTGCGTTAATTTAGTGGGTTTGTTAAGTAGTTCCCGAGGGATTCTACATTTACCTATATCCTGTAAATAACCTGCTTTGCCAGCTGCATAGGCATCCTTCTTCGCGTATCCAAGCCAAGTGGCAATATAATAAGATAACATCCCAACTTGCATAGAGTGCTGATAAGTATAATCATCAGTGAAGTCATTCGCTAACAATAAAGATACAACATCTGATTGGTCTGATAATTCATCAACTAGAGGATGGAAGATGTCGTCAACCATACTACTGTTTATTTTCCCTGTACTGATAGCTTCCATAAATATATTCTCGAATCCATCAATAGCATTTGCTAAATGAGGTGTAGCTTTGGATAGAGACTCCTGGTTCTTAGTTGATACATTGTTAGTCGTAGTAAGAGACTCGACATCCACATAATCAACGCCATGCTGAATCAGTTTATTTATTTCAGTCATTCCTAATTCAGCATATTTCTTTAAGACGTGAAGGCCTTTATCATTAAAAGTATCCGCTTGCAAAATATCTCCTGGTTTTAAATCAGTTACATGAACTCTCAAGAGGAAGCACCTCACTTAATATTTGTAAATAAATATATCATAACAAGAAGAAATTGGATATACGCTATTAACGTGAGAGGGGGTCCCAAGTTTCTTGTTGGTCAACCCCCTTCCATTTGTGTCCATCATCCCAAATCTCCTTTTTCCAAATAGGAACAGATTGTTTTAAGTTTTCAATGGCATATCGACTTGCCTCATAGCAAATATCTCGATGTGCTGAAGAAATGGCAATGATCACACTGACTTCTTGGATATCAACCTTTCCGATTCGATGTGAGATGGCACAAATCGTACCTGGCCAACGTATGTTCAATTCGGTTCCAATTTTTTCTAAATAGGTTAATGCCATTGGGATATAGGCTTCATATTCTAAATGTACGGTTCGCTTGTCTCCAGTCATTTCTCTAGTGGTTCCGACGAAGGAGAGCGTAGCGCCATGATTATTGTTTAGTACTTTGGAATATACTTCTTCAATAGATAGCGATTCGTCCGTGATGACATACATGCCATCTGAACTTCTTTCTACGAGTGATTTGTGTCCATCTCCTCCAGATACCGGTGGGATAAGAGCGACTTCATCGTTCACTGTAATCATCATTTCACCAGTAGCATATTCTTCATTAACAGCAAAGAAGGATACTGAAATTTGGGATGATGCCTCAGGATAAGTAGAAGAAAGTAAAACTTTTAATTGATCCACGCTGATGGGCAACTGATCTATTGAGAAATCGAGTACAGTAGTATTTAATAGTTCAGCTATTCCAGCAAAAAGTCTAATTTTTATTATCATATTTATGCACCTCGTATTATGTCGGTTTTCCCCTTCAATATACCACAATCATTAAGGAAATGTTATGATTAAGCGTAAGCATTAAGAGGAAGCAAACGGGTGGGCAGTCTTGAAATAGATTTGATTGAATTAGGAAGAATAGAGAAAGGGGGGACAATCATCATGATACAGATTCAGAAAGAAAGACTAACCATTCTACATACCAATGATATTCATAGTCATTTTGAAATGGTAAGTTCCATCGCTGGATTGATAACCACAGAAAAAAATCTTGCTTCAGACAGTCCCCTTCTTCTGTTGGATATAGGTGATCATATGGATCGCATGTCAGTAGAGACAGAAGGTAGTGTTGGGCTAGTGAATACGGATATCATTAATTTAACGAACTACGACGCGATTACGATAGGTAACAATGAGGGTCTTACTTTCACACCTGAAATGTTAGAGAGAGCTTATAGCGGATTGTTGTGTCCCGTCGTGTGCTGCAATATTCGTGAATTAGCTAGTGGTCATTGTCCGAGTTGGATGAAGGAACATACGATCATAACTAAAGGAAATATCAATATAGGAATGATTGGCGTAACCGCACCATTTGATGAATTCTACAGACTTCTTGGATGGGAGGCTATTGATCCTGAAATCGCAATAAAGGAACAGATTGCTATCCTAAGACCACAAGTTGATATTCTTATTCTTTTATCTCACTTAGGTCTACCAACAGATCGTGAACTCGCGACAAACGTAGATGGGATAGATCTAATTCTGGGTGGACATACACATCACTTACTCGAAGAGCCAATACACATCGGTAATACGAGTATTTGTGGTGCGGGTAAGTTTGGACAATTTGTAGGCAAAGTGGTTATGGAGCGTGATGTTGATGGGAGATTCAAAGTGGTATGGGGAGGGTGTTTACCTGTAGATCCGATGCAAAAGGATGACAGGATTACTACAGCTTTGGAGATTCATCGTAATCAAGCCGAAAAGGTGTTACAACGTACAATAACGCTAACAGATCATGCTTTATTACTGAATGAAGAGGGGCAGGAGTCTCCTTTTGGTAACATGATGGCACAATCGTTACGTCAATTCACAAAGACTGAAATTGCTATGGTTAATACGGGGCAATTGCTAGGATCTCTCCCGGAGGGAAATATCACAGTAGGCATGTTACATCAATTATGTCCGTCACCCATTAATCCTTGTATTCTTAAGTTAAAAGGTAGTGATATTCGATATACGTTAGAACAAAGTCTATTGTCTGAGTATAAGGAAAAGAAGATTTTTGGGTATGGATTTCGAGGGAAGGTATTAGGGAGTATAGCACTTGATGGAGCAGAGGTATTGTACGACAGTACCCGAATCCCTTATGATAGGGTGATAAGCGTTAGTATCAATGGTATTCCTTTATGTGATGATCAAGAGTATGTGGTAGGTACCATTGATATGTTCACTTTTGGAATAGGTTATGAAAGAATTGCAAAGGGTACGGATAGAACATTTATTCTACCAGAATTTCTGAGGGACTTGTTAAGCATTGAACTTCAACGTCCGGGTAGTCTCGAGGATTGTCATGAGATAAGATGGCACTCTGTAGTCTAAGTTATCAGGATTTCAACATAGAATAGGTTATTTAGAACAGAAACATTTAGGAGGATATAATGGATACGATTACAGCAATTATTCTTGGAATTGTGGAAGGTATTACAGAATTCATACCGGTATCTTCTACGGGGCACATGATCTTAACGTCCAAAGCAATGGGATTTGATGATCAAACAGATATTATGAAAACCTTTGAAATTGTTATTCAATTAGGGGCTATCCTTGCAATTGCTATTGTGTATTGGCGCCGAATATTGGGGTTGCTCGGAATTAAACGGAATAATAAATCAACCCTTGTTGGAACTACATCAAAGAAAGGGCTTGACCTTATCCATGTGATATTGGGGATTGCTCCTGCACTTATTGTCGCTTTTTTTGCGAGAGATTTTATTAAAAGTTTGTTTAGTGCAAACACCGTAGTATGGGCATTAGTAGCAGGTGGTATATTTATGATCTTTGCAGAATGGTTTAACAAATCCAAGTCAAATGTAACAGCGCATGAATTAGATGACATGACTTACAAGCAAGCGTTGTTAATCGGATTATATCAGATTATATCTGTTCTATGGCCAGGATTTTCACGTTCTGGTTCTACCATTTCTGGAGGGATGTTAAGCGGTGTTAGTTATAAAGCATCCGCAGATTTCTCCTTTTTGATCGCTATTCCCATTATGTGTGCTGCATCGGGTTATGAATTACTCGATTCATACCGATATTTTAATAGTGAGACTATAGGCGTATTTGCAATAGGGTTTCTCGTAGCATTTGTAGTTGCGTATTTCGTAGTACTGGCCTTTATGAAACATATACAGCGAATTAGACTTACTCACTTTGCAATCTATCGATTTGTACTTGCCGCTGTATTCTGGATATTTATACTAAACTAATCGCATCCAAGCATATTGTTCTCGATTAGGAGATCATTGTAACGGATTTGATGTATCATGACATTATTCATCCATGTAGGAGGATATACTTTGCGACTAGTACCTGTGCAGAAGCTTAAAGAAGGCATGAAATTAGGCAAGAAAATATATAGTGCTGATGGCGTTACACTATTGGCAGTAGGCGTGGAATTAACGAATAATCTGATTCGTAGATTAATGGGAATTGGGATCGATTATGTATATATTCAAGATGTATTAACAGAGGATATTGTTATTCCTGAGGTCTTACACGAAGAAACACGGCGCAAAGCCCTACGTACTATTCAATCAAGTTTTCAAAAAATATCGGAATCGTCAATAACCTCACGAGGGATTGGTGGGTACCGTCATTTGGGCAGAGACTTCTCTGTTGTAATGCAGTCCATTCTAGATGATCTGAATAGCCAAGAAGTGACGATGATCATGCTTATGGATATGAACCAAACCGATCATTATTTGTACAGGCATTCGTTAAATGTATGTATATATACATTAATTCTTGGTGCTGCAAGTGGCTTATCTCACGAACAGCTTAAAGTGCTTGGCATAGGATCACTTCTACATGATATTGGTAAGACTCAGATTCCACTTGAGGTATTACTAAAGCCTGAAAGACTGGATGACAAGGAATTCGAACAAATTAAGTCTCATACGGAATTAGGTTTTAAAATACTGAAAGGTGAACCTGACATTCCTTTACTTGCAGCCCACTGTGCGTTACAGCATCATGAAAGGCTGAATGGTACAGGGTATCCACGAGGGCTGAAAGGTTCTGAAATTCATGAGTTTGCTCAATGGTTAGGAATGGCTGATTCATATGATGCGATGACTTCTCATCGTGTGTATAAGAAAGCGATGCTACCACATCAAGCCATGGAGATCCTGTATGGGGGTTCGGGTACTATGTTTGATCAGAAGAAGCTACAAGTATTTCGTGATAAGGTCGCCATTTATCCACCGGGTATGAGTGTTAAGCTTAGTTCGGGAGAGACCGGAGTGGTGTGTAGAATAGATCCAAGTATCCCTCAACGTCCTGTAGTTCGTGTTCTGACTAACGAATTTGGTGAAGTACTAAAAGCACCTTATGATATGGATTTGACGCAACAGTTGTCCATCGTCATTACACAAGTTGAAGGATTAGACACATTTGGCGAAACAACGATTTTATAAGAATTCCATGAAACAACGACATTATGAAAAGCTAATGTGATTGTGGGCACAAAGATGTGCTACTATCGCTAAAGCCGTCGTTGTATCATGGTTTTTTTTGACGATGTATACGGCTACTTTTGGTGGTAGGTATGATTATGATGAGCATTGGGATAATAATATATTTGAATGGTTAACAAGAAATGTATTATCAAGAAAAATGATTTAATACCCTCTTCGTGATATGATATATAGTAAACGTTTGGGCTTATTATATAGTTGGTTAATAAAGGGAACAGGGTGGATAATATGATTACAGAAGAAAATGCAAGATCTACGAACATGCAACAAATATCACCAGGGTATGATCAATGGGAACCTATAAATTCACTTCGCAAGTATGGACAGCATGTCCTGACTAGCGTAGAAATGACAGTTACTCATCTCTGTAATATGCGATGTGAACATTGTGCAGTGGGAGATATGCTTGTTATGAAAGAACCTGAATCTCTTTCATTGGATCTAATGCTCAAAAGATTGGACCAAGTAGAACATTTGGAAACGATAAGTATGACGGGTGGAGAACCTCTATTTCGTAAGCAAACTGTAGATGAAGTCATCGTTCCTTTGCTGAAATATGCGAAAGAACGTGGAATCAAATCACAGATGAACTCTAATTTGACGATGGGTATGGATCGCTATGAGAAGCTTCTTCCTTACCTAGATGTTATGCATATGTCGTTCAATTACTTGAACGGAGATGATTTTCATGAGGTAGGATTTGCAAACAGTGGACGTCCCGTAAGTAAGGAAGCGGCTTATCGTCTATATGACACGATGATTGAGAATACGCGTAAACTTACCGATGCTGGCATGTACATCTCAGCCGAATCCATGATTAATTATCGAACACATACGAAGCTAGATGAGATTCATCAATTGATTGTAGATATGGGCTGTCAACGTCATGAAGTTCATCCTATGTATCCATCAAACTTTGCTTCAAACCTTCCGGTATTATCCTTAGAAGATATGCGCAAATCTATATATGGCTTACTTGATTCACGTGATGAGTCTGTGTGGATGTTGTTCGGCACACTTCCGTTTTATGCCTGTAGTGATCGGGAGGAAGATTTGAAGTTGCTTCGTCGATTAAAGGAATCAAAGAATGTCACAGTTCGAAATGACCCCGATGGTCGTAACCGAGTGAATGTGAATTTATTTTCTGGGGATGTTTATGTGACAGATTTTGCAGATATTCCTCCGTTTGGGAACATTAAGAATGAATCACTTGAAGATATTTTCAATCAATGGACGAATGGTCATCCGCTGAACCAAAAAGTGAATTGTCATTGTGATGCTGTAGGATGTTGTGGTCCAAACCTTCTCGTAGCAGATATGTATTATAAAGACGTGGACTTTAAATTAAGAACCGCAAACCGTTTATAGAAAAGAGGCGTTCGTATTGCATACAGAGTTTGCAATCGGGGAACTTACAATAAATATAACTCTAGTATTGCTGCTTGTATTGTTGAATGGCGTATTTGTCGCGGCTGAATTTTCACTTGTGAAAATACGTCAAACACGTATTACGCAATTGGTCAGTGAAGGGAATAAGTTGGCTGGATTTGCGCTGAAAGTTAACAATAAGCTGGATTCTTATCTATCAGCAACACAATTTGGAATCACACTTACTTCTCTGGCACTTGGTTGGCTCGGTGAGCCAGCTATTTCGGACCTTCTTGTTGAACCAATCATGTTTAAGTTAGGTATTACGGATCCAACGCTGATTACAACGGTTGGTGTTGTAATTGGTTTCAGTTTGATTACCTTCTTACATATTGTATTAGGAGAACTAGCTCCGAAGTCCATAGCGCTTCAAAGAACAGAAGGAACAGTACTTGCCCTTTCTGCTCCGTTGATCTTTTTTTACAAAATATTTTTCCCGTTTATTTGGGTATTGAATGCTTCAGCAAATGCCTTACTTCGGCTGATAGGCATTCAACCAGCCAGTGAGGCAGAAGGGGCACATTCTGAGGAAGAAATCCGTTTATTAATGAATCAGAGCGCTCGTAGTGGTGTGATTGACAAAGAAGAAATGAAACTTATGGACAATATTTTTGAATTCTCAGATCTGTTAGCGCGGGAGGTTATGTTACCTCGAACAGATATGGTTTGCTTATATGTGAATTTACCTCTTGAAGACAACATAAAGATAATTAATGAGACCAAGCATTCTCGTTACCCTGTTGCATTAGAAGATAAAGATCAGATTCTTGGTTTTATTCATATTACGGATCTTCTACTTGCGAACAAGGAACAACAAGAGGATCTTACATCCATGCTTCGGCCGATATTAAATGTGCCTGAATCCATGGAGATCAGCCAAGTCCTCCGCCTAATGCAGAAGAAGCATGCCCAGCTTACACTTGTTGTAGATGAGTATGGCGGAACGGCTGGACTCCTAACAGCGGAAGAAATCCTAGAGGAAATCGTTGGAGATTTATATGATGAATTCGAGGATGATGAACGCGAGAATGTGGAAATCGATGGCGATATTATCTCTGTAAAGGGGAGAATGCTTATTGAGGATGTGAATGATCTCACTGGTGTTTTGATTGAGGATAATGAAGTCGACTCCATCGGAGGATGGTTGTTCAAAGAACTAGAGGGAAGTCCTGCCAAAGGCGATCATGTGCAGATCGGTAATTTCATATTTCAGGTAGAGGAAGCGACTAAATTGCGTATTACTAGGGTCATGATTATACGAGCAGACACCGTGAGGCAAACAGAGCAGGATGATCTCTAAAGGATGTGAGGAATGTCTGGGAAGCAGTTAATATTCATTGCGCTAAGTCTTCTATTCATTTATGGTCTCTTTACGATCGGTTCGCCATTTCTTCTCGCAGCATTAGTAGCTATATTCATTGAGCCGGGTAATGTGTTTCTAATGCAACGGTTGAAGCTAAACCGAATTACGGCATCCACCATCACTTGTACTCTATTTCTACTCTTGATTTTATTGTTAGTCTATATTTTGGGACTTCAAGTGTTTACTCAACTCGTCGAGTATTGGAAGAACGCACCTAGTTATTTCTCAAGTGCTAATGATTTTATTCAAGACGCGATGATTCAGGCAGAAGGGTTATTTGACCGTCTTCAGCCTGATGTGGCAACGAGTTTACAACAGTTTCTATCTAATTTGACTTCGTATGTTCAATCTATAGTAAATACGGTTTCATCTTCATTTCTGTCTTTTGCTAAAGGGATACCGGATATGTTTATATTCTTCATTGTTTTTTGTGTGGCTGTGTATTTGTTTAGTTTCAGTCTCGATACGATGCGTTATAGCGTTCTATCTTTCTTTGAAGAAAAGTCACAGAGCCAAGTGAATGAAGTGATCCTTAGTCTCAAAAGGTCAATCTTCGGATTTCTAAGTGCCCAGCTTATCTTAAGTATCTCGACATATGTCGTTACGCTCTTAGGTCTGCTAATCTTGGGGGTATCTTATCCATTAGCTGTCGCACTATTAGTCACTGTCGTCGATCTGCTACCTATTCTTGGTGTAGGTTCGGTTCTAATCCCTTGGGCCATATATCTAATGATTGTTGGGAATACCTATACAGCGCTAGGATTAGTGATCCTCTTTATTGTAATCACGGTATGGCGTCGTGTTCTTGAACCTAAAATTATAGGTGATGCTGTTGGTATCGGAGCGCTGCCTGCTCTTATTAGCATGTATATTGGTTTCAAATTAGTTGGAGTTATCGGTTTCTTTATTGGGCCGTTGGTCATTATTATTTATGTAGCCATGCGTAAAGCGGGCTTATTCCATATCAAAATTAAGTTTTGAATGAATTTACTAAACGGGATGATTTAGCCAAGTGGGATATGGCTGGATCATCCCGTTATCTTTAAGCTCCTTTTGGTTAAAGCTGATTTATTGGCCAAGCCAAGGAGTTTTTTTGTCTTATTTTAGTTCATTTTCTGGGCTGACGACATATGCTTATTACAAAGACGCATGTTGCGCTAGGTATTATGATTCTTAAGGAGGAGACTTTTGTTGAACTCACAGATACGAAGTTATACACCTTTTATTGGTCCTTTTGATCCCTGTCCGCCACTACTCTGTAGGACTTATGTGGTACCACCTAATCAATTCATTCAATTCCAGCCATTGGGTTGGCCACAGTATAGTCTTTCCGAAGCTTTAAGACGGGGAACACTTTGGCCAGCACTATACAGTCCATATACTGCTAGACAATCGCAAGGGGGGACTTCTTGATGGAGTTTACACAGTGCGATGAACAGTATTATGAATGGCTGGAACAACTTCAAACTGTAGATTTTGCTCTTGTAGAACTCAATTTATTTCTAGATACTCATCCTGATGATCTTAAAAGCATCCAACAGTATAACCAGCTTAGTCAAGAAAGAATGCGACTTGCGCATCAGTTCCAGGAAGTATACGGACCTCTTATGAATTTTGGTCATGCTTTTTCAAGGTTTCCATGGCAATGGTCACAATCCCCTTGGCCTTGGCAAGTCTAGAATCTAACGGAGGTGAGGTTAGTTCATGTGGGTGTATGAGAAGAAGTTACAATATCCTGTAAGGGTTAGTAAGTGTGATCCTCAAATGGCTAGGTATTTGGCAGAACAGTATGGTGGTGCTGATGGAGAGTTGGCTGCTGCGCTACGTTACTTAAATCAGCGGTATACGATACCTGATAAGGTTATTGGACTTCTTACGGATATCGGGACGGAAGAATTCGCTCATCTTGAGATGATCGCGACCATGATTTACAAACTAACCAAAGATGCTTCAGTTGAACAACTGAAGGCTGCGGGGCTTGGTCCCCATTACGCCGCCCATGACAGTGCGCTATTCTATGAGAATGCAAGTGGGGTTCCATTCACAGCTGCATACATTCAAGCCAAGGGAGACCCTCTCGCTGATTTGTATGAGGACATAGCTGCTGAGGAGAAAGCACGGGCTACATACCAGTGGCTGATCGATATGACAGATGATGTGGATCTACAGGACAGTTTGAAGTTCCTGCGTGAGCGGGAGATCGTGCATGCGCTACGCTTCAAAGAAGCCGTGGAGATGATCAAGGATGATCGTCAGGAGCAGAAGGTGTTTTAATTAGTAAATCAATGCAAAAAAGGGCTTTATCCTTAGGATTTCCTAAAGGATAGAGCCCTTTTTATCATGATTACGAGCCACTATTTCAATAATTTCTTGAGTAATTTTATTTTGTTCCCATAAGGAGGGAAAACAACGTTAATACTTAACTTTGTACTTTTCTTAATAATACTTTTATTGTGAGAGAAGAGCTCAAAGCTACTTCTTCCGTGATAAGCACCTATACCTGAATTCCCTACGCCTCCGAAAGGGAGATGGACACTAGCGGCATGTGAGAGGGTATCATTAATACATCCGCCTCCAAAGGAGACACGTCTCAGCACTTCATTCTCAGTATCCTTATCCTCTGTAAATAAATATACAGCCAATGGTTTCGGACGACTATGAATGATCTGAATGGCTTCTTCAAGCTCATGGTACGCCATGATAGGTAGAATGGGTCCGAAAATCTCATCTTGCATACAAGCATCAGCTCGCGATCCAACAGCTAATAGGGTAGGCTCTATATAAAGGTCCTCCTTGACTGCATGACCACCATATAGAACTTGAGCACGATCCTTTTCCAAAATAGTAGCGAGTCTTTCATATTGCCGTTCATTGACAATGCGTCCATAGTCTTTACTTTGTTTGGCATCTGTTCCGTAAAAGTCTATTATGACAGTTTTCATGGTCTCAATCAGTTCTTCTTTAATCTCTGCATGAGCGATGACATAGTCAGGTGCTATACATGTCTGTCCTGTATTTAAGAGTTTTCCCCATATAATACGTTTGGCGGCTAGCTTAATATTTGCTGTTCGATCTACAATTACAGGGCTTTTTCCACCAAGTTCAAGCGTGACAGGAACGAGATTCTTGGCTGCAGCCTCCATGACTATCTTCCCTACAGGTACACTTCCCGTAAAAAAGATATAATCAAAAGGTGCATGAATCAGGATCGATGTTGTTTCACGTTCGCCTTCAATCACTCGAATGTAGGATTCTTCGAATGTTTCCTTTATGATAGTAGTAATGATAGCTGATACGGTAGGTGTATTCTCTGAAGGTTTGAGCACGGCGCAGTTACCAGCAGCGATAGCACCGACGAGTGGTTCAATGACTAATTGGAAAGGATAGTTAAAGGGACCTATAATTAATACGGTTCCATAGGGTTCCTGTAGGATAAAACTTTTAGATGGATATTGGTGAATGGGTGTTTTTACTTTTCGTGGCTTCATCCATTGTTTCAAATGTTTCATCATATATCCGATATTATCTAACGTCAGACCGATTTCCGTAGCGTAGGATTCAAATTCACTTTTTCCTAAATCTTGATATAGGGCTGACATAATCTGTTGTTCATTGCGCTTTATGGCCTCTTTTAACTTCGTTAATTGTTGTATCCGAAATTGAAAGTCATATGTTCGGCCACTGAAAAAGTACTGATGATGTTCTTGTAATATTTCCTCCATACGTGAGGTTGTTAAATATTCCATAGACGGGACTCCTCCTGTTTAAACCTATGTTTGAATAGTACTATTTACTTTGTAGTAAGTCCATAATGTAGCTTCATAGAAATTATATGTATGTTAAGAAAATAAAAACATGAAGGGTAGACATGACTTATGAATAATAGGAAGCTTGAATTATCAAAGACTCTCATGATCTCCATTGTATGTGCTATTAGTTTTGGTCTGATTGCTGTATTTGTTAGTAACACCAAGATTAAGAATTTTGATAATACTATGATCAATCTGATTCAGGGTCTCGAATCGCCTCAATTAACTACAATCATGAAGTTGTTCACGATGATTGGTAATGGGTTCTCCATAGCGATAATTACGTTCGTAGTTATGTTTATACTTTACATATTTTTAGGTCACCGTACCGAACTTGTTTTTCTAGTGTGTGTAGTGATTGGTTCTTCGTTGTTGAATACGTTATTGAAGTTAATATTTAAGCGTGCTCGACCAGACATTAACCGCATCGCTGAAGCTCATGGTTATAGCTTTCCTAGTGGGCATTCTATGGCTGCATTCACGTTGTATGGCGTTATTGCCTTTTTATTATGGAAACATGTCCCGACCGCAGTTGGGCGGGTTACGATCATTATTCTAAGTTCACTATTTATTACACTCATTGGTGTAAGTCGCATTTATTTAGGAGTTCATTATCCAAGTGACATCTTGGGAGGATACTTAATGAGTGCCTGTTGGTTAACAGGTTCGATATGGATTTATCAACGTTATTTAGAACGTTCGAAACGTATAAGGTCTACTCACGAATGAGTAGGCTTTTCTTATTATGTAAGGGTGATTATATTGTTTGTTAATAATAGGCAAATAATCTATGATTAGAATATTAGTCAAAGCATGTTGCTTTAATTCAATATAACGATGTTATTCATGGTTTACAATCAAAGTGTCCAAATTTGCTATTTATGGAGGATGGAAAGGATGCCCAAACCATTTGCATTGCCTGTAAAGAAGAAGGTGGATCTTAGCGCCATTGATCCTAGTGATACGGGTGGGATTCTGAGTAAAGAGGAAATCCTAGAGGAAACTTTGAAATTGAAAGAAGAGTTACAAGAGTTACAGGAGATGCTTGTAGCGGGTAAGAAACAGGCTGTTTTGTTTGTGTTTCAAGGAATGGATTGTAGTGGAAAGGATGGTGTAATCAAGCACGTCTTTTCGGGACTTAATCCACAAGGGATATCCTCTTATAGTTTCAAAACGCCAACTGAAGAAGAGAGCCAGCATGATTTTCTATGGAGAGCTCATACTAAAACACCTGCGCTTGGTCAAATCACGACGTTCAACCGATCTTATTATGAGGATGTCCTTATCACAAGGGTGCACGATCAAATAACGGACAAGGTAGCAAAGAGAAGATTTAAGCATATCAATCATTTTGAGGAACTTTTGAACGACAATCATACGTTAGTCGTCAAAATTTTCTTGCACATATCGAAGGAATTTCAGTTGAAGAAGTTAAAGAGTCGTATTGAGGATCCAACTAAGAACTGGAAGTTCGATCCTAGTGATCTAGAGGAACGGAAATCTTGGAAGCAATATCGCAAACATTACGAAGAAGTGATGGAGAAATGTAGTAGCGTTTCACCTTGGTATGTCGTTGCCTCAGATCATCGTTGGTATCGTGATTATGCTGTTCTAAGTATTGTTGTAGAAGCTATGAGAAGCTTGAAGTTGAAAGAACCAGAACCGAATCCAGAGTTGATAACATTTCTAGAACAGATTACAAATGAAAATTGAGATGAAAAGAATGGTAAAGGGCGCTCTATATTCTATGGGGTGCCTTTTTCCTATTCTTTTATTAGGAAATTGATGAGCTTACTATATTTGATTCATCAATCATAATAAATAAAGTAATAGGTATAGACTTCCATATGATCCGTGATTTAGAATGATATGGAAATACAGTCGCACAATTTGTTGGCGCTTACATATGCGAAGGGGTGAGAGAATGAAGTTTGGAAGATCGCTTCGCTTTAAATTTATTGTGGGGTTCTCTATCGTAATGATCCCAATTATGGTTTTTGTTTACTACAATAATTTATATGCTATTCAAGTTGTACGCGAACAGGTATCACTAATTAATAGCAATCATTTATCTCAGAATATGGAGCAGAATGAACGTGTTCTACAAGCGACCAGCCGCTATCTATATCGTCTGGGTGATACAGACCCCGATATTATCGCGTTATATTTCATTCCCTATGGTAGTGGTGATTACACCATAACCAAGCAGCGAATACTGAATAAATTTACAACCGATACAAGTTTTTATAATTTAATTGATTCTTTCTTCTTATACAATATACGCGAAGATGATATTACCATTGGGAACCCGGACCATTACAACGATAAGATAACTACCATTAAAGAAATGATGCCTACTGCAATCATGAAAGATGGGCGTGTACAGAATGCCAATTGGAAGATTGTTAAGGCTGGTAGCAATTATGGACTAGTTAAGATTACTCAGATCAATCAGGACTTGTATGCGGGCGCTTGGATAAACATGAATAGCCTTAATAATCAGGAAAAGTTTGTTGAAATGGGAGAGAAGGGCGGTTCGTTAATGATCTCTAGTGACGGTACGCCGCTATCAGACACATCTTTATCATCGGATCAAATTAAGTTAGTCTCACGTTATTTAAATGGGCTGGATAAACCTTATCAGATTATTAAAGATCCTGTAGATAAGCAAAATTATTTACTCGTCGGTAGAAAATCAGCTGTTTCCGATGTGATTTCTATCGTACTTTTACCGGAAG
Source organism: Paenibacillus antarcticus (assembly GCF_001637225.1). Lineage (GTDB taxonomy): Bacteria > Bacillota > Bacilli > Paenibacillales > Paenibacillaceae > Paenibacillus_AQ > Paenibacillus_AQ antarcticus. Next base: position 72,623 of record NZ_LVJI01000024.1, read on the forward strand.
AACGAATTTTGTTGAATTTATCTTTTTTTCAAATGGCTATTAGATGGACGCCAGTTGTTGCACTTTGTTTCTTGGGATTAAGTCTTGTTTTTCTAAGGGAGACGTTGTTTAAACCATTGGGGACTTTGATAAGGGGAATGAGAACGGCTACGAGGGGAGATTTAGACTTTCAATTAGTTTCTAACTATTCCGTAGAATTTGACTTCGTTATTAAGACATTTAATCAGATGATATCTCAAATTCAGCATTTAAAGATTGATATTTATGAGGAGAAGTTAAGAACTGGGGAAGCAGAATACAAACAGCTACAGATGCAAATAAACCCCCATTTCTATTTAAACACATTAAATATTATCTATAGTTTAGCAGGGCTTAAAAAGTATGATTTGGTCCAGAAAATGGCTGAACATTTAGCTGATTATTTTAGATTTAGTATCCGTACAGATAGAGATTTCATTCATCTATATCAGGAAATGGAGCACATTGAGCATTATTTAGAAATTCAGAAATTACGCTTTCCTAATAAACTATTATTCAAACTTAGCATAGCGGAATCATTCGATGTTATTCAGTTACCGCCACTTACCGTACAGCCCTTTGTAGAGAATGCAGTGATTCATGGTTTCAAGAATAGAGGGGAACATTTCGTCATAGAAGTACATGTGGTATCTGACGTTCACAATCCAGACCGGTTCATAAATATTATTATTATAGATAATGGGGATGGATTCCCAGCTACGCTGTTAGAGCAATTACATAGTGGCCAATATATCGTAGATGATTGGAAACAACATATTGGAATATGGAATGTAGAGAACAGATTGCGGATGAAATTTGGAGGAGAGGCAAACTTGTCATTTATGAATCGACCTGATGGTGGAGCGGTAGTCATCATTCGAATCCCGATAGAATTGGCTGAAAGCGGAGGAGGATTATTATATGCATAATCTAATAATTGTAGATGACGAAGAATATGCGCTTCAAGCACTCATTGAGAATATTCAATGGGAACAGATTGGGATTGCACATGTCTATAAGGCGATGGATGCGGATGAAGCGAAAGAACTGTTCAGAACGGTTCCAATTGACATCATGATATGTGATATTGAAATGCCCAAGGAGACTGGTCTACAGCTCTTAGAATGGGTGAGGGGACACTATCCTCATACCGAGACAATCTTTTTGACAGGACATGCATTGTTTAATTACGCGCAAACGGCTATCCAATTAGAGAGTTTTGATTATTTACTGAAGCCTGTGAAATATGATCAGTTGATGCAGACCGTTGAGAGGGCATTGAACAAAATTCAAGAAGATCATGATATGAAACATACACATGAGATATACAAGAAGTATTATGGCTTATGGGAAAAGCGTAAACCGCTTCTAATAGAGAGATTCTGGAAGGACATTCTAGGTCAACGAATGAGATCAACACCTGAACAGATTAGGGATTTAACGGAGTCTTATAATATTTATCTTGATGTAGATAGTAAAGTACTTCCTATCATTATTAGTGTTGAACAGTGGGATAGGGAATTTAATATTCGAGATGAAGAGATTATGGAATATGCCTTGCGGAACGCAGCCGAAGAAATAATTCTAAACAATTGGCCGGGAATCGTGATTCAGGATCGCAGTGGGATTAATATTGTTCTGTTGTATGGTAATGAACAACAAATGCCTCAGATCGAAGAACTTATGGAACGCTGTAAACAATATATTGCTGGATGCACGGGGTACTTTTATTGCCATCTTTCCTGTTATATTGGAACTCCGGTTACCATTGCTAATCTTACCCAAATCTACTACGACTTACTAGAAATGGAACGTCAGAACGTAACTCAATCGAACAGTGTACTGAAGCTTACAAGTCGGATAGAAGAACCCCATCATCTTCTGCCTGTTCCGTGGTTCCCTGAATTGTCTGTTCTATTTGAATTAGGTAAAAGAGGTGAACTGTTAGAACGGGTAGATGAAGTATTTGAGTTGCTTGGCAAACAAGAACAATTATCTGCAGAAACACTAGGTTTCTTCTATCACGCGTTATTGCACATGGTGTACGATATTCTTCATAAGAATAATATATCGATCCGTGAAGTGGTGCTTGATAAACGTCCGTATGATGATCTAACGGCTACTCGTTCTTTAAGTCATCTTAAGGCGTGGACTTTAGAGATCATTAGTCGGGGACTTGATCTGATACATCCTCCACATAAGCCTCCTAAGTCCGTTGTTGAGAATATATGCACCTATATCGAATCGCATACTGGAGAGGACTTTAGTCGCGAAGATCTAGCCTCATTCGTCAACTTCAACTCCGCGTATTTATCCCGTCTATTTAAGAAAGAAACAGGCATGTCTTTATCGGACTATATTGTAAAGTGTCGTGTTGAAAAAGCAAAATCCCTTCTTATCCAATCGACAGTCAAAGTTGCTGACATCGCTGAAATCGTAGGATACTATAATATTTCTCACTTCACTAAGATGTTCAAAAAACACACGAGCCTTACCCCACAAGATTACCGAAAGCAATACCGAATTTAACGCTATGAAGAAGGTAGACCGATGCTGAAAGCATTCGGTCCTTTTGCGCCGTATGGAAGCGTGTCCCCGTCCTTTGCGTAGCAAAGCAGGAGACAAAGCGCTCATACCACTCACCTACATATTTCAGTCAAGTTACCTCCTTGCACCGAAATTTCGGGTGTCCAGAGGGCAGGTCCTCTGGGGTCCTCCCTAGTAGGGAGTATTTAGGTGGGTAATCTCATATGTCATAATAACGTTACCTCATAAGTCATGTTACACCATAGAGGCATTCCTTTTAATCCCATATACTAATCATATAGAAGAGATAAATAAATATGGAGGTTAGGGGAGAACGCATATGAAACTTCAACCTGTATTGGGCAAAGAGCCTAAAGTACTGGAACCGACAATAAAGACACGGCGAAAGAAAAACTCTTTTTTTAGAAATTTAATGAAGTATAAAGTGCTCTATTTGATGTTATCGCCAGGTGTAATCTTTTTGTTAATTAACAATTATTTACCGATGTTTGGTGTCATTATTGCGTTTAAGAATGTGAACTATCGTGATGGGATCTTACACAGTCCATGGAGTGGATTTGAGAATTTCAGGTATTTGTTCTCAACATCAGATGCATGGGAAATTACTAGAAATACATTGGCGTACAATTCCGTATTTATATTGTTGAATTTATTGATAGGCGTTGGGATTGCGATTCTATTAAATGAAGTTAAGAACAAGTATGCTTCTAAGATATTCCAATCCGTGATGTTACTCCCATACTTCTTATCTATGATTGTTATAAGTTATCTTGTATTAGCATTTCTAGGCAGAGATTCGGGATTTATAAATGCTACGGTTTTCCCAGCGCTTGGAATCGAACCTTTGGATTGGTATTCAGAACCTAAATTCTGGCCGTATATCTTACCGCTAGTCAATACGTGGAAGAATATCGGATATTACGTTGTCATCTACTTAGCTGCTGTAGTGGGTATTGACGAAGAATATTATGAAGCTGCTGTGCTAGATGGTGCAAATAAATGGAAGCAGATCAAGCACATTACGATACCATTTTTGTATCCCTTGATGATTATCATGACACTGATGCAAATCGGTAAGATTTTCTCAGCAGACTTTGGTTTATTCTACCAAGTTCCTATGGAATCGGGTGCATTGTTCCCTGTGACTAACGTCTTAGATACTTATGTTTACCGAACGTTCCTAGTTGGTGGGGACATGGGGATGTCTTCTGCAGCTGGACTCTATCAGGCCGTAGTGGGATTCGGACTCGTGTTAATATCCAATTCCATTGTCCGTAAAATAAACAGCGACAATGCGCTATTCTAGGGGGAATTAATATGAATAAAGGAACTAAAACATCCAGAGCCATAATAAATGGAATATTTACACTCTATTCGTTACTATGTATCATTCCACTGCTACTGGTGTTCTCCATATCCTTTTCAGATGAAACAAGTATCGTTGCGAATGGGTATAAGCTTATCCCAGAAGTATTCAGTCTAAAAGCATATGATGTTCTGTTTAAAGACTTTAGTCAGATTTTGTATTCCTATGGAATATCCATTTTTGTTACAGTCGTAGGTACAATTTTAGGGGTAATGTTAACAGCATTTTATGCGTATCCCTTATCTCGTCAAGACTTGCCTTATCGTAATGGATTTGCATTCTTTATTTTCTTCACGATGCTGTTTGGTGGTGGATTGGTCCCATGGTACCTGGTATATGTAAATCTTCTTGATCTGAAGAATAGTGTATGGGTTCTTATCATTCCACTGCTTATGTCACCCTTCTTTGTACTCGTGATGCGGACTTTCTTCTCTAGTTCAATTCCTGCATCTATATTGGAATCTGCAAGAATTGATGGGGCTGGTGAATTGAAAATTTTTTCCAAAATCGTACTGCCTCTATCACTGCCCGTGCTGGCAACCGTAGCTTTGTTCAGCACACTGAACTATTGGAATGATTGGTATCTGAGTATGATATTCATCTCAGATAACAAGACGATCAGCTTACAGTATCTCATGTATCGGACGTTGCTCGATATTCAGTTCTTGACCTCAAACTCTAATGTAGCATCTCAAATTTCCTCTGCAGGTGGCGGTAATATCCTAGACTTACCAAACAAAACACTGCAAATGGCTATGGCGGTTGTAGGTGTAGGACCCATTGTCTTAGCTTATCCGTTCTTCCAAAGATATTTCATAAAAGGTCTGACCGTAGGCGCTGTAAAAGGCTAAACCCGATTCACATGAATCGGTTAGCATATAAAACCTATTATTAGGAGGGGTTATTTTGATTAGGCTTAAGAGGTCTTTACCGCTATTAGCGGCAGTAGTATTGATGTTCTCCATGGTACTTAGTGGTTGTGGATCATCGTCGAATAACGAAAAAAATGCTTCTGAAAAAAATACAACGAAGGTACAAAATGCTACAAAAGAAGAACCTAAGGAGGAACCAAAGGAAGAACCCAAAGGTGATCCTTACGAAGTTACTTTGTACTACCCTGGAACGCCACAAAAAGATGTTGCTCTAGTTGAAGCAGAAGCTAACAAGTATTTGCTTGAAAAAATTAATGCAACTATCAAAATCAGTGCGATTGACTTTGGACAATGGGATAACAAACTGAATTTGATGATTTCATCTGGAGAGAAGTCAGATATCATATTCACAGCAGCTTGGCAGAACTATACAGTTAACGTAGCTAAGGGTGCCTTCCTACCCATTAATGATCTACTTGAAAGTAATGGTCAAGATATCCTTAAGAACTTGGATCCTGCATTCTTAGATGGTTCCAAAATTGAAGGTAAAAATTATGGCGTTCCAACGAATAAGGAACTTGCTGCCACACGTGGCGTACTCGTTCGTCAAGATTTGCTCGACAAATACAAATTGGATAAGAGTACTGTGAAGACATGGGCTGATTTGGAGCCTCTGCTTAAGGTAATTAAAGAAAATGAGCCTGGAGTTACACCTTTCTACATGTCTAATTCTAATGGTAACGGATTACTTGAAAATCTTGACTGGGACTATCTGGGAGATGCTTCAGTACCAGGAGTAATCAAGAAGGTTGGAACAGAAACGAAAGTCATGAATGAATTAGATACACCTGAATTTAAGGCGACTGCAGAATTAGCTAGAAAATGGTACAAAGCAGGATATATCAACAGTGATGCTGCTACTTCTAACGTGTTCCCTAAAGAACAAGCCAAAACAGGTAAAGTATTTATGTGGACTGACGGAATGAAACCAGGTAAAGACAAGGAAGAAGAAGCAAGTGTAGGATTCCCTCTTACACAAATCGAATTAACACAACCAACGATCACTACAGGAGATACCTCAGGAGCTATGTTAGCCATTTCTAGATCATCTGAGAAGCCAGAAGTGGCTATGCAAGTCATCAACTTATTACACTCTGATAAATTTTTTAATAACTTAGTGAACTTTGGTATTGAAGGAAAGCATTACGTTCTAAAAGATGGGGCAGATAATGTGATCTCTATTCCTGCAGATGCAGATGCGAATAATCGTACTTATAATCCGGGGGCACAGTGGGAACTTGGGAACCAATTCTTGAACTACCTATGGGATAATGAAGATCCGAATAAATGGGATAAATTCAAGGAATTCAACTCCAAAGGTATTAAATCTCCAGCTCTTGGATTCTCATTCAATAGTGAACCAGTCAAGAATGAAATTGCAGCTGTAAATAATGTGAACAAACAATTTAAACCTGCATTAACTGCGGGTGCAGTAGATCCTACTGAAATGATCTCTAAATACCAAGATAAACTGAAATCAGCTGGTATCGATAAAATTATCGCTGAGAAACAGAAACAATTGGATGCGTTCTTAGCAGCAAAATAAGGTAAATAGAAGAAGAGGGACTCGGATTATACTCCGGGTCCCTCTTCTTCTATAGGTTATTCAACTTTTAAGATAATTCTTCAGTTACTTCTGCTTTGATAAGAACATCCTTTTGTCCATATAACCACAGGGCATATTCTAAAGGTTTGATAATCGATTGACGATAGATATCCTTTTGCCCACTTCTAGCGAATACTTCTCTAGCGGGTTTAGGGTTAACCTCCAGTAGGAAGACGTCACCCTTCTTATTGATAGCTAAATCAAGGGCGAGTTCACACAATGCACCATAGGTTTGTTCCAGATATTTAGCCGTCTCTAGGCCAAGGATTTCTGATTTCTTTTTCACTTGCTCTTGTATTTCTCGGTCTTTGATCCATTGAGATAACAGGATATCCATCGTTATGGCCTGACCGCCTCCATGCAGATTAGACGTGATACTCCGAGAAGCACCTACTCTACCGACCATTCCGGTCAATTCCCACTGACCTTCTCGGTTTTTCTGCACTAGCATGCGATAGTCATGTACACGTCCGTTAGGTAATTGAACGGGAATCCCTTCTTGGGCGATATAACTGTCTTTCATATCCCAAGTCTGCAGAATAGATCCAAGACGGGCAGCGTGTATTTTATGTGGTGTGATGATTTTACGTTGTTGATTGCGCCCTTGAATATAATATTGTTTCTGATTCTTTAATTTCTCGATCCGAAGAATGCCACGCCCCCCAGTTCCATTAACAGGCTTGAGGTATACGACAGATGTCGTTTTTAGCATTTGTTCAACATCTGAAATACGGGTAACTAACTTCGTCAGAGGTAAGTGTGGACGGAAGTTTTCTTTTTTGGAGAGTACTTCATGAATAATCCATTTATTACGGAGTGGACGATTAAGAAATACGTGATGCCCATAGTTTTTCCGGAAATTTAAAAGCTGTTTGAATCGGTAACCTTTTTGGATACGACAGCGATCAAAGATCATGTTAGGGAAATCTCGAAGTCTTCGACTCCATTTACGTTGTATTGGATCAAATTCCATAGCTATGATCTTCTTCGTCGAGCCGTTAACATCCATGGGTGTAAAGACAAAGATATCAAGTCCAAGCTTTCTTCCTTCGGAGATCATGTTCTGATAAATGATTCGTTCTTCGAGTTGCTTTTGTTCATTGAGGTATAGCGTTAAGATCCCAAGGACGGGACGTGGCATATCGGTTCACCTTCTTCTTGAGTGAAAGTTGTTGGGGTGTAGTATTCTCCGTGTAACTTAAGACTTGGCTTACCGGTTGGTCCAATATGGAGTGAACCGGCTGTAAGTCCAACATTAAAGCACATTTGAAGACTATGAACATTGTCTAACGCAACATTACAGCTTAGTTCTCCTAAATTGGTGAGTTGGGATGACATGAGGGAAGTCCCAATATGTCGTCCTCGGTATAAAGGATGCACGACGATTAAGCAGGATTGTTCGCCATATCCAGAAATGAAACTAACACCAGCGAGCGTAGGTCCGAGATCCCCTCGAACCGTTGCTATTAGAAAAGACACATCTGATCGTAACAAATCTTCATAAGTTAAATCGGCAAAGTGACGAAAGCCCTCCGTTGTTATCCGTTTCCCACTATATTTCTTAACAAAAAGAACACTTTGATCATGTAGTTTCTGCCATTCACGTTTGGACACTGTACTTAAGGATGTAATTTGCATCCTTTATACTCACCCCCTTAATTATATTGGTTGTTCTTACGAGCTAGATATTGGCTATACTCAAATATTCGCTCTAACGATTTTCTTCGAATATGAGGCTCATCGAACTTCATTGGTCGCGCATTAGCTTCAAAAAACCACAGTTTACCTAAAGCGTCAATACCGAGATCCATGGACATTTCACCTAATGTGAACCCAGACCCTTTTTCAATCTGACGAGCAATAATTAAGGCGGTGGTTCTAATTCGACTCATCATGCTTGAGGACATATCAGCTCCAAAGAGTGTTGAGAGTAGTTTAGATGGGCTTTCAATCGTTCCTCCACGTGGTACATGTGTTGTTATGCTCTTTAAACCAGCCATTCGAGCCCCTACGCCAGTGACTCCCCAATGCCCTTTTGCGGTTTTTTGAACTAGAATGCGTAGATCGAAAGGACGATGATCCACCGTTGCGAGCGCAATTCCTTGTTGAATAATATAGGGAGAATGACCCGTTTCCTTATTGATACGAACCCAGAGCCTTCTCAGACTAGTGGATTTATATGTGATACTTGATCTATCATTTTGAATCTTTAGTCTATAGGGGATGATTTTATTTTTTTTGTACTTCAACATCATGATGCCTTTGCCCGCTTTTCCGCTTTCTGGTTTCAAATAAAGATAGGGATGTTTATCAAGAAGTCTTGCGAGTGAGATAACTCCATCCATACGTTTCGTTTGAGGAATCAGATAATCCGTGGATTTTGAAACCTTGAGCCATTCGAATAGATGCCATTTATTAAAGAAATAAGGATTATAGAACTGGATGTTTGGATGTTGTAAACAGGTCATTATTTTACGATGAACCCAAGGTTTCTCCTCATCTTCACGTAGAGGAATTCGATTGTAGATGACTTGAGGTAGTGGGAATTGATGTGTTTCCCATCCGTCGTTACTGCTATTTAATGAGTATCCTTTGACGGTGGGAGAAGTAAACTTCAAATCACGAATAGTGACCACATAAACAAGGAAGCCCATATCTTTCCCTGTTCGGACAATATCCACAAAATTATCGCGATTGCCTCGAAAACCATTTGTGGAATCCATGGTCAATATGGCAACGACCGGTTTTATTTCCTCAAAACCTCGGCCGTTCACTGGTTTATCCTCCTACGGAACTTGCTTAGATATAAGCAATGTTCCAGAATATGTTCTACCGAGGCTTTTCCTTCATTCTTCAGGGAAGGATGGTTAAATATCGTTCTTCCAGGTTTGGCATTGGCTTCAAACATCCAAATTTTCTCATCTTGATCAATACCTAGATCGAACCCGATCTCACCGAGCAAATGGGGGTGATGGAATTCAATCGCTTCGGCAAGAGAAATAGCAACATGTTTGGCTTGCTTAAGCACTTCATCGGAACGCGCACCAAAGCTACGACTCAGTGCTTGTTCCGGGGTCATGAGAGAACCGCCGTTCTTTAAGTGTGTGGTGACACTACCACGTCCCGCTTTTTTAGCCCCAATGCCAACGACAACCCATTGATTACTACCGTTTTTATGCATATGAAAGCGGAAATCGATAGGACAATTGTCAATTTCAATCAACCGGATTCCTTGCTGAATGACATACCCGTGTAGTGTTCGACCATGTTTTGTATTCAACATACGCATGAGGCTCTTGAAATTATTAAAGCGAAGTAGAACATTCTCTGTGTTCTTGCGATAACGTGCGAAATAGCCACGTTTAGGTAAATAAGTCATGCGATAAATCCCTTTTCCTAGACTACCACCCGAGGGTTTGTAATAAACAAATTGATGCCGCTCGAGCATGTCATTTAGGACCTCTGTAGTTGGATTCATATGAGATTCAGGTACGTAACGATTGACGCTGTTATCATTCTCAATAAGTTTATAGATATCTGATTTGTTGAAAAAACTCCAGTTAAAGAAAGGGATTTTTCTACGGCCAAAGCGTTCTCGTAATTGGTTCATAGCAGGGGAAGTCTCTTCTTTACGACTCGGAAGTCTGTTGTATACTACATCCGGTAGTGGAACCGTTTTACGCGTAAAAGTACCATTTTCAGCAAGAAAATGTCCTCGAACGGTTTCTTGCTGCCAATTGATATCCTTGGGTGAAAATGCAAAGATGTAAGCTTTCTTACTACCTTCTTTAAGGAGTTGTTTAATAAAGCCTGTTCTTGAACTAAAAGGTTGTGTGGTAGAGTTTGTCGGTCCATCAGATAGGATACCAATCAGCGGTCCAAGTTGAAATTCATTCTCTTGAAGATTACGAAGATAAACTCCTCCGGCTTGGGGAACATGAATGGTATTTCGGATTCCGGAACTTAAATAGAGGTGGCTCCCTGTTTTTTTGATTGTTTTAATGCTTGCAGGAACGACATCATTCCCAAAGCGAAGGTGTATATTTTTTTTGCCGGACAGTTTGAGGTTCTTCATTAGTGTATTGGAAATATAGGCGACTTTCTCAGGTTGTTTCGAGAAATGAACATTGCAAAAAGTCAAACTCATGAATATACCCTCCTAGGTTGTCGAAGCAATAAATAACGAGCGTAGCGGAGTGGATTCTCTGCTGCGAGAATTGCGCTTGTCGGGTCCTCAATATGATTAAATGAGCTGCGTCCCGGTTTGGAGTTCACTTCAAGCAGCCAAATATGCCCTAACGTATCGATACCATAATCGATTCCAAGTTCACCCAGCCGACCGAAATGGCTCTCTAGTATCGATGGAATATCCTTCGACAGGTTATGAAGAACAGCCATCATATGTTCAGCTGGAGTAGCTCCGAATTCCCAAGTCAAGAATGGTAGGACCGAAGTTGCTGTTCCTCCGCCGTGCAAATTGGAGGTGGTTCCCCCAATATATCCTTTTCGTACAGCCATCCCTGTGAGCGTCCAACGTCCCTCACCGTTCTTTTGCATGAGAACACGTATATCATAGGGATGCTCTTTTTTGTTGTATAAATGTAAATATGGTTGGATGATAAATGGTCGATGATGAATAAATTGATGAATCCATGCTAGACCCTTGGAGTGTTTGTCAAAACGTTGGGTAATTGGGTTGTTTTGATGATCTCGACCGTTAATTATTAATGCGTTAGAATTATTCAGCATGTGTATATGAAGAGTTGATTTTCCCTGTGAACCTGCTTGAGGTTTAAGAAATACCTGCTTTTGAAAAGTGAGTAAGCTTTTGGTTAGAGATTCAGGTCCTGAGTAGGAAGCAGTAGGCGGAAGGTAGGGTTTTAGTGTAGGTTCATCTTTTAGCTTGTTATATACGTTCCATTTCCCTGGTAATCCCCTTGCCCATATCATCCATGATTTCTGTTGCTTATAAGAAGTAAGTAGCTTAGATGCTGCATTACGTTCTCTTCCTTTTAGATCAAAACAGCGATCATAGATAATGTCAGGCATGGGAATGATCGTTTCCTTCCAACCATCCTCTTTGAGAATATAGCCGTGAACGACTTGAGAATCATACTGAATGGTTTGAGGACATAGGACAACGACAGAAATTCCATATTTGGAACTTGCTTGACTCAAGGTACGGCAGTAATGTTGCTCCGAGAACGGAGGACTTCCTCGTCTGGTACTACACAATATACCTAGGGAGCCGATTGGATGAGGAGTCATGGTGAACCGCCCCTTAAAAGCCAGACAAAAAGCAAGAATATTGAACAATCTGTCTGACGGATGGTCTTATCTTTTGCTCATTAAGTGGTGTGTTGTCATTCTTGGAAGGCTTAGAGTTTACCTCGAGTAGCCAAATCCGGCCAGTATTATCCATGGCTAGATCTATCCCTAATTCACCGAAATGAGCAGGGATGGCATTATCAAGTCCTTTTGCAATTTGCATGGATGCCAATTTGAGATTGGAGTGAGCCGTATTCTTGGAAGCTAATGGCATACTACTTTTAAGGACAGCGTCCTTTACCGTACTAAGGCTACCACCACGAGCCAAGTTAGATACGAAGTGATTCCCACCAGCAATTCGTGCCACAATGGATGTCACACTCCACTGTCCAGTAGCATTTTTTTGAACTAATGAACGAAAATCTACAGGGTGTTTACCATGATCAATAAGCGTCAAACCTTGTTGAATTTGATAACGTGTACTTTTCATTTTTCCTGAGATACTTGTGAATAACTTGGGAAGAGTAGCATATATTTTCTTTTGCGTCCCACCCATGATAGTGGATAACGTATGGAAGGTGCCATCGGATTGCTTAGTGATACGAATGATCCCCTTACCAAGACTACCTCTGATGGGTTTAAGGAATACAACAGAATGCGTCGTACACATCTTTTTCAGAATGGCATAGCCATTCAATAAGTGAGACTCAGGCATGTAACGCTGGAGATTTGTCTCCTTTTTCAATGCATCGAACACTTCGGTTTTGTCGAGAAACTTTTCATTGAAAATGTGACTGCCGTACAAGGATTTTACTTCCTTCATAAAATGCTGTACGCTTGGATTATTCTCCATTTTTCGCGATGTCAAACGATTATTAATGACATCTGCGATTGGCATTTGAGTCAAACGCCAGCCTCCGTCATAGATCCAGCCTTGAATTGTGTTGGTGCTAGATGTGATATGCTCTGGGGTGAAAAAGTAAACATGTGCCCCTTGCTTTTGGCAGGCATTTACAAGTTCACGACAGAACAGTGAGATGGAACCAAACGGATTGTCAGGCATGTTAGGATGATCGCGGCTGATCATGATACCAATCAGAGGTCCTAATCGAAGTGTCCGGCTTCCGGCATGATAATGGATTTTTAATTCCGGGCGAGAGGACAGTCCCATCTGCCTTGATAACGCTGCACTGATTCGTAAGCCGCTATACTTTGGTACCGGGATGACGTTGATATCCTGTTTGAAAGAACCAAACGTCAATTGAAGAGGGCGATCTGTGGGTATTTTCCACAGTTTAACGAGCTTCTCACCTAACATGATTGCGTTCGCCTGCACAATGCCCGGTTTGAATAGTTGGACCGATATCTTTTTTGTGGACATCGTGGATCTCCTTCCAACAACAACTTGATGTCTTGAGTCATATTTGGACTGTGCATATTGCATGTAATTCATCATATGAGGACATATATCCCTTGGTGATTGACCATTTTTCAGAATGGGAGAGTAATTTTAAAGGAGGAATAAATAATGAACATTTATGACAAGACACATGAATTAGCGAAAGCCCTCAAAGAAAGCGAAGAGGTACAAGAGATTAATGCGGCTATGACCCTCATTGACAAGGACCCTGAGGGAAAGGAAATGTTAGAGGATTTTCGCAAGCGTCAAATGGATCTTCAGCAACAAATGATGACAGGAGATATGCCTTCACCTGAGGAAATGGAGAAAATGGAAAAGCTGTTTGAAGTTCTCAGCTTAAACCTAAATATCCGTCGTTTATTCGATGCTGAGCGTAGATTAAGCATCATCATTGAAGATGTTAATAAAATAATCTCTGAGAGTCTCCAGGATTTATATGGTGGTTCCAATATGTAATTTGTTTTCTTTTAAATATAAGAAAGTATAAGTTTCACTTGATACGCTACTTCTTATATTTCCGAAGAGACGGATATTCGTCCTTAAGGGCGGTGTATCCGTTTCTTTTTGCAACTCTCGCAATTTGTTCTCATATTTCATCTGCTATCTTCATAGAATAGAAATATAGATTCGAATTGAAGGAGTTGCTTATAAGGATGAGAAAGAGAACAAAATTCAAGCATTTCATGTTCATGTTAATTGCATTAGCGATGTTAATCTATGCGATACCTAGCATTTCCTTCAAAGGCGGAAATGGCTGGATATCATTATTCAGCGTGGTATGGGTTTCATTCTCATTTCTCGTCATCGCCGCCCATTGGCATGTTATTTTGGGTGTGGATGAAGAGAAAAAGAAGGCACTTGAGCGTGTGAGACAACGTAAGCTTCAGCAGTGGCAATTGAAATTGTCGGAAGAGTCGGAAAGAAGCGAGGGCTTGTAGATGCTTAAGTTTTGTTCATAGTATTACTCTCGTGTTTTACTAAAAGCCCTAAGATTCTTCAAATGAATCTTGGGGCTTTTGTGTGTGTAATAGAAATGGCATCTAACCCTTTCAAACATGGTAATGGCTTACTTAAAATATAGTATATTAAAGAAATTCCGTGATATAATAGGTACAGTATAGTACAGATTTGAGTATGGGGGTGTAACAGTTGGAGAATAGAGATGAGACAGTTACCAAACATGAATTTTTGCTCCAATATATAGAAGGACTAAAGGTAGGAACGAAGATATCGGTTCGTAAGCTAGCGAAGGAAATGGGGGTTAGCGAGGGAACGGCCTATCGTGCAGTTAAGGAAGCTGAGAATTTAGGAATTGTCATCACGAAGGAACGAATGGGTACAATTCGAATAGAGAAGAAACCACGTAATATATCAGATCAGTTAACGTTCTCTGATGTCGTAGATATCGTGGAAGGTCATGTATTGGGTGGGGCTGAAGGGCTTCAAAAGAATCTTCATAAGTATGTGATTGGTGCGATGAAGATTGATGCCATGGCGAGGTATATTGATGCTGGGAGTTTACTCATTGTGGGTAATCGGGATGATGCTCATTCTCTGGCGCTTGAACATGGTGCGGGTGTACTGATTACGGGTGGATTTGGTATCAGCCGTGATGTCAAGAATTTAGCGGATGAACTCAACCTACCTATCTTTTCTTCACGTCATGATACATTTACAGTTGCTTCGATGATCAATCGGGCCATCTTTGATCGATTAATTAAGAAGAAGATCATGATTGTTGAAGATATTGTCGCAACGAAACCAAAGCTTTACGCTCTCAAGATAACGAGTACTGCACAGGAATGTAGAGAACTTGCGGCGCAATCTGGAGAACCGAGGTATGCTGTCACGGATGAATGGAATCGCGTAATAGGTATTGTTAATATAAAAGACACGGTGTGTTTATCTGACGATCAGAGTATCGAGAAAGTGCTTATCCGTAATCCGATAACAACGAGTTTACAGACATCCCTTGCATCTGCTGCACAACACATGATGTGGGAGGGAATCGATTTCTTACCTATTGTGGATCGTAATCGCAAACTTATCGCTACGGTTAATCGTAAAGAAGTACTACAAGCCATGAGAGATGCACAGCACCAGCCACAGCTTGGAGAGACGTTCGATCATTTGATATGGAATGGAATTGCTGAGGAACGCGACCAAGAAGGTCGGTTATTTTTCCATGGATTTATTACCCCTCAAATGGCGACTGATTTGGGTACAATTTCTGAGGGAGTGTTAGCCACAGTGATGACGCAAGCTGCTTTTAAATCTACGAAAGATATTTCGGGAAATGATTATGTGTTGGATAACATGTCTACCTACTTCTTACGACCTGTCCAGATTGAAGACCAGATCGTGATTATGCCAAAGCTGCTAGAAATGAGTCGCAGAACTTGTAAAATAGAGATTGAAATGACTCACGAGGACACACTAGTCTCCAAAGCGGTTATGACCTTACAGTCTATTGAACATGGGTAAGGGAATTTATAGTTGTTGTTATTTAGTGTTATTCATGATGATCTGACTTCTTTGGTAGACATAATATTTCCGATTACGTAGTCCGGCGAACA
The DNA here is from genome assembly GCF_001637225.1 of Paenibacillus antarcticus. Classification (GTDB taxonomy): domain Bacteria; phylum Bacillota; class Bacilli; order Paenibacillales; family Paenibacillaceae; genus Paenibacillus_AQ; species Paenibacillus_AQ antarcticus. The sequence continues at coordinate 88,356 of NZ_LVJI01000024.1, forward strand.
TATTGAACGCACCAAGGACTAGGAATAACGCTTCCACAACGATCGATAGTGTAGATCCACGGAAGATGAACATGAAGACAATGGACATTAACATGAGCATGATACCCATTAATATATTCGTAGTAGCGCCATAAAGTCCTCTATCCGTTGGATTGGAAGAACGGTGTGAACGTATGCTGTAATAAGCAGAGGTAATACAAGTTACAACCAATAGTACAAACAGAATGTATTTAATAACAGTAATCATGACCACTCTTCACTCCTTAAGCAAATGACAAATTTGCTTGTATTGTATCATGAATAACTTGTTAACGCACAGGAGGATTCTTAATGGATATCCAAATTTGCAATACACTCTCGGAGACAAGCATCGTTTTGATCTGAATAGCATAGTTTTTCTCTCGTACTGTATATATTTTTCGGTCTAGCAGTGTTCTAGCAATTTTACTATCCGTATCTATTTCATACACACTTCGACCTCGAAGTACTTCGAGGTCATCACCTACTTGAACGAGAATTTCCTTTACAATGATGGAGTCGAGTGGTGGATCTTGTTGTTCAGCACGTAGTTTAATCTCTTTAATGACGGTTTGTTGCTTACTATATTTCTTCAATGTTTTGATATCATCTTCGAATTGGTTCTTTTGGATTTTGAGATCTTGGTTTTCCTGCCATAATTGGTTGTAACTAGCATGAAATATAGCATTATAAACAATGCTGCCTAGAACCATGCCTAGTACAATGAGAGAAGTGGTCTTTGAGAAGGCGAGGATACGAGTAATTGAAGGAATTCGCATGATTATTTCCTACCAGCGCATACCCATTTGACTAATTCACTGCCAGCATGTGCACCTAAGAAGGCAAACACGAGAAATAGAATTTGTTTGATCGCGGGTGATAAATTGCCACCAAAGAAGTTACTTTCTATGACACGCATGGGGTCAATGGTTCCACCTACAGCTGCTGCGAGCGCCCAAATCTTTATTCTATCTGCGATATCAAGCATCGTTTGTGTAGGTGGCTGTAAGGAAATAACAGCCCCTATACCTCCGACCATCGCACCTCCGAGTACAATGCCGAAGGCGATACAGAAATCCAAAATGGCTTTTGATAAGAAAGTACTCATGTATTTATCCCCTTTCTTGAACAATCGTTTCGAAATAACGCTTGTCCGCTTCTTCTATTCATATATCAAATCCGATTCTCCTTGCTATAATCCATTCTATGGGCGTTCCCTAAGGTAATATGATAAAATAAGAGAAAGAACTTTCTAAAAAAAGAACTTGCGGTGAAAGGGAGGGCGGACATGGCTTCATTTGTGCATCTACATGTTCATAGTGAATTTAGCCTCCTGGACGGAGCCGCACGTATAACGGATCTCGTGCAACAGGCTGCTGATTTAGGAATGAAGTCGTTGGCTTTAACAGACCATGGGGTTATGTACGGTGCAGTTCCGTTCTATAAGGCATGTAAAAGTAAAGGTATTAAGCCCATTATTGGCTGTGAAGCTTACTTCACTTCAGGGTCACGTAAGGAGAGAGGCAGTCGTAAGGATCAGCCGATCTATCATTTAATTCTGCTAGCTAAGAACGAAGTAGGCTACCGAAATCTAATGAAGCTCTGCTCCATTGGACATTTGGAGGGCTTTCACTATAAACCAAGAATAGATTTAGAATCACTTCGAACGCATAACGAAGGAATTATTTGCCTAAGTGCATGTTTAGGTGGGGAGGTTCCGCAACATTTATTACATGGTCGATATGAAGAGGCTCGAAAGGCTGCTTTGAGATATCAAGAGATTTTTGGTGATGATTTCTATTTGGAATTACAGGATCATGGGATATCTGAACAGAAAAGAGTTAATCCCCAGCTGATTCAGCTTAGTGAGGAAACAGGCATTCCATTGGTAGCGACAAACGATGTTCATTATCTTCAGCGTGAGGATGCCGAGGTACAAGATGTGCTTATCTGCATCGGAACAGGAAAGACGGTAGATGATGAGCAAAGGCTGCGTATCCCAACAGACCAGTTATATTTCAAAAATGGGGAGGAAATGGCACGCTTATTTCCTCATGTTGAAGAAGCCATTCTCAACACAGCTGTTATCGCTGATAAGTGTCATCTAGAGCTTGAATTCGATCGTTCTATACTGCCTCAGTACAGCCCTCTTCCTGTTGGGGTGACTTCTGAGCAGTATTTACACGAATTGTGTTCAAAAGGTCTAATATCCAGGTATGAGAGGACAGATAGGTGGCACGATACGGAAGCTAGAAGAGAACTAGAAGAAAGGCTTTCCTATGAACTAGGGGTTATTGGGAGTATGGGTTTTGCTGACTATTTCCTTATCGTGTGGGACTTTATTGCTTACTCTCATAGACAAGGCATTGCAGTTGGACCTGGGCGTGGATCTTCTGCAGGAAGTATCGTGGCGTACGTGTTACAGATTACGAATGTGGACCCAATGAAGTATCATTTGCTCTTTGAGCGATTCTTAAATCCTGAACGAATAACCATGCCTGATATAGATATCGACTTCAGTGATGAACGTCGGGATGAAGTCATTGAATATGTGGTAGATAAGTATGGTCGTGAGCATGTTGCACAGATCATTACGTTTGGAACGATGGCTGCTAGAGCTGCCGTGAGGGATGTAGGTAGAGCATTAAATGTTCCCTTTGGTGATGTTGATAAGGCCGCTAAACTTATTCCTAACCAACTAGGGATTCATATAGATCGAGCTATGGAAGTCAGCGAAGAACTGAAGAAATTGTATGATGCTGGCGGTAAGATACGAGAAATGTTGGATATGGCAATGAAAGTCGAAGGCATGCCACGACATTCGTCAACGCATGCTGCCGGTGTCGTCATTTCTCGCGATTCCCTGACTGATGTTGTACCTTTGCAGGAGGGTAGTGAGAAGACAGCGCTCACACAGTATTCAATGGAACATCTGGAAAGCATCGGCCTGTTAAAGATGGACTTTCTTGGACTTAGAACGCTCTCCATCATAGAGCGTACAATGAAATGGATAGGGGAAATGACGGGGAATATACCTGATTTCGATCAAATACCAGATCATGATACAAAGACTTACGACATGCTTGGGCACGGGGATACAACGGGTGTGTTCCAAATGGAATCAGCTGGCGTCAGACGTGTATTGAAGGATTTGAAACCCTCAGTGTTTGAAGATATTATCTCTGTTCTTGCGCTTTATCGTCCGGGCCCGATGGAGTTCATCCCTAAATTCATTCAAGCGAAGCATGGTTTGTTAGAAGTGGAATATCCCCATGAAGATTTGGAATCCATTCTAAAAGATACGTACGGTATTATTGTATACCAAGAGCAGATTATGAAGATTGCATCGACAATGGCTGGATTTTCCTTAGGTGAGTCAGACTTGTTACGACGTGCAGTTTCTAAGAAAAAGCGGGAAGTGCTGGACCGCGAAAGAAGTCATTTCGTGGAAGGAAGCTCGAAACAAGGATATACAGAACAAGAAGCTAATAAGGTCTATGATATGATCGTGCGTTTCGCAGATTATGGGTTTCCACGAGCACATGCGACAGCATATGGTGTACTTGCGTTCCAAACCGCATATCTAAAAGCACATTACCCTGTACAATTTATGGCATCCATGTTGACAGCCGTCATGGGTAATCATCGGAAGGTAGCAGAATACGTGCTAGAGTGCCGTCGGATGAATATAGGTGTATTATCACCTGATGTAAATGAAAGCGGTGTGCTGTTTACGCCTGTACCGACAGTGGCACATGAGGATATTTCTGAAGAGCAAGTAGGTTATGGCCATATCCGATTCGGATTAGGTGCGGTAAAGAATGTAGGTACTCAAGCTGTTGAGAATATGATGATAATTAGACAAGACAAGCCATTTGAGAGTCTTCTTGATTTCTGTAGACGTATCGACCTTAGAGTATGTAACAAAAGAGTTATTGAATCACTTATTCAAGCGGGTGCCTTTGATTCGCTACCTGGGCATCGAGCTCAATTGCTAGCGATGTTAGATGAGACGGTTGAAGCTGCATTAAAGTGGCGTAAGGATCGTGATGATTTACAAATTCAAATGTTTGATTTCGTAGAAAGTGCGAATTGGGACATTGCTTATCCAGACATATCACCCTATACGATAGGTCAGCAATTAGAATTAGAACGAGAACTACTCGGATTGTATCTTTCGGGGCATCCGCTTGACGATTATGAGGATCTGCTAGATCAGACATCAGGCGTTGATCGGTTAATGGATCTCGGTGAACTACCAGATGACACCCTCTCCGTTGTTGTAGGTATGGTTGTTTCAATCAAAACGATCATGACTAAGCAAGGGAAGGCTATGGCATTCATGGAGTGTGAGGATCAAATAGAGCGCTGTGAGGTTGTCTTATTCCCTGAGGTTTGGAAACGTAGCTCTTCCTATATTGAGAAAGGGGCATTACTTGCCTTGAGAGCGAAAGTACAACAACAGGATGAAGGATTTAAGCTACTCGCAGAGGAAGTTGTACCTTTAGATAATACGGGGCTGGAACAGTTGGTTAAGCGTAAGAATAATGCTCGAACAAGCATCGAGAAACCTATAGGACGAAAGGCGTCGCCGGTTAAGAGTCTAAGATCACCGTCTACAGTAGCGAAGGCGGATATCGTGCACCAATCGGGTGCTCCACATTCAGATAATTCATTAGAAGTTCATAAGGACAGTTCGATTGAGAAAGACCGCTTGAAGCGTGCGAATGAGCAGCGTGTGTTCGTGAAGATTAGTACGCATGCCGAGAATGCTCAGTTATTGATCCGCTTAAAGGAATTGCTCCAAAAACATCCGGGATCGGTAGCCACCGTACTTTTTTATGAGCAAAGTCAGAAATTGCTCGCATTAAGCGACCATTATCGAATTAAGCCCTCACCAGGGCTGTTTGAAGAAATGGAACAAATGTTGGGTTCAGGAACAGTCCGTATTAAATAAACTTAATAGGCTCCTAAATATATGAATCGTATTGTATTTAATTGTAAATGACGAACTTTTCGAATACCTCCTGCATACACTTAGGAACATCTAAGAATTCAACCTTAGCAAACAAAGACAAAATGTGATTGCTTCGGTTAGTTAACAGGTATGCGGGAGGAATAATGATGTCATTTGAAATTGTGAGTTCTATACTTAAGCGTCGAGGGGTTTGTATTGAAGATATTGCAGAAATTGTCTATGAATTGCAATTACCCTACCATCCTCAATTAACGATGGAAGAATGCGTGAATAGTGTTACGGCTGTGTTGAATAAGAGAGAAGTTCAATATGCATTGTATACAGGTATCGCTCTCGATGAGTTGGCAGAACAGAAATTACTTCCTCAGCCTTTGCAATCCATTATGGAAGCTGATGAACCTCTATATGGTGTAGATGAGACAATGGCACTTGGAATAACAAGTGTATATGGCATGATTGGATTGACGAGTTTTGGATACCTCGACAAAGAGAAAAAAGGAATTATAGAGAAGTTAAATAACAATAAAAGTGCTATTCATGTATTTCTAGATGACTTAGTTGCAGGTTTAGCTGCTGCTGCCTCAGCAAGAATCGCCCACCGGTACGAGGGAGCTAAGAACTATTCCATTCCATCGGATATAGAACGTTCGTAACCATTTAAATCCAATACTATTGTTGCGATTAAAAAGATAGTTATGGTATCATGGGTTCATTATATGAGCTCAGAACTTGAGAGTAGGGGGCTTTTTCGAAAGTGTGGACGGTTATATATATCGCACCTACCGCCAAGGTTGCGGAAATGATTCAGACCAAATTAACAGAAGAAGGTTTTTTGGTTCGAAGCCGTCCTGTAAATTTGTCCAAGCAACAGTATGAAATACAGGTTCCTTCTGGGGAACTAGAAGAAGTTCAGGAAGTACTTAATACTATTTTACATCCTTAACTTTTAATATAATTGGTAGATGGTGTATAATAAAAGTTTGTGGATAGATCGTCCAACAAATTAACGGCTGAAGAGGTGTAGGTGTGTTTAAAGACTTATTTCAGAAGAAAAGAAAATACGCGACCATTCCTTCAGATCGTACGGGACGGGACAACAATCCAGAAGGCGATCGCCCGAGACGGGAAGTTCCGGAAGGACTAATGAACAAATGTGCCAAGTGTGGCACAATTCAGTACAGTAAGGAACTGGAGAAGAACCTGAAGGTTTGTACATCTTGTGGATATCATATACGTCTGAATGCTATGGAACGAATCCAGATGACTTTGGATGAAGAAGGATTTGAAGAATTCGATAGCGACATGATATCGATTGATCCTTTGCAGTTCCCCGGTTATGCTACTAAGCTAGAAGAGCAAGCGATGAAATCAGGTTTAAAAGAAGCGGTTATCACTGGACAAGGTACGCTTTGTGGAAATCCGGTTATCGTAGCTGTAATGAGTTTTAATTTCTTCAGTGGGAGTATGGGATCTGTCGTTGGGGAGAAAATAACCCGAGCGATTGAAATCGCTATGCAACGGAAATTACCTCTCATTATCTTTTCTACCTCAGGTGGTGCGAGAATGCAGGAGAGTATTCTTAGTCTTATGCAGATGGCTAAGACAAGTGCGGCTCTTGCACGGTTTAACGAACAGGGAGGGTTATATATTTCTGTCATTACAGATCCAACCATGGGTGGCGTTTCCGCAAGTTTTGCGACGCTTGGAGATATAAATATTGCAGAACCTGGAGCTGTATTTGGATTCGCCGGTCGAATTGTTATTGAACAGACAATTCGTCAGAAATTACCGGATGATTTTCAAACGGCTGAATATAATATGGCACATGGACAATTGGACCTAGTGACTCACCGTAAAGAAATGCGCGGAATGCTTGCTAAGCTCATAGAATTTCATACACTAAAGGGGGAATTTTAAATGGCAGCAGATTTGCCTTTTGAATTACCTCTTATAGAGATGCGCAAAAAAATCGATGAATTGAAAGTGTTTGGGCTAGAAAAGGGTATCGATTTTACCGATGAAATTTCTAGACTTGAGGAACGTTATACCAAGTTGGAAGAAGAAATATATTCTAATATATCAGCTCCTCAAAAAATGCATCTTGCAAGACATCAACAGCGTCCAACCTCCCTGGATTTAATTCAACTTATTTTCACTGATTTTGTTGAACTTCATGGTGATCGATTGTTTGGTGATGATCTCGCCGTTGTAGGCGGAATAGCGACCTTAAATGGTGTGCCAGTGACGGTTATAGGACAGCAACGAGGCAAGGACACCAAAGATAATATTGCACGTTTTTTTGGGAGCTCCCACCCGGAAGGATTTAGAAAATCACTCAGACTCATGAAACAAGCGGACAAGTTTAAGCGCCCTATTATTACCTTTATTGATACTAAAGGAGCTTATCCTGGTAATACTGCAGAGGAGAGAGGTCAAGCTGAAGCCATTGCTCGTAATTTACGCGATATGTCCATTCTTGGTGTACCTGTTGTTTGTGTAGTTATCGGTGAGGGCGGAAGCGGCGGAGCATTGGGTTTGGCTGTGGGAAATCGAGTTCTTATGTTGGAACACGCCATTTACTCGGCTATTTCTCCAAATGGTGCTGCTTCGATTTTATGGAAAGATGCAACACGGGCTGATCAAGCTGCAGAAGCTATGAAGATTACTGCTCAAGATTTACTGCAACTTGAAGTCATTGAGGAGATCATCCCTGAGCCGCAAGGTGGAGCTCAACGAGATTATGATTTAACAGCAAGTCATATAAAAGACAGTCTCTGCCGACATTTAAAAGAACTATCTGGCATGGATATAAATGAATTAAAAGAAGATCGTTATTTGAAGTTTAGAAAGATAGGTAAATTTACATTTGAACGATCTTTAGCTACTGACACTCAACTGCCCCCAGATATTGGATAATCATTAAAGTGATAAAGGTCCTATACAAATCCTTCCTCATGTAGTAGATTTAGTTGTTGAAAAGATATGTTGTAGAGAGATCTTTATAAAACGGAGGAAAACATAATGCGTAAAACTAAAATTGTTTGTACTATCGGTCCGGCAAGTGAATCCTTAGACAATACCAAAAAATTAATCTTGGCTGGTATGAACGTAGCACGTCTGAACTTTTCCCATGGTGATTTTGATGAACATGGCAATCGAATTAACGTTATTCGCCAAGCATGTCAGGAATTAGGCAAGACTGTTGCCATCCTATTAGATACTAAAGGCCCAGAAATTCGTACAGGTAAGCTTGCTGTTGAGCCGATTGAACTTGTACAAGATGAGTATATTACACTGACTACAGAAGAAATCTTGGGAGACAAGAACCGTATTTCTATTACGTATGATAACCTTCCAAATGATGTTGAAGTGGGTTCCACTATTCTAATCGATGATGGATTGATCGGGTTGACGGTTGTGGAAGTTCAAGGAACAGAAATTAAGTGCCTTATTGTTAATGGAGGTACAATTAAGAGTAAAAAAGGCGTTAACGTACCAGGAGTTCGTATTTCTCTTCCAGGTATCACAGAGAAAGACGCTAACGATATTATTTTCGGAATTGGACAAGACATTGATTTTATTGCCGCTTCATTCGTTCGTAAAGCGAGTGATGTACTTGAAATCCGTGAATTGTTAGAGCGCCATAATGCTGGTCATATCAACATCATCTCCAAAATTGAGAATCAAGAAGGCGTTGATAATCTTGACGAAATTCTTGCAGTATCTGACGGGTTGATGGTTGCACGTGGAGATCTAGGAACAGAAATCCCGGCTGAAGACGTACCATTGGTACAAAAAATGATGATTGAAAAAGCAAACTGGGCAGGTAAACCTGTAATCACAGCTACGCAAATGTTGGATTCTATGCAACGTAATCCTCGTCCAACTCGCGCTGAAGCAAGTGATGTAGCGAATGCTATTTTTGACGGAACTGATGCGATTATGTTATCTGGTGAAACAGCTGCTGGGAAATATCCAGTTGAGTCTGTACTTACGATGTCACGTATCGCTGAAAAAGCTGAGTCTGCTCTAAATTATCGTGAACTATTCTTGAAACAAAGTACAATTCAAGAAACAACGATTACTGAAGCGATTAGCCAAGCGGTTGCTATTTCTGCATTGGATTTGAATGCGAAAGCAATCATTTCTTCAACTGAGACAGGTCACACGGCTCGTGTCGTTTCCAAATACCGTCCAGAAGCTCCTATTGTCGCTGTAACAACTGAAGATCGTACGATGCGTCGTTTAACTCTTACATGGGGAGTAACACCTGTAAAAGGTAAACTAGCGTCAACTACGGATGAAATGTTTGATTATGCACTTCAAGGCGGAATTGATTCCGGACTTGTTGCTGAAGGCGATCTTGTTGTAATTACTGCAGGGGTACCTTTGGGACGTTCAGGTTCTACGAACCTCATTAAAGTGAGCGTAATTAATAAAGGTTAATTGGTTTAAATCATAAGCTGAGGCTTTATGTAATATATACAAAGTAACGACCTAGAAATGAATGGGTCGTTATTTTTTTTGATTTAAATTCCATATTTGTATGCTCTCATTTGACTGAACTGGATAATTGCATGTGAGTATACTATGATTTATAAGTATAGACATGGTGCTAAGGGAGGTTTTTTTGTATGAAGAAGTGGATTCTTGTGTTAATCGTAATTGTTGCAATGATAGAAATATACGTATTTGATTTTGTTATCGGAAGATTCGGTGGAATGAACACATTTCTCCTTACTTTATTTACTTCAGTCTTAGGTTTCGTAATGATGCGATTTGAAGGACGAAAGGTATTGGAAGATGCACGTGCGCAAATGCAGATGAGACAAATTCCAGGGAGAACCTTAGTTGATGGGTTAAGTATTTTTATTGGGGGACTTTGTTTAGTATTACCTGGTTTTGTGACAGATGTCGTAGGATTCACAATGATATTTCCGTTGACACGGCCATTCTATCGTCTTTTTATTCTGAGATGGTTACAGAAAAAAATGAAGAATGGAAATATGACTGTTTATAAGAGATAGGGAATGAAAAGGCTTTCAAAAAAATAACTTTATTACACTGATAAAACAATTTAATGCGATAGGTTAGCATGTAAATGTTCACATATCAGACAAAATCCAGTATGATGTTATAAGGTTTACTCTCGATGTTATGTTTTTAGTATTTAAGAATGTAAATGTTTTCATTGATACTGGTAGCACTCTTAAAAATACGTTTTCACAAAAGGAGAGATGTACGATGACAGCAACCAAAGGATTGGAAGGTATCGTAGCTGCAACTTCATCCATAAGTTCAATTGTGGATGGTGTGCTTACATATCGCGGATATGATATTAATGAATTAGCGTTACATGCTAGCTTTGAAGAAGTCGCTTATTTATTGTGGTTTGGTAAGTTACCTAATGCTCAAGAATTAAATGACCTGAAGCGAGATTTGGATACGTTTGCACCAATCCCACAGACATTGATAGAACAGATGAAGTTGTTTCCTAAAGATACAAATACAATGGCTGCACTTCGTACTGCTATTTCTGCTCTTGCTTTATATGATGAAGAAGCAGATGATATGAGTCGTACAGCTAACGAAAAGAAGGCTGTAAAACTTCAGGCTCAATTGCCTACGATAGTAGCTGCACTCTCCCGTATTCGCCAAGGAAAAGAACCAGTTCAACCTCAAAAAGGATTGACTATTGCTGAGAACTTTCTCTTTATGTTAAGAGGCGAACAACCAGATGAAACTTCCATTAAAGCATTGGATCAAGCACTTGTTCTTCATGCTGATCATGAACTTAATGCGTCCACCTTTGCAGGTCGTGTAACTGTTGCAACGCTCTCTGACATATATTCAGGCGTTACTTCTGCTATCGGGGCGTTAAAGGGCCCTTTGCACGGTGGAGCTAATGAAGCTGTAATGAGAATGCTTGAAGAAATTGGTGGTCTAGATCAAGTTGAGAGCTATATTCAAGATAAATTGAATAAGCGAGAAATTATCATGGGATTCGGACACCGAGTTTATAAGAATGGAGATCCACGAGCTAAGTATCTTCAAAAAATGTCACGTGAACTTAGTGAAATGAAAGGCAATTCTGATCTCTATGAGATGTCCGTGAAGATTGAAGAGATGGTAACTGGACAAAAAGGACTAAAACCTAATGTTGATTTCTATTCTGCTTCGGTATATACCCAACTTGGAATAGAACGTGAGTTGTTTACACCGATCTTTGCGATTAGTCGAGTATCTGGATGGACAGCACATATGCTAGAACAATGGGAATCGAATCGAATTATCCGTCCACGTGCAGAATATATAGGCTTACATGATCAGAAATATATTTCTATTGAATTACGCTAAACTTGAATCGATAGATGAATTGATTTGGGAGTAACGCTATAATAAATATAAGATAATGCTTTCGATATAAATTTTTACGAAGACTTTACTTAGAAGACGTTGTGCTAATAAAAAATTTTAGGAGGATACAAAAACATGTTTAAACTAGAAAAGTACGCACTACCAACCGAGGGTGACAAGATTGAGATTCAAGATGGAGTACTAAATGTTCCGAATTTTCCAATCATTCCGTTTATCGAAGGTGATGGAACAGGACGCGATATCTGGAAAGCTTCCAAGCGTGTACTTGATGCTGCAGTAGATAAGGCTTATGGCGGTTCTAAGAAAATTGCTTGGTATGAAGTATTTGCAGGTGAGAAGGCTTTCAATGAATACGGAGAATGGCTACCAAACGATACACTAGAAGCTATCCGTGAATATATCGTAGCTATTAAAGGACCTTTGACAACGCCGATCGGTGGAGGAATCCGTTCTTTGAACGTAGCTTTGCGTCAAGAATTAGACTTGTACGTATGTTTGCGTCCAGTTCGTTATTTCAAAGGTGTTCCTTCTCCAGTTAAACGTCCAGAGCTAGTGGATATGGTTATCTTCCGTGAGAATACAGAAGACATTTACGCGGGTATTGAGTATAAAGAAGGTTCCGCTGAAGTGAAGAAATTGATCACTTTCCTACAGGATGAAATGGGCGTCAAAAATATCCGTTTCCCAGAAACATCAGGAATTGGTATCAAGCCTGTATCTGAAGATGGTTCTAAACGTCTAGTACGTGCTGCAGTTGAATATGCGATTGAGCATGGGCGTAAGAGTGTGACCTTGGTACATAAAGGTAACATCATGAAATATACAGAAGGTGCATTTAAGAACTGGGGATATGAAGTAGCTGAACAAGAGTTTGGAGATAAAGTATTCACATGGGCTCAATACGATATTATCAAGGAGAAAGACGGAGAAGAAGCAGCGAATGCAGCTCAGAATGAAGCATTAGCAGCGGGTAAGATTCTTATTAAAGATGCTATCGCTGATATTGCGTTGCAACAAGTTCTAACACGTCCGACTGACTTTGACGTTATTGCAACACTTAACTTGAATGGAGATTACTTGTCTGATGCACTAGCAGCTCAAATTGGTGGAATTGGTATTGCTCCAGGAGCTAATATCAACTACCTGACAGGACATGCCATTTTTGAAGCTACTCATGGTACAGCTCCGAAATATGCAGATAAAGACCTTGTTAATCCAGGCTCAGTTGTATTATCAGGCGTTATGTTGCTTGAACATTTGGGTTGGAAGGAAGCTGCAGATCTTATTTATAAAGGTATGGAGACATCCATTAACGATAAGATTGTTACTTATGATTTCGCTCGTCAAATGGATGGTGCTACAGAAGTTAAATGTTCTGAGTTCGCAGATCAAGTTATCAAAAACATGTAGTCATAAGGAGATCATCCGATTATGGGATTAAAAAGAAATAAAATATCCGTGGTTGGAGCTGGATTTACCGGTGCAACAACTGCATTAATGTTAGCGCAAAAGGAACTTGGGGATGTTGTATTAATTGATATTCCTCAGCTAGAGAATCCAACCAAAGGTAAGGCACTTGATATGATGGAAGCGAGTCCTGTTCAAGGATTTGATAGCCAAATTATGGGTACGTCTAACTATGAAGATGCTGTAGATTCCGATGTTGTTATTATTACTGCTGGTATTGCTCGCAAACCTGGGATGAGTCGTGATGACCTTGTGAATACAAATGCGGGAATCGTGAAGTCTGTTTGCGAGAACATTAAGAGATATGCTCCGAACTCTATCGTAATCATTCTAAGTAATCCTGTGGATGCAATGACTTATGTAGCATATAATGCTCTTGGATTTCCAAAGAATCGCGTGATTGGTCAATCGGGCGTTCTTGATACAGCACGTTATTGTACGTTTATTGCACAAGAACTGAATGTATCTGTTGAAGACGTTCGTGGATTCGTATTAGGTGGACATGGCGATGACATGGTACCTCTAGTTCGGTATTCAAGCGTTGGAGGCATTCCGATTGATACACTCATCAGTGCAGAGCGTATTGAAGCAATTGTTCAACGTACACGCGTTGGTGGCGGTGAAATTGTAAACCTTCTGGGTAACGGTAGTGCTTACTATGCCCCGGCAGCGTCCTTGGTACAAATGACAGAAGCTATTCTGAAGGATAAAAAGCGTATTATTCCGGTTATTGCACTGCTTGAAGGAGAATATGGATACGACGGATTATTTATGGGCGTACCTACGATTCTCGGTGGGGACGGAATCGAGAAGATATTTGAACTTGAGTTGACTGCCGATGAGTTGTTAGCACTAGAACAATCTGCAGATTCTGTTCGAAATGTCATTTCGGTAATAACGGTTTAATATAAATGATTGGTGTTTGTATAAGACACGGTAAAAGTGTCAAAGTTATGAAAGAAGAAGCCTCTTTGTTTACTAAAAGCGAGAGGCTTCTTTCTTTTCATTCATAGGTACGGTATACTTAACGTGATAATTATCACAGAAAACAGATTTTTAGGAGGATAATATTTATGTGGAACGTCATGTCTTTTGTACATATTTTAGGGGCTTTATCTGTAGGGTTCTATCTGTTGTTGCCGTTTATCGTGAGTAAAATGTCAACGTTGTCGTTGCCAGCTCAAGAAGGTACGGCTGTAGCAATTCGTAGTTTTAATATTTTTGCGCAGGTTGGATTGCTAATTCAGTTCATTACAGGTGGATATATGATGTCACAAGGTGATTATTCTGTAGCTTGGATGGTGATTACTTGTATACTAATCGTTGCTCTATTTGCAGTTAGTGGCATGATGAGCAAACCATTGAAGGCTGCAGTTGTTAAGATCAAGGAAAAGAAAGATATTTCTGTTGAAGCAGGTAAATTGCGGATGATGAGTGCAATCCTCGCAGTATGTCTACTTGTGATGGTATATTTCATGGTATTCAACCAAGTTATCTAATACAACGTAAAGAGAAGAGAATCCCCCGTCTTGATGACGGGGGATTCTTTTTTTTGTGTGAAATTAGATTTTAGAGGTCCTAGATCATTCGTAGTATATATTAAAATTGATTAAATCACTAGAGAACGTGGTAATGGGTTAAGGAATAGTTATGAAGGATTATTGTCATCCTAATAAAGATAGTTTTAGAAGGGAGAATGATCATGTCAGCACAACAACCTAAGAAAACATTACCTCCACAGCATCAGGATCAACAGCCAGGAGTAGAAAGTAAGATGAAGCCTCTTCCTGAATATGAATCATCAGATTATAAGGCTGCAGGGAAATTGCAGGGGAAAGTTGCGATTATAACAGGCGGAGATAGCGGTATCGGTAGGGCGACAGCTGTCGCTTTTGCTAAAGAAGGAGCAGACTTAGCTATTTCTTATTTGAATGAACATGATGATGCAATTGAGACACAAAAGCGTGTGGAACAGGAAGGGCGTAAATGTCTATTGATTGCAGGAGATATTGGAGATGAAGAATTCTGCAAGTCTTCAGTTAAACAAGCGATTGATAAGTTTGGAAAAGTAGATATTCTGGTGAATAATGCGGCGGAGCAACATCCGCAGCAAAAAATCGAAGATATTACGACAGAACAATTGGAACGGACGTTCCGTACGAATATATTTAGTATGTTTTACATGACAAAGGCAGTTATGCCACATCTTAAGAGTGGAAGTACCATTATCAATACGGCATCCATTACTGCATACAAAGGTAATGCCACGCTCATCGATTATTCAGCGACCAAAGGGGCCATTGTTAGTTTTACACGTTCTCTTTCGATGAATGTTATAGAGAAGGGGATTCGTGTTAATGCAGTTGCACCGGGGCCAATCTGGACACCACTTATACCATCAACCTTTGATGCAGAGAAGGTAAGCGAATTCGGTAGTACTCAGCCCATGAAACGTCCGGGTCAGCCTGCAGAAGTAGCACCAGCGTATGTATATCTTGCTTCTGATGACTCTTCTTATGTAAGTGGACAAGGATTCACATAAATGGTGGAGAGATTGTGAACGGTTAAAGAATATGTTAAGGCCCTTTCCCGAGAGTTGTAATCAAGGGAAGGGGCCTTTTTCTATGTGAGTGAGCAATGAGAAACGGTGAGACTGCTCGACTACGCTCTCAGGTAACTCATTGAATATAATGTAGATCCCTATTGGATTCATATTTGTATGCTATTATAATACCAATGTATGGTTAATATGACATGGATTTTATCATATAGCAGCAAGAGAGAGGGGGACGTGATGAGAAGATGGGCAGAGGTATTTACGTCATGGTATGAAAAATATATGTTTATCATCATTCCGGGTTCACTCATTGTGGGGTTCATATTTAGCCAGTTCTTATTACCTTTCGTTTCGTGGACACCTTACGTGTTCGGATATGTAACACTTGTGATGGCTTTAGGTTGTGGGTTAGAGCATTTGAAAAGGGTTCTTATACGTCCGGCGCCTATCGTATTGATTATATTCCTGAGTCACATCGTTGCTCCGCTCTTCGCATACGTACTAGGATGGATAACGTTTGGTGCCCATTCAGATTATACAGTCGGTTTAGTTCTATTTACGAGCATCCCACTGGGTGTCTCTTCTGTATTGTGGGTGGGATTATCGCACGGTAACGTAGCATTGATGTTAGCATTGGTCGTAATAGACTCAGCGCTCAGTCCATTTGTCGTTCCTTTTCTCATCGAATTTTTCTTTGGGACCCAAATTGCATTCGATAGTATGAGATTGATGAAGGATCTATTTGTAATTGTGGTCCTACCTACCTTTATTGGCGTTACATTGTATGAGTGTTCAGGTGGTAAGTTGAAGAAGATGACTACGCCAATAGCTATACCGTTATCTAAAGTCGGATTCACAGCTGTGGTGATGTTGAATGCGGCGGCTATTGCACCACACATCGTTCAATTGAAAAACGATATGTTAGTTGTTATTCCTTCTGTTATAATCGTGGTGGCTGTAAGTTACATAGTAGGTTATTTCGGTTCTTATCTTTTGCTGAGTCCATCTAGAGAAATAAGGGTGACTTTATCCTATGCGGCTGGTATGCGGAATATTTCGCTAGGGATGGTGCTAGCAATGAGTTATTTCTCACCTATGGCCTCTGTTCCAGTTGTTCTAGGAATTATGATTCAGCAACCGCTAGCAACCCTTTTTCATAGTTGTATGAAGCGTTGGGTTCCATTACATAAAGAAGAGTTCAAATTGAATCAAGGGAGCATGAGAGATTTATGAAGTCCTTTCGTACCAGATTGACACTTATTTTAATGATTATGATAGGTCTAACAATGATTGTTGCTGGAGTGGCAATGGCCAAGGTATTTAAAAACTCACATATCATTGTACTTGAAGAAAATATGGCCCGGGAAATAAAACTTTTAAGTAGAACCCTTGATTTTCAATCTACCGAAAATGAAGAAGCTATTACGTATTACACCAAAGAAGCTCAGGAGATTGGGAAATTAATTGACTCGAGAGTCACTTTTATTAATTCTAATGGTGATGTTGTTGGTGATTCTGAGAAAGATCCATTGATTATGGATAACCATCTGAAAAGGGAAGAAATTATAGAAGCGAACCGGAGTGGGTTGGGACATATCATAAGATATAGTAGTTCCCTTGATCAAAACATGTTATATGTTGCTGCACCAGTCACAGTAGGAAATGTATTTGATGGCTATATCCGATTGTCCGTTAGTCTACGCTCCATAGATGAAGGTCTAGAGCGTGGGTGGGCGACAATGGCGGTATGGTTACTCATATTATTCGCTATTGCTGCACTGGTCAGTTATCGTATGGCTACGAGTCTAACATTACCTCTGGAAAAGATTATTAAAGTTGCAAGAAGAATTACGCAACTGGATTATGATGCGCGTGTGCAGTTAGAGCGTCATGATGAGGTAGGGCAATTGGGGAAAGCAATCAATGCGATGGCAGATAGCTTACAGAATCAACTTAAACGAATTCGAGATAATGAGGATTTAATTCAAAGTGTATTGGACAATATGACCAGTGGCATACTGATGATTGATGTGAAAGGTAATATAGCCGTTATTAATCCAGCTGCTGAAGATATGCTCAAGGTTAAAAGCGAGCAGGTCTTAGGTAAATCATATTTGGAAATGAAACAACATTATGAATTATCTAAAGTATTGAAAGAAGGGATTTCGTTACGAGTTGCCATTCATGAAGAACGAAGTTTATATTATCCTGAGGAAAAAATGATGCGAATAGATGGCGTTCCAATGTTAGATGAGCAAGGTTCCTACAAAGGTATTTTGTTCCTACTACAGGATATATCCGCCATTCGTAGGTTGGAGAATATGCGTAGTGAATTTGTTGCCAATGTATCACATGAATTGAAGACTCCGATTGCCGCAGTTAAAGGGTTCGCTGAAACACTACTTGGTGGTGTGACCGATGAGAAGACTGTACGATCATTCCTCCAGATAATATATGATGAGAGTGAACGTTTGAACAGACTTATTAGTGATATTCTAGATCTTTCGAAGATCGAATCTAAACGTATCCCTATGGATTATTCGCCGGTTCATTTATCCTCGTTCTTTATATCGGTGATGGAGACCATAACCACAATGGCAAAGAAGAAAGGTATCAGCTTACAGATGGAAATTCCTGATGAATTATTTATCGAAGCGGATGAGGATAAACTGAAGCAGATATTCATCAATCTCTTATCGAATGCGATTAATTACACTCAAGAAGGAGGGCGAGTCAAAGTGATCGTTCGTCATCTTGAACATGATCAAGGTGAGGATCGGGTTCAATTTACAGTGTCGGATACAGGCTTGGGTATTCCTAAGAAAGACCTTCCACGAATATTTGAACGTTTTTATCGCGTAGATAAAGCTCGCTCTCGTGTTTCAGGTGGAACGGGTCTAGGACTATCGATTGTGAAGCATTTAGTTGATATGCATAATGGTTATTTATCAGTAGAAAGTGAACTTAATATCGGTAGTTCGTTTACAGTCGAGTTACCTTTTTTACAAGAACATGAAGGATAAATAATTTAATAACTTTGTATAAATGATTGTTTCTTACTTTACACTCCGTTAACATTATGGTGTTATGATTGTAATGTTGAACTAGCATCTCTCTAAATGGAGATGATAAATGAATGGAGGGCCCATATGTCACAACGATTGTTGGTCATTGAGGATGAGCCGACATTGGCCAGACTATTATCTTATAATTTATCACAAGAAGGTTATGATGTAACCATGGAAGACCATGGTACAGCTGGTTACGAGCGGGCATCTCAGGAATCTTTTGACTTAATCTTATTAGATTTAATGTTACCGGGTATGAATGGCATTGATATTTTGAATAAATTACGCACACAAGGTGTAGTTACACCTGTTATCATTCTGACAGCGAAGAATGGTGAAGAGGAAGTTGTTCAAGGACTTAAATCAGGTGCGGATGATTATATTACGAAACCTTTTGGTGTCTCAGAACTTCTTGCTCGAGTGAGTGCTGTGATGAGACGGGTGACAGGGAAAACGGAAGAAGTAAGAAACACACCACAGACTTCGGCATCCATGATCTCTTTAGGTCAATTGGAGATTTTCCCTGAGAAGTATGAAGTGATATTGAGTGGTCAGAGCATTAACTTGCGTCCCAAAGAATTCGAAGTATTATTATATCTTGCCCGCAAGCCGGGGGTCGTTCTTACAAGAGACGACTTGATGAATGAAGTATGGGGGTTTGATTATATCGGGGGTCAGAGAACCGTGGATGTACACGTTAGCTCACTTCGTAAAAAGCTCGAACTTGATCCTGAATCCGTGCATATCGATTCTATTCGAGGTGTTGGATACAAGCTAGTCGTCAGTAAAAAGAGAAATGCTCATCAGTCCGTATGATTGGATGAGTATTTCCTTTTTTTTTACGATATATTTTACACAGAGTTTACAATTATGGGGCACAGTATTTACATACAAAATGTAATATTAGTAAGAATACCACGTAAAGATAAGGAGATATGATAATTAAATGGAAGATATTATCCATATTAAGCAATTGAATCTATTCTATGAAGATTTCCATGCACTCAAGGATGTAGATCTCAATATTCCAGAAAAAACAATAACGGCTTTCATTGGGCCGTCCGGCTGTGGTAAATCTACATTGTTACGTACTTTGAACCGTATGAATGATATGATCTCTGGAACTCAAATTGTTGGTTCTGTCCAAATTAACGGTAAAGAAATTTATGGTGAAGATGTACATGTTGAGGCCCTTCGTAAGCAAGTCGGAATGGTATTTCAGCAACCGAACCCTTTTCCTAAATCAATATATGATAACATTGCTTATGGGCCTCGCCTACACGGTGTTCGCAATAAAGCAGAATTGGATACCATAGTAGAACAGAGTTTACGTCAAGCTGCGTTATGGGAAGAAGTTAAAGATTACTTGAAACGTTCTGCTCTAAGTTTGTCAGGCGGACAACAGCAACGTTTGTGTATTGCACGGGCGCTCGCGGTTCAACCAGATATTCTGTTAATGGATGAGGCAACCTCGGCGTTAGACCCGATCTCCACACTCAAAATTGAAGAGTTGGTCCAGGAATTGAAAGAAACCTATACGATAGTCATGGTTACTCATAACATGCACCAGGCTGCACGTGTATCTGGAAGGACTGTATTTTTCTTGAATGGGGAAGTTGTTGAATCAGATGATACAAACATTTTGTTTACGAATCCTCAGGATTCTCGTACCGAGGACTATATTTCAGGTAGGTTCGGATAGACTTAAATATAAGGCATTGATAGGGGGATGACAGAAGATGATTCGGAGAATTGGATTAGATCAAGACTTGGAAGAGTTACGTTCATTATTACTTCGTATGGGACAGCATGTTATAGAAGCATTGGAAGGCGCCATTACGGCGCTACATACTTTAGATACAGTTAAAGCTCAACAGATCGTGAAGGATGATGTATTACTGAACGCGATGGAAGATCAGATTATGGATATCGGATCTCGTCTGATTGTTACACAACAACCTGTGGCTAAAGACTTAAGACGAATTATTGTCGCCTTTAAGATCTCAAGTGATTTGGAGAGAATGGGTGATCTCGCCCTAGATGTGGCTAAGGTTACGATGCGCCTTCAAGGACAACAATTGATTAAACCACTTGTGGATATCCCTAATATGGCAGCTATCGTTAAAATCATGATTACAGAGGCTATCACATCGTACTTAGATGAGAACACCGATCTTGCTTACAAGATGGCGTTGGACGATGATAAGGTCGATCATTTATATGGACAAATGATTACCGAATTATATGCTTATCTATCAGCACACCCAGAGTCAACTTCTCAAGTCATGTTACTTACCCTAGTTGGACGATATATCGAGCGTATCGCTGACCATGCTACAAATATTGGAGAAAGTGTAGTTTACCTTGTTACGGGTAAACGGCCAGATTTGAACCAATAATGGAGTGGATTACATCCAAGCACCGACCATGTCGGTGCTTTTTTGTATTTTAGAGTCATAATCGGATAGCAAAAGTGATAAATAGTTGAAGCACTACGTACATTTTTCTCATTTTGAGGGGTCGTATGGTATCATGAAATAACAATGTTGTATAAAGGGAAGGTGTTTTATGGATAAGCTAATTCTTATTGATGGTAATAGTATAATTTATCGCGCATTTTTTGCAATGCCGCCGCTAACCAATACAAAAGGACTACACACAAATGCGGTATATGGATTTACGAACATGCTTTTACGATTGATTGAGGATCATAAACCAACGCATATGATGGTTGCTTTTGATGCGGGAAAGATTACGTTCCGACATGAGGGGTATCAGGAATACAAGGGTGGACGAGAAAAGACGCCTCGTGAGCTGTCTGAGCAATTTCCTTTGCTAAAGGAGTTGTTACAAGGACTTGGAATTGCCCAATATGAGTTAAGTGGATATGAAGCGGATGATATTATTGGAACTATTGCTAAGGAAGCAGACCAAGCTGGACGTCAAGTGTTAGTGGTATCTGGGGATAAGGATATGTTCCAACTGGCCTCTGAACACGTACAGATTGGATTGACTCGTAAAGGTGTTACTGAGATCGAACTCTATGCTCCTGAGCAGATTCAAGAACGATACGGTTTAGAACCTCACCAAATTATTGATCTAAAAGGATTAATGGGGGATACATCCGATAATATTCCAGGTATTCCAGGAGTAGGTGAGAAGACCGCGCTAAAACTTTTACATCAATATGGATCAGTAGAAGAGGTATTAGCGAATACCCATGAGTTAAAAGGGAAGATGAAGGAAAAGATTGAGACGCATGCAGATGATGCGATCATGAGTAAAAAGTTAGCGACAATCTATCGTGAAGTTCAATTAGATAAATCATTGGATGAAATGGTATTCAACGGTTTCAATCAAGAAACGTCAGGTCCAGCACTTGCTAAATTGGAATTCAAATCACTCCTTGAACGTCTATCGCTATCTGGTGAAGGAGGATTGGAGGAAGGTGAAGTAGCTAAGCCAGTTTTGAATGTAGAAGTTACTGTAATCGATAAGGACAATATGGACGAGCTAATCGGTCGACTTTCTGATGTCAAAGTTCTACATGCAGAGACTTATGGAGATAACCCACATCGAGCTGATGTTATTGGGATCGTGTTCTCATCCGAAGATCGGCATGATTATGTACCGTTTGATTTATTAAAGACGGATCAAGCAGAACCGATTCTGAACTGGCTACAAGACCCTTCCGTTCCTAAACGTGGATATGATTTGCATCGGATGGATCTTGCGTTACATTGGCATGACATCCCCTTTGCTGGGGTTGCTTTCGATGTACAGCTTGCAGCATACTTACTCGATCCGACAGAATCCAGTCAAACGGTAAGCGCATTGGCATCCAAATATGGATTAGATTCTATAGCCATTGAGGAAGATGTATTTGGTAAAGGCGCGAAATATAAAGTGCCCGATGTAGACATACTAAGCAACCATTTAGCACGTAAATCGGCAACCGTACTCAGTATTATTCCGATACAAGAAGCAGAATTAGATGAGAAAAAGATGAAATCGCTCTTCCATGATATTGAGATGCCTCTTTCTCGAATCCTTGCGGATATGGAGAAGCAAGGTATTGAAGTTCATATGAGTGATTTACAAGAGCTTGGTAAGGAATTTGAAGTTCAGATTCATCGTTTAGAAGAAGAAATCTATAGCATTGCAGAGACGAAGTTCAATATTAATTCACCGAAACAGTTGGGTGAAATTCTTTTCGTGAAGTTAGGTCTGCCTGTGGTCAAAAAAACCAAGACAGGATTCTCTACTGATGCTGAAGTGCTTGAGAAGTTGGCACCGTATCATGATATCGTCCAACTTATTTTGCAGTATCGCACGATAGCGAAGCTACAATCTACGTACGTGGAAGGTTTGTTGAAGGAAATATCTCCGAAGACGGGCAAGGTGCATACGTATTATCGTCAGACAGTAGCTGCCACAGGTCGTTTGAGTAGTCAATTTCCAAATTTACAGAATATCCCAATTCGATTGGAAGAGGGTCGTAAGATTCGTAAAGTATTCGTGCCTTCGGAGCCTGGCTGGTCTATCTTAGCAGCTGATTACTCCCAAGTGGAATTACGTGTACTCGCACATATATCACAAGATAAAGGGCTGATTGATGCCTTTACACATGATATGGATATTCATACGAAGACGGCAATGGATGTGTTTGGGGTGAGAGCGGAGGACGTTGACTCCAACATGAGACGTGCCGCAAAAGCTGTTAATTTTGGTATTGTATATGGTATTAGCGATTATGGGTTATCTCAGAATCTTAACATTACGCGCAAAGAAGCTGCGAAGTTTATAGAGCAATATTTCGAAGTATTCCAAGGTGTGCAACAATATATGGTTGATATTGTGAAGGAAGCTAAAGAGAATGGCTATGTCACGACGCTCTTAGAGAGAAGAAGGTATCTTCCTGAAATTAATGCCAGTAACTTTAATCTTCGTTCATTTGCTGAACGAACTGCTATGAATACGCCTATTCAAGGGACGGCAGCAGATATCATTAAGCTTGCTATGATACACATGGATCAGGCACTTACTGATAAGAAATTAAAGAGCAGAATGTTACTTCAGGTTCATGATGAATTGGTATTTGAAGTTCCAGAAGATGAGCTTGAGATCATGAAATCATTGGTGCCAGAAATTATGGGCAAAGCACTTCCGCTTAATGTTCCACTGAAAGCAGAAGTAAGCTATGGTGGCAATTGGTATGAAGCGAAATAGTAGCCCATAGGTTACTAAATTCCGTTATAATGGGATAGAGGTGAGACATCATGCCGGAATTACCGGAAGTAGAGACCATAATAAGAACCTTAAATGTATTGGTAAAAGGCAAAACCATTGATCATGTAAGTGTCCACTTGGCACGGATTATTCAGCGCCCTGATGATATAGAGGAATTTGCATTTTTGCTTGAAGGACATACCATCTTAGGGGTAGAACGTAGAGGTAAATTTATACGTATTCTATTGGATGGACTTGTTATCGTATCCCATTTGCGGATGGAAGGCAGATATGGACTTTACGCAAGTGAAGAACCTGTGGAGAAACATACACATGTCGTATTTCATTTTAATGATGGGACTGAACTACGTTACAAAGATGTTCGTCAATTTGGTACGATGCATCTGTTTGCGACAGGGGAGGACCTGGTTTCGTTACCTTTGTCCAAGTTAGGATTAGAGCCCTTAGATCAGTCGTTTACATTAGCGCAGTTCAAGCAGGTCCTAACGGGTAAAAAAACAAAAATAAAATCTGTCTTGCTAAATCAAGCATATGTCGTTGGAATCGGGAATATTTATGTAGATGAATCGCTATTTAAAGCTGGCATTCACCCGGAGTCAACGACGGACGTATTGGATAATAAACAGATTGAACGATTGCATACAGCTATTGTAAGTATATTGTTAGAATCCATTGAAGCGGGTGGATCCTCTATCAAGTCCTATGTGAACGGTCAAGGAGAGATGGGGATGTTTCAACAACAGTTACTAGTGTATGGTCGTCAGAACAAGCCTTGTGTGAATTGTAGTTCTATCATTGAGAAAACAGTCGTTGGTGGGAGAGGAACACATTTCTGCCCGACATGCCAACCGGACCCTAAGTAATATTCATGAGAATGTGCACCCCTCGTTTTTTCTTCCATATAATATGGAGAACGTATCGACTGTAGCGAAAAGCGTATCGGATTTTGGAATTCGGTCATTTTTCGCATGTGAGATAGGGAGGGAACAGGGTGCTCAGTCACATTCTTGCACTGACGTTGCTGGCTTTTGCGGTGAGTTTGGATAGTTTTGGAGTAGGGATTACATATGGATTAAGGAAAGTGAAAATCCCACTACTCTCGATTGTGATTATTTCAGTTCTGTCTGGCGTTGTTATTGGAATTTCAATGCAAGTAGGGGTTCTGCTTGCGCATTTTGTATCTCCTAAGATTGCTTCAGCTGTAGGGGCTATGATTCTTATCATCATGGGATTATGGTCATTGGTTCAAATGCTTATTCAAAAAGAAAAAGATCAAGTGCTTGAACCAGTGAAAGTTGAGAAATTACCCAAGCCGCTATCAGAGCGGCAGGTATTCTCATTAGAAATTCGTAAGTTGGGTCTTGTGATTCAGATATTACGTACACCCTCGTCGGCAGATGTGGATAAATCGGGCAGCATTTCGGGTTATGAGGCTATGTGGCTAGGTATTGCGTTATCATTAGATGCATTTGGAGCAGGGCTCGGAGCAGCACTTCTAGGGTTCTCTCCGTTGTCCACATCATTAGTAATTGCATTATTTAGCGGTAGTTTTCTGGTCATGGGCATGAATGCAGGATTTCGTTTTGCTACAAAATCATGGACACGGCACATGACGGCACTGCCAGCGTTAATGTTGATAATAATGGGAATAATGAAGCTATTATGAGGTGAAATCATGAACATTGGATTAACCGGGGGAATTGCAACAGGTAAGAGTACGGTATCCTCCCTTCTAGTCAAGAAGGGAGCTATGCTTGTTGACGCCGATGCTATTGCCCGGGAAGTTATGCTCCCGGGTCACCCTGTTCTTGCTGCGGTAGCTGAATTTTTTGGACAAGGTATACTGCAAGAGGATGGTACATTGGATCGTAAGAAGCTTGGTAGCATTGTTTTTGACGACAAAGAAGCTCTAAAGGCTTTGAATAATATGAGTCACCCTGAGATCCGTAAAGAGATAAGGAAGCGAATGATGGAGCTTCAGACAGCGTATCCTGAACGTCTCGTAGTGGTAGACATCCCGCTTTTATATGAATCAGGACTTCAATCCATGTTCGAAGAAGTATGGGTCGTATACGCACCACGTGATGTGCAGATGGAACGTCTTATGAAGAGAGATCTTTTGTCATTTGGACAAGCAGAAACGAGGCTTCAGTCACAGATGGATATTGAAGATAAGAAAAGTTCAGCAGATCGAGTTATTGATAACAGTCATAGCTTAGAAGCAACGGAGCAACAAGTGAATGAATGTTGGCTTCAGATGAGGTTGTTATGAAGTTCTTTCTTAAAAAACGTGTGCTCATTCTTTTGTTTATGACGTTCGTATTGTTGTTATTCTTTAATAGTAATTGGATGTCTTGGTTTTATCCTATTCATTACAAAGAGGAAATCCAAATACAAGCTGAGGAATACGAGGTAGATCCATTTCTAATTGCTGCTATTATTCGGGTAGAGTCTAATTTTAAGCCAGGAAAAGAGTCATCGAAGGGTGCACTTGGAATTATGCAACTTATGCCACGTACGGCGACTTGGGCTATGGAAATGGCCAAACTTCCTGAAGTGTCTCTAGAGCGGATCAAACACGAAGTAGGACCTAATATTCAACTGGGAGCATGGTATTATGCATCGCTTTCTAAGCAATTTGATGGCAATAAGGCATTAGCCATTGCCGCTTATAATGCAGGACCTGGTAATGTACGAAGTTGGATGGATAAGGGTCTATGGGATGGACAACTTGAAACAGTTAAAGAAATTCCTATTGATCAGACTAGGCATTATGTACAACGTGTATTATATTATTATGATAAATATACAGATATCTACGATGAGTTCTAATGATGAACTAAAAGGAGTGTTGGTCCAGCTTCTCGCCGGTCCAACACTCCATAACTTCATCAGACTAGCTGAATTGACCAGCTAATTGTTGTTCTGCAAGGGTTACCAAACGTTTAGTGATATATCCACCGATTGAACCGTTCTCATAAGAAGTCATGTTTCCTTGGTATCCATCTTGTGGAATGCTGATTCCAAGTTCCTGAGCAATTTCATATTTCATTTGTTCTAGGGCGCCTGTAGCTTTAGTAACAACTAAGTTATTGGAACTGTTGTTTGCCATTGTCGTTCACCTCCTCGCTGTTTGTAAAAGTATTATGTGTTAAATTTGCAATCTTCATAACTTTTTGTAGGTGGAAATTTTTATGGAATAAATATTGCTTTACGAAAACTCATGTGAAAAGGGAAGTGCTAACACAATGAAATGCCCATATTGTAGCTATGCGGGAACCAAGGTATTGGATTCACGCCCAGCTAATGAGAATAAGTCGATACGACGTAGGCGTGAATGTGAACAGTGTAGTCGAAGGTTCACAACGTTTGAAATGGTTGAGGAAGCACCTTTAATTGTGATTAAGAAGAGTGGTAATCGTGAAGAATTTAGTCGTGACAAAGTCATGCGTGGATTAATTAGAGCTTGTGAGAAACGTCCAGTGTCTGTAGAACAATTTGACCTGATCGTCTCAGAAGTAGAGAAAGCATTGCGTGATACAGCAGTAACCGAAGTGGATAGCCAACAAATCGGTGAATTGGTTATGGAGGAGTTATATCGGGTTGATGAAGTAGCATATGTGCGATTTGCTTCTGTATATCGTCAATTCAAGGACATTAACATGTTCATGAAGGAATTAAAGAATCTTTTATCCAAAAGTACAACAGGGGAATAAGGACAAATCTATTGACATAACATTCATTTTTTGATAAATTAATGATTGTTGTTGTATTCAAATGGGGCCTTAGCTCAGCTGGGAGAGCGCATCGCTGGCAGTGATGAGGTCAGGGGTTCGATCCCCCTAGGCTCCACCAACATTTTAAATTCAAACGGCAGAAATGCCGTTTTTTTGTTTCGATTGTTGTCATTTGACTCATGATAGGTGTAGACAGTTTGTCGACACATCAAAGTGAAATAGATGATATGATATAAAGATGAATACATCCAAATGATTGTTAGGTTCCACGAGTTTAAATTGAAATAACATTATAAAATTAGGAGTGGTAATTTGAGAAGACAAAAACCAATGACACTAGAAGAGTTAATGAGCGATTTACAAGGTCAGAAAACGTTTCAAGAAGATCCAAATCACATTTCATTAGAGAATTTGTTTAATGACGCGTTCATGAGTAAACATTCCAGTCACAAGAGTTTTGAAGATTTCTTGATCAAAGGGAACTTTCAAGTAAGGACAGAAGAAGATGTCAACAACATACCGGATGAACTTTTTGATCGTCATGTTGTTAGGGAGACTAAATTTGCTGATTGGAAATCAATGTTGGAAACGGCGAATTTGGAATACAAAAGTAAGTAATGTGTAACCAGACTGGATATGATAACAAGGATATGAAATACTGTCAATTTTTTAGCTATAGCTAAAAAATGGCAGTATTTTTTTTAGTACAATATAGGTAATTCGTATGACTAATAATATCTTTTTTGATTTATTTTTCCAAACCCAGTACTATAGTATTACATTGTTATATACATTACTTGGATGTGGAGCGGAAAATATGGGGAAAGTTACACGTACAGCTTTACGATTAACCATTCGGAAGAAACTGCTCATGATGTCATTAACATTACTGATTCTTCCTGTATTGGTATTAGGGGCTGTTGCTTATCAGATTTCAGTCAAAGAAACAAATGCTCTAATTGAGAGTAAATTGAGTTCAAGCGTAAACCTAGCATTAGCATTGATTGAGAATTTAGAAAAATCAGTTAAATCGGGGTTGTTGACAGAAGTAGAAGCACAAGAACAGGTACGCACCTTGCTTCTTGGAGCTAGAGATGAGGACGGTACTCGTCCAATTAATAAATCTATCGATTTGGGTACAAATGGATACTTCTTTATATTAGATGATAAAGGAAAACTACTCGCTCATCCTAAACTTGAGGGAGAAAATATCTGGGATAAACAAACATCCAACGGCACGTATTACATACAGGATTTGATTAAAGCAGCATTAGACGGTGGTGGGGCTACTTACTACAAATGGCCATTACCAATATCGGACAATAAATCTAACAATCAGGAAGGCGAAGCGCTGAAAATATCGTACGCCAAACTTTCCCCCACCTGGGGATGGGTCGTTGCGTCGGGCTCCTACATGAAAGATTATAACACCGGTCAACAGAACATTCTTCAGAGTATCATAACAACATTGATCATATGCGTTGTTATCGGAGTAGCAGTAATACTCTTATTTTCCCAACATATCTCAAAGCCAATTATACGTATAGCAAGAGAAGCTGAACGAATAGCACAAGGTGACCTAAGTGGTGATGAGATCATTGTACACAATCGGGATGAGATCGGACAACTGGGCAGTTCCTTTAATCAATTATCCAGAAATATTAGGAAATTAGTAGAGAATTTAAGTTTAAGCTCGAATAGTTTGGCTTCCTCATCTAAACAGTTGTCATCCACATTAGGTGAAACAACAGGGGCAATCTATCAGACTTCAACGTCAATTGCGGATGTGGCTAACAATAATGAGATACAGGCTATTTCTGCGCAAGAGACTTCCCGGTCGATAGAAGAGATGGTAGAAGGAATCCAACGAGTAGCTGAAGCTTCCTCACATGCATATCAATTATCTGTCTTAACGCTCAAAGAAGCTGATACTGGCAATGGCCTTCTTATTAATACTTCTCTGCAAATGAAAGCAGTAAGTGATTCTATAGATAACTTAAGTATTGCTGTTACAGAACTAAATGATCAATCCGAACAAATAGAAACAATCGTTAGTACGATCAAAGGAATATCTGAACAAACAAATTTATTAGCTCTTAATGCGGCATTTGAAGCAGCCCGATCAGGGGAGCATGGCAAGGGTTTTGGAGTAGTTGCTAGTGAAGTTCGTAAGTTAGCTGGACAAACTAGTGAAGCGGCAGAGCAGGTTTCTGCGATGATTGAAGAGATCAGACAGAGTATTGGCAAAGCCCATCTATCTATGAGTAAAGGCCAAAACGAGGTTGCGGCAGGTGTTCGATCTATTGATGAGACAGGGAAGGCATTTGAGCGTATAGTGGAAGCTACCCGGACAATCGTAGATCAAGTGAAAGATTCAACGTCGGCCGCACATCAGATGTCCGCAAGCTCTGAACAAATATCTGCTTCAGTTATTGAGGTCGAGCAAGTTTCACTTCACTCTGCAGCTGCTGCACAGAGCGTTTCTGCAAGCGTTGAGGAACAGCTTGCATCTATGGAGGAAATTGCATCTTCTGCTGCCAAGTTACGAGATATGTCTGATGAGATGCGTACAGTAGTAAATCGGTTTAAGATGGGATAGAATGCTACTCTTCTGAAATTATTTTGATTATTAGGAAAAACGAATATCTTTTGTATTAAACAATAACAAAGCCTGACGGCGAATGCTCGTCAGGCTTTGTTCACTTGTTAACGATTAAGAACCACCATACACTTCAAAATCAAAAAGTGAATATCCGTATGCTGTGCCTCTGGTTACGCCAAGTACTCTTACATATCTTCCGGTCTTTGGAGTTGTGAACGTAATATCATCAATTGCGCCATTACCGGTTGTTGTCGTATAAGCATCTGTCCAAGTGGTTGTGTCGTTGGAAACCTGGATTTTGTAACCTTTAGCATAAGCATCTTCCCAGTTTAATTTTACCCGGTACACGCTTTGGGTCACGGTAAGATCTACATAGATCCACTCGTTATTATTTCCTTCAATACTTG
Organism: Paenibacillus antarcticus; assembly: GCF_001637225.1. Taxonomy (GTDB): domain Bacteria; phylum Bacillota; class Bacilli; order Paenibacillales; family Paenibacillaceae; genus Paenibacillus_AQ; species Paenibacillus_AQ antarcticus. Next base: position 118,818 of record NZ_LVJI01000024.1, read on the forward strand.
CCCATCTTGTTGATGAGTTGCCGTCAGTGGCTTTGGAAGCTTCGAGTCCTGCTTCTTCTACTGAACTAGCTACAGCTGTTTTGCCAAGTGCGAGGTTCGTGCCTGTTGTTGGCGTTGAACTTGTTGTAGCAGTTACAATACTACTATTAGCTGAAAGATTCCCAGCGGCATCAACTGCTTTCACTTTATAACTATATGCTGTGGATGCAGTTAAGCCTGTATCATTGAAGGTGGTACCTGTTGGAGTGCCAACTTGAGTGCTACCGCGGAATACTTGATATCCGACAACACCGACATTATCCGTCGAAGCTGTCCAGCTTAAATTGATTTGATTGCTTGATACAACTGTTGTAGTCAGGTTAGAAGGAGTTGTAGGTGCTTGTGTATCCGGTGTTGGTGTTACGCTTCCAGCCGTTGGTATCCACCAATTCCCTGAAATGAAGAGCATATTAAGCAAGTTGAAGGAATCGCTGAAATATCCCTCTTTCTTGTTCTTCATCCAGTCCCAACCCGAATTCACCCATGCTTGATGAGCGCTGTTTGTTGTTGCTGCTGATATAAATGGTGATACGAACACGGCAGTGGCATATGATCCTCTTGCCGTACCATTCAATTGATATCCGTCTTTAATGTTACCTGGCGTTCCAGTTGTCTTACCTTTAATCCATACCGCCATTTTGTTAGCAATATCCCGGCCTCTAGTGTCTCCGTAAAAAGCATAGTCCATTACAATTCTTAATGGAACCCGGCTTGCATTGTAGTTATATTCGTTATCATACGTATCCTCCAAGAAATTGGATGGAGCTGGTTTAGGAGGATTGTTAATAACAAAGTCAGAGATTAGACCTGTAGTAGATGAGTAAGTTGTTGAGAATTGACCGTAAACGTTATACAAGTTATTGATGACATCTAACCATACTTGATCTCCTGTAACTTCATTGAAAGCTCTTAAGTGGGAGAGCATCCAATCGGATGGACGCGTGTTTAATGTGTTTTTCTCATCCCAATCTCCAAGATTAAGCCTATTATTTGTTGTCACATTGCTTACTTTAATTCCATTGGTAATCATTTTTTTGGCTTCTGCCAAATAGTTAATCGTACCAGCCGATCCCCATTGACGATCTGCAAGAATCAAGGAATAAGCGATATCTAAATCACCGTCGGTAGCTGAGTCGAAATGACCTTGGGCACTACTGCTATCCGCAACAATCCAACCCATTAGATTAGGATTCACACTACTTTTGAAAGCTCTTGCTGTTTTGAATAAGCCGTCATAAATTGTTTTGGCATTAGAATCGTATCCAGCCATCAGAGCGGTGATGACCATTCCATATCCTTGACCTTCTGAAGTTCCAAGCCCAGTATAGCCTTCAGTATCACCAGTGCTATCGCCCTTCACATAATAACCACCAGGTAGCGAGGATAAGTTATTTTTTAAGTATTTTCCTTTCCAATAGTCATAATAACTTGAGACTGCGCTGTTCAAAGCTGTCTGGGTTACATGGTTAGGCTTAATTATGCCGGGATAACTGACTTGCTGAGGAAACGGTTTTAGTTCTCCTGCAGCGTGAGCTTTCGATTGAAATGGAGCAGGCGCACCCAGTAGTGTCATAAGCATTGTTAGACAGAGAAGAACCAGACCCGTTAATTTCATCATCTTTTTGTTCGATTTTAAAGTGTACAATTAAAATTCCTCCTTTAAATTATAATCTAACAAACCTCGACGCTATCACGGCCTCCTTTCCATATAATAGACATACAATAAATTAAAGCGCTTTAACTTTTGGACAGAAACCAATATAATATAAGCGCTTTAACTTTGGGGTTATATAAAAAGTAATTTAGAAGAAACTAAAGGTGCATGACGTGCCACCGCTAGATCAACTAGGTTACTTTTAGCCCTTAATTCTAGACGTAAATGTTGCTACTTTCTTCATAATGAATTTAACATACAAATTTTGTATGTGTCTACAGTTATTTCTTTTTTAATTGAATAAATTATCTCGACTCTTTGTTGACGGTTAAGTCCAGCGATCATTATAATTCTTCTATGACTATTCCAATTATTTCTACTAAATTATATATCCCCCCACCTCGGCCAAACCTTGTGATCCGCTCCCACCTGATCGAGCAACTAAACGAAGGGCTACACGGTAGACTAACCCTTATCTCTGCTCCTGCGGGCTTTGGTAAAACGACGTTAATCAGTGAATGGGCTGCGGGTTGTGATCGACCCGTCGCTTGGCTATCGATGGACGAAGGCGATAATGATCCGGCATGTTTGCTAACATACTTAGTCGCATCTCTGCAGACGATTGTAACGAATATTGGAAATGGTGTGTTGGGTTTGCTACAGTCCCCTCAACCGCTACCAATCGAATCGATTCTAACAGTCCTGCTCAATGAAATCACCACTATGCCGGATCCTTTTATTCTTATCCTTGATGATTACCATGTTATTAATGCCGAATCGATAGATAATGCTATCGCCTTAATACTCGAGCGAATGCCGCCACAGATGCATTTGGTCATCGCTACCCGTGAAGATCCACGGTTACCTATGGCCAAGTTACGCTCCCGAAACCAATTGACTGAAGTGCGAGCCACAGACTTGCGGTTTGATTCCTTTGAAGCAACTGAATTTCTGGGTCCAATAATGGGATTAACCCTTTCATCGGAAGACATCGACATGCTTGAATCCCGAACAGAAGGTTGGATTGCTGGCCTCCAATTAGCTGCTCTTTCGCTGAGGGGACATAAAGATGCTTCCACGTTTATCAAATCATTCACGGGCAGCCATCATTTCGTGGCAGACTATCTGGTTGAAGAAGTATTGCAACAGCAGTCCACGAATATCCAGACTTTTTTGTTGTATACATCTGTTCTTGACCGATTGTGCGGTCCTCTTTGTGATATGGTTCTTCTTACTGGCGTAGGAGGGAACTTCGCTCCCTCATCTTCAGGGCAAGAAATCTTAGAATATCTCGAACGCAATAACTTGTTCATCGTCCCATTGGACAATGAGAGACGCTGGTATCGCTATCACCATCTCTTTGCTGATTTATTGCGGCAACGATTACGTCAGAGTATCAACTCTTCTTTAGGGGATGAAGGTCGTGTTGTAGCCGAATTAAATATACGTGCAAGTACATGGTATGAAGACAATGGACTGGATATTGAAGCTTTTAATCATGCTGTTATTGCCAATGATATTCATCGAGGGGTTCGTTTGATAGAGGGTGAGGGAATGCCCTTGTTCTTTCGTGGTGCGGTGATCCCTGTAATGAATTGGCTGACTTCAATGTCACAAGAGGAAATGGATGCAAGTCCTTCGTTGTGGGTAATGTTCGCATCTTCATTGCTGTTGGTAGGCCAATTAACTGGTGTTGAAATGAAACTGCAAGCTGCTGAAAAGGCCCTGCACAGTGCCGAACGTGACGAGAAGACGAGCGATCTTATTGGACATATTGCCTCCATACGTGCAACGCTTGCTGTCAGTAAACATCAGGCAGAAACGATCATTGCAGAGTCGCGCCTTGCTCTGGCAAACTTACACCCAGACAACTTGCCTGTTCGTACAGCCACTATCTGGGCGCTAGGGTATGCTTATGAGCTTCAGGGGGATCGCACTGCAGCGTGGAAGGCTTATACCGAAGCATTATCGATCAGTCAATTGATTGGGCATGTCATGATCACCATTATGGCTACACTCGGACTAGGGAAAATACAGGAAGCTGAAAACCAGCTTTATGTTGCGGCTGAGACTTATCGGGTTGTTCTCAAATTAGCAGGTGATCCACCGATGCCAGTTGCTTGCGAAGCGCACTTAGGCTTAGCTCGTATAATGTATGAATGGAACGACCTAGATGACGCTTTGCAACAAGGATTACAGAGCGTCAACCTGGCACAGCTTTTAGAACAAACGGATAGAGTTGTTGCAGGTGAGGTAGTTATCGCAAGGATAAAGCTTGCCCAGGGGGAGGAAAGAGAAGCGACCTCTATATTAGTTAAGGCTGACCATTTCGCGCGCCAGAATAATTTCGTGAATCAGATACCCTATATTGCAGATGCGCAGGTACTTGCATTGCTGTACAAGGGAAATCTTGCGGAAGCGGCTGATGTGGCAGAGAAGCATAAACGTTCCTTCAGCCAAGCCAAGGTACATCTTGCACAAGGAAACATGCAAACGGCATTGTCTATACTTGAAACATTACGAATGCAGGTGGAAGAAAAGGATCTGAAGGATGAACAACTGAAAATATTAGTTCTAATGGCAGTTACTTTACACGCAATTGGGGCAAAGGTGAAATCTATACAGATATTGAAAAATACTCTGATGATATCACAACCCGGTGGGTTCATTCGGATATTTATCAACGAAGGTATTCTGATGGATAGATTGTTGCGTGAAGTGGCTACACTCGGAGTTATGCCGGACTATGTAGGTAAGATATTACCTGAATTTCAAGCAGAGAAAATAAAAAGTGAAGTCAAAGCCGGTTATCCATTTATCCAAGCTACAAAGTCTCATATTGAGCCATTAACCGGGCGAGAGTTAGAAGTACTACATCTCATTGCCCAGGGATTATCGAATCGTGAGATTAGTGAGAAATTATTTCTTGCTCTAAGTACGGTTAAAGGGCATAATCAGATTATTTTTGAAAAACTACAGGTAACAAGACGTACTGAAGCTGTAGCGTGTGCTCGCAAGTGGGGTCTGTTGTAAGCCTCCTAAGTAAGTAGCTCTCAAAAGTTGAATTGGTGAAATCTTTGGAAGACTGCTGATCAGGCTATTAATTACACGACTGAGGATTTCACAATGAAAAGCTAGCGTTATGATATCATTTTGAACGGATACATCAACTAAGATCTTGTGAGTGTGGTTGATGTATTATTTGTGAGTTATTTGTGAGTGTGAAATGATACGATTTGATAGAATCTAATTTCACTATAAAAGGGCGATATATTTGAAAATACTAAATTATAGCAAGTGGCTAGGAATCCTTTTGATTTTTACGATATCTTTTGGGCTCTTTATAGGAATTTATTCTCTTATAAAACCCAATTCCAACGTCATTCTTGCTAAGAATGGTATGTTGGATTTGACCCACTGGGACTTTGCTAGTCGAGGGTTGGTTAATCTGAATGGGGAGTGGGAGTTCTACGAAGATCAGTTACTGGATCCGTCCGACTTCATTCAAGAAACACCGCACAAAGTATCCTACTTGAAAGTTCCAAGTATTTGGAGGGGAGAAGAGAATAGTAAAGAAGGTATGAATAGAAAAGGCTACGGAACGTACCGTTTAAAAGTGATTATCTCGAATGAAGAAGAAATCTATGGGGTGAAATTAAATAGTGTTCGAATGTCCCATCAATTATTTATCAATGGTAAGTTAGAGGGTGGAATAGGACAACCTGCAACGGAGAAAGAGACACATACACCTGGAAATACCCCGTACAGTACCTTTTTTCAAACGGATGAACGTGAGATCGAAATTATAATTCAAGTTGCAAATTATATGTTTATGACGGGAGGCATTGTCAATTCAATTCAGTTCGGAATGGACCATGATATCAACACATTAACGGGGATCCAATTTGGTATCAATGTTTCAGCGGTTATGATTTTTGGAATGTTTGGTGCCTATCATCTGAATTTCTATCTCTTGCGTAGGCGAGAGAAACCCTATCTGTATAGTGGTCTCTATTTATTAGCGCTCTTAACTATTCAACTATTCTCTGGTGAGAAGATTGGTCTGAAATTATTTCCTAACCTTCCTTTCGAATTCACCTACAAGTTGCTTGATTTCAGTACATTTCTCAGTGCAGTTATCATCATTTTATTTTTCCATTCGATTGATAAGCGTCTACTGTCGAAGCAAAAGATACTTCAGATGCTCGCACCGATTATGGTGTACCTAGTGACTATAATAGTAATACCGTATCCGACGGTTAGTGAAATTAAACCATTGTTCTTCCTATACTTAGGAATCGTTGTCTTGTATCTACTTGGCAAGATGTTGTATTTATACAATAATAAGGATCCGGATTCAACTAATCGTAAAGAAATGATACTGTTCATCGGAGCTATTATTTCGTTAGGTATCTATATGACATTTGGGATTCTATATACTGAGAATGCCGTTGATACCGCTCTTGTGGGGACGATGGGGGTAGTTGGATTCATAACATGTATGAATATTTTGTTGGCTTTACGTTTCACGAATGCTTATGAGAAGACGGAAATTCTCACGCATCAACTCATGATTTCGAATCAGCTTAAGGATGAATTTCTGACTAATACTTCTCATGAACTTAAGACTCCGTTGCACGGTATTATGAATATTACTTCCTATTTACTTGATGATGAGGAACATATTTTATCGGTAAAGCAGAAACAGAATCTTAGATTGATCAAAGATACCTCGATAAAGTTGTCTATGTTGATTAACGATATCATGGATCTTACACGATTGAAACATGGAGAATTACGTTTGTATCCTACTGTTTTAGATCTTAAGGTGGTAACTCAATTCGTATTCGACGTACTAGAATTTGAGCTTTTGGGTAAAGATGTGAAGTTGGTGAATCTTGTCGACTCGGATATCTGGATTGTGGCAGACGAGAATCGGCTACGTCAGATTCTTTATAATCTGATACAGAATGCCATCAAGCATACGGAAAAAGGGTCGATCAAGGTGAGTTCACATGTAGTTGACGATAAAGTGGAAATTACAGTGGAAGATACCGGTTTAGGAATTGCTGAAGATAGATATGAGGAAATATTCGAGTATTTCGTGCAAGTGAATGAACCGCTACCGCAGGATGGATATACAAGTATGGGGGTTGGATTGTACATTAGTCGTAAGTTAGTAGAACAGATGAACGGGTATATCCGTGTAGAGTGGTCAGAGGTTGGAATAGGTACACGTATGACATTTATGCTACCTAGTGCGGTACATATGCATGTCTATCGAGAAGCAGCTAGTACATTTATAAGTCAATCTCTGATGGAGTGCAATGATCCACTAGATTTCATCAATCACTATGAGTACACGGTGCTGATTGTGGATGATGAAGCTTCTAACATCCGTATTCTACTAAATATTTTAAAAAGACATCACTATAATGTTATTACAGCTTTCTCTGCCGATGAAGCATTAGCAAAATTGAAAGAGTATCCTCAAGTAGATCTGGTTATTCTGGATGTTATGATGCCGAGAATTTCAGGAATTGAACTGTGTCAGATGTTGCGTAGTCAGTATTCCATTCTTGATCTACCGATTTTATTTGCAACGAGTAAGGACAGCTCACAGGATATTGCTCTTGGATTTAGGGCGGGAGCTAACGATTATGTAACAAAGCCATTTGATGCAGATACATTGATTGCAAGAGTTCAGACCTTGATCGCTATGAAGACTGCGATTGAAGAGGCTATTCTCAATGAACTTGCGTTCCATCATGCTCAGATCAAACCACATTTCTTATATAACGCACTAAGTAGTGTGATCTCCTTTTGTTATACAGATGGAGAAAAAGCGGCCTATTTATTATCGATGCTGAGTCAATATTTACGTTTTATTCTGGATATGGATCGTACGACTCAGTTCGTTCCCCTCCATCAAGAGTTGGAACTCATTCATGCATATGTTGAAATCGAAAAAGCTCGGTTTGGAGATAGATTCGAATTTGTTGCTCATATAGAGGACAGTGTTCGTGCTAGGGAGATTCCTTCATTGTGCATCCAACCGTTTGTGGAGAATGCGATTCGTCATGGATTATTTGAAAAAGAAGGATATGGTAAGGTTTCGCTTATGATAGATGAGGGAGACGAATATATAAAAATAATCATTGAGGATGATGGCGTGGGTATTCCAGACGATCTACTTTATCAAATGATCAAAGGTGATGGTAAAGTGGGAGGAATCGGTATTCAGAACATACGCAAGCGAATGGATGTCATTACAGGGGCAACATTTACGATAAGCTCCGATTTAGGAGTAGGAACCAAGGTGACGATCTATTTGCCTGTACATCATGATGGGAAATAGGTGCTTATGAGGAGAGTAGAAGCTCGGAAAATAGGTAGCTAATACCTATGCAAACTTTATAGGAGTGGTTAATTGATCGTCTGGACATGTGCATCAATCTACTTAGATACATAAATTTATGATATTGAAGATGACAGAGAGAAGATCATAATCTCTCTTTTTTTTCGCTTATTTCGATATTAGCCTCAATACTCCTCAAATCATTCGATCTTGTGAGTTATTTGTGAGAACGATTTGGTAGAATTCCAATGAACCTATACTAAACAAAGTACATAGAGACATAGAGAGGAGAACCACAATAATGAAGGCCAAAATCATGATCGTAGATGATACCAAGTTTTTGAGAAAACTACTCAGAGATATATTTGTATCCAATGGTTATGAGGTAGTTGCCGAAGCGGGAGACGGTGAAGAGGCAGTACGCCTATTTAAGCTACATAAACCTAATTTAATAACGATGGACATAACCATGCCTAAGATGAATGGGATATCTGCGCTCATCGAAATAATGAAAATTGATCCCGACGCTATTGTAATCATGTGTTCTGCCATGGCACAGAAGAGTTTAGTTCTCGATGCAATAATGGCGGGAGCGAAAGATTTTATTGTAAAGCCCTTCAATAAAGATCGGGTGATTGAGACGATCAACAATGTTTTGAGTGGATAAGACACCCTTGTGCAAGGTTTAACAGGATCCCGAACACATAACTAAAATAGATGGGTATTTCATGAAGTAGAAGAAACCACTTAACATCAATGGGGTGGTCTTTTTCACTTTTCTTTCTAAATGATAAGATTTAATTATGTATAAATATTCGTAATTGTATAATATTTTGCATAGGAGTAACAAATATATGTCTTGACAGATGATAATGAGAACCATTATCATATTGCTAGTAGATGCAAATGAAAATCATTATCATTTCCATTATTTGAAACTATGGTATGAGCAACACAATTATACATACTCGGAGGGATAGATTTTGAAAAAATTATCATTATTACTACTTATTGCGGCTCTAAGCGTGATGACTGCATGTTCATCCACGAACAAAGCAGACACAGCTGAAACAAATACAACAAGCAATGAAACGAAAGAAGCAAATACAGCGGAAGCTACAAGCAAGGTATATAGTTTGGAGAACGATGGTGTTGATCAAGCATTATTCACAGAGGCATTGAGTCAATTTCCTACGACAGTACCAGAGCGTATTGTAACGACATCTGTGCCACTAACAGAAATGCTACAAATACTAGGAATTACACCTGTAGGAGTACCAACTTCTAAAAATCCGATTCCTGCAGAATTCGATGCAGTAGAACGAATTGGTTCACCGATGGCACCGGATCTTGAAGTTGTGACAAAGCTAAAACCAGATTTGCTTCTAGGTGCGGAGTCACTTCGCAGCAGCTTAGACAAAAGTATGGAAGGTATGAAGTTAGATAAAGCTTACCTAAGTACTGAATCATTTGATGATTTGAAGCTTAGTTTGAAAGTACTAGGTACTTATTTTAAGAAAACAGATGAAATGAATGCCACACTTACCAAGATATTGGAAAAGGAAAATGAGTTAGCTAAGCTTGCAGAAGGCAAGAAAGCACCGAGTGTCATGCTTGTTATCGGAACTTCAGATTCTTTCATGGTTATGAGTGAGAAATCTTATCTAGGTAGTCTAGTGAAAAAGGTGAATGCAGATAATATCGCGACTTCCGTATTGAAAGTGACGGATACTTACTCTCCAATCAATATGGAGAACGTTGTAGCTGCTGATCCAGACATTATACTTGTATTAGCCTCAGGCGATCATGGTGCTTCCAAAGACATGTTCGAGAAAGAAGTAGCGAAGAATAGTACATGGACTAAGCTCTCTGCTTATAAAAATGATAAAGTACACATCTTGGATTACAGTGTGTTTGGTGTAACTTCGATTCTTAACGCTGAGAACGCCCTGACTGAAATTTCAAAATATTTCTATGAATAGATAGAGGAGACAGCAAGTGATAAATACATCTCGAAGCAGGATCATTGTTACTTTCACGTTAATTTTGGCTATTCTTGCTGGTATAATCGCAATCGGAGTAGGTGGCGTGTACATACCGATACCAGATATATTAAGTACATTATTTAGTTCTACTTCCGAAGCTGTGAATACTACGATCATATGGGATATTCGATTGCCACGTGTATTGCTAGCGATGATCATCGGGGCAAATATTGCTATTTCGGGTGCACTCTTGCAAGCAGTAATGGGTAACCCACTTGCGGATCCTGGATTAACAGGTGTGACAAGTGGGGCTGCTGCTTGTGTTCTTGTGATTATGCTTGCTGCACCAGAATATACACAATTTATTCCGATTGCTGCTTTTGGTGGTGGATTAATTGCTGCATCCATCGTGTATGCCCTAGCATGGAGACGAAGCGGGATTTCACCAGTAACGATCATTTTATCTGGTGTTGCCGTGAACGCTCTCTGTGGCGGATTGATTGGATTATTGACGATCATGTATAGTGATCGTCTCCCAGCAGCGGTTCAATGGCTGAACGGTAGCCTTGCTGCGAAAGGGAATAATGCTTTGATGATGGTTCTCCCATATGCAATTGTTGGCTGGATACTATCATTCTTTGCTATACGTAAAGCGAATATTATTCGCCTAGGTGATCAAGTCGCATCTAATCTTGGTGAGAATGTTAACAGAATTCGAATTCTGTTGTCCTTATTAGCTGTATTCTTGGCAGCGATCTCTGTAGCTGCCATTGGAATGATCGGGTTTGTTGGTCTTGTTGTACCGCATATGGCTAGATTACTAGTTGGCTCAGATTATAAGTATATGATGCCAATGAGCATGGCATTAGGAGCGCTTGTTCTGCTGATAGCAGATACAGGTGGACGCACGTTGTTCTCGCCATTGGATATACCTGCGGGAATTCTGATGGCTGTCATAGGTGCACCTTATTTCCTATACCTGATGAGAAAGAAGGCGTTCTAACATGTTTACTGTCGACTCGATTTCGATTAAGTATGAGCAGAAGAGCATCATTAACAACTTCTCTTTCTCCGCTAAACAAGGTGAAATTGTGTCCATCATTGGACCTAACGGCTCAGGAAAGTCGACGATACTCAAAGCGTTATCGCGGCTTATTCCTTATCATACAGGTTCTGTAGTACTTGAAGGTACAGATTTGAAATCCATGAGTGCCAAACAAGTTGCACGTAAAATGTGCATGTTAAGTCAGAAGAACCAAGCCCCGAGTGATATGACTGTGATCGATCTAGTCTCATATGGAAGATATCCTCATAAGAAGTGGTTTGAGAGATTGGACAATGAAGATATGGAAATCGTCCATTGGGCACTTGAGAAGACACATCTTACCACCTATAAGGATCGACCGATTGTGTCTTTGTCGGGTGGTGAATCGCAACGTGCATGGATTGCTATGGCACTTGCTCAGCGTCCTAAAGTGTTGTTGCTTGATGAACCGACAACCTATCTGGATATATCCCATCAACATGAAGTTCTTGAGCTTGTACGTGAGTTGAACCAGGATATGGGTATGACTGTTGTGATGGTATTGCATGATCTTAATCAAGCTTCTTGTTATAGCGATAGTATTGTTGTCGTGCAAGGTGGCGAAAAGGCGATGCATGGCACACCCAATCAAGTGATGACAACGGACATGATTAGGAAGGTTTATCGGATGGATTCGGAAATTCAATATATTCCGACAGAAAAGAAACCGCGTATCCATTTGTTAAGTACCGTGAAATAGGCGCAAACAAAATATAAGACAATATATATGGAGGAATTCACAATGAAAAAACCAGTAGATTTAGAGAAAAACAAGGAAAATTATTTACAGTTTATTGCGAATCGTAGAAATCTAATATTGAGTTTAATAGATGAAGATGGTAAGCCATTTATTAGTTATGCTCCTTTCGTTAAGAAAGAAGGTAAGCTTTATATCTATATTAGCAAGATTGCAGATCACTATAGACTTACGGAAAACAATGAGTTTGTCGATGTGCTTCTTATTGCGGACGAGTCTGCAACGAACAATAAATTTGCTACAGAACGTGCACGTTTGAATTGTACTTCTAGCAATATCGGTAATGATGGACATGAGGATATCTTCGAGTTGTTCAATGCAGATCACGGTTCGAAAATGATGGATTTGTTGCGTGGACTTGATTTCTCACTATTCGAATTAACCCCTGTACAAGGACGTTATGTCGTAGGTTTCGGTATGGCATTCGATATCGACGTGGATGCGAATCTGTTTAGTCATGTTGTCATTGATAAGAAGAAAGACGCTTAAGTAAAGGAGCCTATGACAAATGACTTTTAATACTGTACTACCGATCTGGCAAGCGATTCAGACGAGATTTCACAAGACAGTGAAGGGATTACCAGAAGAAGATTTGAACCTACAGATTGGGTCTTCATCGATTGAATCTTTGATTCGTCATAACGCGGAAGTGGAATTTATGTTCGCGGATTGGTTCTTCGGCAAGCAGTTACCAGAGGATCATAACAAGGCAAAGAACGACGATGTGTTGAGCAATAACGAGTCGGTTAATCGTGTGGAAGAGTTGGTCGAACTACTAGCATCTTCGAACACGCATTTTATTGAAGCTATGCGGGAGCTTCCTGAGGACTCGTGGCATCAAATTGTTGAATCGCGTATGGGTCCATCAACACCTCTTGAAGCGGTAGGTAGACTTATGTATCATACAGGGATTCATTCAGGGCAGATTTCACTTATTCAGAAGAACGCTCTTCGAATCGAAGAAGCGACTAATACTACTGTCTAGTAGTTTGAATGATGAATGACGTGTTAAATATTGCTTAAATATGAACGGCAGAAATGCCGTTTTTTTTTGCGTTCATTGATTCGAAATCAGAATAAGTGCTGAGGGTAACAACGATCACAAATAACAATTACAATTACACGAGATGGCATTAGTAAAGTATGATTACGAGAAAGAGCTTTTTATCTGTTGGGTACTATGAGTCGATAGAAAAGAAGCAATCCGCTATATATCTGTAGAAGTAACCAATAAAGGGGGATATAGAGATGACAACTAATCAAAATATACGGTATGCAATCGGTGAATCTGTTCGATATCTTGAATCTTATTCAAGTATGGCTATGGAGTGTTGTGAAGATAGTCGAAGAAAATGGAATGGTGCTTGGTGGCATATGGCTACTCTTTATGAAATCGGAGAAGTGAAACAAATTCCGGAGTCCGCTATTGCCAGAGCAAAATATTTGTTGGAAGCTCAAACATGGCCTGTTTTCGTCATATCCGACAACGACCACCCAATAAGTGAAACGGATAAAATGAAAATGGATTGCTGTCATTGCGAGCTCGCCGTGTACTATATGATATTGGTAGCCTACGGTTGTGATTTAGACAAGGAACTGCCTTGGATTCGGAAATGGTTCTTAAAGCATCAGTTATCTGATGGTGGACTGAACTGCGAACCTAAAGCTTATACTCATTCTAATAAGAGTTCAATCGTTTCAACACTTCCTCCACTTGAGGCAATTCTATGGTATACGAACCGCGACTTCACTATGCAGGAAGAGGTTTTCTTGGATGAAGGGGCACGATATTTAATTGAACATCGTCTTGTTTGTTCCAAACAAACTGGACACATCATCGATAAAGATTGGCTGAATCCTTGTTTTCCAAGATTTTTTGAATACGATATCTTACGTGGTATGTCCTTCTTGGTAGAATGGTCTCGTCGGAGGAACAAACCGTTGCCGATTGGTCTGCTTAATGAAGGAATGCAACAACTGAATAGCTTTCGTAAAGTAGAAGGGTTGCAAATTGGCAGGCAAGTATTCGATCCACAAGGCCCATGGGGAGGACACACATTCCCGCTGTTAGAAGCCTTATCGAAAAAGGGTGAAGTTTCTCCTTATCTAACCAGACAATTGGAAGATGTTCGGGCGCAATTGGAATATAGCTCTAATGTGTGAAGCCATATTGGAAGAGAATAAACCGCAACATATGAATTAGAGTGAGCGAGGAGGAGATAGGGTGATACGCATTTCATGTAAAAGTGAAGACTGTTTAGCAACTATTTTGCCAACCACTGCTGAAAAAACAGGTGGCTATTGCATGCCATGTCGGCAGGAGATGAATCACCAAGAGAGGCAACGATATATAAAAGAAAATCGAAAAGATGTGGATTTGTATGAGGGGATTGATGATCCGGTTGAAATTCTTAAGATCATGCACACCCCTACCTCACACGATCCATTAATTCAATACATTCCATATGGACTGAGCAGGGAGCAGTTATACATATCTTTATCTGAGGAAGACACAGACAGAATGTTAGTTTATGGTATGAGTCTATTGGATTTTGGTGATGAGGACACAAGCCAGGACATTTTGTTATCTTTGCTTTGTTATAAGAATAAGTCGCTAGCTACCTCAATCCAGGGGCTTATCTCACATGACTTATATTATCCGGGGTTATTGTTTAAGGGAGCCTCAGATGAGGAGCGGGATCAACTGCTGAATCAAGTGGAACGAGATAAGGAAAGTCGCAATCATCTATTAGTTTCGTTAGCTTGGATTGGAGATGAGCAGGTAGTAAAGCGGTTTTGTGAATGGAGGAAATCTCCCCCGCGATGGGTGGAGGAGCTCCACATCCGGCCTGAACAATATACTTATGAAGCAGGTTGGGAGCTTACCTCAATTGGTAATCGTCGTAATCTGTTTCATGAATACAACTATGCCATCGAGAAGATAGAAGCTAGTGATTTAAGTAATGAAGCAATTGAACCTGTAATCCTACTGACTGCTAGCTCGCATACCTGTCTGTGGTGTGGAGGGAAGTTGACTACACTGTTGGATCTGAAAGTGTGTCACCCATCGCTTCACTTTTTGTCTATGACTGGAGAGCGGTTTAAGCTAGATACGTGTGTTATATGTAGCTGTTATAGCGTTATGTTTATGGATGTTGATTCAAATGGTGAGTCCAAATGGAGCACATATAATCAGAAACCAGATTATTTACCAGTAATTAATATTGAAGATTATGATAACCAACATTTATCTGCAAGTAAGTTATTTAGGTTATCTAGTCAGCCTCGAAATAGCTACCACGCAGCTCACTGGACGTTAGAGTCAACTATTTCACAAGTTGGTGGGCATCCGACTTGGATACAGGATGCGGAGTACCCGATATGTCCTTGTTGTTCCAAGCATATGTTCTTTATCAGTCAGTTAGATTGGGGAGAACTAGTGGCGTATGGAGAGGGAATTTATTATACGTTTATATGTTCGAATTGTAGGATTACAGCTACATCATTCCAGCAATCATAGAGGGAGTCATTTTCTCAAAGTAAATCACAATAACACACGACTATGATTTAGAGTGATTCATTTGAAATCGACAACCGCAACCTTTCATCTTGTATGAAAGCGCTTTGCCAACTATACTAATGGTTGGTATTCAACATAATAAATAACATGATGGGGGAGTCTGCATGAAATTAGCAACATCAGTGAGTATTCCGCAGATCAAACGACGAAGGAGGCGTTGGCCACGAGTCATCGGGATTATAGGGCTTATTATTGTTATTTTAATTGCATGTGCGGGTGGCTATGTATATTGGTTACTGAATAAAACTGTGCCTGTTATAAAGGGCGAATTAAAGATTAGCGGGTTAGAGAAGGTTGTGAATGTATGGAGGGATGAGTCTGGGGTTCCGCATATAGAAGCACAAAGCGAACATGATCTATATTTAGCTCAAGGATACGTGACTGCACAAGATCGTATGTTCCAAATGGATATGAGCAGAAGGCAAGCGTCAGGTCAATTAAGCGAAGTCGTGGGTGCTAAAGCTATTGATCGTGATAAGTTCTTTCGAACATTTGGGTTACGTAGGGCAGCTGAAGCTTCATTAAGTGCGTATTCTGATTCCTCTAAGCAGGTGCTTGAATGGTATGCACAAGGTGTGAATAATTACATAAGTCAGGCAAAAGAAGCAGGATCACTACCCATTGAGTTTACAATTCTAGGATACGAGCCAACGGAGTGGGTGCCGATTGATTCGTTAACCATCGGTAAGTTTATGGCTTATGATATGGCAAATGGCTGGGAAGGGCAAGCGTTCCGTTACCAACTTATTCAGCAAGTATCTGCTGAAAAGGCGAAGTCATTATTTCCAACTTATCCGAAGGATGGCGCAACTATTATTCAAGCAATAAAGGACAATCCCATTGACTTATCGGCATTGGCATCTATTGCAATAGCTCCAGATCCGTATAATGGCAGTAACAATTGGGTTGTATCTGGAGCTAAGTCAGCTTCGGGTAAACCGATGTTGGCGAATGATCCACATTTAGGATTAGATTCCCCTGCAATTTGGTATGAGACGCATCTCTCTGCGCCTGATTTGAATGTTAGCGGTGTGATTTTTGCAGGCGTCCCAGGCATTATACTGGGGCACAATGAGCACATAGCTTGGGGTGTTACTAATTTAAATCCTGATGTTCAGGATCTTTACATTGAAAAGAGAAATCCGGACAATCCTGATCAGTTCGAGTATATGGGTAAGTGGGAAGACGCGAAAGTGTATAACGAAGAGATCAAAATTAAGGGTGAATTACCACTTTCCTATAAAGTAGCAGTAACGCGGCATGGTCCAAATATATCGGAATTTGCGAAGGATCAACAGCAGGACACAGCGCTTGCCATGAGATGGACAGCACTAGATCCGACGACCGAGCTCGAAGCAATTCAAATGTTTGCGAAAGCGCGTAATTGGGATGAATTTAAGAAAAGCTTAGAGTTCTTCAATGCTCCCCCACAAAATTTTGTGTTTGCTTCCAATGACGGCACGATTGCATATCGAGCTAACGGATTAATTCCAATTCGTAAGAAAGGTGATGGATCAGTTCCCGTACCAGGATGGACAGACGAATATGAATGGACAGGATTTATACCTTGGGATGAACTTCCAACGACAGTGAATCCACCAGAAGGGTATATCGCAACTGCGAATAATAAAGTAATCAATGATAGTTATCCCTACCATATTACAGATAACTGGTCTCAACCCTATCGTGAAGCACGAATTCAGCAAGTGCTGAACAATAAAGATGTGCTGACAACGGAGGATTTGCAAGAATTACAGTTCGACCGTAACAATCTTCAAGCTGAAGAATTTCTCGATGGATTAATCAAGCAAGTCAAGGGGAACGCAAACCTTCGGTCCATTGATGTGGAAACATTAGAACTACTGCAGAACTGGAATAAGGTGAATGATGCGGATCAAGCTGCCCCGCTCGCCTATGAACTATGGATTCAACGATTGGATGATGTATTGTTCAAACCTGAAATATCTGATGACATGATGAAGCTCTTTAATAATAAAGCTACCGCTAAGGATGAGATGATTCGTAAGACGCTTAGAGGTGAGAAGGAACCATGGATTGATGAAAAAGGAGGATTGGAACAAGTAGCACTGCAGGCGCTTCAGCTTGCAGTAGATCAAGCTGTTTCTTTACAAGGAAAACAACCTTCTAAATGGCAGTGGGGCAAGTTCCATCAAGTCGAGTTCCCCCATCCTTTAGGTTCTGTTAAGCCATTGAATTTGTTCTTCAATCCTAAGCCCGTTCCTATGGGTGGAAGTAAAGTAACGGTTGGCGCAGCAGGTTGGAACAAGGATACCGGCGAAGTGTATCATGGTGCACCTTGGAGAACAGTGATCGATTTAGCTGATCCATCGAAGTCGTATAATGTAGTTGCTCCTGGTCAATCTGGTAATTTAATGAGCAGTTGGTATAAAGACCAGATAGATGATTGGAGTACTGGACAATACCATACGACCAGTACTGTGCCATCCGTCTATCAGGCTGAGGGAAATCAGTTACAGTTAATTCCGGAATAATGAATACAAGAAACTTTCCAAACCACTTTTTAAGGGGAATGGAAAGTTTTTCTTTTTTTACGAATAGAGATGAATAGAAAACACCTTATTGCATAATTTTTCCTTGACGATAACTACCATTTAGTGCTAATTTATATACTAATTCATATCGGCATAGTTGTAATTAGAGAGGGGAGATGACCATGTCGCAAGCGGGAACTTCCATGTTAGAAATTGACCATATCCATGTATCTTATGAAGATAATAAAAGTATCATTAGCGATGTTCATCTAACGGTGAATCAAGGTGAATTCATCAGTATTATTGGTAAAAGCGGGTGCGGTAAAAGTTCGCTTCTCAACGTGATTGCTGGGTACATTCAACCGAATCAAGGTAATATTGTTATTAATGGTCAGCGAGTAAGTAAGCCAGGACCGGATCGCGGGTTTGTATTTCAAGATTTAGCTTTATTTCCTTGGCTAAATGTACTTGACAATGTTGCTTTTGGATTACGTATGGCTGGAATTAGCAAAAAGGAAAGAGTGGAACGTTGCAAAGAAGCCATTCTAATGGTCGGACTTGCAGGGTCAGAGCATAAGAGCATTTCAGATCTTTCTGGCGGTATGAAGCAACGGGTAGCCATAGCTCGAACATTGGTGACTAAACCAAGTATTCTTTTAATGGATGAGCCTTTTAGTGCACTGGATGAACAGACGAGGGAATCTCTACAAGAGGAGCTACTCCGTATCCAGAAAGAGACGGGAATGACTGTCATTTTGGTTACTCACAGTATTGATGAAGCGATCTATTTATCGGATCGGGTTGTAGTGTTTGATGATCAAGGACAAATTCATAACATTGTGAATATTGGCTTGGGAAGACCACGAATTCCAGAAATTCGGGTTTCATCGTATTTTAATGAATATAAAAAGCAGTTAATGATGGATTTAAGATATGACTTTCAAATCTACTACGAGTCAGAAGGCTCAGGGATATAACAAAGGGGAATGTAACCATGAAAGAGAGATCAGGATCCACCAAATTGTTCAGTATGTTAGGTAGCCTTGTGTTAGCCGTGGTAATCACTTCCGGTTGCGGAAACTCAAATACAAATAAGCAGGCTGAAGTAATAGATAAATCTCAAGAGGGAACACAAACGCAGCAAATCCAAGAGATCAAGGTTGGTTATGTGAATTTGATTGCCGCGGCACCGGCTATTATTGCCAAGGAGAAGAAGCTACTTGATAAGCAGGGATTAAAGGCTGAGTTCTTTTCTTTTAAGAATGGACCGGATTTGTACAAGGCTCTATCCTCAGGGAAGTTAGATATCGCGTATGCGGGAATGCCAGCGGCTGTTAATTGGGGCTCACGCGGAGCAGAATTCACAATAATTGCTAAAGTAGATCAAGGGAAAAATGGGCTGTTCACGAAAGAGTCATCTGGGATTACACAAGCTGCTGATCTTAAAGGGAAAAAACTTGGGAATCTGGTTAAAGGTAGCGGCGTAGATTATCTGATTCGTGCGGTATTACTTCCAGAAGGTCAGCTTGACGATCAATCCGTCACATTAGTACAAATGGAGACACCTAACATGGAGACTGCGATAACAAATGGGACAATCGATGCGGCTGTAGCCGGCGAACCGTTCTTGACCTTTGCAGAGTTACGTGGACTCAAAGTCGTACAGGAACTTCCAGACCCGGCATTTGTAGTTCTCGGTTCGAACGCTTTTTTAAAAGAGCAACCGGACGCTGTGAAGAAATTCATTCAAGGTCATATTGCTTCAATTGAGGAGTTGAATCAAAATGTGACCGAAAATGCCGAGGTGTTGGCCAAAGCATTTAACGTTCCGGAAATTAAAGGAACGGATAAAACGTACACTCCGACTGAGGTAATCACGCAAGCATTGAAGCGTAACAAGTTCGAATATAAATTTACCGATGACGATCTGTTATATTACCAAGAGGTGGCAGACAATAGCTTCACGATTAAATCAATCGAAAAGCAACTCGATGTATCAACGATCATCGATACAACTTGGATTAAATAACCGGGCCTTCGAAGGCAGGGGGAATATCATGAAAAAATTTCATTTCGGCATACTTGCCATCCCTTTTATCATCATTGTGTGGATGTTGGTTGCAAGGAATTATCCTCCCATTATATTTCCGGGACCATGGAGTACTTGGCTTGAACTGAAGAAGCAGCTCATATCTCCTGAATATTACCACCATATTGGGATCAGTCTTTACCGATTGTTCTCTGGATTTGCAATAGCGGCGATCTCAGCATTCGTATTTGGATTGTTAGCAGGGGTAAGTAAAGCATTTCGACAATTCCTATCTCCAATGACCATGTTGTTTCAAGCGACACCACCGATGGCTTGGGCGCCATTGCTCATATTGATGTTAGATTTAGGGAATGCACCGATGATTGCGGTCATCGTTATTGCCGCATTTTTCCCTATACTCGTCAATGTGATCCAAGGGATGGAGCGTATCAAAATTACGCATATTCGTGCAGCTCAGACACTTGGCGCTAATCGCCTTCAGTTGGCATGGCATGTGTATTTGCCGGAGGTTATGCCGTCTGCGTTCACAGGCGTCGTCGTAGGGTTTGGAATCGCGTGGCGTTCACTTGTTGCAGCAGAGATGATTGGTGGGAGTGCTGGGATTGGTTGGCTCATCTCTTCCAGTGGACAAATAGGCAACTCACCGTTAGTCATGGTAGGCATCATCACAATTGGTATATTGGCCATGTTCTTCGAATTTGTACTGTTGTATCCGTTGAAGAAGCGGTTTGCATCATGGGCCCTTAAGGGGTAATACAACATTTAAGGAGGTAACCATAATGAAAATTTATATACAGCGAGTGAAACGTTTTCTACATCTAGCACATGCACAGAATCGCACAGTAACTGTCGATCAAAGTGTGGAGCGAGGCGGCGAGGATTTAGGCTTTCGTCCTACCGAGTTATGGCTCATTGGGTTGTCATCTTGTTCGGTAATGACACTGCTTCGTTATGCAGAACAGAATACATTTCCACTTACAGATGTATCCGTTAATGCGGAAGATACGGTAGATGAGAACGGGGATATTTCAGCAATCGATTTCGGAGTCAGCTTTACAGGAGATTTAACGGATGAACAGAAAGAAAGTCTGCTTCAACATGTGAAAAATAACTGCAAGGTGCTGCGTACGGTAGGCTCTCATATCACTATCAACTTTAAAGAGTCGCTCTTAACGGATACGCCTAATGAAGGTATGAGTTGTACATTAGAAGGCGGCAATTGCTGTACCTAATATTTATTAAAGCAGGCGGGTCCTATGTGGACCCGTTTTTTGTTATTATTTTCGTAAGGAATCTATTGAATTCATTAAGGTTCAAATCTTATTACTCTTGATGAATTCAAGAAACTCTACAATAATATGCGATACTGCATCTTCTTGCGGCATATGAATAAATTGGCTTAGTCGAACGATATCCCCTTTATACAATTCGATGAGTTCCAACATGGACTCAGAATGATTGTGCTTTGCCGCATGTAGTAAAGTTAGGAATTCGCTGTCTGGGATAGTTTCTGTATCATTTTTCGCTTCCATTTGTTCACCGCCTGTTGGCTCATTTGTAGTTGTCGTGCAACTTCTGATTCGGTCTGATCTTGGATATAGAGTTTATACAAAATGATCTTTCCATAGGGAGGTAATGTATTTATGAGTTGCTGTACCACTATCTTGTTTTCAGTAGAATAGGTAAAGTTAGGTGCAGCAGGTTCTATCCCATAGAAAGAACATTCTCGTTTTTTAATGATTTTGGCGCGATATTGCAATCTCCATCCAATACGATAAACTTCGGTTTTATAACGTTCATAAAGGCTCTGTTGTGTCTCTATAATAAGTTCTCCCTTCTATTATGTTCTAAGTCTATTTACCTGTAGGGAAATACGAAGCGTAATTCCACAACCAAAACAGGAACGTTTGTTCTTATTTAGTATATCATTTATTGGTCATATTTGGTTGGTAAATTAAATTTTGATCGTAACGGTTGTTTTTTTGAAGGGTGAATCACCTATATATATGAAGGCACGAACAAGAAAGCGATGAAGTAAACTAAAGTGCCTATCATGAATATATGGAGTTGTTTATATGAAAAGAGTTCTATATGTACCACTTGATGATCGACCAGTTAACTTAGATGATGTCATCCTACAGGGTAAATCAGCAGGGATCGAGGTCATAACACCAAATAATAATGATATTAAAAACCGCTTGGACACTAAAAAAACAATTTCGGGATCGACGTTACTAGGTACGATGTCTCCCCGATTTGGGACAACATCAAACATTCGCCAATTCATTCTGAATAACGCATCCTCTGCGGATGGCTTCATTATCTCTACAGATATGCTTGCTTATGGTGGATTAATTGGAAGCAGACGTCTTCGTACAAGTGATGGAGGGATCTATCCTAACTTTGATACGGCTACCACAAATCTATTAGATGTAATTCGTGAAATTAAGCAGTGTTATCCCAGTAAGCCTGTCTATGTGATGGATACCATTATGCGATTGGCTACATCAGCGTATGTAGAGGGTCAAAATTATGATGCTTATACAGAGTCACGTAACTTCAGCCTGCAGCCTAGGCAAATATTTGAGGACTTCAACGATATTATAACTGGCTATAATACGAAACCTGATAACACGCCATATGGAGATACAGTCCATTTCGATAAAGAACAATATTATAACGCACGACACCATAAATTTAATTCAAACTATTATATTCTAGATCAACTTGCCCGCTTAGGTTATATTGACTTTCTTGCGATAGGTGTCGATGACTCCTCTACCCAAGGGGTTCAGGCAAATGAAATTGGGTTTATTGAAAGGTACATCAATGAACAGCTTGGTGGAGGTACGGAAGGTCAGAATCCTGAACGTGCTATTATTCTTCCTGATGCAGACGGGTTGGGTCATTCTCTTTTGGCACGCATGGCGAACCATTTGTATTGTGAAGGAGTCAAACCAAGATATAGGGTGCAATATTATGGAC
Organism: Paenibacillus antarcticus; assembly: GCF_001637225.1. Classification (GTDB taxonomy): domain Bacteria; phylum Bacillota; class Bacilli; order Paenibacillales; family Paenibacillaceae; genus Paenibacillus_AQ; species Paenibacillus_AQ antarcticus. Next base: position 141,823 of record NZ_LVJI01000024.1, read on the forward strand.
CTCATGGTTCAACGATCATTAACACATACGAATACATGACCGTACATGACAATATTTCGCGTCACGTTGATATGATTGGGGGACAATTTGTCACCAGTGGTTCGTATGATTTAGAAATTGTTGCGATTACGGACGTGAATCAAGTATCAAGTGCGATAAGCCGTATTCAATCGAATCGTAACGAACACATCCCAACGATCGTCATTGACTTTGTGGCTAAAGGGGCATCTAATGCGACGGTAACAGAGGCATTACTTGACTGTCCATTTACTGGAGGTCTTCTAGGATATAGTGGGTGGAATACAGCAGGGAATAAAATTGGGATTGCTCTTGGAATGGGACAGGCACGTTACGCATATCTAGTTACGGAAACTCATCCCGCAGCCCTTCATAAGGCAGTGAACGCGCATGGGTCACTTCTGTTCAAACGTTTCTTGAAAGATTACTATTACAAAACGGTGGTTATTGCAGAAATTCGAACATATTCTAGAGCAAATACACTGTATTCGAACGTACTTTACCCCGATCAGAACATGGGGCTTTTCAATTCTACAATTGATTACAATCATATGATTATTCTCTTGCAAGATCGGATGCAGACGTATACGAATACCCTTGCAGGGAAAAATGCTTTCTTGATTGGCTCAACGGCGTCGACGGGTAATATCCGTCAAATTAATAGTTCAACGATGTCATTCTCAAAATACAGTAGCGCAACACTTGCATATGCCAATCCTAATTACATTTGGGAGCGTGTATTCGAAATTACCTTAAGCCCTAGGGTGACAATGGAATAATGTCTCTTCTTCTATTGATTTAGCTTTCTTGTACACAGAGTAGGCACTTTAGAAAATATGCATGGGCAAAATAGACTATAAATGAGTGAAAATTGGTAAAATGATGCTGAAGTTGTACTGTATTTACAATAACAAGTGCCTTCAGATAGTCGTAAGAGTAACTTAAAATTAAACCTAATTAACTAAATAAATTTATGGAATGATTGTCGATATAATAAGTATAGAAATATTTAATCACAATGGAACAAAAAAAGAAGGTGTGTGAATATACAGGAGCTAAAGCAAGTACTAGCGTTTGCGGATCTGATTACGGAAGTAGATCCCAATATGAATGATCATACTTTGAGATGGGGGCAATTCGTAGCTTTTAAAGGAGATGCACACCGCATCATGGATGATGCACAAGCAAGTCAAATCGAAGTGGATCAAGCGCTATGGTTGCTTCTTTATGGAATTACAGAAATCGGACAGAAATATGTATCGGGTGGAGCACCTGTCTTGTTTCTTGGAAATGAATCTTCTTCATCAAATTTTCACTGAATAATAATACATGAAGACGGCAGAGATGCCGTTTTTTTGATGTGAGCTAGAGTTTATAACAAGTAAATTTTAACAAGACAAAATTCGACTTTTTCGGTATGATAGAATATGAATTTAATAATTGGAAATAGGTGCCAATGTGATTTCGAAGGAAATCATGGATTGGTTAAAAGGGAAGTGGGTGTAAATCCCACGCGGTCCCGCCGCTGTGAAAGAGGAGTTCTTGCAAGATGCCACTGGGAAACCGGGAAGGTTGTAAGGATGATGATACTTGAGCCAGAAGACCTGCCTGTTTCGTCACACCATTAACTCTACGAAGGATAGAAGGGTGTTTATTAGTGCATGCTTCTTTCAGCTGTTTACTATATAAACCTCTTAACTAAAGTTGAGAGGTTTTTTCGTGCTGTCGGAAAGTGTATTTCTTGTATTTCAAATTAAGGGGAGAGAAAGGAAGGAATTATTCAATTGAAGAGAAATAGGTTTTTAGCATGGTTGCTCGTAGTCAGTATGTTCTTTACGATGTTCGTACCAGGAATGTCAGTGTCTTATGCAGATGGAGGAGCTTCAACACCGCAAGCGGGGAATGAAGAAACATTATTAGTAACTCCACAGCAAAGCAGTGATGTTGATCAAGCCGAGGTGAATGATAGATCAGAAACCACAGATACGGGGATATCAGAGCCCACTGGTGAGTTAGATACTGCCAAAGAAATAGGTATAGAAGCAGGCGCAGAGACAGATACAGAAGCACCATCTATCACAGTAGTCGGTCTCGTTGATAAACAGGAAGTATCACAAAGTGAACTTACCTTTAACGTTACGGTAACAGACAACGTTTATAAAGATATCATTCCAGAAGTGAAGCTGAATGATGAAGTTGTTTTACCTGAAACAGTGGGAAAATACAAGGTTTCCTTGAAAGATGGGGGAAATCTGATTGAAGTCTTGGCGAAGAATGGAGCTGGAAAACCAGCTGAAAAATCGTTTAGCATTAAATACAGCAAGGTAGTTCCTCCGCTTTCAGCAAAAGAACAGTTGGATAAGAACTTGGCTTATATTCTTAGGACTGTATCGGAGCCGAATTACGGAACGGGGAATGGTGAATGGTCCGTTCTATCATTAGCTAGAGCTGATTACAAAGTAGAAGCAGGATATTATGATTCCTATTATGAGAAGGTTAAGCTTAAAGTAAAAGAATTAATGCTAAAGAATAATGGGCAACTGGATACTAAACTTAGTACCGAAGAATCAAGAGTAATTCTAGGATTAACTTCTATTGGTAAAGATGTTCATAATGTTGCCGGTTATGATATTACGAAGTCTTTGGCTAAATTTGACTATGTGAAAGCGCAAGGTATTAACGGGAGTATCTTTGCCTTAATAGCACTAGATAGTCACAATTACGAAATCCCCTTGGTTGAAGGTGGAGATCCGGAAAAGCAAACAACAAGACAAAAGCTAATTGATTATATTTTAGCTCATGAATCAAAAAACGGAAGCTGGGGCTTCATAGATACGAACGCAATGGCACTACAGAGCCTTGCTCCATATTATTCAGATATTCCAGAAGTGAAAATTGCCGTGGATCGAACGATTGAATCATTTTCGAAGTCTCAATTGAATGATGGTAGTATCGCTAAAAATATTTTTAGTAGCGCGCAAGTTATTCTTGCCTTAACTTCATTGGGCATTAATCCAGATACAGATAGTCGATTTATAAAAAATGGGAAGTCAGCTTTAGATGGATTATTAATGTTTGCTAATCCCGAAGGTGGTTTCAAATTATCAGTAACAGGGAAAGTAAATAATAATATGGCTACAGACCAAGGTACATATGCTTTAGTTTCCTATGATCGGTTAGTGAATAATAAAAACCGTTTATTCGATATGAAGGATGTACAGATCAAAGAGCCATCACAGCCAGAGCTACCTCATGCAATCGAATTACCATTGCCAGCTGGGAACCAACCTGTTGTTGACATATCTGATGACAAGAATGACTATATTATCCCGATCACACAGTCGGATAGTAATAAAGATATACAAATCTCCATCCTTGGCGATAGACTTGCAAAAGTAAGTGTAAATTTACCTTTTAAAAGTAGCCTACCCAATATAGAGGTTACCAAGGGAACTATATCTCTTTCCATCCCTAAAGGCGCGAAAATCACTAATGGTGATTCATCTTCAATAGAATTATTAACATCTAAAAGTGTAGCAGACACTGCATTAATAGATACATTAAGTTCCATCATTCCAGTGGGTCAGAAGCTCGATCATATCCTTCAAGCATTCACGGTAGGAGGATCTGGGAAGGTAGAGTTTAATCAATTTGTTACCTTAACATTAACGGCCATGAAAGGGAAAGATGCAGCTTATATCGAGAATGAATCTCCCCATGCAATACAAAAATATGCAAGTGATATTGAAGGTAAAGCTAGCGGTAAGAATGAGTATGCCTATGACAGTGGAAATGATCTGATCGTAAAGACCAACCATTTTACAGACTATGTTGCTTATACTTCTAGCACTGAAGTTATTCCTCCTGTAATAACAGGGAAATACGTAACTTTATCGGTAGATAAACTTATGATTAACAAAGGATACGTAGTCTCAAATATGAAGGTAGAGTTACGATCCGGTGACACGGCATGGACCATTTTACGCAGAGTGTTGGACAGTAAGGGGATTAGCTACTCTTGGAATAATAAATATGGAACTCCATACTTAGAATCCATTGCTGGTGATGGAGAATTCGACCACGGTAGTGGAAGCGGTTGGATGTATAATGTCAACGGCAGTTATCCGGGATACGGGGCTAGCCAATATGTTCTTAGTGATGGTGATGAAATCCAGTGGCGATATACGGCAAGCTTGGGTGAGGACTTAGGAGAAAGAGTACCCACGGGAAGCTTAATCTCAATGGGTGAAGGAATGATCATTAATTCCAATGATAAAACACCTGTTATCAATGTTCCAAGTAATATCCAAAAGGATTATAACCTGAGTATCCCGAAAGAATTACAAAACACCAACAATATCACGATTAATATTCCTGATGTTAAAGCTAAGGTCTTTCTTAGCTTAGAGGATGTTAAAGACAATATTCCAATGATAACAGTTAATAAAGGGAATATCACAGTTGTTATTGATAAAGGTACAAGATTTAAGTCTGGAGATCGCAAAATTGAACTCATGACCTCTAATCAGGATACGAAATTACAAGAAATAATCCAGAGCACACTGAGTAAGGGTGATAAAGTTACAGCTCTAAATTATGCTTTTATGATGGGAAATACGAATAGTTCCGTATTATTTGATAAGCCACTTAGCATCACCATAAAGGGTGCCAAAGGGCAAATGATAGGATTTATCGAGAACAACAAATTTACACCTATTACGATGTATGGATCTGAGGATCAAGGACTTAAGGAAACGCAAGGCAGTGAGAAGAGAACCTATGGTTATGTTAAAGGTAATGATATCTTTATCAAAACAAACCATTTCACAACTTTCGTCTCATACACTGTTGGTCTAGATGCTACAGTTCCTACGAAACCAAGTACAGGTCCAAATCTAAATAATGTGTATTCAGACGTTAGTGCCATCTCGAATTGGGCTTACGATGCTATTCTTGAAGCGACGAACAATAGATATATCCAAGGAAGCAATGGTAAGTTTCATCCGAAGGCTAACATTACTAGAGCGGAATTCACCAAAATCCTAGTTAACGTGTTAGCTCTGGATACGAAGCTTGCTACTGGAGCTAACTTTAAGGATGTACGAGTTAATGATTGGTTCTATCCTTATGTTAACGCAGCTAACAAAGCGGGATTAGTCACAGGATACAATGATGAATTCCATCCAAACGATAATATTACACGTGAGCAAATGGCAGTAACGATCGTTAGAGCTTTGAGCATTCAACCAATGAAGTCAGGTACGGCTATCAAAGATATCCATAAAGCATCTGCTTGGGCTAAGACAGATATCGAAACCGTTACTGCACTAGGCTTGATGACAGGTAGCGATAATCTATTTAACCCTAAAGATGCGGTTACGAGAGAAATGGCTGCTGTTGTATCTACTAGAATTCATAAATACAAGAATGACCATAAGACCACGGATACCAATACAGGTAAAGTAGATAGCGTAGACAGCACAACTAAGCTTGAGGTTCAGACACAAATTAAAGATACCGCAGCTTTTATGCAAAAGGCAGTTACGGATCCAATCATAGCTAGTGTTGGCGGGGATTGGACCGTATTTGGATTGGCACGTTCTGATGTGCCAGTACCCGATGCCTATTATGCTAAATACTATGCGAATGTAGAAAAGATTCTGAAAGAAAAATCAGGGAAACTGCACAATGTAAAGTATACGGAATACGATAGAGTGATTTTGGCGTTAACCGCAATGGGTAGAAATATCGATGATGTGGCGGGATATAACTTAAGAGAACCACTCGCTGATTTCGACACTTTAATTAAACAAGGCATTAATGGACCCATCTTTGCTCTTATAGCGCTAGACAGTATGCATTATGAGATACCGATCGTTGCTGGAGTAAAGACACAGACAACAAGGGAGTTACTAATCAATTTTATCTTGAACAGAGAGATTAGTGGTGGCGGATGGGCATTAGGGGAAAAGCCTGATGTCTCAGATGCCGATGTTACTTCCATGGCCATTCAAGGGCTTGTGCCATATTATGCAACAAATTCAAAAGTAAAAGCGGCTGTGGATCGTGGTGTTGCTTGGCTATCCAAGGCTCAGATGGCTGATGGAGGATATACGAGTGGGCGCTCGGTGAATTCTGAGAGTATTGCTCAGGTTGTTGTAGCCTTGTCTAGTCTTGGTATAGATGCGGATCGTGACACTAGATTTATTAAAAATGGAAAATCACCACTAGATGCCTTACTGAGCTTCGCTGCTCCAAGTGGAGGGTTCTATCATATTAAGTCAGGCGGTCAAGATAACGGTGGTGCCAAGCCGGGGGGAATTGATCTTATGGCGACAGATCAAGTAATGTATGCACTTGTAGCTTACGATCGTTATATCAATAAGCAGACTCGTCTATATGACATGTCAGATGTTAAATAGCCAATAAATTAAGAAATCGAAGCAAGGGTGGAGTATATGCCCTTGCTTCGTTATTTAAGGTGGGAATGAGTAGATGAACAAGAAAAGATGGTTCAGCGCACTATTGATCATAGGCGTACTAGCGATTGCATTCTTTTGGGGTGGAGATTATCAGAAGAGCTCAACTGAGATTGCGAATGGGACAACTAAGACTAAGGTTACAAGTGAAATAACGACCTCTTTAAATACATTGTCTCAGCAAGATGAAGAGACTAATGGACAAGAAGACACGACAACAAAAGAGTCTGATAGTCATGCTTCCAAGCCATTAACAGAAGAATTGCAAAAGTCAGAAGAAATAGAAAGTGATATAGAATCAGGAAAAGTAGACGAAGCAGCTAAAGGAATAGAAAAGGGAACAGAAACAGAAAAAGTAGTAGAAACAGTCAAACCCAATATTAAAATAGAAGAGTCAGACAAGGTTGTATCTAAGCAACCTGTGAAGGATACGGTATCCGAATTAAAGGTGCAGGAATCAAAGAAACCAGCAGCAAGATCGGAAGTTAAGGTTCCGAATACAGAAGCTAAGAAAGATATGTATCTTACCGACCCCGTTCCAAAGGGGAAACCTAAACCTGTTGAGTGGCAGGATGCAACGATAAATAAGAAGGAAGAACTTACGGTTACATTGTCCGTATCAGCGAAAACAATATTAAGTAATATGGATATATTCAATAAGGATAAACTCGAAGTGTTGCCAGCCGACGGTATTATTTATAAAAAACAAAAGGTTACTTTCTATGAAGGAGAGTCTGTCTTTGACGTGTTACTCCGAGAGATGAAAAAGAATAAAATTCATATGGAATTCTCGATGACACCCATCTACAACAGTAATTATATTGAGGGAATAAACAATTTATATGAATTTGACTGTGGAGAGTTAAGCGGTTGGATGTATAAGGTCAACGGATGGTTTCCTAACTATGGTAGCAGTCGGTATGTTCTCAAAGACGGGGACGTCGTTGATTGGGTGTACACCTGTGATTTAGGCCGAGATGTTGGCGGGGATATGGGAGCGGGTAAACAATGAAGGATTCATTTGCGACCTTTCATCCGATTGTGAATTTTATGTATTTTGTCGTAATTTTGTTGTTTAGTATGATCTTTATGCATCCTATCTTTCAAGTCATAGCACTCATCAGCGCAATTACGTATTCCATAATGTTAAAAGGAAATAGCGCTATTAAATTTAATCTACTCTATATGATTCCATTGTTATTGATCATGGCCCTAATGAATCCTGCCTTTAATCATGAAGGGAGTACCATTCTCTTCTATTTAAACAATGGAAATCCCATTACGCTTGAATCCATCCTATTTGGAATGGCAGCAGCATGTATGTTTGTAACGATAGTTATATGGTTCTCTTGTTATAACATCGTGATGACTTCGGATAAATTTATCTATCTGTTCGGAAAAGTATTGCCCGCGCTTTCGTTAATTTTGTCGATGGTGTTGCGCTTTGTACCTAGATATGTAGCACAAATTAAGGTGATCTCTAATGCCCAGAAATGTGTAGGCAGGGATATTTCACAGGGAAACATACTCCAAAGAGCGCGAAATGGGATTACTATTCTCTCGATTATGACCACATGGGCATTAGAAAATGCCATTGAAACCGCAGATTCGATGAAATCAAGAGGATATGGATTGCCTAACCGCACGAGCTTCTCCATATTTCGATTTGATAGCAGGGATAAGATAGTACTTATGATCATGCTGGGATTAACAATCATGGTTGTCATAGGTGGGGCAAGGGGTGAGAATACGATACGATTCTTTCCTTCTATTAAAATGGTGGCGATGACGCCGTTAAGTATGGTTGTGTATTTAGTCTACTTTGTTCTATGTATGATACCTGTGATCATCAATGTGGTGGAGGTAATGAAATGGAAATCTATACAATCAAAGATGTAAGTTTCACCTTTCCAGAGAAAGAACAAGATACCCTTTCCCATATTAGTCTTTCGATCAAAAGTGGGGAATTTGTAACGATATGTGGAAAGTCAGGTTGTGGCAAGAGTACATTACTTAGGCAGTTGAAAACGATACTTACACCACATGGTAAACGTACCGGAGAGATTTATTATGGGGGGCAACCGATAGAAGGACTGGACCAACGGACACAGGCATCAGAGATTGGATTTGTGCTACAAAACCCTGACAATCAGATTGTGACGGATAAGGTATGGCATGAACTAGCCTTTGGGCTAGAGAGTTTAGGGTATGAACAAAGCACTATACGTTTACGTGTTGCTGAAATGGCGAGTTTTTTTGGCATTCAGACATGGTTTCATAAAAATGTTTCTGAGCTTTCTGGAGGACAGAAGCAACTTCTCAATTTAGCTTCTATCATGGCGATGCACCCTTCGGTATTAATTCTTGATGAGCCAACGTCACAACTAGATCCAATCGCGGCGGCTGACTTTTTAGAAACGGTAAAGAAAATAAATCGCGACTTAGGTACAACTATTATAATGACAGAGCATCGACTGGAGGACATACTCCCTATCTCTGATCGCCTCATTGTGATGGATGCAGGGGTAATAATTGCAGATGATTTACCTCATAAGGTCGGACAAATATTAAGCGAGATGAATCATCCGATGTTTTGCTCGATGCCTTCACCGATGCAGATATATGCCGGTGTGGACAATGACTTGGCTTGTCCTGTAACGGTAAAGGAGGGACGGCAATGGTTAAATGCGTTCCTGTGTGATAATAAACCAGCTGAAATGGTGGATACCAAGGAAACCATAGGGATATCCAGTCGTACTGTAATCACATTTAAAGATGTGTGGTTTAAATACGAAAAGAATAGTCCGGATATTATCAAGGATTTGTCTTTTGAAGTGAAAGAGGGCCAGTTCTATTGCATCGTTGGTGGGAATGGCACGGGTAAAACATCGACACTATCGCTTATTAGCGGTATCCTCCAACCCTATAGAGGAAAGGTTCTCATAGGTGGTAAGAATACTGCCCAAATGAATGCCAAAGAGCTATTTACTAATAATCTGGGTATACTTCCGCAAAGTCCGCAAACGTTATTTGTGAAAAAAACAGTTGAACAAGATTTATACGAAATGTTGTCAGATAAGCCGCTAACGAAGGAAGAAAAGGCAGTTAAAATAGATGCAATCGTTAAGTTCGCAGAGCTTGAGGATCTACTAGCTATGCATCCTTATGACTTAAGTGGTGGAGAGCAGCAGCGAGCGGCACTAGCTAAAGTTCTTTTGTTAGAGCCGAGGATATTGTTGCTCGATGAACCAACGAAGGGCCTGGATGGATTTTTTAAGGAGAAGCTTGCCTTATTCTTGAAGAAGTTAAATGCTGATGGTGTTACGATTGTGATGGTCTCACACGATATTGAATTTTGTGCTAAGTATGCAGAAGTATGTGCGATGTTCTTTGATGGGAGTATCATTACTTCGAATACAACCCAGCAATTTTTCGCAGGGAATAGCTTCTATACGACGTCAGCCAATCGGATGGTGCGTCATGTATGGCCGAATGCAGTCAAAGTTGAGGATGTGATTGAACGATGCCAGACAAGCAGGTGACGGGTAAGCGATTAAGCGGCCGGACAGTATTAGCAACTGTGCTTATCCTCATTGTCATTCCAGCTACGATGATGTTAGGTATTCTCGTATTAAATGATCGTAAATATTATTTTATTAGCTTATTAATTGTACTTTATACGATGATTCCGTTCGCCATGGTATTTGAAAAGCGTAAGCCACAGGCACGGGAGTTAATCGTGATCGCTGTATTAACAGCTATTGCAGTAGCAGGAAGAGGCGCGTTCTTCATGTTGCCGCAGTTCAAACCCGTCGTTGCAATTGTTATTATCGCAGGTGTGAGTCTGGGTGCTGAGGCAGGATTTCTTGTAGGCGCTGTTACAGGATTTGTATCCAATTTCTTCTTTGGTCAAGGGCCATGGACGCCGTGGCAAATGTTCTGTTTTGGAATTATTGGGTTTATAGCAGGTATTTTATTTGAAAAGGGACTTCTTAAAAAGACGAAACTATCATTGTGTGTATTTGGAGGCTTAGCTACTTTGTTAATTTACGGTGGTATTATTAACATAGGTTCACTAATGATGTTCACATCACAGTTCTCATGGCAGGCGTTACTTGCTACTTACATTTCAGGTTTTTGGTTTGATATGGTGCATGCGATTGCCACGGTGGTGTTCCTCTTCTTCATTTCTCAGCCGATGATTGAGAAATTGGATCGGATTAAGATTAAGTATGGACTGATTGAGAAGTAGTAGAATTCGGTTTGTACAGTGGACATGACAAAACGGTAGATCGCTAACAAGGCGATCTACCGTTTTGATTTCTACGCTATAAATTAATTCTCGATGAGGTCGATCACGTGTTTATCGAGAATCCACATTAAAATATGATGGAAATTGAATAAATTATATCAGTGACTATTTGTTTTATAAGTGGGAGAATGGTGGTAGGTCAATATGTATTAGAATGGAGTAGATATCGAATTCAGAAACAAATAGAAGAAGAGATAGTGGAGTTACGTGAACTGGTTACGAGGGAATTGTTAGGGGAATTGTCGTCAGAAAGTGTCCGCCCGAATGAACCCGTGAAGGTTTGGTCATTCCCTAAGCCTTGGCTGTTACTAGGATCAGGGAATTATGCGGCAGTATTCTCTCACCCGGATTTTGAACATTATGCTGTGAAAATTTATGCTCCAGGAAGGCCTGGTTTAAAGGAAGAAGCTGAGGTATATAAGCGTCTTGGTGATCATCCAGCATATTCCATATGCTATTATGTCGGAACGGACTTTCTTATATTGAAGAGACTGAATGGAATCACGTTCTATGAATGTATCAAAAAAGGGATTTGCGTAACTGAACAGGCTATACAAGATATTGATGGAGCTTTAGAATATGCTTGTTCGCGCGAACTTCGTCCACACGATGTTCACGGTAAAAATATCATGATCAAGGATGGCCGGGGTCTGGTCGTGGATGTGTCTGATTTCTTAAAGCAAGATGATTGCAACATGTGGGATGATTTCAAAATAGCATATTATAGCCTGTATCGTCCTATAACATCTATATGGTTATTTCCAGTACCCGGCGCTGTGTTGGAGGCGGTACGAAAGGGATATCAGCTTTGGCGAGGTAGATGACTTAATCGATTGACATGTATCTTTAATTTGTTTTAACGTTAGTTCAATAGCGGAATAAGACCCCACATTGGGGAGAGAATTTGTGTTCACTAAACCTATCAGTACAGATTGGAGCCATACAATTGTATCGAAATTTAGAAGATTGTATTATCGACTTAGAGAAACATGGACATTTAGTTCGTATTCGAGAAGAAGTGGATCCTTATCTTGAAATGGCTGCCATTCATATGAGAGTTTATGAGGCTGGCGGCCCTGCGTTGTTATTTGAGAATGTAAAAGGTTCGAAGTTCCGAGCGGCTTCCAACTTATTTGGTACGATAGAGCGTAGCAAGTTCATCTTTCGAAATACATGGACTTCTGTACAGAATGTAATGGCTATGCGCGACGATCCAATGAAAGCGTTGAAACAACCTTTTAGAAATATTGGTAATGGATTTGCTGCAATGAAAGCTCTCCCTTTAAAGAAGTTCGGGACGCCTTCAGTTACTGCACAGGAAATTCAAATATCGGACCTTCCACAGATCCAACATTGGCCGATGGACGGTGGTGCTTTTATCACACTGCCGCAAGTGTATTCGGAAGATCCAGAGAAACCTGGAATCATGAATTCTAATCTCGGTATGTACCGTGTTCAACTGAGCGGTAATGAATATGAAATGAATAAAGAAATTGGCTTACATTATCAGATTCACCGCGGAATAGGTGTACATCAAGCTAAGGCAAACAAGGCCGGAACGCCTTTGAAAGTAAGCTGTTTCGTAGGAGGTCCTCCGGCGCACACGTTGTCAGCGATCATGCCATTGCCAGAAGGTCTTAGCGAGATGACGGTCGCTGGATTGCTTGCAGGACGGAATTTTCGCTACAGTTATGTGGATGGTTTCTGTATCAGTAATGATGCTGATTTTGTAATCACTGGAGAAATTCATACTGGCGAGACGAAGCCGGAAGGTCCTTTTGGAGATCATTTGGGTTATTACAGCCTTACCCACAATTTCCCTGTCATGAAAGTACATAAAGTGTATGCTAAGCCCAATGCCATCTGGCCGTTCACTGTTGTGGGTCGTCCACCGCAGGAGGATACCGCATTCGGAGAACTTATTCATGAGTTAACAGGGGACGCAATCAAACAGGAAATTCCCGGTGTCAAAGAAGTACATGCTGTGGATGCTGCGGGTGTACATCCGTTGCTGTTTGCAATTGGTAGTGAGCGATACACCCCTTATCAGAAAGTGAAACAGCCGACAGAAATACTCACGATAGCCAACCGTATATTAGGCACAGGGCAATTGAGCTTGGCGAAGTACCTATTCATAACTGCTGAAGAGAATCACCCTATAGACTCGCACAATGAAGTAGAATTTTTGAAGTATATTTTGGAACGGATAGATTTACATCGCGATATTCATTTCTATACCAATACGACCATTGATACGCTAGATTATTCAGGTACGGGTTTAAATAGTGGTAGTAAAGTTGTCTTCGCGGCCTATGGAGATAAAAAGAGAGAGTTATGCAAAGAGGTTCCGGATGTCTTAAAAGAAATTCGTGGATTTGAAAATGCACAATTAGTCATGCCTGGTATTGTAGTAATTCAAGGTTCAAAATTCATCGATTATAGTCAAGCGCAACAAGAGTTACAAGGGTTATCAGAGGCTATTCAAACGAAGGGGCCAATTCCATCTTGTCCTATGATCATTCTAAGTGACGACAGTTCATTCATAAGTGCGACAATTCAAAATTTCCTATGGGTTACATTCACGAGAAGCAATCCTTCGCACGACATTTATGGTGTGAACGGTCATTATGAGAACAAACACTGGGCTTGTGACAATGTAATTATTGATGCACGTACCAAGCCACATCAAGCACCGCCATTAATAGCTGATCCAACGGTTGCGAAGAACATTGAGCGATTATTTGTTAAAGGGGCAAGCTTAGGTGGGTTAAAGATCGAGTGAAAAGGGTGAGGTTTATTACTCACGGTGAGTAAGATAATACGCTCTGGCGTACGATTAGTATAGGTTCCATCATCATTGAAACGTCATAATCCTTGAGGAAAGAGGGATTATGGCGTTTTTTTGATTTACTCAAATGTTTACTTTTATAATAATCTATCATTTGTAAAAATTTGTTCATAAACTACAGGGATTTAAATGCCGATATAAGGAAGTATCACAAATTTGAAATATTGTTAATCAAAATAGAAGGAATGACCTGGAGGCTTACAATGAATAGGAAAAGTTTAATCTTCAAATCAAGTATTGTTTTATCATTGTTGTTTGTTTTACTCGGGAGTGCGATGGCTTACATATCTTTCGATCGCTTACGAATGCAGCAAGATGCGGAAATGGTTACGATGGAATGGACATTACACAATATGATAGTGGAGAGTATTCCTGCGATCGAGAAGGCAAAGACTTTGATGAACTCAGAGGATCTTATGAAGGATGAGAGTATTCAACAATTGCAGCGGCAATTAGATAGTATGAGAAGTAATGAAATCATAGCAAATAGTTATCTTTATATGCCGGAAGTGGAGAAAAGCGGGGACAATAGAAAGGTGCAATTAATACTTGGAACCCAAGGATTATACAAATCGGGTCTTTTACCAGGTTCTACGTATGAAGCGAAGGGGGCCTTTGCTTCAGTATTAGATCAAGTGGAAACAGATGGATATGCTTCTTCGGGCGTATTTAAAGATGAATATGGGACATGGGCAAGTGTTGTTAGCGAGATCAAAGATGCTGATGGAAATAGGATCGCCATTTTTGGAATTGGCTTTGACTATGATTACTTAATAGCGAAGCAAAATTATCAGCTGAAAGTGACGATTTATATTGGAGCAGTTCTTATTGTTCTTTTCGTAGCGTTAACCATTTATCTCGTGCGGATTACATTACGCCCTATCAGAAAGTTGTCTGAACTGAGTAGACAGGTAGCCGATGGAGACCTTTCCGTGATGATACCCGTTAAAAATCAGGATGAGGTTGGAATACTGTCTGATAACTTTAACACGATGATTAGCAATATCCGTCAATTAGTTCTTAACGTACAATCAACATCTTTAAACGTTACATCTTCTTCAAATGCTTTGACAATGAGTGCAGAACAGACTTCAAAGGCAGCGGAGGAAATCGCAGGTTCAGTTCAAGAAGTAGCGTACGGTTCGGAAACACAAATGCAGTCAGCTATGGAAAGCCAAATTGCCATGGAAGAAATGGCTCTTGGTATCCAGCGGATTGCGGAGTCCTCTGCGAGATTGTCTGAACATGCTAATGAAGTTACAGAAAATGCCGAGCAAGGTAATAAAGTTATCCATCAATCTGTCCATGAAATGGAAGTCATTCATACGTCCGTATCAGGTACCGTGGATATATTGGCTGAACTTCAGCAACGTTCTCAAGAGATCGAGAAGATTCTAGGCATTATTACGAACATTGCAAGACAGACGAATCTACTAGCACTGAATGCTTCTATTGAAGCAGCGAGAGTTGGAGAACATGGTAGAGGGTTCGCGGTCGTTGCGAATGAAGTTCGGAATTTGGCTGAGCTATCTCATAACTCCTCTCAGCAGATTTCAATTCTGTTAACGGATATTGTTACCAGTGTTGATCGTGCTTCGGGAGCTATGAATACGAGCATGGAGCAAGTTACTCATGGGATCAAATCTGTGTATTCGGCAGGGGAGACATTCCAAGAGATCGTTACCGCTTTGCAGAGTGTTAATGAACAAGTACAGGAAGTCTCAGCAGCTTCGGAACAAATGTCCGCTGGGAGCGAAGAGGTTGCAGCTTCACTCGATGAACTTGCTAAAATAGGCAGAAATGCATCACAGAACTCACAAAACGTCGCAGCTTCTTCCGAGGAACAAATGGCCATGATGCAAGAGATTTCGAGTTCTGCCACAACCCTTAGGGATATGGCACACAATCTAGAGAATGAGATCGGAAAGTTTAGAGTGGAATAAAGATGTGATTCGTTATAACACAAGACTCATAGAATAATAATATGCCAATAACTGGACTGTAAAGGGTCTAGATATTGGCTTTTTTTACTAATTTTCTTCTCTAAGATATCCGTTCATTCGACTTTTTTCGATATAGATGTCCTATTTCTAGAATACCTTGTTATAATAAAACCGTTA
Source organism: Paenibacillus antarcticus (assembly GCF_001637225.1). Classification (GTDB taxonomy): domain Bacteria; phylum Bacillota; class Bacilli; order Paenibacillales; family Paenibacillaceae; genus Paenibacillus_AQ; species Paenibacillus_AQ antarcticus. The sequence continues at coordinate 157,600 of NZ_LVJI01000024.1, forward strand.
CACAACATGGGGGGGCATGGTAATGGTCAGGAAATTATACAGAAATTATTTTAAAAACAACGTGTTCTTGAAAATGATCCTGCTTTATTCCGGTATTACGATCGTTACAATTATTACCTTGTCCTATTTGATGTTTCGCTCTATGTCTCAATCCATCGTAGAGAAAGAACTTGATATCCAGAAGAATGCGATGGAGAGTGTAAGTCGTTACCTAGATGATAAGTATGTTGCAGTAAAGGATATGACGATAGCTACGTACAGAAATGAGTCTTTGTCTAGTAATCTGTCTTATTTCTTGACACATCCATTTCAAGAGTATGCTCAACATAAGTTGGACCAATATTATAACGAGAATGCTGACAAGTCGACAGATGTGCTAGAATTCCTAAAAGATCAGCTTAACAACGATGCGGATATACGCAACTTAATGTTATATAGTGCGGATCAGCAGAATCTATTTGCCTTTGATCAGAATAAGCACTTCAATATGGTTTCGACAAATGCTGCTCATTCGTATATCCCGGATGCTATGGCGCAAGAAAGTACACATATTTCTCTGCCGAACGTATGGGTTCGCACAGCGATTAACCAGTGGGATTCGCGTCTGTTCTCCATCCGTGTACCGCTTAATGATAAAATGACGTTAAAAAATATAGGACAATTATTAGTTTTTTATGATGCTGATAAGATTTCAAATGTACTGTCCAGTTATAAAGATAAATTAAAAGGCGATATTACCGTTATATCGGTAGATGGGAGGGTATTGTATGACTCAACCTCTCAATATTATGAGAAAAGTTACCCTTATGCAGAACAAACATCTCTCTATAGCAACAAAAGTACTAAGCCGGCAGATAAGGGGATGTATATTAATAAGCTAATCTCCAACGAGGGTGGGTATATCGTCATTGGCGCAGTGCCTAAGAATGTTATTTCACAAGCTTATAACGGACTGAGGAATACGATTATTATGATCAGTGCGATATGCATTATCATCTCTATTGTTATTCCTTCACTATTCGTAGCTAATTATGCTAAGCGCACAAATGGAATTATTAAGTTCACACGGAAGGTGAAGAACGGGGATTTAAAGGCTCGAATTGAGGATCATGGTGAAGACGAACTTGGGCAAATTTCGAAGAGTTTCAACAATATGATGGATGATCTTAATCTCTATATCGATAGGGTGTTTAAAGCGGAAATCAAGCAAAATCATACAGAATTGGCGGCACTACAAGCAAGGATTAACCCTCATTTTCTATATAATACGCTTGAGGTTATCCGTATGCGAGCTATCTCTCAGGGTGCTGGTGATGTGAGTGAAATGATCTATATTCTATCCGTGTTGTTCAAAAGCCTTGTTCAACAGAAGGAGATTCACTTATTCAAAGATGAACTGGAGGCGTGTCGTCTATATCTTGAATTGTTCCGGATTAGATTTAAGGATAAGTTCTCTTTCCAAATTGATATCGATCCGATTCATTCCTCAAGAGTCGTAATGAAGATGTCACTGCAACCGCTGATTGAGAATTACATCGTACACGGGATAAGAACTGAACGGACTGATAATCAGTTATCGATCCGTGTTCTACAGGAGATAGGATTCATCAAGGTTATTATTGAGGATAACGGACGAGGAATTGATCCGCAAAGGCTTGCACAAATAAAAGATTCACTGGACAAGCCGGAAGAAGAAGGAGGGTCATTCGGATTACGTAGTGTGCATGCTCGTCTGAAGTTATTATATGGTGCGTCTTACGGGATTGATATACAGAGTGAATTAGACAACGGGACGACTGTAATCGTATGGTTTCCCGATATGGAAGGGAAGGGGAATCAGTATGTATAAAGTACTTATTGTTGATGATGAACCGTTTATCCTTGAAGGATTGTATAACATTATTAATTGGGCCGATTTCGGAATGGAAATAGTGGGGCATGCAGAGAATGGGCAGCTGGCAATGGATATTCTTAGACATACACCTGTAGATCTACTGATTTCAGATATCTCAATGCCGGTAATGAATGGGCTGAAGTTGATCAATAGTGCTCGGGAGATTCAACCTAATCTACTAGCAATCATACTTAGTGGGTTCAGTGAATTTAATTATTTGAAGGAAGCTATGAAACTTGGGATTGAGAATTACCTATTGAAGCCCATAAATATTGAAGAATTGAAATCTACACTACGAACTGTGGTAGAGAAGTTAAATCTATTAATTGTAGAACAATGGTTCGATAGTAAGGGCGTGCAAATATTAAAAGATAATATACTGCACCGCTGGCTGAAGGGGTATATGGCTACGACGGAGTTCAATGAACGGGCAGAGCTTATTGGGATTCAGCTTAAACGTCCTCTGGCTTCTGTGGCCATTGTACGGAGTGAGAAGGCAGGCGATGAGGTATTTGACTTGATTGCGAAGCTATTGGATAATGATGAATCATTTACGCCATTTCGTGATATTGATGGGGACATCGTTATTCTTTCCACTATGGAAGTGATGGAAGAGAAGAGGTTGAAGGAACATCTAGAGAATATACAGGAGCATCTTTCTGCGTTTCGTCCTATTCGAATATCTATGGGAAGTGTAGGGTTTTTACTTCAGCATGCTTCTCGAAGTTATGTTGAAGCCAAAAAGGCATTGGAGTATTTCTTCATCTATCCCGAACGCTTGATTATGGATTATAGTGAGCTTCCACTAAGTGAAGGACCATTCAAATCGGAATTTCCTATAGACTGGCCAGAATACGTCAAGCTTATTTTGGCGAAAGAGACGGAAAGTCTGGAAGAGCGAATCCGGGAAGATTTCGAAGAGATTCAGAGACTGGAAGGCATGACACCAACTCGTCTACAGGATATTGCTCTTGAACTGATCATCCGATTCAAAATGGAACTAAAGGGAATTAATCACAAGGAAGAATCTGAACCATTCACTTTGGGTTTCACGAAGGTTAGGGAAGCGGATAAGGGAACTGATCTGATCAAGGTGATCCAAGAGGTGGCTGTTTCCGTTATCGATGCGTTGGTAAGAGATGTGAAGAACCCGGTTGTTCAGCAGGTGCTGAAGTATATTCATGAGAACTATGCTGGAGAGTTTTCCCTCAAGACATTAGGTGCAGCCTACAATATCCATCCAGTCTATTTGGGTCAGCTGTTTCATAAGGAGACGAATGAGACTTTCACCGGATACATTAATAAATATCGTGTAGAAATGGCTAAGGAGCAACTTAAAACGACTCATCTGAAAGTTCATGAAATCGCTTCAAATGTAGGTTATTTAGAAAGCGGATACTTTTATAAACAATTTAAAAAATATGTAGGAATTTCCCCAATCGAATATAAAGGACTGCTCTAGTATTTCTGGTAAATAAGGGGTTATAAGGAATACTAAGGAATAACTTCTGTTTTATTTTATATTTTCGATAAAATGGTTGTGCTGTCCTTATAAGGATAGGACAACCGTTTTCTTCTTGTAAGAGTACATTATTTTCTTTAATTCCTACACCATTTATTAAGTTTCTCCTCTATTTGTAAGTGCTTACATCGACTAAAGTAAAGATAGTCGTTAAGCAAAGTATGATAGGCAAACAGAGTATACAGGCTGGCGAACTTACTGTAATGACATTGGATGGATTTGTGGAGAAACACTACAGAACAGAGGGGGAATTATAAGATGAAGAAGAAAAAGAGCTTTACTATTATGCTTGCCACGTTGATGGCTTGTACATTAACGCTTAGCGCATGTGGAGGAAATAAAGATAATAGTGCTAGTAGCGGTGGAAGTTCCGAGAAGCCTGTTGAATTGATTTGGTATACGATCGGTGCACCACAGAAGGATACAGACCTCGTTATAGCCGAAGTGAATAAATATACGAAAGAAAAAATAAACGCTACTGTGAAGATGAAAATGATCGACTACGGTGATTATTCGCAAAAAATGCAGGTAATGGCTGCATCTGGCGAGCCGATGGATATTCTATTCACCAGCTCATGGGCCTTCGATTATGTACAGAATGCTAGAAAAGGCGCATTTACGCCTATTGATGATTTATTGACTAAAGAAGGTAAAGGGATTACGGAAACATTGGATTCAGCATTCCTTGAAGGTTCCAAAGTAGATGGTAAGAACTATGGCGTTCCAGCCAACAAAGAGCTACCAGCATTGGAAGCATGGCGTTTCAACAAGGAACTCTTAGAAAAATATAATCTCGACATTAGCGAAGTTAAATCTTTAGAGAGTGTAGAGCCCCTGCTCAAAACGATCAAAGAAAACGAGCCTAACGTCACGCCATTTGCTATTAGCAAAGATTACATGCCGTTGATGCCTTTCGATTACCTAATCGAGAAAATGCCGATGGCTGTAAAATTGGATACAACAGACTATAAAGTTGTCAACCTTTTGGAAACACCGGAGTTGAAGGCTAGTCTTGCTACAATGCATAAGTACTACAAAGCAGGATATGTCTCTCCTGAAGCAGCTACCACGACTTCGACAGATGATCTGATGAAGACTGGGAAATGGCTCATGGATCGTGCTTCTACTCAGCCTCTTGCGGATAACCAGTGGTCGGCTAGTTATGGCTATCCTGTAGTATCCACTCCAGCGGGCGATTCTATCGTGTTTAACTGGTCTGTTATGGGATCCATGCAGGCAATTTCGGCAAACTCGAAGTATCCTGAGAAAGCTATGGAGTTCCTGAATCTACTCAATACGGATAAGTATTTACGTAATCTGTTAGATTCCGGGATCGAGAAAGTTCATTATGAAAAAATCGGCGAGAATATGATGAAGAATTTGCCGGACTCTAAAAACTATGATATCCCTACATTCTCAATTGGTAACGTTCTACTTACTTATTTGAACGAGGGTGACCCTGAGAACAAATGGGATGAATTCAAAACGTTTAATGATGCAGGTAAAAATGCCCCATTGCTTGGTTTCAACTTCGACACTTCGAAGATCACAAATGAAATTGCAGCTGTACAGAACGTCAAAGAGGAATTCTGGTCCTCACTAATGACAGGTACTGTTGATCCAGATGTATATTTACCGAAAGCACTAGAGAAACTCAAAGCTGCCGGATTGGACAAAATTATGGCTGAAGCACAAACACAAGTTGATGCATGGGTAGCAACTAAGAAGTAACAAGCACAGGAAGTTTGAATCTGAAAGAATCGGGTGCTTTCTAGCTTCGCCCGATTCTTTTTTTTTCTTATTCGTTATAACCCAATGGGAGGGATATTTATGATCGGTGGATTTCTAAAGAATCTTTTCAAGAACAAAGTCATGCTGCTTATGGTATTGCCCGGCACACTATGGTTCCTATTCTTCGCTTATCTGCCAATGCTAGGAACGATTATTGCGTTTAAGCAGTATCGTTACAGCAGAGACGGATTCTTGGCTAGTATTGTACAAAGCAAGTGGGTGGGATTTGATAACTTTAAATTTTTGTTCAGTACGAATGATGCGTATGTCATTACACGAAATACGTTACTATATAATGTTGCATTTATTACGTTAGGTCTTATCTTGTCTGTAATTCTTGCTGTGGTATTGTCTGAAATCGCGAATAAAAAGCTCGCCAAAGTGTATCAGACAGGGATGTTCCTACCTTACTTCTTATCATGGGTTGTAGTAGGTTATTTTGCATTCAGCTTTCTGAGCATGGACCGGGGGATGCTGAACCAAATCACAGGATGGTTTGGGATGGATCCAATTCAATGGTACTCTGATCCGAAATACTGGCCTTATTTCCTAGTTCTTATCTTTCTGTGGAAGGCTGTCGGTTACAATAGTGTCGTATATTTGGCAGCAATCATGGGGATTGATAGATCACTCTATGAAGCTGCAATGATTGATGGAGCTAGTAAGTGGCAACAAATCCGTAGTATTACGATTCCTATGCTGAAGCCGATCATTACGATCATGACCTTGCTTGCTATCGGGAAAATATTCTATGCCGATTTCGGATTGTTTTATCAGGTTCCGCGAGATTCAGGTACTTTGTACAGTGTTACTAACGTTATTGATACCTATGTATATCGTGGACTTAAAACAACGGGTGAAATAGGAATGAGTACGGCTGCTGGACTATATCAATCTGTTGTTGGTTTCGTTCTTGTTATGACTTCGAACTATATTGTACGTAAAGTCGATAAAGATAGCGCCTTATTCTAGAACCTATGGAGGGAGTGAGTACTGTGTCAAAAAGAAATCCGAAAGAAAAAGACATCCATCGCCTTAGAGGTTCATGGAATGTAGTGTTCAATTTAATCGCTGGTATTTTTGCTTTCCTCTGTGTATTTCCTTTCCTGTTCGTTGTCATTATTTCCTTTACAGATGAAGGAGCACTGGCACGTGATGGCTATAAATTGATTCCATCCCAGTGGAGTCTGGAAGGTTACCGGTACGTATTTCAGAATGGTGAAGCACTGTTGAATTCCTACTTCGTGACAATTTCAGTCACGGTCGTGGGAACCCTGATAAGTCTCTTTATCACTGCGTTGTATGCCTATGCTATTTCGAGAAAAAGCTTCAAATATCGTAACTTTTTCGCCTTTCTAGCTTTCTTCACCATGTTATTTAATGGTGGTTTAGTACCGACTTACATTGTTGTCACACAATTATTGGGACTGAAAGATACGTTTTGGGCTCTGGTTCTACCGCTTGCTCTAAATGCGTTCTATATTATGATTCTACGTACCTTTTACACGACTAGTGTACCGGATGCACTTATTGAAGCAGGTAAAATTGATGGTGCAGGAGAATTCCGCATATTCTTAAAAGTGGTATTGCCGCTTTCACTGCCGGGTCTTGCAACGATCGGTTTGTTCAGTACACTTGGTTATTGGAACGATTGGTTCAATGCACTTCTCTATATCGACAATCCAAATCTAGTACCGCTACAGTCGATGCTGATGCGGATCGAAACGAGTATGCAATTCATTCTTCAGAATTCACAGAATAGCTCATTAAGTCTGGGTGCTATGCAAAATATGCCTCAGGATACTGCACGAATGGCGATGGTTGTCATTGCGACCGGACCAATTATCTTCGCATATCCTTTCTTCCAACGTTACTTTATTCAAGGTCTGACTATCGGTGCTGTTAAAGAATAAATTATATATAGAGAAGAGAGTGGAGCTATGATCTATCAAGACAGCAGTAAGCCAACTGAAGAACGGGTAGAGCATTTGCTCGGTCTTATGACTATAGAAGAAAAAGTGGGTCAACTCATTCAACCTTTCGGTTGGCAGACTTATCAACATAGCGATGGTGAAGTTGTTCTCACGGATGCTTTCAGGGCTCAAGTGAAGAACGGAGGTGTAGGTTCACTTTACGGTGTACTACGTGCTGATCCATGGACAGGTGTTACGCTTGAATCAGGGCTTTCTCCAAGAGAAGGCGCTGAGGCTGTCAATGCGATCCAGAGGTATGCTATAGAGCAATCGCGCCTGAGTATCCCCATTTTGATTGGTGAAGAATGTTCACATGGCCACATGGCCATTGGAGCAACTGTTTTTCCAGTACCTTTGTCAATCGGTAGTACATGGAATGTGGAATTATACCGTGAAATGTGCCGAGCTGTAGCTAGAGAGACGAGAAGCCAAGGAGGAGCGGTAACCTATTCTCCAGTGCTTGATGTGGTCCGCGATCCAAGATGGGGACGAACGGAAGAATGCTTCGGAGAGGACCCCTACTTGATCAGTGAGTTCGCTGTTGCCTCGGTGGAGGGACTTCAAGGTGAACGTTTGGATAGCGAGGACAGTGTGGTCGCGACATTGAAACACTTCGTTGCTTATGGTAGTTCAGAAGGTGGAAGAAATGCCGGTCCTGTTCATATGGGTCTAAGAGAATTACTTGAGGTAGACATGCTACCGTTTAAGAAGGCTGTTGAAGCAGGTGCCGTCTCAATCATGCCCGCTTACAACGAAATTGATGGTATTCCTTGTACGGTGAATACGGAATTACTTGAGTCTATTCTCCGAATGGAATGGGGATTTGACGGGATGTTAATTACCGACTGTGGTGCAATTGACATGTTGGCATCCGGGCATGATACGGCGGAGGATGGTATGGACGCGGCAGTGCGGGCGATTTCAGCTGGAATTGACATGGAGATGTCTGGTGAAATGTTTGGTCGCTATTTATTGGAAGCTGTTCGACAGAATAAACTTGATCCAGCAGTATTGGATCAAGCTGTACGGCGGGTACTCACACTGAAATTTAAGTTGGGGTTGTTCGAACAACCCTATGCTAATCCTGATAAAGCTGCCAAGGTCATTGGTAGCGAGGAGCATATTAAGCTTGCACGGCAGACGGCTTCAGAAGCAATCATTCTACTGAAGAATGAAGAGAATACGCTACCTTTATCAAAGTCAACCGGTAAGATTGCTGTGATCGGACCCAATGCCGATCAGGGATATAATCAACTGGGTGATTATACATCGCCACAGCCGCGATCCAAAGTTGTTACTGTACTGCAAGGTATCAGTAACCATCTACAGAATGATCCTGAACGACTCTTATATGCTCCCGGTTGCCAGATCAAAGGCGACTCGAAGGAAGGGTTCGAATATGCCCTGACTTGTGCGGAGCAGGCCGACACCGTTGTCATGGTGGTTGGAGGATCAAGTGCTCGCGACTTTGGTGAAGGAAGTATTGATTTGAAGACGGGAGCATCCAAGGTGACCGAGCATTCTTGGAGCGATATGGAATGTGGTGAAGGTATTGACCGGATGACCCTCGAACTTGCAGGGGTGCAGTTAGAACTAATTCAGGAGATTCATAGACTGGGTAAGCCAGTTGTTATTGTATATATTAATGGCAGACCCATTGCGGAGCCATGGGTAGACGATCATGCCCACGCTATTCTTGAGGCATGGTATCCAGGACAAGAAGGTGGAAATGCCATTGCTGACATATTGTTCGGTGAGGTGAATCCATCGGGTAGGCTCACGATCTCTATTCCAAAACACGTAGGACAGCTTCCAGTTTATTATAACGGCAAGCGTTCACGTGGCAAGCGGTATCTAGAGGCAGATTCGCAGCCTAGGTATCCGTTCGGTTATGGTCTAAGTTACACGGAATTCAGCTATTCAAATTTAACAATAACAGCGGATACAATGACTCCCAAAGGGACCGTATCCGTTTCAATTGAATTGACGAATACAGGTCAGGTTGAAGGTTCGGAAGTGGTTCAATTGTATATTACGGATGTCGTTAGTACGGTTACAAGACCAGCGAAAGAACTGAAAGACTTCTGTAAGGTGGCCTTGCAGCCTGGTGAGACCCGAAGCGTGGAATTCACAATTTCTACACAGCAACTAGAATGCATTGGAATCGATTATAAACCTGTTGTTGAAGAAGGATTATTCCGGATTCATGTAGGTAGAAATGTCAATGACACATTATACACTGATCTAATGGTTAAGGAGGTTCTATAGTATGGAACGTATTACACGATTTATTCGCGAATTGTCCGAGCGTCAATGGCTCGAACAATCGGAACTCAGTAACTGGGAGATTACCCGGGCGACCTACAAACTGCCAGGGGAGTATGAAGATCGTGCTCTATATCCAGAGGGAAATGGATTGGCCCATTTTCCGAGTGTACAGGGGACGACCTACTTCTTCAGAAAAGTTGTTGAGCTGTCGGAAGACTGGATGAATGGTGACGCGGGCTTGTTGTTTGAATCGGGTGGAGAGGGATTGCTCCGTATAAATGGCTTATCACGACAGGGACTTGATCGGAATCATACGTATGTGACGTTAAAGCCGATATTACAGCAGACAGAACACACCATCAGAACGCTGGAATTGGAAATCGAATTATATGATCCGATTCCCGAGCCGGTCGATCCGCTTAACCAGCAGGCTGTTATTCAGCCGCCGATTCGCTCGGTACGTAGTCTGCTTGTGCTGCCTAATCGTCCAGTTCAAAGCCTGATGCATACGGTAACAGTCATCAGAGCATCTGCTGTTCTTTTAGCAGAGCAGGATTTTCGTACGTATCGACTAATTCAAGCGCTGTATGAAGCGATGGACGTATTTGTTGCCATGGACGAGAAGGAAATACGTGAAGGTAATACGATCATCTCGCTAGAAGAGAAATTGAAGAAGCGTGTAAACGAGATTGGTGGAAATGCTGAAGGGATTCAGCATATGGTTGGGCAGTCGCATATTGATATTGCCTGGTTGTGGCCGGTTCGAGAAACGGTCCGCAAGACCAGTCGTACATTCTCAACCATTGATGCGTTGATGAGCGAGTATCCCGATTTCAAGTATGCGCAGAGTCAGCCATTGCTATTTTCTTTTCTCAAAGAGAACGACCCTGAACTTTATGAACGTGTCAAAGCAAGAATTGCAGAAGGACGATGGGAATTAGTTGGTGGGATGTGGGTCGAGCCCGACCTGAATATACCAAGTGGTGAATCACTTATGCGACAGATGCTATATGGACAACGTTTTTATAAAGAAGAATTTGGGATGACTTCTGATATTGAATGGCTTCCGGATACGTTCGGATACTGTGCTTCGCTGCCTCAAATCTTGAAGCATGGTGGTGTGAACTATTTCATGACTACCAAACTGGGCTGGAACGACACTAACGTATTTCCATATGATCTGTTCCAGTGGGTTGGAATCGATGGAACACCGATGCTTTCATATCTCAATCATGGTGTGAATGAGAATACGATGCCTAAGGATATCCATGATCATTGGCAGTCCTATAGGCAAAAAGACAAACATGATGAACAAATGTTATTGTACGGACACGGTGATGGTGGTGGTGGTGTAACCCGCGAAATGCTCGAATATATAGAGCGTGGTGAGCTGATGGTAGGCCAACCGGAGGTCCGATATAGCACAGCCGCAGATTTCTTCGGCGCAATAACAGAACAGGATCCAAAGTTACCTCAGTGGCGTGGGGACCTATACTTGGAGCTTCACCGTGGAACCTACACGACGCATGGACGGAACAAGAGAAGCAATCGCAAAGCTGAAATATTGTATCGTGAAGGGGAACTTTGGAATGCCTTGGCGGCACCATTGCTGACACAGGCAGAAGAACGTGAAGTCCAAGGCATCCTTCATGAGGGATGGAAACTGATTTTACTAAATCAATTTCATGATATTATACCAGGTTCTGCAATTACGGAAGCCTACGAAACATCTGAGAAAGAATATACGCAAATTTTCGAAAAAGGAAACAGTGGTCTTCAGTATGGACTAAATAAACTTGTTGCTAATATAACAACGGAAGGCACAGGTACCCCATATCTTATATTCAATAGCTTGGGTTGGGAGCGGGATACTGTTGTTGAGAGCGAAATAACAAGTGATCAAGCGTGTGCTGCATTCTATAATCATGAAGGTAAACGTCTGGATACGGATAGGATACGTGGAGAAAATGGAGATAATGATAAATTGTCCGTCCGGGTATCTGATATTCCGGCATTTGGATATAAGATAGTATGGCTTAGAGATGAAGAAATGATTGTCTCAGCAGAAGATGCTACGGATCGACCGAATATGCTGGGAGATCAGTGGGAGACAGCATTCTACAGTGTGCGATTTAATGCTAATGGAGAAATGGTAAGCTTATTCGACAAGAAGGCCCAGAGGGAAATTGTGAAGGCTGGTGAACTGGCCAATCGTTTTCATTTCTACCATGACCGTCCTACGCTGTGGGATGCTTGGGATATTGATGAACGATATGAAGAACAGCGAGCAGGCGAAGCGGTGCTGCTTGAGAAGAAGCTGATTATGAGCGGAAGTACACAAGACATTCTCAGGTTCCGCTGGCAACTTCACCAATCTGAAATCACGCAAGATATCGTATTTTACCATCACGATTCTCGAATTGACTTTAAGACACACGTACGTTGGAATGAGTCACACAAGCTACTTAAGGTAGGATTCCCAGTTGATATTGTGACGGACAAAGCGACGTATGAGATTCCCTTTGGTGCGCTAGAACGACCAACGCACCGCAACACGAGCTGGGAGCAGGCACAATATGAAGTCTGTGGCCACCGCTTTGCTGACGTGTCGGAAAGAGGATATGGTGTCAGTCTGTTGAATGATTGTAAATATGGTTATGATGTCCAAGGCAGTACCCTTCGGTTGTCTCTATTACGGGCACCTAAGTGGCCCGACATAACTGCTGATTTAGGGGAGCATGAGTTCACTTACTCACTATATCCACATGCCGGTGATTGGCGGACGGCCCATACGGTAAGGAAAGCAGCTGAGCTTAATCACGCTATGCCTGTTGTTGTAAGCGAACAACGGAAGGGAACGTTACCGTCTTGCTTGTCGTTCATTCCATTCAAGAGTCAAGAAGTGGTACTGGACACTATTAAACCAGCAGAAGATGGCAATGGTATCATTCTTCGTTTCTATGAATCTTCTGGTGGACGCGAGACGGTATCTCTAAGTTGGCCTTATGCACTTACGAATGCTTATGTATCGAATGCTCTTGAGGAGCAATTTGAAGAACTGGAAATGCTCGAGGGAACGATTGAACTTCAATTTTCCCCATATGAAATTAAAACAGTGAGACTAATCCCAAACATATCATAAAGGAGTGACCATGATGGAACAATTCAGACTTCCAACGATCATAATGCCGAAGTTTCCACTTCCTCAGGCTATTCAAGAAGTATTAAACGAGGCAGAGGAGAAGCTAGCTCATCGTCCTAAATTGCTACAGCTGTTCAAGAACTGTTTCCCTAATACGCTTGAGACGACGACTAAACTCATGGATGACGGCACAACGTTCGTGATTACAGGAGATATCCCAGCTTCATGGCTGCGTGACTCTGTGGAGCAGGTTATGCACTACATTCCATTTGCGAAGAATGATGCTGATCTTCAGCGTATTATTGGTGGATTAATTAAGCGTCATATTCAATATATTCATATCGATCCGTATGCGAATGCATTTAATGAAACAGCAAATGATTGGCATTGGAGCACAGCCGATATCACGGACATGTCCCCATGGGTGTGGGAACGTAAATTCGAGATCGATTCTCTATGTTTCTCTATGCGTCTAGCACATGCTTATTGGAAAGAAACAGGATTGACTGATATATTTGATGCCGGATTTAAGGCAGCTATGGTTAAGATCTTTAACTTGTTTAAAACAGAGCAACGCCATTTCGAATTGTCACCTTACCGGTTTACACGTAATAACGGTATTCCAGAAGACTCGCTACGTAACGACGGAATGGGTATGCCTGTCAACTATACGGGCATGGTATGGTCTGGGTTCCGCTCAAGTGATGATGCTTGTGACTTCCACTACAATATTCCAGGGAATATGTTCGCTGTTGTTGCATTGCGTCAAATGCAAGAAATTATGGAATGGGTATTCCGTGACATCGAGTTTCTGGACGAGCTAAAGGCGCTAGAAGCGGATATTGATCATGGGATCCAGTTGTATGGTATTTACCGTCATCCGACATTCGGACCGATTTATGCCTACGAAACTGATGGTTTCGGCAACTACTGTTTGATGGACGATGCGGGTACACCGGGTCTTATGTCTATTCCTTATTTGGGCTATGTAACGGCAGACGATGAAATCTATCAGAATACGAGACGTTTTGCCTTGAGTAAAGAGAATCCATTTTACTTTGAAGGTTCAGCAGCTAAAGGTATTGGCAGTCCGCATACTCCGAAAGGGTACATCTGGCATATGGCCTTGTCTATGCAAGGATTGACGGCTTCAACGAAGGAAGAGAAGCTAGAAATGATTGCAATGCTAGAAGCGACAGATGCAGATACAGGATTTATGCACGAAGGGTTCCATGTCGATGATCCTAGTATTTTCACTAGAAAATGGTTTGCTTGGTCTAATAGTTTGTTCTCACAGCTTGTCTACAAAGCGATGAAGGAGGACCTTCTATGAGCAAACCGATAGTCATATTTTACGATTCAGAGTTTCCAATCTCTGGTTCAATATCTGTGCAGGCTATCGAGTCGATGAGTCGTTTCGGCACGATTGTGGATGCGGATCAGCTTGCAGAAGCACTTCGGGGAACCGAAGGTGGTTGTTTCATCAACCTGCACGCCCCATATTTTCCGAAATTGGCATGGTCAGACATCCTTGATTATTTGAAAAGAGGCGGCGGGCTGATCAGCATCGGGGGTGCGCCATTCAAACATCCGGTTCGTAGAGAAAGTGGACAATGGCATGTAGAAGCTGAACAGACTTCTTATCATCAGCAGCTGTATATTCATGAGGCTCTACGCGTTGAGTGCTCAAACATTCAATCGCTAGTTGCATCGGATGACATTCCTCTGCTTAAGGGGCAAGAGTCCCTGTTCACACCGAGTACGGATACATGGAACCTTGTACCACATACGACGAAGACGAGTGATCTACCGCATCAAATGGGTTCCTCAGGTCCGATGAGTACACGGATTTATCCTATACTGAAGGGACTTATAATGGATGGCCGAGAAATGGCTGCTCCAGTGGTACTTTGGGAGAATACGCTCGGTTTGTTTGGAGGTTCGCGTTGGTTGTTCGTAAATACACCAATTACTGCTTCTTTCGGGGAACAAGAGGGTCTATCCGCGCTACACACATGGGCTGAGTTCTGCGCTAAGGGCGTCACAGAAATGTGGATTAAACCAACTTACGGGTCCTATGAGGCAGGTGAGCGAGCGATGCTCACGCTTCAGATTCAACAACTAGAACGGGTAATACCATCTTCCCAGAAGGAAGAACCGTGGAAGTTTACAATTACGGTAGTTCATGAAGAAGATGCATCCCTACGTTGGTCTCACAGCTTGGAGATGAAGGCTAATGCGGAATTGAACATCATTCGCATTCCTGTTCCTTTGGAAATCAGAAGCGGTCTGTACCAGATTGAATGCCAAGCAGAAGCCAGTGACGGTGAAGTTCGTATACTGCGTCAAGGTTTCTGGGGACACGCTCCTGAGATGCTTGCAGCAGGAGAACCGATAACGGCTGGAAGAGATTATTTCATAAAGGATGGTCGTCCACTACCGGTAGTAGGGATGACTTATATGACAAGTGATGTAGCTAGGAAATTTCTGTTCCTACCAAATGTTGCGGTCTGGAATCGTGATATGGCTCAGATGCGTAAGGCAGGGATTAACTGGATTCGTACGGGTATCTGGACGGCCTATCGTAATATGATGCAAGATGATGGTCATGTCTCTGAAGATGTACTACGCGCGATTGATGCATTTATCATGACAGCGAAGAAGCACGATCTTCAAGTGACCTTTACATTCTTCTCTTTCACTCCGGAAACGTGGGGTGGGGTGAATCCTTACCTAGATCCACAAAGTGTGGAAGCCCAGAAACGATTCATTCGTTCTATCGTATCTCGTCATAAAGAGACTTCGAATATAGACTGGGATCTGATTAATGAACCGTCGATGTTTGATCCTGTGCGTATTTTCTCAGATGGTCCTAGTTCATGTCATGACCGCTTTGAAAGCCAAGCTTTCGTAGAATGGCTCCAAGACAGACATGGCGTGATTGAAGTGCTTCAGGAACGCTGGAACATGACGCCAGATGAACTACCGAGCTTTGCTTCAGCAGAACTTCCAGAATCAAAAGAGATTAACTTCGATGTGCAGGATATGCACAATGCGAAGAGGGGCACACGCTGGCTTGATTACTGTTTGTTTTCTATGGATATGCATAACCGCTGGGTGAAACAGTTATCCGATACCATTAAGGAACAATGTCCTGGACATATGGTGACGGTTGGTCAGGATGAAGGATTAGGTGCGCAACGTCCTTCGCCTTTCTTTTACGAAGAAGCAGTAGATTATACCACGGTGCATTCATGGTGGTTTAATGACTATCTGATGTGGGATGGCATCTTTGCCAAGACCCCGAATAAGCCAAACCTTATTCAGGAGACTGGTGTCATGTACGTCGAAACGCCAGATGGACGGGCTAAACGTTCGGAGCATGAGCTACGTAGTCTACTGGAACGTAAATACGCTTACGCTTTTGGGACTGCGGGTGCTGGAGCAGTGCACTGGATATGGAATACGAATTTCTATATGGATAATGCAAATGAGTCCCACATCGGGGCACTAAGAGCAGATGGAACTGAGAAGCCAGAGGCGAACATATCTTATGATTTCGGCCAGTTTATAGAAAGTATTCGTGATGTGTTTGGTGATCGGAAGTTAGAAGAGATAGCAGCAGTGTTCCCTTATTCTAACGATTTCTCAAATCGTAAGTTGGCCTTTGCTGCTACAACACAGCTTACCCGTATTCTTGCATATGATCTAAAAATGCCTTTCCGAGGTGCTTCCGAATATCACTTGGATGACTTGGAAAAGAATCCAGTGAAACTTATTATGCTACCGAGCGCTCATAACTTCGATGATGCAGCGATGGAACAGTTGATTCGTATTGTTGAACAGACCGGCGCGGTGTTACTTGCCACGGGCCCTCTTAACATAGATGCATACTGGCGCCCATCAGAACGCCTAAGTGATATCCTTGGCAAGCACGAGCAACGAAATGTGCGCCGCGAAGAAGTGCTGGACCTGCAAGGCGAAGCACTGCCTGTCTCATTCGGTCACCGTCGGATTGCTGAGGTGACAAAGGAAGCACCTGTTCACGGTTCACAAGATAACGCTGTGGGAGATTCTGTTGTGAACATTCCACTGGGTAAAGGTCGACTTATTTGGAGTCCGCTACCTGTTGAACTTAGCGAACGTAACGAGACAACAACGGCGTTGTACCGCTACGCGATAAACGCTGCTGGTGTAGAACGTGAGCTTGAATGGATTAGTGGTGGTAAGTTGGCTGGTGTCTACGGGCGCAAGTTGAGCTTCGCTACGGGTGCGCTCTTCACTTTCGTATCGGAGTACGCATTGGATGCGAAGATCGAGGTGAAGGACCCTGCAACGGGTAGAACCTACGCGTTTGTACTAGAACAAGAACGTTCTGTGCTGTTCGCAACGAATGAAGCCGGAGATCTGCTCGGTGTATATCGTCCTCAGGAAGTTGAGATCAACGTAAATTAATAATCTCTGTTTCTACGTTAAACATTCGTTTAACGTAGAACGTATTTCATAATAGGAGGTTTTCATAATGGAAGCATCAAGTAAACGTCAGACTGCTCACATCATTTCACATACACACTGGGACCGGGAATGGTATCTACCTTATGAGAAGCACCATGTGCGCCTTGTACAATTGGTTGATGCATTACTCGACAAGTTAGATTCAGGTACCGAATTCAAAAGTTTCTTTCTCGATGGACAAACGATTATTTTGGAAGATTACCTACAGGTTCGCCCTGAGAATCTGGAGCGTCTACAGAAATATATTACAGAAGGACGTCTTCTGATTGGACCGTGGTACATCCTACAAGACGCTTTCCTGACAAGTGGTGAAGCGAACGTGCGCAACATGCAGATCGGTCATCAGGATTCGAAGCGATACGGGGAGCCAGCCAAGATCGGTTATTTCCCTGACACCTTCGGACTTGTTGGTCAGACGCCGCAGTTAATGCAACAATCGGGGATCACGAACGCCTTTTTCGGACGAGGTGTGAAACCAACGGGATTCAATAATACCGTATCCGATGGTGGTTACGAATCCTCGTTCTCTGAGCTTGTGTGGGAAGGTCCAGATGGATCTAAAGTGCTTGGAATTCTGTTTGCCAACTGGTATTCCAACGGAAACGAAGTGCCTGTGGATGAAGCTGAAGCAAAATTATTCTGGGAGCGTAAGCTTTCTGATGTGGAGAAGTTCGCATCTACAAGTGAGCTACTGTTCATGAATGGTTGCGATCATCAACCTGTTCAACTCGATTTGCCGGAAGCGATCGAAACGGCTAAGAAGCTGTATCCGGATATCGACTTTGTTCATTCGAACTTCCCAGATTATCTTAAGGCAGTTGAGGGATCGATGGATCGTAGCAACTTATCGTCTGTAAAGGGTGAGCTACGTAGCCAGCGCACAGACGGATGGGGAACGCTAGTAAACACGGCATCTGCTCGCGTCTATTTGAAACAGATGAATCAAGAAGGACAGGTTATGCTAGAGAAGTTAGCTGAACCGCTTGCTTCGTTCGCTCAGGTACTGGGCAAAGAATATCCGCACCATCTGTTCACCTACGCTTGGAAGACGTTGATGCAGAATCACCCACATGACAGCATTTGTGGTTGTAGCGTAGATGAAGTACATCGTGAAATGGTTACTCGTTTTGATAAAAGCCGCCATGTAACGGAAACCATTGTTGACGATAGCAAGCTTGCTATTGCATCTGCTGTGAATACTTCTGGGTTCGCTAAATACGGTGAAGACGTTCTTCCTTTTGTAGTCATGAACATGACGGGTTGGAGCCGCACCGGTACGGTGAGCATCGTACTTGACGCAGCGCGTCTGTACTTAAGAGATGGTTACTCTTTGGAAGAGACATCCCGCCGTATGAAGGAACTCGATTTGAGTGGTCGTGTACTTGTAGACGAACAAGGGAATGTCTTGGCATGCACAATGGAGGATTTGGGTCTTCAGTTTGGCTACGACTTGCCAGATGACATGTTCCGCCAGCCGTATATGTGTCGCCGAGTAAAACTCACATTCCAGTCAGCAGAAGTTCCGGCATTGGGTCTTCGCTCATACGCTTGGATCCGTCGTACTGACGCATTGCCATTAGCGGTTGATTCCTTGCTTCAGGGAGACCGTGTAATGGAGAATGAGTCACTTAAGATAGAGATCGAAGATGATGGTTCATTCACATTGATTGACAAAAACAATGGCAAGACGTATAGAGATCTTGGTGTGTATGAGAACACTGGTGATATCGGTAACGAGTACATGTACATGCAGCCAGTGAACGAACAGGCTTTGACGACAAAAGGTCTTAAGGCGAACATTTCCATCTTGGAAGATACATCTTACCGAGCTTCTGTGGAAATGAAGCATGACTGGGAAATTCCAGCTTCGGCAGATGAATTACTTGACGAAGAGCAGCGGGCACTGGTGTACTATCCAGAGCGTAAAGCACAGCGCAGCAGTCGCACTGTCATTCTGAAGCTTCGCACCGTAATTAGCTTAGAGCGTGGCGGTAAAGGCGTGCATATCGAAACAACGATAGACAACCCTGCTAAGGATCATAGAGTTCGTGCGTTGTTCCCAACAGATATTAACAACACCGTGCATCATGTGGATTCCATGTTCGAGATTCCTGAGCGTGATATCGAGCCAGCTGCCGAGTGGTCTAATCCGAGTAACACACAACATCAGCAGGCATTTGTGGATATGAGTGATGATAACGCGGGTCTTACGGTCGCTAACTTTGGATTGAACGAATATGAAGTACTTCGGGACGGTCGTAACACGATTGCAATTACAGTGCTACGCAGTGTGGGCGAACTTGGAGACTGGGGCTTGTTCCCTACACCGGAAGCGCAATGTCTCGGGGAACACATCGTACGTATGGAGCTTATCCCACACAACGGTAATGGTATGACTTCAGGTGCTTATGCAGAGGCATATCAGTTCCAGATTCCTTGGACCGTGTGTCAGACGGATGTTCATGATGGGGTGATTTCTCCAGTGTATACACCATTTGAATGGGAGAACAAAGAACTTGCATTCTCCTCACTTAAAATGAACCAGGAGACTGGAGATATACTTCTTCGCTGGTATAACATGAGTCAGCAGAAGACAGACCTGAGCTTTAATTCGTCTATTCCGCAACAGCATTTCTATAAGACAACGATATTGGAAGAGGAGAGTCAGCCTATTTCCAGCAAGGAAGTTGGAGCTTTGTCCTTAGAGATCGGTCCATGTGAAATTGTTACGGTGGGTATTCGACGTTAGAACGAGGTTAACAGGATTTAAGAGAGAAGAAAAGGGGCTATTCCAAGTCATTGTAGATGACGAGGAGTAGCCCCTTTTCTGTTTGAATTAAGATTCTATTGTGCGGATAATAATAGCATGTACTTACTTTATACTTCGTTCCAGATTCGGTTTACGTTATTAAAGGCAATCTGGGTTCCTTTGCGGCATTCTTCCATGCCTTCGTATTCAATAGACATGTAATTGTCATAACCGGATTGTTTCACGATACGCAGAATTTCATATAAATTGAGGTCTCCTTGACCAGCTATTGCTCCGCGCAGGAATTCTCCTCCAGCACTCTTGAACCAACCCTCGCCTGGGTTATGATAAGATGGACGGATGTAGAAGTCTTTAATATGCACCATGGATGCGTAATTAATATTATTCTTCACAGCGGCTATTGGATTTTCATCCACGCATACGAAGTTGCCGACATCAAGGGTCGTCTTGAAATTCGGACGGTCTACAGCATGAATGAGAGCCTGTACACGGTCGCTTGCTTGTACGTAATAACCGTGATTCTCTACACTTGTCGTAATATCATATTGCTTAGCATGATCAGCAATACGCTGGCAAGCATGCGCGATGCGGGATAAATCTTCATTGAATCGAGCGATGGATGTATCTTGGCGTGATGCTACATCATGGCGCATTAATTTTGCTCCAAGGCGATGGACACGATCTACTTCGCTAATGACACGCTGAATCTCCGCCTCATAAGCTTCTTCGGAATCCGTGATGAAGTTTGCACCGATGGCATAATTGGAAATAGCGATGCCTACTTCTGCTGCTTTCTCACGAATTTGATCTTCCAATTCAGGATTACTGTTGAAATCGAATCCAAACGGAACGATTTCGATATGTTGAGCGCCAATGTCGGCTACCCAAGCAATAACGTCGTGAATACTCATGTTATCTGCGGCCATAGCTTGATACAAACTATAAGAACTAACTCCTAATTTCATGATGACTGCTCCTTTGTTAATATATTGTTGGGCTTAACCCCGATAAGCTTTGATGAAAGAGACTGCTTTGCGGATATCTTCTTCAGGATTTGTTCCAACTTCCCGTTCAATTGTTAAGTAGCCGTTGTAACCAATTTCCTGAAGTGCTGCGAAGTAGGCATTGAAATCAACTTTACCTTCGCCAAGTGGAACTTCTTCAAAAGCAGCACCGGATGCTGCCATTTCAGCGATTTTGGCATGATCCATTGCACCGTAACCAAGGTAACCATACACATCTCTAGGGTCGACAGGGCGTAGACGTGTGCCATCTTTGACATGTGTATGCACAAGGTAGTCCTTCAGCGTTTTGACGCCTTCAACTGGATCATCACCAGTGACCATAACCATATTGGCTGGATCGAAATTGACGGAGACCCCATTGGTATGCAACGTATCTAGAAAGCTTTTCAAATGAGCAGCTGGTTCAGGACCCGTCTCAATCGCGTAATAAGCATTCATGCTCTTCGCGTATATGCCAAGTTCATCACATGCACGTTGCATGGCGTCATATATACGACTGTTTTTGTCTTCTGGCACAATACCAATATGAGTCGTTACGATGTTACTACCGAGCTCTACAGCCAAATCAAGAATGCGTTTGGATTTCTCGACTTTCTCAGGATTGACCTCAGCATCTTGGAAGCCATGACCGGCCAAATCTCCGCAAAGCGCTGAAATTTCAAGTCCGAGTCCTTCGATATAACTTCGAAGCTCGCTACGTTTTGTACCCGTTAGAGTAGCAGGATCCATTTCGCCAGATACGGCATAAATTTGTACGCCATCTGCACCCACTTCTTTTGCCTTCTTCAGACCCTCTAGAACACCTACTCCAAAGCTATCTACAATAACACCGATTTTGTTGTTTAATTTCATCTCAATTAAGCCTCCTTCAGATTAGATTAGAATTGAATTTCGCGACCTTCAGCTGCCGATTGATAAATAGCGTTCAGAATTTTGATCATCTCTACGCCATCTTCTACGGGACTGTTAGTTTCGATAATTCCCAAGCAACTGTCTACAAAATGGTTGATTTCATTCTGGAAGCTTCCTTGGAAATCAAATGCAGGTTGGGTGATTTGTGGTTCGATATTAATCATGGTGTTGTGTTGTTCCGTCACGATCGACAATTTCGGTTCCACTTCCGCACCGCCCTTCGTACCATAAAGATTGACTTGGGCTGAATCTTGCTTCGCATGAAGTGAGAAACTCACATCCACCAATAAGGAAGCGCCATTCTCAAAACGGACCAGCGCATTGGCCATGTCTTCCACGTTGTTCTTTGATGCGTCATAATCCGCTGCTTGATAGAAATCATAGTTCTCAATATTGGAGCGGTTGCCAAGTTTAGAGTAAGTGTTACCACTGACTGATTTCACTTTCGGTTTGCCCATCAAGTACCAGCATAAATCGATTACGTGCACACCAATGTCGATAAGTGGACCGCCACCGGAACGTTCTGAATCAGAGAACCAACCACCGGGATTGCCCAGACGGCGAATCATGCTAGCTTTAGCAAAGTAGAGGTCACCAAGATCACCGGCATCGATAAATTTCTTTAACACAGCGATATTAGAAGCATGACGACGGACATAACCGACTTGAAGCATTTTACCCGTCTTGCGTACAGCTTCTTCTACTTTTAGAGCTTCGTCCACCGTTTTGCAAAGTGGTTTCTCACATAATACATTCTTATCGGCTTCTAGAGCGGCAATACTAATCTCAGCATGCGTATTGTTCCAAGTGCAGATACTGACGGCCTGAACTTCCGAGTTGGCAAGGAGTTCACGATAATCGGTATAGACATGGGGGATGTCATATTTCTCAGCTGTTTTACGAGCTCTCTCTTCGTTCAAATCGCAGACTGCCCACAGTTGTACTTTCGGGTTAGCTTCATATGCTTGCAAGTGTGATTCGGAGATCGATCCATTTCCGATAAGACCAATTTTAATAGTATCCATTGGTTGCGTTTACATCCTTTCGTTATGCGTGCAAATTTGCTATAGTTAACTCAGTGTTTTTGCACATACATGTTTTATTTGTTCAAGTAAGATTAATGTAACATAGTTGTTTGAAAGGGAGAATGGTTAGGATAACAAAATATATGGACTATATGATCAGTAATCATCCGATCCGTGTATTTAACCCGATGGTTGATTCGAGCAAAATGAAAATCAAGTCGCTTACCGTTGTAAATGCGGGACATTTACCGGCAAGGACACTCCAGAGAATAGATGCAGATTTCAAATCATGGGCTTTCGTCATGATTACAGGTGGTGGTGGTTTTTATCAGGTGAATGGTGGTGAGAGACAGGCCGTTGAAGCAGGAAGTTGGTTCTGTCTATATCCTGGTGCTATTTTTAATTATGGTCCGCATAAGGACGAGTATTGGGATGAGTATTATTTTACAGTAGAGGGTGTCAGAGTAGAAGAGTGGCTTGAGAATTGGCTAACTGATCCAGGTCTTCTCAAGCATGCGGACATTGATGAAGCTTTTATTCATAAGATGGAGTTGATGTTCATGCTCATTGACAGTGGTGTCCCGAGTAATCTGGACCGTGCATCCATGATGTTGGAGTCATTCTTGTATGAACTCGTTGCTCAAAGTGATAAGAGTGAAGCAGGTAATCGGGGGAGCCAAGTGTTGAAAATGATCGATGATATCTCGCATTCACTTCACTTATCACAAGAGCCTGAAGATATGGCGGCAAGACATCATATTTCAGTGTCCACACTACGAAGAATCATTCATGAGTATACAGGATTTCCTTTGAATGAATTTCTTCACCGTCTCAAAGTTGCAGAAGCAAAGAATATCTTGCTTAATTCGGAGTTGACTGTTAAGGAAGTGGGTGAAGCACTCGGTTATAAAGATACGTTCTATTTCTCCCGAGTATTCAAACGAATAACGGGTCTTTCTCCTAGGAACTACCGAGGGAGAGTTGGTCAGTAACGTCTTTTCATCAAAATATATGAAGGTAAGGTATAAGTTTCACTTGATATCATGCAATCAAACTATAGTCAGACAGATGGAGGTAGAGCAATGAAATTATATTTTAAAGGATTGACGTCGAGCATGGTCCAAGGTGTCGCTCAGTTGGCAGACATGTTGGGAGTACAGATTGATCCAGATGGCTTGGTTATTGAGGTTATTCAAGAGGAAGGTCCTCTGAGGGTTTCATATAACGGCGGTCAAGGAGTCATTCATTATCAGAATAAAATTCACTTCTATCGTGCGCTTGGACTTTTTATGGAACATGCCAAAGCGGGTGATTCCTTTGAGGTGACAGAACAACCTAGATTCGATTTCAACGGGACGATGCTGGATGTATCTCGTAACGGGGTCATGAGAGTGAATACCATTAAGCAGTTTATCCGATATATGGCAGTCATGGGTCTGAACGGATTGATGATGTATACAGAGGATACATATGAAATAGAGGAACTTCCGTATTTCGGATACATGCGTGGTCGTTATACGATGGAGGAACTGCGTGAGTTGGACGATTATGCGGATATGTTCGGAATCGAAATGATTGCTTGTATCCAAACGTTAGGTCACCTTCATCATGCGCTGAAATGGGACTATGCTGGACAGATAAAGGATCATCACGACATTCTCCTTCCTGGTGAGCCCAAAACATATGAATTTATAGAGCAAATGATTACGACAGCCGCCAAGACATTTCGCTCGAAACGAATTCATATCGGAATGGACGAAGCGTTTCAGGTTGGACTCGGACGATATTTGAGAGAGCATGGATTTCGTGACCGATTCGAAATTATGAATGACCATGTGGGTAAGGTGCTCGCTATGACAACCAAGCTGGGACTTCAACCGATGATCTGGAGCGATATGTATTTCAACTTGCTTGCGAACGACTATCAAGGACAGTTGTATAACGTGAATGCCGATTTCTCTGATGATAATATGGATCAAATCCCAGATGGTGTACAGTTTGTTTATTGGGACTACGGTAAAGGTGATGAAGCAGGTTACGAGAAAATTTATGATATGCACCTTAAGTTCGGATCGCTCCCTATTTTTGCAGGTGGTATTCATATGTGGAATTCCATAGCCCCGAATTACGGAAAAACATGGACAACGAGTAACCCGGCGCTGCGTGCAGCTAAGAACAAAGGATTAAAGGAAGTGTTCTCAACTGCATGGGGTGATAATGGTAATGAAACAAATCATTATGTCATTCTTGCGGGATTGCAGCTATTTGCTGAGCATGGATATGGGGACGAGGTCGATGATGAGCGTCTTGGACAACGTCTAAAGGCTTGTACAGGCCTTGATCTATTTGATCCGCTTGTTTCACTCAAATATATGGATGAAATTCCGGGTGTCGATGAAGGAAATCACTGGATGGCTAATCCTTCGAAGTTCTTACTTTGGCAGGATTTGATGATGGGATTATTCGACGGGCATATCGATGAAGACAATGAGAAAGTGATCCCTAGATATTATGCAGATCTAGAACAGAAATGGCGTTCTTACAAGGAATCAATGCCAGCCCCATTTGATAGCTTGTTTGAAACTTATGAGAACCTGGCTGGCGTACTTGCCCTGAAATCTACATTAGGTATACGTATTAAACGGAGCTACGATGAAAGGAAGAGGGATGAGCTTACGAATATTGTGAATACGGAACTTCCAGAGCTACATCGTCAAGTAGAGGCATTACGTGTTGCCCACCGCCGTATGTGGATGATCACATACAAGGCTTTCGGTTGGGAAGTACTCGACATCCGGTATGGTGGCTTAATGGCTCGTATACAGTCTACAGGCGATCGGATTATGGATTATGTGGAAGGTCAAGTGGAGGAACTGGAGGAGTTGGAAGTCCAACGTCTGATCTTTGATCAGAACGGCGTACCTACCGCACCCCTGAATGTGAATGCGTCGTATCAGGTGATCGTAACTGCTGGATCTCTGACGTAAATCTAGACACAAATAAATCGCTCAGTCCTCTAATGATGGACTGGGCGATTTATTTGCGTCTCTAAAGAATACGAGAAAGCTTGCGGTATTCACTTGCGGTAATCCCCTCATGTCGACGGAACATACGGCTGAAATAATGAATATCTGGGTAACCGACTTGCGCTCCGATCTGTTCTATCGTCGTATCGGTTTCACGTAGCAGTCTCCGCGCTTCACGGTGGCGAATGGATTGAATATATTCACTCGGTGGTAAACCTACGGTTTGTTTAAAGAGCTTGGCTGTGTAATCGATGCTTAAACACAAGGCATCTGCAATCGTTTGGTTCGACCAAGGTTCTGAAGGAGCAGATTCTATTTCTTCGACGATTCTAGCTAACTTTGTGCTGTGCGCAGATGAAGTGATTAAGGATTGAGATGTGGAATTGCGCATTAAGTGCACCAAAATATTCATCATTAGTGACTTGCAGACGAGTTCATAACCCAGCTTTCGCATCGTAAATTCTTCTACAAGCTGCTCCATGAGTTGAACGCACACAAGGGAGGGTGTATAGATGACTTGCGACGACAAGGGAGGGAATATGTCCGAACAGGCTTCGAGTCCGAACTTATTCAGATGAATATCATCTTCATCGACGATTAAATCAGCCTCAGTCATGTTATTAAGCTCATGGAAGAAATCGAAATGAATACCAATAAAACGTGCATCCGGCTGTGAAACAATCTCATTCTGATGGTATACGCCAGAAGGTAGGAAAATGAGTTGTCCGGCGTATATATTGAAGCGTTGCCCGTGCATGGTTGTGACAGCATGTCCTTGGACGACATAGAGAAGTTCGAAATCGTATAGTCTTCGTTTGGGGAAAATGCTAGTGCCTACGCGCTGGAATTGTGCGTAATGAATACTTGGCGACCATTCTTGGAAAGCAGCTGAACGCTGAAGGAGATAAGTATCACTTAATTTATCCATTTTGTACACTCCTTGAAATTGATTTGGAAATCATAACGGAATTGTCCAAATAATCACTATTACATCTAAATAAATATCAGGAATAATCGTTTATTATAAAGCTATTATTACATGTTATTCTGCGATACTCAATACAGCTGAAATAGCTCAAATGGAGGTTTTTTTGATGAAGAAGGGAATTAACATTTGGTCGTTTAAGGGAGATTCATCGATAGCCGATTGTATTACGTTAGCCAAAGAAGCGGGCTTTGATGGAATCGAATTGTCTTTGAATGCAACAGGTGAGCTTAGTCTTAACTGTGGGGATAAGGAAGTTAGTGAGATTAAGGCGAGGCTTGAAGATGCAACACTTGAGATTGCCGGGTTAGCTACGGGACTGTATTGGGACTATCCGATGACAAGTGGGAATAAGGAGATTCAGAGCAAAGCAATCGACGTGTGTAAGAAGCAGTTAGAGCTGGCAGCCGCACTTGATGTTGATACGATACTAGTCATTCCCGGTGCTGTGGGGGTAGATTTCATTCCTAATGCTGAAGTTACCGATTATGAACGAGCATACGAACGGGCGCTTGAGTCAATTGCAGAGCTTGTGCCCTATGCGAAGAGTGCAGGCGTATCCATCGGACTTGAAAATGTCTGGAATAAGTTTCTGCTAACACCACTCGAAATGCGTTCTTTTATTGATGAAATTAACTCACCATACGTAGGTTCCTACTTTGATGTAGGTAACGCCTTGCAGAATGGATATCCAGAGCATTGGATACGTATTTTGGGTCATCGGATTAAAAAAGTACATTTCAAGGATTACCGACGTCAAGCGGGAGGCTTACATGGATTTGTTGATCTTCTAGCAGGCGATGTGGACTATCCGGTGGTGATGGAGTCACTCAGAGCGATTGGGTATGACAACTACGTAACGGCAGAGATGATCCCACCTTACAATCACTACTCAGAGCAAATTATATACAATACCTCGGGTGCGATGGATGCGATATTGGGACGTAAATAATTCAAATGATAAAGGGAGGTTATTAATATGAAAAAGATAGGAATCATTGGATTTGGATTTATGGGGCGTATGCACTTTGATAACTATGTTCGACTAATATCTGAGGGCCTACAGATTCAACTGGTAGCGATATGTGATCTACGGATTGAAGAGTTGAAGCAAGGAGCAGCATCAGGTAACATTGCAACGGAGCAGGAAGTATATGATTTAACACCATACCGTTTATATGATGATATTGATACGATGTTGGAGAACGAGGAGCTAGATATCGTCGACGTAGCCCTTCCTACTTATTTGCATGCGGACATCACGTGTCGCTTGCTGGACAAAGGGATACATGTGTTTTGCGAGAAACCTGTTGCAGGTAATTCTGCGGATGGTTGGCGGATGGTTGAGACGGCGAAACGTAACGAGAAAACATTGATGATCGGGCAATGTTTGCGCTTCTGGCCTGCTTATGAATACGCGAAAGAATGCGTTGAGGATGGACGATATGGTAGAGCTACGGCAGGACTCTTCTTCCGTGGATCAGGTGCCCCGCAGGGTTGGTTCCTCGAGGGCGAGAAGAGTGGTGGATGTATCATGGACATGCATGTTCATGATGCAGATATGGTTCACTGGTTATTCGGCAAACCTGACAAGGTATCGTCCGTTGCTTGCAACATCATCCCAGGCAGTGGCTATGATATGGTCTCTACCAACTATATATATTCGGATAATAAGGTAGTAAATGCACAAGCGGATTGGACCCTTGAAGGGGATCATGGCCTAGTTATGACTTATCGCCTGAATTTTGAAGGTGGAAACCTTGTTTTTGAGAATAATATAGTAACGGTTAATCCAAAGGATGCTCCAAGTTTTGTTGCTGAACTGTCGAGCGATATGGGTTATTATCGTGAAATTAAGTACTTCCTTCAATCCATCATCGATGGTGAGCCAGTGACGATATGTACTCCGGAGAGTGCAGTAGCTACGTTAGAAATCATTGAAGCAGAAATACGCTCTGCTGATCAAGCAGGTGTATTGGAAGTATTATAAGAATGATATGATGGATACAAGAAGGAGCATCCCGTGTTAGGGATGCTCCTTCTATTCGTTGTGAGGAATACGAATTGTAACTGTGGTGCCTGCTCCAAGGGAGCTATCTACTTCAATACCATATTGATCGCCGAAGTAAAAACGGATGCGATCATGAACATTTTTGATACCGATATGTGCTTCGCCTAATGTATCCGAGGTATCCATAAGGCGCTCGCGTAGCTCAGTAACCTGAGTCTCATCCATCCCGGCACCATTATCTTTAATCATAATCAGCAAGCAGTTACCTTGTAACGTTGTGGAAATTTCGAGTAGGCCTGTACTGACACGACGTTCCAATCCATGCACAATGGCATTCTCAATAATGGGTTGCAAAGAGAAATGTAATACATTCGCTGTGTCGCTATTTGGAGCGAGATTTTCGGTGTATTGAATCTTATCTCCGAAGCGCATTTGTTGTACTTTGATATATAACCGGGTATGAACAAGTTCCTCTCGTAGAGAGACGATGTCTTTACCTGTTTGAATATGGATTCGAAACAAGCGTCCGAGTAGGCCAACCATTTCCGCGATATCTCTTTGTCCGCTAAGCACGGCTTTCATTTGGACAGATTCTAGTGCATTTGCGAGGAAATGAGGGTTGATTTGGCTCTTGAGTGCACCATATTGTGCAATCTTCTGTTGCGCAATCATATTTGACGATCTTTCAATATGACTTTGTAGATCTTCTACCATCTTGCGTATACCCCTATAGAGAACGCCGAATTCATCTTGACGATCACTGCGAAGATTGACATCGAACTTACCGAGTCCTACTGACCGTACTTGTCTGCTTAACAGAATAATGGGTTTCGTTACTCGGGCAGATAAGATATACATAAATAGAAGTGCAGTGACCAACGAGCAGAAGGCGAATGCCAATATGATCATGCGGAACATATTAGCATCCTTCGCCATTTCCTGCTCATCAATATATTGAATGACCTTCCATCCAGAATAAGGTGAGGTTATAAAGTCTAAATAGGATTGCTTACCCGCAAACGGTGCATAGAAGCTCCCTGTATCATTTGCTAATACGCGTTCAACCGAAATGAAGTCTGTATCTGATAGAACAAGCGGATTCTCTTGATCATCCTCGGATGAATAAATAACGCCACCCTTATCGTCAACGATGAGAAATTTACGATTGCTATTCTCTGATAGATTTAAGATTTCACGTAAGGAATCCAGTCTGATATCGACTAGAATAATGGCCAGATGCTGTTTGCTACCTGTTTTATTAATGACTCGCGCAATGGACATAACAGGCTCTTTCGAGTTAAGGCGGTGGAAGGGCTTATGTGTACCAAATATAACAATTTTGCCTTGGCTGGCTAGGGTCTGTTGATACCAATGTTCCTGTAGGAAATTACTATCATCATAATCTGCTTGATTAAAGTTGACTGAATAAAAGACGCGATCACCTGCGTAAATCTGTACACTATCGACATTCTTGATCGTCATTTCAATAGTGCTTACGAAATGCTCGATTACACTTCTGTATTGGATACCTGTATCATCAATGTTATTTGCCCGATTGTCAGCCCATTTCACAAGTGAGCCTTGAAGCTGACTATCCAGTTGTGCCATGAGCGTCCCTTTTTCTATACTTTGAAGATACTGGTCAATATTAAAGGATAGATTATTTAAGATAAGATTTGCACTGTCTTGGTATTCATTTTTAACTGTCTGGAGTGAGAAAAAATATACAATGCCGGACATGATTGTAAGAGGTATTGTGATTGTACAGATCATAAGAATGAATATTTGACGGTTCACATGCCGCGTTTGAAACCGCTGGGAAAGACGTCGGAATATATTCATTTCATCACCATCCTAATTGTTTTCGATAATCAGATGGTGTCATTTGGGTGACACTTCTAAACATTTTCACAAAGTGTTTGTAGCTTTTGTAGCCGCACATATTGCACACATCGGTGACTAGATACTTTGGGTCCTTTAAGCATTGTTGTGCATAATGAATTCGAATCTCGGTAACAAACGTCATATAATTTTTATTTAGTTTTGTTTTGAACAGACGGCTTAAGTAAGACGGATTATAGAAGAAACGATCTGCGACCATTTGTAGCGTTAGTTCTTGATCGATATGATGCTCGATGAAATTCTTGATTTGTTCAAATATAAGTACATCTTTAGGAATGGATAATTGATTCTGTTGTTGATAAACGGTGTTCAAATGAATGATCCACTCGAACAGCCAGTCAAAGAGATGGTCAATCGTCTGGAAATCATCTACGAAAGTAAGTGTTAGTAACTTGTCACTATAGACGCCCTCCACAGCAATACCATGTTTATGGGCAAACCGTAAGGTCACATTAATAATCTCCTGTAAAAAGGCTAGCCATTCGTCATTAGATACGTTAGGTAATTTCATTCGTGATTCGTCGGCCAGTTGGTTCATCAATTTTCTAGTTTGTGTGCTATCCCCTTTTTCTAATCCCTCGAGTATTAGATGAGATTCTAGAAGGACCAAATGACTTGCAACTTCTTTGGATACATCGGAGGAGGACTGTAAACCTTGTTCTAAGAAAAGGTATCTTCCCGGTTGGGAAAACCGCTTGTATAATGCCTTATCAACATGCTGAAGGGATATACCGGCTTCAGACAATTGAGACAAAGGTTGTCCCATAGCCATATACATCGTTGCTGGAAGTTGGAGAAGATTAAGCTGATTAAGTATTGTGTGTACTTGTAATTCTATTTGAGTATCGAATCTTATGCTATCAGGACCTTCAAATATTGTAAGCGTGTACAACTTAGATTTATGATAATACGTAAGAATCTGTCTACGGCTATCGTGACTTAATAGGGATGCCGCTACATCCGATACGAGTCGCTCTGCAAGCTGTTTCCAACGCATATTTGTTCCGTGAATGGAGTCTGGCATCGGAATATTTGATACAACGATAGAATAGAACATGTAATTCTTACTTTCGAATCCGCAAAGACGTTGGAGCATGTCTGGCTGTAATTCTACTTGATCTTCCAGCAGATGTTTCAAGAACTGACTATGTAAAAGTGTTATGGCTTCTTTAGCCTCTTGTTCTAATTCGAAGCGGGACTGATGTTCTTGTCTCCTTAGCTCTAGTACCTTCAGACATTCTTGCAAGCTTGCCAGACTTTCTTCATATTCAAGAGGTTTTAGTAAGTAAGATTGTATGCCCCCAATTCTAATGGCCTTTTGTGCATAAGCGAAATCGCTATATCCAGTTAATAACACAAATACTGTATCTGGCAGCGCTGTGCGAAGTTGTTCGATCATCTCTAAGCCGTCCACTTCAGGCATCCGAATATCTGTAATGACCAGATCGGGTCGTTCCCGAAGAGCAATGGTTATGCCTTCTTTTCCGTTCTCTGCCTCGACAATAGTATTGACCCCTAATTCACTCCAAGGGAAATATTGCTTCAAACCAGCTCGTATGGTAGGTTCGTCCTCGACAATCATCAGTTTATACATAGCATCCCTCTTGAGTAGAATTTTGTTTGCAAGTAATTAGCATTTATTATACAAGATAATTATTGCAGAAGGAGTTTTTAATTTTAATCACAAGAATTAATATAATTGATAAGTAAGAATAGAGCCATGAATGTAAAAGTAGAGGGATTTCTCAATATCATATTTTGAATTATGCTAGATACAAGAAATGAAAGCGTTACAGTTGCTTTCTACTCTGAATTAATTACTAGGGGGAATAAGAATGGGAGCAAGGATGAAACGGTTGACAGCAGTAATGAGTATCATGCTCGTTATGATGATGCTTGCGGCGTGTGGTACGAATAACAACACAGCAAATTCAAGTACGAACACTGTCAAAGAAGAGAAACCGAGCGGGGAAACAGAAAAAGCAAAACCCGTTACAATCACTTGGTGGAATTTCCCGAGCTTTCAGGCACTTGACGGAGAAGTCGGCAAATACGAGAAAGAAATCATCGCCGCTTTCAATGAGAAGAATCCAGATATCAAAGTTAATCTTGAAATGATTACGTTTGATGGAGGACCTGAGAAGTTAAACGTAGCCATTGCATCGAATTCCGCACCTGACCTCATATACGATGCTCCTGGGCGCATCATCGATTGGGGCAAGAAGGGTCTGCTAGCTCCATTAGATGACATGATCAAAGATGAAGTTAGAAACGACATTTCTCCAGCTTTCTGGAAGCAGTCTACTGTAGACGATAAAACGGTGATGTATCCTATTAATACCGCTCCTTTCATGATGGCTGTCAACAAAACCATATTTGAGAAAATAGGTGCATTGGATTTATTACCACTGGATCGTCCTGATAGAACATGGACTTTTGATGAATATAAGAAAGCACTTCAAGCGGTTAAAGAAAAAGCACCAGATGTCATTCCTTCCGGATTCTTTGCGAAGAGCCAAGCCGGTGACCAAGGAACACGTGCGTACCTTGCAAACCTTGGTGTATCTAGATTCTTGAATGAGGATTACAGCCAGGTTGCTATTAACACGGAAGATGCAGGGAAAGCGCTTGATTGGATTGTACAAGCTGAGAAAGACAAGTTAGTTATTTCAGGATCCGCTGCTCTTGCTGCTGCAGATGTTAACGATCTGTTCCTTCAAGGGAAACTAGCATTTACTATTAACTATTCAGCTGTACTTAAAGCACAGAATGCTACACTTAAAAAAGCGGAATTCGAAGAAGTATTACTTCCATTCCCAACATTAGATGGCTCCAAGCCTAAGCTTGAACCTTATCTTGGGGGAATGGCAATATTCAACAATGACGACGAAGCTAAAATTGCTGCTTCTAAGAAATTCATTGATTTCGTAGCTAATGATGAAGTGTACGGCAAGAAAAACTTGATTCAAACGGGTGGTCTGTCTGTACGTAACTCGATCACAGGACTGTATAATGATCCAGAATATACGTACGCTGAGCTTGCTCGTGAATTTATTACTGATCCTCCAACGATCGCAGACGGTTGGGCGGATGTCCGTACCTTCTGGTTCCCTGAATTACAGCGTGTACTTTTAGGTGATGCAACAGGTAAAGAAGCATTAGATTCATTCGCCGCTAATGCGAACAAAGCGATTGAGGATGCAAAAGCAAAAGCTCAAACCCAAAAAAAATAAGCTAACAGAAGATTAGGAGCAGCGTACTAACGGTGCGCTGCTCCTTTCCATCCAAAGGGTAAGGGGAGATCAATTTATGTTCGCAACGATTCTAAAATCAAGACGTCATGTCTGGCGGGAATGGTTGATAAGTTATTTGTTTTTATTGCCTGCTTTATCATTCTTCCTTTTATTTGTAGCGTATCCCATGTTAAAAGGGGTTTACATCAGTTTCTTTGATTATTCGTTGAATAACTTCGATTTCATTGGTTTAGACAACTACAAACATCTTTTTCAGGATAAAACCTTTATTCAGTCGATGAAGAATACGATTCTTATTGTTTTTATAGCTGTTCCACTTGTCATTGCATTCTCCATTTTTGTTGCAATGACCATTTACAAGAAAAATGAGTTCACGCGTTCATTTTTCCGAGGTGTCTTTTATTTACCGGCTGTGACTTCTGTCGTCAGTATTACAGTGGTCTGGGCTTCGATCTACGAACCCAACTTTGGTATTCTAAACTACATAACGAGTCTATTCGGTGCTGAGCCGATCGCTTGGCTTGGCAATCCACACACAGCCTTGTTCGCGATTATAGCTGTATTAATTACGACATCTGTCGGCCAGCCTATTATTCTATATGTGGCATCGGTTGGAAATATCCCGACCTCTTATATTGAAGCGGCACAGATCGACCGTGCGACGTCAGGGCAAATATTCAGAAAAATTATATGGCCGATGTTAATGCCAACGAATTTATACATTATTGTCATTACGACCATAAATACGTTTCAAACGTTTGCCATTGTTCAATTGCTAACGGCAGGCGGACCACTATACAAGACTTCAACGGTCATGTACGGCGTGTATGAGAAGGCATTTATGTTAGGAAACTTTGGGCTTGCCTCCGCCATGGGCATCATACTAGCTGTTGTCATCGGTATTATTTCATTCATTCAGTTCAGATATTTAGGCAGCGATGTGGAGTACTAGGAGGGGTCAGCATGAAATTGAACGATCAAATTAATGTGAACAATAATCTCGCCCAAGTTCAATCAAGTAGAAAACCGAAGTGGCTTCGAGAGATGACTGGTAGTGCAATACTATCTAATATTCTATTGTTTGTGTTTGCTATACTTTTTATTTTCCCTTTTTATTGGATCGTATCTGGCGCGTTCAAGGTACAGAACGTGGCAGTAGCGATTCCACCGCAATGGATTCCACATGAACCTACATGGGATAATTTCACTACTCTTTTTAAGAACCCCGTGTGGAAGTGGACATTTAACAGCTTTTTCATCGCATTTGGTGAAATGATTGGTGTTTGTTTGGTCGCTTCGATGGCGGGTTATGTCCTGGCCAAGAAATCATTCCCTGGTCGCAAAATAATCTTCACGATGTTTGTCGCTGCAATGGCGCTGCCGAAGCAAGTTATTCTGGTTCCACTGTTTACAATGATCGCTGATTTTGGATGGATAGATACCTATAAAGCGCTTATATTACCGGCTATTGGTTGGCCGTTTGGTATCTTTCTGATCAAACAATTTGCGCAGACATTACCAAGTGAGTTAATAGAAGCTGCCAAAATAGATGGTTGCTCAGAACTTCGATTATTTTATAGTATCGTCCTACCTTTGCTTAAACCTGCAATCGGAGCACTAGCTATCTTCACATTCATCAATGCATGGAATGATTATTTCAGTCAGCTTATTATGACGAGGTCGACTCCAATGATGACCTTACCGCTTGGTGTTGCTACACTAAAAGGGGAATATACCACACCATATGGCGTCTTAATGGCCGGTGCTGCATTTGCTTCGATTCCAATGATCGCGATCTTCTTATTGTTCCAGAAGTCATTTACACAAGGGATTACAATGGGCGCAGTCAAAGGCTAAACGACATTATATATTAGGAGAGACTATATTATGAAGCCATATGTATTGGAACGATTTAAGGGGATTACAGTTGCGATGTATTCTTGTTACGACGAACAAGGAATGGTTAGTGTAGATGCAGCTAAGAAATTGGCGCGTTATTATGCGACAGCAGGTGTAAGTGGATTGTATGTCGGGGGAAGCTCTGGAGAAGGCATGCTACAATCGGTAGAAGAACGCAAATCCATTCTTGCGGCAGTGGTATCCGAAGTCGGGCACGAACTTACGATCATTGCACATATTGGAGCCCCATCTACAAGAGATAGTGTGGAATTGGCACAACATGCTGAGCTGGTGGGTGCCCATGCAGTATCGGCCGTGCCGGCCATCTATTACCGCTTGTCTCCTGAGAGTGTGGAAGCCCATTGGCAGGCAATTATTGATAGTACTTCATTACCTTTCATTATATATCATATCCCTCAAACGACGGGGTTCCAGTTATCCAAATCGCTACTCACCAAGATGGCTGCGCAGGACAAGGTGATTGGTGTGAAGATTTCTGCGGAAAGCACGTTCGAGTTGCAGCAATTTA
The DNA here is from genome assembly GCF_001637225.1 of Paenibacillus antarcticus. Classification (GTDB taxonomy): domain Bacteria; phylum Bacillota; class Bacilli; order Paenibacillales; family Paenibacillaceae; genus Paenibacillus_AQ; species Paenibacillus_AQ antarcticus. The sequence goes on from NZ_LVJI01000024.1 coordinate 194,043, forward strand.
AGGCGGCTGGAGGCGATGATTTCCTAGTGCTCAATGGACCGGATGAACAATATTTGGCTGGTCGTAGTATCGGTGCGGACGGTGGTATTGGCGGCACCTACGGCGTGATGCCAGAGCTATTTATGAAGATCGAACGTTGTTACCAAGAAGGGGATATGGTGGAGGCACGGAAATGGCAGTTTATTGTGAATGAGTTAATCACGGATTTACTTTCATTTCCGTCACTGTATGGTGCCTGCAAAGCGATTCTTAAATTGCGTGGGATAGACAGTGGTAATCCGAGAATGCCACTGCTGCCTGTAGCTGAATCAGATTGGAAGCGTATCGAATACCTCGATGAGAGAATTAACACTTACGTGGCTCAGGTAAATGTATCATGAAAGACTTTAATCGTATTTTCCCAGAAAAAGGGCTAATCGTTTCTTGCCAAGCACTTGAGCATGAACCACTACATGGCGGTGATACCATAACCAAAATGGCTATCGCTGCAATTGAGTCTGGTGCCATTGGTATTCGCACCAACGGCGTATTCGATATTCATTCTATTAAACAGGTAGTGAAAGTACCCGTGATCGGACTTATTAAGCGAGATATGCCAGGTTCAGAAATTTTCATTACGCCTACTATACAAGAGGTAATAGCCATCGTGTCAGCGGGGGCCGATGTTGTCGCGTTGGACGTTACCGATCGTGAGGGACGCTTGGAAGCTGTAAAACCATTAATTGAATATGCTCATAGTGCCGGCGTAGCCGTTATGGCAGACGTATCCACGTATGAAGAAGGAATTGCTGCGGAGAAATTAGGTGTTGATTTTATAGGAACGACATTATCGGGATATACCTCATACAGCACGCAATCGGAAGAGCCGGATTTCGAGCTTTTACAGCAATTGTGTGAAACGGTTAAAGTTCCTGTTATCGCAGAAGGTCGGATATGGACACCTGAGGATGCCGTACGTGCCATCCGTTGTGGAGCAGCAAATGTCGTTGTTGGTAGTGCAATTACTCGCCCGCAGTTAATCACCGCGCGATACGTAGCAGCCTTGAGTACGTTTTTCAGCTCAGAGCACTAATTAATGATTCTCTATGAATTTCTCTACTAAATTTTAAATAAATATTTCCATATGATAGAATGAATGCAAGCCAACCTCTTAGGTGGCTTCAATATATCTTTCATAGGATGTGAGACTCAAGATGATTGATATTCATACACATATACTGCCGAGTGTGGATGACGGTGCACAGGACTGGAATGATACTTTGAATATGGCTAGAGCAGCTGTTGCAGAGGGTATTACAACGTTAATTGCTACCCCGCATCATGCGAATGGGAAATATATTAATAGAGCTAACGAAGTGATAGAGCACACCCGACATATCAACGAACAGTTGAAGAATGCGGGTGTGCCTCTTTCTGTTCGTTCTGGACAAGAAATTCGGCTGCACGGGGACTGGTTACAGGCTTGGTATCGAATGGAGTTGCTTACTCTAGCTGACTCTCGTTATGTATTAATAGAGCTACCGTCCTCTCGTATACCGAAAGAAATATATGAACTAATCTACGAATTAAATATAATAAACCTTAAGCCCATTATTGCTCATCCTGAACGTAATGCAGAGGTCATGAAACACCCGAAGAGACTTGCTGATCTCATTGAGAGAGGTGCTTGGGCACAGGTTACTACTCATTCGTTACTAGGTGACTTTGGTAGACAAGTCGAGAAATTGGCTTGGTCACTATGTAAAAGTGGTCTTATTCATATCGTATCATCGGATGCCCATCATATAGAGCATAGAGGATTTCGCTTGCGTGAGTCCTATGATGTGATTGGGCAACGGATGGGGGAGAAATGGAAGAACTATTTTTTAAATAATGCGCAGTGTGTCATTGACGATAAACCATTTGAGATTCGACCGGTAGAGGAACCTTTATCGGGTAATATACTACAACGTTTAGGTTCTTTATTACGAAAGGAATAGCGCAAGCCAAAAGTCATATGCTTCAAGGTCGACTTCCTACTTTCTTAGTTTACGAAAAACAATATGCCGGATTTCGATGTGTATTATGTATCAGCTTGTCTCATTTGATTCATACTATGATCGATACTGACATATGGGGGACAGCAATTGTGAGCATGCATTTGTTTTTGGCTTGTTTATTTGTATTTCAACAATTATTTCCTCTGGAACCCTTGATTATCGAGGAACAAGGAGAAATTATAGCAGAAGTGAATCATGCAGCATACACGCTACCCGTTCCCGGAGTAACACTTGTTGATGATATTAAATTAAATATGCTCATGGATGACCTAGATAAACAAGTCTATTTGGCTCCCACGAATGCTGTAATGGATGGGGGAGGCAGAATAATCTCAGAGAAGCCAGGTATAACGCTTAATCGAACAAAATTTAAAGAGCAGTTCTATAGGTATATTATTGAGGGTGAATTGTCTAGATTGGAAGTACCTTTGCGTAGTGTTCATGCAAGGGTGGATAGTGAGCTATTGCAATCCATCATGGAAAAGAAGATTGGTAGTTATTTTACATACTACAATTCAAATAATAAAAACCGTTCTCACAATATCGGATTGGCTGCCAAAGCCATTAATAATACAGTAGTTTTTCCCAAAGAGACGTTTTCCTTCAATGAAATTGTTGGGAAACGGACGAAGGAGAAGGGGTATTTACGTGCAGCCATTATTGTAAGGGGAGAAGCATCTGAAGATATTGGTGGGGGAATTTGTCAGATCTCATCAACACTCTTTAATGCGGTAGATCGTGCCGGTCTAGAAATCATTCAGCGATATTCCCATAGTAAGAGTGTCCCTTATGTACCACCTGGACGTGATGCGACGGTAAGTTGGTATGGACCGGATTTTTCATTTAAGAATAAATATAATCAGCCGATCCTTATCCGAGCTTTCGCACATGGAGGTCAGGTGAGCATTATCATTTGTTCCTCTGATATGGTCAATCATACACGCAGAGAAGTACCTAGTGTATCTAAAAAAATACCTGATGAGATCGCTAAGGACTTGAATGCAAATCATATGTGATCAGATCAATTGAAGATACGCTCATAGGAACAACTTTTGAATATTATTTATATGGCCTTTCGCCATGTCATAACCATGTTGGTACGTATCTCTTAGTTGGTTGAGATTCTTTTCAAAACTGTTCAGAGATTGCTTAGGGCGAAGAATGATCGCTTGACCATCTGCCTCCAATTGTTCACAGAAAGCGACCGTTTCATTGTATTTAACATGTCTTGTTAGTAAGATTTCTTCTAGATTAGGATACTTACGCTTTAACAACTTACCGACCATCGCATTCTCCTTGCTAATGGGTTTAACATAACCTTTCGGCTGAGTCAGGACAATTAGATGTTTGTTGTTACCATCCCTAATAGCTTTACGAATAGGAATCGGATCGCTTAACCCTCCGTCATAATATTTGGTGCCGTTCATCTCAATAGCAGGGAAGAATAGTGGGAGCGCACATGTGGCACGAAGCATCGTCCAATGATCATCAATATCCAGTCCATTCATGTATTCTGGTTCTCCTGAATGTGCATTAGTAACACCTACGATTAGTTGACCCGTATAACTGTTAAACGTTTCCGTATTAAAGGGAAGTAACGTGTTAGGAATCTCTCTAAATATAAAATCCAATCCAAACAAGCTGTGACTACGTAGGAAATTACGGACGCCAATATAACGTTTGTCATGTCGGTATTTTTCTAATATATCTAAATTCCTCCGGTTTTGTTTGGAGATATAAGAAAATCCATTGCTGATTCCAGCAGAAACACCGATACAATAGGGGAACATCACCTCTTGATCTAGTAGTGCATCCATCACACCTGCACTGAATATAGGACGAAGGGTTCCGCCTTCCAGAATTAAACTTGGCATATATATCACCTCTCAGCTTTGTATTTACATGGTCATATTAACTTGAAAGCATGTTAGGATGACCTCGCGATATGTTTATATTAACATATCACACTTTAAGGGTTTTCGAAATATTATCTAAAAGTTGGAAGCGATTACTATACAATATGCGCAATGCGCTCACAGGTTATTTGATTGCTAACTATTTTAATGATTTCCAAATAAAACAGGCTGTAGATCAAGGTTACCCCGATCTACAGCCTGTTTTATTTACTTATTTTGTATTTACAGATTTAAACCATTCATTAACTTCTTTGGTAATTTGTTCGCCACCATTTGATTTCCAATTGGCAACAAATTCGTCAAAAGCATCTACTGGCAGTTTGCCATATATGATTTTGTTGAAAGTTTCTAGCTCAGACTGACGCAAAAGGTTCCACTTCGAAATCATCGTTGGTGTCGAAGCGCCTGTAAAGTAGTTTTGCTTACGAACGTCGATTTGGGACATGACCACTTTTCCTGCATCCCAGTTTTGTGGTTTACGGAAATCTGCGATTTGTTTCTCATAAGCCGTTTCTGCCTTTTTGCCGTCCGCAATTTTAACCAATGTGTTCATATAAAGGTTTGGAATACGCGCAGGACCAGTAATGAATGTGAAGTCATTGCTGTAGGTTGGAATTTTATCTTTATTACTAGTTGGTTCTCCATCTACAACGTCCCAGTCGTAGCCTTTGGCAAATCCGTATTCGTACTCACTTCCAGTTGTTGGGTTAGCCAAGTTATCTAACATATAGTTGTAATATAAGATAAGTGCTTCTGGGTTTTTAGCATCTTTATTAATCATGAAGCTGCTATTCACGCCTGAGTTTTGCCATTTAGTTCCGATCAATCCATCTGGACCTGCTGGAACTGGATAAGCTTTATAATCGGCTCCCTTGACGGTTTTCAACAAATCTGGAGCTGGCCAGTCTGGAACCCAGTTTGCTCCTGGAAGGACGCCTGCATTCCCTTTTGTCCAAAGTTCTGCAGCTTTACCCTCATCCCACAAAGCTGAATCGGGGTGGATATAACCTTTGTCCATCCATTCTTGCATCTTAGCAAGTGCTTGCTTAGCTCCAGGATTAACGGAACCATATTCAAGATTTCCATCGGCATCCTTGTTCCATTGTTCTTCGATCGTTCCGTATGCCCCGAACAACCAATCGAGTCCGCCCATCCAAGTATTCGTATTGTTCTTCAAGGAAATCGCGAGTGGATAGACGTCTTTCGGAGCAAGCCCATCCGGATTCTCGTTCTTGAATTTGTCCATCACAATCTCTAAATCAGCGATCGTCTTCGGTGCAGCTAGATTCAGCTTTTTCATCCAATCTTCCCGCAACCATAACAACGTATCGTCATTGTCGGTATATTCAAGAATAGGTAGGTTGTATTTCTTGCCGTCTCTGGTGAAAGGGTACCATAGTTCTGGATTATTAATGGTATGGTCTTTCCAAGTTTTGTTGGCGTATTTTTCAAATAACTCATCGATGGCAATGAACTGGCCGGTATCGATCAATTGGTTAGTTAAGATAGGGTCAGTTGGTACGAATACGAAATCCGGCAACTTCTCGCCAGAAGCGATAGCGAGCTGAAGTTGCTGCTTATATTGATCCGCGCCTGCGGGGTACCATGTATCCTTATGTTTAATGCCTAACTTATCCAGCATCCAACGGTCATGAACATTGTTTTCTTTAGTATCGCCATTGACGAATTTCTTCGGCATGATGACGGTGCTGATTTCAATCGGTGGATCGTATTTACCTTTGGCAAATGCTGCGTCAGAAGCACTGACTTCCGTTGAAGCGGTTTCATCTTTCTTTACGTCATTATTAGACGTGCCACTATTAGAAGTTCCACTACAAGCAGTAACCAATACGAGTGAACTGATCATGAGTAATTGCCATGATTTTCTGATTTTTTTCATTTTTTTATTCCCCCTACTGTGTTTGATCTCTACAAGTGTTACTTTATCAAGTTTTGGGGGAGGGCATCTATATGAGTTTATTAGTTTTGATAGGACTATGTCATGCTATTTATTACTGTCTCTATATTCCTGCGGAGTTACCCCGAATTGACGTTTAAACACTTTGATAAAGTAAGCAGGATCCATGTATCCAATCTCCATGCTGATTTCATACACCTTTTTGTTGGACGTTTTAAGCGAATGACAAGCACGCTCCATTCGAAGGTGTGCTATATAATCACTTATTCCTTCACCGGTTTCAATCTTATAAATTTTGGATAAATGCGTTGGGTGCAGATTCACATGGTCAGCTAATACACGTAATGAAACATCGAGATGTAAATTTTTATCGGCAAACTCTTGTGTTTTCTTTACATACAGGGAACGGATGTCTTTGATTTCATTTGATGTTCCCTCTTTCAACTTGCTGAGCACCCCGAGAGACCACATTCTAAGCTTACTGATGGAGGAGAAGGCATCTCCATTCTGTAGCGGTTCAATATCGCTTCCAAGTAAACTAACGAGCGTATGACCATTCCGGTGTGCAAGATGAGTGAATGAAGCAGAGATTAAAAAGCCAGCCTCCATACAGTGCTCCCAAGATCCGAACCATTTCTCATCTAGTTCTGCGCATACTGCGAGAAGCTTCTCTTCCGCAGCCTCCCAGCGGCCAGCCTCAAGCAGGTTGATGAAAGTAGGAGGAAGGTATAGCGCGCCAAGTGGCCCTTGTGTAGCGTTATGTTCCAAGTTACTGACCCGCATAACGAATTCTCTTTCATCGCCAACAATTTGTCTGAAGTAAGATGAAGCTTGCCGGAAATGTTCCGACAGCTGCTCTGGGAACTGGAACCACTCCGTTATGACAATGGATAGGGATCCTTTTAGAAATTGTTTCACTTTATATTGAAGTTGCGATGATAACTTCTCCAGAATGGTTTCTTTCCCTATCACTGAACCCTGTTCTTTGAATTGAAGTAAGAACACAAGATATCCATGCTCTTCCTTGACGCCCCAGACTTCCATATATTCGCCCATAATCTCTTCAGCCATGTTGATGATCGCATATTCGATCAATGGTTGCCCGTTGTTTCTATATTGTCCAAATTCTTCCTCCATGCGAACAAGCATTAGGGCGCATTCCCCATAGTTAAATGGCAATCCGTAATTATCTAGTTTCCGGCTCCATTCATCGGCAGACATACGATGACCTTTCAATGCGTCAAGGAGTAGCTGACCACGGAGAAGGGGGAGGTTCTCCCGAAGGGTATGCTGGGTGCGTTCGAATGAGCTAACGGTTTCCCATTCCAGATTTAATTGATCGATCGCGGCTTTGACTGCCCCAAGCAATTCGATATCCGTAGGTGGCTTAAGTAGGTAATCTACAGCTTTATGCTGTACAGCTTTTTTGGCAAATTCAAAATCTGAATGGCCGGATAATATGATACATTTTATTCTTTTGTCACGTATGCGAATTCTTTCTATTAACTCAATCCCTGTCATTTCCGGCATTAGAATATCTGATATGACAATATCGATAGGATGCGTATCGATGATTTGAAGTGCCTCGTGTGCAGAATAAGCTTTATGTACATGTTCAATTCCAAGTGTGTGCCAAGGTTTGGTCATAGATAGATTGTCTACCCAGTGAGCTTCATCGTCTACTATTATCATTTGCATGTTGTGTGTCTCCTTGTGTGTATGGATAATTGCGATGTTCGTCTACCGTTGGTATCTCCCAAATGATCTCAGTTCGGAAACCTCCAAGTGGTGATTTGGTGAAATACAAATAAGAGTTATTTCCAAATTGGTGAATGATCCGTTGATTGGTATTCCAAAGTCCACAGCCCATTTCTTCCTTCAAAGGTTCTTGCATTTTATGATTTAATGCATCTTCCTGATCTGGATTTAACCCGGGTCCATCGTCATCGATGAACACTTTGCAATATCCATTAGATATCTCACCACTGATCCTAATTTCGCCTGATGTATACGACTTCGCTACGCCATGAATGACGGAGTTCTCGACAATAGGCTGGAGCATCAAGCGCGGTACAGATTGGGTCCTCATTTCCTGAGGAATATCAATATGATAATCAATTCTACCGTTACGAAGTTTTTGGATATCTAAATAGTTGATGAGCAGTTGGATTTCTTCCTGTAAGCTAGCTGTTTCTCGTTCCATCCGAGTGGTATAGCGGTAATAAGCGCTTAAATTGTATGCCATAGATACGACAGCTTCCTCATCCTTCATCTGAGCCATATTAATAATATAACCAAGGCAATTGTAGAGGAAGTGCGGATTTATTTGTGCTTGCAACTGTTTTAAGGTTGCTTCCCGTGCACGGATTTTCTCATTGAATACGTTCTCAATTAAGTCTTGAATTTGACCTGACATATCATTAAAACGGTGAAATAGAAACGAGAACTCATTATGGTCTTTTGAATGTAGCCGTACTGAATAGTCTCCACGTTGAACACGCCGTAAACCCTGTACCAGTTTTTTAATAGGACGTTGAACGTTTCGGTATAACAAAATTGATGCAGAGATACCGACCACAAAAAGTAAAAACATTGAAAAGTAGAACAAATTACGGCTGAACGACATTGGTCCTAATATCTGATCGAGTGGGACAACGTCTATCAAATGCCAATCCAAATTGGAAGATTTAACAGAACTAACAAAATAAGTGTTACCATCTAACTTCACGACATCCTGCGTGGTGTTCTCCGGTGACTTTCCATCCAAATAACGTATCAATTCGCTCGTAAGCTGCTTGTCCGCACTTCGGTTCAGGATCGGGGCATCGCCTTTGTGATAAAAGAATGGATCACCCTGACCGCCGGCTTTATATGTATCTAGCATATTTTGAATGTTTTCATAACTGAAACTAGCTTCAATCACTATACTGCTACCCGACAGTTTACCTTGCTGAGCTAAAGAATCACTATAGAACCAATAAAAGGACTTTAGTTCGTCAGTGGACTGGTTGCTACCGTCACCGTACGTCCATTGGCCACTTATATTTCTCTTTAAATAATCCTCATCATATTCCGGTGCTTTTTCCGGCGATATATTGTAATTAGAAAGGACATCTTTGTTCTGCTGAGAATGAACCGCATATTTGGCAGGCCATATATCCATCACTCCGGCCTGAAGTACCATTTTTTCTTGAATCGCATATCGGGTCTGCATTCGATCATAACGATCTTCCCAGATTCTGAGTCCGTTGAATTTCTGAACATTCGGATCTTTAGAGAAAACATGGCTGAAATCCTTCATTTGATTCATTCTTGAATCAATTTGGCTAGATAGAAATGTAAGTTGTTTGGTGTTGGACATCTGCAACTCGTTGCTTACAACATCATACGTGACGTTGTTTGAATACGTATATACGATAATGATAGGTATAAATAATACTATAATTAGACAGTTCATTTTAGCAAATAGACTAAACCTCGTTCGAGCCTTTCCTTTAAGAAAAGTAATGCCACCCTGCAATTGCATAATTATCCCTCCAGACCGATATCCCCTAACAAAACCATATTAATCCTAACAATGTTATATAGTCAGTTCGAATGACATGCTTGATACTATATATATCAGAGATTCTCATGACATACAAAATATTTTTTGAAGGGGAGAGAGCTATGGAAGCGAAAACTGTACAGCCGGTGAACCTTGAAACTAGCCGAACTATAAAGAGAAAAAAAAGTTATAAGCAACCGTGGGTGCTGCACTTAATGGTATTACCAGCGGCCATTTTAGTATTTATTTTTTCTTATATTCCTATGTCAGGCATCATTATGGCATTTAAAGATTATAAACCAGCATTAGGAATTATGGATTCTCCTTGGGTCGGTCTGAAACATTTTAGATATATGTTTGAAAATGATTATTTCATGCAAATTGCGTGGAATACCTTATTTTTTGCTTGTTCCAAGATGGTTATGAATTTAATTGTTCCATTCCTATTCGCATTATTATTGAATGAAGTGAGGAAGATGGCACTCAAAAGAACCATCCAAACGCTGGTCTATTTACCACATTTTCTGTCATGGGTCACTCTTTCAGGAATTTTGATTGATATGCTTGCCCAGACGGGGATCATCAACCAGTTGATTTCAAATGTGTTCGGTATTAAGCCGATTTTCTTCTTAGGAGATGGTGCTTGGTTCCGATTTACGATCATCTTTAGTGATGTGTGGAAGGAATTTGGGTTCAATACAATCATCTTCCTTGCAGCACTCTCGGGTATTAATCCATCGCTATACGAAGCAGCCGAGGTCGATGGAGCGACCCGTTGGAAGCAAACGATGCATATTACGATCCCTTCCCTTATTCCCATCGCTATCGTTATCGCGACCTTAGCACTAGGTAATGTATTGAACGCGAACTTCGACCAGATCTTCAACCTATATAGTCCTTTAGTTTATCAACAAGGAGATATTATTGATACATTCGTGTACAGAGAAGGTTTGCTTAGCGGTCAATTCAGCTTTGCAACGGCAGTCAGTCTAATCAAATCTGTCATTAGTTTAATCTTAATCGTTATATCTTATCGTCTCGCCTATAAATTTGCGGGGTATCGAATATTCTAGAAAGGATGACTACTGATGTATCATAAAACGCTGTCTTATAGAATTTTCAGCATATTCAATAATGTATTTTTGACTATAATTTCAGTTCTTTGCTTATTACCGATGTATCACTTATTGATGGTATCCATGAGCTCATCTGCCCCTGCGAATGCGGGATTGGTTACATTCTGGCCTATCGGATTCACATTAGAGGCCTATGCACAAACATTTAAGAATGCGAATTTCCTTGCATCCTTATGGGTATCTGTACAACGAACAATTATTGGAACAGGACTCGCTTTGATCGTTAACACCATTGCCGCTTATGCGCTCTCCAAAGAAACTCGTGTATTTCGTGCACGCAATATTTATCTTTGGTATTTTGTCTTTACGATGTTATTCACCGGAGGTCTGATTCCAGGCTATATCCTTATTCTTAAACTTGGATTGATGAATAATTTGATGGCCCTTATCCTTCCAGGTTTAGTTGCTGTATTTAATATTATTCTACTTCTGAATTTCTTCCGGGGTGTTCCTAAAGATCTTGAGGAAGCAGCCTTCATCGATGGAGCGGGTCAATTCAGAACCTTCTTTAGTATTTATTTACCACTCTCCATGCCTGTAATTGCGACGGTTTCGTTGTTTATTATGGTAGGACATTGGAACGCATATTTTGACGGTATGATCTATATGAAAGATGCGGCGAAGCTTCCACTCGCGAGTTTCATGCAAACGATTATCGTTAAGGCAGATATGTCGAGTCTAGATGCGGCAGCTATTGCTAGTCTATCTCAACGAACCATTCGCGCATCGCAAATCTTTATTAGTGCGCTGCCAATACTGTTAGTATATCCGTTCCTACAGCGGTTTTTCGTGACAGGTATTGTTGTTGGTGCGGTAAAAGAATAAATAAGCAAAGTAAATGTTTCAAACAAACATATTCGGTTCAGTTAAGCAGGAGGTGACATGAATTGGCTGTGATTCAATGTCAGTTCTTTTCAGAAGTAATAAGTTTATCTATGGGCATTAATGTTATTATTCCTCAACAAGCTGCACTTAAGGCTAGTGGTTCTGGCAAACTGCCTGTCTTATATCTGTTGCATGGATTGAGTGCGGATCATACAGATTGGATAAGACATTCTTTCATTGAACGTTATGCTGAAGATAAAGGAATCGTTGTGGTCATGCCAAGCGTAGGACGCAGCTATTATACAGATATGAAGTATGGCTCACCTTACTTTACATTTCTAGGTGAAGAACTACCGAAGATTGTAAGAGCGTTATTTCCTATTTCTGAGCGTAGGGAAGATACATTTGTAGCAGGTATGTCCATGGGCGGTTATGGCGCATTGAAGCTTGCTCTTTCCTTCCCGCAAAGGTATGCGGCTGCTGCAAGTCTGTCTGGCGGATTAGATATTGTCAGTCGCATGAACGGTGCTAACAATTTTCAGCCTAATGAATTGATCGCTATTTTTGGGGATGTGGCTGAGTTGAAGGGAAGCACAAATGACTTGTTCTACTTATTAGATACATTGAAAGCCTATAACGGGGATAAGCCTATGTTATATCAAAGTTGCGGAACGGAAGATTTTCTGTATGACAATAATCAGACTTTTAGAAAATATGCATTAGATTTGGGGATAGAAGTGACATATGACGAAGGGCCTGGTGAACATGATTGGGATTACTGGGACCCGCAAATTCAGCGTGTATTAGATTGGCTACCGATAGAATAATTAAGAAACAGACATAACATATGTGGAGGATAATTATGAATAATACACAACTGACCGGACTGCTAGAACAGATGACGCTCGAAGAGAAAATAGCTCAGATGCTGCAATTGGTAGTATCTTATTTCGTAGAGTCAGAAGTGGATGGTCAGATCACTGGACCGATGGAATCGCTTGGGATTACTGAAGAAACGGTGAATCAAGTCGGTTCTGCGCTAGGTATTGGTGGAGCAGCTAGAGTGATTCAAGTGCAACAAAACCATATGAAGAATGATAGATTAGGTATTCCGATGTTATTCATGGCGGACATCGTCCACGGTTACAAGACGATATTTCCAATACCTCTAGCGATAGGGTGTTCTTGGGATCAGGATTTAGCAGAACAAAGTGCGGCTATCGCTGCGAAGGAGTCCGCGGTATCGGGTCTACATGTAACGTTTGCTCCGATGGTTGATCTTGTGCGAGATCCACGTTGGGGACGTGTGATGGAATCCACAGGGGAAGACCCTTATTTGAACAGCTTGTTTGCCCGATCATTCGTACGTGGATTCCAAGGAGACGATTTAGCTAGTGATGTTAATCGTGTAGCTGCTTGCGTGAAGCATTTTGCAGCCTATGGTGCTGGAGAAGGTGGACGAGAATACAACACGGTCGATCTATCTGAGCGACAATTGAGAGAGTATTACTTACCTGCATACAAAGCGGCCTTGGAAGAGGGCTGTGAGCTCGTAATGACATCTTTTAATACGGTCCATGGTTCCCCAGCTACAGGAAATCGGACGTTGATGCGGGATATATTGCGTACGGAATTTGGCTTCGACGGGGTACTTATCTCAGACTGGGGCGCAGTGATTGAGCTCATTGCTCACGGAGTTGCAGAAGATGAAGAGCAAGCGGCATTCTTAGCCATTCAAGCAGGCGTTGATATTGAAATGATGACTTCTTGTTATGTTAAGTATCTACCGGAACTTGTTAGAAGCGGTAAAGTAGACGAGTCTCTCATTGATGAAGCAGTACGTCGTATACTTCATTTAAAGAACAAGTTAGGGTTGTTCGAGAATCCTTTACGTGGAGCTGATCCAGAAGCAGAACGAGAAATCGTATTCTGTGATGAACATAGAGCTGCCTCACGTGAACTTGCGTCCAAATCATGTGTTCTTCTTAAAAATACAAATGTTCTCCCACTTCAATCAGAGCAACAGATCGCTCTAATTGGTCCGTTCGCGCAGAGTAAAGATATCCTTGGTTCATGGTCATGGACGGGTGCAGAAGAGCATTTCATGAATTTACATGAAGCTATACAGGGGAGAATAACATCCTCTAAAGTGTTATCTGCAGAAGGTTCAGGTATCGATACGATAACAGAGAAGCAAATACAAGAAGCAGTAGAGATCGCTCGTCAATCCGATGTTATCGTTCTTGCGTTGGGTGAGAGCTCACTTATGAGCGGAGAAGGCGGAAGTCGTACTGACATTCGTTTACCAGAAGCACAGCTTCAACTGATTGCTACTTTACGTACATTGGAAAAGCCTATCGTGGTTGTCTTATTTAATGGACGTCCTTTAGACCTTCACGGTGTTGAAGATCAGGTAGATGCTGTTCTGGAAGCATGGTTCCCAGGAAGTGAGGGGGCTAGCGCGATCACAGACATTCTATATGGTGATGTGAATCCATCAGGCCGTCTATCGATGTCGTTCCCACAGTCGGTGGGACAGATACCAGTGTACTATAACCATTTCAATACAGGGCGTCCGAAAAAGGAATCCGAACCAGATAATCGCTACGCATCACAATATTTAGATAGTCCAAATGAGCCTTTATATCCATTTGGTTATGGATTAAGTTATACGCAATTTAAATACGATGACATGGTACTATCTTCGGAAGAAATGACTTCTGACCTTCCACTTCAAATTACGACGAAGATCACGAACACTGGCAATATGCCTGGGGAAGAAGTTGTACAACTCTACATTCGTGATATCACAGGTGAGGTTGTTAGACCGATGAAGGAGCTGAAGGCTTACTCTAAAGTTCTGTTACAGCCGGGTGAATGTATAGAAGTCAGCTTTACAGTGACAGAGGAGCAACTTAAGTATCATCATTATGATTTAAGTTACACAAGTGATGCTGGTGAGTTTGCCGTGTTTGTAGGGCCGAATAGTCGTGATGCGGTAGAGCGTAGATTTCGTCTTTTGAAGTAAACAAGAATTGCAACATAGAATCTATTAAACCTTACAGATAGAGTAGGAGTGAGAAGATATGGTATGGAAGAATGCCGAACTGTTTACTTTGGAAGCAGGAAGTCTAATGTTTAAATTCTTGCCAAGTGGAGATTTGTTTCAGGCTACACATGGCAGAACAATGATTAATCAATGGTTATCGAATTCAATCGATGGGTCGATGAATAATATATATTTACGATTACATGATGAAGAGGGAATTAAAGCGTACCCTTTGCTCGGAGTTAGGTCTCAGAGTCGTGTTCGTAAGTTTGATAATCGCGTTGTATTTGAAGGCATCGTTGAAGCTGTCCGTTATCAAGTAATGTTCACACCTACAGAGCAGGGGATATGGTTCTGGGATGTCAAAGTTGAGGGGCATCATAAGCAAATAGACGTGATTTATGGACAAGATATGGGTAACGCAGATGCAGGTACGGTTCGAAGCAACGAGGCGTACTTATCTCAGTATATTGATCACACGGTATTTGAAGATGAACATCATGGATATGTTGTCTGCTCAAGGCAGAATCAACCTCAAGGAGGCGCATTCCCTTACATACAACAGGGGTCTTTAACGAAGGCTGTTTCCTACTCAACAGATGGGTTTCAATTCTATGGATTGTCCTACAAAGAAACGAATCTACCCGTGTGTTTAACGCAAGATACGTTGGCGAATGAAGTCTATCAATATGAATTTGCCTATACAGCGCTACAATCGGAACGCATTTCGTTAGATGGAGAAGCTAGATTCGTATTTTATGGACTATGTAAGGAAGACCATCCAAATGCGATTTCTACATTAGAGTTCGGTGAGGAAGTATCACAGGCACGTAAGGCTGTTGAGATGTTAAGTTTGGACGGTGGAGAACTTCTAACTCAGGTATCCCTGTTAGCTTCCATAGGAACACCACTACATACGGAGGTTATGAGTGAGGCAGAAATACATCGTTTATTCCCTAATCGCCAACAAGAGGAGATGGAAGGGGACGACTTGCTCGCTTTCTTCACAGATGGTTATGAACATGTGGTTCTGAAGGAGAAAGAGCTAAGAGTTGAACGTCCTCATGGCCATATACTAATGAGTGGCGACAATGTAACGTTGAAGAAACCTGTTATTACAACGACTTCTTATATGTACGGAATATTTAACTCTCAGCTCGTTGTGGGTAATACTAATTTCAATAAAATGACGACCAATGCTAGAAATCCACTTAATATACCGAAAACATCAGGACAGCGTATCTATATCGAGATAGAGGGTACGTATCGACTATTGACGATGCCATCCCTATTCGAGATGGGCTTCAACTACGTACGTTGGTATTATAAAATGCAAGATGATCTATTAATCATCACTAACTTTACGACGGTAGATTCACCAGAAGTTCGATTGAATGTACGTTCAGAACGTGGTGTATCTTATCGTTTCTTAGTGAGTAATCAGATTACAATGAATGTCAATGAATATGAGGTTGCTTCTCATATGCGGGACCATGGTGATTATCTGTCATTTCATGCAGACGAGAAATCCTTAAGTGCTGATATTTATCCAGACTTGGAGTATCGCATTCATGTGACAGGGACAAGCGTGACGGTTTCAGATGAGCGTATGCTCGTGAGTACTGTTGAACCGGGTGAAGCTTCGCTAACTGTGCTTGCGTTAGATGCTAGCAGTGAATGGACGATGACTTTCCAAGGACTACTGAACGGTGGGGAACTACCTTTAGTAGAGCGACAGGTTGATGAAGAAATAGCACGTTACCGGGAATTCTTCCGTTCAGTCATGAATGGATTCCATTTGTCAGCAGCGAATGGGGATGAAGAGGAACTGTTTAAAGTAAACGGACTCGCTTGGTGGTATACGCACAATATGCTTGTCCACTACTCCGTACCACATGGCCTAGAGCAGTATGGTGGAGCTGCATGGGGAACACGTGATGTCTGCCAAGGACCTGTTGAATATTTCATGGCGACTCATAAATATGATCAGGTGCGTGCAACGTTGTTAACGATATTCTCTCACCAGTTCGAAGATGATGGCAATTGGCCACAGTGGTTCATGTTCGATAAATATACGAAGATTCAACAAGAAGAAAGCCATGGCGATATCATCGTATGGCCGTTGAAGGTACTAGGCGATTATTTGAGTGTTACTCGTGATTACAGCATATTGGAACAACAAGTTCCCTATACAAGTAAACATGGATTTGATTTCACAACGCAGACGGCTACAGTATTAGAGCATGCTTATAAGGAAATAGATTATATCAAGAATCATTTCCTACATGGCACGCACTTATCTTCCTACGGGGATGGCGATTGGGACGATACACTTCAGCCAGCGAATGCGCAATTGAAACAGTATATGGTAAGCAGTTGGACGGTAGCGCTAACGTATCAGACGTTGAACCAATTCTCACGTGTAATGGAAGCTATTGATCCAACATCAGCGGCAAGTTTACGGAGTCTAGCTGAGGGAATTCAAAGTGATTTCAACAAATACATGCTAGAGACTGAAGTTATTCCAGGTTTCTTGTATATGGAGAATCCCGAAGAAGTGAAATTATTGGTTCATCCAAGTGATACGGAGACAGGTATACAATATCGTTTGTTACCGATGACACGAAGTATGATTAGTGAACTGTTGACACCTGAACAAGCGGCGTCGCATTATGACATCATCCGTGAACAATTATTTTGTCCAGACGGAGTAAGGTTAATGAATCGTCCTGCACACTATGATGGAGGCGTGAGCACCCACTTTAAACGTGCTGAACAAGCATCGAATTTCGGACGTGAGATTGGACTGCAATATGTACATGCTCATATTCGTTATGTGGAAGCGATGGCTAAGCTCGGTAAAGAAGATGAAGTATGGAGCGGGCTTGCTCGAATCAATCCTATAGGGTTGAAGGATGTTGTTCCTAACGCCGAAATACGTCAAAGTAATGCGTATTTCAGTAGCTCCGATGGTAAATTCAACACGCGTTATGATGCGCAAGAGAGATTTGATGAATTACGTAGCGGAGATGTACCTGTGAAAGGTGGCTGGAAGATTTATTCTAGTGGCCCTGGGATCTATATGAATCAATTGATCTCTAATGCTCTAGGTATCCGCCAAGAGGCAGGGAACTTGATCATTGATCCGGTTCTACCACAGTCGCTCGATGGCCTACGATTCGACTTCGAATACGCTGGAGCGCCAGTGCAATTCGTGTATCATTTAAATACTGGTGAGAATCGTGTCACTGTAAATGGTCAGGATGTTGCCACAGAGACTACGGCGAATCGTTATCGTACCGGTGGATTGCGGATTGATCGGAAAGAATTCGATCGTGTGCGTTCGATGGATGCGAATGTTGTGGAAATATATATAGGTTAGCAAGGTAAGAAGAATTGCACCCCTTAGAACAAACATTGGAGAACCTCTTAGGTTCATCCGATGAATCGTTCTAGGGGGTGTTTTTTTCTGTGCCTGTGTATCTTCCCTCACAGATAGAATTACAGACGATATTCGAAAATATAACAATAATATACATATTAACTCTTCAGCAAATGGTGTATATTTACACAACGTGTTTGTTTGATAGGTAAATAAAGGAATGTGGAACAGGTCGGAATAATGTATTTACACTAAAGGGGAACTCACAATGAAAATATACAAATTAAATAATCATACGAAATCCATGTTGCTAGCTGCCGTAGAAAATAGAACCCATCCTATTAATTCTGACTTTGAGGGTGAGTCTAAAGCTCATGAGTGGACGCCTGTCAGAGTAGAAACTCTCTATAAAAAACATATAGAGATTTTCCACACTACATAATTGGACAGCCAGTAATCAGTAAACGTGTTAAACAATTGATTGATCCATATTTTTCATCCGAAGTTGAAATGTTACCGTTACTTCACGATGAGTTTGAATTATATATGTTAAACGTCATCAATGTACTGGATTGTGTGGATTGGGAACGCTCAGACATCCAAAGGTTTAAAGATGGGTCATGGGCAGGCTTTAACAAAATTGTTTTCGATTTCATAAGAATTCCTGATAACACGTATATGTTTAAGTTTAAAGAAATGGCGGGAGTATGTGTATATGTTACTGAAGCCTTTAAAGATTTAATCGAAAGTAACAAACTGAAGGGCCTCGACTTTTCTGAAGTATACGACTCAGAATTCACAGAGGAGAAGGAACAAGAACAGAAGATTGCTTATGAAGCAGCGATAGCGGCTGTTGAGCAAAACAAAGGGCAAGAATTCTCATATGAAGAAGCCGAGGAACGAGTGAACCAGGGAGCGGCAGTAGCCAGCGGTAAATGGAAAATGCAGTTGGATAATAAGGGTGGATTATGGCTTGGTGAAATCATTCTAGATTTAACTTATCAATGGATGATACCAGTATATATACCACCTGTGTTGCTAGGATTTCAATGGCATGAAGTAGAGAAGTCAGAGATCAGAGATCTAATGTAGCGATTAGTGTTTCATACATAAACGATTGATTGTTCAGATAATCAGGTTACAGATAAGTGAAGCCCCTTAATATAAGAGGGCTTCTTTATCTGGCTCTAATTCAAAATCAGTGCTTGTAGAAAATAATGGAGTATGTGAGAAGTAGCGAAGGTGACGGAATTGTCCTGAAGAAGCGTAAGCGTTCGCCTACAAGCTTTCCGTAGGAAAGCTACTTCGAAAGCATAAGCTTGCCCTCTGATTTCAACCGCTGAGGCGGTTTACAATCAAGAAATCGGAGGGCAAGAGCGATCGGAAGGACAATCCGTCATCGTAGCGGCACACTACACAATGTGCAGATATTTTCAGTGGCTCTTTATAAGTTCGCCTTCATGTGCTCCTTAATAAACGCCACAAACTCACTCCGCAATGAAGACTGGGAAGAATCGGGTGGATAGGCCATGTATGAGGATAAGGTAGAATTTGTTTGTTCGGGAATAGGTAGACACATGAGAGTTCCTTGAGCAAGTTCGGCTTGAATACCTTTTCGTGGAAAAAAGGAAATATGATCATTGTGCGACACCGCTAATTTCACAGCTTCTGGTGAATCCATCTGAATTCGTTCCCAGAGATGAATGACATTTACATTAGACCAAGCTAAGATGAATTCCTTTATACAAGATCCTTCTGCATGTTGAATGAAGAATTGTTTGGCTATGAGCTGGGGGCTGAGCTGTTGAAGCTTCGAGAATGGGTGTGTCGGACCAAAGATGACAACAAGGTCATCTTCCCACAGATGTTCATGTTGAAACCCATCGAATATCCCTTGACGTGGTAGACTCGATTGGCAAAACGCTATATCGATATCTTGATTCTGTAGCATTTGATGAATCATATGGGTAGGTTTAATCGTCATTTGAAGTCGTGTGCCAGGATATTTATTGGAGAATATACTTATTAATTCTGGTAAAAGATAAGTACCAATGGTGGAGTCAGCTCCGATATGTAATGTCCCTTTATCCAATATCGCATAATCACGAACCACCTTTTTGGCTTCGGCAGCAAGTCCAGTTATTTTCAGAGCATACGGATATAGAGCCTTTCCTGCTTCAGTTAGTACCATTCGTCCTCTCTTAGATTCAAACAATACAGTTCCCATTTCTTCTTCCAGACTCTTCATATGAAAGGATACGGAGGGCTGCTTCATATTCAGTTCCTTTGCAACGTCGGTGACCTTTTTATATTTCTCTATGTAAACAAGGATCATTAATTTTAGAATATTGATCGTAATCACACCTTTTTGTTTTATTATGATTAATTCATTATAGATAAAATCTATACATTTATAAAGTTTATGTGGCGATATTTATTTTTAATTTTACAAACTAACGATTTTGCAAAAATGTTCGCGAATTACAATAGATTTGTAGGTTAGCAACAAAAACTTATATCGACACGAATAATACAGAGATATTCAGGAGGAGAGAATAAACAATGAAATTGAAAAAACCAGCTCTATTAATGGGTACACTAGCTCTAGTGCTTGCATTATCTGCTTGCGGAAACAACGGGGAAAATAAAGGTGCTAGTAATTCAACAGATACTAATAAAGCTTTAACTGGATCGCTTCTTGCAGTTGGATCAACGGCATTACAGCCATTGGTAGAGCAAGTTGGACAGAAATTTATGGCTGATTCTAAATATGCAGGAGTTCAAGTACAAGTTCAAGGCGGCGGAAGTGGAACAGGTCTTACACAAGTGTCCGGAGGACAAGCGGATATCGGTAACTCGGACGTGTTTGCAGAAGAGAAATTGAAAGATGCAGATGCTGATAAGGCAAAAGAACTTATTGATCATCAAGTAGCAGTCGTTGCGATGTCCATCGTGTCCAATAAAGATACAGGCGTGGATACATTAACGAAGCAACAGATGGTAGACATTTTCACTGGTAAAGTAACGAACTGGAATGAAGTTGGCGGTATTGATGAGAAGATTGTTATCGTAAACCGACCAAGCAGCTCCGGAACGCGTAGTACTTTTGAGAAATATGCATTAGGTACGAAGGTTGAAGATATGGCTGGTGCAATTCAAGAAGAATCATCAGGTACGGTTAGAAAAATCGTTGGGGAAACACCGGGTGCTATTGGTTATCTTGCATTTTCTTACTTAGATGATTCCATTACATCAATCAAGTACGATGGTGTTGAAGCGAAAGTGGAAAATGTAATTACTGGGGAATATCCAGTATGGGCTTATGAGCATATGTACACAAAAGGTGAGCCAAATGAAGTCGTAAAAGCATTCCTAGATTACATGGTTTCCGATGAGATTCAAAATGGCGATGTAGTTGAACTAGGATACATCCCAGCTTCCCAAATGCAAGTAACTCGTGACGTAGACGGAAATGTGACAAAGAAATAATTAAATCATCAAGAGTTATGACCACCAAATACTCAAAAAAGAGGCGGATTCATCTGCCTCTATTTTCACTTTAAGAAAGTAGGACAATTATGAAATCAAATAATGGATCGCCTGTCCTCATCAAGAAGCATCATTTGGAAGATTGGATTGGACGAATTTATACAACCTTTTGTGTATCTCTCTTAGTGATTATTATCGTATCAATGATGTATTTCGTAGCATCCAAGGGACTTACAACCTTTATTAAAGATGGCGTTAATGTGGGTGATTTCTTATTTGGTACGAAATGGGATCCAAATGGGGATAATCCTGTATTTGGCGCACTTCCGTTTATTGCGGGTTCCTTTGCCACGTCATTACTAGCTGCACTTATTGCAAGTCCATTAAGTATATGTGCTGCGCTTTTCATGAACGAAATCGTACCATCTTGGGGAAAGAGACTTCTGCAACCTGTTATTGAACTATTGGCAGGAATTCCTTCGGTCGTATATGGTTTCGTGGGATTGAGCGTTATTGTACCCCTATTTCGTGATATATTTCCTGGTCAAGGAATCGGGATTGCAGCGGGTGCACTCGTCCTTTCGGTTATGATTCTACCAACGATCACGAGTATTGCAAGTGACGCACTTAGTTCACTTCCTAAGGGGTTGAAGGAGTCTTCTTATGCGCTAGGAGCTACAAGATGGCAGACGATCTACAGCGTGATTCTACCAACGGTTATGCCTTCCTTATTGACTGGAGTAGTCCTTGGTATGGCTCGTGCATTTGGTGAGGCATTAGCCGTGCAGATGGTTATCGGTAATGCGCCACATGTACCTCGTTCCTTGTTTGAATCAGCGTCCACACTTACGAGTGTCATTACGTTGAATATGGGGAATACGGTTATGGGATCTGTCCAAAATAACGCACTATGGAGCATGGCTCTTGCACTGATGGTCATGACATTTATATTCGTTATTGTTGTTAGGCTCTTGGAAAGGAGACATCGGTTATGAAACCAAGAACAGCTGATAAAATTGCCACAGGGGTTATCGTTACATTTTCCTCGGTTATTGTTGCCGTATTATTGGGATTGTTAGGATTTATCCTATTCCGAGGACTTAGTCATATTAGTTGGTCCTTCCTAACTTCTGTTCCACAGACAATCAGAGCGGGTGGAGGTATCGGACCTCAATTATTTAACTCACTCTTCTTACTCGTTCTAACACTCATTATTACCATTCCCTTGGGTCTAGGTGCGGGTATTTATATGGCGGAATATGCGAAGCCAGGTAAGATTACAGGTGCTATTCGTCTCGTGGTTGAAGTACTATCCTCGTTTCCATCGATTGTGGTTGGTTTGTTCGGTTTATTACTTATCGTTAATACATTTGGGTTCGGGTTCTCATTGTTCTCAGGTGCACTTGTGCTGACGATTTTCAATCTTCCACTGATGGTACGTGTAACTGAACAAGCTTTCCGAGGTGTTCCTAAGGAACAGAAAGAAGCTGGTCTTGCCTTGGGTCTATCGAAATGGAAAATTATCATATCTATTCTGTTGCCAGTCGCTATACCTAATCTTGTGACAGGAACCGTTCTTGCAGCGGGGAGAGTATTCGGGGAAGCAGCAGCACTTCTATTCACAGCTGGAATGTCCACACCAAGATTAGACTTTACGAATTGGAATCCACTGAGTCCGACGTCACCAATTAATCCATTCCGTCCAGCCGAAACGTTGGCCGTGCATATATGGAAAATTAATAGTGAGGGTCTTGCACCGGATGCCATGGCGATTGCTGCCGGAGCTTCAGCAGTATTGGTTATCCTCGTACTAATATTTAATTTAACTGCTAGATGGCTAGGAAGAGTGTTATACCAAGCTTTTACTGCATCTAAAGTGATGAAATAGGGGGACTAAATGATGCAAACAACCTTTCGAACCGAGAACCTAAGTGTTTTTTACGGAAAATATGAAGCGGTAAAGAATATAGATATGAACTTCCCAGAACAAAGCGTAACGGCCTTGATCGGTCCATCCGGGTGTGGGAAATCCACATTTCTACGTTCATTGAACCGCATGAATGATGATATTGCAGGTTCCAGAATTACCGGGAAAATCTGGATTGATGGAAAAGACATCAATGCACCAGGAACTGATGTGATTGAATTAAGACAAAAGATCGGGATGGTATGGCAACGCCCTAATCCTTTTTATAAATCGATTTATGATAATATCGCTTTTGGACCGAAATATCATGGCATCAAGGATAGACGGAAATTAGATGAGATCGTTGAAAGTAGCTTACGGAAAGCGGCATTGTGGGATGAAGTAAAGGATCGTTTGAAGCAATCCGCACTATCATTATCCGGAGGTCAACAGCAAAGGCTTTGTATTGCGCGGGCACTATCTGTTAATCCACGTATTCTGTTGCTGGATGAACCTGCTTCAGCACTTGATCCTGTATCCACAGCTAAAGTTGAAGAATTAATCATAGATTTGAAGAAAGAATTAAGTATCGTTATTGTTACACATAACATGCAGCAGGCTGCAAGAATATCTGATTATACAGCTTATTTCTATTTGGGTAGTGTTGTGGAACATGATAAGACAGATATCATTTTCACCAATCCTACGAATTCAAATACACAAGAATATATATCAGGTCGGTTTGGATGATACTGCTGCATATACAAAAGAGACGAAAACCTTCACGAAGGATTTCGTCTCTTTTGTTATAATTTGATATTGGTTTGTTTAACTTCAGTTTACATAGGAGTATTATTGTTGTCTTACGGCAGGAAAGGTCTTTTAGACTTATTTATCACACACAACCGTAAGAAAAGGGGAACGTCCATGAATCGAAATAAATCTAAACGTCAAGAAAGTAAGGCAAGCAAGCCATTCTTGACTCTATTGAAAGAAACAAAGCCTTCATATGGGTTGCTTGCTATAGCTATTGCTCTTAGCATCATATCTACACTGGTAGGATTGGTTATCCCGTTGTTCACCAAAACGTTAGTAGATGGATTCTCGCTAGCATCTGTTAGCAAAATGCAGGTTGCTGCGATCGCAGGTGCTTTTATTGCGCAGACGATCGCCGGAGGCGTCTCTATTTATATACTCAACTATGTTGGGCAAAAGATGGTTGCATCTCTGCGTGAACGACTATGGCGGAAGTTCTTAGTTCTACCGGTATCCTACTACAACGAAGCTCGTACTGGTGAGAGTGTAAGTCGTATGACGAACGACACAGGAGTCATCAAGACGCTGGTATCAGAGAACATTGCAAGCCTCTTTACCGGCGTGATATCTATTGTGGGTTCGATCTCCGTCTTGCTCTATTTGAATTGGAAAATGACGTTGGTACTGTTCACCGTACTTCCACTTTCTGCACTCATACTTGTGCCACTAGGGCGCCAGATGTATAAAATATCAAAGGGTATGCAAGATGAAACGGCTTCATTTACAGCTACATTAAGCGGAGTTTTGTCAGAAATTAGACTGGTTAAATCCTCGGGGGCAGAACAGAAAGAATTTAAGGCCGGAAAAGCTGGTATTATGAATTTGCTATCCTTCGGAATCCGTGAAGGTAAGATTAATGCCATGATTAACCCACTTGTCTCGTTCGTACTTATGATGCTACTTGTAGTCATTATTGGTTATGGAGGTATGCAGGTATCGTCGGGTGCTCTGAGCGCTGGAGAATTGGTTGCTTTTATTTTATATTTAATTAATATTGTGATGCCTCTTACGCAACTGACGACGTTCTTTACGCAAATTCAAAAAGCGAAGGGTGCTTCAGAACGTATGATTGAAACACTTGGAGCAGAAGAGGAAATGTACGAAGGGAAAGAGATTATTAATGGTTCAGAGACCGCTATTCGTATAGAGGGCGTCTCCTTTGGATATAAGACGGGTGAAAATGTATTAAATAATGTGAGCTTTCAGATGTTGCCAGGTGAGGTGACTGCGATCGTTGGACCTAGCGGAGGCGGGAAGACGACGTTATTCTCCCTTTTGGAACGATTCTATATGCCCTTATCAGGTGTGATCAAATTTGGGGATAATCCAGTTTCAGAATTCTCTCTCACGTCTTGGCGTCGTCAAATCGGCTATGTATCCCAAGAAAGTCCTTTACTCGCGGGAACAATTGCTGAGAATTTAGGGTATGGGCTTGATCGAGAAGTTAGCAAGGATGAAATGATTAACGCTGCAAGAATGGCATATGCCGACGGTTTTATTGAAGAATTGCCAGACGGATATAATACCGATGTGGGCGAACGTGGCGTGAAGCTGTCTGGTGGACAACGGCAACGGATAGCGATTGCCAGAGCATTGTTACGCAATCCCTCCATATTAATGCTGGATGAAGCTACCTCCAGTCTGGACAGTCAGTCGGAGGCCGTAGTACAAAGGGCACTCTCCAATCTGATGAAGGGACGGACAACCGTAGTCATAGCACATCGGCTGTCTACGGTTGTGAATGCCGATCAGATTATTTTTATGGAGAAGGGTCGGATTACCGGAACAGGAAGACATGAAGAGCTACTTCAGAACCATGAGCTTTATCGACAATTTGCTACGCAGCAGCTACAAATGCTAGCACCAGAAGGTGATACTAGTGTTGACGAGGAGGATAGATAGGGGGATGCCAAAAATATTAGTTGTGGATGACGACCCACATATCCGCGAATTAGTGGAAGTGTTTCTGAGAGCTGAGGGGATGGATGAGGTATATGGCGCGTGCGATGGAATAGAGGCTATTCATCTTCTTGAAAGCACTTCTGTAGATATGATTATTCTTGATGTCATGATGCCGAATATGGATGGGTGGGAGTTGTGCCGTCAGCTACGGCAGACCTACGATTTTCCGATTCTTATGTTGACGGCCAAAGGAGAAACATCTCAGATTGTGAAAGGTTTTGAGCTTGGGACAGATGATTACCTCGTGAAACCATTTGAACCTATGGTGCTTATAGCGAGGGTTAAGGCGCTGTTGAAACGCTATCAGATATCTGCTGCACAAAGAGTAACCATTGGCCGTTTACAGATGAATCGCAAGACGTATGAGGTGTTCACCGAGCATGAAGATATCAGCCTACCCCTTAAGGAATTTGAACTTCTATTCAAGCTGGGAAGTTACCCAGGTCAGACATTGGCGAGGGATAGACTGATTGAAGATATCTGGGGATATGATTATATGGGCAATGAACGTACGTTGGATGTACATATTAATCGACTACGTGAACGATTTCCCCAAGATAAATATGGGTTTTCCATACGTACAATCCGAGGGCTGGGTTACCGGTTGGAAGGGGATACAGGATGATAAGGAGATTTAAGCAGATAGCTCAAATTATTTGGAAATTATGGTTTCTCATAACAGTTATTATTGCTTCATGGACGGGGGCATATTTTGCATCTAAACTTATATTCCGAATCATGGGTACGCCCTCATCGGTTTTTGTAGCACAAATGATCAGCATGTTACTCCAATTTTTATTTATTTTCTGCATTATGGCAATCATCGGATTTTTCATGCGCGGACAGGAGAGCGCCTTCTATAATCCGATCATTATGGCGATAAGGCAAATTTCTCAAGGCGATTTCAAAGTCGTATTAGAAACTGATAGTCGTTATAGGCAGTTCGGGGGAATCGTTGAAGGAATTAATGAAATGGCCAGTGAGCTTAGCCAAATGGAGACGATGCGCCAGGACTTCATCTCTAATGTATCGCACGAGATTCAGTCTCCGTTGACTTCGATACGCGGGTTTGCGCGTGCATTACAAAGTGACACGCCGAGTCTAGAGAGTAGAAGGCATTACCTAGATATTATTGAATCGGAAAGTACCCGTCTTTCTGGGCTTAGCGATAATCTGTTGAAGCTGTCTGCACTAGAAGCGGGTAGCTTTCCCTTCGAGGTTAAAGCTTATCGTTTGGATAAGCAGCTGAGGGAGATGGTTCTGGCCTCTGAGCCGCAATGGTTAGGGAAGAATATTGAGGTCGAGGCTGAGCTCGAGGAGATTTCTTTTCATGCAGTGGAAGATCTAATGAGTCAGGTGTGGACCAATTTATTGCATAACAGCATAAAGTTCACCCCACAGGGCGGGTTTATCCACATCCGCCTCCAGATCATTGCTGAGAGCATCGAAGTAGAGATCAAGGATAGTGGCATAGGGATGACTGAGGAGGAATTACCACGTGTCTTTGAGCGTTTCTATAAGGCGGATAAATCCAGAAGTTCCAGTGGTGGTGGAAGTGGGCTAGGTCTATCATTGGTGAAAAAGATTGTCGAAATTCATGACGGAAGCATAACTGTAAATAGTCGTTCACGCGAAGGAACATCTTTCGTGGTGCATCTGCCTTTGAAGATGTGCGAACTTGGAGTAAAAGGTAAAGAACTTGGAAATGCCAAAGAGCAGGTTGGAGGTTAAATGCCCCTTGACCTGCTCTTTTTTTACTTAATAATTAATATCTCAATTCACAGTCGCAACGTCATTCACGTCAGATTCCACAGTCTCGTGTTGAATAAGTCCATGCTTTTCCCAAGCTCTACTCTTCCAACGGAAGAACATAATGATGGCTCGTAGCCATTCATCGCAAGCAATGGCGATCCACACCCCGGCAAGACCTAGATGAAGTTGGAATATTAACACATAACCGAGCGGTAAGCTCATGCATACCATCGAGATCAGGCCCATGTACACGGGGAACTTAGCATCGCCAGATGCACGTAATGAGTTGATGATGACCAGATTAGTCGTTCTCCCGGTCTCTAGGAATATACTAAGCAGAATCACTTGGGCGCCCATCATGATAATACTCTCGTTATTCGTAAAGAGACCAAATAGGGGTACACGGAAGAAGATGATTATCCCATCAATAATGACCGTGACGAGAAGCGCCCATTTCACACTTGTAAATACACGCTTGTAGGCTTCATCTGACCGCTTAGCACCAACGAGGTGCCCAACGATAATGGAGGTTCCCATGGAGACAGCTAAACTGAATAGAAAGATATAACTGGAGATATTAACTGCATACTGGCGGGTAGCCATGGCTTCTGCACCTAAATAGGTAACATAAAGAGTAAATACGAGCTGGCAGGACTGATAGGTTATTTGCTCAAAACCGGACGGAATGCCAATTTTGAGTATTTTTCGTACATGTTCTTTGGACAGATGAATGTAGTAGGACCACTTTACAGGCACTTCCATAATTTTATTAAGCAGTAGAAAGAATAAGATAAGGCAGATTAACCGACTAAGTACTGTTGAAATGGCCGCACCTTGGACGCCTAACGCAGGAAAGCCAAAATGACCAAAGATTAAAGCATAATTTCCTACGACATGAATGAGGTTCATCAGCAATGAGACGATCATCGTCTGTTTAGTAAAGCCGTGTGTGCGGATGGTTGCAGCCAACGCATTTATTAATGCCTGTAAGAAAATAAAACCTCCGACAATGTTCAGATACGATTGTGCATAAAGGTAAATATCACCTTGCACATTTAGCGCAGACAATAAACTTCCACCAAAGAGCAGTAGTAGGGCACTTAGAATGAAACCTATTAACAGATTAAGTGTAATGGAGTTCCCTGTTACTTGAGCAGCTTCAAGAGGTTTCCTTGATCCAAGAAATTGAGAGATCACAATCGCTGCACCATTTCCAATCACACTAAGTACTAGAATGGCAATGGAAATGATTTGATTTGCTGCACCGACACCAGACACAGCATTATCAGATACAGAACTGATCATAAATGTATCTACGCTGCCCATGAGCATAAATAAGAATAGTTCTAGAAATATTGGCCAAGTTAACTTGAGGAGATTAAATTCTTGATGTTTTTTTTGGTTCATAGTACTCCTTCTTATGTATGTATAATTTTGTGCTTTGAAATGCTAAACATGAGTAATGGTAGCACAGCTTTTATGAAAATGCAGTACTATTTGTGGAATATCAGAAAACAAATATGTTAATCACGTTGTTAAAGCCTATAACGACACATTAGTACCTTCCAGGTAACTACCTCACTTTAAAGTGCCTACTTCCTGTTTTGATGGTAAGGTCCTACAATGAGTACAACACCAACAATAATTTATTGATGAGGAGATTTAACTATTATGAAATTGCAATTAGCATTGGATCTTGTTGATATTGCCGGAGCGATAGAGGTTGTATCGGAAGTTGCGGAATTTATAGATATCGTTGAAATTGGAACACCCATTGTTATTAATGAAGGATTACACGCGGTGAAAGCAATCAAAGACGCATTTCCATCATTGACAGTGTTAGCCGACCTTAAAATCATGGATGCGGGTGGATATGAAGTGATGAAGGCTGTTGAAGCTGGGGCAGATATCGTAACTGTACTGGGTGTATCTGACGATTCCACCATTAGAGGTGCCGTAGAGGAAGCTAAGAAACACAATAAAGAGATCTTGGTAGATCTGATCAACGTCAAGGATATTAAAGCCAGAGCGGCAGAAGTAGATGCGCTTGGTGTAGACTACATTTGTGTACATTCCGGGTATGATCATCAAGCGGATGGCAAGAATTCATTTGATGATTTAAATGCAATTAAGAGCGTAGTGAAGAACGCGAAGACAGCTATTGCTGGAGGAATCAAACTGAGTACGTTACCAGAAGTTATCGCAGCGAATCCGGATCTCGTTATTGTGGGTGGGGGAATCACTGGCGAAGAAGACAGATTAGCAGCAGCAGCAGAAATGAAACGTCTCGTAAGCCAAGTGTAATCATTCGATGAATACAATGGAATATGCGCAGGAAATTGTAAATGAGCTTCAGCACTCCGTGTCGCAGCTTGGAGAAGAAGCAGAGCAAGTCGCTGATCTTCTCTTACGTTCTGGCAAAGTGTTTGTAGCAGGAGCCGGAAGATCAGGACTGATGGGACGAGCATTTGCTATGCGGCTCATGCAGGTCGGTAAAGACGCCTATGTCGTTGGAGAAACCATAACCCCAGGGATGGATAAGGTAGACGTGCTTGTGATCGGATCGGGTTCTGGTGAAACGAAAGGTCTGATCTCTATAGTGGAAAATGCCCGAGCCATAGGTGCGGTGGTTGTAGCATTTACCATCATACCGGATTCGACGATCGGACGCTTGGCGGATTATATTGTGAAGCTGCCGGGCGCAACAAAGGATCAGAGTGGAAATCATACTACGATTCAGCCGATGGCTTCATTATTTGAACAGACGATGTTGGTAGTATACGATGCCATTATTCTGAGGATGATGGAGAAGACAGGTCAGGATTCCACACGAATGTTCGGTAAACATGCTAATTTGGAGTAATGCGAGCATCCATTCAATCGTATAATATTATCGCAAAAACGAATGCTGACCTACGTGGGAAGTTATTCGTTTTTGTGCGTACGTATACAACTCCATAGGGCAAGCTGTAGTATGAAGAGAGTAAGAGGGGGCTTGATAATATGGCAACGGAGATTAAAGATCGCATTAATCTAAAGGAAATTAATTGTGAGAAGGAGCTTACACTTGCGGTAATTGGCGGTAAGTGGAAACTGATTATTCTATGGCATCTCGGTCTTGAAGGAACGAAGAGGTTCAGTGAACTTAAGCGGCTTATTCCACATATTACGCAAAAAATGTTAACCAATCAATTGCGCGAATTGGAAGAAGATAAGCTTGTTTTCAGAGAAGTATATGCAGAAGTTCCGCCAAAAGTTGAATATTCTTTGACAGAATACGGCCAAAGTCTGATGCCCGTTCTACGTATGATGTATGACTGGGGAAAAAACTATGGGGAGAATGTCATTTGGAAAGAGGAGATATCATCCTCCGACAAATGGATTTAAATAATTATATGTAGTTACAAATCCAAAAAACCTCTGAATGCCCTATTCCACTAAGGGGTATTCAGAGGTTTTTTTATTTAGTTATTTACAGTGATTTTTCCTTTAATACAACGTCTGCGAATAGAATGGTTTTTGGAATACGGAAGAATTCTTCTGTTTTTTCTTGAAATGTCATAGATGGTAATGCTCCCTGATGTAACCACTTACGGAATGTGCCAGGATGAACGCTAATCCATTCACTTACATCACTTACAGATAGGTCATGAACCATGCAAAGGCCTGTTAGAATCTTGTTGCTCACAGGTGAGCGGGTAAGTGTTCTGCGCATAAATCTGGAATGTTCAGGTTGGCAGATGATAGGACTTTTCTCCAGGAGAGCTTCGTTAAAAAGAATATGTCGAGGATATCCCAAGTATTCACATACTTTTTCCATGTTTTTCTTACCGGGAATCCGTCCTTCGTATACCCAAGCACTTACACTTCTAGATGAAACAGATAGTTTTTCAGCCAAATAAGATAACTTAATGTCATTAGCCATTAAAATTGCAAGTAGAACGCGATTGCGTATTTGACAACGTGTTGGTCTACGGAACCGTTTGACACGCACGCCTTTTCCTAAATACTTACGATTGATCAGGGACCACGCCTGGATTGAATGTTTTTCTGGTTGTGTAGGCATATTTCCTCCGATATTTTTTTTATTATAAAATTCTACTCTATTTATAGACGAAGTTTCAATAGTAAAACTAACCTATCGTAGAATTCCACGCAAATTGCTCTATAAATCTATTAAATCAATGACAAAAGGCTTCCCATTTTAATCATACTTTTCATATTATACAGCATGAAATGTTTTTAGGGGAGGCGTAGTGTTCATGAATACACTTGTAATACAGGGAGCAAGTGGTTTAGTAGGTACTGTTGTTGCATTCACTTTTGGTGGATGGAGTGATCTACTTAGTATTTTTCTAGTTGTGATTCTAATAGACTATGTTACAGGTGTATTGGCAGCAATTAAGGACCGTAGTGGACTCAATAGTAAAATTGGGTTCTGGGGCATTACTCGAAAAGCGCTGATGTTCATCGTTATACTGCTAGCACATCAGATGGATATTTTACTTGGTCAGGATTTGGGTGTAGTGAAAAGTGGAGCTATCTATTTCTATATGGCGAATGAGTTAATATCCATTACTGAGAATTATGGGCGATTGGGTTTACCACTTCCTAATAAAGTAACACGAATTATTAAAATTTTGAAAAATAAAGATACATCAGATGATGGCAAAAATCAGTCATAGATGACAAGCTTCTTTCCCATTTTCACGTGGTATGTTATATTTTTCGTGAACCTTATACAATGAAGAAGACAGGGGTATTCGATGATAAAACATATTGTATTTTTCAAATTAAAGGATAGTTCTCCCGAAAGTGTTCTTAGGACGGCAAATGTACTACGAGATATGGAAGATAGAATACCGCAGCTTATTTCTTTAGAAGTTGGAATCGATGTTATTCGTTCAGAACGTTCATATGACATTTCCCTCATCACAGAAGTACATTCGCTAGAGGATCTTCAAGCCTATCAAGTTCATCCGGTGCATCAAGAAGTCATCAAACATATGAATGAGTTCAAAGAAAGTTCTATCGCAGTGGACTACGAGTTATAATATAGAAGAACGTGATCGTTAACACATTTTCATGGGGGTAAAGCTGTGTACTATGTTAATAGAGAACAGATCGAGAGACGTTTGCATACGATTCCTGATATTGTAGTGGGTTTGCAAACCGTCATAGAAGAATGGGATGAAGGTTTAATTCTGGGGTTTGTGCAAGAGAGAACGCTTCATTTAGCAATTGAGGTAGTAACGGATATTGGTAGCTATCTTATTGATGGGTTTATCATGCGTGATGCCAGCAGTTATGAAGATATTCTTGATATTACGCATGAGGAAAAGGTGTTTAATAGCACCATTCATGCTTCCTTGGTTCAATTAGTCCAGCTTCGCAAACCATTGGTACAAACGTATTACGAATGGGATCGAACGTCTCTTCACCCTCTCACAAGCGTACTTCCAACCATTCTGAATGAATTTGCCTCTTCTGTAAGGGGATACTTAGACCAAGAATTGGGTGCTGTACGATCATAAAGGAGCGCGTTAAAGTATGATTTCTGAAGAAAATAGGAACAACGATCAAGAAGAATTCAATAACAGCGATGTGTCTGGATTTGAGCCTATATATACAATCGAGTTCTTATATGAACAACAACCGAATATATCAAGTGAGACACTTCTTGCCTCTTTGGAAAAATACACAGGGGCAGTGAAAGTATCAGATGCAACCAATCATGTTTCTTCAACTTTTGCAGAGGAAGCTGTAGAGTCAGGAGAAGAGCGTGTACAGCCTCTGGTCTTTTCTCATCTGGATCATAAGGTGACATTCGATGATGGAGATGTTGAGTATGCACAGAGCTGCATTTATGAACCTCATATGCTTCAAGGCTTCGATCGTTTCGATAGTGCACTTCAACAATCTTTTCATTGGACGGATGCACAGACAACGATAACGAAATGTAAATATAGTGTTCGTATTCATGATTTATTTGCGGGCGATTTACCGTATAAGGAACGGTTCGAACTCATTTCAGGAGTGGTACAAGCTATATTAGAATCTACACCTTGCAAGGCTATGTTCTGGCACACGAGTGATAAGTTGGTTGAACCTCATGCGTATTTGGAAGCCTCTCTACAAGGTGAGAAGTTATATGGTGCGGTAAATCTTCGTTTGTATAGTACTGGGAAAGAAAAGGAAATGATCATGGATACACTTGGGTTATCCGCATTGGGCATTCCCGATGTACAATGTCACTTCTATGATTTAGATCCTAGCGCATTAGGACGGGATTTACTTGTGATTTCTAAATATTTATATGACCAGGGTGATATCGTTCATAATGGAGAGTCCATCGGAACTTCTGCGAATAAAGCTTACTTATGTGAACACCAACATGCTTTAGTTGTACCACCACGTGTCGTACTTGATCTCAATACAGGGTCTGCTCATGATGCGAATCAACGTAATACTCAAAGCGTAGATGAATGATTCATTTTTTTTGGTTGTCCTGAGTGTCAAGCCAAGCTCCTTCTGACTATAATGCAATTAACAAATAGGCATTCGCCCGTTCTTATATTAAGGGGCATATCAGATGCTCCTTAACGGTAGGGAGTCTAAAGCTAAGGAAGAAGGAGAGATGAACGATGAATAATAATAGCAAAGGCTTCTTATGGGGAGCTTTGGTTGGTGGTGTCGTTGGATCGGTGACTGCGTTACTACTTGCACCGAAACAAGGAACAGAATTGCGTAAGGACATTGTAGATAAATCACGACTAGTAAGTAGTAAGACGCAAGAACTTGTGAGTGTAGCTGGTGAGCAAAGTGCAAATATATATGGGATCGTGAAGACGAAGGCCAATGATATTGTTCAGGATATTCAGTCATGGCGGCATGGTAATAATGAATCACAAGATGAGTTGGTTAAGATTTCATCTGTACAAGAAGAGCCAGAATTAGATGCATTTGATTTAGTTAATCTAAGCTCGGAAAAATAATAAACATTGATGTATTAAGATAAGAGACTCCAATAGGAGTCTCTTATTTATTATAAAATTATATTCGTTGCAAAAAACTAATTTCGAATGTACGCATAATGATTATTAATTTTATCATCTGTTTTTTGTATTTTTCTTAGGTATTCATTCAGGGGTGAAATTTGGGTCTATGTAGTGAAGTGTGAGACTTCCTGTTATTAAATTATGGAAATAAAACGGAAAGGGTGTGAGGATTCTAATAAAATCAAAGGCGAAACTAACATATCATTAACCTATTTTCTGGAAATAAGTTTCATTTTATCTAAAAGCAGGTTATTAGTCCATCCCTAAAACTAACTACTCACGTACACTAAACTATCTTAATAGGGAGGTGTCCGATATTGAGTTGTTCAGGTAAAAAAAAGCGGTGTAAAAAGAAAATCCTAATTGTTTGTCCTACGAAGGGAAAAAGAAGGAAACGCTGTGTTAAAGTGATTAAAAAAGTAGTGCGGGTAACGTGTCCCCCACCTAAAGTAAATGTTACTACTCCGACGGTTGTTGGTCCTCGCGGACCACAAGGACCACAAGGACCTCAAGGTTTTCCTGGAGGAACTGGTGGAATTGGAGCAACAGGAGCAACTGGAGTAGCAGGACCGACAGGTCCAGGAGTAGGAGCAACAGGAGCAACAG
>NZ_LVJI01000025.1 GCF_001637225.1 Paenibacillus antarcticus
CAACCGGAGCAGCAGGAGCAACAGGAGGAACTGGGGCAACAGGCGCAGCAGGAGTATTAAGCTTTGCTGATTTTTTTGCCTTGATGCCTCCGGATAATGCAGCAACAGTTGCTCCTGGCACAGATGTAAGTTTTCCTCAAAATGGACCAACCAGCGGGACTACTATTGCCCGAACGGGTCCCAGTACATTTAATTTGGCCGCCATTGGCACTTATCAGGTATTGTTTCAGGTCAGTGTAACTGAAGCTGGGCAACTCATTTTAACGCTCAACGGCGCTGATCTGGCCTATACAGTAGTCGGGCGAGCAACAGGTACATCTGAGATTATAGAAATGGCTCTTGTACAAACAACAGTCATTAATTCCATACTGACCGTACGAAATCCTGCCGGCAATTCCACTGCACTAACTATCACTCCTCTCGCTGGAGGGACAAGGGCTGTTTCAGCACATCTTGTTATCACACAAATTGCATAGAGGGAAGTTACTAACGATTTAACTGTTTAATAGTAGACGTTTTTATCTTTTAGCCAAATTAGAAAGAGGATGTGTGAACGTCCTCTTTTTAATTTATAGAAGATAATGAAGAGACCACAATGGGAATATGTCAATATGTTCTTTGGTTCAATGGAGTGTCTTCTCCTTATTTATACAAATATACAATAAACTCTGTAAACACTGGATTTATTTACAATCTTGCTTTGGGTAAGTTCCTTATCGAATCCTGTAATTAATGGAAGAATAGATCTGATAATGATAGCCCATACAGACCTTATCCTATTGTGATTTAAGAACAATAGATACTTTTCTTGAAGCTCGAAATGAATTGGGTTAGAATTTAAGGTACGTTATAATATTTACTGACATATGGTAGCAAAGTAGGAAACAGAAATCGATACAGAAGGAAGCGGTGTGTTTGTGCAACATGCAATTGCAATATTAGACTCGGGTGTTGGGGGGCTAACGGTAGCTAAAGAAGTGATGAGACAGCTCCCACGTGAGAAAATTATATATTTTGGAGATACTGCCCGCACACCATATGGACCAAGGTCATCGGATCAAGTCAGATTATTCACCGAACAAATTGTAGACTTCCTTCTCCAATTTGAACCTAAGATGATTGTTATTGCATGTAATACTGCAACGGCAGCGGCACTCACATATATTTCGGAAAAGGTAAATATACCTGTTATTGGCGTTATTCATCCAGGAGCTCGTGCAGCGATCAGTGCAACGAAGACAGGGGACGTTGGTGTTATAGGGACAGTGGGTACAATTGGGAGCGGGGCCTATACGGCTGCCCTTAAAGAACTCTCTCCATATGTAAATGTGATAAGTGAAGCTTGTCCACTGCTTGTACCACTTGTAGAGCAAGGATTATTCCGAGCAGAAGGGACAACAGATATTGTGAAGCGGTCACTACAGAACATTCGTGACACTTCTATTGATTGCCTTATTCTTGGATGTACACACTATCCTTTTCTTATGGATTCCATTCAAGAGGTTATGGGAAGTAATGTTAAACTGATTAGTTCAGCTGATGAGACGGCGAGGGAAATCAGTACGATTTTATACGAAAAGGGCCAACTTGCAAAGAGTGATGAAAGCCCGGTACACCAGTTTTTCTGTAGTGGAGATGGCGAAATATTCAAGAAGATTGCGAATGAATGGTTGGGCGAACAGATAAGACGTACTCCTGTCGTCTGGCAAGTGTCTACCTTTGAAGAATGAAGTTAGTCATCAGCACAACTGAATCATGAATAGAGTAGACTAGCCCGAAGTTCAATTGAACTTCGGGCTTTTTGCATATCTTGTAGAACGAAATAATTATTTCGTGATTACGAATGAAGGACAAGGGTATAGACATACAATCTAAGCACCAAATCTTTGATGTTTGTGGCTCACACCAAGTCATAAAGAAAGGATGGTATGTATGCTAGAATATATCGTTCGTGGAGGAGATACATTGCAACGCATCGCTATGATTAGAGGCCTTAAACCAGAGAATATCCTGAACGCCAATCCTTGGGCCTCTGATCAACCCTATCTTATTCCTGGACAAATA
This sequence comes from Paenibacillus antarcticus, assembly GCF_001637225.1. Classification (GTDB taxonomy): domain Bacteria; phylum Bacillota; class Bacilli; order Paenibacillales; family Paenibacillaceae; genus Paenibacillus_AQ; species Paenibacillus_AQ antarcticus. The sequence goes on from NZ_LVJI01000025.1 coordinate 2,065, forward strand.
TTATTTATACCTTCTACACCTCGGCGGAGATATGCTATACAATCGGGTGATACACTTGCACGCGTGCTAGAACAATTTTCAATTACGGAACAGGCTCTCGAAGGGTTTAATCCTGGTATCTCCCACGATCGGTTCCCGATTGGACGCATTCTTGTACTTCCTTCGTCGGAAAAGATGTCTATTGTTGAACCTCAAGGTGAATACGGATACAGAGATATGATGAAGCATATTACAGAGTTATTGGGTAAATATAAGTTTATTGAGGCAAATTCAATAGGTGAAAGCGTTATGGGTAAGTCGCTTGAAATATTAAAAATAGGAAAGGGGAAGCGAATAATACATGTGAATGCATCCATCCATGCTAATGAATGGATGACAACGTTATGTGTGATGCGATTCGTAGAGGAATACGCGGAAGCTTATCAGAGTCAGCGTATGTGGAATGGGTATAATCCACAAGAATGGTTCGACAATTGTACGTTATGGGTGCTGCCTATGGCTAATCCAGACGGTGTAGCTTTGGTTCAAGAAGGTGTTACTCCTGAACATCCCTTCTACACTGAAATTATGGAATACAATAGTCACCGCAACGATTTCAAACATTGGAAAGCGAATATTCGAGGTGTAGACCTTGGGGATCAGTTTCCCGCGCATTGGGAAGAGGAAGTGATCCGTAGAGGAAAGATACTCCCAGCACCTCGTGATTATGCAGGAACAAGTCCATTATGTGAACCGGAATCTAGAGCACTTGCTGCTTTCACATTAGATATAAGCCCTGACACGGTCGTGGCGTTACACAGCCAAGGCCAAGAAATATACTGGAATTATCGTGACTATGAACCAGAGATGAGTGAGAAATGGAGTCAAAAATTAGCCCAAGTCAGTGGATATCGTTCAGTGAAATTACAGGGTAGTGACGCAGGCTATAAAGATTGGTTCATTCAACATTTCAAACGTCCAGGCTTCACGGTGGAAATAGGTCAAGGTGTGAATCCCCTTCCACTCTATGATTATCGAAATATGAGTCTTGAGGTAGGTTTAATCGTGGGTGAATTGATGAGTTTATGAAATCATTATGAAACATTTTCAGCCTCAAGTCGTATGTTATACCAGAGGGGGCCGACCGCTTAAGCATGATTCTTTTCCTTCAAGCGGTTGCTTCCTCTTTTTCATAGGTCTAAGACTGGAGGTAGAAATTCATGAAACGAAGAAGAATATTTTCCTTTAAGCATTGGTCTGTCATGTTTACAAATGTACGAAGATATGTAATGTCATCTCAGGTTTCGCTAGGAGACAAGTTGTTATTCTTAGTACCTGTAGTTGTTTATTGGATTTTTCCTTTTGATTTATTACCAGGACTACCTATAGATGATATCGGAATAACAATGTTATTAATGGGTTGGTTTACAACACGGGTGGAACGCAAATATCCAACATTGTAGATGTATGGGTTCCACAACAATGAGTTGCTAATCTGTCATAAATAAGGACAAGCCATGTCTTGCGAATTAGGATCTGTTTCTTTACAATATATAAAGGAATTAGCCATCACATCTAATTTAGGAGATGCAGCAGATGAAGTGTAAAATTACTCGTAATGCGGCAAAAGTACTATCTAAAGAATTGAGCAAAGAAGACAATAAAGAATTGAAAATCCGTGTACTCATCACACACGCCCATGGGGACCATGCCCATTATGGTTTGGACTTGGATATGGCAACGGAGAATGATGAAGTGGTATCGACGGATAAAGATATCGATGTGATTTTGAATAAGAATGAGCCATTACTTGATGGTGTAAAAATTGATTACCTGTACCTTCCTGAGGAGGGGTTTGTTATAACGAATCCATCCATGGGCAATCACGGGGACCACTAAGATAGAAAAAGTGAAGAAGGTTGGAATGAACATGGCAAATGATATACGCGTATGTGATAAGTGTAAGCACATACGGCTCAAAAGTATTGTACCCAAGATTCAAAAGATGGCGCCTGACGCTGAAATTCAGGTCGTATGTAAATCTTACTGTGGTCCTTGCGGAAAAAGAGCATTCATCTATATTAATGGACGTTATATAAGTGCACCGACAGAAGATGAGGTACTAGCTAAGGCAGCTCCGTTTATAAAAAAATAGCCCATTGGTAAATGATGATGTTTCTCTTTGTGCATAGTTCTTTTCTGTTGGAACCAAGCTAATGATGGTGACTGATATGGAATATGTACTAAAAGGGGGAGCATATGAATGTCTAAACGTGATTTTTCTAGTATGCAAACGAACACACCTGAGTCTCAAGCGAATAACGCTGTGGATCGGCTCCATCAGTCGATCACTCAAGCTGTAAGCCATCCTACGGAGCAGTTGGTGGATCAAGCGGAGAATTCCTTGATTCATGCGGAGCATGCTGTTCAGGCACTTCAAGGCAGCGAGAATGGACTAGCTGCGGAACAAACGGAGGCTTGGCTTGCTGAAGAGAAAAGTAGGCTAGCGGCAGTTAATGTTTCAGAAGGCTAATGATTAATGTTGGTTTAGATATGAAAGAAACCTCCACAATGAGTATTCTCATTTGTGGAGGTTTCTTTCATGTGAAGAATTATTCATCATCCAATTTACTGAGCAAATCATACTGGATAACTTGATCTGAGCTACGAAGTTGAAACTTGGCTTGATCGAAGCCGACACGACAGCTACCGACAGTCGTCTTTTCACGTGTATTGAGATCATAGCAACGACCGTTCTCGAATATGCCGTCTGGGGAAGGAATATAAAATACGTTATTATCTGAGAAAGCCCCAGAACGAAGAACTACAAATCGATCCTCTTCAGCAAATAAATTATTACCTAACATGTGATAGGAATCCGTTGGAATACCAAGTAGGTGGAGGAGAGATGGTGTCATATCCAGTTGGCCAGAAGGCTCTGAATATTCTCCGACTTGACTGCCATCAGGTAGATGTACTAGTAAAGGAACTTGATTCATGATTTGCTCCATATCGAGATCATTCAAGCTTTTACCTAGAAATTGTTCGTAATAGGGCTTGTCTTTAATTGAATTATCATGATCTCCATATACGACAAGGATGGTATTATCCCAAAGCCCCTGTTTTTTCATCTGCTCTGTAAATTTCCCCAGTGCATCATCAACATAATGAATAGATTGTAGATAATTCCCGAATATATTATCACTGAATTCACCCACATCTAAACCTTGTTTATCCTTAGGGATCGTGTAAGGGTGATGGCTGGAAAGCGTAATAAGAAAAGAGTAGAAAGGCTCCGTGATCGATGTCATCTCATCTAGGGATTGTTTGAAGAATGAGTTATCACTAAGTGACCAGCCCATTGGCTCATCGATAGTGAAATCTTTTTTGCTGAAGAAGCGGTCATAACCCATATTGTTATACATGATTGTCCGATTCCAAAAGCTGCTATCGTAAGCATGAAATACGTTTGGTGAGTATCCGTGTTCTTTCAAGATGGTTGGTAACATATCGTAATGATGATTAGGATAACGAACGAATACAGAACCTGAGGGCAGAGGATGTAGTGAACTATGAGAACTAAAGTCTGCATCGGATGTTCTTCCTTGTCCTGTCTGGTGATAATAATTGCTGAAGTACATACTTTCTTTCATTAGTTTGTTGAAATTCGGAGTAATTTCTTCCCCATTGATGCTTTTACCGATCATAAAATTCATGAAGGCTTCAACTTGAACGACTACGACATTACTATTCTTGTACTTTCCGAATGCTTCGTTTTGTACAGAACGTTGATCACTCTTCTGTTGAAATAAGGCCTTAATGGCATCCATTTCTTCTTCCGGAAGTGTGGGATCGGGGCCAAGATGATCTTGGGCATATCGATAAATATCATAGCCATGAAATCCTAGTATACCTGTGACATTGTATAGCGTGATGTTCCACCAATTACTTTCGAACACGCCTTTGGCCCAGGTTTCACTGTAGTATTTAATGGGAGCAAAGGTCAGAACCGATCCAATGACTAAGATTAGAATACCTGTGATGAATCGATGGAGAATACTTTTACGTCTAAGATAGGTTGAACGTGTCTGGTGGATAGGCCAACTGGTGTTTCTTCTAAGTCGTTGAATAAGCTTGATGATGGCATAAGCGCTGATGATTACCCAATCAACAAAGAAGTATAGATCATTCCAGTGTATAAGAGATTGTATACTGTCTCCTAACGAACTGATTTGCCCAGTCTGAAGAAGTACAGGTATCGTAATAAAGTCCCCGAAATATCGATAATAGACCAGATCTGAATACATAATTGCCGTTAGAAATAAATTCAATAGCACAAGCGATATGAGATAGCCTCCGCGGGGTAACCAGAACGCCCAGAATGATACGATCATGATTGATCCTATGGCAATAATAGAATCAAGAAAACTTAGATTTACATACGGAATGTTAAGGCGATGATCGATCAGAGTTATTTTGCAAAGCATGAGAAGAATAAATAATGGATAGCTGATGAATCGGAATAGATGAAGCTTGTTGTTACGGCTCCAACTATTACCGAGGTTGTTGTCTCTTTGGAAATACACGAATAGCGCTCCTTTTTGTTAACGAAATGTAAAAGTAATAGGCTTTTTCTATCATATCACTCCAATGATTGTTTTCAATGGAAGGTAGGTTTTAGGATGTGGGATTAGAACAGCGTATAGATAGACAACAGGAGCGAATTCAGTAGTGTACTGAATTCGCTCCTGTTGATCATGCGGGGAATTGATAGTTATTCAATGTGTAATTGGGATTCCCCACGCCCACGAGGTGGAAGTGGTCCAAGGTATTGATAATATTGACATTCGATGGTTCCGTTGTATAACTTGCGCCGTTTGTCAGCTTTCTTGTTGAAGATGGTCTCGAAACGTTTAGTTGAACTAATCGCAAAGAATGACCAAGAAGGTATACTTACCGTCAGCTTCTTTAAATCACGGATAATTTGTTCTACTTCCGCTATTTCACTTAAACGCTCCCCGTAAGGTGGGTTGGTAATTATGCAACCGAAATCTCCTTGAGGTCTTGCTTTGCTGATGGGTAATACTTCTAACTTAATATCTTTTGCAAATCCAGCTGCATTTACCGCAGCTTGAGCAACTTCGATAGCGCTTGGATCGATATCACTTCCGGAAATCTGCAAAGGAATATCATCGCGAACGGAATCAAAAGCTTCTTCCCTTGCTTCATTCCATAGATGTTCAGGGATGATAGGCCATTCTTCAGAGTTAAAGGTACGACGTAGTCCCGGAGCGATGTTCCAGCCAATCATCGCGGCCTCAACTAAAAGAGTACCTGAACCACAACATGGATCGTAGAAAGGTCTAGTAGGATTCCAACGGCTTAATTGGATAAGTGCCGCAGCCATTGTCTCCTTCAATGGAGCTTCCGTCACGAGCTTACGATAGCCACGTTTATGAAGACCAGATCCTGTTGTATCAAGTGTGATCAAGGCAGTATCATTTAACATAATGACCTCAACGACATAACGTGGTCCATCTTCAGGGAACCATTCCGTATGGTAAGTCTGGTTTAATTTGTCGACGATTGCTTTCTTAACGATACTTTGACAAGCAGGCACGCTGCTTAGTTGTGACTTCAGTGAACGTCCTTCAACAGGGAATTCACCGTTCTGAGGAATCACATCCTGCCACGGTAATGCTTTGACACCTTCGAACAATTCGTCGAAAGTGAGAGCCGTGAATTCGCCCATCAGAATCAAAATACGGTCTGAGGTACGAAGCCATAAATTACAACGACATATATCGATTAAGTCACCACTAAAGATGACACGTCCATTCTCAACCGTCACATCATGGTAACCGAGTTCTTTTAATTCTCGAGCCACGATTGACTCTAAGCCCATTGGTGCGGTAGCAATAAGTTGCAAGTTAGCCACGGTTTACAATTCAACTCCATCCGGCCATCTGTACTGCATTACGGCAATACTGAGAGACCTATAAATTTAAAGCAGTCTTGCCGATTATCGACAAAACACATACAATAATGACTTAGTAACGCTTAAACGTACAACCAAACATTTATTATAAAACAAATAGGCTTATATGGAAAGTTAGTCTTAAGGAGGAAATGGCGTTGAATTTAACCCCTGATGAATATGTTAACCAATTGTATCAAGAAGATGAGCAATTGCAGCAAGTAAAAAAAAGTATTATCAAAAAGGGAATGCCAGAAGTGTCGGTAGCTCCTGCATATGGCAGGCTTCTAACGTTACTTGTTCAGACAGCTCGTGCGCAGAGTGCTCTTGAAATAGGTGCTTTGGGTGGATATAGTGGCATTTGTATTGCAAGGGGTCTTCCAACGAATGGACAACTACTCTCCTTGGAATTAAAGGAAGAGTATGCGAATCTTGCGAAGGGTAATCTGGAATCCGCAGGACTGGGTTCCCATGTGGATTATATGATCGGGCAAGCACTCGACAGTCTAGAAGAACTCAAACAAGCTGGTAGAACGTTTGATTTCTTTTTTATTGATGCTGATAAGGAGAACTACCCATTGTACTTAGAGTATGCTATTCAGTTGTCCAAGCCTGGATCATTGATTGTAGGGGATAACTGCTTCTTACGTGGACGCACATTGAATTCAGAGAAGAATGGACCAGCGGTTCTAGGAATGCGTCATTTCAATGAGAAAGTGGCTACAGATGATCGTCTTGTGAGCACATTACTTCCAGACTACGATGGATTGTCCATCTCATGGGTCAAGTAAGAGGTTAATTGATCATAATAGTAATCGTTGCAATTATTTTAAGGGGCTATCCCAAAGGTCTGATTCATGACCTTAGGGTATAGTCTCTTTTTGTTGACACTTTGTAATATTTAACGAAATGTACGATGTTTATCGATACGGGTATAGAGCTTTAGTCTTACCCATACCATGTTCAGTAGAAGTAAGCATCCCGAGATGATAAATAAGCCCTCGATTCCAATGATGCCAGATAATAATCCTCCAACTACGGCACCCATCATACTACCGAGGGCAAGTGTACTACTGTTAAATCCAAATGAACGACTCTCCATACCATCAGGCGTATAGGCACGAATGAGAGCATTCACACTCGGTAATAAACCACCCATAAACATACCCATCAGGAATCGGATCACGATGAGTTGCCATACATTATGTACAAATGCTTGAGGGATCAGAGTAAGTGAGGTACCTATTAAGGCATAAGTAAGGATGCGATGAGCTCCTAATTTATCACTTAACTTACCAAGGACGGGTGAAGAGATCATATTAGAGACCCCTGTTACAGCTATAACTACACCAGCCCAAAAAGCAATGTCTTCAGAAGAGTTATGAAGTCTTTGTACATATAATGCTAATAATGACATGGGGCTTACCATGGCAAATTGTAAAAGAAAAGTCACAGCAAATAGCGCTGGCAACTGAGGAATGTGTGCTAAATCTTTAAAACCTTGGATGACAGATACTTGAGGGATTTGTGAAGCTTCTTCGCGATCAAAGGTTTCTTTGACTAAGAATAGTGCTAGGAACGATGCGAGCAGAATTAGAATTCCTGTAATATAGAAAATAGGACGAAATCCGATAATATCAGCCAGAATACCACCAATTAGTGGACCAAGGATGGTTCCAGCAACAACACCAGATTGCATCATTCCCATGGCAAATCCCATACGGTCTTTAGGCGTGGTTCCTGATACAAGTGAGATTGCGGCGGGATTGAACCCTGATATGGTACCGTTCAATAGACGGAGTAACAATAGTTCCCACGGATTTCTTGCGAATCCCATAAGCACGATGACAATGGCCATACCAAAACCTGACCGTAATAACATGATTTTACGTCCATATCGGTCTGCAAGCTTACCCCAAAGTGGCTGAAATAAGAATGACGTCAAGAAGTTAGCAGCGAAAATGAGTCCAGCCCATATGCCAATGGCATGATCGTCTTGTACTCCTAAATCTTTGGCGAGATATAAAGCTAAGAATGGTGTAATCATAGTCATTCCAGCATTGATGAGAAATTGTCCAATCCAAAGTACGATAAGATTTACCTTCCAAGTCTTCAAATGCCGTCACTTCCTTATCTAAGGTGTCGATACAATTTGCTTAAAGAACAATATTTCAGTATAGCACACAAGGTTTTGCTAAAATGATAGGAATGTCATAGTATTGCCATGACATTGTACGGTGTGATAGTTGTTACTTACTTTTAAAAGGGGCATAATATATGAAGGGAAAACTTACTATACTGGAGGCCTATGAATGACCTACAATGATACTTTTATACGCGCTTGCTTTAAGCAGGATGTTAAACATGTACCCGTCTGGTATATGAGACAAGCGGGTCGTTATGATCCGGAATACCGCAAAATCAAAGAAAAATATAGTTTACTTGAAATATGTCGTCAACCGGAGCTCGCAGCTCAAATTACGATGATGCCCGTACATAAGCTAGGTGTCGATGCAGCTATTCTTTATTCTGATATTATGAATCCTGTAGCTTCCCTTGGTATTGATTTCGATATCGTCAAGAACATAGGACCTGTGATTGATAATCCAATTCGTTCTGCCGCAGATATTGAACGCCTCCGCCCAATTGATGTGGATAAGGATCTAAGTCATATTTTAGAGACCATTCGGATTCTAGATAAAGAATTGAATGTTCCACTTATTACTTTTGCCGGAGCGCCTTTTACAATTGCTAGTTACTTGATTGAAGGTCGACCGTCCAAGAACTATATTCTTACGAAGACTATGATGTATAGTGAGCCGCATCTTTGGTTCTCCTTAATGGACAAGCTAGGAGATATGGTCATTACCTATGTGAGATCACATATTTCCAATGGTGGTAAAGCAATCCAGCTATTTGATAGTTGGGTAGGGGCACTTGCTCCGAAAGACTTCGAGAAGTTCGTGCTTCCAACGGTTACTCGTATCTTTGCCGAACTTTCGGATTTGAATGTACCCAAAATTTATTTTCCAGGTGTAAGTTCTGGAGAACTCTTACCAAGGCTAAGTAACTTGCAATCTGATGTGATTGGTCTAGATTGGAGATTATCTATCTCTGAAGGACGAAGAAGAACAAGTGGTCGATTTGCTATGCAAGGAAATCTAGATCCATTTATCTTGACTGCGCCTATGGATGTTATTAAACAATATGCGAAAGAAATCATTGATGATGGTATTGCTGAACCTGGTTTTATTTTCAATTTAGGACATGGGTTATTCCCAGAAGCATCGCTTGATAAACTGCGTGAATTGACAGAATTTGTTCATGAATATTCTGCTTCCCAAATCCAATCCTAAAAAGATTAATTTGTGTAAACCTATACTGACTTAGAGGTGGTTAGCTCGTGAAATCTAAAGTAGGCGTGTTGGTTATGTCATACGGAACACCGGAGAGCATAGACGGAATTGAAGCTTATTATACGCATATTCGCCGGGGCAATGCCCCAACTCCAGAGCAACTTCAAGATTTAACAAGTCGTTATGAAGCGATCGTGGGTGGCGTATTCCCACTTCGCGAGAATACGAATCAACAGGTATCTGAACTACAAGCAGCACTCAATCGAGACCAAGAACAATCCGAGATTGAGTATGTGTGCTACCAAGGATTAAAACATGCATCGCCATTTATTGAAGACGGTGTAGAGGAAATGGCTAAAGACGGTATCAAGCGTGCAGTTGGTATTGTGTTAGCACCTCATTATTCCATCATGAGCGTAGGTAGCTATATCAAACGGGCTCAGGAGAAAGCAAAGGAATTGGGAATAGAGATGTCCTTTGTCGAAAGTTATCATCTACATCCTAAGTTGATTCAGGCACTTAGCGAACGTGTAAGTACGAAGCTGGATCAATTCGAGGAAGCGGGAGCTGTTCGTGAGGAAGTAAGAGTATTATTTAGCGCACATAGTCTACCTAGTCGAATCGTCGAGATGGGAGACCCATACCCAGAGCAACTACTGGAGACTTCACGAGCTATCGCTGAAGCGACAGGAGTTACTTCATGGCAGTTCTCTTGGCAAAGCGCTGGGCGGACGGCTGAGCCATGGTTAGGACCTGATATTCTGGATACTCTTCAAGAACTTAGTGTAGAACAAATCGAGAATGTACTTGTAGCACCTGTAGGTTTCGTATCAGACCATTTGGAAGTATTGTACGATCTGGATATTGAGGCTCAAGCCATCTCGAAAGAACTGGACATGCGTTTAATGCGTATTGATTCGTTGAATAGTGATCCTCTCTATATGGAAACTCTTCGTGATGAGGTTCTGGCTGCTTTAACAAATTCATAATTCAGTTGTATCAACTGAATTTATAAGACATAATGGCATCACAATAGGAACTCCCGAATTATTTCGGGGGTTCTATTTGTTTAGCTGAACCTGATATAATGAAAAGTGATACGGTTCGAACATTTTCAAGGTATAAGAAGGAGTGAACAATGTACCCACCACGTTCTAGTAAAAGTAAAGCAACAAGAAGAGTGAAAAAAAGGCGCTCCAGCAAGTCATGGGTGCTACTTAATGCATGTCTAGTTACGTTGATAGTGATGTTATTTTCGTATTACTGGATAACCAAAGATAATAAATTGGCTCAACCGCCTGTGAAATCATCATCTAATTCTTTCTCAGAGCTTCCACCTACAGCAGATAGTCCAAGTATTGATACTGATAGTTCACCTGCGGAAAATTTAGAGAAGGATCAACCTATACCCAAGGATGAAGCGAAGGAAATAACGAATGAAACGAATGATACGAAAGAAACGGAAACCATTAAGCTTGAATCTCCTAAAGATTCGGAAATAGTTAATGAACACAAATTATCAGAAGAACCCAAAGAGACGGTGAAACCTGTCGAATCGGATGATCCGAACAAGATCGTAGCGAATGCAGATACCATTCTTAATTTCCACTTTGCAGGGGATATGATATTCTCCGGTAAAGTAGAGGGTAAACTGAAACAAGAAGGGTATGATTATCCCTTTAAATATGTAGGGGACCTTTTTCAAAAAGATGACCTTACGATTGCAAACCTAGAAACACCGGTAACGACAGCGGGCGTAGGAGCTACTAATAAACAATATGTATTCAAGTCCTCCCCTAAGGCGCTTGATGCCCTGAAGAAGGGGGGAATGGATGCCGTAGGCCTTGCTAATAATCATATCTTGGATCAAGGCGTTCCAGGACTGCTGGATACGTTGAAACACTTGGAAGAGAGTAAGCTTCAGTATGCGGGTGCTGGTAAAAATGCAGAGGAAGCCTATGCACCAGAGTATTTCACACGTCAAGGTGTAAAGATTGCACTTGTAGCCGTCAGTCGTGTAGTACCTGATACCGAGTGGTTTGCAACAAAAGGCAAACCGGGTGTAGCATCAGCTTATGATCCAACTGCGGCTCTGCAATCTATCGCAAAGGCGCGCAAAAATGCTGATATCGTCATCGTTATGGCACATTGGGGAATAGAGCGAGCTTTGACTCCTAATGTGAATCAGACACAGCTAGCTCATCAATTCGTAGATGCTGGTGCTGATCTTGTCATAGGATCTCATCCTCATGTCCTTCAAGGGCTTGAGCAGTACAAGGGCAAGTGGATTGCCTATAGTACGGGCAATTTCATATTCACTAAATCGGCAACGCCATCGACTTGGAAGACAGCTGTCTTCGCAACCACTTGTACGCCGAAGGGTGATTGCAAGATCAAGCTTATTCCTTTCCACGCGGAGATAGGTCAACCCGTACCGATGTCAGCTGAAGAAGGGCAACAACTGTTTAAAGAAATACAGACCTTATCTATTGGTGGTGTAACCATAAATAAAGACGGTACAGTTATTAAACCTAAATCATGATTTCGTCATACCTTGAGGAGGTTGAAGCATTGTGAATAATTTATGTGTAGCCCACAGGGGATTTTCATACATTGCTCCTGAGAATACCATGGCAGCGATAACAATGGCCATGGCAGAATCTTTTGTGCAATGGGTTGAGATTGATACACAACTATCGAAGGATGGTATACCTGTTGTTATTCATGACTTCACACTGAATCGGACGACGAACGGTAAGGGCTTAGTGAAAGATCACACATGGGCACAACTTCAGCAACTAGATGCAGGGAGCTGGAAGAGCCGTGCTTTTAGAGGAGAACGGATTCCTACACTGGATGAAGTACTTAAGCTTAGTTGTGGGAGACTTCGCCTTAATATTGAACTAAAGACGAAGGGGGACATGTACCCTGGTCTTGAGCAAGCTGTTATGGAACGAATTGCGTATTATCATATGCAGAACGATGTGGTACTGACGTCATTTGACACAGATGCGTTAAGAAAAGTGAAAGAATTAAATCCTAATTTTCCAACAGGGCTTATCATAGATGCCAGGCCGCTTGATTTACTGGAGAGACTTAAAGAGCTGCGTTGTTCATTCCTATCGATAGGGGCAACTCATTTGGATTCAACGCTTGCCTCGATGCTTGTCTCGGCAGGAATAACTGTCATGGCATGGACCGTGGATGATGCTACGGGAATGAAACGTCTGGCATCAATAAATCCAGAAATCATGATATGTACCAATCGTCCAGATGTATGGGGCGCTACTTTCTTAGAACACAAACAATCTTTTTGGCATTGGAAATCACAAAAAAGGGACTGATAAACTCATGGATTCAATGATTCGTAATGTCTATTGTGTTGGCCGTAACTACAGATTACATGCAGCAGAGCTGGGTAATGCTGTACCGCAAGAACCAATGATATTCATGAAACCTTCTCACGCGGTTATTCCACTTGATCAGAGCATCATTACATTACCCCAAGATCAAGGTGAAGTACATTATGAAGGGGAAATTGTTATCCTAATTCATCGGGATTATGAGCCAGGGATTTCTGTTAATGAGTTAGTTGACGTTATGGCGTTAGGAATTGATTTCACGTTGCGTGATGTTCAGCAAGTCATTAAGGAAAAGGGTCATCCGTGGACAGCTGCGAAAGGGTTTAAATCATCCGCACCACTTACGCCATTCGTCGCATTTCCAGGTTTGGAAGAATTAAATGCACAAGACTTTACGGTCATTAAGAATAACGTGGAAGTACAGCGTGGTAATGCGAGTGATATGATCTTCTCATTGCAAAATATTGTGGATTACATAGGCTTACATTATGGATTAGGTAAAGGTGATTTGATCTTTACGGGTACACCAGCAGGTGTTGGACCTGTATCTTCAGGAGATGAATTCAAGCTCTTATGGGGAGATAAACAGCTGGGAAGCTGTGTTATTGGATAACGCGGTATGATGTGGATTATAGGTATTATATGTGCACTAATGGTATCAACTTCAGCCTATCGGAAGAAGTCCCTTACGTTCTCAGGTGCACTTGCGGCAACGATCATGGGGACCATATACTTCGCGGCTGGAGGTTTATTCTGGTTCGGTATTTTACTTGCATTCTTCGTCTCGTCATCAGCCCTATCCAAGTTCCGTCAAAGCCAAAAGGCTGAATTGGAAAAGTCATATGCAAAGACTGGACGGCGTGATGCTGGACAAGTACTAGCAAACGGTGGATTGGGGATGGTGTTATGTATGCTAAATGCGATATGGCCTCATCCTGAATGGTCTTACCTATTCATAGGCATTATGGCTACAGTGACTGCAGATACATGGGCTACGGAGATAGGAAGTTTAAGCACCAGACCTCCACGCTCAGTGTTAAATGGTAAGGTGTTGACGGTTGGAACATCTGGGGGCGTATCCCTCTTAGGAAGCGCTGCTGCGGCTGCTGGTGGAGCGATGATTGGGGGATTTGCGTGGGTGTTGGAAGTCTTATCTAGCCCATGGTCAGATATTCAATGGACGGTGCTTCTGATATGGGTACTAGTAGGGCTTGTCGGAGGACTCGTGGGAGCCTTTACTGATTCATTGTTAGGAGCATCGATTCAGGTCATGTACAAATGTAGTGTATGTGACAAAGAGGTAGAAGTGATAAACCATTGCGACATACCGACAATACAGGTCCGAGGTTGGCCTAGAATGAATAATGATGCCGTCAATGTATGGAGTTCTGTCGTTGGAGGAATCGTTGCTTGTATAATTGGATTATATATGGGATTATAAATGGTTGATAATAAATGGTACAATGGATTGGAATGATTCGCTGCTGATACAAGTACATCGAATGATTGCCGTTCAAATATGATAAGTTAGTAGGGAAAAATAGAGATGAACATATTGACTGTAGAACATATAAGTAAAAGTTATGGTGAAAAGGTACTATTTAAAGATGCTTCTTTCGGTATGGAAGATCAGGATAAGATTGGTATTGTTGGTGTAAATGGAACGGGCAAATCAACGTTCTTACGTATTATTGCTGGATTAGAAAAGCCGGATGAAGGACAAATCTCAAGTGGGAATGGCGTTAGAATTAGAACACTCGCACAGAATCCTGATTATGACCCTGAAATGACCGTATTACAACAAGTCTTCCAAGGTAATGATCCGCAAATGAAAGTTGTGCGTGACTATACAGAAACGATGGATTTATTAGATCTTGATCCTTCAAATGAAGAAGTCCTGGAGAGATTGTTGGAGTTAAATCAGGATATGGATACACTACAGGCTTGGAATCTTGAAAGTGAAGCGAAGATCATTCTGAATAAGCTAGGACTTACACAGTTTGAAAGTTTGATGGGGACGCTATCTGGTGGACAACGCAAGCGTGTAGCATTGGCTAATGCCCTAATTCAACCTTGCGAATTGTTGATCCTGGATGAGCCTACGAACCATATTGATACGGATTCCGTAGCGTGGTTAGAGCAATATTTACAGAAGCGCCGTGGTGCGTTACTCATGATTACCCATGACCGGTATTTCCTTGACCGTGTAGCAAACGTTATGTTGGAGCTTGACTATGGGCGGTTATTCCGATATCAAGCCAATTATTCAGCATTCTTGGAATTGAAAGCAGATCGCGAAGATAGAGAAGCTTCTACGGAGCATAAGAGACAGAATTTACTTCGTTCTGAGCTTGCTTGGATGCGTAAGGGGCCTAAAGCGAGATCTACCAAACAGAAGGCACGTATTGATCGCTATGAAGAGCTTAAAGATCAGCAAGTTGTACAACGCGCTGGATCGATGGATATGTCTGTAGCTTCAAGCCGTCTCGGTCGTAAAATTCTAGAGATTGATCATTTACACAAAACCAACGAAGGGATCACTCTTATTGAGGATCTTACTTATATTGCTGTGCCGGAAGATAGAGTAGGAATTGTGGGTCCAAACGGAAGCGGGAAATCGACGCTACTTAACCTTATAGCAGGTAGACTCGAACCGGATGGTGGAGAGATTAGTCTAGGTTCCACAGTGAAGATTGGTTACTTCACACAAGAGCATCAAGAGATGAATGAGAAACAACGCGTTATTGAATACATCAAAGAAGTAGCAGAAATCATTACTACTTCAGATGGAAGTACGATTACTGCCGGAGCGATGTTAGAACGTTTTCTATTCCCTCCAGTTCTTCAATGGACACCGATCGTGAAGTTATCTGGTGGAGAGAAGAGACGTCTATACTTACTAAGAGTACTTATGGGAGCACCTAACGTTCTTCTTCTTGATGAACCGACGAATGATCTCGATATCCAGACATTAGCTGTCTTGGAACAATATTTAGACGAGTTCCCTGGTGTTGTATTTACAGTATCGCATGATCGGTACTTCCTAGACCGTACGGTAGATAAGATTGTTGCTTTTGAAGGAAATGGAGATCTTAGAGTTCATGTCGGTTCATATAGTGAGTATGAGGAATGGATGGCTAAGAATGTTTCCAAAGGGTCAGATCGGAAGCGTGTAGATCAACCTTCGGAACCTGTTTCCAAACCAACACCTGAACCTAAAGAACCGGTTAAAACTGTATCTTCAACTGAGAAAGTCAAGTTCAGCTTCAAAGAACAACGGGAATTTGATCAGATCGATAGCCTAATTCTGGCATGTGAACAGAAAATAGTGGATCTAAATACTCAGATGGAAGCTGCCTTTAGTGATTCAGCACGTCTACAGGAACTTATGACCAAGCAACAGGAAGCACAACAAGAGCTTGAACACCTCATGGAGCGTTGGACGTATTTAAATGAGTTAGCGGATAAAATGTAAAAGAGTAATCTTAAATAGATGCAACAAAAAAAGGGACTGTTCCAAAGTCGAAATACGACTTAGTGGAACAGTCCCTTTTTGAATTAAATAATTATGACTGCAAGTATGCTGCAAGCAACTTTGTTGTATTGAATACGGCTTGCTTATGTGTGCGTTCCATGGCATGAGAAGCATGCACACCTGGACCAATCAAAGCGGCACGAATGTTGTTCCCTGCACTGAGTGCTGCAGAAGCATCAGATCCATAGTGTGGATATATGTCGACAGCATAAGGAATATTCTCTGATTCGGCTAATGCGATAAGACGGCTTGTCATCTCATAATCATAAGGTCCTGAAGAGTCTTTAGCGCATATAGATACATCTGTTTCCTTACAACTAAGATCATCACCAATACAACCCATATCGACTGCAATCATCTCCACAATATCGTCCGGAATGGATGCAGCTCCGTGCCCAACCTCTTCATAGTTGGATATCAGAATTTTGACCGTTGTGCGTGGTTTCCAACTCTCACGTTTCATAGATTCAAGGAGACCAAATAGAGCAGCTACACTGGCTTTATCATCGAGATGGCGAGACTTAATATGTCCACTGTCCGTGATAATGGATCTAGGGTCGAATGAAATGAAGTCACCTACAGCAATCCCTAATTTCAATACATCATCTTTCGATTCTACAAGTTCATCAATACGAACTTCCATATGATCTTCTTGTCGTTTGAAATCACGCGCATCACTGTAGACATGTACAGAAGGATGAGTGCTTAGAATAGTTCCGGTATAGGTCTTGCCGCTACGTGTATGTATCGTACAGTATTCGTTCTCAATAGCTTGTAGCATGAAACCGCCAACCAATGTAAGTCGAAGGGTGCCTTCAGATTTAATCGCACGAACCATTGCGCCTAATGTATCGACATGGCCACTCAGACCTATCGTACGGCTGTTATCATGACCCTCTACGGTTAAGATAGCCCCGCCTTTATGATTCCATGTAAGAGGCACTTGAAGAGCTACTGCTTCCTCCTCAATATATTTCATGACTTGAGTAGTATATCCACTCGGACTAGGTGTGTTTAGTAACTTCTGAAGAAAGGTTAGTATATATTTCTCATTTGGTTGAATTGACAAGTGATGCATCCTCCTTAGGATCTTCTAGGGTGTCTGATATGTTATTTGGGGAAGGTGAATATCCTGTTGCTTGTATAACATGATTAAGCTCACTTCCCAAACGTTTAATTTCTCGTTGAAGCTTATATTGCCTATAGATACCATACGAGCCTACGATGATACCTCCGATAAGCGTACATCCTATGATAAGTAGAATGAGGGGAAGACTGATCACACTGAAATAAAAATTAACCTCAACGGGATTTACATTAATGACAGCAAATACAGCTGTTAATAGGGCAAACAAAAGTCCAGCAATTAATGACCATTGCATTTTCATATAATTATAAGCACCTCCTAAAATTGTTTTTATAGCGTTCTTCTGAAAGTCCATCGCAGAAAAAACTTACATCGAAAAGTTAAGGCTTCAATGATAGTATAAAATCCCTTGACCAAATGGACAAGGGATTTTATAACGATTGTTCAAAATATAATATTATTTGGCGAGTTGCTCCATTTGAGTAATTAATTCTTCGAATACGCTCATTGCTTCGCGAATAGGTTGCGGTGAGGACATATCCACACCTGCTTTACTCAGAATATTAATGGAGTAATCACTACCTCCGCTTTTGAGGAATCCAAGGTAACGGTCAACGGCAGGCTGGCCTTCTTCTAAGATTTGTTTAGAGAAGCTAGTTGCAGCAGAGAAGCCAGTAGCGTATTTGTATACATAGAAACTGTTATAGAAGTGAGGGATACGTGCCCATTCCATAGCGATCTCTTTATCGACTACCATATCTGAACCATGATATTTGACAGTTAGATCATAGTAGATATCGGAGAGTGCCTGAGGTGTAAGAGTTTCACCTTCCTCAGCATGCTCATGAATGAGCTTCTCGAACTCTGCAAACATGGTTTGTCTGAATACCGTTGTGCGGAATTGATCTGCGTAGTAGGTGAGTAAATACATTTTTTCTTTAGGATCAGTTGATTTCTTCAATAAATAATCCATCAACAGTGCCTCATTCGTAGTGGAAGCCACTTCAGCTAAGAAAATGGTGTATTGTGCATCACGATAATTCAATGCTTTATCTGAATAGTAAGAGTGTAGCGCATGACCCATCTCATGAGCTAAGGTAAACATGCTATTCAAATTTTCATTGTGGTTCAATAGAACATAAGGATGAGTACCATAAGCTCCCCAGCTATAAGCGCCAGTTCGTTTGCCCTCATTCTCATATACATCAATCCATCCATTATCGTAACCTTCCTGTAGCGCACTCAGGTAATCTTCTCCAAGTGGTTTTAGGCCTTCTTTAATGGTTTTCTTTGCTTCCTCATAAGTAATGTCCATTTTGTATTCATCTACAAGTGGAGCAAAGAGATCATACATGTGTAATTCATCGACGCCAAGAAGTTTCTTGCGAAGCTTCATGTAACGATGCAATAACGGTAAGCTTTCATGAATGGTATCGATTAAATTGGTATAGACTTCCTTCTGAATATTGTCGCCGTATAGAGACATTTCAAGCACAGAAGGATACTTACGGACTGTTGAATAAAAAATATTTTTAGTTACATTTGCACTTAATGTTGCAGCAATGGTGTTTTTTTGTTTGCCATAGGTTTCATAGACCGCCTTGAAAGCACGACTACGAACGTCACGGTTAGGACTTTCTAGATATTGAATATAGCTACCATGAGTCAGCTCAACTTCTTTGCCATTCTCATCTTTAATCTTAGGAAACTTCATATCAGCATTATTAAGCATACCGAAAATGTTTTGTGGTGCTTGAGATAAGTTACCTACTTGTGCAAGTAGCGCCTCTTCTGTCTTCGAGAGAACATGAGCTTTCTCACGCTTCATTTCTTGGAATGTAAATTTATAGTCACTTAAGGTTGGATCAGCAATGAAAGAATCTAATTTATCATCTGGCAGGGCTAAAAGTTCAGGTGTAACGAAGGATAATGCCTCACCTGCGTCAACGCTTAATTTCTTTCCTTTTTGAGTTAATGCTTGGTATGTAGGGTTAGTTGTATCCTCATCAAGGTGCATATGGGCATAAACGTAAAGACGCTCAACGTCGAAGGAAATTTCATCATCTAGAATAAAACAATCCTTCACAGATTGAACCGAATCTAATTTACCTTGAAAGTCAGATGCTTTCGAAATTTTCTTCTGAACTTCTTTGTAAGTGTGGTCCCAAGCGGATTGGTCTTTAAATAAATCTTGTAGGTTCCATTGATTGTCCTTGGATACTTCAGAGCGTTTCAATAATTGATCCATGGGAATCCTCCTTAAATGTTGTGTGAGTAAAGGTTGGGTTCCTGCTGAGGCTTTAATGGGTTGAGAATAAGGACTGGACACAATACTTAGGGCGATGATGAGTGATACAGTCTTGGTTAGTTTCACCAGAGTTGTACCTCCTTTACATATGCAATCAGCCTGTAGTATATCCAGTCCTACAATAAATTATTAATATTCTCTCATCAAACTTAGGAACCCATGTTTAGAAAACTGAATACGATTAAGATAAAGGCAATGAGGATCATAATGATGGCGGTAAGAGCCATCCAACGCTTCAATGAAGGTGGGATGGAGTTCTTACCCATGATTAGGACACCACCTAAAGCAAAAGCTAAGATAATAAAAATGAGAGTGCTACTTGGGTCCATTGGTAATTATACTCCTTTAAAGGCAGCCATTAACTCGCGCCACTCGTCTTCTTTATCAATAAACTCTTCTTTAGGAAACCTAATGTTTGCCCAATGCATGAGCGCGGGCCGACTTAGAAAAGTCTGAGTTTCTTCTCCCCATTGATCAGAGATTTCACGAAGAACGAGGTATTTTCCTTGAACTTCGATGGTCATCATATTCCAGTTGTCTTTTTTGTATATTTCATGTTTTTTAATCATATGCACATATCTCCGTTTGCTCTTTTGATAAAATGATAACGCAGACACACTTATAAAAGCAAATAAAAACGGAGATATCCTAATAATTACTGTGTTGCATGTGTGAAATTCATGAAGTATTTTATTTGTAATCGCCAGATCTGGCGATATTTTTAGGAGGTTGTTCATTTGAAGGGAACAGTTAAATGGTTTAATGCGGAAAAGGGTTACGGTTTCATTCAGGTTGAAGGTGGCGAAGATGTATTTGTTCACTTTTCTGCCATTCAGGGAGAAGGTTTCAAGACGTTAGATGAAGGTCAAGCGGTTGAATTCGAAGTTGTTGAAGGTAATCGCGGCCCCCAAGCGGCTAACGTAATTAAATTATAAAGAAGAGCTCTGTCATTATAAGAATATAAAAAATAGTATAGGCGCGATTCTCTTTACAGAGGATCGTGCTTTTTTTGTTGCGTATTCGTGATGGATGATGTCTGTAATGCCTTTGACCGATTCAACAACGAAATGATACACTAGTAGTGAAGAAACATACAATTTTATAGGGAGCGCTACCGTTATGAAGTTTAAATTGTTTAAAGATCGCAAAGGGAAAGCGGATCAAGCAAAGAATAACAAATTCGTGAAACTTGGCCGTGAAATTTATGTGCAAGCTCGTAAAGGTGGACCTAATCCGGACGCAAACTTTGGCTTGAAGACAGCTATTGCGAATGCTCGTCAGATTAACATGCCTGTTGATAACATTGAACGTGCAATAAAGAAAGCTGCAGGTAACGGTGATAACGTAGAATACGATGAAATCTATTATGAAGGTTATGGCCCCGGTGGCGTAGCAATCATGGTGAAGTGTCTGACAGATAACCGTAATCGTACAGCTGCAGATGTGAGATCCATTTTTAATAAGCGTGGTGGTAACATGGGAGAGTCTGGTTGCGTCTCTTACATGTTTGATCAGAAGGGCTTACTTGTTATAGATCGTGAGAAGTATGAAGATTTGGATGAAGATACACTCATGCTACAGGCGATTGAGGCTGGGGCTGATGATGTCATTACGAATGAAGAGAGTTTTGAAGTTATAACTCATCCTCATGAGTTTGAAGCGATTAAGAGTATTTTGGAGAAAGCTGAACTTGAATTTAGTAGCTCTGAAGTACGTTGGATTCCTCAGAATACAATTGATGTAGAAGGCGAGAATGCAGAGAAATTGCTACGTATGATGGATCTTTTTGAAGATAATGATGATGTTCAAGATGTATATACTAACTTTGAAATTAGTGAAGCAGAGATTGAACGAATTGGTTAACCACTTTAGGTACCATCATAAAAAATGCACTGACCTTGGAACTTAACCAAGGGATAGTGCTTTTTTTGCGATAAGTTACTTTGAAATTGATGGGTTAAGGATGTCTTTACTAAATTCCGACAAAATTTCTGAATCTGTAACAATAAAAATGAGAAAAGTGATTTTGTTTATTTGTACAAAATGGTGGTACATATTATAATAATGATGGTTTGAATTATGAAATAATTAGACAACCATGTGGAGGCACCGTCATTGAAAGATAATGAGCAACGCCTAAATCAAGTTCCTAGTAATCCATTAAGTCTAATGAGTCGAGTATATAAGCATATTTTGCCGGAAGTACGGAAGGAATTGAGCGCTTGGCGCAGGCTAGCAAGCGATATACCAGATCCAGAGCTCCGTATGCAGGCACTTGCTAGCATTGACACGAAACAATTTCATTGTCAGGGTGGCGCTGTGTATGCAGCCATTGATCCCCCGTATAGAAATGTGTTAATTCGTCTCATTGTGTCGTATCAGACCATTAGTGATTACCTTGATAATTTATGTGATCGAAGTACATCTATGGAAGCTGAGGATTTCAGATTGTTACATCAGTCTATGTTAGATGCTGTGGATCCTGATGCATTGCAACATGATTATTACGCCCTGCATAAGGAATTCGATGATGGTGGATACCTATCTAACTTAGTAAAGACCTGCCAGAGTTGTATTGGAATGCTTCCAGGTTATTCTGCTACCCTACCTTATATAAGAGATCTAGTAAGTCTGTACACGGACTTACAAGTGTACAAGCATATCCATCCAGATAGTAGAGAAGAAGCGCTACTGAACTGGTGGTCCATGCATAAACATCGAACTCCTCATTTGGAATGGCAGGAGTTCGCTGCTGCTACAGGGTCTACACTAGCTGTTTTTATGCTGTTTCTTGCTGCAACTGATGCTGGATTGTCTGAAGATGGAGCAGCGTCCATTCATACATCTTATTTCCCACATGTGTGCTGTCTGCATATTATGTTGGATTACTTAATTGATCAGGAAGAGGATCGGTCAGGTGGTGATCTTAATTTCTGTAATTATTATACGAATACAGAAATGATGCTAGATCGGATCACCTTCCTTGTAGAATCTGCAAGAAAGGATGTTGCTACAATCCCTTCGACTCCTTTTCATCGAATGATTATTGAGGGGCTATTGGCTATCTACTTATCCGATCCCAAAGTAAGCGAGCAACAGGAAGTTGTTATGGCATCAAAGCAATTGATGAAAGGAAGTCCGCTTACCCGAATCTTCTTCTTCATGAATAGCCGTTGGATTCGTAAACGTTTGTATAAGTAATACACAAGGAGGAGAAAGAAATCATGACAATAAAAAAAATAGCAGTATTAACAAGTGGTGGCGATTCTCAAGGAATGAATGCAGCTGTACGCGCGGTTGTTCGTAGTGGATTGTATTATGGCTTAGAGGTATATGGTAT
Organism: Paenibacillus antarcticus; assembly: GCF_001637225.1. Lineage (GTDB taxonomy): Bacteria > Bacillota > Bacilli > Paenibacillales > Paenibacillaceae > Paenibacillus_AQ > Paenibacillus_AQ antarcticus. The sequence continues at coordinate 25,009 of NZ_LVJI01000025.1, forward strand.
TCAAAGAGGATATCAAGGACTTCTAAATGATGATATATTCTCCATGGATCTAAGAAGTGTGGGTGATATCATACAACGTGGGGGAACGGTACTTCAATCTGCACGATGTAAAGAATTCATGACTCCTGAAGGTCAGCAAAAGGGAGCGGATATTTTACGTAAACGTGGCATTGATGGCTTAGTCGTTATCGGTGGTGATGGTTCTTATCATGGCGCTAATAAGTTAAGTAAGTTGGGAATCAACACAATGGCCCTACCGGGTACTATTGATAATGATATTTCTTTTACAGATTTCACAATAGGTTTTGATACATCTGTAAGCATTGTTGTGGACGCCATCAACAAGCTGAGAGATACGATGTCATCTCATGAACGTTCATCCATTGTAGAAGTTATGGGTAGACATTGTGGTGATATCGCATTATATGCAGGTCTTGCTTCAGGAGCGGAAACAATTATTGTACCTGAGGTACCGTTCGATATGGATGAAATTGCAGAACGTATGAAGCAGAATTTCGCTCATGGTAAACGTCATAGTATTGTTGTCGTTGCTGAAGGAGCAGGTAATGGTGAGAATGTAGCGAAACAACTGGTTGAACGCTGCGAGACTTTGGAGCCAAGAGTAACCGTTCTAGGTCACATTCAACGTGGAGGAACACCAACACCAGCAGATAGAAACCTCGCAAGCCGTTTGGGTGATTTCGCTGTACGTATGCTTATTGCAGGGGAATCAGCTAAAGCTTGTGGAATTATTAGTAATGAATTGGTTCTTACGGATATCGATAAGGTCGTTAACAGTAAGAAAGAATTTAATATGGAATTGTATGAACTGGCTGCTCGTCTTTCCCAATAATCTTTATTTAACAAAAAAGAGCCTTCCCTTGAGTAGAATAATCTAATCAAAGGAGGGCTCTTTTTTTTGGATCCAGATACTGTTTTTTTGAAGCACAGAATGATGAATGAAGATAAGAAGCTAGAGTTGTGGAAGATTATCATGTACAATTTTAAATCGTTTCTGGATATACATGAGACGTCTAAGAAGAAGAATGGCCCCTATAGCTAATCCAGCAATTAAACCGATCCAATAACCATCTGCTCCAAGTGTAGTGTAAGTAGCTAATAGGTAACCGACAGGAAGACCTATAACCCAGAATGATATGAAGGCAATGATAAATGCGGGAGTAACATCCTTATAACCACGTAATACGCCTTGAGTTGGCGTTGCAATAGCATCGGAAATCTGAAAGAAAATGGCATAGACTAGAAAATGCTGAATGAGCTCAATGATATGATTCTCATCCGAGTAGAGGAATGCGACTTGTCTACTTGCGAAAATAAGTACAACGGCTGTGAGGAGCGAAAGGGCAACAGCCGTACCGATGCCAATTAATGCGTACTGTCGTGCATCTTTGGTTCGTCCTGCGCCTTTTTCAAATCCGACTAAGATCGTAAGGGTCATACAGATACTTAAAGGAATCATATATAAGGTTGTTGCAAAGTTTAAAGCTGCTTGATGTGCTGCAATGGTAGCCGTGTTAAATTGACTCATTAGTAGTGTGACCGCAGCAAAGACAGCCGTTTCAAAAAACACAGAGAATCCGATAGGTAAGCCTATCTTTAATAGTTCTTTCCATGCTTTCAAGGAAATCTTATAGAACTTATGAAATATACCGAATACGGCAAATTGTTGTTGACGGTGCACAAACCATATCGCAATGAAGAATATGCACCAGTATGTTATACCAGAGGCGATACCTGCACCAGCTCCACCAAGACGCGGGAAACCGAATTTACCAAATATTAATAAATAATTGAGAGTGATGTTGATTGGCAAAGACATTAGTGTAATTGTCATGGAGGTTCGTGTTTCACCGAGTGCATCAATTAAGCTACGTAATACCATATATCCGAACAAAGGAATAACACCTATGGAAATACCCAATAGGAATTGGTGAGCAATCTTTCTCACATTAGATTCCAAACTCATTGCATCTAGAATGGGAGAAATAACAAGTCCTCCTAAGATCAGAACCATTACCGCGAGAATGAGTGAGAGCCAAAGTGCTTGTACGACCTGATAAGAAACTTTGTTCTTTTGGTTATTCCCAATTAATTGCGATACGATGGGAGTAAGGCCCATTAGAATTCCACTAAGACCGACTTGGACGGGTATCCAAAGACTAGAACCTATGGCTACGCCGGCGAGATCGACAGAGCTTGATTTTCCTGACATATTCGTGTCAAAAAAAGTGATCGCTGATAAGGTGATCTGGGTTATCAGAATGGGTAATAAAATGACTAGAAATTGCTTGTATTTTTCTCGGATGGTTGTTGTAGGTTTCATTAATATTCCTTTCTAAACTAACCAGTAAGATGGATTTAATATCACACATGCAAAAGGCCCGGTTATTGACCGGGTCCTCTTTGGGTTGAATGTACTATTGGATGGACTATTTATAAGTTACACCCTTACTATATCGATTGTTAGCATTCCAGAGCAGATACTCATCCACTTTCATATCTTTCATCGCTCGGATTTGTTCTTCTACTTCGTTCTTGCCATATTTAGTGTAGTGTCCGCTACCTAACCAACTGGCAGTGAAATCTTGAATCCAAGGCCGTATGATAGGTTTTTGATCTCCAAGTGGATCAAGTTTCTTATGGGTATCGACCATTGAGCCTTTAATTACAGCGTAAGGTTCTTTATCAGGGTTTGTTGCGCCAAACCAACCGGTGGAGTAATGACTCGGATATACCATAGGTGCGATAACATCCACATTTTCAGAAATTTTGACCATATCTTGTCCAATACCTTCAGCTGCTGGAACGGATGCAGCGTATCCAAAGATATCGACTGATACGCGAAGTCCGAGTGGAGCCAACTCTTTGCGTGCATATTGAACAAATTCAGTAACAATATCTACACGAGATTTTTCATTTTTAACATATGTCATCGCATCTGCACGTTTCTCAAATCCTTCAGGGAAACGAACGTAATCGAATTGGATTTCTTTAAAACCTAGTTTAGCGGCTTCCTTCGCTAGTTCAATATTGTAATCCCATACTTCCTTGCTATAGGGATTTACAAATGCATCTCCATTCCCATTCTTCCAAAGCGTACCGTCTTTTTTAACAAAAGATAATTTGGGATTCTTGGTAGCTAGAATAGTGTCTTTAAATACAACAATTCGTGCGATAGGGTATACATTATGTTTTTGTAGTCGTTCCATTAGTGATCCGATGTTTCCAATGTAAGGCTGGGTTTTGCCCAGTTTTTGAAGAATTGGATTATCAGATTTGTACGTTATGTAACCAGCATCATCCTTGAGATCAATAACCATAGCATTAAGGTCAGTTGAATCAATAAGGTCTAACAACTCAGTCATGCGTGAACCTCCTGCACTATGAGCTGTGACATAGATCCCTTTAACAACGGGTGCATCCTTCTGAGGGTCTACCTTGTCCGACGGTTGTAATGGATCTGACGGGTTGCCTAATGTAGTAGTAGTTCCCGTGTTTTGGGTCATAGCTGAATGAATAGATGATTGCAATTTGCTGATCGTCCCTGGTTGATCTGTTGACTGCCCTGATGTACTTCCCAATACTAATAACATTAATGCCCAAATGATGTTCATAATCTCTCTCCCCTATAGCGTATGCGCTCTCATTAGTATGATTATATAGAAGCAATGGCTTCTAAAAACAACAGCTTTGTAACAATCATTATTTCAAATAATCTTATTGTGTTTTAACCTCAAATGAAGGGAATTAAACAATCCTATACATATAAAATGCCGTCTATTCCGCCAAAAGTGGGGAGGAGACGGCATGAAAATCTAGCTTACTTCTGTTAATGAAGATGAGCGAGGTTCTGATGTTCGCAAATACTGATTTGGATAATCTCCATGGCATCCTGGGGTTCAAGAATACTAAGTCCGTCACGCAACATAATGAGGGAATTTAGTTCTTTTTGTTTTAAGAAAGGCATCATATCAGGATACCAGCGTTTAACAATCTGAGACAATGTTACGGATTCCATTTCCACAAAAAATCACCCTTTCTCCTTTAAATTCTTTACTGTCAAAAGTTCTTGAGTAGCGAATAGGAAAAATCTTTCGTGCCTGGGCATTAAGGGTGAATCTGTATCTTATGCGATGAAATGGAAATTACGCATCTATAATATAACATAAATTTGAATCCATAACACGCTGTTTATCAAAAATCATCTCCTGCGGAATGATCCCATAATACCTACCGTTTCCACAATGTTTACAAAGGCATTGGGATCCGTTTTTTTGATGATTCGTTTTAGCTCTGCTAGCTCATATTGGGTCGTGACAGTCATCAACATATCTCTAGGCTCGTGAGAATAGGCGCCTTCTGTTTTGATCTTGGTAACGCCACGTGGAATTTTAAGTAGCTGATCTAGTAGTTCCTCAGTCTGATTGGTAACAATATATACCGTTACTTTAATGTGACTGATATGTATAAGATCTAGGACCCTACCTGTAATGTATATTGAAGCCATAGAAGCCAAGGCTACATTCCAATTATTACTTAAGTATCCTGCCGCAAGAATGACCATACCATTCATGACAACGATAATATTGCCTACTGGGAAATCACGGTAGCGTGTAATTAATGAACCAATGATATCAAATCCACCAGAAGATCCACCTACACGAAAGGAAATACCACTTCCTATTCCAACGAGTACCCCTCCGAACACACTAGCCAGAAGGAAATCGGTTATGACGAGTTTAACGGGGATAGCTGTTAGGAACCATGTGGTTGCAACAACAGAGAGTATGCTGAGACTGATGAATCGTTTCCCCAATTTAAACCAACCTGCAATCAGAATTGGGATGTTGATGATGAAGTACATGGCACTAAGACTAAAATCACTGAAATAACTGATTAGTAAGGATACACCAGAAACACCGCCACTCAGCAGTTGGTGTGGAATAAGAAACAAATTAAAGCCACATGCTATAATTGCGGCGCCGAGAATTATTGATATTGCATTCCAAACATCTTTTAACAAAATAAACCCACCTCTTATGTCTTGTTTTATGTCTTTTGTTAGTAAATATTTTTATTATTCGGATTAACTTAGTAGTAAATGCAATTTGTTTTGTGATATAATGTATTGGATGTTCTTGAGTAGGGTTGTACAATAGTATTATTTTTGCATTATTTCGGCTTAATAATAACCGAATAGTCATTTAAATGGTTTAAAAAAATCCGAATAGCGCTATGAACTTTTGTTCATGCAATATTTTACGGCATGTATGGCTACCCTATACACGTATGCCGCTACTTAAGAATACAGAGAAGAATGTGGAATGTCCACTTACAAGAAAGTGGAATATCCACTATATAGAAGGAGCATGAATATATTTGAAAACATTTGCAGAATTTGGCTTGGAGCCTAAGATCCTCCAGGCAATTACGGAGCTAGGATTTGAAGAATCCACGCCAATTCAAGACCAAGCTATTCCTATCGCTATGTCAGGAAGAGATTTGATCGGTCAAGCACAAACAGGTACTGGTAAGACAGCGGCATTTGGTTTACCGTTGATTTCCAAAATTGCTAAAGAAGAAGAAAGAATCATGGCTTTGATCATGACTCCGACTCGTGAGCTTGCAATCCAAGTAGCTGAAGAAATCGGTAAACTTTCTCGCTTCAAAGGAATTCGTTCGTTAGCTATTTATGGTGGTCAAGATATTAGCCGTCAAATTCGTTCCCTTAAAAACAAACCTCAGGTTATCATTGGTACACCTGGACGTCTTCTGGATCATATTAACCGCAAAACAATCAAGTTGACTGATGTTCAAACGGTTGTATTGGATGAAGCAGATGAAATGCTTGATATGGGCTTCATGGAAGATATTCAATCCATTCTAAAGTTGGTACCAGCAGAACGTCAGACTATGCTTTTCTCCGCAACTATGCCAGCTAACATTCAGAAGCTTGCACAACAGTTCTTGAATAATCCTGAGCACGTATCAGTTATTCCTAAACATGTAAGTGCTCCACTTATTGATCAAGCTTATATCGAAGTTCCTGAGCGTCAAAAATTCGAAGCACTTAGTCGTCTAATTGATATGGAATCTCCAGATCTTGCCATCGTATTTGGACGTACTAAACGTCGTGTAGACGAATTGTCTGAAGCTTTGCAGAAACGTGGATATTCAGCTGATGGATTACACGGTGACTTGTCTCAGAACCAACGTGATGCTGTAATGCGTAAATTCCGCGATGGCAGTATTGACGTACTAGTTGCAACAGATGTAGCAGCTCGTGGTCTTGACGTTTCTGGTGTAACTCACGTTATCAACTTCGATCTTCCTCAAGATCCTGAGAGCTATGTACACCGTATTGGTCGTACTGGTCGTGCAGGTAAAGAAGGTACGGCTTGGTCATTCGTAACTCCACGTGAAATGGATCATTTCCACTTTATCGAGCGTGTTACTCGTCACCGTATTACACGTAAACCACTTCCAACAATGGCTGAGGCTATTGAAGGTAAACAACGTATTACTGCTGAAAGATTGCTTGAAACGTTGGAAAAAGGTGAGTTGAACGAGTACAAAGGAATTGCTATCCAGTTGTTAGAGCAATATGATTCAGTTCAATTGTTAACTGCAGCTATGAAGTTACTTACAGGTGAGAAGAAGGATAGTGATATCCATTTGACTCCGGAAGATCCAATGCGTGCTAAACGTCGTAAGCCAGACATTCGCAGTGGTCGTAAGCCTTCAGGTGGTGGTAGCTATAGTTCCCGTAACGGTAGCAGCAGTACTTCTGGATCCAGCACAGGCGGTGGTAACTATCGTCGTGATCGTGACAGTAGTGGTGGTGGAAGCCGTGGTGGATATGCTGGTAAGAGCAGTTACAACAAAGATGGCGGAGCTAGTCGTGATTCTGCAGCACGTACGAACAGACCGCGTCCAAGTAGTAGCACTAGCAGCACTGGCAGCAGCGCTAGCCGTCCGGCTAAACGTCCTGACAGTTCATTCGAATAATATTAATACAACTATAAGGCGAAGTGTAATTACACTTCGTCTTTTCTTTATGTGAAATAATAAAATACATAAGTAGAAAATTATGGACTGGCATTCTCTACCGTAAATACGGTATATTATTATGTACATGCATGTTTACAGAGGAGGAGAGATCTTGGAATTTAGAGGCGCAATGGGAGGAATTTACAAATTAACGGAATGGGTTTCGCGAATAGCACTCAGTAACATACTGTGGGTGATCTGTTCTGCTCCGTTTTTATTTGTACTATTATTTAAATTCTTGTTGTTTCAAACGACAGCGACAGCAAATGATCAATTATTGTTAAACTGGGCTATGGGTATTTTGGCACCGTTTACATTGTTTCCTGCGATCTCAGCTTTATTTGCTACGGTACGGAAGTGGATTATGGGGGATACTGATGTACCTGTGATTCGCACATTTTTTAAGGGTTACAAGGATAATTACAAACAGTCTATGATTGGTGGATTCTTCTATACACTGTTGTTTGTTATTATGTTTATTGATTATAAGGTTTATATGACATTGGATAACTTACAACTCGTGGGTGGAGTCATGCTCCTACTACTTGTTATGCTATTTGTTTCTATGTTTAATTTCTTCTCTATGGTTGTCCATTATCACATGAGTATTTTCCTGATTATAAAAAATGCCATTCTCCTAACGCTCATTCGTCCTTTTAAAATGGTTGCGACAGTAGCTGGTTGTGGATTATTGTTATATGTCACATCATTATATCCCGTATTGATTGTATTTTTCATCATCACGTTAATGGCGATGTGGTCATTCTTTAACTTCTATGGATCTTTCCTCAAAATGCAAGAGAAGGCGGAACGGATGAGACTCTTAGAAGAAGAGAAGCAACAAGAAGTGACTGAGTCTTCTTCTTTAGAAGAAGGTACAATATCTAAGAATTAACTTTGATCATGAATTGTAATAAAATGGAGTGAAAAAAAGACTCCATTTGAGTTTACATTTATAAGTGTTAGGATTATAATAATAACAAATCCTGCGATGTTCGCCACGGTTAATCGTTATTTTGAACCAATGATGATGTCTAGGGAGATCAATAAGGAGCGTGGCTGAAACGCCCTGTCTATATGACATGGGGACTTCAAAAACATTTCTGCGATCACCCACCTGCTACTGCAGGTTCAGAAGACAATTTGACCGAACGGCATAAGCGGGATTCTTTTTATTTAACTTATGAATTATAATTCCCAAAGCATTTCACTATCGATAATTATCGATGCTGGAATGCTTTTTTTGTTGAGACTACGAGATTATATGGCCAACCTCTTTTGTTCTGGAGAGTTCAATGTTAAACTATTATGTATTGATGGTTATTTTAAAGGGGGAAAGGTCTTGTCGTTAAAGAGAGTTCTAGTGGGGATCATACGTAGTCAAGAAGGAACCGGAGACAGAGCAAAAGATCCTAAAATGAAAACGCGCTATTACAATTTATCGAAAGACAAGGCATGGGAGGAGATTTCTTCCACGCTTAAAAAAATTCCGGGTTATAAAGTGTTACATGAAGTTCCAGGTGTTGGAGAGATTATTCTTGAGAAGAGGACTTCTATGGGACGTACGGTGGATATTACCGTGTCTGTTCTTTCGACGGGTCCTGTTCGTAGTGCAGTGGATATATACTCAGCATCTAGAGGTTCGTTGGGTGATCTAGGAGCTAATTATCGATATATTATTCATTTGTTTGCAGCTCTAGATAAGAAGTTGGCTAAATTTAAAACATCTGAGTAAGAATTCGAGTTATTAATTTAAAAAAGCGAGAGGAAGAAGATCTCTTTCTCACGCTTTTTTAAGCATAAATTACAGCAAAGATTTAACTGCTTTTACAGCATCTTCATAGTTTGGATGTTCTGTCATTTCACTAAGATATTCAACATAAGTGAGCTTATCGTCTTTGTCGATTACAAATATCGAACGCATATCAAGACGGAATTCTTTAATTAATACGCCATATGCTTCACCAAAAGAAGATGTCTTATGGTCAGACAATGTAACGACGCGCTCCACACCGGCTGCACCGCACCAACGTGCTTGTGCAAATGGGAGATCCATACTAACGGTAAGGATAATGACATCATCGCCTAACGTAGATGCCTCTTCGTTGAAACGACGTGTTTGTGAATCACAGACACCTGTATCTAAAGAAGGGACGACACTGATTAATTTAATTTTACCTGCGTAATCCTTTAAGGATACGTCTTCAAGCAAGTTTTTGCTAACAGTGAAATCAGGAGCGGAATCACCTGCTTTCAGTTTTGGTCCAATCAATGTAATAGGGTTACTCTTGAAAGTTGCGATACCAGTACGTTCTTGTGCCAATGTGATTATCCTCCTTGATTTTTTAGATTTATTAAAGACTGTCAAGGGTATTATAATCTTTTTAGAATAACATTACCAATCATGATGTTGTTAGTATAGAGTAGAGGAAGGTTTATATGATATTTATCCGAAGTGAAAATTGGAAAAGTTACTTGAGATTGTATCCTGTAACATCATTATTGCTATTAGCAAACGTTATTATGTTCTTGGTGTTAACTTTTAATGGTGGTTCTACCCATAACGAGACGCTTTATAAGTTTGGCGCGTTGGTTAATGAGGGAGAAAGCTGGAGATATGTGACAGCGATGTTCCTTCATAGTGGATTTGATCATTTATTATTTAATTGTTTCGGATTACTCGTATTTGCTCCGCCGCTAGAACGGCTCATGGGTTCGTGGAAATACATTTTGTTGTACTTCTTGAGTGGTATTGTGGGGAATGTGCTGTCATCTGCTTATAATATTCAAATGGATAAGAATGTTATATCGGTTGGGGCTTCAGGCGCAATCTATGGGATATACGGTGCTTACCTATACATCGCTCTGTTCCAAAGAAAGTTTTTGGATGAAGCCTCTCGTAAGACGTTGTATGCTATGCTTATATTTGGGGTTATTTCTTCACTCATTGTGGCGAGTGTGAATTGGATGGCTCATTTTGGTGGTTTAATTGGTGGATTCTTCATATATGGACTCATCATTAGACTGTTAGGTAAGCGACGATAAATTAAGGTTAAGATCATACATTCTAGATTGGAGCGATCATTCGCGTGGAACTGAGACAGTTGCACTATTTCATGAAAGTAGCACAGAAGGAGCATGTAACCCAAGCGGCAGAAGAACTTCATGTAGCTCAGTCTGCTGTAAGTAGGCAGATCCATCAATTGGAACAAGAACTGGGCGTTGATTTATTTATGCAAAAAGGAAGGAATCTACAATTGACACCTGTAGGGCATTTGTTCTGTAAGCGGGTTGAGAGTCTTATGAAGGATTTAGAGAAGGCGGTAGCTGAAGTTCATGAATTCTTGGATCCTGAGCGAGGAGAGATTCGAATAGGCTTTCCTCATAGTCTTGGCATTCATTTGATTCCATCTGTTGTTGCCGAATTTAGAAAGCGTTACCCTAATGTGAGATTTCGATTTAAATCGGGTATGTATCCGTCGCTTATTCGAGATGTTGTATCTGCTGAAGTTGATCTGGCCTTCATATCTCCTTTTCCGGAGGGGCATGAGCAAGTAGAAGGTGATGTGGTGTTGACCGAAGAAATGTATGCTATTGTTCCTCCAAATCACGCACTTGCACAAGAAGAATCTATTACGTTAGATCAACTGAGAGAAGATAAGTTTATTTTGTTTAGCAAGGGTTATTCTTTACGCCCAATTGTCTGGCAAGCGTGTCTTGATGCGGGTTTCACACCTCAAATCGCCTTTGAGGGAGAGGAGACGGATACGATTCGGGGATTAGTTGCGGCAGGCATGGGTGTCAGTCTGTTGCCGGAGATGGCATTCTTTCAAAGTAATCCACTTCAACCTGCACGTGTTAGAATATCTGAACCGAAAGTAACGCGAACAATCGCATTGATTCATAGATCAGATGACAAGTTACCTCTGGTTGCACAAGCATTCCGCAATTTTTTACTTACATATTTCGAACTTATGAGTGAAACAAAGAAAACCCCGTTCGGTTCTTAAACCGATCGGGGTTTTCTTTGTTTTGTTGTAGGGGCTTCCCTCTTACATATTAGTCACGACTGTTATTGAACATCATGACATATCGAATGAGCTCGAGTATGGAGATTAATGCAGCAGCAACGTATGTGAGGGCGGCGGCATTCAATACCTTGGCGACACCACGTTCTTCATCGTTAGTTATGAAGCCTTGCTCCACCATAATGTTACGTGCGCGACTGCTGGCGTTGAATTCAACTGGTAATGTTACGAGTTGGAAAGCTACAGCAGCGGAGAAGAAGATAATTCCTAGGCCAAGTAGATTAGTGAATGAAAATAAAATACCTGCGATGAGTAAGAATGGCGCTACTCCTGAAGCGAAGTTAACAACTGGGAACATCCGGTGTCGCATAACTAGCATTGGATAGTGCTCTTTATGTTGAATGGCATGACCGATCTCATGACAGGCTACAGAAACGGCTGAAATGGTACTTTCGTAATACACAGGTTCCGATAAACGTACGACTTTATGAATAGGGTCGTAATGGTCGGTTAGTGAGCCTCTAACTGGCTCAATTGGGATATGTTGCAGGTCGTTTGCGTCTAACATACGTCGAGCAGCTTCATAGCCGGTTAGTCCATTATGATTCTCTACTTGTGCCCACTTTTTAAATGTTCCCTTGACACGAAATTGTGCCCAAAGTGAGAATATGAATGCAATAATGATGAGAATAAACATAGAATTAGAGTTCATTTCCTTACCTCCTAGTAGTAGTTATACCTCGAATTATGCGAAAAGCTTTACATTAATGGTCCATGATTGAGTAAGAGCTTTAAGGCTTCTATAACAGCTGCTCCCTGAGGGAGTAGTTGCGTCAACATGCGTCTAGCCTGCCCAGGTTTCATTTGTTCAATGATAGGGCTTAGTTCCCTAACTTCCTTCTCTAACTGCAACATATGAAGTTCTAGGTGGGTTAGCTTGTCTGATACCTGTTCTTCCTCTGTGCCCATATTCCATTTGTCTAGCTTTTCCTTTATTTCCTCCAAAGTATACTTCTCTTGTTTTAGTAGATTAATACGCACCAGACGGGCAGAGGTTTCATAGCTATAAAGGCGGTAATTTTTCTCTGTTCGACTTTCAGGAACAATTAATCCTAACTTCGTGTAATAATCGATCGTCCTCTCGCTGACACCAGCAACTTTTGCTAATTCTCCAATTCTGTACAACGTCATATCCACAATGCGAATCACCTCACTTACATAAATATGAATCAATAACACAACTTATCCATTTCTTATCCATTTAATGATGATTTACTTAATATTAACTATTTAAAATATGATACTCGAAGGTTAACCATACAGTCAAACGTATCACTTTTACAAACTTCTCCAATGTTATATATAATGACATGATAAGTAAGGAGTTGGATTATTTTTGAAAAAACTATTGTCAAAAGTTACCCTTTCTGCTTATAATGAGATTATGAACTTGGAGTCGTGTTAGAAAATATGACATAAAGAGGAGCGGTTACGATGAAAAAGAGAATGTTGGGTATTGCTTTAGGAATGTTGGCACTGTTAGCTTTTCCACTTAGTGCATTTGCGGATGATGGAGCTACAAATTTGGAATTGCAAGCAGGCATTAACTCGGTATTCGTCTTTCTAGCGGTCATGCTCGTATTCTTTATGCAAGCTGGGTTTGTTCTATTAGAAGCTGGAACGGTTCGTATGAAGAATGCGGGTCACGTTGCTGGTAAGACCGTTTTGACTTTAGGAATTTCGGTTATCGTATTCTGGGCTGTCGGATTTGCTCTAGGATTCGGAAATGGTAATGGAATTATCGGTCAAACAGGATTCTTCTTAAGTGGAGAGAGCATGGCGAGCTCATTCGATTCATTAGCTTTCTCAGATGTATCATTAACCGTTAAGTTCTTATTCCAATTATCATTCGCAGCGATCTCGTTAGCTATTGCCTCAGGAGGTATGGCAGAACGTGCCAAACTGAGCGTTTACATTATATTCGGAACGTTGTTCATGATTGTTATTTATCCTGTTGTGGCTCACTGGGTATGGGGTGGTGGATGGCTTGCTCAACTAGGTATGCAAGATTATGCAGGTTCTACTGTAGTCCACTTGACGGGTGCAACAGCTGCTCTTGTAGCGACTTTCTTATTGAAGCCACGTCTTGGTAAGTATAATAAAGATGGTAAACCGAACGTTATTCCAGGACATAACCAAGTTTATACTGTACTAGGTGTTGTTATTCTCTGGATAGGCTGGTTTGGATTTAACCCAGGTAGTGGATTATCAGGATTAGGTGATTTCTTCGGATATGTTTCACTTACAACGAATATTGCAGCTGCGGGTGGTGCATTAGCGGCACTTGCTATCTCTTGGATGGTATTTGGAAAGGGAGATATTCCTAGCATGTTAAATGGTGTACTTGCTGCACTTGTAGCGATAACAGGTTCTTGTGCCTTTGTTGAACCGTGGGCAGCTGTTATCATCGGTGCTGTGGCTGGTACAGTCGCTTTCTTAGCTGGTCAGTGGTTGGAACGTGCTGGATTAGATGATCCAATCTATGCTGTATCTGTTCACGGTATAGCGGGTATCTGGGGAGCTCTATCTACAGGGTTATTCGCAACGGCGGAATTGGCTGAAAAGACTGGAGTAGGTCAAGCAGGATTATTCTATGGTGGTGGTGTACATCAATTAGGAATTCAAGCTCTAGGTGTAGCTGGTACCTTTGGATTTGTACTTGTGGTCTCATTCATTATCCTTGGTGTTATGAAAATGATCATGGGGCTTCGTGTGACAGAAGAAGAAGAGATGATGGGTCTAGATATAAGTGAACACGGAACGTATGGATACCCAGAACAAATGAAATTACTTACGGATGCTGAAGCTTTATCCCGTACTCATAAATCGACTCCCCCTGTAAATTAAAGGGGAATGAGATTCTGACATTCTGGTTGAGGTAAGTACCAGAATGCTCAGAAGAGAGGGGGAATAGCATGAAATTGGTAAATTCAACGGATTGCATTTTGGACTTTTCGGGCATTTCTGTTGCCAGCTCGTGGAGTCAATTAAAGGAACAACGTATAGAATATCAGACTCACTTGCAACAACTGAGGCTTACGTTAACGTTCTTAGAGTGGATGACACAAGTCAACCTAATGCATGACTTAATTACGACGAAGGCCTTGGAGATCTGTGAGAGCGATATGTTGGAAGCGGGCTATGGTCCGCCTCCTGTTCCATATTCCTTTATCGTGTTCGGGAGTGCAGGACGTATGGAATCCACCTTGTGGAGCGATCAAGATAATGGGCTTATTATAAGTAATGAAACGAATGAGTTTAAAGATCGATACTTCGAAATTTTTGCAAATCTCCTTTGCGACCAATTGGCATATTTGGGATATGAGAAATGTTTGGGTAAGGTGATGTGCTCGGAACTACTCTGGAGAAAGACTTTGATGGAATGGGAATTGACATTAACTGAGTGGCAAAGCGACATGAGTTGGGAGCCGATTCGTTATCTAATTATTGCCGCAGATATGCGTCATATTGCTGGCGATCAAAGTTTGACTGTTGCGCTTAAAGACCTGTTCTATCGAGGATTTAAAGAAGTTCCAGAACTACAATATGCGATATTGCGTAATACAGTTAGGCATAAGGCAACATTAAATATTTTAGGGCAAGTTGTGACTGAGCGTTTTGGAGATCATGCAGGTGGTTTTGATATCAAATATGGGGTCTACATTCCATTAGTTAATTTTGTGAGGTTTATGGCGTTACAGTTAGATGTAAGAGAAACAACAACGAAGAAAAGGTTACAGAAGTTAATATCTTTGGATAGTGACAATGTATTGCTTGAAAGCTGCCAAGAGGCCTTTGACATGGCTATAAAGCTAAGGATGAGTACGCCTTGTACACTATCGGATGGATTGTTAATCAGTAGTAACTACATCTCGGAACAAGAGCTTAAGAATAAAACAATCATGCACGAACTTCGTGAAAGCCTAGGTGTCATTAGAAGAACTCATAGAGCATTACAACGGTTGCTGCGTTTTGCGGAGAGGAGAAAGATATGAAGGAGCCGGTAAGGGGTGTCAATGGATTGTGGAGCACGTTTCGGCAGGGAGGTATGCCGTCTGCGATAGCTTCTGTAATGGGAGCCCCTACCGCTCAGCATATGGCTTTTATTCGCTCACTCATGAGAGAGCAAAGAAGACCTGAGGTTCTTAGTATTCCGTTAACTAAACTTGAGACCGTTGTATTCGATCTTGAAACGACAGGTTTTGCTCATCAACACGGTGATGAAATTTTATCATTTGGTGCTGTCAGGATGGTGGGCGAGGAGATAGTATCAGAAGAACAGTTCTATTCACTGGTGAACTGCCGTAAGCTTGTTCCAGATCATATCACTGAATTAACAGGTATTACACAGGAGATGACTGATGAAGCTCCTACACTCATGAATGGTTTACATGACTTTATGTCATTTGTGGGGGGAAGGGTGCTAATAGCTCATGGTAGCGCTCACGACAAAGCGTTCTTGAATGCAGCTTTATGGAAAACATCAAAGATTAATTTAGGCCATCGTGTTATCGATACGATGATGATTGCGCGCTGGCTTGAACCACAACGTGGAGGGTATGGGCTTGATGAATTACTACTAGATCGTGATATTCCTATTAAAGGAAGACATCATGCATTAGAGGATGCTTTGATGACAGCTAAGCTGTGGAAATCGTTCTTAGATGATATTTCAAAGCGTAGGGTAGATACATTAGGTGATCTGTATGCTCATTTAAGTCACTGTTAATTGCGTTCGCAAAAGACGAAAGTTATCGTTGATCTCTGTCTTGGAATGGAATGAAGGATGGATAATGCGATAAGAATGGATGATGATGGAGTTGCTGCTCTCATTAGGTGAACAGATCAAATAAGCATCCAGTAATTGTCCGTATCCATTTAACTTGGTTAGATCATCTTGAGATGGTATAGGCTGCGAATGGGGATGGGAATGAACAATTCCTACGAGTCTCTCGGGATGTAAACAGAACTTGATCCATTCCTCAGGATGAAATGTGAAAGCATGCAGCGGGTCAGGCGCTACGTTACGGATGGGATGGAACTTCTCGATCTGTATGCTACCCGCTGCAGCAGTACCTAGTAGGACCCCGCATGATTCATGTGGAAGATGGAGAAGGGTATGCGTTGCAAGTTCACGAGCTGCGGCAGCATGTATTAACACTTCCTCATTCCTTACTAAAAGCTTGGTCATCGTGTCGTACCTCTCTCTCTAATTGGCTTCTGCGTTTATGCAGAAGTCCTTTTTTTTATTTTTATTTAGTCTTAGATGAATCGATTGTAAGTTATTAAAGAAAGAGGGTAGAATAAAAGGTAATAACTTAATGAAAAGGAAACGATCACTACATGAAACGTAACGTATATATTGTAATTGCCACATTAATTCTGATTGCGATAGCTATTTCTCAGAATAAAGGTTCGGGGGTTCAAACGGTATTTCAAATGAACAAACCCCTTCCTACAGAGACGGGTTCAGAAGCGGGATTGTTAGCTCCTCCATTCTCAATGGTTGGATTGGATGGGAAGACATATCATGTTGGTGGTAAGCAGGAGAAGGCTATCATTATGAATTTCTGGGCTTCTTGGTGTGATCCGTGTCAAGAAGAAGCTCCTGAATTAATTAAAATAGCTGATAAGTATCATAATGATCTTACCATCTATGGCATGAATGTAACTAAATATGATAATAAGAAAAATGCTGAGAAATTCATCGACAAATATAACATTAACTTTCCGGTAATTCTTGATTCAGAAGCGGCTGTATTTGATCAGTATAAAGGTGTTGTATTCCCAACGAATGTGTTAATTGATAAACATGGGGTTATTCAGGAAATTATCCTAGGGATAGTGTCGGAGAAAGAATTAGAGAAGAAAGTGAAAAAGTTAATTGAATCTTAAACAATAAAACCTCGATAGCCAACGTTATGGCTTCCGAGGTTTTATTATGTAGATTTAATGATTTATTAGACCATGTTGTTCATTAATATTAAGTTCTTTCTCATTCTGAGTGCTTTGACCTAAAAGAGCATACCGAATACTGTCGACTAATGCTTCCCAACTGGCTTCAATCACATTAGTAGAAACCCCGACGGTCGTCCATGTGCGTTCAACATTTTTGGACTCAATAAGTACACGTACTTTAGCGGCCGTTGCATCTTTCTCATCTAAGACACGAACCTTATAGTCAGATAGATGCATTTCCTTAAGGATTGGAAAGGACTGAGAAAGGGCTTTTCGAAGCGCATTATCGAGTGCGTTAACAGGTCCATTTCCTTCTGCTGCGGTATATACGCTTTCTCCATCAATCTTCAATTTAACAAAAGCTTCACAAATAACGGAATTGCTTGAGTTCTTCTCAATAAGCATTTTAAACGATTCGAAATTGAATAATTCAGTAATTTGACCATTAGCTTCGCGTAGTAACAGCTCTAATGAAGCATCAGCCGCTTCAAATTGATATCCTTGATGTTCTAGATCCTTTATCTTATCAATGACTTTGCGGGACTGTTCATTGCTAGGATCGAATGCTAGGCCCATCTCCTGCGCTTTGGACAGAATATTACTCTGACCGGCTAACTCTGACACAAGGATGCGCTGTTTATTACCTACAAGTTCTGGTTCGATATGTTCATAGGTTCGTGAATCCCTGAGGATTGCAGAGACATGGATTCCACCTTTATGAGCAAAGGCTGCGTTACCAACATAAGGTTGATTCACAGGCATGTGCACGTTTGCAATTTCACTTACATACCGAGCAGTGTTAGCCAGTTGAGCTAATGAAGCGGGCTCGATACAATCGTATCCCATCTTCAGTTGAAGGGTTGGAATGATGGAGCAAAGATTAGCATTCCCACATCGTTCTCCGTAACCATTGATTGTTCCTTGAACTTGACGTGCGCCTGCTTGTATAGCACTTAATGTATTCGCTACAGCAAGTTCACAGTCGTTATGGGTATGAATACTTAAATTGGCTTGAGGTAAATTAGAACTTAAAGTAGAGACGATATCATAGATTTCGTGTGGAAGGGTTCCGCCATTCGTATCACACATCGTCAGCCAATCTGCGCCAGCGTCTTTTGCTTTTCTTAGGACGGCAACGGCATATTCTGGGTTATTCTTGTAACCATCGAAGAAATGTTCTGCGTCAAACACAACTTCAAGTCCATTTTGTTTGAGAAATGAGATCGAATCGTATATCATGGCCAAGTTCTCATCTAGTGTTGTCTGCAACGCGGTATACACATGGAAGTCCCATGACTTACCTACAAGGGTCGCAGCTTGTGAGCCTGAGTCAATAATTGATTTTAGATTTGCGTCTTGTGAGGCCTCTGTATTCTTTCGACGTGTATTCCCAAATGCCGTGATCTTGGCATTAAGTCCTAGAGACTGAACCCTTTTGAAGAATTCAATATCTTTACTGTTACTTCCTGGAATACCACCTTCAATATATTGGACACCCAGATCGTCTAGTTTTTTGGCAATTTTTAATTTGTCATCGGCTGATAAACTGACCCCTTCACCTTGGGTGCCGTCTCGTAAAGTAGTATCGAATATAGAAATTGATGCAGACATGGTTGCCCTCCTTTGGAAGTCTATCTTAACGTGTTTTTTATAGTTCATAATTATATCACTTCTACACTGGAATGTAACAAAGAATTGAATATTTTGTAATGTACATCAATCTTGACCTATAGTTAGTCGGGGGTTATGCTGACACTTGAGTTCATTTATTTAGGTGAAGAAGGGGTTTTAGCGTGAGAACAATCGATGAATATTATCCAGCGAATGGCAGGGTTATACTTCATGTCGATATGAATGCTTTCTACTGCTCGGTACATGAAGCGGAAGAACCCAATAAATATCGTGGCAAGCCTACAGCCGTAGCGGGAAGTGTTGAACTTCGTAAAGGGATCATTGTGACTTGCTCCTATGCTGCTAGACGCTTAGGTATTTCTACAGGAATGCTTGTGAATCAAGCATTAAAGAAATGCCCTAACTTGATCGTAATACCACCCGATTTCACTGCCTATCGTAAATATTCTAATGCGTTTATGAAGATAGCCTACGAATACACACCTTGTATGGAAGCGACATCTATAGATGAATGTTATTTAGACATCACAGGCTCCAAACAGTTCGGTACCCCTCAGGAGATTGCTGCGATCATTCAGGAGAGAATATATATGGAGTTGTCTCTTCCGTGCTCTGTAGGTATTGCGCCGAATAAATTACTGGCGAAGATGGCATCAGATATGAATAAACCTAATGGGTTAACTGTACTTCGAATTCGAGATGTACCTAAGATTTTGTGGGATAAGCCGTGTGATCAATTATTTGGTATTGGAGGCAGAACAGCAGATAAGTTAAAGAAATTAAACATTCATACGATTGGGCAGTTAGCGAACAGTGAGGAAATGCTGCTGACACAAACATTTGGTGTGTTAGGTGTGTGGATGAAACAGGCAGCCAATGGATTGGATCAGTCTCCTGTGTTAGAAAATCGTGAGCAGAGTAAGTCCATAGGGCACACGACGACACTCCCATCAGATATTTATTTGAAAGAAGATGTTCACAGAGTTCTTTTAAATCTGAGCGATCAGGTGGCTCGTAGGTTGCGACGTAAACAAATGGTTGCGGGTGCGATCCAGATTACCATTCGAACACCTGATATGAAGACGATTACTCGAACGCATACACTTAGTGCACCAACAGAGAATACAGAGGATATTTATGCGAAAGCATGCCAATTATATAATGAACACTGGAGTTGGGATAAGTCTGTGAGATTATTGGGGGTGACGTTGCAACAACTTATGCCAAAAGAAGACTCAGCGATTCAATTAGATTTATTTAATTATGAGCAGCATCCTAAGAAAGAATCCTTAACCAAAGCCATGGATTTATTGCGCAATAAGTACGGAGAGAATGCAGTCCTGACAGCTGGAATGCTTGGGGATGATCCTTCTGTTTTAATTAAAAATCATAAAATTAGAGGGACGTCGTTACAGATGGATTTCAGGGATAAAGAAAATGAAAATTTGTCATAAATGTGAAAGTGATTTGAAATTATGTTTGAAATCAATTGAAAATTCATTTTTTTTGGTTTAATATTATGGCTAATGATCTTTTTACTTATAGACAGTAATGAATGAATGGGTATACAGGAGGAAGAGAGAAATATGGCTAAATATACATGGGTTGAGAAAGATACGTGCATTGCATGTGGTGCATGTGGTGCAACAGCGCCTGACATTTATGATTATGATGATGAGGGAATTGCTGAAGTCATCTATAAGAGTGATTGTAATCATGGTAATACAGAAATACCTGAAAGTTTGTATGACGATTTAGATGATGCAAGTGATGGTTGTCCTACAGATTCCATCAAGATTGCAGATGAACCTTTTAATAAAGAGGGATAATAATAGCTCTAACTAAATGTAGACATTCTGATTCGGTAAAATTCCGAGTGTGAGTGTCTATTTTTTTTGTCTATTTCTGCCGATATAAACAATAAAACAATATTTTGGAGGTCCAGATGAAGGATTTGTTATACCTCAAAAAATATGTAGAGTTACATTCTGATAATAAAATGGGATGGTACTTATTAGGTAAGGAATATGAAAAGAACGGCGAGGAAGGTAAGGCCAATTATTGTTTCAATCAATCAGGCGAGGTATATGAGGCTTTCGAACTGAGCAAAGCGCCAGATGATCTTTGGATGGAATACCAATATAGAGTATTGCAGGAATCACGTGATAAAGAGAGACGTTTGAACAAAATTCGTATTCTATTACTGGGATTAGTGATGATATTTCTAATTTTTACACCGATGAACAATATCCCAGGTCATCCTAGCGCATCTAATGTGGAAGAGCAGATGGTAACAAGTGTTAACGGACAGCAACCTGGGTTAGTACCTGATGTGAACGAAAAGAAGGTTGGGAAAGTAAGTCCAATATTTACTGCTCAAGCGTTAGGCTCTATTCAGGATAGGTCGCGTACGTTATCTTCGATGTTGAATCATCCTGTAACTTTACCAGTGAATTTGGTTGTGCTAGGCATGGGACGACAAGATAAATGGTTATTATGGAAGCACGGTATGCCGATTGCTTTTACTTTAAAGAAAAATGAAGATTCAGCAGTGACTTATCAATCATATAATCGGGATGAATGTGATTGTAAACCTCCAGAGGAGCCAAAGCTTAAGGAATCTGCAGAAGAGTGGATTAAGGAGCAAGAAGATTTGTTAGTTCTCTCTAGAGCTATTCGATCCTTCACACAACAAGAAGGTAGAGTACCCGTCAGTCTCAGTGAATTGGTTCAGCCTTTCCCTCGTAATGTCCTCTCTGGATCAACAGATAATATGAAACGTCATTTCAGAGAGCTTAGTGCAACATACGCTGAAGGTGGAGATGGGGAAGGATCTTCAACCCCAGTGCAGAATAAAGGTGATATATTACCAACAGCGGGATCAACATTAGCATCTGCTATAGGGGATGATGTCTATTTCAAAAATCCTATAGAAGTGATTGTTGACAAAAATAATCATCGGTTAGCTGTCGTTAGTGGCAATATTATGTTACGTAATTATAAAGTAGGATTAGGTGGAGCGAAGACACCAGAAGAAGAATTTGTTATATCGGACAAGGTTGTGAATCCAAATGGAAGTGCAACGGGGGAATTTGGTAGTCGGGGAATGCAGTTATCTGATAGCAGGTATGCTATTCATGGGACGGATGAACCCAATAGTATTGGACGTGATGAATCAAATGGTTGTGTCCGTATGTCGAAGGAAGATGTGGAAGAATTATTTGATCTCATTCCTATGGGGACGAAAGTACGAATTGTGAAAGGGGAGCTGCCTGATGCCATACTGGTTCCTAAAGATCGTTATCAAACGCAGCATAAACATGATCAGACGAACCCCCATAAAACGTACCATTGGCTCTAACTGTTAACAATAAGTAAGACGATCATGACGATTATAACCAGAGATACACTGATACCAACCCATAAGAGCGCTTTCTTGTTTACTTCCTGTTTGTTCTGATGAAGTGTCGGTGGTTTGCGTTTGGCTGTCATAAAGATCAACCCTCTCTCTATCATTTTCAGTGGCTATCCCAATTGTAATAGGTTTGTTTGTAAATTGCTATAGCGCTATTTTGGAGATATTGTGGAACATTAAAGGGTTGTATTACTTTCTTTTTAGTCCGTAAAAGGCTAAAATGAAGTACAGAGAAAAATGTGGATGGAGTTGAAGATAAACCTGTGTTATACAGAAATATTGCTAAGCCGTTATTATTTAAAATAGATGCAGAGAAGGCGCATCATCTAGTCGTTGGAGGATTACATACTGCGGGTGCCGTACCAGGTGCAGCTAAAGCTTTGCATAGTATATGGGGAGTGGAAGAAACTTCAGATTTAGCAGTTGATTTGTTCGGATTACATTTCCCTACGCCAGTTGGCCTTGCAGCAGGATTAGATAAGAATGCGGCAGCTGTAGAGGGGTTCTCATCGATAGGGTTTGGATTTATGGAAGTAGGAACTGTCACACCTATAGGACAACCTGGGAATGATCAACCGCGTCTGTTCAGACTTCCAACAGATGAAGCACTTATCAATCGCATGGGCTTCAATAATGAAGGTGCGGAAGCTATGGCTCGGAAGCTTTCTGGAAATCAAAGTCGACGAATTCCTGTGGCTATTAATATTGGGAAGAATAAAGTTACGCCAAACGAAGAAGCCTACATGGATTATCAGAAATGTATTCGTACGCTATACCCTTATGGTGATTTCTTTGTTGTAAACATTAGTTCACCGAATACGCCGGACTTGCGTAATCTGCAGTATGGTAATGAACTATCTTCTCTTCTTGGCTTTATCATGGAAGAAATGAAGGAACAGTCCATTAAGCATGGTTCTTCTAAGCATATATTGGTAAAGATCGCACCAGATGTGAGCGATATAGAACTCGAGTCTATGATAGATGTTCTTGAATCAAGTGGCGTATCAGGAGTCATTGCGACGAATACAACCTTATCTCGTGAAGGACTGAATCATCAAAACGCCAAGGAAAGTGGAGGACTGAGTGGCAAACCGCTTCGAAGTCGATCTACAGAAATTATATCTCGCATTTATAAACGGAGTCATGGCCGCCTACCGATTATCGGTTCAGGGGGAATTTTTACTGGTAAAGATGCCTATGAGAAAATTAAGGCGGGGGCAAGTCTGGTTGAAATTTATACTGCCCTTATCTTTGAAGGGCCGGATGTGAATCGGAAAATACATGCAGAGTTAAGAAAATGCCTACAGCAGGATGGATTCAAGCATATATCAGAAGCGGTAGGTGCAGATCATAACTGAAGGTGAACAGATAGGAGGCTCGGTGGAATATGGGGATAGACAACAGGGATTGGAGCATGTTTTTGCTCCCATATGAACAGTCAGTAGAAGAACTTAAAGTTAAGTTTAAAACGATGCGTTCTGAATTGAAGAAGCGTGAAGAATATGCTCCCATTGAGTTTGTAACAGGTAGAGTCAAGAAAATATCTAGCATTCTCAATAAGGCAAAGCGCCTAAATGTTCCTATGGACCAACTTGAGAGTGGGATCGAGGATATAGCGGGAATTCGGATCATGTGCCAATTCGTCGAAGATATACGGCGCGTAGCTGAATATATTCGTAATCGCAAAGATCTGAAAGTACTGTATGAGAAAGATTATATTACGAATTATAAGGAAAGTGGTTATCGTAGCTTTCATATGATTATTGAATATCCAGTACAAACCGCTCTTGGACAGAAAATTGTTCTAGCTGAAATTCAAATCCGTACATTAGCGATGAACTTCTGGGCTACCATTGAACATTCCCTTAGTTATAAATACCGTGAGAGCTTACCAGATAATATTCGCAAACGGTTGACGAAGGCAGGAGAAGCTGCATCTATATTGGATAACGAGATGTCGAGTATCCGTGAAGATATATTAGAAGCACAGATGCAATTTGAGGAAGATTCAAATGTTACAACACAGGTTCTTTCACTTATCCACCAGTTGTATTTCTATCATTTGGTTAATGAGGCTATTGGATTCCAAGATCGATTCAATGACATCTGGCAGAGACATGATATGGATGAGATGAAGTTGTTATTGGATGAGGTGAAGCAACTGATTACTTTAACAAAAAAAGGTCAGAATCCCGATGAAATATGAGAATTTATATCTTTCTTATCTCATCTATTTCAATCGAGATCAAGACTATTTCGAATGTCATGAGGTACTAGAAGAACTGTGGCTTCATAATAATCGCGATCCACTATATAAAGGACTGCTTCAGGTGGCAGTAGGGCTGTATCATTTCCGTAATAATAATGTAACAGGTGGTAGGAAGATGTTGCACAGTGCTGCAGATCAACTGGAGAAATACCCTGTGGACACGCTTGGTATTGAGATGGGTTCATTAGTAAGCCAAGTGCGCCTTTATGCTAAGAAATTAGAGCAATATGAGGAGTCTCCATTTCCGTATTACGACCTTACCATTATTATTGTTGATCCAGAACTGCAACTTGCGGTAGATTGTGTTGAAGGAACAATTATACCTAATATTCCGCAACGGCGGGGACCGGAGCCACCGGATCGTCCGAGGAATAGACAGTCACATGTGGATGAATAATCTTGGTTAGTGGACAATGTTACCTTTGGTATAATGTATGAAACAACCCGCTATGATACCTCATAGCGGGTTGCTCCGTAAATAGAAGTTATGTTTGAATTAATCTGTTTTGTAAGAAGAGGTAGAATAGCAGTTATAGTTATCAAGGAGGTGGATCACAATGAGTGGTGGAAAACGGACGACGCAAAGAATTGATAAAATTCTGGCTCATATAGGCTATGGTTCGAGAAATGATATAAAAATCATGGTGAAGCAAGGATTTATTAAGGTGAATAGCGTCATTGTGAAAGATAGAGGCTTGCACGTGGATCCTTATAAAGATTCTATTGAGGTAAATGGCGAGAGGGTTGAATACAAAGAGTTTATCTATCTTATGTTGCATAAGCCTCCTGGGGTAGTGTCCGCTACAGAAGATAAGCGAGAAGCTACTGTGTTAGACCTAATAGACTCTAAGGATTCTGTGTTTGAACTCTTTCCTGTGGGAAGACTAGATAAAGACACAGAGGGATTACTGTTGCTAACGAATGATGGGAAGCTTGCACACAGCCTTTTGTCTCCGCGAAGACATGTACCTAAGACCTATGAGGCACTTGTTGATGGGGATGTTGGGCCGGATGATGTTTTGCAGTTCGCTGCTGGAGTTACGCTCGATGATGGGTACAAGACGTTACCTGGCGAGTTAGTTGTGCATAGTCAGGAGCATGGAGATCGGGTGATTTCTAAGATTTCACTGACGATACATGAAGGGAAGTTTCATCAAGTCAAGCGGATGTTCGAGGCTGTTGGTAAAAAGGTGATCTATCTCAAACGTGTTCAGATGGGGCAACTCAATCTTGATCCTACACTAGAAATTGGAACATATCGAGAATTGACCCCAGAAGAGTTATCCTTGTTAGTGAAGGAATCATAATAGATAGATGTAGATAAATATAGAGATAGAAAAGGATGGATGGAGAAATGAAATACAAACTAATTGCACTGGACCTAGACGGTACACTTCTGAATGATGATCATGATATAAGTGAACAGACAATGGAGACGGTAAAGGAAGTATCTAAGCAAGGAGCAGAGATTATTGTATGTACAGGCCGTGGCCCTCAGAACTCCATTCCCTTTATGGAAAAGATGGGATTAATGGGATATGTTATCAGTCATAATGGCGCAGCCACTGCAAAGGTCGAGACAAGAGAAATTGTTCATCAATTCTCAATGGACTCAGGGGCTTTAACACCGTATATTGAATATTGTCGTGAGAAGGATATTCATTTTGACGTAAATACAGCGTTTGAAATGTTCGTTGAAAGTGTGGAGAATCTGAAAGTAGAGGTTCGTAGTATGTATGAGAACTTTTTGACTTTACCTTTTAATTTGCCAGCATGGACTGACTTAAAGGATCCTATCGTGAAATTTACGATGTTCGGTGAGTCGGCACAATTGGATGAGGCTTATAAGGAATTTAGCACATGGACATCTGATCTTAATATGCTTCGTAGTGGTGAATACTTCATTGACCTGATGGATAAAGAGGCTTCTAAAGGAAATGCACTTAAACAGTTTGCTATAAAACGAGGAATTCAACAGGAAGAGATTCTGGCTATAGGGAATTATCATAACGATATTACGATGCTTACCTATGCTGGTAAAGGTATCGCAATGGATAATTCTCCGATAGAAGTTAAAGCAGCTGCTGATGAAATAACGCTATCGAATAATGAAGATGGTGTGCATGTTGCTCTTCTTAAATATTGCCTTTCATAATAGAAATTGATAAATAAATCAGCCTTTAGACTACCCTTTCTGCATAACAAGCGGATTGAGGTAGTCTTATTTTGTTTAAATAACAAATAATATATCCTTGCACTTTGTTATTTATTAGTATAAAATTAAATTGTGCACAACCAATATAACGAGATAGGGGATATTAATAATGACAAAAACATTATTTACAACAACAGTAACAGTTGCTGGGGGAAGAGAAGGAGTAGCCGTTTCTGAGGATGGAAACTTTACAGTTGAAATTGCGATGCCTGGGACCCCTAGGGCAATAGAGATACCTGAAGCAACGAATCCGGAACAACTATTTGCAGCTGGATATGCGGCTTGTTTTGATAGTGCTTTACAATCCGTTGGTAAAGTTGAGAAAGTAAATTTTGATTCCAAAGTAACGGCTAGTGTCAGTCTATTGATGGGCGAGATGCATCAATATAGCATAGCTGTAAAGTTAGCTGTAAAGGGAACGGGGATAGATCAAGAGAAATTCGAAGCGTTGGTTCATAAAGCGCATGAAATGTGTCCTTATTCCAAAGCTACTCGTGGCAATATAGACGTATCCTTTGAAATCACTGTGGATTAATATGTTATGGCGTCATAGACATTAGATCAAACACAAAAACGCTTGAGACTTCTCAAGCGTTTTTGTGTTTTACTAGAACTCTTCTAAAGTTTTTAATAACTGTAGCAGTGAGGATTTTAGATCTTCAACTGCTTTTTTATCCTTACCAGACATATCCGCAATACGTTCAGGGATGAAGCAGGCCTCTACTTTTAGGCTAAGTCCTTTTTCAGTCAGCTGAATCATAACAGATCGTTCATCCTGAGTGGACCGGTTGCGTTCAATTAGACCGTTATGCTCCATTCGTTTTAACATCGGAGTCAGGGTTCCTGAGTCAAGAGAAAGCAGTTCTCCTAACTTTTTGACTGTGAGAATATCTTGTTCCCATAGTAGAAGTAGGACAAGATATTGAGGATAGGTTACATCCAGTTTATCAAGTAGTGGTTTGTACTTCTTTGTCATTTCCCTCGAACTTGCATAAAGAAGGAAGCATAATTGATCTTCTAGTACATGTTCTATCTTATTTTTCATCATATCACCAGCTAGTAGTAGTCCATGTGATAGGTAATACATATCACACTTCTCTTTAATATAATCTTTATACCCTATAAAATAAAGCATTATCCGTAATTGAGATCAAGAGGAGAGCTGTTTGGCTTCTTTTGTGGATGAAGATGTATAAAAAGGACTGACCTTATTCTTACCCGTTGTCTTGGAGCGATACATGGCTTGATCTGCCTGTGATACCAATTCTTCTGCTGTTACATTCTTTCTAAGACTACTATATCCAATGCTAATCGTCACGATGGTCTCGAGTTCGACACGTGTTCGCACACTTTCTGCTATCTGATTTACTTTCGCACGTTTGTCTACGATTGCTGCTACGAGTTCTTCTCCCCCGTACCTGCCTGTCAGGCCATAGCTAGATACTTCTTCCTCTAGAATGGCGGATACCTGTTGCAGCACTTGGTCTGCCTTACCATGTCCCTGTGTATCATTCAACTTCTTGAAATTATCGATATCACAAAAGATAACAGAGACCTTCAGACCTTGATCTACATATCGATTTATATTCTTCATGAAGAATCGACGGTTATAAAGATTAGTTAATCCATCCGTAATCGAGGAACGATAGATAGATTGCATCTGCTCTACAATTCGTTCAAACAATATAAAAAAGATGACGGTGTAATAGATCAGAGGCAGAAACATTCTCACCGTATTGAAAGCAGTACCACAATCGTCTGCATATCGATAAATGAGATTCATGATAACCCAAATTAGAATAATCAGAATGCCCAAATTATATTTACTTCGTTGGCCAATACGTGGAGATATCACACTGAAACCTATGATAATAATGATTCCTTGATAAAGGCTGAGATAGAGCAGTTGCCCTGAACTGATGTGAAATAACGATAAACCTGAAGAAAAGAAGGGAACAAAGAAAAGAAGGAACATAAATCCAAGAATGACATAGGCTTTCTTACTCATTTTTCTATAAAGGAGATAGACAGAGACATTTAAAATGAGAAAGGAAAAGACCTGCATTCTTGCCTGCCAAATCGATTGATCTTGATTGTCGTGTGAAAGGTTGAAATGGATGTTCATCCCTTCATATGTCATAATAAAGAGGAAGGCAAGTACCATATAAATGTATGCTTTCTTGCGTTGCTTGCTATACATAATGAGGCACATTACCGTCATAATGAGTACAATGTATAGACCGATTGCTGAGGCGATCCCCGATAGGATAGGGGAGGACCACGGTGAAGATGGCATCGTTATTCCTCGTTCCTGTAAGTGGCGTGTTTGCATAATACCATTTAAAGAGATTAAGCGTTTTCTATGTATTAGAAATTGAAACATATGTTCTAAATATACCATATATCCTCAAATTATGAATAGTTAAGGGCATAATAGAAAGAAGGAATACACAATGAAATTACTTCAAGCACTTTTTTTTCCACCAGAGCAACCAGGTGGTGTTTCATCCATGATTCCCTATATGCAAGAGCGATTCAGTTCTTCACGTTGGGAGATGGAATTGTTCTGGCTTCCTAGGAGACTACGAAATAAGGGACGGGAAGACATTGTATTCGATACGTTCGATTGGACTGTATATGCTGAGAGCGAAATTGTGCAGAAATATATTCAGACGTACAGAGATTATATCTGGTGGACTCGCATGCGGATTCAACAACCATATGAACTCATACACGCGCATCATCCGATTGCAGGACTAGCGCTAAAGCATGTGTTTCCAAATGTTCCTCTTATCCAAACGATTCACTCAAGTTATGAACGAGAGTTAATTCTCAATGGACGTATTGAAGAGAATGGACTTGAGCATCAATTTCTAGTGTCCTTGTATCGTGAATTAGAAATGAAGAGTGAGCGATTAATAACGGTATCTCAGTCTTTTGCGGGATATATTTCTTCTTTCGTGGATCAACCCGACCTTATTCACGTCATTCCAAATGGATTTGATGAGAAGCGATTCAAACCGGTTCCTCACGAGAATGAGGTACCCCAACTCGTATGCGTCTGTCGTTTGGTTCCTGCTAAAGGTTTAGATATTCTATTCAAAGCCTGTGCCGAACTTAAAAAACGAGGCTATGATTATGTGTTGCATATTATTGGGGATGGACCTTTCCGTAAAGAACTGGAAACACTAGCACAGGATCTAGGTATTTATAATGAAACGATATTTTATGGATATACCTTGCATCCAGAAGAATTTGTTCCTTTCTTTGATATATTCGTATTGCCTTCTAGAGCAGAGGCATTTGGTTCTGTATTTGCTGAGGCGGCACTAAGTTGCCTTGCGCTAGTTGGGACGGATGTGGGGGGGATTCCTGAGCAAATAGAGGATGGGATTAACGGCTTGCTAGTTCCTGTAGAAGATTATCTAGCACTAAGTGAAGCCTTGGAGAAACTCATTAGTGATCCCTCCTATCGCTATGAACTTGCCCGTTCAGCTTGGGAAAAAGCGAAAAGTCATTATTCATTGACTCATGTAGTTAACGAACTCAAGAAAATGTATTTACAATTTGACGGAAGAAAGAGTGAGTAATCATGATTCCTTTTCGGTTCATTCATACCGCTGATCTTCATCTAGACAGTAAATTCACTGGAATGAAGGGGTTGTCGGATACTTTACGCCAACATCTAAGGGATTCAACCTTTACAGCGTTACGTCATTTAATGACGCTGGCTATAGAGAAACAAGTGGATTTCATGGTAATTAGTGGCGATATATATGATGCAGCAGATAGCTCGTTGAGAGCGCATCTCTCGTTACAAGATGCATTTGAAGAACTGGGTAGGCACGGAATTCATATCTATCTTATTCATGGGAATCACGATCCTTTAGATGGTCCTCGTCTTCAAATTAAGAATGCAGAGCATGTACATGTGTTCGGTGCTGAAATTGAGAGTTATATAGCTCGACGTCGGGGTGACCAACAAGAGGTAGCGGTCATAAGTGGGATTTCTTATCCTACGTCTAAGGTTACAGAGAATACTGCTATGAAGTTTCAAAGAGATCCAGAGTCTCATTTGTTTCATATTGCAATTCATCATGCCAATGTGGATGGAGATCCCGGGCATGAGACTTATTCTCCTTGCACTCGAAAGCAGCTAGAAGCATCGGGTTATGATTATTGGGCGTTAGGTCATATTCATCAACGTAGGGTCATACAGGAATCTCCACATATTGTATACGCAGGTAACATTCAAGGAAGAAGTGTGAAGGAGACCGGTCCTAAGGGTTGCTATGTTGTAGACGTGTTGGAAGATTCTTCGCTTCATATGAACTTTCATGAATTAGACAGCGTTCGTTGGTTTCGCGAAGAAATATCGATTGAAGGTATTCACAATGAAGATGAATGGAGAATCCGAGTTGAGGATAAGGTCGATGCTATTCGACGACTTCGCCCTGAAGAGATGAGTATCGTTCGCTGGATAATGACAGGTCGTAGTTCGTTACATCGTGAATTAGAAAAGGGACATGTAGTAAGCGAACTAGAGCAGGAACTTCGACGTAGAGAACTAGCGAGAGCAGAGAGTGGGCATTTCGGAGGATTAGTCTGGAGCGAAAGTATTTCTCTCCAATCAGGGATTGAAATCGATCGAAATGACATGATGCGAGAAGATAGTTTCTTAGGCGAAATGATCCGTCTTGAGGTTCAAGCGGAGCAAGATGATGCATTAGCTAAAGAATTAGTGGAGAAAGCTTTGGCTCCATTAATGAGCAACAGAGAGATCAGACGAATTATAGGCGAGTATAGTGAACAAGAGAGACAGGAGTGGCTATACCGCGCCGGAGAACTTGGCGCAGTGTTACTACTCGATAAGGCTGCTGATGGAGGCAGAAATTGATGAGAATTGAAAGACTTCAGATTCATGGTTTTGGACGCATGAAGGAACAGGATATTACGATAAAGTCAGGAATTACAGTATTCATGGGGCCGAACGAGGCAGGTAAAAGTACGCTTATGCAATTTGTAAGAGCAATGCTATTCGGAATTCCTAGTCGTACATATCCTACAGAAAGATATGAGCCCCTTGCTGGTGGAGTTCATGGTGGTGTTCTGAATGTAATAGATGAGGATGGGGCGAGATGGACTGTTTCACGGTTTGCAACATCTGGAGATGCAAGTACGGGATCTGGAACCCGATTGGAGAAACTTACTATTGTCAAGACAGATGAACATGGACAAGTTCGTAACTTTACCCAACAGGATATGGAACGTGAGCTGTTGGGAGGTATGTCCCGGGAAATATTCAACCAGCTATTTGCGATTTCGCTGAGTGAACTTCAGGAAATACGTACACTGCAATCCGATGAGATGAGTAGCTATTTATTCCATGCGGGGATAGGTGGTGGCGGTGAAATTATTCAGGCAGAACGAAAGCTTGTTCAGGATATGGAGAAAATTTATAAACCGAAGGGCCGTGTGCAAGAAATAGCGAAAGTATTACAATCTATGGAGCAACTTGAGAGAGACATTGTGGAAAGTCGCTCTTTCCTTCAAAGATATAATGTGAATGTAATAACGCTAAATGAAACGGTTCAGATACTTCATCAAGAAGAGAAAGCTCGCCATAAGCAATCGTTAAAGCTACAATTGCTAAAAAAAGCTAAGGAAATCAGACCGATGTGGTTAAAGTGGAGCGAAGCAATGATGGAACATGCTTCTTATCCGTTGGTTTCTTCGTTTCCTGAGGACGGAGTGCGAAGATGGGAGTCACTTGAAGGAGAAGAGAAAGCAGCCTCACTAAGACACACTCAATTGCTCCGAATTCAAGAAGAACTACATACTCAATTGGATAACTTGCCGAGAGATGAGCAACTGGAGGAACAAGGTAGTGTTATAGAGCGGTTAAGCAATCGTCGAGAATCGTACGAAGTTAGAAAGAGAGATTGGGGGGAGACGAAAGCTGAAGCAACTTCATTGGATAAGCGGTTAACTCATATTTTGCGTCAGATTAATCCGGCTTGGAGCAGGAATGAACTTCAGAAGTTCTCTACTTCAGTTGGTGAACGTGAATCTGTCCGACGATATGCTGTAGGTTTCGCCTCCTATGACCGCAGAATAGAAAGTCTGGGACAAGAGACACAACAGCTACGACGACAGGTAGATTTAGCAGAGGACGATTATCGTAAAGCTAGACAAATCACCAAGGAAGAGGAAGATACTGGGCGTAGCCGATTTGCTATGATGGTACCTCATAGCCCACAAGAAATGGCTACGTTGTGGAATGAACTTCAAGGAGCGGTTGAACGGTGGCGTGAGAATCGAATACTAAGGCTGTCAGCGAGTGGACAAGTAGATAATGAAGTAGATATAAAGCGTCGTATGAAGAATATGTATCTTAATCTTTTGTGGGGAAGTGGGATCTTAACGATCGTCACGCCTATTCTTGTCTTGTGGAGTATGGGTTCCATGAAGGCAACTGTTTCCATAGGGTCTCTATTGCTAATAGTGGATGTCATTCTATTGTGGAATGTGGTTATGAAGTCGTCACCTCCACAAGTTAAGCGCTCTGAATTAAGTCATATTACCGATGAAGCTACCGAACTTGAACGTATTACTAAGCTGATGTCTTTACTTATTACAGATCCCTTGAATGCCGCAGGAAGTGAGGGTTATAAGAGGAATTCTGTAGATGCAGGAGTGTTAGAATCCAGCATACGTGAATTACGTAAAATGATGGATGTATGGCAATCATGGCAACAAAAGTTGGATAAATTGTATGCAGAACAGAAGGTTTGCCAAGAACGTGTTCATGTTCTTTCTCGTGAACTGTCAAGGCTTGGAGAAAGTATTGCAAAGGAAGAACGTACCTTTGAAGAGCTAGAGGAAAGCTGGGGTAACTGGTTACAAGATCGCGAGTTAAATGACCAACTCTCACCGGAAGCCGTACTTGATATGTTTGGACTTGCGGAGCAAGGGTTAGAGAATATTGATAACCTGGACAACCTACGCCGCAAAGAGTATCAGTTGGAACAGGACTGTCTTGATTATGAACACGATATTTCTAGTCTGTTACCTACGGGAGTAGAGAATAAGGACTTGTCTCCAGGGGCATGGATTGAATTGAAGAAGAAGGAATGGATCGACTACCAGGAAGTTCTCCGTAAACGAGATGGATTATTATCTAGATTAGAGGCAGTCCATGAAGATGCCAAGCTTATTACGGATGATCTGCAGCGTATCTCTGCTCTCATGCAAGAACTGATGATGGAGGGAGAGGCGAATAGTAGAGAAGATTTCTTGCGATCTGGGAGAATATACAGTCGACGCCAAGAATTATCGGGTACCATTCGCCAATTTGGAATTGTTATGTTTAGTGGCTCAGATGAACGACGTAAAGAAGAAATCCTGCATGTGTTGAATATGCAAGATGAGATGGAATTAGAATTGGCATGCAACAACGATGAGTTGATAATGAATGAGATTGAAATACGTTGGAACGAATTACAACAGCAGCATGGAAGGTTGTTACAAGAGAAAGATCAATTAGAGTTGTTATGCCTTCATGATACTGCACTT
Organism: Paenibacillus antarcticus; assembly: GCF_001637225.1. GTDB lineage: Bacteria > Bacillota > Bacilli > Paenibacillales > Paenibacillaceae > Paenibacillus_AQ > Paenibacillus_AQ antarcticus. Next base: position 59,232 of record NZ_LVJI01000025.1, read on the forward strand.
CAGCAACTAGAAGAACAGAAAGCAGCATTGAAAGAGATGACTTCGAACTATGCAGTGATGTCTATATGTGCGGAACTCATCTCTAGAACTCGGCGTGTTTATGAAGAGGAGAAACAACCTCAAGTTTTGAAGATGGCATCCATATATTTCGAACGTTTAACCAATGGTGCATATACTCGAATTGTGATGAAATTAGGTGCGAAGGAGTTACTTGCTGAACATCGTAATTCAGGTCTGATCGATAGTGGCAAATTAAGTCGTGGGACAGCTGAACAAATGTATTTAGCCATGAGATTTGCGTTAGCCAATACGATGAATACAACAACGGCGATCCCTTTACTATTTGACGATATCTTCGTGAATTTCGACGAGGAACGAATGATTTCAGCATTATCCTTACTTCAAGAGATATCCTTAAATCGTCAAATTATTATGATGACGTGTCATCCCTATGTGGTCAAGCATATTCAGAGTATTGATCCTACTGTAAATGTTATTTCTTTACAACCATCAGTTTGACGACCCATAGTAAACTCAGAAAACCGAATAATGGATATAGAATAGATAACAAATTACTGAAGCCGAATTGACTGAATAGAAAGCATAACATCATGACGACAATAGCGATTAATTTGGGAGAATAATTGAAATGTTGTTGCAGCTGCAAGGTTACACCATATACATCGGCGACAAATGTGGTGAATATTTCCAAGAAAATGAGTATTACGTAGATCATTTGTACAACAACGCCCAATTGAAAAGCGATGCTTCCCATGGGGATTTCATATTGCATAATGCCAGGCATATTCGCGGACATCGCAAAATGTGCGGCCATTAACATAAAGCCTACACCTATCCCCCCGAGTATGCCTCCCCATTTAATGGCTGAGATACTCTCTGTATGGCTACCAAGAGGGACAAGCACGGCTTGAGCCATAACAAGATTGAAAGCCGTATATAGAATGGGTGATAGCCATGCCATGGTTAGGTTACGGTCTGTAGTTAAGGTTAGAAAGCTATTTGCATTGGGCATTTGCCATGTATTTGAGATAATGAGTAGGGAAAGAGTCAACATCATAGGTACTACAATACTATTCATGTACATAATGGAGTTCATGCCTCGATTGAGTAAAAAATACGATGCAACAACAGTTAGGATAAGACCTGTCTGGTAATGTAGATTGAGGTGTTGGACAAATACGGAACCAGCGCCTGCTAACATGATACTATTTACTCCGATGAGAATGAAAAGCATGATAATGCTGATGTATCCGCCTGACTTATGTCCAAATAGATGTTTGTTGAGATCCTCATATGATTTCGCATGAATTTTTCGAGAAATGATCATCATTTTCGTACCCAACCAAATAAAAAGGACAGTTGAGAGGATAATGGTGAACGTAGCCCATTTGCCATATTGGGTGAAGAACTGGAGAATTTCCTGTCCAGTGGCAAATCCTGCGCCAACAACGGTACCTATGTAAGTGAATGCAATTTGCATAATCCGGACAGCGTTTTTCATCCTTTTCCTCCTTGAACGTAGACTTCCATTAGTACAAGGTATGTTGAAAATGAGAAGGACATGACTGTAACATGTCCAAATAGCTTGATGTATAGGCTTGAAATATGGTACTTTAACGTCAAAGGATTGGCTTGGGAGGGCAAATGAAATGATGGAATTATTAAAACAACGAATTATTGAAGAAGGCGTAATCATATCTGATCAGGTGTTGAAATTGGATGGATTATTGAATCATCAAGTGGATCCACAACTTACGATGGAGATGGGACGTGAGTTCGCAGCGAGATTTAAGGAATCGGGTATAACGCGAGTGCTTACGGTTGAATCCTCTGGGATTGCGGTTGCGTTTGCTACGGCTTATGAGTTGGGCGTACCTCTCGTATTTGCACGCCGCAAAAAAACACTGCTTGCTGATGAAGATGCATACTGTGAACGGGTTCCCTCTTTTACAAAAGGTATTGTGACGGATATTATGTTATCGCGACAGTTCTTAAATAGTGAAGACCGCGTTCTATTTATCGATGATATTATTGCTAACGGAGATGCCGCTAGAGGATTGATTAAGATTATCGAACGATCTGGAGCGGAATTGGTAGGACTTGGAATCGTAGTCGAGAAGTGCTTTCAAGCAGGAGCACGTACGATAAGAGAACAAGGCATCACGTTAGAATCACTTGTGAAGATTGAATCACTTACAAATGGGACGATAACCTTTGGTGAATAGTCGATATTGGACCAGCCCAATTTAATACAATGACTTTCCAGCTTGTTGATTATCGCTTATAATATAAAGTATAAGAAGGAGAGAGGAGGCAACACAATGGGGAAAGAACCGGTATCAGAACAATTCTTTATTGATAAGTTGGCCGCATCCAAGGATCACTTCGAACGTGCACTGGATTGTAAACACACGGCGTTTGATGATCTATATCCCTATATGCTTGAGCATCCTCAATTTTTTTGGTATAAACGTTATGTCGCCTGGTCAGAATTATTGACCATTGTGAGCTTATGTGAGGAACTCACCTTCACTTGGAAGGAATTGTTCACGACGCAACAAGTGGCATATTTGGATAGTCGAGTGATGTCAGCTACAGTGTTAGATTTCTGGTTTGAGAAGAACGATAGCAAAGAACATGCACAGCGGTAATCACGGATAATAATCTTTTTTCTTAATTATAGAGATCTAACGATATGGCCTAAATAAATTGTTTAGGTCTTTTTTTAAAATATAAGGAAGTATTAGGTTCACTTGATACGTTACTTCTTATATTTCTGTAGAAACGGATACTCGCCCTAAGGGACGATGTAGCCGTTTCTTCTTGTGAGACACATGTTTAGGAGAGTGAATTAATTGATTAGTGATGAGGAATTGAATGCTTTTCGTGTTGGTGGACAGAAAGTTCGAGTCGTACGCGATGCCGTTGCGAGTAATGATATAAGAGGAATTGTTGTGGCTTGGGATGCAGATCAGGTATTGATTCGTCGACCTAATCGTAATGTGGTTAAGTTGGATCGAAATTACGTCTATCAATTATCAAGTGAGCCACGTCCTGAACTATTCGAATAGTGGTCGAGCTTATAAATAAGAAAGAGATATAGAATCGTCCGAAATTGGACGGTTCTTTTTGCATTTTATAAACAAACATACGTATAAAGAAAAGAAGCCTTATATATAAAGGCTTCTTTTCTTTATGATAGGATGCGGCCAAGAGGACTCGAACCTCCACGGTTGTTACACCACTAGAACCTGAATCTAGCGCGTCTGCCAATTCCGCCATGACCGCGAATATTGATAAGTAAATCTAAGTAAGGAATATTTTAACATGTGATATGAAGTGGAGTCAAAAGTATTTATTTTTAAAAATATAATATCAATGGTTTTTATTGGTTTACACTATAAATAGTGGTGATTTAAACTATCCTTTAATCGAATGTATGGATTGAAAATCGCTCTGAGAATTTATTCATATAGTGATGGAAGGAAGCAATTACATTGAGGGTCAAGCGTCGTTATATGGTTGCTCTAATGATTCTGTTACTGATTGCCTCAGGATTTACATATCAGGTGGTCGGTGTAAGAAAAGATATGAAAGAGATGCTTCCACCAGGTCAAATGATTGAAGTCAATGGTCATCAGATGCATATCTATGCAAGCGGGAAGAAAGAGGGGGAATATACGACGGTCCTAACCTCTGGTAGCGGCACCACGTCACCATTTGCAGACTTTTATCCCTTGTACAGCAACCTTAATGCTAACAGGCATGTCGTTGTATATGAGAGACCGGGTTATGGCTAGAGTGAACCCACCGGGGATACCCGGGATATTGATGTAATCACAGAAGAATTGCATGATCTGCTGAAAGATTCTGGAGAGCAGGGACCGTATGTGCTGATGGCACATTCCATGGGATCACTCGAAATGATCCGTTTTGCGCAGCTGTATCCTAACGAAGTGGTAGCGCTTGTCATGATTGATGGGATTAGCCCACAGTATGCAAGAGATTATCGGATGACACCTTTAATGAAGCTGGGTTGGGAAGCTATGCATGTTGCCAAAAATTCTGGATTATTGAGGGGCCTAAGCAAGTTCGGTGTGACGGACAAACTGTTCATCGATATTGCAGGACTGCCGCAAGAGATCAGAGATACCAAAGTGGTGATGTCACTTAAGAATTTAAATAACGACAATATGAAAGTTGAAATGAATGCAATGAGCGACAATGGGAAAAAGGTTGGAGGGTGGCTCACTCGGTGATTTGCCGATGCTGCTGTTCTACGCTACAAATAATGGTTACAAGAACTGGGAAGAGACGCAGGATCAACTGAAAGTATTGTCCACGGATGTCAAACAAGTTATTTTCCCAGACACCAAGCATTATATTCATCATCAGAAAAGCAAAGAAATTGTAGAAGAATTGAACGCGTTCCTTGCTCAAATACTTTGATGAAGCTATCCATAAATAATATTCGGATGATAAATTTAGACCTCGTTAGCGATCAATGCTACGGGGTATTTGGTATTGGATTAGTGTCATGATTCGGGAGGTCCGTTCTCGATTAAATGTTTAGATTTATCTTCGAGGTTTTACACAAGGATACCTTATGTTTAACAGATAGTTAACACTCTCTTGCTACACTTATGTAATCAAGTACATATTATACATTTAAGGGAGAGTTCAAATGATTCTTTTTAAAAAAGCTGCAAAACCTGTGCTTTCTCTGATCATGGCAGTTACGCTGATCGGCTCTAGTGTACCTGTTTTTGCAGAAGATGTTACATCACCAGTAGTACCTCCTATCAGCAACGAACAAGGAAGTACCCCGTTAACACCGACGGTTGAAGGTGATACTGTTAGCGATCCCGTAACCACTCCAGAGGAAATAATAGAAGATAAGGTAGAAGTACTTTCAGTTGAACCGGAAGCGATTGTGGCTCCGGCGCTTGTAAATAAAATAACAGTAACGTTTAACGGTGATACTACAACTTCTAAAGGATTCACCTGGTATAGCAAGGTTACTGATTCTGTATACGGTGATTTACAAGTAGTTGAGATGAAGGAAGGAAGTCAAATTGATTTCACATCTTCCCAGAATTTCGTGGCGCGCTCATCCATTGCCAAGAACTCCCCAACAGAGTTGATGTACAAGGCGGAAGCTACCAGTTTGAAGCCCGATACGGCATATTACTTCCGTATTGGTAATGAATTGTTGAATAGTTGGAGTGACGTAGGTACATTCCGCACAGCACCAGTGAGCGGTGCATTTACATTCATTGATTTGACAGATACGCAAGCTAAAGATGTAGAAGAGGCTGATCTATCAGCACAGACAATTGCAAAGGCTATGGCAACGATCCCCAATGCGAATTTCATTTTGCATAGCGGTGATATTGTCGATACAGGAACCAAGGAAGAACAGTGGGACTGGCTTCTAGGTCATTCGCAACAAAGTTTAATGAACATTACCCTAGCCCCAGCTGCTGGCAACCATGAAGATAAGAATTATGGCTATTATGAACATTTCAACGTAAAGGAAGCTACGAATTCCCAAACCGTGTCTGGAGCTTACTACTCATATGATTACAGTAACGCTCACTTCATTATTATGAACTCAAATGAGACTTCTGCGGAATATTCAAATTTCACACCAGATCAGGTGGAGTGGATGAAGTCAGATGTAGCTGCTGCTCGTGCAAAGGGTGCGAAGTGGATTATCGTGAATTTCCACAAAGGAGCTTATACGACCTCAAACCATGCATCCGATAGTGACATCATGGGACCTACAGGTGTTAGAAATAAGATTGCACCGATTATGGCTGAGCTTGGCATTGATTTCGTCGTTCAAGGACATGATCATATCTATGCACGCACGAAGCCAATTAATAAAGAAGGTAAGGCTACAGTACCTGAGATGATTACCGAAACCTTAAATGGACAAGAAATCCAATATAGTGTGAATCCGGATGGTGCGGTCTACATGATTCCAGCGGCAGCTGGACCTAAGGTTTATTACAAAAATAAGAAAATGGATGATGCTTACTACGGTCTCTTTGATGTTGCAGATGAGAACCATGCTGCGAAGTACGGACCAGATCCAAGTGATAACTCACGTCCTAAGCGTGGCATGATTCAGAACTTCGTTGGGATTACCATTGATGGCGATAAGCTGACAGCAGTAACCTATGAAATAGATCAGCAAATAAACGGCGGGCAACCATTTATCATCGACCAATTTGGGATCGTTAAGAAGACAGAAGTACCTATAAGCAAAGTGACGGTAACCTTTAACGGAGATACCACAACCGCAAAAGGATTCACTTGGTATACACCGAAAACTTCTACTGGAAATGATCTACAAGTAGTAGAGAAAAGTAGTGACGGTGCTGACTTCACTAAATCTACTCGTTTCAATGGACGATCTGCTATATCTACGAATTCACCAAATGAACGTCTGCATAAAGCAGAGGCTACTAATTTAAAGCCAGACACTATGTATTATTTCCGTGTTGGAGATGCATGGCTGAATAGTTGGAGTGATGTGGGTACATTCCGCACAGCTCCAGTGAGCGGTGCATTCACATTCATTGATTTGACGGACACGCAAGCCAAAGAAGAAGATGAGGCAGACCTATCAGCACAGACGATTGCAAAGGCTGTGGCAACGATCCCGAATGCGAATTTCATCTTGCATAGCGGAGATATTGTTGATACAGGAACCAAGGAAGAACAGTGGAATTGGCTCTTAGGCCATTCACAACCAAGCTTGCTAAACATTACCATGGCACCTGCTGCTGGTAACCATGAAGATAAGAAATATGGGTATTACGAGCATTTCAACGTGAAAGAAGCTGCTAATTCCCAAACGGAGACGGGGGCTTACTACTCATATGATTACAGCAACGCCCATTTCATTATTATGAATTCGAATGAGAACTCGGATGAGTATGCAAATTTCACACCTGCTCAGGTGGAATGGTTGAAGACAGATGTAGCAGCTGCCCGTACGGAAGGTGCCAAGTGGATTATTGTGAACTTCCACAAAGGACCTTATACGACGTCAAACCATGCATCCGATAAGGATATTATGGGTACGAATGGTGTAAGAAATAAGATTGCTCCAGTTATGGCTGAGCTTGGCATTGATTTCGTCGTTCAAGGTCATGACCATATCTATGCACGCACGAAGCCAATTAATAAAGAGGGTAAAGCTACAACAGCTGAGACGATTACAGAAAAGTTAAATGGAAAAGAAATTAAGTATACTGTGAACCCAGATGGTGCGATCTACATGATTCCAGCTGCTGCGGGAGCTAAGGTATATTACAAAAACACAAAAATGGATGAAGCTTACTATGAGCTCTTCAATGTAGCGGATGAGAACCATGCTGCGAAATACGGACCAGATCCTGGTGACAATTCACGTCCAAAGCGTGGCATGATTCAGAACTTCGTTGGGATTACCATTGATGGCGATAAGCTGACGGCTATATCGTACGAAATTGACCAGAGTGTAGACGGTGGTAAACCGTATATCATAGATCAATTTGGAATTAAGAAACAGTCTAAAGACAGTGGAACTGGAACCAATCCAGGGGACGGTAATGGAAGTAACCCAGGTAGTGGAACTGGATCGGGCAGTAATCCGGGAAGTAGTACAGGTAATCCCAACAGCACTACAGGTACTGCGAGAGGAACTACTACAGGTACTACAGGAGGAACTACAAGTGGTTCAACAACACCTACACCTCCAGTTGTTCCAACACCAACGAAAGTGAACTTCTCAGACATTTCGAAACACTGGGCAGCAGATGTGATTACGCAGGCTGCAAGTCGTGGTTTCATAAATGGTTATGAGGATGGATCCTTCCGTCCAGATCAAAAGGTGAACCGTGCAGAATTCATAACGATGCTTGCTAAAGCATTGGAATTAACAGGCACTGGCAAAGCATTGGATTTTAAAGACAACAAGAAAATCCCTGTATGGGCTCAGAATTTCGTTTCTTTGGCCATACAAGCAGGAATTGTAAATGGGTATGATGATCAACAATTCCGTCCTAATCAGCAGATTAGTCGGGCAGAAATGGCTGTATTGATTGGTCGTGCTATGGGTATTCAGATTAACCAGTCAGCGAAACTGTCCTTCACAGATGCGAATAAGGCTCCGAAATGGGCTGTTCCTTATATAGCAGCTATAACGGAAGAAGGTCTCGTAAATGGGATTGGTGGGAACCAATTTGCACCGAATCAAAGTGCAACACGAGCAGAAGCAGCGACATGGATTATTTCGTTATTACAACATCAATAAGTCCAGCTAGCAAATAAATACGGTTGATATTGTTATAAGACCAAGCCAAGGCCATCCTTTCGGGGAGTAGCCTTGGCTTTATTTCTAATTGAGCTCTTATAATATTCCGAACTAACTGTTGATCGTAGTAGATTCACATATTTCTATTCATGAGTTAATATGGATGAATGAGCGGTAGAAGATGTATAAAGAAATTAAGTTTAGAGAGGAGAGAACAGAACAATATGTCAATCATCTTATTAATCGCAATTCTTGGTGCAATCGTGTTTAAATTTAATAGAAAGCCAATTTCAAAGATGGTTTCTCAAGACAATAAAATAGTTCAACTACTACAAAATGCAAAGTGGTATCAAAATCATTGGGCAGGCGGAGTGTTCTTGTTTCTGGTTAATGCGGTTTTATTTACTGCTACGATATTCGGACTTTACTTAGCAATATATTTTTCAATATCGTTCGTTCTTTTGATTGTGATACTGTTGGGCGTAATCGGAAGTATCTATTCATGGTTAATACTTAAGAATGCTTGGCAAGGTAACAACAGTAATCGATTGAGAATGGGTTTAGTTGGGAGTAGTTTTTATGCAGTATTGACTCTTGTGTTAGTGTTTATGTGGATCACACTTAAACCGGCCTATCCAGGTGAAGATACTTTTATGGGCGGCATTGGCCTTGTTTTCGGAATATTCCTTACAATCATTGCATTTAGTACATGTCTTATCGTTACAAGTTACTCCAAGCAGCAAGAAGCCAACTAGATAAGTAGTTGGGAAATACGTATAAGTAATATTACATATCTAGCTGGTTAGTACATACAAGGGGAGTACTATAGAATACTCAGGGTGATGATTTGATGGTGCAAGTGACACTTACTCTGATGCACTTTTCCTGAAAATCAGTAGGGTCTGGATGGCGTCATTAGCCAATTTCAGGCCCTATTTTATTTATTCGACTTGAGCAGATAGACATTGGTCATACGTTACAATACTGTGGTTACTTCTTACGTATCCATTACTTAATAATCATCAGGTGGTTAGTCTGGGGAAATCGATTGAAGGATTTAAGGGAGTAGAATCGAATTAGTCATGATCGACTATTACTATAAGTTCAGGAGAATAGATATGAATCGACTGAGGAAGATCCTAATCATTGAAGACGAACAAGATATTGCACGAATTATAAAGGACTATATTAACAAGAATGGGTATGAGGCTACCATTGCTAACAACGGAAGAGATGCCTTGCATGACATTGAATTATTGAATCCGGCGTTTATTATTCTAGATATTATGTTGCCTGATATTGACGGTATCGAACTCTGTCGGCAAATTCGTGAGAAGAATAATGTTCCTATTCTTATCCTTAGTGCTAGAGGTAGCGATACAGATAAGGTTCTTGGGCTTGGATTTGGTGCAGATGATTATATGACGAAGCCATTCTCATTAACTGAATTGTTAGCAAGAATTAAATCTAATTTACGAAGAGTTGAGAGCATGAGCATGATAAGTTCACAGCCAAAGCCATCGGAACATGAGGATATATTACATATGGGAAAGATCACGATTGACAAAAAGGGATATAAAGTCACGAAGGAAGACAAAGAAATTTCACTATCTGCGAAAGAACTAGAGTTGCTATTTTTTCTATCTAAGCATAGAAACCAAGTATTCACAAAAAGTCAGCTATTAGACGCTGTATGGGGATATACGGCATATGGAGACGAAAGTACGATAACGGTGTATATTCGAAGAATACGAGAGAAGCTGGAACTTGATGCATCGAACCCGGAGTACATTAAGACAGTATGGGGGATTGGATACAAATTTAGTTATGATGAATGACACGTAAGAATAGGAGATACCTATGTATTTGACGGATTGGATTAGAAAATGGTTTAACGTCGTTATTATTTCTCTACTCTTGATTATCGGATGTGCGGTAGGTTTGCTCTGGGATAACTATAGAAGTGAGTCCAAAGATGATTCTCGTTATGTCATTAATCAGGTGCGACTCCAAGTGAGTGATATAATGTTATTTCTAGAGCAGTATAATGGGGAAATTAAAGATGATCCAACGTTGCAAGACACTCTCCAAGCCCTGTCTCAAGATCATCAAGTCAGCTTAATATTTGCACAATTAGATGGCCGTATTATGTATAATTCCTCACCTAACAACACCCTCCAACACATTCATTTAAAGACGTCGCTTCACTATGATTTATATCATGCAAGAGTAGAGAAGGATGCCTACAGTATCGCTTTTCCAGTGGTGGACGAGGTGAGCCAAATTCAAGTTGGAAATGCGATATTTGGTATGTCTGCAAGCAGGGTCGTTCCTAAGAAATCCTACGCTACCCCCTTATTCCTATTCACAATGATCACTTTGTTGCTACTCATCTTATGCCTCTTGATGGTGCTTATTAAGAACAAAGTCCATAGAGATATCATCCAACCCATTCATCACTTAAAGGATTCCTCAGAAGCTATTATGAAAGGAAATTATGAGCAAGAAGCCACACACGTAATCATGGACGAGATCGGAGAGGTCTATGCAGTGTTTGATCAAATGAGAATGGAGATTATGCATCTTAACCTACGGAGAGATGAACAAGAGAAAGCACAGAAAGAACTGATCACTAATATTTCTCACGAAATAAAGACACCTCTAACAACGCTGAGGGCTTATATTGAAGCGATACGAGAGGGGGTCTGTCCAGATATGGCATCGGTTATGGAGTATGTTGATGTCATGCATAACAATGCGGATACGATGACGAGATTGACGGAAGATCTATTGCTACATGCATTACAAGAATTAGGGCAGATCTCAGTGACGCTTACTGAGCAATATAGTAGGGATATGTTGCTTAAGATTCTCCAACCAATGGGCCATTACGTTCGTACAACAGGAGTTGATTTCATAGAGCCCACGGATATTCCTAATATGCTTATTCGTGCGGATGCCAACCGATTGGAACAGGTCATATCTAATCTCATTGCTAATGCTTTAAAACATACTTCAGCGGGAGATTCCATCACTGTGAATATTGAGCTTTCGCTAGGTCAGCTGAAAATAACGATAGCAGATACAGGGAAAGGGATCCTTCCACAGGATATGCCTTTTGTATTTGACCGCTATTTCAAAGGAAAGCAGCATTTGAATCCCGTGAATGAAGGAACCGGATTAGGTCTCTCCATTTGCAAACATATCATTGAAGCACATGATGGGTCTATTTCTTTCAAAAGTGTACATGGTCAAGGAACGGTATTTCATTGTTGGATTCCGTTATGTTAGGTTGTGGTTGTAATATTTCATTAATATTTAGATAAGATTCTATACATAAGTGCCCTTTACAATGAGAATATGACATTATTTCAGGAGGGCTTACCATTGGCAACGAAAGCGATTATTAGAGCAACGAACCTTTGCAAGACGTATTCCACAGGCAGCGAACAATTCCATGCCATCAAAAATCTGGATTTAGAAGTTTATGAAGGGGATTTCACAGTTATTATGGGGAATTCAGGCTCAGGTAAGTCTACGCTACTGTATCTTCTAAGTGGTCTAGATTCCGTAACGGTTGGTGAGGTGTACTTCAAAGAAGAACGTATCGACAACTACAAAGAGAAGCAATTAGCTGATTTCAGGGCAAATAAAATCGGATATATTTATCAAAGTATTAATCTGGTATCTGATCTTACTTTACGTGAGAACATCTCATTGCCTGGGTATATTGCCGGGCGCTCTAAGAAGGAAGTGAAGCGCAGGGCGCTCTCACTAATGAAAGCTATGGAAATCGAAGGCCAACAGCATCGTCTACCATCCCAGACCTCAGGAGGACAACAACAAAGAGCAGCGATTGCCAGAGCGTTAATCAATTCCCCAGATGTTATATTTGCGGATGAGCCAACGGGAAGCTTAAATTATGATCAAGGTGTGGCTGTCCTAGATATTCTAACGGATATGAATCGTAAAGGGCAGTCCGTGGTCATGGTAACTCATGATATTAAAGCGGCTTGCAGAGCTGATCGTCTTATCGTGATAAAAGATGGGAAAATAGCAGATGTGTTAGATTTTGATAAATTTGATAATACCCATATCCAAGATAGAGAAGCGATCATATTCTCTTGCGTCTCGGGAAAGGGGTAAGCACTTATGTATGCAGTATACTCTCTTTGTCTAGCTAATTTAAGAAAAAAGAAGATACACAATGGACTGATTGGCTTACTCATCCTCTTATCAACATTACTCCTTGCTACATCGGTCACGGTTATATTGAATACTAATAATTTATTTACCGAGATGCACAATAAAACACATGGCTCTCATGAGATGTTGACGTTAGGCAATGAGTTGCATGATCCGCAAAAGGTACATCAATGGTGGAATGAACAAGAAGGGGTTACATCATCAGAATTGGTCCCGTTTCGAACGTTAGGTGGAATCACCAATCATCGAGGGAAGGAATCTTCTGCGGGGCTCTCAGCCATTGGATTATATATGATGAATACGCCTGCGCGACCTTATGCAGTGGATGAACTGATATTTGCGCAAGGCAATGAGAGTTTAAATCCAGATAAAGGGGATATTTGGGTCCCCACTTCGATTGCCTATCTATATGATATTTCAGTAGGAGATACACTTGGATTTACAACGGGTGAGAATGATTTTGAATTAAAAGTATCCGCCGTAATTGTGGATATTCCGTATGGAGGGCCCTTTCCCTCAGGTGCACGCATATGGATGAATCATCAGGACTATAGTGAACAATTTCAGGCCATGCAGGGTACAGATCAGTACTTGATGGGACTGAGATTCGATGATTATAGTCAGAGTCCAAGCTACTGGGAACAATTCGAGAAAGATATGGGTACGCCTTATCTTGATTCAAAAATGAATTTTGGGGAAATGACTGCGTTTTATCTGATTATGAACAAAGCCATTGGATTTATTATGATCTTTCTAGGTTTTGTAATGATGGTTGTGGCTTTATTTACGATTGGATTCACGATTTCAGATGATATCTTATCCAATTATAAGACGATTGGTGTGATTAAAGCATTAGGATTATCCTCAAGGCGATTGATAGGAGTCTATCTAGCTCAATATGTATTGCTTGCTATAGTCTCGATTATTCCCGGGTTAATAGCTAGTCATTTTATATCTAACGTTATCGTAGAAAGTACACTTTCGTCTCTGAAGACTGGAACGAATCAAGTTACGTTGGAAGGTAATCTTTTATCCTTAGCTGTTGGGATATTTGTCTTTATACTTATTGTATTATGTGTGTTCTTCTTTTCTAATAAAGCTCGGCTTGTAGAGCCTATGCAAGCCATTCGATATGGCATGTCGGAAAGTGATAATAGCACAATGTCTAAACGTATCTCGGCTAAAGAAAATCTTATGATTTCGTTTGGTAGAGTACCACTCCTTGTCGTTATTGGGCTAAGAAATATGTTGAAGAATAAGAAAGCATCCCTTCTAATGATGCTTCTTGCAGCCATTATGTCAGCCGTGCTAGTGTTGGGTTTTATCTTATTAAACAGTTTAAGTTCCAGTTCTATGAAGCAGACATCACCGTTATGGGGATATGATGCATCTGATGTTATCCTACAGGTGAATAACAAATCAGCCTTCTCACGTGCGGAGTTTGATAAAGAGATATTGTCTGATTCCAGAATTAAAAATATCGGTTGGATAGGCGGAATAAATGGTGTTGTATCTTCAGAAAGGAACCTGAACGCTTATGACTCAGATTCCCAGCCACCGATGAATTTTAGTATAAGTGTCATAGATGGAAGTTATGATGAAGTTGGATTTACCACATTAAGAGGGGAAAACCCTCGAAATAAAAATGAAATCGCGATTGGAATTAAGGTAGCTAAACAACTGAACAAAGATGTGGGAGACGTTGTAGAGGCCTATATTGATGGATCCAAGCATTCTTTTATGATTACCGGAGTCTATCAGTCCATAGCTAACATGTCTAATTCGGCAAGAATTACAGTGGATGTGGTCAAGGTGAATCGACCTGATTACAATAATCTAGATGCCGTGTTTATTAATCTGAAAGAAGAGCGAGAAACAGATCATGTTGTAAATGATTTGAATGTAAAGTATAAGGAGTCTGCATCAGCAGTTAAGCAGCAAACGTTATTGGATTCCACATACAAACAAGCTGTTGCATCTTTAATTCTGCCTATGAGTATCATGGGATTGTTATTCACTGGAGTTACAATCATCATCGTCTATAGTATTAGTCGGATTAACATCCGAAAAGAGAGTAAAACCTATGGCATATATAAATCTATAGGATTGACTTCAACTAAGATTAGATTGTCTGTATCGCTTGGGATCGTAGCGCTTTCTGCTATCGGTGCGGTCATAGGTATGTTGGTGGGTGTGTATATTTTACCTTTGATTCTAGGAAGTATTCTCTCTGATTATGGTATAGCTGAATTACCTTTAATAATGCATTGGGGAGGGATCATTGCCTTTGCCTGTGTGGCAATGATTTCAGCAGGGCTTGGTTCTTGGGCTTCTTCAAGAGTGGTGGCTACAACTTCTCCACAGATACTCGTGATTGAGTAACGGGGTAATATCCAAATGTACGGTTCACCTGCATTCGTCGTATTTAGAATATTTATACTTAGATTTCAATGGAAGTGTACCCCTAGTTTACTAGGGGTACACTTTTGTTTTTAGCAGGGAAACTCCCATTCTGCATCCTGAAAAGGGATATTGTGAATGGATATTTCGGTTATCAGTATAAATGGAATATTAGGAATCATAGAACAATATAGTGATTAATAGAGTTCAGATTCTGATCTTTGAAGTATTGTATCTAAAGATTCCACCAGTTGTAAGTGATTACATGTGTTGGGTAAAAGACAAACAGGAGGAACCCTAAATGGAAAATGGGAAATTCCAGAGAAAACCTACAGTCGTGTTACTAGGTACTTTTGACACGAAAGGAACGGAATATGCTTATATCAAAGAACTTCTGCAGGTAAGCGGAGTCCATACGATCTTGATTGATGCTGGTATATTGGGAGAGTCTCAACTATCAGAGGATTTCTCTCGTCATGATGTTGCAGAAGCTACGGGCACTAGTATATCGGAATTGGTTGCCTCCGCTGATCGGGGAGCATCCATTACGGCAATGGCACGGGGAGCAAGTGTTATTGTTCACCAATTATATGTAGAAGGCAGGATAGATGGAATTCTAGGGCTTGGGGGCTCAGGTGGGACTGCCCTCGTCACACAAGTCATGCGAGCATTGCCGATAGGATTGCCCAAGCTGATGGTATCGACGATGGCCTCAGGTGAGACCCGTCCATATGTAGGGGCGACGGATATTACGATGATGTATTCCGTTGTCGACATTGCTGGAATCAACCGGTTGTCAGCCAAAATTCTAAGCAATGCAGCGGGAGCCATTTCGGGTATGGTTATGATGGCAGAACCAACGTTAACAAGTGAAAAACCGCTAATTGGTGCTACCATGTTTGGAGTTACGACTCCTTCTGTAGAAGTGGCACGAGAAAGACTTGAACAACTCGGCTATGAAGTTGTGGTCTTTCATACTACTGGAACTGGAGGGGCGTCTATGGAGTCTTTAATCAAAGATGGGTTCATCACAGCAACGCTAGACGTGACTACGACGGAACTAGCCGATGAACTTGTTGGCGGTGTGCTTTCCGCAGGGCCAGATCGTCTATGCTCAGCAGGTGAAGCAGGTATTCCACAAGTGGTTTCTCTCGGCGCTCTTGATATGGTTAATTTCGGCCCAATGGAGACGGTACCGTCGAGTTATAAAGACAGACTACTGTATAAACATAACGAAACAATTACTTTAATGCGTACAACTCCTGATGAGTGCGCGGAATTAGGTCGAAGCATTGCACGTAAGCTAAATGCTTCGAAGGGTCCGATTACACTTTTCATTCCACTGAAGGGGTTCTCTATGATCGCAACAGAAGGGCAAATATTCTATGATATTGAAGCTGATCGTGTGCTCATTGATGCTCTAATGGAATATCTAGATCAGAATGTGGTGGAAATCATACAACTGGATACCGATATAAATAATCCCCAATTTGCAGAAGCCATGGCGGATCGCTTACATGAGCTTTACCAAACGAAGTACCAACAGTAACTGCTGAGCTTAGGCAATACAAACGATAGGATCGTTATTCTAACGTTAGATGGTCATGGTGTATGAGATCAACGGGTGAGGCTAAGAGTAGGTAAATTAATTTCGTAATCATCAAGGGGGAATTACATGCTTATTCGGCAAGAATTACTTGAACGTATGCGTAATGAAATTGCAGCAGGCTATCCCATTATTGGAGCGGGTGCTGGAACCGGTCTTTCAGCGAAATGCGCTGAAGCTGGAGGTGCAGATCTAATCATTATTTATAATTCGGGTCGATATAGAATGGCCGGAAGAGGTTCTTTAGCTGGACTTATGCCTTATGGCGATGCCAATGCGATCGTTGTAGACATGGCGAGTGAGGTCCTTCCTATTGTTAGAAAGACACCTGTATTGGCAGGTGTATGTGGAACAGATCCATTTCGAAGCATGTCCGTATTTCTGAAGCAGATCAAAGATATGGGCTTCGCAGGAGTGCAGAACTTCCCAACAGTGGGACTCATTGATGGTGTGTTTCGCGCTAACTTGGAGGAGACGGGCATGGGCTTTGACTTGGAAGTCGAGATGATTCGGCTAGCGCACGAAATGGACCTTCTGACAGCTCCATATGTATTTGACGAAACACAGGCGGTTCAAATGGCTGAAGCGGGAGCAGATATACTCGTACCGCATATGGGGCTTACCACAAATGGATCAATTGGCGCACAAACGGCGATAACACTCGAAGATGCAACCCAAGGTGTACAGGCTATGCACGACGCAGCGAAATCGGTAAACCCAGACATTATTGTCCTCTGTCATGGTGGTCCGATTGCTACGGCAGAGGATGCAGCATACATACTTAAGCATACGAGTGGCATTGTGGGTTTCTTCGGAGCATCTAGCATGGAGCGTCTTCCGACGGAGCTTGCAATGACCTCAAATATGGTCACATTCAAATCTATTATTGGAGGGAATTAAACATGACAAACATTGATAAAGGGACAATTCCAACACATTCTTTTGACTGGGGGCTGATTAAGTGGTTCGTAACGCCAGATATTACGGAAGGTGCATCCGTAACGTTTGGGGAGGTTGTACTGTTACCGGGCAAGGGTCATGATCGCCACAATCATCCGGAGTCTGAAGAGATTCTTTATGTTCTCTCGGGTGAGGGTGTACAGATGCTTAACGATGATGCTCCTTTTCCTGTAAAAGCAGGAGATATCATTCATATTCCTACTGCCGCTTTTCACTCAACGTACAATCATTGGTGGGAGCCACTGCGATTGTTGGCCTTCTATAATCCGGGTGGAGCTGAGAAGGGATTGACAGGATTACCTGATTTCAAAGAACTATCTCCTGGTCAGATTCAAGGTTATACGCGCACTTAAATGTATTGATAAGCTACAAATCGTCAAGAATGATAATGAGGTGAACTTTATGAAATTACTTATCATTCTTGGCAGTATTCTTATTCCCATTGCGATGTTTGTGGTACAAAAGGTTTGGATGAAGTGGCGAATCTATTTCAACGTGGTTGCTGTTATGTCTACAGTTATATTCGGAGAAATTGCGGCTCTAGCGATTTACGAAATCCTTAAAGATAATACGGTGTTTATGACACATATTCATGCTATTTTTTTGAATCCACTGTTTCTTATCACGGGAGCATATCTTGGAATATATTTTCTTTATCGATTGATGTGTCTTTTGTATGAGGAAAGGGAGTTACATTAATCTTGTTCTCAATGTCCTATTTAACCTATGTTACTCTTCATCCTGAATTCGATAAAAGGGTAATAAGTCAGTTCTATGCTGTGTAGGTTATCCATCCCGCCTGTTCATCGCGAAATGAAACCCTCGTACCTATCCTTCCAGTGTCTGATTGATTTCTTTAACATTAAGCTGTGCTCATACATATTTAGTCCCTCTTACTCAAACAATGAAAGCAGAAGTAAGAAAGGGTGAACGTTATGAGTAAGATAAGTCGTTGTATATTTATATGTAGTCGTCATCTAAAGCTTCGCAAATTCGCAATAGGTTGTCTTGGTCTAAGTATCATTTGTAGTATGAACATCGGATACGCTAGTGCATCGAAAGTAGATGCGGATAGTTCCTCTGAAGGTAAGCCTAAAGTGGCTATTATTATTGATGATTTCGGTAACGGACAGAAGGGTACAGAAGAGATGTTCCAGATGCCTGTAAAAATAACAGCAGCGATTATGCCATTCTTACCAACAAGTCATCGTGATGCTGAGATAGCGCATAAGCGGGGGTATGATGTGATTGTTCATATGCCAATGGAACCAAAGACTGGGAAAGCAAGCTGGCTTGGACCTGGAGCCATCACAACAGATCTTAGTGATTCGGAGGTTCGCAAGAAAGTGGAGGCTGCCATTGATGATATTCCTTATGCGATTGGCATGAATAATCACATGGGATCCAAAATTACCGGTGATGAGCGAATTATGGGAATTGTACTGGCAGTTTGCAAGGAGAGAGGATTATTTTTTGTCGATAGCAAGACCAATTATCGTTCTGTTGTTGGATTAGTCGCCACCCAAAAGGGCTTGCCTCCTGTAAATAATCATATCTTCTTAGACGATACTCATACGACCAGTCACATCACTAAACAATTACGTGAGGTCGAAATGTGGGCAAATCAGAATCGATATTGTGTTACTATCGGTCATGTAGGTAAGACAACAGCAGATACCCTCAGAAATAGAATTCCACAAATGCAGGGAAGTGTGGAATTCGTTGGAATAAGTGATCTTGTGAAAGAAAAGTGGGGTTGGAATGCATCCCCTATGTTACCGTCAAATAACCAATAATACCTGCAACGATTGCTTCTGCAATAGCAAGTTGCTTACGAGGATTACACAACATGGCCCGATCTTCAGCATTACTTAGGAAGCCCATCTCCACAATAACAGCCGGGTCTTTAACATAGTTGAGAATATAATATGGTTTACCATATACCGGCTGATGTTGGGTAGCATACAAAGGATTTAATTGGGCTTGAATCTCATTGGCAAGAAGGAAACTGCGTCCTTCATTCTGGTATAGTACCAGTGGCCCTTGATTGCTTGCTCTCTTCCCCCAATTGACATGGAGGCTTACTACAACCTTCGTAGGAACGATACGACTTAGTTCCTTCCGCTGAGCAAGGTCACGTGTGTGGCGGGAAGAATTGTTCAGCCAATGATTATCATCACTGAGTGCGTAATCACCTGAACGATTCAATACAGCTTCAAAGCCTTTGCTTCTAAGGAGTAAGAATACTTTCCTAGCGATACTTAAATTGATATCTTTCTCTAGAATTTCTTGAAAAGATGTTCCACCGTCAATTCCACCATGACCAGCATCAATGAGAAGGATTTCTTGTGGGAAGGCTGGGTGTTCTGGTTCTGATACAGGAGCTGCAGATATAGAACTTAGTTGTAATTGAGGACTGCAGAGGTATCCGACAGCTAAGATTAGAACTAGTAGATATTTCATCCAAGGATTCGTGATCATGTAAGCGATGTGCCTCCCTATATAATTTATCGTTTCTTGTATTGAAGCAACTAAATGTTAGAATGTGCAAAAATGGGAAAAAGATTCATACATCCAATCAGAAGTTTAATTTTGCTGTAAGTTGCACATCCTAGACATAGGAAGACATAACTTATCTCAAATTAAAAAGGGGATAGCGGTATGGGCGATGAACTGAAATTAGTGAAATACATTACAGAACAAGTGGTAACATACATTGAAACACCACGTGAGGAGAGGCATCATACGGAGTTCAAAGAACCATGGTCTACGAAATGGTTCGGTATGATTCCGATTAGTCTGAGTTTGTGGAGAAGTAACGCACGTTCTTCACGTGAGGTTTCATGGGAAGAGCAAGACCCAAGCTTGAAAGAACATGTTAATTAGGGATCGCTATATCAGAGAAAATGAAGGAAACACAATAATGGGGCTTGTCCGAGAAGGTCATATACGACCTCTTTGGACAAGCCCCATTATTGCATACTAGGGTATTACTTGGAGACTAAAGGAAAAGCATGAAATATACCTTTATTAAGCAAAATGGAAAGAGGGACGTATCGATGTCCTGTGAGACCTGTACCGGCGTAAACTACGGAATGTGTTCCTTCTTGTGTAGAATACCACTTCTGATAACCGGATATTGCAAAAGGTCCACCCACATCATCATTATGATTCGGTGAGGTGAAGATTAAAGAATTATGTTTATTAATGTAGGACTCAACATCCAAATCTGAAGACACCGATAATGGTGTTGATGTAATCCACATGAGATTATCATACGGGTCTTTCTGACCTTTGCTTGATATAACTTGAGAGGAAGTGAAAGAATCACCCTTTGAAGAAAAAAGGGTATCACTTAGTTCGGCGGTCTGTGGATTGAGTTTCTTCCAGTGGGACTCGTCCCATGCTAGAACATCCATCGTTAGAGCATTGAGATATAAGGTCTCCTGATGACCAAATGATACTTTCCATAAGGGCAGGAGAGGTGCATATAGAGGTACTATGCTCGTTGGAGATGTAGATGAAGGAGAGATAATGTCTAACTCTGCCAAGGTGTGATGCAGAGCCGTTAGATCGTAGGGTGAGGATGGAGAAGTACCATATTCGCTAAGTATATATTCTTGAGTATTTGTATTCTTTGCTGTGAGAATGAGATAACCAAGCTCTTTCTCATCCCGAGATACCGTTACGAGCCAGCTATGTGTGCCAGGACCAAGCGGGAAGTATTGAAGCTCAGAATGGTTCCAAGAACTGAATACTTGTTGTTCAGAGAGTTGTTTCACAACCATCTCAGAAAAATCCTTTAAGGACGAAGGAGCAAGGCTAACACTTTTACCCATCGTAAGAGCCCAATCGTCAGAACTTTTATCATTTATTTGAACAGATGTTGTGACACCCGTAGCGGAGACAGGAGCTGATGAATGAACGGCTGACATTAATAAATGTAAACTGATTAGGACAACTACTAATTTAGAGGTTATGCCCACTGATTTCATACAATCCACCTTTCTGTATTGTAAACTTATCCCAGTGTAACGGACAAGCATTAAAAAGGGTGTTATATACTGTCATGAGGAACAACGATTATGAAGGTCTTTTTTTGCACTCTTTTAGCGATGAAGGTCACACTACCTCTATTGAATTGGTCTCAAGTGAAATAGACCGCAGGTTATGGCGGATACATTCACTTTAGGCTCATATTGCCATGTCATTTCACTACGCCTGCGATTGTATTGTTCACGAATAAGGTCGTTTTTCTCTTCCTCAGGATCGTTCATCATGTTCTCATAATAGGAATCGATGATCGCAAGTTCGTCTTTCAAGCGTTCCTGTGCCTGATCCGCCCATTTATAGTCGAGTTGACTAAGCATAGTAGTTAGATGGGATTGCAAGTGCTCAGCGGCTTTAGTTATCGATAATTCTGCCGGATTAATATGGACATTCTCTGGAAGTCTAGGACTTAAATTTTTACCAACCAACAATTGTCTAAAGTCATCCGTTATAACCCCAGTCAATAATGAAATCCCCATGAAATGAAGTTGTTCTTTCTTCACATCACAGGTCATTTCTACTTTGAAGCATACCGCGAGCCAAGGTTCATAGGCCGCAGAGAATAAAGCTCGGCGCTGTAGATCTCCCGGTTGCTCAAATAAATAGACATAGGAGCCCTCTTGGCGAGCCACATCCCATATTTGTTGGAGTCTTCGACTGCCATAATTCACATCTTCGCGTTGGATACGACCCGGGCCTATTCGTGGAACGACAGGTGCTACGCCGAAATAACGTGACATAATGCTATCCTGTGGAGTGCCTTCTGGAACAGGAGCGGGCGGAACATCTACAACCGTATAACGTTCAGGGTCAAATACAAAGGTATAGGAGAGGGTCTCAGGATCGACACCTGTACGTTCGACAAATCCCCAATAATAGGGACGGTTTGTTAACTGTTTATCAGCTTGTGGTGAAAGCTTCACCGTCACATGAAAAGGAGATTTCTCGATAATCTGACAGTCAGTGACCTCCAAATAAGTCATGACATGTTGTTGTACTTGATCTGCAGACATATTCATCTCATGCTTCTTCCTCTCTTACGACTTCGTCCTCTACTTGTCTTTTCACCTCGTCTAATGATTGACCAAGCGAGTTGACTTTCTGGCGAATCTCTTCATCTGATTGTGATTCTAATACGATTTTATATAAACTTTTTTCGAGGGATCCCTTTTTTTCGAAACGTTCCAATATAACGTCTAAGCCACCGATAACCATTTCGAACATATTTATTTTTTCGTGAAGCAAGTTTAGAATATGTTCTTCAATCGTTCCTGTAGTAGATAGATTATATATTTTCACATCATTCTTCTGACCTAATCGGTGAATTCGTCCAATTCGTTGTTCTACTCGCATAGGGTTCCATGGAAGATCGAAGTTGATCATGTTATGGCAAAATTGTAGATTAATCCCCTCGCCGCCAGCTTCTGTAGCAATCATGACTTGTACGCGACCACGAAATAAATCCATCATCCAATCTTTCTTGCCGCGGTTCATTCCTCCACGATAGGGCACGCAACTGATATCATTGGCACGGAAATACTGTAATAAATACTCTTGCGTGGCACGGTATTCTGTAAATACGATCACTTTCTCATTCATTTCACGGATGAGTTCAATCGTTTTCTCAGCTTTTGTATTGGCCTTGATTTCTTTGATCATATAGACAAGGTCCCAGATCTTGGCTCGTTGAGGAGAATCCTCAGCCATTTTCTTCGTCAAATTGACTAACGTAACGAATACAGCGTCACGGCTACTACAGACTTCGCGTTGGAGGGTCACGAGCGATAGCATACTGCTTAGATTGCCCCCTGCTGCGTGATACTGATCTTTGACATAAGAGGTCACACCATCATATAGCGCTTGTTCTTCAGGAGAGAGTTGTAGATTCACATTCCTAACCGTTCTTTTGGTGAAAATAGTAGGTCCTTCACCACGGCGATTACGAATCATAACTTTAGATAGTTCTTCCTTTAATTGACCTTCATTCTTGGCTATACGCTTATCTACAACAAAATTTGATGAGAATTCGCCTTGTTTACCTAACTGCCCAGGCTTAAGTAGCGTAATGAGGTTGAATAGTTCGCCAAGATCATTCTGAACAGGGGTTGCGGTGAGTAGTAGACAGTACTTTTTTCGAAGCTTCTGTATGAATTGGTAATTGGATGTTTTCTTGTTTTTAAGTTTGTGTGCCTCATCAATAATGAGCATGTCATATTCTTGGTCTAACAAAATATCCTTATGGGGATCTCTCTTAGCTGTATCTATCGATGCAACAACGATATCTGAGCCCCATGAATAGGCTTTTTTCTGCGCAATGGCTTGGATGCCGAATTTACTATTTAATTCACGAACCCACTGAAGAACCAAAGAAGCTGGAACGAGAATAAGGACTTTAGAGACGAGTCCACGAATGATATATTCTTTAAGAATGAGTCCTGCTTCAATCGTCTTACCAAGGCCCACCTCATCTGCCAAAATAGCTCTTCCGGACATTTCAAATAGTACTTTACGAGCGGTATCGATTTGATGAGGAAGTGGGGTGAGATCTTGGATATATTTTACACACAGTAATTCATCAAAGCTTGTAACAAGGCGGGATTCTTCCCCTTGTACGGCCAGTTGGAACAATCGCCAATCTCCCCAAGGCCCTCCTTTATCAAGGCGACTCTCTAAATTCTCAAGCCAGCTATGGTCTATAACGAGTGGGACAGGTAGGCTTTGCGTTGTTGTCATATGTTCAATGAATGGCGTATCCAAGGTTTTCGCCTCCTTATTAGAATCGTGTGAATTAGAATCTTGTAAAGAGTAGTATGCACGGAAGTAGGGAAGTTCATAACTATAGATATGATGGCGTGATTATTATTTGCTGTAATTGCGTGATTTACATAGTTATTTCAAAGTTAGTTGATGAAAGAAAGAGAATATAGGAGATAGAGAAAGGTTGTCTAACAAGGAAGTGCTTTCTTGCCTGAAATTTCACGAATACGACATGGAATTACAATATGTAGTGTAGTATACTTTGTTAATCACAATATATAGGGTTTATGGGTATGGTGTTTATGGTTGTAATGTCTTGAAGTAGTTATACTAGGAGGTTGTTTTTTTGAGTGAATTGCAGCGTACAAGTCGATTAGTTGGCCTAAGTGAAAAAATATTTCTGGATAGATATGCTTGGAAGGATGCAGATAGTAATCACGCCAAAGTTGGCGATGTAGTCCTCGTTCTAACGAAGGACGATCCTAAGTTCCCTACGAAAGAAGTAGGGGATATAGTTAAACGTGAGGGTAGAATGGTAACGGTTAAGACACGTAGTGGGGAGCTTGTTGAATCTGATATTGAGCGACTTACATTAAATATTGAGAAAACCCCTGAGGAGATGTGGGACCGCTTAGCGAAGGCGATGTCCTCAGTTGAGGCTACACCAGAACTACAAATGGAGTGGCAAGCCAAATTCCGTCATCTATTGGATGATTGGAAGCTTGTTCCCGGGGGGCGGATCGCCGCTGGTGCCGGTGCGAGTGAAGAGTTGACCTTATTTAACTGTTATGTTATTCCTTCTCCACAAGATAGCCGTGGTGGCATAATGAAGACATTAACCGAAATGACGGAAATTATGGCGCGTGGCGGTGGTGTAGGTATTAATTTATCTTCTCTTCGACCGCATAGAGCGATCGTTAAGGGAGTTAATGGATCATCAAGTGGTGCGGTATCATGGGGTGGACTATTCAGCTATACAACAGGTCTAATCGAACAAGGCGGTAGCCGACGTGGTGCGCTAATGTTGATGATCAATGATTGGCACCCCGATGTGCTTGATTTCATTACAGTGAAGCAGACGATGGGACAAGTAACGAATGCCAATCTTTCGGTGTGCATAAGTAACGGGTTCATGAAGGCTGTTAAGGAAGACTTGGATTGGGAATTGGTATTTCCAGACACAACCGATCCTGAGTATGATGAGTTGTGGGATGGCGATTTAGAGAGATGGAAGTTGTCTGGACACGCTGTGATTCCGTATCGTACTGTGAAAGCACGTGAAATTTGGAATACGATTATTGAGGCAGCTTGGAAATCTGCTGAACCTGGCATTGTCTTCATGGAACATTACAATGATATGTCTAACAGTTGGTATTTCAATCCGATTATTTGTACGAATCCTTGTGGTGAACAAGGCTTACCCGCTTGGGGGGTGTGTAATTTATCGGCGATTAATTTATCGAAGTTCTACGATGAAGAGAATCATGATGTAAATTGGAATGAACTAGCTACAACGACTCACTATTCGGTACGGTTCTTGGATAATGTCATTAGTAAGACGCCTTATCACTTTGAAGAGAATGAGAAGAACCAGAAGAACGAGCGTCGTGTAGGTCTTGGTACGATGGGACTTGCGGAGCTAATGATTAAGTTGAATATCCGTTATGGTAGTCCAGAGTCACTGGAATTTCTAGATAAAATATATGCTTTTATTGCACGTGAGTCATATTTAGCTTCCTCAGACATCGCTAGTGAGAAAGGGTCCTTCCCAGCATTTGATGCTGAGAAATACTTACAAAGTGGATTTATGCGCAACATGACAGATGTGTTCCCAGAAGTGGGAGAAGCTATTCGAGAAAAGGGAATGCGTAATGTTACCGTAATTACTCAAGCACCTACAGGTAGTACCGGTACAATGGTCGGCACTTCCACAGGTATAGAACCATACTTTGCATTCAAATACTTCCGTCAAAGTCGCCTAGGATATGATGAGCAATTCGTACCTATTGCTCAGGAATGGCTTGAAGCACATCCTGGTCAGGCATTGCCAGATTACTTCGTGACTGCGATGGATCTGTCAGCGAAAGACCATATCCGTGTACAAGCGGCAATTCAACGTTGGGTAGATAGTTCCATTTCGAAGACAGCCAATTGTCCTTCAGATTTTACTGTAGAAGAAACAGCAGAGCTATATGAAATGGCATTCGATCTTGGGTGTAAAGGCGTGACGATCTACCGCGATGGTAGTCGTGATGTACAAGTGTTGAATACAAGTAACAAGGAAGACAAGGCAGAAAGGGCAGATGTTGCAGCTCTCGAAGAGGAAGCAGAGCAACAAGTCGCGGATCATTTTGCAGGTGAAGAAGCAGCGCTTGAATCACTAAGTGGTAACCTTACTGTTGCTGAACCACAAGGAAGTAAAGTCGTAGACAAGCAGTACAAGAGCCGTCCGCAAGTTCTACGCGGGGCAACATACAAGATCAATACCCCATTCGGAATGGCGTATATTACGATTAACGATCTTGATGGGATACCTAGCGAAATCTTCTTAAATGTAGGGAAGGCGGGTTCCGATGTATTTGCTATGGCAGAAGCGTTGGGCCGCGTATGTTCTCTGTTCCTTCGTTATGGAGATCATGGTCATAAGGTTGAGCTCTTAATTAAGCATCTCAAGGGTATCGGCGGCTCAGGTGCGATTGGCTTCGGCGTAAATCGAGTGGAATCCATTGCAGATGCAGTAGCGAAAGCACTCGAATCGCATGTGCAAAGTGGATTTGGTAGAGACTATGACCCAGCGCCAGTTGTTGCAACACGTGAGGAAGAAGCTGTTGTGGGTCAAGGTATTGGGGATGGCGCTAGCGGATACAACCATGCCTCTAAAGAAACGTCTCGTGACCTGTGTCCTGGGTGTGGAACAGCATCGTTGATTAACATCGAGGGATGTAAAACGTGTAGTCATTGTGGATATAGTAAGTGTTCGTAGGTTCGGGGAATAACTGTATGCTATCTAAGTGTGATGGATCGCGAAAGTTGCAAATAAATCTACAAAAGTTGCGAAATGTAGATCACATAACGACAAGATAATGTTATGTAAGAAGGATAGTTTACTACCGATATAATCAGACTGCTTAATATCTGAAGGTACGCCTTAGGATGAAAGGCTAAAGATAAAACTTCACACAAGAAGTGGGGGAAATGAATAGAAACCAGTCAAACAGT
Organism: Paenibacillus antarcticus; assembly: GCF_001637225.1. Taxonomy (GTDB): domain Bacteria; phylum Bacillota; class Bacilli; order Paenibacillales; family Paenibacillaceae; genus Paenibacillus_AQ; species Paenibacillus_AQ antarcticus. The sequence goes on from NZ_LVJI01000025.1 coordinate 86,759, forward strand.
TTATCGTGTTTGGCTGGTTTCTACTCATTTTAAAATTACTTAATTTTTTCTAATTTAAAAACAAACTCCCATTTCGCTGTATTGCCAGAGTAACGTCCACGATTTTCAACGACAGTTACAGTCATTTTCTTATTGATGGATGATTTAAAAGATGATAACTTAACAGTTGCATTCGTAGCTCCATCATCAGGATACTTATCTTGCTCCTGAGCTTCTGCACGCAACTTAATAGATCCATTAGAGTCTGCTTTAATTGTTACGCTTGAACCATCTGATAATTCCTTTCCGTTAACAAACCCTCCCCACCACCATTCATTTCCTACGCTGTTATTTTGGACCAATGTGGCACTTACGAAGGTTACTTTAACTTTTTGCGTCTTTCCAGCAGCTGAGATTGGTTGTCCACTTAGAACAAAAATCAAAATCAACAAAACACTAAACTTGATGAATTTCCATTTCATAGTAGTACCTCTCTATCAGTCTAATTTTTACCAATTGTAGCATTTTAAATATAATAGTTCTATAGACCCAAAAACTGTTTTTAATTTATGGAATGAGAGAGGTGAAATATTTAGAAAGATTTGTATTTATTCAGTTTCCCAGCCCATACGCTGCTTGTCCTGATATGGTAATATTTCTTATGGAGGAAATATATTTTTGGGTGTAATTATTAATTAAATAAATAGGATAATGGGTACAAAGTTCTACAAAATAAGAGGAATATCTCTCCTTTTGTCGAAATAATTAGTATCTATCTCACGGAGGGATCTTATGGCACGAAGAAAAAGTAAGGCTAAACTGGAAGAGGAGTTAATAAACGGGGTTATGGGACTTGCGTTACTAGGATCTTTGGGGGAACCTATACTTTAACGAAATCTCTGCAAGCATCTATCATTGTCACCATTCTTGTAGTTGCAGTTGTGATTGCCGCTTTAATCGCTCGTAAATTGAAGCATGAGGCACGCTTGAAAAGTTCGGGCATAGCTGAAATTGACAAGATGGAAGGTGTTCAGTTTGAACAATATCTTGGGCATCTATTCCGTTCTCAAGGATATAAGGCAGAAGTGACACAAGCAACTGGTGATTATGGAGCTGATCTAGTCTTATCAAAAGACGGCAAACGGATTGTTGTACAGGCCAAGCGCTATAGCAAGAATGTAGGTCTTAAAGCGGTACAAGAGGTTCGTGGTGCTGTTGCTCACTATAGAGCTTCTGCTGCATGGGTAGTAACGAATAGAGATTATACTGAGCAAGCATATAAACTAGCCAAATCAAATAACGTACGTCTTATCAGTCGTGACGAACTCATTGAAATGCTACTACAAATGAAAGAAAAAGTATTAGCTTCTAAAAAGACAGTAAACGCAGAGACTAGTGTATAGGTATATTCAATTACTTAAATAGCGCAGTAAGACGTATCATTTTAATGTTACATTATACATATAAAAAATATTACTAAGATGCATGAGCGCCCAATGGGGCGCGCTTTTTTAATTAGGTCAGGAAAAGTTTACTTACATGAATAGCTGGGGGTAAATATAAATAATGGGATGTAATAGTGATCCAAAGTGAGATAAAGCATATCAGATCTACAAATCAAGCAATGGAGATGTAAGAGGAACGGGCAGGATAGTTATAATTATGTAATTCTAAATATTAAATAGTCCATAATAACATTTTTGAAAAAAGTGTCGTAAAAAAAGAAACGAATATTTTCAGGGATTTTTCTTTTTTTTTACTAGAAATTACTTCTGTACCTACTTATGCGGCTGCAACAAATATCAATTATGATAATATAGAGAAGAGATTGTGAAGAATGTACTTAAAGAAACGGGCAGTTTAGTTGAAGAAAAAGCCGTTCCGTTTATGTTAGAATCTAAATGGAATACTAATCATAAGATACTTAAAAAGGTGAGGATATACGATGATTGCAAAAACAGAAGAAGATTTTAATGGTTTGAAGGAAATTGGCAAAATTGTTGCCTCCATTAGAGATGAATTGGTACAAAGAACAATTCCTGGCATAACAACGAAAGAACTTGATGATATAGCCAGGGAGTTGTTAGAAAAAGCAGATGCAGTTTCAGCCCCAAAAGGTGAATATGATTTCCCTGGCTATACTTGCATTAGTGTTAATGAAGAAGTGGCACATGGTATTCCAGGTCATCGGATTATTCATGAAGGGGATTTAGTAAATATAGATGTTTCTGGTTCCAAAAATGGGTATTTCGCAGATACAGGAATCTCGTTTGTAGTAGGCGAAGGCGAAGAAGTATTAACGAAAATATGCGACGTTGCTAAAAAGGCATTTGAAGCAGGGCTTAAGAAAGCAAAACCTGGTTCAAAAAAAAGTGGAATCGGAAAAGTAGTATTCCAAACAGCGAGAGAGAATGGATTAACGGTTATCAAAAACCTTACAGGGCATGGTATTGGACGTACAATACACGAAGCACCTGACCACATTTATAATTATAATGATACATCGGATGATGAATTATTGAAGGAGGGGATGGTTATCGCATTCGAACCATTTATCTCGACCTTTGAAGAAGAAGTATCCCAAAAAGAAGACGGTTGGACCTATGTTACAGAAAAAAGCTTTGTAGCTCAATACGAACATACAATTATTCTTACGAAGGCTGGACCGATTATTACTACATTGTAAGAGCAATAATAATTATGAAAGCATCTTAATTAAAAGGTGTTTTCATAACGTTTATAACAACTTGTACAAATAGCATTCATTAACAGTCTTTCCGACTATAATTAAGGAATGTACTTTTTTTCCTTTCTAAATAAATCCCGACTGATCTCTTTATTTCATAGATAAGTCGGGATTTTTATGTATAGAAATACCCTTATCGTTGTAAATACGCATTTTCCTGATGCTACCCGATTAAATAAAAACGATAGTCCAGAATTAACCGCATAATAATGAAGTGACCCCTTAGAGTATTAAGCTAACGGTCAGCGGTCTCGGCTCTGATCGGTTATCTGACGTCGTAAACCACTTCCCTGCGATGATGATAGATCACTAATCCCGAATTGGCTCTAGATAACACGAACAATATAAGAGGATAAGCCCCTAAGAACCACGACTGGATGAAAAATCTGGGATCGTGGTTCTTTTTTTACGCTGCTGACTATGCCATGATAGCTATGGGGGCGATGATGAATGTTTAAGGATTTCAAGCTCATTGCAGGACGACCGGTATATATACAAGTCAAAGACTATATGAAGCACTTAATTATAAAAGGGGCGCTACAAGGCGACCAGAAGCTCCCGTCCACACGCGAAATGGGTGTACTGTTGCAGGTTAGTCGTAACTCGGTAATCGCTGCTTATGAGGGACTGGAGGACGACGGGTTTGTCTATGCCGTCAAAGGGCAAGGGAACTACGTGGCCCCTTCTGCACCCGGTACGGTTAAGATCTCGTCTCGAATCATGGATTGGAAATCACATTTGAACGGCCACGCAATGCTTGCCGAAGAGCTGGATATTATGAAGCACGGTATCCGTGCGGAGAAGGGGACGATTTCTTTTACCAGTATTGCGCCTGACGAGGGATTGTTCGATCTTGACAATGTAAAGCGGGCCTTCATGGACCGTATGGCAGTGGCAGGAAATGTCCTGCTGAACTATGGCTATGCCAAGGGCTACAAGCCGTTGATTGATTATTTGCACCAATATATGGAGCACAAGGGCGTGGATATGAAGGGGAAGGATATCCTGATCACCAATGGGTTTACGGAGGGATTTAATATCGTACTATCCGCTCTGAACCGCAAGAGTGGCCATGTCCTGACCGAGAATCCTACACATCATACGGCGATCAAGAATCTCAAGCTGCATGGATTCGGGATCAAGGGTATTCCCATGGAGCGAGATGGCATTCACTTGGGAGAGCTGGAGAAAGCGTTGGATGAGGGAGAGTACGATTGTGCCTACTTCGTGCCTTCGTACCATAATCCGACGGGGATTGTTATGTCCCCTGAGAAAAGACAGGGCCTGATGAAGTTGATGGCGGGATACGATATTCCGCTCATCGAGGATGGTTTTAATGAAGAGCTACGTTATTCGGGGTCGCATGTATCGCCGCTGATTGCAACGGCCGGTGCAGGCAATAGTGTGATTTATCTCGGAAGCTTCTCCAAAGTCTTATTCCCTGGCCTTCGGGTAGGATGGGTGCTGGCTGATCGGGAACTGATTTATTACCTGGAGAGTATCAAGCGGGCGCAGACGATTCATACTTCAACCTTGGATCAATCGATTCTCTATCAATATTTGTACAATGGCAATCTGGAGAAATATTTGAAAAAGGCGAGAGCGGAATATAAACGGAAGTATGAGTTGACCTTGGCATGCTGCAAGCAGCATATTCCTTACCAAACATTGACGGGCGACGGCGGACTGCATTTGTTCGTAGCATTTGCTGAGGGCTTTAACACGAGAGAATTGCTTGCGGTGTGTCGTAATCAAGGCGTTATTTTTACGGCAGGAGAGATGTTCTATACCGATGGCGGCGGGCAGCATACGATGCGGCTAGGATTCTCCAGAGTAGCGGATGGGGATATCCGCAAGGGGATCGAGATTATAGGTGAAACAGCGCACAAATTAATGGGATGAAGGAGTGCTGATGATGAAGGTTGGCGTAATTATGGGAGGCGTTTCCTCCGAAATTGAGGTGTCGCTGAACACGGGCAGGGAGATGATGAATCATCTGGACCGTAATCAATATGAGGTGATTCCAGTTGTATTCAGTAAGCCAGAGGAGCTTGTGGAGAAGGTGAAGGGACTTGACGTTGCTCTCTTAGCTCTTCATGGGGCTTATGGCGAGGACGGGACGATACAGGGGACGCTCGAGACATTGGGCATACCCTATACAGGAAGCGGCGTGCTAGCGAGCAGCCTGTGCATGAATAAGGATTTGTCCAAAAAAATCCTCCGTTATGAAGGGGTCAACACGCCCGACTGGCTATGTTGGGACAGTCTGGAAGATTATTCTTCAGAAGCCGTTGAACGGCTAGGGTATCCAGTGATGGTGAAGCCGAATTCAGGCGGTTCCAGCATTGGGATGGAAAAGGTGAACGATGAGATGGGGTTATATAGCGCGGTGCTGAAGGCTTTTTCCAGTGACCCTGAACAGTCGATCCTGATTGAACGGTATATCGTGGGCGAGGAAATCACCTGCTCCATTCTAGATGGGGAACTCCTGCCCGTGTTAGGGATCACTTCTGCATCTTCGGAATGGTTCGATTACAGTGCCAAATATGAGGAATGCGGGGCAGATGAGGTGGTGATGGCCCTGCCGTCGGAGCTAGACCAGTTGGTTCGTAAGGCGGCAATGACCTGTTACAAAGCGTTGAAGTGCAGTGTGTATGCCCGTGTAGATATCCTATTGTTGGATGGTGTTCCTTATGTACTGGAGGTCAATACGCTGCCTGGGATGACTGCAACGAGTCTTCTTCCCAAAAGCGCCGCAGCAGCCGGACTATCGTACAGCGCGTTACTGGACCTCATTATCAGCTGCTCTCTGACGGAACGTAGCAAGAACATAACAAGGGGGTGCTAGTTCATGTTGAATAATTGGATTGCACCACGCGTACGGGACATCCCACCTTCTGGGATACGTGCTTTCTTTGACCTCAGTGCTGGAAGTCAGGATATCATCTCGCTCGGCGTAGGTGAGCCGGATTTTGTCACCCCGGAACACATCAGGGAAGCATGCGTGCAGGCGCTGAGAAAGGGAGCAACGAGTTATACGCCGAATGCGGGTTTGCCTGAACTAAGAGAAGAAATTGCTGATTATTTACGTAAAAATTTCAATCTGCACTACGATCCTGCAAGTGAGGTGCTCGTCACAGTAGGTAGTAGCGAAGCGCTAGACCTGGCGCTGCGGGCGTTCACCGGTCCAGGAGATGAAATTCTTCTTCCATCTCCTAGTTATATCGCTTACTCGCCGATCGGCTATCTGAACGGCGGTACCGTAGTGGAGGTGGAAGCGAAAGCGGAGGATGGTTTCAAGCTGACGGCAGAGGCTTTACGAAGAGTGATTACCCCGCGGTCTAAGCTGCTGATGCTGAATTATCCTAACAACCCGACAGGAGCGATCATGACTGTAGAGGACTGGCAACCGATTGCCGACATCGTTAAGGAGTACAATCTGTTAGTCATCTCTGATGAAGTCTATGCCGAGCTGACCTATGACCAGAAGCATGTCAGCATTGCCTCATTACCAGGGATGCAGGAGAGGACGATTGTACTTAGCGGGTTTTCCAAAGCGTTCGCAATGACCGGCTGGAGAATCGGCTATGTCTGCGGTCACCGCGAGCTGCTAGGGGCGATGCTAAAGATCCATCAATATACTGCCATGTGTGCTCCGGTGCTGGGACAGATTGCTGCGATAGAATCCCTACGGCATGGCCTTGAGGCTATGAATGAGATGATAGAAGTGTATCGGCAACGCCGTGAGATGCTGGTGAACGGGTTTCGTTCAATCGGGATGCCTTGCCATGTACCGGAAGGTGCATTCTATGTATTTCCGAGTATCGTTCACACGGGGCTCGACTCCGAGACGTTTGCCTTGCAGTTATTGAAAGAATCAGGTGTTGCTGTCGTACCCGGCCATGTGTTTGGTGTAGGTGGAGAGGGGCATATCCGCTGCGCCTACTCGGTATCCACGCAGAAATTATCACAGGCGTTGGAGCGGATGGAGAGCTTCATGAAGGTGAGAAAATAGTACATTCACATATTCTGGCACAGTATAGTATAAATTTAAATCTTCTTCCCCAGTCTAGTTGATGGGACTTTTTTGTTAAATATATATATTCCTCTGTACTTCTTGTTATAGATGGGTCAAGGGAATCGTTGACAAAATAGAATGTGATATTTATACTTTTGTTAAACTCTAAATAGTGGTTTATTCTTAAAAAGAAGTAAGCAGAATAGGATTGAAAATACAATAACAAGGTATCTGATCGTTTTTTTTGGTTATTTACGTAAACGTTTACGTTTCTAAATAAAATTAAGAGGAGTGGATTTAATGAAGACGAAATGGTGGCAAACAGCGGTGATTTATCAGGTCTATCCGCGCAGTTTCCAAGATAGTGATGGCGATGGCGTTGGTGATTTGAAAGGTATTATTGAGCGATTGGGTTACTTGGAACATTTGGGGATTACGGCGATTTGGCTAAGTCCGGTTTATCAATCACCTAATGATGACAATGGGTATGATATTAGCGATTATCAAGCGATTATGACGGAGTTTGGCACGATGGATGACATGGATGAACTGATTAAGCAGGCTAAAGAGCGAAACATCAAGATAATCATGGATATCGTTGTTAATCATACATCGGATGAGCATAAGTGGTTTATCGAGTCCAGTAAAAGCAAAGATAACCCATATCGAGACTATTATATCTGGAGAGATCCGGTAAATGGTGGAGTTCCTAACTCACTTGGGTCAATTTTCAGTGGTTCTGCTTGGCAATATGACGAAGCAAGCGGTCAATATTTCCTGCATCTGTTTAGTAAAAGACAGCCTGACCTAAACTGGGAGAACGAAAACGTTAGACAAGAAGTATGGGATATGATGAACTTTTGGTTGGATAAAGGTGTTGGTGGGTTCCGTTTGGACGTTATTGACTTGGTTGGTAAAATTCCAGATGAGGAAATCACGGGAAATGGTCCGAAATTGCATGAATATTTGCAAGATATGAATCGGGAAACGTTCGGTAAACATGATGTTTTGACCGTAGGAGAGACTTGGGGAGCAACGCCGGAAATTGCCAAGTTATATTCTGATCCCAACCGCAACGAGTTGTCTATGGTCTTCCAATTTGAACATGTTTCTCTAGATCAACAAGAAGGTAAAGATAAATGGGATCTTAAACCTTTACAGGTTAGTGAATTGAAAAATATCTTAAGTAAGTGGCAAACCGAATTAGGCAACGAGGGATGGAATAGTCTTTTCTGGAACAATCATGATCTACCAAGAATTGTATCCCGTTGGGGGAATGATTCCACTTATCATAGTGAGAGTGCGAAAATGTTTGCCATTTTGCTTCATTTAATGAAGGGCACGCCATACATCTATCAAGGTGAAGAAATTGGGATGACGAATTACCCTGTCAGCGATATTAGTGAAATTAATGATATCGAAAGCGTGAATATGTACCATGAACGCTTGGCGAATGGCTATAGTAAAGAAGATATTCTCGCTTCTATTAATGTAAAAGGACGCGATAATGCCCGAACGCCTATGCAATGGGACGATACAGAAAATGCCGGTTTTACAACCGGAACCCCTTGGCTGCATGTAAATCCGAATTCAAGTGAAATTAATGTGGCAGCGAATTTGGATAATCCGAATTCTATCTTTTTCTGTTATCAACAATTAATTCAGCTTAGAAAAGAGAACCCAATTGTCGTATGGGGTGACTTTGAATTAGTAACGGAAGTTCCTGAGCAAGTCTTTATGTATTTAAGACGTTACGAAGGCCAAACTTGGGTGGTTGTTGCGAACTTTGGGGAAGAGAAGGTATCTCTAGAGCTACCGAGTCTTGGACAAAGTGACGATGTAATCATCAGTAACTATGAAAGATCATCGGTTAACTTTAATCAACTCGCTTTAAAACCCTATGAAGCTTTTGCTGTGAAAGTCTGAAAAATTGCATCAACGATCATAAATAATGCTTGAGTTGAATCAATATTTAATGAAGCTAGCCTACAGTAGGTATCAAATGCTGTAGGCTATTTTTTATATTATGACCTAAGGGGCAGACTAGAATGGAATCAACATAACTGGATAAGACTTAGTCCATGGATGGTTCATCTGAAAGTTCATTGAATAGCTGTCGCCTCGAAGTATACGGATATTGAAGATGCATTAGCATGAGCAGTAGCATCATGGGGGATATATAATGAAGCCAATTATCTAAGCCACTTATAAGCACTGTGTCATAGGAATATAATCAATTGTGGACATAAGAATACAACTTTGATGGATACCGTATTCTTTCAGGATATGAAACTTTTGACGTAAACTGATGTATTATATATGTAATGTAACTCTTTTCGAGGAGGCTTATGATGGGGATTTTATCAAGATTTAAAGATATTATGGCAAGCAATATGAACGCTTTACTGGATAAGGCAGAAGATCCTGAGAAGATGATTGATGATTACATGCGTCAGTTAAACAGCGACATGGGTAAGGTCAAAGCAGAGACAGCTTCGGTGCTCTCAGATGAGAGAAGAGCGAAGAGAGTGCTTGATGAATGCAGTGCAGAGATTAGAAAGCTGCTTAATTATGCTGAGAAGGCCGTAGAATCAGGCGATGAGGAGAATGCTCTAAAATTTCTCGAGAGAAAGGCAATTCAGGTAGAGAAACTGAACCAATTACAAGTCGCATATGATACTGCTTATGCTAATGCCTTGAGCATGAAGCAAATGCAGGAGAAAATTGTGTTAGATATGGGTCACTTGGAAGGACGACGACTTCATCTTAAGGGTAAAATAGCTGCAACTAAAGCACAGCAAAAAAATACTAGCAGCGCCTCCGTACTCGATGCCATGGAAGAGAAGATTAATCTTGCCTATGATGAAGCTGTGGCTCTAGCTGAGCTTAGGGCAGAACCCAAGGATGATCTTGATGATCTGATCGCACAATTAGAGAAGAGTACGAATACGAATCCAGAAGATGAGTTATCTGCAATGAAAGATCAAATAAAGAATAAGGAATAACATTTTCTGGGTGATAGAGGTGAGTAAATGCAGGTTATTGATTACAAATGTCCAAATTGCGGGAGTAGCATGGTCTTTGATAGTGAGACAGGAATGCTATCTTGTCATAGCTGCGGAAGGAAAGACGATATAGAACAATTTCCTGATCCTCTGAGAGAAAATGTTTTTTCAGAAGATGAGGTTGTGGAGTATCATTGCAACAGCTGTGGAGCAATCATTATGACGGAATCCGAGACGAGTGCAACGGTGTGTAGCTTTTGTGGTGCAGCGGTTGTACTTGGCGATCGACTGACAGGGACACTTGCTCCGGCGAAAGTCATACCCTTTTCTATTAGTAAGGAAAAAGCGATGGATGCCTTTCAGAAATGGTGCAGGAATGGTCGTCTGACGCCTAATGGGTTCATGACAGCGGATCGAATCAAAGGAATAACAGGCTTATATGTGCCCTTCTGGTTATTTGAATTACATAATAAAATTGAAGTTCATGGTCTTGGTACGAAGGTGAGAACCTACAGAAGAGGTGATTATCAGTATACGGAAACGCAGCATTTCGATGTATACCGGAAGATCGACCTGAATTATGTACAGGTACCAATCGATGCTGCTGAGAAAATGAATGATGAACTGATGGATAAATTAGAGCCTTTTCCTTACGATCAGCTAAAAAGTTTTAAAACGGCATATCTCGCCGGCTACATCGCGGAAAAATACAGTTATAATGACGAGGAGCTTTACCCAAGGGCAAAAGAAAAAGTGAGTGCATACATTAATTCTTCTATTCAGTCTGCGATGAGTGGGTATTCCACCATGAGCTATACCAACAAGCAAATTGATACAAGATTACAACATGCAGATTATGTTCTGCTTCCGGTATGGGTTGTTCATTATGACTATAATAAGTCGGAGCATACGTTTGCGATGAATGGCCAGACGGGTAAGGTAGTTGGTAAGCCTCCAATTAGTATGGCGAAAGTGTCGGCATGGTTTGCAAGTATCACGGGTGCTTCCTTCATTTCACTGAAGTTAATAGCTTTGATGATGGGGGGAGGATTATGGTGATGAAGAAAAGAAACATCTTGGCTATCTTGTTCTTTATCGCAGTATATCTAGCAGTGCCCATGGAGATGAGCCTGGCTTCAGCAGAATTGAAAACACTAATATATGATGAAGCGGGTCTACTGAATAAGGAAGAGTATAATGAGCTTAATGTGATGGCTAATGAATATAGTGCCAAGAGAGAAACGGATATTATCATTTTAACTTCTACCAATGACGATAATATAGATGTTATGAAAATGACGGAAGATTTCTATGATGAGAAGGCACCTGGATATGATAAGCCTAATGGTAATACAGTTATATTGACCATGGACATGAGAAATAGAGATTTCTATTTGGCTGGATTCTATAAAGGTAAGGAGTACTTAGATGAAGGTAGGCTCAATAAGATAAACGACAAGATTACCCCGGATTTAGCGAATGGTGATTACAGACTTGCATTTCAGAAGTATATTCAAACGGCGTATAAATATATGGGGTTTCGCCCAGGTGTAAATCCGGACAACATATTATTTAATGGGTGGTTTCAATTGGCTGTTTCGCTGGGGATCGGGGGAATTATCGTGGGTACGATGGCTTATCGTTCAGGTGGTCGCGTGACGGTAAATCGACAGACCTACGAGGATGCCAGTACGTCAGGAATCTTGGAACGCCAGGACACGTACATGCGAACAACGACAACGAAACGGAAGATCGAAAAGAATAATAGCGGCGGCTCAGGCGGCGGAGGCGGTGGGACCACTGGTGGTGGCCATTCGCATAGTGGTAGTAGAGGATCATTTTAAATAGAAGGGATGATTAAACAATGGGGTTCTTCAAAAATCAATTTGCTAATGTTGTGGAATGGGAAGAATTTAGAGATGATATGATTTTTTGGAAGTGGAGCAACCGCGAGGTTAAAAAAGGAAGTAAGTTAATTATCCGCTCTGGTCAAGACGCTATTTTCGTAAATAACGGCAAGATCGAAGGGATATTTGAGGATGAAGGGGAATTCAACATTGATTCAGACATCATCCCGTTCTTATCGACGTTAAAAGGATTTAAATTTGGCTTTAACAGCGGGATGAGGGTGGAAGTCTTATTCGTTAATACGAAGGAATTCACCGTCAAATGGGGGACGCAAAATCCGATTCTGATCCCGACTCCACAGCTTCCAGGCGGTATGCCTATTCGAGCCAACGGTACATTCAATTTCAAAGTGAATGATTACGTTACGCTGATCGATAAGATAGCGGGTATGCGCAATAGTTATCTTGTTGAGGATATTAAAATAAGAATTACTTCTGTATTAGACCAGTTATTAATGAAATGGATTAGCAGAGAAGGAAAAGACATGTTTGATTTACAAGCGAATGCCTCGGATATTGCCAAAGGTATTCGCGAGGATTTAGATATGCAGGTCATGGACAACGGGATGACGATTACAGGGTTTCAAGTGATGAGCTTTAATTATCCTAAAGAAATTCAAGATATGATTACGAAAACAGCTTCCCACGAAATGATTGGTAACTTGCAAAAGTATCAACAGGTTAGCATGACAGATGGTATTGCATCCGGCAAAGTACAAGGCGGAGGTGCTGCTTCGGATATGGCGGGTATGATGATGGGTATGAACATGGCTAATGAAATGATGAAGAATATGAATCAGAACCAGAAGCCATCCTCTGAAAATCAGCAACCTAGGCCTGCTTCTCCCTCTTCTGAAGAGCATAAGAAGCCCAACTTCTGCCCGAATTGCGGTTCGAAAACTGAAGGGGCTAATTTCTGTCCAAATTGTGGTCAGAAGTTGTAATAGCCATTAGGTAATGAAGTAAGAAAGAACCCGCTCAAGTGATATGCTCCCCTTATAGTAGACAGAAAAAAGCAAGCCGATTAATCTGTCTATTATGGAGGGGATTTTTTTATGGG
>NZ_LVJI01000027.1 GCF_001637225.1 Paenibacillus antarcticus
TATAAGGGGAGCATATCATTTCCCAGGAGTTGTTCTTGTCCTTGCTATGCATAGAGCATTGTTTACATCTCACATACGTTGAAAATTTACATATCCGGATTAATAGCCTACCGTTTTTCTCCATTCAAAAGATTAATACCACTAATCATGCCATCCTTCCCTTATCCCGAAAGTTGCATTCTCACAAGGCTTCTCGCCCTCTTAAACATCCTATCCTTAATTAATTTTTCGTCGAAAGAATTCATCAAAAACACTTCAATTATTAACAAATGGTTTTTTCATAAAATAAATCTTCAGATTCATTTTATGTATTTATTAGATATTTACTTTTATATTGTAACTTTCATTAATATCTAATTCTCCAAACATACCTTGAGTTTTCACTTCTTATCCCCACTTATACTTGGGTTCTGCTCCAATCAGCTTGTCCCACCCTCACCTCACGAACCTCCCACTACAAACAATCCGTGCCTCTTCCTGACGTCGGTTCGTGTTCACAATGTCTTGACGATGTGCGCCACGAGTCGCAGGTTATGTTCTATAAGCATATTTCGCGCGTAGCCGTCTCCTTCGGCCATCAACTTTAAGTACTTGCTCTCATCTTTCTCGGATAGCGGTTGGGGAAATGCATTGTTCTTGACGTAAGATACCAGAAGCGTGAGTTCCTTGATAAATAAAGCGATCATACTGATCAGTCCAGACAAAGATGACACCTCCTACTGAATACAACAACCTACTGCGTTAACGGTCATTTTATTCTATGTAGGCGTGTGCCTATCTGTGCATGTACGGGGGAAATATGTATCTTAGGAAAGTAAAAAGGGCCTATTTATTCTTGTTGAACTAAGATTAGTCGACAACAAAGAAGTAATATTTAGTGCTATGGAGTAGGAAGGAGGATAGCTACAGTTGAGATAGATTTGAAAAAAACGCAAGAAAACGAAGATAACAAAAAAGGTCAACCATGGTGATAACTGACCATAATCGACCTTTTTATTGTATCGGTTTTGTGATCTTTAGGTAATAAAACTCAGATTGTACCGTGCGTACAATCGAACTGTGATGAATTCATTCGGCACTGGGTGGGAGTCAGACATCCCCCCACGCTGCAGCATTTCATGGAACGTGATTGCCCTGGTCTGTAGACCGTGATCGGTATTGATTCGTTCCCGTTTCATCCCTGTAAACTTACAGCGCCGTCTCCGGCAGTCCTAACAGATGGTTAATGTCGTCCCACAAACGTTTTTTCCAAAAACGCATACAGCATGTCTATATCCCTCTTTTTGTAAAAATTTTGAACAGAAAAGAGCCCATTATTGAGCATGGCAGCATCTGCTCGTGGGCCCTTTTCCTTATGTGCAGCTTATTGTCATCCCATCTAGAATGGCTTGGTCCGCCATAAGAGCAATCTCCATCGCGCGGTAAGCTTCGTCCAAAAGGGGCCAGGATGAAAGATTGTTCTCGATCATAGACAGGAAATAGTTCAACTGGGCGCCCGTCGGCTTCTCAGAGAAATCTATATTCATATGCCGAACGGTTCCCTTTCTGTAGTCTTCATATTCAATCATGTTCCCCAAATGCTGCACTTCGTGGGGTCGGTCGCATTTATAGATGATTCGGATCCGTCCAGCTGGACCAATAAACTCCTTCCGGTTGTCGGAGGGCATACCACTGCCCCATCCCGTTTCGAAAGAGCCGACAGAACCGTCTGACAGTCGGAGAGTAATAAGCCCGTAATTGTACGTGTAAGGCGGAACATCCTCGTCCAGCCGCTGCCCGATGCCATTAACGCTTAGAACGTCCGCCCCGGTGGCCCAGCGCATCACATCGATATAGTGAACCCCGCAGTCCACAATCGGTGATACATCCTTCAAGAGGGAAAGATGAGCCGCCCAATCCTTGGACTGCTTCAACTGGGTGAAACGCATGACCATCGGGGATCCAACAGCTCCGTCATGAATCATCTTCATGACCGCCTGGTAGGTGCTATTGTGTCGAAGGATGTGGCCAATCAGTACTTTCGGCTTGGACTCCCTAGCCATCTTCACGAACTCCAGCGTCTCCTTGGCGCTCTTGGCGATAGGCTTCTCGCATAAGACATGCTTGCCGGCGGCAATGCTTGCTTTGGCGATTTCCAGATGGGAGGACGGATACGTGGCGATTATAACGAAATCCACATCGCTTCGCTCAATGAGGATGCGATAATCGTTGCTCCAGCATTTAGCCCCGTATTTATGGGCAACTTGTGCAGCCTTCTCCTTATTCCAATCCACAACACCGACCAATCGGACCCGCTCTTCGCGTACAATGGCGTCCAAATGGAGGGTTCCCATATAGCCGCAACCGATCAATACCACTCCATACTTTTTCATAATGAATCATACCTTCCCTTGTTCACCCTCAAAGGGTTAATCTGATCTTATTCTATCGTAATCCAGTGCCTTCCTGAGTTGCAGATTTGCTCTCTGCCTGAACCACAGCAAGGGTCTCGGCAGTACTCTCCGGCGTGCATACTTCGATCGGCTGTTCATTCTGAACAGCATTCAGAAAATACACCAGCTCGTTATAATATCCGTTATCTGAAGAGCTCACGGAATGACTAATATCGCATCCGATCCGAGTGTAGCTGACGTTTCCAACCTCAATTCTCCCGATTCGTTCAGGGAGAGTTCAATACCGTCGAAGCCCTTTTTTGGCCAGCTTCGCGCATTCCAGCATCGGCCTTCCTTCCGGGAACAACCAGATGTTAATGCCCTTCTTCATATTCACGCCTCAACTTATTTGTGAAATTATTGAATTTCAAGTATGACGACTCATCGTTGTGAAGCGTTGTTCTTACCTGTATTATAGTAAATACAATGATTGATTTATTTAGTTAATGAAGATACTTTTTGGATTATTCCGTTATTAATCATCCATTTACATAATCTCACCAGAAGAGTCACTATTATCGATTACAATGAAGTAATTAATAAGATCTAAATGAGAAAGTAAGTTCTTAATGGATGTCTTATGTCTCCTTATAATGTTTTTGCAAGCTATATGGTGCCCTCCATTTTGAACACGAACCGCTACCCGTTCGATGTTAAGACGATAATCACCAAGCCCAACATAAAACATAGTGACTTCAAAATCATTCTGCCTTGCATCTCTCATAAGGCGAATAACGTTGCCACCCGCTAAGGTTGTTTCAACGGAAAAATCACGTCTATTTCGAATGCAATCCCTAGAGAGTGTAATTGCTTCTTTTCCTGCTGATATCTTATGACGTTCAGGATGATGTTAGGCATTAATTCCACGAGCTAACGCATCAGGTCCATAATTGATCGTAAGCTCTTAATTTCTTTGATAATTTCTTGCCGTCGCTCCCGAGTCGTGCTTGCTCGACAATGCTCAAGAGCAAGCTTGTAATGCTTTCGGGCGATGGATAGCTTCATATTTTTCAATACTTCCTATGAGCAATACTGTCACATCTCATCTATTCTTTCAGCACTATCAATATTAGACACTCCACATGACTAGTCTACGGGAACGTAGGCTTTTTGGTTTCCAATTTGACAATTCTGGCCCAAGTAGAAAAGCCGTGTAGAAGTTAATAACTAACTTCTAAACGGCTTTTCGTTGATTATTTTGTTATTATATCCGTTAATTCTGGTTGCAATAATGTATGAATTTCTGCTTTCTAGCTGCAATAAGTTCAAGATCATCACAACTGCTTCAGCTCAAGTAACTTTTCCTTTGGGCGGAATGTACCATCAGTATACCCACTAATTACTCCATGTCCCGCTAATACAGCAATCGATTGGTAAGCCCAGTGTGAGTCAATCTCCTTTCTGTGAATCTTGCTGCACCATCTTCTCTAACAGTAAGCGCGAGCTAATACTTTTTCAATAGCAATGATATCTAATTTAAACAATCCATGATCCTCATTTGACCGGCGTCGTAGTAATAACTAATGCCCTCTAGGTAGCACATTATGCTCCATATTACGCTATAGGATATGAGTATTATTCTTCCGAAAGAATCTTCGTTGCTACGATTGCAAGATCTTTGATGGCGACCTCGCCATCTCTGTTGACATCGGCTACTTTATGCCACCGTTTATTTAAATATTAATATCTTTTAAACAATGCTATGTCTAAGAATATAGTCAACTTTCAAGTAATTACATAATTAACCCATTTATAACCCAGCCTATTTTCACAATTTCACACCCGCCATATTGAGCACGTTCTTTTTATCTACAGCAATATATAACAAAGCCCTGGTTTATCAGGTAAATAACGATAGTTGGTTGCACGATATTCTACCCTTCCATTTAACGCAGGGCAGAGAAACTCTCCAGTTGTTGCTTCAATTTACTCCAAGACATGTATTCTCCTATGTTTTATATACAATCACCAACTCATAAAAAAGCCTGCTAATTCAGCAGACTTTGTTAAAAAACTTACTTCTCAATGCTCCCGATGTTCATGTACGGTGTAAAAATGTATCTTCGGAAAACAAACAGTGCCCGTATTTGATAAATTATTTTTATTTCTCCAAATTAAATGTCTCAATTAAATCACTAACTTCGTCTAATGTTTTGTACTGTTCTATTAAACTTTTACCCTTAATTTTATTCTCAAGATCCAGTGTATCTACAACTTGAGAAACATATGAGATGTATAGTTCTAATTTCTGTTTCATTTCATCGTTTGATACTCTACGGGTGATGATGACATAGGGGAATTAAACCTATTTATATTATCAGGAATCTTCACGTACTCACCAACAGCACCATATTTTTGGGTTAGACCAAATGAAATTGAGATCATGAGTCTCTTTTTACTCTGCATAACGGCTTCCCCCCACCATAAAATAATGTTTCACCTAGATACTTATGCGAATCGATTATTACACTACCTATTCGACACAACCCAGTTTCACCCTTTATGATGTTCATAGCAATAGAGCTGAACCTCCCTTCTAATGGTGAGTTTCAACTACTTCTTACAACCTGAATAATGAGCAAACAAAAAATGGTGATATAGGAAATGTCTCCCTGCACCACCACAATTAAATAGTATTATATTTGTTTACAACTCATTCATAGTATCGTTAAAATGCTATTTGTCGCTAACAGTCCAAGTCTGCTGATCATCATCCTCTATAATTCCGAACGTAACATCTACGATATCCGGATCTTGTAATACAAGATTTCGAATATCAAATTTAATATCATCAGCATCAGCCAGGGTTAACCCTTTTTCAAGCTCTATCAGGCCATCTACATGGTAGTAACGCCCTTCTTGCATAATCCGTAAAGAATAAATATCTTTCACATGTGGTGCTTGAAGTATAATATTCGAAATTCTTGTTTCTATTTCTTGTGGTGCTGCTACTCCAATCAGACCCACCATATTGTCGTAACCCACTTTAAAAGCAACGCCAACCATGAGTATACCAATGAGAATTGTAGTTACTCCATCCAAATAGGGCGAAGCCACAAACGAAGTGACAACGATGGTTATAAGTGCAAGAAGTGCTCCTGTTACAGCTACAAGATCCTCATAGAAAACCAGTCTCGTAGGGGGTGCTGAACGACTCACATTTTTAAATGCACCTACCACAATCCCCATACCGTGTACCTCTACTCGAGCTTCATGAAGAATTTCTTTCATCGCTTTATACAAAATAGCCCCATCAACCACAACGTTAATTACAAGTACAGTCACACTTAACCAGAAGTATCCTCCGCTCTGCTCCGGATGCTGGATTAAATGTATCCCTTCGAGGATCGTTTCGTATGCCATAACGGTAACGACGAGGACTGCAATCATACAGAAAATGTTGATGACACGCCCAAAACCTGTTGGGAAACGTCGTGTAGCTTTTTTCTCCGAGAGTACACTTCCAACAAACACAAAGCCTTGGTTAATCGCATCTGCAAGTGAATGCATAGCCGATGCAAACATGGTTCCATTTCCGCTTAATGATGCAGCAACCGTCTTAATTCCAGCCAACACTGCATTACCTGTCATAGCAATCGCAGAAGATTTATTTCCTTTTTTTATTAACTGCCAAAGCGTTTCTTTGTCCGTGGATACTGGTCTCATTGTTCCTCCTAGTTATTCGCAAGTGACGTTATTTAATCTTAAGTCTTCTTGTGAATGATATACACATTATGTACTAAAAATACAATATCAATTATTCGAAATAATTGATACTGTATTTTAGAAGTCCCGTTTTTTTATTTAGAGCTGCTATATCCATCTTGTTTCCATATGTCTACTTGAGTATTGTATCCTGCGCCTGACAATCGTGTTGAAAACCTTACTAGTCTTACCTATTTTCGTGAAAATAGCACCATAACACGAAACATCAAAGGGACACCCTATTGGATGCCCCTTAAGTAACAAGAAGATTTATTATAGTAATGAGCTTGGTACAAGACCGAACTCATTATCAAAGATTACATTGCTGTTAATCCACCGTCGATGACAAATTCAGAACCTGTTGAATAACTTGATTCATCAGATGCAAGGAACAGCACAAGATTTGATACTTCTTCAGATTGAGCTAGTCTTTTAAGTGGAATATGTTTAGCAAATTCCTTGATCGTATCAACTGCATCACCTTGTGTAACCATTGGTGTTTCAATAACACCTGGATGCACTGAGTTTACTCGGATACCCATCGGTGCTAATTGAAGAGCTGCTGCTTTGGTCATTCCACGAACAGCGAATTTCGTATCCGTATAACCAATTGCTCCACCGACTAACCCATTCATTGATGAGATATTTACGATAGAGCCATTTCCTGTCTTTTTCATAGAAGAAGCAGTTGCCTTTATTCCAAGGAAAACAGAAACTTGGTTGATGTCCACTATTTTCCGATAATCTGCTTCTGTCATGTCAAATATGGATTTGCTCATGCTAATGCCTGCATTGTTCACTAGGATGTTGACAGGACCAAATGTATTTTCTGTTTCTGCCACAACCGTATCCCAGTCAGCTGCCTTTGTTACATCTTGTTTCACAAACTTCACATTTTCCCCTAATTCTGCTGCTAAGGCTTGTCCGCCCTCTTCATTCAAATCAGTAAAAACAACTTTTGCACCTTCACTTACAAATTTGCGGACATGAGATTCTCCCATACCACGTGCGCCACCTGTGATAATAGCTACTTTACCTGCTAAACGTTCCATTCAAATCTCTCCTTTAGGTTCTTAGATGTCACTAAATTATACTATAAGTAAAATGATTTTCAAATTTTAAGGGCTTATCTTAAGCCGTTATTATTTTTAGCAGGATCTAAGTCAACATTTCTCATAAAAATAGTTTGCATCCATTTAGAGCAAGACCCTGTTTTCCAATATATTTTTCAAACTGATATGAGACTTTGAAGGTCCGAACTTGATAAGGGAATCTTGAAATTCAGCAAGTTCCTCAATCGATGCGGTTTGTACCTTAATGAGATAGTTATATTCTCCACTAATCCGAAATAAATCAGTTACTTCCATAGCCTTTTCACAAAAATTAGTGAGATCTTGGCAATGTTCTGTTTTTAATAGAATAAAAGTGGTCGTGCCTCGATTCAAATCCCTTAAATTGAAAACAGTATTATACCCAGAAATGATGTTTTTCTCTTCTAACTTGATCATTCTTTCTTTAACGGATGGTTGAGACATTGAAACCTCTTTACTGATTTGAGAAATGGACATTCGTGCATTGTACTGAAGTAATGCCATGATCTTTTTATCAATATTATCCATCATTTGCTCCATATCAATAACCCCCTGACTCATTTGGGCAAAATAAACCTATTCATCTAAAATACCTTATATTTAACAATCACATTACTATAAAAGACTTATATTTTGCATGTAACTCATGTATTAACCCAACTATAATAAATATATATTATATCAGGGAGTGATGATAGATGAGTGTAAAAGGCCTCTCACATGTAGCTATCCAAGCCAGAGATTATAAAGCAACGATTACATTTTATATTGACGTTTTAGGGTTTAAGTTAGGACATCATTGGAGTCTACCGTCTTTTCAAATTAAAGAAGCTTCCATGCTGATTTCACCTGATCAAAGAACCTGCATTGAGATTTTCGATAACGATGCCGTCATCCCCGCTCAAGGGAAGAAAGCATTGTCTGAAGACGATATAGCTCACGGTGCGTTATTACATCTCGCATTCTATGTGGATAATGTAGATGAAATCTATCAAAAAGCTATTGCTCATGGCGCAAGGGCCTTTATAGAACCGGATCACCTTTCTCTTGGAGAACCGCCTCTTGTAATAAAGAACGCTATTATTCACAGTCCTAATGGGGAAATCATCGAATTTATTGAGGATGTTGATTTTGATATGTCTACCAGAGCCCATGTAAATTTACAATAGTTGAACCATAATTAAAAGTCCCTAACCTATGACAGGTCGGGGACTTTTAATTATGCGATATGTGCCAACATTCAGTCGTTCGTCTTTCCAACAATATACTCCGAACCTTCCCCCAACAAAAAATTCTAACACCTTACATGTTTGCGTTTGAAGCCGAGTCTCCCTTTTTCTACTACCTTCTCTATATTAACTGAAGCATTCAAGAGCTTGCTTTTGGCATTACTCAGATTGACTTCTACCGGACCTACCTCCTCCGCGATTTCGACTGCCTTATCATGAAGCGGTAGATAGGATGCCGCCACAGTATATATGAAATTGTTCATCGCATATTTCGTGCGATCGGGAGCATCATGAATAGTATTTTTTATAAGTTCCAACATATCAGCGATCTTCCCTTCGGAAAATTCGCTGTCCGGACGATTGCCTAGCAGCCAGCAGTAACAGTTCCAACCCGCCGACATTTTTAGCTCCATATCGCTTGCAATCCATTTATCGGAAACTTCTTGCGCTATATCTGTTTCTGCCAAGGTAACTGCTACCACAAAATCCGATAGCATATAAAAATAAGCTCCATCAATCCACCGTTCAAAATCCGCCTCAGACATTGCTTTGGGATCGGCTATCACCCCCGCAAAGTACATTGCGTCGTAATTTCCTGTGGCATAAAGCTGTTCGGCCAATGGTTGATTGTGTTTTATTTTCTTGAAGATGGGCTTCATCTCGCCTGTAGCCACGCCAAAAAGCGGTTCATGTGCGCCATTGGATTGGTATATTTTCTTAGTGCGTTCCTTGCCGAGAGCTTCAAGCTCTTGCATAACCGATTCTAGATTCATTATTCGCACTCCTTTTTGATGGTTTGTCCTTAGGGATAAAGCCGTCTTGACTTGAATATATCATAAACCGGCATTAATTCAATGAAATCAAGGCCAAGGTAGGGGCTGCTATGCACCTTTGGCAAATGGCGGATCAATCGAGTTGCTTCAAACGGTATCGACAGGCACCTTTTTGCGGTTGTCATTTCCTAATAGTAACTAATCTTTGAAGGCAAGAGGAAGGGTTTCTTACCCCGTATAGCGGAGAGTTCGTATCACTCTATCGACCAATTTTTAGGGTACCCTCTTTTTTGGGGACAAAGGCCCACGATTTTACGGTGAATCATAGTTATTTTTTAAGATTACATGAAAGCAAGTTCCGCCATTTTCATTATCGGTAACAGTAATTGTGCCGTTATGCTTTTTGATAATACTGTCAACAATTGAAAGACCTAAGCCTGCGCCACCCATTTGACGGGAACGTGAATTGTCGACACGATAAAAGGGCTCAAATATATTCTTTTTGTTGTTTTCGGCAATACCGATGCCTGTATCTTTAATTTTGATTGAAACCTGTTCTTTACTTATTCTGTTTACAATAACATCAACCCTACCGCCATCAACATTGTACTTAATTCCGTTTTCCACAAGGTTGTAAAAAACACGATACAATAAGTCGATATTTCCATTAACAACGCTATTATCAGAATCTAAGTACAGCGTAACATTTTTATCTTTAGCTATGTGAGAAAGATCGGATATAATATCCTCAAAAATAATTTTCACACAGATGCTGCTCTGCTCTTCGTTATCGTTCATATTCGTCATATCTAACAGGTTACCGATGAGTCCTCTCAAGCGGCTTGTTTGCTTTTCAATAACGGAAATAAGAGCATCATATTCCTCGTTTGTATGATCTTTTTTCTTCTTAAATACATCAACCTTTGTTTGCAACACAGCAAGGGGTGTTCTAAGCTCGTGGGCGGCACTTGCGGAAAATCTTCCTTGCATCATAAAAGCATTATTCAACTTATCCGTCATTTCATTAAATGTTACAGTAAGCTCAGCAATTTCATCCATTGTAGGTGGCACAGATAATGTTTCAGATAGATTATGCACATTTATGTTTTTCACTTGGCCATTTAGCGTATCAAGAGGTTTCAATGCCTTGCCGGAAATATAGTAGGTTAAGAATCCCCCGCCTACTATAACGAAAAGCATATACATAATGCTATCAGTTCTAAAATCCTTTCTTGCTGTTTGAGAATCATCAGATGGAACGATCGGGGTCATGTTCCTTGACGGTAATTGAGAGCTTTCATCAACCCATCCATTTTCGCCGATCTCTTTTGCCGGGAGTGTCAAAGTTGCATCAATCCTTGTAGCCATTGTTTCAGCAGATAAATTAAGTATTAAGGTAAGACCTACACAACAAACAGTCAAAAGACCAACAATCATAACCGTAATCCGCAATCGAATTGGCATTTTTTTAAGCATTAACATCACCATACTTTTCTGATAACAAGTACCCTTCGCCGATTTTCGTTCCTATGGGGTCATAGTTCAAAACGTCCTTTAGCTTCTTTCGGAGAGTTGAAATATGAACCCGAATAGCACCGCTAAAGCTGTCCGCATTCTGATCCCAAACATGTTCAATCAGTTCTTCTTGGCTAACCACTCTATCTTTGTTAAGCAAAAAATATTCAAGCAATGCAAATTCTTTTTTTGTAAGTGAGATTTCATCTTCATTAAGAACTGCCATACGCTTTGACAAATCCACCTTAATTGCACCGCAGGAAAGCATACTACTTTCTTGCACAAACTTTCGCCTTAACAAATTTCGTATTCTTGCTTCCAACTCGGCGAAATCAAATGGCTTCTCCAAATAATCATTTGCACCTATGTTTAAACCTTTCACTTTGTCATTAACACTACTTCTTGCACTGAGAATAAGTACCTTTAAATCCGGCTTTTCATCTCGTATCTTTGCTAAAACCTCAAGCCCATCCATTTTCGGGAGGTTTAAGTCAAGTACAACTAAGTCGTAGTTCACTTCATATAAAAGCTCGTAAGCAGCTTCACCGTTGTCACAGGTATCCACTGCATAACCATCTATTCGAAGCCCATCTGCAATCGCTTCTTGCAAATCAAGCTCGTCCTCAACAATAAGTATCCTCATACGCAAATCACCTCTTTTACTAATGTACCTAAGTATAGGTTAAATCTATGTTAAGTATTTGATTCACAACAAAAGAAAATCCTTTAACAGGAATTTAACATCGTTTGTTCTACAATGGTGACACAAGTTTAGGAGGTATAAAAAAAGTTCTACAAAGCGCAATTAAAAAAAAGAAAAACTATTATAGTCGATAGGAGTAAACAAATGTTTGAAATTAAGAATGTATCAAAACAGTATAACAGTGAATTCGCTTTGATATTTCATTTAGAATTTAACAAATATTTAATGAAGGTGGAAATGTAATATGAAAAAAAGGATGATATCGTTAGTACTAATAGGATTGATGGCTAGTATGTTAGTTGGGTGTTCAGATAAACCAACAGAGGTAAATGATAAAAAGGAATCTGGGCAGACTAAAAACTTTCAAAAAGAAGAGAACGATAAAGACCGTGATCAGAAAAATAAAGATTTAAAGGAAGACGATAAAAATAGTCAAAACAATAATGAGGAAGATTGGTACGGAGAAGATCTTGATGATAGAGTAGATGACAGTGACTTGTCTAAAGAAGAACAGGCTTTAAACAGAGAACTTGGGAAACTTGATGATGGACGTTATGAAATTGAAGTCGTTTATCCTTATGAAGATCGTGTACGTTTTAATGTCTTATATCGTTTTGTAGATAAAGACAAACAAGTCAAAGATGGTGTTGGACAGGTATCAGAAGCTGGAAAGATACCTGAAAATGATGATGATGCACTTACTCTTAATCTGGATGACAAACTAAAAGGCAAAAATATTACTCGTCACGGATTATATATAGTAGAGGTTACAGATGGTGTCATTGTTTCAGTGTCCACTAGATAAGGATTTAGAATATTGTATTATAGAGTGAGGTTAAATATTATCTTAAATATATTATGATGAAATTTTTTAGCTTTACTTGATTAGAACATAATTTAACAGAATGCCATCATCTTTCAAAAGGTATACTTTTTGAAAGATTTTTTTTTAGTAAGGATTAAGATGGGTTTATTTTAAACGATTTGTTATTGAAACTGCTATAAAAGAATTTAATGAATTAACAGATAGTGTACCGACTTAACAGGGATTTAACATCGTTTATTATACAATGGTGACACAAGTTTAGGAGGTATAAAAAAGTTCTACAAAGCGCAATTAAAAAAAAAGAAAAACTATTATAGTGGATAGGAGTAAACAAATGTTTGAAATTAAAAATGTATCAAAACAGTATAACGGCGAATTCGCTTTGAATGATATTTCCTTTAAAATGGGAAAAGGATTGAATTTTATAATCGGAGCTTCGGGTAGCGGTAAAACGACTCTTTTGAAAATCATCAGCGGTATGGAACAAGATTTTGATGGCGAGGCTTACTATTGCGGTAAGAGCATTAAAGAATTAACCTCCAATGAAAAAGGCTATTATTACAACAATATTTTCGGATTTATTTGGCAGGATTTTAATTTGCTCGAAGATTTATCGGTCTTAGAGAATGTGTTGTTGCCACAGTATTTAAAAAATAATCAAAATCAAAAGTACGCTGCTACGCTTTTAACAGACCTCAAAATATTTGACCTTGCACATCAAAAAGTGAAATATCTTTCTGGTGGTCAAAAACAGCGTGTTGCTATCGCAAGAGAGCTTATGAAAAATCCACAGGTTATTATTGCAGACGAGCCAACAAGTGCCTTAGATGAAAAAACCGCAAAAACAACAATGGATATTCTGAGAGATATTTCTAAAAAAAGGACAGTTATCGTTGTCACCCATGATACCAATTTGATTGATAATCAATCTAAAATTATACACTTGGATAAGGGAGAATTAATTGCAACACCACAAGAAATTGTAACTACAACAGAAAATCTTAAGTACGATAAAAGTCATCGCTTATCTATCAAAAATGCTTTTGCACTCACCAAATCGAATGTTAGAAGAAAATTCGGGCGATTTTCAGTATCAACCCTAGCTCTAATGGTTGCAGGAATATTATGTCTTACAACTGTAAGTGGGGCAATTGGGGGCAGCAGTCAAGGTGAGTTTGACAAGCTGATTGATACTTATGGCGAAGGACTTAAAGATATTACGGTAGTTGGCAGTTTTACGAGTGCGAAAGGAACAGAAGGTAATACGGAAGAAAAGCCTAGCGCTGATGTCACACAGGATATTGGTGGCTTATATGATAAATATGTAGGCGATGAGCGTGTTGACTTTACTGCTTTTTCACAAGCGGTTGATGATATAAAAGTAACGGTTAGCGGCAAAGAATATCAAATACAAAAAACAGGCAGTGTTCCGACAATCAATAAGCTTGTAGCAGGAAACATGCCGACAGGTAAAAACAACGAGATTGTTGTCCCAGAAAGTTTTGTTAAAACATTGGGAATATCAAATGAGCAATTAATAGGCAAAGAAATTGATTTTAACGGCTCTGTTTACAATTGGGACACTGGTGAGCCTGTTTTAAAAGACGTATCCCTAACCGCTACCATTGTAGGCGTTGCAGATACTACTGCCTATGATGAAGTTGAAGGCAAAGTGATAGAGTATTCCGTTGATGACTCCTTCTTCTTCAGCAAATCCGCACTTGACGATTTGAGAGGACAAGCAGAAATTAAAAATAAACCAATGGATTTTCTTATTCGAGCAAAGACGCCTGCTGATATGATTTCCATTAAAGATGAGCTTAACGAAAACGGTATTGTTCCTCTTGGCAGATTTGAACTTGTTGAAGATATTGTTAGATTAAATAAGCAAACAACCGAACAGTCAGGTACTGCAAGTGTACTCATAGGAATTCTATCTATCGTTATGGTTATTGCTATTTTCCTTATCACAGGTTTTATGAGAAAAAGAGAATTTGCCATTTATAAAGTCAGCGGCTTTCACAATGCTCATTTGAGCCTGCTTAACTTGACGGAGATGATAACACAAACCATTACAGCGATCCTGTTGATGCTTGTTACCTCACCCCTTATTGATTTAGCCACCAAAGGCTTGTTCGGCGTAAATATTCTTACTACAAAGATGTTGCTTACGGGAGTTCTGTTGATTGCTTTATTAGCCATAGTGGCTTACTTTACAACAGCTATTGCTATCATAAAGACGAATACAACCAAAGCTTTGAAGACGGGTGACCGATAATGATTGAGATAAATAACCTTATAAAAAGATATGATAATTCAGTTATTCTTGATGATACGAGCTTTACCTTTCCAAGCAAGGGACTTATTTGCCTTCTAGGTGCATCGGGCTCTGGGAAAAGCACGCTGCTTAATATGATTGCAGGCTTTGACAGCCAGTACAGTGGCGACATTACGGTTGGAGGTACTTCGATAAGCAAGCTAAACGCCGATGAACTATGTGCGTATCGTAGAAATAATATCGGATTTATCTTTCAAAACTACCATCTTTTAAGCGGATATACCGTACTTGAGAACATCTTGCTTTCTTGTGAGCTAAATCCTTCAAGTGAAGAGGTAAATAGAAGAAATGCCCTAGAACTGTTAAATAAACTGGGATTATCACAAAAGGCTGATGAGAAAATCGAAAACCTCTCGGGCGGTCAAAAGCAAAGAGCTGCTATTGCAAGAGCGTTAATTAGCAATCCTCGTATTGTCTTAGCAGATGAGCCGACAGGGGCATTAGACCGTAGCAACTCAAATGAAATTATGGAATTGTTAAAAGAGATTTCAAAAGACCGTTTGGTTATTGTGATTACTCACGATCAAAATATTTGTAACTTTGCAGATGACGTCATTCATATTGAGAACGGAAAAATGATTTCAAAAGATATCGACACTCAAACAGATATTACTGGTGATCATAAACTTAGCTTAAATATGGATATCAAAGTATCTGCATTCAAGCTAGGGCTTAAGAACTTCAATGTTCATCTCACACGATATATTGCTGTCAGTCTGGCAATTTCCATTGGTATCCTTGCATTTATGTTGTCTTTATCTTCCGGAAATATTATGGAAAATTCCATTTCGGATTTCAAGGAAAAAAATACCGCCTTTAACAACGGCTATATCCAAGGCCAAGATGATGGAACAGTTTTGAAAATATTGAATTCCGATGAGCGTATCGAAAATGTTTATTATCAATACAAAATAACGGATGTCACTTTAAGGTTGGGCGATAAAAAAGAAATGTTGACAGAAAAATACCCAATGCCAAAGGCTACTGAAAATATGTCATACGGTACTATGCCAAAAGCAGGTCAAAATGAAATGGCCCTTAGTCCGAGTCTTGCTAAAAAGTTTGAAAATGATATTAGTAATTTGCTTGGTAAAGAACTCACCTTACAATACGGTGAGAAAGAATACACGCTTACGATAAGCGGCATTTATAATGCAGGCTACGATGATTTCTTTGTAAGTTCCGATATTGAACAGGAATTTTATAAAAATGTGGATGGTCAAAAACCCCATTCCATTAGTTACGATGTAAAAGACTTTGAAGATATTGTTTCAGTAAGTCAGATGCTTACTAACAAAAAAATTGACAGTAAAGATTCCGCCAAAGAAGTAGGAGCTTTGCAAAGTACATTCAACAGTCTTAACCACTTGTTCTTTATCGTTTCTATTTTAATTTTAGCAATTGGTTTGTTTATCAGTACAGTACTTCTGATCAAACTTCAAAATTCGAGATACAAGGAATTAGGACTGCTGTCGGCTTTAGGATTTAATAAAGGAAGCATACAAAAAATGATAGTCAGCGAAAATCTGCTTCTATCGGCCATGTCGGCTATCTTTAATGCTGTTCTCGTTGGCTGTGCTTATTTAATAAGTATGGTCTTCAGTATATCAATGGTCATTACCCTATCACAAATCTTACTGTCAATACTTTCTACAGGCGTTGTTGTTATTGTGATTAGCGTAATAGCCAGCCACAAGTTAATTCATACAGAGCCTGCAGTAGCTTTGAGAAAGTAACGATTGCAAGCGAGATAATGCACAATAGTGACAAATTAAACCGGAATTCTTAAATGCCGCCATATTCCCGACACAATCAACTGATATATTAAGTGTGTAGCAACTGAACACCATTATGAAGAATATAAAACACTCTAGGAGGAATTTAAAATGAAAAAATCACTAACAATCGCTTCACTTGTACTAGCTATATCTGCTATCGGAACATCTGTATATGCATCCAGTGACTTCGAAATTGGTAAATCCAGTGAAGCTGTCAGCATAGAAAAAATGGCAAAAGAACAAGGTATCACAGTTGATAAAATGACCGCTAAGCTTAAAGAAGAAGGAAAGCTCTTGAAAGGTGTAAAGCCAACAGACTCCACACCATCCAGTGAAGCTGTCAACTTAGAAGAAATGGCAAAAGAACAAGGCATCACCGTTGATAAACTGATCGCTAAGCTTACAAAAGAAGGAAAGCTTACGAAAGCTGCAACAACAACAGACTCCACACAATCCACACAATCTAGTGAAGCTGTCAGCCTAGATGAAATGGCAAAAGAACAAGGTATCACGGTAGATCAACTAATCGCTAAGCTTGAAAAAGAAGGAAAGCTTACGAAAGCTGCAACAACAACAGCATCCACACTATCCACACCATCTAGTGAAGCTGTCAACTTAGAAGTAATGGCAAAAGAACAAGGCATTACGGTAGATGAACTGATCGCTAAGCTTGAAAAAGAAGGAAAGCTTACGAAGGCTGCAACAACAACAGCATCCACACAATCAGAAAAAATCAATAAATAACATATAGAGCCCAGCTAGGGCTGTCACTAAAGTAAACTTCTAGTCCGGAGAGCTTTTGGGACAGCTCTGTTGTTCAATAGAATAGATATTGGTAAGACTAATACTGTGAAACATCATTATGGAAGGATGGTTATTTCCTTGAAGCGAGTATTATTAGTTGAAGATGAGCTGCCGATCGCAACCTTACTTCAAGCATATTTGGAAAAAGAGAATTATGAAGTCATGTGGAATTCGGGTGAGGGTGAAATCGATGTGATGGAGCAGTTTCTCAATTGGAAACCCGATCTCGTATTGTTAGATCTTATGCTTCCGAATGATCAGAATGGAATTGACATTTTGCATCAAATCAGGCAACTAGGAAGCTGCCCCGTCATCATTCTTACGGCACGCGGCGCTGTACCAGAGCGTCTTCAAGGATTTGACCAAGGGGCGGACGACTATATTGCCAAGCCATTTGATCCCCAAGAAGTCATGGCACGTATTCAAGCAGTACTTCGCCGCTCAGTCTATATGATAGATTCGAATATTATACGACTCGGTAGTTTGGTTATTGACGCGAGCACTCGGAGCGTTACAGTCGGAGCTGAGCAGATCTCTTTGCTTCCCCGGGACTATCAACTGCTTACATTTCTAGCGGAGCATCCCCATCAATGCTTTGAACGCGATCAGTTACTTAATCAAGTGTGGGGAATCGACTTCGAAGGTGGAGATCGTTCAGTCGACACCTCCATTAAACGGCTACGTAAGAGTCTCCAATATTGGCCAGCAATCGAGGGTGAAATCGAAACGATTAGAGGAATGGGGTACAGTATCCGTGTTTACTAAGCATCCGGGCAAGTCCATACACAACAATGTAGAAGCTAAGCAGCAAGCTACCTCTGTTTCCTTGGTGCGATATTGGACATGGCGCTATGTGATGATTCTACTCGTTATGCTTATGGGTATAGGTTTATTTGGCATGTACTGGATTCGAATGAGTAATGTGGAACAGCAGTTTCAGCTACTTGAGGCGAGATCTGCAATGATGAGCGATTCATTTAGCAAAATGGACGATTTCCTGCAATTAGGCACCATGGTGACACCTGCACATTCTTCAGAAAAAATGCCACTAGCCCCCACAGAAAATATCCCATTGCAGGAATCCCTCCCTTCGATCCCCTCAGAATTCGTCCCTTCGATTCCGGATGGTTATCAATTTCAATTATTTAACGTTTCAGGTGAGATGATTTATTTTTTCAGCAATTCATATGCGGAGGAAGGCGTTTACCTCAACTCCCCGCCCAAACAAAACGAAGTCCTTTCAGGTCAGAAAATTCGTGAGAAGGTCGATACACGCTCAGGGAAGTGGCTACGAGTTGGTGTGCCCTTCTATAAACACAACCAAATTTCAGGAACACTCTATATGAGCGCCCAATATAACGAGGGGCGTTTGCCACAAATTTACGGACTCATTGTGGTTGCATTTGGGCTTATTTCCTTATGCGGATGGGCTGTCGTTTTCGTATTATCCCGGTCTCTCACAAGGCCACTCATTCAACTGGCTAGTGCAGCGAAACAACTTTCATCAGGTAATTATCAGCCGTATTTGCCTGATCCGAGCCTCGTCAAGGAAAGTGAGATTAGCGAACTTATTCAAGCTTTTCACGAAATGACTGAACGTCTAAACCAACTTGAACGTATGCGTACCGATCTGCTCGCAGGAGTCTCACATGAGTTGCGTACGCCGATCACCTCAATCCGCGGTATGCTCCAAGCCATTCAGGAAGGCGTAGTTACAGGCAACAAAGCGAACGAGTTCATAAATATAGGGTTAAATGAAGCGAAGCGGATGCATGTGATGGTGAACGACTTGCTTAATTTTTCTTCAATGGAGTCAGGTGTAATTTACCCTAAAAAGTCTCAGGTCTTGCTTGAGCCTTTACTGAGGGAGATCATTCAGCAGTTCAATACCATCCAAACATCTACACCTGTTCAAGTGGAACTTGAGGTGCTTCCTTCCGATTTGGTATGCATCTGTGATCAATCACATTTGAAGCAAATTTTTCTCAACTTGCTAAGCAACAGCGCCGCAGCTGCCGCTGACATCATCAAGATTACTGCGAGATTGACTGAATCGAAGATCACTATCGATATTTCTGACAATGGCAAAGGGATTGCTCCCGATGAAGTTCCATATATTTTCGAACGCTACTACAGGGGGAACAGTCACCGCAAGAAAAAACAAGGACTCGGTCTAGGGTTATCCATCTGCCGGTTACTTGCCCAAGCTAATGGTGGAACAATCGAATTGCTTCAAACGTCATCCACAGGTACCGTATTGCGGCTGTCAATTCCATGCGTTTCTCAACCAATCAAGATATGAACCTCTGTCAAGTTGGTCTAAAGACAAAAAGATAGGAAGCTAACCAATATGGCTAGTCTCCTATCTTTTATATCATGTTGCCCTATCCGAGCGATAAATTTACTTCGGCCTTTGCAACAGCTGCTTCGGCTGAATTAAATTTATCGCTCCCTGCCCACCGGAATAACAAGAGGCGTGTGCGAGATCGGATCATCTATTATTTTGCACTTTAATCCGAACACTTCTTCTACCAGTTGCTCCGTAACAACCTCGCGAGGGGCTCCCTGCGCAATAATTTGACCGTTTTTCATGGCAATTATGTGATTGGCATATCTTGCGGAATGATTTAAATCATGCAATACCGCAATGATTGTACGCCCTTGTTGATTAAGATCTGTAAATAACTCCAGCAGCTCGATTTGATGAGCGATATCCAGGTACGTGGTAGGCTCATCTAGTAGCAACAACGGTGTTTGTTGCGCGAGCACCATTGCGACCCAGACTCTTTGTCTTTGCCCTCCCGAAAGCTCGTCGACAAAACGATGCGAAAGCTCGCTCGTATGCGTAAGCTGCATTGCAGACATCA
Source organism: Paenibacillus antarcticus (assembly GCF_001637225.1). Taxonomy (GTDB): domain Bacteria; phylum Bacillota; class Bacilli; order Paenibacillales; family Paenibacillaceae; genus Paenibacillus_AQ; species Paenibacillus_AQ antarcticus. The sequence continues at coordinate 20,062 of NZ_LVJI01000027.1, forward strand.
CTGCCGCTTCGTCTTCTTCTGTCCATTGTTTAATAAAGTTCTGGTAAGGGTAGCGACCATGCGCTACCAGATTCGCCACTGTAATGCCGTCCGGAGCTGTTGAAGATTGCGGCAGCAAGCCAAGGCTGCGAGCGACTTCCTTTGACTTATAGGTCGTGATTCCTTTCCCGTCTAATACAACTTGCCCTGCGGACGGTTTAATCAGTTTGGAAAGCGTACGGAGAAGGGTTGATTTTCCGCATGCATTTGGTCCAACGATCACCGTAAACGATCCGTCGGGTATCTTAACGGACAGGTTTTGGGATATGACCCGATCATCGTATTTAATGGTGACATCTTCAGTCCAAAGCCGAGATTCCGATTGGACAATAACTTCGCTTGACGCTGTTATCTTCATATTCCATTTCAACTTCTTTCCATCAGCATATCGCAATATACGAGACCTCAACGAGATATGTAGTTCGGCTTCTTATTTCTAGTTACAATGCCGACCGCGCCTGCCGAAACAGCACCCACACGAGATAAATTCCACCTAGAGATAGCGTTACTACGCCAACGGGAAGAATCATTCCTGAAATGACTCTCTGCGCCACGATGTCAGCCCCGAGTAATAAGAAAGCACCCATCGCCGCTATTGGCGCAAGACTCTGCGATGATTTGTTTAACCTTAAAGCGATTTGGGGAGCTGCAAGAGCAACAAAACTAACAGGCCCCATGACTGCCGTTGGAGCTGCTGTCAACATAACCGATATAAGAATCAGCACGAGTTGGGATCGTTCGATTCGGATGCCATGAGACTTAGCCGCGTCCTCACCTAACTCCATCCCTCTTAAAGGTCTGCTCATCACCGTAGCGCATATCAGTAGAACGACAACAGTTATCATTCCAGGGACTGCTTGGGCCCAACTAATTCCGTTTAAAGAACCAACACCCCACGCCGCTGCGGTAAAGGCAACCTCTGATTTACTTCTCATAAGTAGCACCGAATTCAAGCTACTCAAGATTGTCGATACCGCGATGCCGACGATAATAAGACGAAAACCCTGTGTGCCTTTGCGAAAAGCAAGTATATAGATGAGGATCGCGGTCGTAATTCCTCCGATCAAAGCGCCGGCTGCAATGCCAATGAATGAAGTCGAACTAAAAACAAGAATTACGATAAGCGCACCCGTATATGAACCTGAAGCAAAGCCAATAATGTCAGGAGATCCTAATGGATTACGTGTCAAGGATTGCAAAATCGCTCCGCTTACAGCTAATCCCGCACCGAATATGATTGCCGCCAACACACGAGGCAAGCGCCATTCGACTACGACCGTTCTTATCATCTTTGTCGCTTCACCGCTCAAAGCAGACAACACATCATTCACGCTTAATTGCAACGTACCTACCATTAATCCAAATAGCGCAATTGCAAGGGTCGCTCCAAGGAGAATGGCCGTAACCACAATACTTCTCACATCGATGCGCAGCTTCCAAATACCATTAAGTCGTATATAACGCCTGCCAAAATTAATGGGAGATATACAAATCACTCCTTCTTGCAGACAAACCAGTTCTTCGAACGGTCTGACACATTATAACCTACTCGCTGTACGTCTTCGAACAAGAATGAGCAAGATAGGCGCACCAACAAATCCCATTATGATTCCAACTGGAACTTCCGAAGGGGATATAACAACCCTTCCAATAATATCAGCAAGTATAAGCAGCACAGGGGCTACTACCAAAGAATATAGAAAAATCCAAGGCTGGCTTGGACCAACGAACCATCGTACGCAATGGGGAACCATCAGCCCGATAAAACCAATAGGACCTGCTATCGCGGTTGCACCTCCCGCTAGAAGTGTGATCGCGATCAGACCTATTCCGCGGATCAATCCCACGTTTACTCCTAAAGATATAGCACGGTCTTCACCAAATGCGATAGCATTTAACGCCGGAGCTATTGCTAACGATAATAGCACGCCAATGATGAGAAGAGGCAAGACGAACCAAAGGTCCTCCAGACTCTTTCTCTCTAATGTACCAACGGTCCAATTCAGCATGCGTGAGAAAGCCTCACTATTCATCATAGTCAATGCTGTCGTTATCCCACTCAATGCGGCCCCCAATGCAACCCCGGCTAGTGTAATTTGTACGGGCGTCGGTGATTTCCTTCCGGCGCCTCCACTAATAATATACACAATAATCGTCGCAAATAATGCACCGACAAGGGCTAACCATGTGTAGCCAGATATGGTGCTTACCGAAAATACTCCAACGCCCAATGCAACAGCAAAGGCTGCCCCAGCACTCACTCCAATAATGCCGGGGTCAGCCAATGGGTTTCGCGTCAAAGCCTGAATTAACGCTCCCGATAGTCCGAATGCCGGACCAACCGCGAGCGCTATGAGTGTACGGGGCAAACGGGAGTCTAGAATAATCGTATGATCATAACTATCAGCATTCGAGAACAGCGCCCCCCAAACGACTTCAAAGGAAAGCGGTTTGGCCCCGATCATAAGGCTTAAGAACATTACAGCCCCCAATAGGAAGAGCGCGACGATGAAGCCTATACTTCGTTGCAGCCGCAGGGAAGTAATGGTCTGCGTTTTTTTTTGTACTACTTCGTCCTTTGGCTGCTTTGCCGATACCACTGTGTTCACTCCCCAGCAACTGCCAATTTTTTAATCTGCGGGGTCATGTTATTGATTGTCCACAACAAGGAAGGAATCGTTCCCGTCGAGAATGCATTGGAAGTATCGGCATCGAGAATAATCGATCTACCGTCAACGACAGAAGGGAGTTTCTGGTAGAGCTTATTGTTTGCCACTTCGTTTGGATCTACCCAGATCGGCATAACAACCGTTATATCGGAATCCAAGAGCTCTAACTGCTCATCGGACACGTTAATATAGAAACTACCATTAGCCAGTTTCTCAACTTCATCCTTCGTCTTAAATCCAAGTCGAGTCATGAAATCAATACGAGCGTCACCCTTTACGTAGGCGCCAAAACCATCAGAGGAGTAGGCAGCTACAACAACGGTTTTATCAGCGAATTCAGGGTTTTCTTTGGCCGCTTTCTCGAAGGCAGCATCCACTTCTTTCAGCAGTGCTTCACCTTCTTGTTCTTTACCCAACGCTTTGGCTATCATTCGAACTTGATCTTCTGAGGAAGTCAAATAGCTATCTCCGCTCGCAGGAACACCAACCGTTGTCGCAATTTCTGAAAGACGTTTATAGCGCGTCTCATCCCCTGAAGACTTAACGTCTAATATGAGATCCGGTTCAAGCGCTGCAATTTGCTCATAATCCAGCTCCGTCGTTCCTAGAATGGTCGGCGATGTTTTATATGCGCCTGTGAGCCATGGACCTACTCCATCTCCGCCAAAAGCCAGCCAGTCGCTTGCTCCGATCGGCTCCACTCCAAGACTTAGCGCTGTCTCAGCATCTCCCCAACCGAGTGCTACAATTCGCTTAGGCCGCTCCGTAAGTTTCACTTGTCCAAATTTAGTATCTATGGTCACGTTGTAATCGCTAGAAACGGCAGGAGTATTACTTGGTGTCCCTGATGCTCCTTGGCTATTACCCTCATTCGGATTTGACGAACAACCCATTAATCCAAGTGCTAATGCTACAACGAGTGCTATACTGCCGAAGAACTTCGGCGTTTTGATACTTCTAATCATGTTAGTTCCCCTCTTCGTTCGTAAATGATAATGATTATCATTTATTCTAGTGAATAAATAGATTGTTGTCAAACCTAGTCATGGCTGCTCTGGCTAGCTATACCCTTTGAAACTTCAGGTATTCTACTATTTACTACTCCGAACCTCGGACCGACAGGTTCTCTCATATATGCCTATTTCACGCCCTAATCATTTAATCCTTTTCCATCGAGAATTTGCTGCATATATTTTTCAACCCTTGACACTCGAGTTTTGGATTGTTTAGGTTGAGAAAAGTGAAAAATGTATGCTCTTTGCCGCCCAGGTGTTAATGCTTCAAATGCAGTTTTCAAGGCAGGGTTTTCGTCTAATTTATTTTGAAATTCTTCAGGTATGATGTATTCTTCATTCTTCTTGAAATCCACTTCCAAACCGGATTTTTCAACTTCAATAGCTTCATAAATATAGGCCCTTAAGGTAGCTTCCATTTCAACTATTTCTTGCACATTAGTGAACCGAATCTGGCGCCCAGCTTGTACATTCTCCGTTTGTTGGATTAGAACACCATGGGTATCCTTTAACAAGGAACCTTTGATAAACAGAATCGCACAGTATTCTTTAAATCCATGGATTAAAACGATGTTTTTATTCTCAATCGTGTAGCAAGGATGCATCCACTTAAAATCTTCGGTCAGCTCACAGTCAAGAATAATAGTTCTCAGCTTTTCATATTCTTCTTTCCACTTTTTAGATTTGTTTAAATATTCATCGACCTTAGGATTCAATATACTATTTGTCATCAATGAGAGCCCCTCTTCATCACTTATTTCTTACTTGCGCCTCATAGGTTCAATTGTACTGTTTTTTTATGGATTGTACAGTTTGCGTGCAGACTCTAGTATATTTATCCTATACCAAATAAAATCTATTCAAACTCTGCACCTTCACGCACTGTTTATACACTTACCCCTATTTATGATAAGGTTTACCACGTTGTCTTAAGAGGCAAATTATAAGACCATCTCTCGCGGAATGGCCTTATGTCTATCAAACTATGATTCAAAGTGAATTCATTGCGATAAGGCGATCAACCTCATGTATTGATCATGCTTTTATCATGATTGCTCTTCCCCTTTTTGCTTCTAATCGAATACAGTATGAATAATAAAATAAACCATAACGGGGTAAATAATAGAGCCGGACGTGTTTCTTCAGCGAACAGCATAATGATGAGAATGAAGGCAAACAACGTTAAGACAGCATAATTAATAGCCGGCGTAAACGGTGCTTTGAATTTGGAGTTAGCATGTAAGTCCGGTTGGGTTTTCTTATACTTAATATGACATACGAGAACAACGCCCCACACCCATATAAAACAAATGGCACTTATCGTTGTCACGATTCCAAAAGCCTGCTCTGGAATGAGTTTACTCAAAAGAGCCCCCACAGATATGACAAACGTAGAAATGAATAACGAGTTACTTGGTACATGATTTTTATTCAGTTTGCCAAAATGAGAGGACGCTTGGTCCTTCCTGCTCAAATTAAAGAGAATCCGGCTTGTCGAGAACATCCCGCTGTTGCAAGCAGAAGCGGCTGAGGTTAGTACGACGAAATTGATAATCCCCGCGGCGATCGGAATCCCCACTAAAGTAAAAGTTCTCACGAATGGACTTTCTGCTGGACTGAGCTGCGTCCATGGGTTAATGCACAGCAGGACGAACAGAGCGCCAACATAGAAAAATAGAATCCGCAGAGGAATTTTATTAATCGCTGATGGGATATTTTTTTCCGGATTCGCTGTTTCCGCTGCCGATACACCCACTAATTCCACACCTACATAAGCGAATACAACCATTTGAAAAGAGAGTAAGAAACCTGAAATGCCGTTCGGAAAAAATCCCCCGTGTTCCCAAAGGTTTCGTATCGTCACCGATCCTGCATCCGTCTTAAACCCGATGACCAGTAAAATGATCCCAAGGCCAATCAAAGCGAGAATTGTGATTACTTTGATCAAAGCAAACCAAAATTCGAGTTCCCCAAAACTTTTTACGGTTAATAGATTAAGTCCTAATAAAACGACTAGACATGCGATGGCAGGAACCCATTGCGGGATATCAAACCAATATTGCACATATACGCCAACGGCAATGACATCAGCCATAGCTGTCATGATCCAACAAAACCAATAGGTCCAACCGGTGATGTACGCGGCCCGAGCTCCAAGGTAGTCTTCGGCAATGTCCGTAAACGATTGATAACCTGCTTTAGACAATAGAAGTTCTCCTAGTGCTCTCATCACAAAAAACACGGCAATACCCACGATTAAATATGTGATCATAATGGATGGACCTGCCTTCTCTATCGCCTTGCCCGATCCCAGGAATAATCCCGTACCAATGGTGCCGCCGATGGCGATGAGTTGAACATGCCGATTGGCTAGCTCTCTCTTTAATTCTGGTTGTGCCATACCTAGTTCCCCCTAATACAATATATTGATGCCAATAAAAAAAAGAGATTGGATGTCATCCAATCTCCAGGTTCGTAAGAATATCAAATAATCTCTGCCCTACTGATGGCGATCAGCATGACAAATACATATTCAGTACTCTTCTGTCCTTTTGCCTGAGATTGTGAACCCTTCGGCGCCGCGGAATTTCCACGGTCTCTCCAGAAGCTGCTCCTGCTAAAGTGTGATCCATAGCAATCATAGCTTGCGAATTATGAAATTATTAAATGGTAAAGCTGTTCTGATATTCTATCATATTACTTTCGATGTGAGTATTTAAACAGTGAAAAAAGTCTCTTTGAATTTTGTGGAAATTATTTACTAACATCGTACATGTTTTCGTTTGAAGCTGATCTCCACTTTATATTCCACCTGTTCCACCCGGTCGACTCCCTTCGCGATCTTAACTGCGTTATCATGAAGCGGCAGGTAGGATACTCCTAAAGTGTACATAAACTTGTTCATCGCGTATTCATACTAATGCCTTTCAAATTCGTGATTATCATCTCTTGTTCACGCATAATCTTGAGTCCTGCAATCATTCATCGCAAATATCATTTACAAATTTTTAATTGACAACCTAACTGAAGTGGATATATATTTAATGAAAATGATAATCATTATCATACATAAGGAAAAAACCATCTTTTTCCTATACACTTTCCAACCTCATAATTAATGTGAGTTGTCTCAGCAAAGGCAGTTAGCACCAGCAAAAAATATATTTCATGATAAGGACGGTACACACATGAACACCAAACGAAAGTTCTCATTAACCACATTATTCATATCCTCTGTGCTTGCAATAGCGCTAGTAGGTTGTTCTAATCAGCAAGCCAATTCAACACCCTCTCCGGCTGTGAATGAGTCAGCAAGTACCGAAGCTCCTCTAACAGAAACTCCCGCATCTCAGGACCAAAATTCCCAATATCCGATTGTGATTAAACATGCTTTTGGCGAAACAACTATTGAAAGCAAGCCTGAACGTGTGGCTACCATTCAATGGGCGAACCACGATGTCGTTCTCGCTCTTGGTGTTGTTCCTGTAGGTTTCTCGGCAGCGAACTTCGGTGTTCAGGATGATAGCGGACTTTTGCCTTGGACATCCAAAAAGCTAGATGAACTCGGTGTAAAGGACCCGAATGTTTTCATGGATACGGACGGCCTTGATTTTGAAGCTATTTCAGATTCAAAACCGGATGTCATTCTTGCAGCGTACTCCGGCATAACTCAGGAAGACTACGATCTTCTTAGTCAAATCGCTCCGGTTGTGGCATATCCGACTGCTCCTTGGACAACCACATGGCGTGAGCAAGTCACTTTAAATGCAACGGGTATGGGCATGGTAACGGAAGGCGAGCAACTCATTAAAGACACCGAGGACATGATTAACGAAAAGGTAAGCGCATATCCTCAGATCAAAGGCAAGAAAGTAGTTTGGGTTAACTTCTCGGCTGAAGATATGTCTAAACTACATATTTATACACCGGTGGACTCTCGTGTCTCTTTCTTGCATGAGTTAGGAATGGTTGATCCTGAAAGTATCACCAAATTGATTACAGATCCTAACAGCTACTCCTTGAGTTTAAGTGCTGAGAATGCTGAGGCACTTAACGATGCAGATCTAATCGTTGGATATGGTAATGATGAGTTGTATCAAGCCATTAAAGCCGATCCACTGCTTGGCAAGATCCCTGCAATCCAAAGAGGTTCGGTTGCGTTTATTGAGAGCGATACGCCATTGGTAGCTGCTGGAACGCCAAATCCACTCTCGATTTCGTATACTATTGACGATTACCTGAAATTAATTGGTGGAGCTATTGACAAGATAAATGAATAGTTCATCGATTCCGAACAATAACCAGCCAAGTTCACATATCCCGAAGAATTTCACCTTAGTTCTGATCATTTGCTTTATCCTGCTAGGCGTAAGTGTGTTTGCCTCACTGGTCTTCGGCTCTCGACCAGTGAGATTTCATGAACTGATAGACGGGTTATTTCATCAGGACGTAGACTCCTACGGGGCAAACGTAGTTCGCAAGCGGATTTCCCGAACCGTTTTCAGTTTACTTTGTGGGGCGGCACTCGGAGTTTCTGGGGCGCTTATGCAAGCCGTCACTCGTAACCCGCTTGCCGACCCGAGTATATTGGGAGTAAACACAGGTGCATCATTATTTGTGGTCTTCGGCATTGCGTTCTTGAACATAAGCAGCGCGAGTCAATATATATGGCTAGCTTTAGCCGGGGCTGCAATTACTGCAGTATTTGTATTCGGAATCGGCTCTATGGGGCGTGGCGGAGCCACGCCCATTAAGCTTGTTTTGGCCGGAGCCGCCATAAGTGCCGCGCTCTCTTCTCTGGTCACCGCTATCATGATTCCACGCTCATATGTCATGGATCAGTTCAGATTCTGGCAGGTGGGTAGCGTCGGCTCAGCGACCTGGAGTGGGATTGGTACGTTCATCCCGTTTCTGACCATCGGAATACTCATCGCCTTTATTACAGCCCCTGCACTTAACGCGCTGGCACTGGGGGACGAAGTTGCAACGGGCCTGGGCGTTCGAACAGGAATACTGCGGTTTATTGCAGCTTTCGCAGGTGTTATATTGTGCGGCGCGGCTACTGCTCTGGCTGGACCTATTGGTTTTATCGGACTGTTATCTACTCACGTCGTTCGCCTTATTCTTGGACCCGACTTACGTTATGTTATTCCTATGTCAGCAGTTGCTGGAGCAATCATTCTGACTCTATCCGATGTTGCCGGTAGGCTCATTACTAACCCAGGAGAGCTTGAAGTCGGTATAGTTACAGCCTTTATAGGAGCTCCAATCCTAATCATATTAGCTATGCGATCGAAAGTGCGTTCATTATGACAAATAACACTATTGAATTTATTATGGCGGGCAGACGTCAAAGACGTCGCCGCTGGATACTTGTTACTAGCCTCCTTGCAGCACTTGCATTCATGCTTTGCTGTGCCATGCTTTTACTAGGGAACACCATTTATCCCGCTAAAGATGTACTACGAGCGCTTTCAGGTGAGCAGCTCAAAGGCATTTCTTTTGCCGTTAGTACCATACGTCTACCAAGAATGCTTGCGGGTCTTTTTGCAGGGTTTGCTTTTGGTATTGCAGGTTACACCTTCCAGACCATGTTGCGGAACCCCCTTGCGAACCCAAATGTCATCGGGATTACGTCTGGCTCAAGTGCGGCAGCTGTTTTTTGTATACTCGTGCTTCAGACAAGCGGAGCTGTTGTTTCCCTTGCTGCGGTGATTGCTGGTCTTGTTACGGTCCTATTCATTTATATATTATCCAGAGGGAAATCATTTTCAATTGGGCGATTAATCCTTATCGGGATAGGCATACAAGCTATGCTTGACGCTGTAATCTCCTATTTTCTTGTGGTTGGCTCTGAAAGAGATATTCCCTCCGCACTCAGATGGCTCACTGGCAGCCTCAATGGCTCTCAAATGCGCGAGCTTCCGCCTCTTGTCATCATCGTGGTGATCTGCACACCTATCCTAATCGTGCTGGGAAAACACCTAAGTATATTGGAACTCGGAGAACAATCCGCTTCTTCTCTAGGCGTAGACACGGACAAGACAAGAATTGCGCTGATTGTGAGTTCCGTCTGTATGGTCGCTATTGCTACCGCTACGACGGGTCCGATAGCCTTTGTCTCCTTTCTCGCGGGACCGATCGCAGTAAGACTCGTCGGTGTCGGCTCTTCAAACGCAATTCCGGCTGGCCTTGTTGGTATTAACTTGGTTCTGGCATCAGATCTAATCGGACAATTTGCTTTTGAGTACAGATTCCCTGTAGGTATCATTACCGGATTACTCGGAGCGCCTTATCTGATCTTCTTGTTAATCCGAATGAATCGAAAGGGGGAATTATGATGAAACCAACACATATTTTCCAAGCCGAACAACTCGTAGCAGGCTATGAGAATAAAACAGTTATCCACGGTGTAGATCTTATTATACCTAGTAATAAAATAAGCGTTATTATTGGATCCAACGGGTGTGGAAAGTCTACGCTGCTTAAAACACTAGCCCGGCTTATAAAACCAGCATCCGGTAAAGTCACGCTAGACGGCAGGCCCATCGGCAAAATCCCATCCAAACAATTAGCTCGTGTGATAGGACTATTACCGCAGTCTCCCATTGTTCCGGAAGGAATTTCTGTAGCAGATTTGGTTGGACGAGGAAGGTTTCCGCACCAATCATTGCTCAGCGGATGGACCAAAAAGGACTATGAGGCAGTTGACGAAGCGATGACCATTATGGATATAACCGAGTTCGCCAATCATAATATTGACGAACTATCAGGTGGTCAACGACAGCGTGTCTGGATTGCAATGGCTCTGGCGCAACAAACCGACATCTTGTTTCTAGATGAACCGACAACTTTTTTAGATATCACCTATCAAGTCGAGATTCTTGACCTGCTCACTGACCTTAATCGAAAACACGGAACTACGATTGTCATGGTACTTCATGATATCAATTTGTCCGCCCGTTATGCAGACCATATTTTTGCCCTTCAGACAGGAAAGCTAGTCGCAGAGGGTAAGCCAGCAGAGGTAATTACAAGCACAATGGTTAAAGACATCTTCGGGCTTGATTGCACGGTGATCGAAGACCCCATTTCAGGATCTCCTTTGGTTGTACCCAAAGGGCGATATCATGTTAATAATGTTTAAAGACGATAATTTCGCATTATTTATGATAAGGCTCAGCTTATCAAGCTAATCGCGAAATTAAAGGGCACCCAATTATGATTGGGTGCCCTTTGTCATTTTTACTTTTATTTAACCCAAAGGATAATCGGTTGGGTACGCTAGTATTGCCCTAGAAGACCTTTCTTCATCGCTATTTTCTCGCAAGCATGAAACACAGTGAGCCCCAGAATTAGATATATCAGCGAATTTAATAATAAGACCCCATAGTCTGACAGAGGCAATTGTGTCAACGTTAGATCCTCTATCATCACTGTTCTAACCATATTCACTCCTTTGACGAATGGAGCGAATGCTAGCAACGGAGCTACAGTTAATGGAACAAATACAAGTCCCATCAACACAAATTGAAAAATCTGTAGAAATGCTTGAATTTGTTTCACAATAATAGCTAAGCCAGCAATCATAAAGCTAATACCTACCATACTTATCATCGTAACTACAATAATCGGGATCGTTGTCATGGGGTTAAGACTTAACCACTGTCCGGAGGTCAGCATCGCACCAAACAGCAAGAGGACCATAATAACAGACTGTAAGCCAAATTAAGCGATGATTCGTGTGAGCATGATCTTCCACACCCCCATGGGGGACATATAGATTTGTTCTAACGTTCCACGCGTCGCTTCTGTTACTACCGAGAAACCGATAAAGTTCATCGTCATCATCGTTAAGCTCCAAAAGACTACACTTACAATTGAATATTGAACATTCATATCAAAACTAGCTGGATCACCTATGAACATAATTCCAAAGAATGCAGCCAGAAATATAATATAAAAAGTGAATACTAATGCAATCGTGTTCGGTAAATAACGTTTCATCTCAATATATTCCTTACGAAAATTAGCACTGAATAGATGCAGCCATTTCATTGGTCATCCCTCCTTTTACAATCTGGACAAACACTTGTTCAAAATCAATGGTTATTCGATCAATACTTTCCACCATGGTTCCTTCCTCTTTCAAAAGATCAAACAATTCGTAGATATCCTGACTGTGCTCTAAATTCACTTCCACGATGGTTTCATGGGAGCTTGTTGTATAAGTACTTAAAGGGAATTTACTCAACAGTTTATTCTCCTGATCTACACTTAAACCCTCACCCAACTTCATTGAATATGCCCTTGTCTCAAATAACTTAAGTAAATTCTCCACCCTGTCATCAATCACAACTTCGCCTTTATTAATGATAATGACACGGTCACACAACTCCTGAACGACAGGCATATCATGTGAACTAATAATAATCGTGCGTTGTTCTTCCTTAACGATTCTATTTAAAATGTTACGCAATTCATAACTAACCTCTACATCCAAACCGAGCGTTGGCTCATCCAGCAAGATGACATCCGTATTAGCTAATAGTGCAACAGCGATGGCTAGCTTTTGTTGCATCCCCCGGGATAATCCATTGACAAGCTCATTCTCCTTATCCTTAAGGTTGAATTGCTCTAATAATTTATCCGCTTGATAGGCAACTTGCTTCCGAGAGTAACCTCGGTTACCCGCGAAATATTCTAGGTTTTCCCGGACGGTAAGGCGCCAATATAAATTTCGGTTCCCCTCTAATACAGCACTAATATGCTCTAGCGCTTTGAGTCTCTTCTTACAAATATCTAAGCCATTAATGTGTATGGAACCCGCATCCGATTCTAACAAACCACAGAGCATCTTTATCGTTGATGTCTTCCCAGCACCATTGGGCCCTAATAAACCGACAACCTCTCCACGATTCACATGAAAAGAAACATCGCGAACCGCATGGATCTTCTCTTTCATTTTTCTTTTCCCATACGCCTTGCTAATACCCCGTACTTCTATAATTTTTTCCACCCTTTAACCATCCTCTCCCGTACCATTTAAAAAGTGATTCAATTGACATATTTATTCTATTTCAGTATCTCGATTTATTTAACTGACTTCAGATGGATACTTCCTCCGTCTGAAGAATGAGATTTGTAGCCTTATGTAACAAATGTTGCCTGTGCGGCTCCGACATAACATAACGACTTCGACCGCGCACTGTGCGAAGGAGTCACAAAGAATATGCGCCATATTCCCGACACAATCAGCTGATACATATGAAAACCCCCATCTATAGAGCGAAATTAAAGATACCCTTTGCGGAATATCTACAGATGCTCACCAACGCTTGATAGACCATCTCTCAAAAAAAATAGAACCCCACGATTGAGGTTCTACATTTTACGATATCTCTATTTGGCAGTTTAACATACCGATTATACTTTGAATTTTGCAACCAGATCTTGTAATTCTTCAGCCATCGAAGACAATGAAGAAGCAGATGATGTAATTTCCTCCATCGAAGCCAACTGTTCTTCCGTAGATGCAGCTAGACTTTGTGATTCTGCTGCTACAGTTTTAGATCCGTCTGATATTAATCCAATAGAATGAACTACCTGTTCTGTACTTGCTGATATTTGTTGAGAAGCATCCGATATTTCCTGAACCTGATTTGAAACTTCATCTATATTTCGCTTTATTTGCTCGAATAATTTCCCTACAGTGTGAACGACTTGAATTCCTTCACTAACTTCCTTCACTCCAGCTTCTGTCGACACAACCACATTATGTGTACCACTTTTAATCGCAGTAACCAACTGTGAAATTTGTGTAGCTGACTGCGAGGATTGTTCTGCCAGTTTCCGGACCTCACCTGCAACCACTGCAAACCCACGCCCTTGTTCTCCAGCTCTAGCCGCTTCAATGGCCGCGTTTAAAGATAAAAGGTTGGTTTGTGCTGCGATTTCTGAAATCACCTCTACGATCAGTTCAATTTCCTTTGAGTGCTCTTCCATCTCAGTTACAGCGTTGGCTAAATCGTTCATTGTATGATGTATCAAATCCATCTGTTTGGCTGTTAATTGTATCGAATGATTTCCCTCAACAGCCTTTTGGGCTGTTTCTATCGTAAGAAAAGAAGTCATTTGTGCGCTTGAAGCAATTTGTTGTACCCCAGATGACATTTCATTTATTGACTGTACACTTTCATTTACATTTCTTGATTGCATTTCAGCATTGGTAGAAACTTCTTGGATGGACATCGTTATCATTTCGGATGCCTGACTGGTTTGTTCCGCACTTGCTGTTAACTCTCCCGAGGAAGAAGCTACCTGCTCAGAACTAATGCTAATTTGCCGCACTAAACTACGAATATTGTCAGTCATCTGATTAAATGATATAGCCAAAATACCAATTTCATCATTATTTTTCACTTTAATGTCCTCTATTGTTAAGTCACCCAGCGCAATACGCTCCGCAACTTCAGACATAGCCACAATAGGTTTGGATATCATACGCGAGCAAACATACCCAATAAAGACTGCTAAAATAAATGCAAGAATACTAAGTATAGCAACGTTCTGAATTGCATTTTTAACGATCAAACTACTTTTTTCACTTTCTTCATTCATCGATTTCAATTGATCTTTTGCAAGTTTATCAGCTATTGGATCCAGTAATGTTCCTAATGGCATGACTTCATTTACAAAAAAATCAGTTGTCTTAATATGATGCTCGTTAGCTTGAATCATCTGAATCAATTGTTCATATTTCAATTTAAACGCTTGGTTTGATTTATCAAGATGTTGTAGAGCCTCTTTAAATTCATTGATTTGAGTTAATTTTTCAGTTTCACTGATTAAACTCGTGGCATTATCATATGACTTCTTTAACTTGTCTAAAAACTCTGCATCCTTCGTAATCATAAATCCCCGTAATAAGCTATTCTCCTTTGAAACTTCAACTTGGGCCTCTAATATATTTGATAAAATTACGGCCCGCCTTTCTATTAAATCGGTATATGTACCCTCAATTTTGTTGAGATAATAAGAAGATATAACGCCTGTTATCCCTAATAAAAGTGCAATAATTAAAAACGAGCCAATTAACTTTTTACCAATCGTCATACTACCTTTAAACTTGTTTCTAATCGTAAATCTCATGTAGAACACCTCATCGTTGGATTTTGCTAGTCTTTTTTTAGAAGATAGTTTGTCAAAGCTACGTGCAACACTTCGGCCACATTAACCGTGGTACAACATATTACAATCCGTCACAGATAAAAAAGCCCCCTCACTCCCAGAGAAAAAAGGGGCTTTTTTATCTCTATTAGTAGCTGGTTAGCTTCATGTAAAGTTGTATAGCTAATACCTATACTTTCCTCTTCATTTTTCAATGAAATTGCCTTTTCGAGAGTATAGGTTTGTATTTCTTATTATGTTAGAAATTTCTAACAAACTATAATCATCATATACAAATTGTATCTATTGAACAAGGGTTTTATATCTAAATTCGACTATTTTTCCAATTAGTAATCACAAGTTCGCCATCATCGATATTTCAATTTCAGATACCTGTTCGAGGCGTACTTCAACAACCTACTTACGGATGAGTTGAAAGACTACGGTTAACCATTATTTATCGTGCTTTTCGAACTCACAATACCTTTACTAGCCCTGTTTTGCAGGCTCTTGTTTGAAAATGATTTTAAATATAGGGTAGAACACGCAGAAAGATATCGTACCATTTATTATCATTGTAATAACGTCCGCTGTTGTTTCACCAAATGACCCCATTCCCCATGTGTTGATTAATAAGTTATAGATAGGCGCTTTGTACAATCCTTGAGCTGCGGCAGCACCGATTGTTATCAGAATATACGCTAATACATACCAAAAAGCAGCCGTCCAAATATTACTGTTTGATTTAAATGTAATACTTCTCTGTGCGAAGAAATTAATAATCTGTGCAATTCCGATCGTGATTTGAACGGCAAGGAAATAGCCAAGCCCTCCTCCACCTCCTGATGCAAGTGAACCGGATGCATAATCGAATACATAATAAGCACTTCCATCAAAATTATGCCCCAACTGGAATACTTGAAAGCTTGTAGTTAGTAATGATGTCTGCGCGAATATGAGTTTAATTAATGGCATTAAAATAAGTTGTAATACTGTCATTCCAGCACTCAGTATAAAGAATACTAAGAATTGTGCAATATTCGGATGTCGTTCCTTATAGTTACTCCAAAAAATTATCATTCCACTACTTCTTTTCTTATTAATGATATTTCCTTCGCTCATTTTATTCTCCATCTCCTTTGAAGCCCCGAAAAAGGAGATACCAAGGTATCTCCTAAGAAGGATGCATCTAATATAAAATTATCGGTTTATCCATTCCAACAGCTTCAAAATTTGCTTTCGACTAATTTTCCCGCCGGTAAAGCGGTCGATTTGACGAAACGGCATGTTCAGAACAAAGTAGACGTTATTCGCTAGCAGGGGTTTATTGACTGCGTCAAAAAACTTTTTAAAGAAAAATATGACATGATAGATTGTTTTTCCCAGACCGTTCTTATATTTAGCTTGCGCAATGGTGTCATTTAACCCCAGATCCTGTTTCGGGTCCCAATAAGGTGATGGCGGTTCGTACCCCAAAAGTCGCTTATATTCCGCTACAGTTACTGCATGAACATGTCCGCTGAAGTAATGAGGAAATTGCTCCTTCGTATGTTCACAAGAGACAGAATCCCCCTTAAGGGTAATCTCTTTATGCAGGTGGATAGACTGGATTGAACTACCGATTTGAATGTCGTAAGTTCCAGGTTCAACCACCCAATCGTGAATCGTCGGATTATAATACGAATAATCGCGTTCCTCAAGCTCTATCGTGACACGTTTACTTTCACCCGGCTCTAAGTACACCTTCTCAAAGCCTTTTAACTCTCGCTTCGCTCTAAATATGGACGAATCTTGTTTCTGGATGTACAGCTGCGCAATCTCTTCTCCCGCAACTGCCCCTGTATTAGTAATGGTGAACGATGCCTGATGCTCATCAGCTACTAAATCTGTATACGCAAAGCTTGTATAGGACAGCCCATAGCCAAACGGAAACAGCACAGGTATCTCCACGGTATCAAAATAGCGGTAACCGATAAATATACCTTCGATATGTTCCGCCGTTGCCTCCTTGCCCGGATAATAAGGAGCAGAAGAAACATCGCTGTATGTGATCGGGAATGTTTCGCTGAGCTTACCACTTGGGTTGTACGCCCCAAGTAAAACACTCGTTAACGCTTCAGCACTTCCTTGTCCGGATAAATAGGTATGAACAATAGCTTTCACATCGTGTACAAACGGCATTTCAATGGCTCCGCCGCCAGCAAGAATCACCACAATATTGGAATTAACTTTCGTCAATGAACGAAGCAAGTCTAGCTGGTTCTCGCGCAAGCCAAGGTGTGCGCGGTCAATACCTTCCGCTTCGCTACCTTCGTCCAACCCCAAGAACAATAGAACTGTATCCGCTTGTTCAGCTAACGTAACGGCTTCCCTTAGTAAGCGATCATGATTTCCACCCATTCGCTTGAAGCCTTTTGCGTACCCAACAATCGGCAAGCCAGATTGACCCAGCACATCGCAGGCATTGGATAGCTTGGCAGGATTAATAAGTGAACTTCCAGCACCCTGGTAGCGTGGATTTTTGGCAAAGTCACCAATAACCGCGATTTTTTTATCCAGCCCAAGCGGCAGAATATTGCCGTCATTTTTCAATAACACAATCGAACGTTTGGCAGCTTCAACCGCTTTGTCATGGTGCTCTTCATAATCAATTCGTGGTGTGACACTATCGTTCAACTGCGTGGAATAGACCAACTCTAACAGACGATCAACGGCTTCATCCAACACTTCTTCGGCTAGCTCATTGCTTCTAACGGCTTGTACGATTTCTTGATCCGTAATCCCATTGGTCGCAGGCATTTCCAATTGATTCCCTGCTTTCAACCCTTCAACGCGGTCATTATTACCGCCCCAGTCCGTAACGACTACGCCATTAAATCCCCATTCTCCGTACAGAATATCCTGTAACAAATCGTTGTTTTCATTGGCGAAAGTGCCGTTCACTTTGTTGTAAGAGGTCATGATGGTTTTCGGTTGGCCCTTCTCAACTACACGTCTGAATCCTTCTAAATACACTTCTCTTAACGAGCGTTCATCTACGATCTCGTCAATCGTCATTCGCATATGCTCTTGGCTGTTGACCGCAAAATGTTTGGGACATGCAGAAATACCATTGGCTTGAATTCCTTTGACCATCTCGCTCGCTAATTCACCCGTTAAATAAGGGTCCTCGGAAAAATATTCAAAGTTGCGGCCGCATAACGGATTGCGCTTAATATTTAATCCAGGGCCAAGCAACACGCTCACATTTTCGCTAGCTGCTTCTTTTCCAATCGTGTGGCCAACATCATAAATCAATTGTCTGTCCCAACTATTAGCCAAAGTTGCCGCGGTTGGAAAACAAGTGGCAGGCAGACTTTTATTTAAGCCTAAGTGGTCTGCCTTTCCGCCTTGCTTCCTCAGACCATGCGGTCCATCTGTAAGCATAATGCTTGGAATATTCACTCGCTCGATCGCTTTTGTATTCCAGAAATTTGCGCCAGACATGAAAGACGCTTTTTCTTCTAATGTCATGCTTTCAATTAATGCTTTATACTTCAATCTTTTCACCCCAAATTTAAGCCATCTATTATTTATTCGAATAAGTAGGTTTGCAGGATTGTATACAACACATGCTGAACACTTGTGCGAACTCCATTTGCAATACCTGAAGGATCCTTCTCGTACGCTTCTTCTAACAATTTCTCATTTTTACTTGGTGTCATAATATCCAACATGAGATCATTGCCAGCTACAACCGCAGCCGGTGCTTTCATAAAGCCAAAGACTGCATCACTTGAAACAAACCCATCAAAGCCCCATTCTTTGCGCAGAACATCATTTAACAAGACGGAATTCGCTCCGGCCCACTTTGTCCCGATAATCGAAAAGCTAGACATTGCGCCTAATGGGCTGCTTTCTTTGACCGTAATCTCAAACGGCTTCAAGTAAATTTCGCGCATCGCTTGCTCGTTGGCCCATATCAGATTTCCTGAACGAGCATTTGTTTCTTGATCGTTCATCGCAAAATGCTTCATGAAGGCAATAATGCCTTGATCTTCCGCACCGTTTATCATAGATGCTGCCATTTTTCCTGAAAGCACTGGATCTTCGGAGAAGTATTCGAAGTTACGGCCGCCTTGTGCCGTACGGTGAATATTCATCCCCGGTGCGTACCAACCTTGAATGCCATACGCACGCGCTTCTTTACCGACTGCTTCTCCCATTTGATAAGCCAGATCATTGTTCCATGTTGCTGCAATGACGATTTCAGACGGATAGGATGCTGCTTCGACTGGCTTAAAGAAATAACTATATCCAGCCGGTCCGTCCATCAATAACGTTTTCGGAACACCCAAACGCTCTACTGCCATCGTTCGATATGCGCCATTTGCTACATAATCGATCATCTCGTTCAATGTAAACTGATCCATGAAGGCCGCCCATTTCGGATCATCGAAAGCTAAGCCTTTCAAATCCTTCAATACTATGCCGTTATCTGCACCAACCGTCGGCAATGCTAGAGTTGAATCTTCCGTCTCTTTCGAGAATGCCTCGAGCACATATTGCGGTGCGTCATGGCTGATATTCTTATCAGATGGATACGTCTTCTTCCAATCATTCCGCGATAAATACGTTATTTCGCCTTTTGCTAGATCAAAGCGATTCTCATAAGCCGTTTTCGTATCCTTATCTTCTTTATAAATCTTTTTCTTAGCGAGCTTAAAGTCATAGCTTGCTACGATATCATGGACGTTACGAGCCACTTTAATGGCATATGTGCCCGGATCTAATACATACGCTTCTTCTACGTTCATATCATAAGAAGCCATCTCCTCGGTAGCAAACGTTAGGGTAATCACTTCCGATTGACCGACTTCCAACAGAGACGTCTTAGCATAGGTGGCTAATTCGATTGCCGACTTTTCAATTCCGCCCGCAACATATGGAGCTGAATAATACACTTGAACGACATCTTTTCCAGCCCTGTCGCCAATATTTTTCACTTCGACTTGTAGTTCAATCTTCTCTTCCGACAATGTCTGATTCAGTACCTTCCATTCGAAATCCGTGTAGCTTAATCCATGTCCATAAGGATATAACACTGTATCTTGATAGCCTTTTTCGTCGTTCAAATAGAAGGTTTCATAGAATCGGTAACCCACATAGATGCCTTCTTGATAATTGAGAAATGAGTAATTTAAATTATTATATTTATAGTCTCCAAAGTTCTCGCTAGCCGGAGACGATGAGTTATCATAGACATACGTATCCGTAATACGGCCCGATGGATTGATATTTCCTGCAAGAATATTCCCTAATGCATTTGCTCCGTAAGGACCCGGTGTTCCTATCCACAATACTGATTTAATGGATTCGTATTCTTCTACGAAACCAAGCTCCAGCGCATTCCCCGCATTAACCACAAGTGTCACATGATCAAAGCTTTTTGAAACCTTTTCAATTAATGCGCGCTTGTTTGCTGTCAATTTCAACTGCTCCGCGGTCGCATCGCTAGCTTCTGTGCTCTCACTAGCAAAGACGATAACCGCATTTTCCGAATACGCTTTCGCTTGTGCTATTGCTTCGTCCGACAAGTAATCGATTGTGGGTTCATCGCTTGAATTTCCACCTAACATGCCTTTTACAACTTGAATGATACCCGTGCTTGCCTTGGCCCCCACTCCCGCTTCTGCACCAACTTCTTGATACCGCTGATAAAGCTCTGTATTGTACGAAATGCCGGCATTCTCCAAGCCTTCAAACAGATCAACCGCTCGGGAAGTATCCCCAGCCCCCGATCCTCCGCCACCATAACGCAGTTCTAACGCCGCTAATCCGAAGACGTTAACCTTTTTATCCTGCAATGGCAGTTGATTCTCTTCATTCTTCAATAAGACAATGCCTTCATTCGCGATCTCTTCAGCTATTTCCCCTCCGTGTTCGCGTGCTGCAAGTGCCTCAGGCGAATCGGTTACGGCCGTAATATGTTTTCCTGTCAACGCATCGATGAGACCAGAAGCGAGTGTACCGAATTGTACGAACAGGAATATGACAATAAGCGCTGCTATCGACCAGCCGGTGAACCGCCTTGGTCTGTTTTTAATTTTCTTGTATCGTTTTGCTTCTTTTTTCATCGCCCTACGATCTTTACGACTTAGAGCTTTCATTTCCATTGTTCTTTGTAGCTTTTGCTCTTTGCGTAATTGTTTGTCCTGTGCAATCGCTGCTTTTCGTTTCTCTTCCGGCAGCCCCCTAATTTCTTGTTTTCGTACTCGAAGCTTAGTTTTATCTTGCTTCACCTTTTGCACGATTTCATTTTTCTTTGCTTGTTTGGTTTTGAAATAGTCCAACACAGCGAGACCCCCCGGTTTCGTCTTTCATTTTTTCTAATCTTAATATAGCGCTTACATTATAACTATGAGGATCTTGCCAAAAAAAAAGCTAAATATTGCTATCATCCGATTTCCCACAAAATCGGAAGAGCAATATTTAGCAGTAATCATTGATTTTTTCTAGGTCAATCATCACGATCCCGAATATCGGAACCTCGAACTCAAGTGTATGATGTCCCTTTATTTTCAGCTGATCGACGCTTCTCGAAGGTCGATTGATCGCATTCCAATAGGTAATATCTTCTAACGACAACTTTTTGCATTTCCTTAAATCAGCAAGGTCCAATCGTTGATCTATCTGCTCAGGCGTTAATCGTTGCTTGATCAATCGGTATGACCCTTCAAGGTTTGTAAGTTCTAGCTTTACAAAAACATACGGACTTCTTGCCTTATGCCAAGCTAATTCGAATTGTTCATTATTTTGATTGATAATCAGATGTAGTTCTTCCTCTGGATAAACGGATAAAATACGGTAATTTTCTTGCTGCTTTGTCACGATACACGAATCATTCTTGAACACAATTTCGTCAAACAGGCGGTTCACAAACTCTGTCGCATACCAATTGTCCTTGTAACGGCCATCCGGTGTAAATAATGACAGCTTACTTGCCAACTCGTCTGGGAAATACTCAAACAGCTTCGCCGAATCGAGTGACAACGGGGGGAAGTAGTGGCCTGCAATTTCATTGTGATTGATTAGGTTTATGTATTGCCAGATGCTTGCATTTGCTTGCGCTAGATCCGAATAGGCGTGTAGATAATCATCCTGTTCGTACACAAGCATTTGGTCCAAAATACGATTCTGATCTTTCATGTTCGTATTCTGACCAATGACCCGAATGTAAGCTTCGTCGAAAAGATGATCAAGCGCAGCTTCGAGTGAAATCTTGCGCATACGCGTCCAGTCATCAATGCAATAAATGGTATTATGGCAGACCATATCAAGCGACACCGCATCTTCGGGCGGCATTGGAAAATGAATGACAATGTTCTTATAACCCTTAAAGGTTGAAATGGCATTCACTAGTGGCAGACATAATTCCCCACTATTTTGCAATTCATAGAAGCAGCGGAACTCGTACATCCATTCTTGGCTTGTCAAATAATTTTGCTGTAGATGGAGATTTAATTCAGTCACTACCGTTTGAAACCATCCCTTGTTATGAAAGCCCCGCTCCTCCCAATCATCGAAATCTATGGTTTGAAATTGTAGGTAGGGCAACATCCCGACAGACACAATCTGTTGCAACATTCGATCCAACTCTCTAAACGAACAAACGAGATTGCCTTCTTTCATCTGTAAATCCAATTTTTTAAAAATACGGGTGACCGCTACCCACTTCACCCCAAGGCGCCCACGCACTTCGAGCAATCGGTCATCCCTGAGCTCGCCCTTTACTTTTAGCACATGATTAACCTTTGAATACCTACCGATCGTTTTATGCAAATCTAATTGAACCTCGATGCGATCAGGGGCAATAGGTGAAGCAGCCGGTAAGTCACCTAGAGGCACATACGCCGATAATAAAGCTAATACATCTTGAGACAGTACCCCTTCGACACGATTCTGTATCTTTTCTTTTTGACGATCTTCACGAAATTCAGCAGGTGTAAGATGATATCTCATTTTAAATGCCTCGTTAAATGAGCGTACATTGGGAAAGCCGTTGGCTAAAGCAATCATGACAATCTTGTCGTTCGTACTTTCCAGCATTCGTAAGCTATGAAACAATCGTACTTCTTTAATGTAGTTACCGATTGAAATCCCTAAATGTTTCTTAAAGGAATGCGCCAGGTAATATTTGCTACTATAGGACTTTTCAGCAATCTCATCCAAGCTGAGTTTCTCGGCATAATTGATATTAATATATGATACAATTTCTTTCACCTTGTCCGAAGCAGCGTGTGATTGCTCCTTTTCGTCAGCCGACCCAAGATACCGATGTAACAGTCCGATTAAACGTTTCGAATATCCTTCGATGATATAGTCAGAACCTTCTCCCGGATAAATCATCTCGATATACAAATACGCCATACCATTTTTCACAAGCTCATATCCATCTTTTTTGTACACCATCGATAGTGGAATGTTAAGCTTAAATGATGGATACTCTTCTTGATACTCATTGGTTAGAAACTTTACCGTGAGCGTCGCATTCTCTTCACTGCCAATCACACGAACAATATCACCTTTATTCAAAACGAAAATATCACCTGTCCGAATCAAAATATCAGAACCGTTTCGCATAATTTCCAGATAACCAGAAAGAACAAACCATGCCGTTAACTCCGTCATAAGCAGAAAATCCACTTCCTCAATCGTTTCGATTGCAGCCAATACAATTTGATCAGATCCATATTTCTTCTTATTCAACATCAAACAATCTCCTCTTCCGATGTGAACATCTATGTTGTTCTAACCGTAAATACGATAGCGGTATCCATCCCTATACATTATAAACCATTCCTTCATCTCTCCGATGATACAATTCACCTTGTCCCTTTAGTGACTGAACAAAAAAGCATCCCAAGGGATGCTTTTTTGTTCAATCATATTTATTCCAAGATTGCCCTTGCTACTAGCGCTAGATCATCAATATTAATAAATCCATCTTTGGTTACGTCAGTACGCTTCACTTGCTGCCAATCCGCACTGTTCGAATCTTTACCGTAGTTTGCTGCTACGAGAGCAAGATCACCAATAGTTACTTTCCCGTCTTGATTCACATCTCCTGGAATACCAGCTGTAGTCACCTGAATTGTGAAGGAAGAGGATACGCCCTCAGATTCCAAGCCCAGATTATTCCCCATAAGCGCTTTGGAAACCTTGATTATCCCATTCGTCGTCTGTGACACTGCCTTTGATTCAAAAGATAATTTCAATAATTTCATATCTCCTGTTATCGCAAATGCGGAACCCTCACTAATTACAATCATTCGGACTTGACCCAATGTATCTTTTGTAGTGAGTAATTTAATCCCTTCTTGCATAGATGTAACCGACACGAAACTCATGACGTCCGAATCGTATTCAATTGTAAGATCTAGCGCATATACGCTATCTGTCACACTTTTCAATCCGAACTCCATTTCGAACGGCTGGCCATCTCGTACTGTAACTGGACCAGATAATTCTGTTATAGGTCCACCTGGTATAACTTCTCCATTAGCTTTTAATTCATTTACTGCTGTATTCAGTGCTGTGATTGCCAGATCAATCTCTTCTTGTGTAACTGTTTCGGAGTCTAATACTACTGTCGCGATATTGATTGCTTCTTGCAACTTAGCCTTCGTTCCTAATGGGTACTGTCCTGGCTTCGTGCCTTCAATCGCCAGATCATACACGGACTGTGCTACTTTAATTGCCTTACTTAGCTTTGTTGTGTCAATTGAGAAGGTTTTGACATCACTAATCTTATACCATCCTGTATCCGTCATTACATCCTTAACAGCCAGTTTAATAGCCGGTGTATTATCTTTCGTAGTATCTACAATGGCTACAGCCAATTCATAATTGCCATCAGGAACACCATCTAATTGTAAAGATCCAGAGTAACTATACCTTTCACCTTTAATCCAATCAGAAGGTTCTGCATCATCGATCATCATTTTTACCGGTTGTTGCGTATCCGGATCAAGCAAGGCAAAAGCAACCTTGTATTTATAACCCCAATTCAGCAGATCATTTGGAAGTTTACCCACTCCTGTATTCTTCCATGAATGATAGATCTTATATGATTTATTAGAATCCATCACCGCAGGGTAACTAACGTCATTTAGTACAAAACGATACCCGCCTTGTAACGCAAACTTCTCTACGAGATCTGCATTGTTCGTTGCAAACTCTATGACATCTTCCGGATGCCGTAGATCCAGTGTATTGGCATGCGTATATAGTGCATCATTGACAACTCTTGTTAACATGTCATGAATCGGTTTATTCTTGCCATCGCAAGAGGAAGCTCTTGATACGAAATTTTGGTAACAATTTTCTGCGAATACCGGGACATCCGGCCAACGCGCAACAATTCGATCCTTTTGTGTCTGATCAAAGTATACAGGACTGCCGTAACTGTCTCTTCTGAGTATGAAACCTTTTTCTTTGTAAGCCCAATCTTGTAACGCCATATCAAAACTACTTGCATCTTGTTGACCGAGTAATACATGCTTAAATTTGTCCGCATATAAATTGACAATCCACTTAAACGTATCGTCTTTCTCTGCCTTCGTCATGCTGTGACTAAATGTATACATCTCGCCCCAGTAGCCCATGCCTCCAGCATCGACAAAATCTACAATACTAGGATCATCGTACTCCTTAGAGAATGCTTTAACAAAATTTTCGAACTTCGCTCTGAATACGAGATCAGTTACAATTGGTGACTTAAAATTACTGTTAGATGCAGTACCTACTCCTCTGGCTCCAGCATCAAAAACAAACTGTGGCGTAGCTTGCATATGTACGTCTTGGCTGTCTATAACAACGCGGAAAGCCAGTCTTATGTTACGGTCTAAAGCCCCTTGGACATATTTTTTGTAGTTTTCATCCTCATTCCATGCATAATGTCCTTCTGTCGGTTCCATACGTGACCAAGGTACACGAATATAAAGAATATTTGCTGATTCTCTATGAGGGTCAACCGTTTCCCAGTATTCCTCTGCAGTCATCCCCGTCATCGCATTTCCGGGACCACCAAATTCCTCAACATATAACATCCAGCCCATCGCCGGATTTTTTATAATGCTTGTTGTGTCTTCTATCGGTGTCTTAATCATATAATCATCAGCTGGCTTAACTAAGACCTTAACTTGAAGAGCTACAGTGTATGCTTTCGTCTGATCTGAAAGTTTCATAACTTCCAACACGAGCGAAATTTTCTCATCATTCGTTAAGGGTGCTATCGTTCCGTCTAAACCTATAATATCTTCCCTATCCGATGATTGAATTCGAACTTCGAATCCCTGAGGCACATCTGGAAGTTTAATCTTGGATTGACCTCTGGCTGGTGACGCGATACTTTTAATTGATTCAGCCACACTATTCGCAGTTAATTCAATATTTCCCCACACTCTTAGCTCCATAATTGTATAATGTCCCCATACCGTAGCTGCAGATTTCACTTTGAGACGAATTTTACTAGCAGTAATTTCAAGGATATCGATATCCAAGGTTTCCGCAGCCTGTTCATTTTTATTCCAGACAAGCGTAATATCAGATTTAGCCAACTTCCATGTTCCACCATCAAAATATTCAATATCTATTGTCTTAATTCCTTGACTTGGACCAAAATTTCCAGACAGTGATATTCGGCTTGTAGTCACCAATTTAGAACCCCAATCAAGTTCAACATAAGCAGGCATTGTAGGATTCCTACCACTTGCCCATCCAATTTCCATATTATTATCATTGATGCCATGGATCGTATTCTGACTTGTACCCGCTGTAGTACTTGCAATGGCCTGTAATGCAACATTCGTCACTTCCATAGTCGTATCAGCTGACACCCTTGGTACATAATCTAACATATAGGTAAACATCATGATGCAAATAAGGAATAAAGAAACTGTTTTCTTCACGACACTCATCTCCTTAAATGGACTTAATTCATGTTTTCGACTCCCAATGACAAATGATAGCGCTTACTAAAATAACGAAAGATATATCGTCATTTGCGATTATGTCAGACAGTTATCCTGATGCGATCTAAGTTCGTTTGATAATACCGGCTTGCCACCCCCTATTCATTTCCCGTCTCATTATTTATCGCAAACTCTTGGTCTGATTTCATTATACAAAGCCCAGAAATTCACAAGTATATATAATCTATGGATAAGATGTGGATTCTGTTATGCAAATCCTCACATTTTACCTTTATCTAAGTTATCGCTATATTTTTCGTAGTTTTAGATATAGTTTTCGTAATTTTGTCTATATCGATCTCCTTTAGCCGTCATAGTACTTCTCAATGGGATACCCTTAAACCCGTTCATTATTACCGTCACAGTCCGTAACGACTACGCCATTAAATCCCCATTCTGTGTACAGATTATGTCTAACGGCGAAACTAAAGGGCACCTGATTGGGTGCCCTAATAATTAGTCATTTTTACTTATATAAAACCCAACAGATGAACGTTATTTAAATCTTTAAATTTGAATCTATCGAGTTCAATGATGTTCTTTTATGCCCCTATACAATTAATGATTTTAAATTTCTTCATTGAAACGAAACAAGTCGCGCGATTCCCATATGAAAATGATTCGCACGACTTGTTATTTATTTTTACGCTTTTCCACCTAGCAAATGTGCCCCGTATTTAGGAAGAATGGTATCCTTAGTATAAGCATCAACTTGACGAAGTGTTTCAACGATCGTCGGCATATCCAATGCCTTTACAAGTTCATTAATCGCTTGAACACCTGCATCTGCATGAGCTTCTCTTTCTTCGGGTGTTTTCAAAAGCAGTGTAGCCATATGATCAGATGGTTCGTTGAAGTAAGAACCTACTGCACCGGATTGATAAGCATATTTTCCTAATGCATTACCAGGGTTTTTACTCATCCCAGCTAACATATGTTGAACATCATAAGTAACAGAATGAGATTCAGGTACATTTAATGGAACATCTTCTAATCTACCTAAAACTTTATATGCACCAATGCTCATATCATGGAATGTTTCCATTAGATTAAGATTGACCGATTCTGCAGCTTTTAACATATCAATATACAGGACAGGTACTTTAGTTTCATCGAAGAAATCACGAACCATACCACTTACTGTCAAATAAGCTGGACCATGACTGGTGACATAAATTTGTCTTCTAAAACCTTGTTTTAGTAATGACTTAGCAATCTTGTCTAAATAAGTCATTCCATCTTTTACACTCATTTGAATCGTTCCCCGACCTACATTCGTGCCGCCTGCGAAGAAATAAGGTAAGTTGTGCAACACAATCCCATCTGATTCCTCAGCCATTATTATAGCAATAGCTTCCGCTAAGACTGTTTCAGAATCTAGTGGTAAAGCTCCATGGGTTTCCGTTACTCCAACCGGAACATATATAATATCATTACGATCTAAATATTGTTCGACTTCCCCATTTGTCATCTTTGAAAGGAATCTAGTACGCATTTAAACCACTCCTACTATTTTATTTGATAAGAATTCACTATAAAAGGAACTCCTAATTAAGACGTTTTAAGACGTTCTACTTATTTTTAATGCTGCATACATTTCATTTGTTCTCTTTTCATTTAGGTTATAGATTATACCTACACCGAGCAACATGATAACGAATGCAATAATTGGAATACCAGTGTACATTTTTAGAATACCTTCTGCCACTTCTGGAGATTGGGATTTTGCTCCACTAACGAAACCAACCCAACCTAAAGCGTAACTTCCAATAGCAGAGCCTAATCCCATTCCTGCTTTACGAGCAAAGGAATATAGAGAAAAAAGTGTTCCTTCGTAATGTTTCCCAGTTTGAAGTTCTGCATAGTCGATACAATCTGTTACAAGAGCCCAGACCACCATAACAAAAACAGATGAACCGATTGTTGCAAGGTTATATACAACCATGAACACATATACACTTTCAATTGTTACTAATGTCAATATCAGTGTTGCAACTAAACTGAAGATTGCTGTAGCAATAACTAAATTTCTTTTATTAAACTTTGCAACCAGTTTAGGAACGATAGCGAATAATATGAGCGTAATACCAATACTAATGAAGGAGTTAATAGCAAAAGCGCTCGGCATATGATAACGTTCGGCAAAGACCATTGGAGCTAATTGACTCACACCATTTATCATAAGAAGTGAGCCAATTGATGCAACCATCATTCCGATCAACGGTCTATTTTTAATAGCTACTTTAAATGCTTCCTTAAAACTATAATCGGATTGTATTCCTGGTTGATTATCATCACGTATACGTTCTGTTGTTAATCTTACAAGTCCTGTATATGCTAATACTGATAAAATACTAAACACAATTGCAATTTGGAAGAATGCTTCTGGGACGACAGATCCAGATTTATCATAGATAAACATTGGCACGAAAGATAAGAATCCAAGTCCAACAACCATACCCCCAATAGCACGAGCACGAGATAATTTTGTGCGTTCAACTGGATCATTTGTAATAACAGATGCAAGAGAACCGTATGGGATCGAATCGGCGGTATAAGCAACACAGAAGAATAAATACACGAATACTACCCAAACATGAGTTGCTGTAGTTCCCCAACTAGATACATTAGCAAAAGCTAATAAACAAGAAGCTGCTAATATCCATTTAGAAATACTAATATAAGGTAAGAATTTATCTCCAGATTTCCCTAATTTCCAGCGGTCTGGAAGAGTTCCCATAATCACATTACAAATGGCATCAAAGAATTTACCTAACAAAAACATCGTTCCCATAAAGTAAGGACTTACACCCAATACATAGGTACAAAAGATTAAGAAAAACCCACTTATATATAGGTTAACGAAACTTCCTCCAATATCTCCTAGCGCATATCCAACTTGGTCTCTTGCTCCAAACTTCTTCATGTAACTCCTCCTCTGTCTTATTTATAAAGTTAATAGTCCCTTCACACGCTTAAAACGTTGAGTTAACTCCCTCCTGTTAACCGCTTACATTTTTAGTTGAACAATTGAATTCCTTTATTACATAGAGCCGTGTATTTTTTATTGGTAAGCGCTTTCTTTAGTGCTTGAATACAAGTATACATCGAATAGAAAAGAAACTTTTGTACTACAATTGCATGTTTTTACAGTATAATTGCATGTTTTTTTCTCCGAAAAATGAAAATATAAATAGGCGCATGATTTCTCATGCACCACTAACAAGGTACGTACTGCCACATACGTCTTTTCAAGATATCCTTCGTTTATCATTTCTTAATCTTCTTTTTAAACTCTAAAGGAGTTACCCCTTCTACCTCTTTGAAGAATTTAGAATAATATTGGGGGGTGCTAAATCCTATCATCATGGAAATTTCAGTCATGGAAAGATTAGAGAAAAGGATAAGCTCTTTTGCTTCTTTTATTCTTCTCATATTTCGATAATTACTAATGGTTATTCCTTTTTCTTTCTTAAACACACGCATTAAATGTGAAGAATGAACATGTAATTTGCCTGCCATTTCCTCCATTGAGATGTCCTCCGCAAAGTTCATCTCGATATAGTTTTCTGCTTTCTGTACAATTGATAAATTGTCCCTTTTAGATTTTCGAATGGTAGTATCAGAATATTCAGTTACCATATTTGAATGAATCTTATCTAGCTCAGCAATGTTTTCGGCATGCTCGATCATTATTGCATATTTTTCTGATGAAAAGTGGCTTTGCAATGGGCTTAACCCTCCCTTTTCAGCAGCATAACTATAAAGGGTATTGTGTGATAATAAAATATTTTTATAGGATCGAACTTTATTATTGGGGACTCTATTAAGAATGTTTAATGGCTCGTCTCTAAATTTCTGAGAAGCGTCCCTTTCATATTCGATTATCAAATTCCTATCACCCGTTTGAATACCATAGAGTAATTTTTCCCGTAAATGATGGACAGATTCAATGTATTCAGGCGTAAGCCCATTTCGATTCATATTGGAATTCGGAGTCTCTGTGTGCAGATGTTCCTTCATCTACTATCCCTGCCTTATGTATTCTACTTTTGGATCGTATTATATCATTCCTTACGACTGTATGTATTAAAATCTATTATCTGTGAAAGTACGTATAGAGGATTTTAGAGGGAGACATCTTAGATGCGACTCCACCTTTGTTCATCAATGGTTCCTGTTATCGGCATAGCACAAAATCGAGGTTCTGTGATCCATGAATCCATTACATTGTCGCTTAATCCTCCCCAACTTTCCCTAGTAAAACAACTTCAGCACTCCTTTCCTATGACCATAAAAGTTTCAAAACACACGAACTGGTTTAAATATATCATTGTACTCATTTAACAATAATGTACATCTCAGTCCTACATAGAAAAGGCGGTAAGTATATGATTCAATTTCAAGGGATTAACAAGGTATATGAGAATGGTAATGTCGTGCTTAAGGATATTAATCTTACGATCAAAGAAGGTGAGATCACCGTATTAATTGGTCCCAGTGGCTGTGGGAAAACGACGACGATGAAAATGATCAATAGATTAATTAAACCCTCCAAAGGAACAATAACCCTCCATGGCGAGGATATCTCTACGATGGATCCAGTAACACTTCGCAGGAAGATAGGTTATGTAATTCAAAGTATTGGACTGTTTCCGCATATGAATATTGCTAAAAACGTAGGCGTAGTTCCCCGCTTGCAGAAATGGGAAAAGAAAAAAACAGAAGCAAGAGTAGACGAACTTTTAAAGATGGTAAACTTAGATCCAGACTTATATCGCAATCGTTACCCCTCAGAATTAAGTGGAGGACAGCAGCAGCGAATCGGTGTCATTCGTGCTTTAGCTGCGGATCCTAACGTTATCCTCATGGATGAACCTTTTAGTGCGTTGGACCCCATTAGTCGCGAACAGTTACAAGAAGAGCTAATTCGTCTACAACAAGAATTGAAAAAGACGATTGTCTTCGTTACTCATGATATGGATGAGGCTATCAAAATTGCCGATACCATCATATTAATGAAGGATGGTCACGTCATCCAAACCGGACACCCAGAACATATATTGCGTCATCCGGCGAATGATTTCGTGAAGAACTTTTTTGGAACGAAAAGAATGCATGAAAATGCGCTAGAAGCACCCACAGTAGATGAAGTGATGGTAGACAATCCAGTAACGTCCTATCCATCTAGAGGTCTTGCCTCAGCCATGAAAATCATGGAGAAAAGACGGGTAGACTCCTTGTTAATTGTTGATAAAACCAACCATCTGGAAGGTAGTGTGTCGATTTATCGCGTGTTGGATCAATATGGTGAAGAAACCAAAACTGTAGCTGATGTCATGGTACCTGTTGTACATTTCGTACAAAGCGGAACTTCTCTATCCATTGCTCTAAATATCATGACTGAATATCAGTTGTCCAATTTACCTGTTGTAAATAGCAACAACCAGTTAATTGGACTTATTACTAGAGGAAGTGTCGTAAGCCATCTGGCAGAAGTCTACTCTCCTGAACTTGATGGGGGCGTTGTCGATGCCGAAATCTAATTTTCTTGTCACTTATTTAGAATTTCTACAGGAGCGTTATTTGGACATATTGACCGCCATACAACAGCACTTGATCATCACTGCCACATCCATCCTTCTGGGCATATTCGTTGCTGTTCCCTTAGGTATGTTTTTGGCGAAAAATAAGATTAAATGGCTACATACGTTGATTTTCACTATAACAAATATATTCCAAACGATTCCAAGCTTAGCTCTTCTGGCTCTGCTCATTCCACTCATGGGTATCGGGATAAAGCCAGCGATCTTTGCTCTATTTCTTTACTCTTTATTACCTATTCTACGAAATACATATGAGGGATTCAGCTCAGTTGATCCGGCAATGCTAGAATCCGCACGAGGTATGGGTTTCAATGCCACTCAACGTCTGCTGCAAATCCAACTTCCACTGGCGCTTCCTTATATCATGTCTGGTATACGCGTCACTACGGTATATATTATTAGCTGGACGACCCTTGCAGCATTAATTGGTGCAGGAGGTTTAGGAGAGCTTATCGTTTCTGGTATTGGAGTAAACAAGAAGGAACTTATCATAACAGGAGCCGCTTCTGCGATCTTGTTGGCATTACTCGCTGATCTCTTATTCGGAGCTATTGAAAGATGGGCTTCTACTAAAAATAACAAAAAAAATAAATTGCAGGTGGACAAATGAGAAAACTAACAACATGGGTTGCCACCTTAAGCTCAATTATCTTATTATCATTGGTTGTCTCTGCATGCGGTAAGGCTGACAACGATACGATAAAGATAGGTACGCAAACCTACACAGAAACCAAAACTCTAGCTGAAATGTATAAAGTCTTAATTGAAGAACGCACCAAATTAAACGTCGACATTGTACCCGATCTTGCATCGAGTCCCATTGTCATCACGGCAATGAAGAACAATGAAGTTCAGATGGGTACCTTGTATTCCGGAGAGATTTTCAATAATCATTTTCCAGTGAAAGACACCAACGATCGTCAAGAAGTTCTACAACAAGCCCAAGAGGGGTTTGACAAAAACTTTGACTTCAAATGGTATGACTCCTAT
Source organism: Paenibacillus antarcticus (assembly GCF_001637225.1). Lineage (GTDB taxonomy): Bacteria > Bacillota > Bacilli > Paenibacillales > Paenibacillaceae > Paenibacillus_AQ > Paenibacillus_AQ antarcticus. The sequence continues at coordinate 53,562 of NZ_LVJI01000027.1, forward strand.
GGCTTTGAGAATGCATATGCATTAACTGTGACTCAGGATGTGGCTAATCAATATCATTTGGATACGGTATCTGATCTACAGAAACATGCTAAAAGTATGAATATTGGCGTGGACTCCACTTGGCTTGAACGAGAGAATGACGGTTACAAAGCCTTCACCAAGTTTTATGGATTCTCATTCAAGAAAACACTTCCGATGGAAAGTTCATTAGTCCATAAAGCGGCGGCTGACCGAAAAGTCGATGTTGTCGTTGCGTATACGACTGACTCCGGCCTCAAACAATATAACTTAAAGACATTAAAGGATGATAAACAATTCTTCCCACCCTATGATGCATCTCCTGTCGTCAGAAACGAAACCTTACAGCAACACCCTGAATTGAACGACATGATTTCTTTGTTAATAGGGAAGTTGGATACTTCCACCATGAGTGCACTTAACTATGAAGTTGAAGTTAATAAACGCTCACCGAAAGAAGTCGCCTATGAATTTCTGAAATCCATTGATCTTCTCGACGCTGACTTAAATCCACCTAGATCCGATCTCAATCTCTTAGAATATGTCAAAGAGAATGCCGGTTATCTATTACACTTAACATGGGTGCATATTGTCATGGTAATCAGCGGTCTTGGGCTGGCTCTCATTGTGGGTATTCCACTTGGTGTACTCAGTGCCCGCAGTAAAAAACTAGCAGCTATTATCTTGCCAGTAGCGAACTTTATTCAAGTTATTCCAAGCCTAGCTCTATTAGCTTTACTGATGATCGTCCTTGGCTTAGGATTTAAGACCGTTGTTGTTGGTTTATTCCTATATTCTTTGCTACCGATTATTCGTAACACCTATGTAGGTTTAAGTCAGGTGAATCCGGGTATAAGTGAAGCCGGCAAGGGTGTCGGTATGAGTAACATGCAATTGCTACTCCAAGTGCAACTTCCCCTAGCACTCCCATTCTTAATGGCTGGAATTCGCATAGCAGCGGTTATTGCTATCGGTGTAGCCACGCTTGCTCCGCTCATTGGTGGTGAAGGACTAGGACGTGAAATTTATTCCGGCCTTAACCTTCATAATAATATCAAAATTTATGCGGGTGCGATTCCCGCTTGTCTACTTGCTATTCTCGCTGATATTTTCCTCGGTATGCTTCAGAATAAGCTGAAGCACCGTAATCAATAGCGAACGTGATTACATTAAGAAGAGGGAACGACTCCACATACGAGTCGTTCCCTCTTTTCCTACTTATGTAATGTTCTATCCACAAATAATCTATAACCCTATCCCTTAATCCGCTTATAAGTCTCTTCATCCGATACAATATACAACCTCGCACCCTCAGGAATAGGTTGGTCAAGCTTACGGTTGATACTAAGGTCACTACGATCGGACAATAGCGTAGCTCCCTGTCGAAGCAGGTCCTGAAAAGCCTCACCGTACGTCTTCCAATCCCGATTAAGTGGTATCTCATATATATCGTCTCCATACTGACGACTCAGCAATTGTGTAATAACCTCAGAATTACCTTCTTGCAAAGCTGATCTTACGGCTAATCTGGAGATCGCATCATGTGACAGTACGAATTCGTTCACCTGAACGTGCCGAAAGTTCTGAATGTTCTTCTCTTGCATAATTTCTACTGTCGTATGTACTTGTGGTGCAATCCGCTCAATACTAGAGGCAATCAGGAGGGATTTACCGTCGATCAAGGAAGCTTCATCAATGCGTGTGTCACCGAAGACGATTGCAGCCTTAGCCCCTGTAATATTAGCCTTGAGGAGAATCTCATCACTTGATGGATCACCACTAATAAAGTGGACATGATCCATATGTTCCAACGGATGGTTGCCCGTCTCATCTATGATTACGATGTGAGATTTCGATGAATAACATAGAATCTCATCTACCGCTGCCTGTGCTTTCTTACTCCAATTAATCAATATGACATGATCCTCACCACGAAAGCTCAATGTTCCCGCTCCTCTCCTTCTTTGCACCTCTGCGATAGAGTCAATCACCTTTCCGATAACTAAGCTCAACAGCCCTATACCAAAGATATATAGAAACATCGTAAATAGCTTTCCGATGTCTGTTTTTGCAAAGTAATCACCATACCCTACTGTAGCCATCGTTGTCATGACCCAGTAAAATGCATTAAACCAGTTACCAAAGGTGTTAGGCTCCAGTAAATATACGATCGTTGCACTCATTACAATAAAGATAAGGATGATCAACCCAATGACCCTTTTTCTTAAGCGCATCATCTTCGTAGATATCCTGATAATAAAATGCACCTGTTCACCCCTTCTCCGTAACTAATAAGACGACCTCTCGGGTAAAAGAACTCGAGAGGCCAGCCTTATCTATTTTGAACATGCAATTTATGAATTAGATAATTAAACTACTAACAGCAAATGCCGTTCCGATAAACACCATACATAACATCATACCTACAGCCACATTTCCCTTTTGTAGATGTTCAGACACCCTAAATCCCGGAGTCAATAATTCAAAGATCCAATAAGCGGCAATTAGGCATACGTAACCAACAGCGAACCATAACATCATGAACCATATCAATGTATTTGTATAAGCAGCTACACCCAGAATAATGGCTGTGGACATAAACTTCCCACCCAAAGCCAGTGCTACAGCTACATTGCCCTTCTTTAACTCTTCCATGTCATTAAAAGGAGTCATGCAAATAAATATGACCATACCTAACAATTGAAGAAAAATGATGACAAGAACACTTACTATCAAATTAACAACGATCATCAATTAGCCCACCCCCTAAATTTCGCATAGGCCGAATCATAATCGGCGAAATCATGCACTTCTTCCAACACTACAGATACAGTCTTTTGTTTCTCCAATGCTGTATAACGCTTATCGTCAATCGGTTGCTTGATCCGATTACCCGAAGGTAACTGAATCACAGCAAAGTTTCTCGTCTTATCTTTTAATTTAGTCTTGTATACACCTACAAGATCAACATCGGTTGTTATCGACACTTTGAGATTCGTTAGATCTGCCGCAGCCGTCTTCTGGTCTCCATAGGATTTGATAGCCGTCCAAGAGGATAGTCGGATTTCGTTACGCTTATCAGCATCTGTTACCAACTCAGCATCCATGAACTGCAAGGTCCAGATTTTATCACCCGTTGCATAGTTCCCATCATTAGGTAGAAGCTCGTTATCAGGCAAGACCGTCATATCACTACCGATCAAATCCCCCACCGTGCCCTCCACCACCCGATAATCCCATGGTACTCGCGATACGCTATCTGTAGTCTCTACAGGCGATTCCGTATCGAATACACTATCCTGACTACCGGAGCACGCACTTATCAACAACAGTGTTAAAAGCACACAACATACCATTACGCTATTTCTAAATGTTCGTGCTACTCTATTGACTCTCATTAATTGTTGCATCTTCATACGTAATTATCTCACTCCCAACGCAATAAATTGACTAGCATTGCCTGTAATCAGTCCGCCTGCACGACCGAGCAGACCACAAGGCTTCCCATTAATCATAAACATACCGGTCAACAGGTGAAATTCACCGTCTTTTGTGTTAATCTTCGCTAACTCAGCTCTTTTTTGATAAACAGAGGGAAATAACACACTGCTATCAAAGCCATCCTCATCCTGAAGTTCCAATATTCCACCTTCATCAAAGAGACGAACAGAACCACCCTCACGGCCAAATACTGATTTAGACACAAAGTTTCCGGAAAACACCGGTTTGTTATATGTAGGTAATATGTAGCTTTCAATCGCTTTGCGCTCTTCTTCATCAAATAGTAGGCCTAACTCATACATTCCCCACACTGCTGCCATAAGTCCCTTGGATTGCAATATTATACTATGTGGTGAATTGAAGATCTCTAGCTTCCCGGTCTCAATTGCATAAGCTAACGCTTCGCCGCCTTCATCAATGGCCATCCATTCCTTAGGATATAGAGCGAACATCCGCTTAATAATACGACCCTCACCATCTTTTACGACGCCATTATCAATGGATAAATCAAGACAATCTACACATTGAATATCAAGACCACTATGCCTTACAAGTGCTTCGATGGTACCCGAATCCTCTCGATGAGATCCGTATGCAACACAGGCCGCCGTGTCTGGGTGTTCTTTCCCCCAAGCTTGTGCAAGAAGATCTTTCATTGCAATATTTGGGCTGTAAATACCTTCCCCTGCTTGCTCACATATCCAAGGCGTAGCTATGGATGCTTCCACATAACCAGTAGGCGTATCTGCATTCAGTTCCAGCAACTTAATGGTACCGTCATCAGCCACGGCATAATCAAATCGTGCGTAACGACTTATCTGTCCCCGCTCTGATAGAGGACATTGATCAATCATCTCCCACAAGAGGGGAGGGATACCGATTAAATCATACAAATCATGTTTGAAATGAACATAGCGAACGGTTTTGTCGAGTATATCCCAGAGCTTACTTGAGGCCTCTTCTAGTTCCTTATAGGTCTCACTCTGCATAAGTACAACTGCATCTAGCCAATATTCCTCGCCTTCAAGGTCTGCCCAGGTAAATCCAAGCTCATGTAACTGTTCTACCCGAGGTGCTCGTTCGAGATCAGATTGATCCCGAAACTCGAATACACTCTTAGAATCGATCATCCGCCAAAACCGCTCTTACCTGAGCTTGATCCCGAAGATGACACAGAACCAGAACTCGACTTAGAACTAGATGAGCTTAGACCGCTGGATTTGCCCCCGATACCACCAGCTTTGGATGAAGTCGATCTTCTTGTAATAGAACCACTGGATGAAGTTGATGTTTTCGGTTTGACGACAGACCCGGGAACATTCTTATTCTGGAACTTATCGGTACTATAAGTGTTAGGTTTATAAGTATTCTTAGTCCCAGGATAATAGGTTGGACGGCTGTTCGACCATCCCCTTGAAGAGTAATTAGATCCACTGTTGAACAGCATGTGATACAATAATAAGTCATCCCAGCCGAATCCTGAATTATAACCACTGTAGTTATTCACTACAGTCGTCCCATTGGAGGTACTTACCCCCTGCTCCTGATTTACAACCTCTTTCTTACCCTCATCTGGATACGGAATATTCCAATCTACATTTTGATCAAAATACGTCTTGACTTCTTCCGTAGACCAAGAAACTAGCTGAGGATCATCCGCAGTAGTACTATCACTCGCTCCTACAGCAGCTGGAACAAACAGTGCATTCGCCAAAAGAGCAATACCGAGCGAGGTAGATAATACACGAATTGGCTTCCCTTCAGGGGTGAATAACCTCGATATTGCTAGTTCTTTAGCATTCTCATCTTTCGTCACCACAACATCCTCCTTCCATCACATTCATTATTCAATACGCATCGGTACAAGTAGAAGCTCAAGCTTTCCTTCGTCCACATTCAGGCGTCCTTCAACTGTCTCATATTCCTTTGTACCCACCACTAGATAATTGACATGTTCCAATGCAGCAATCATATTCATACTCCACGTGCGCTCTTCAATGACACGAAGCTCACCTTCTGGCATTTTCTCGAACAAGATCACACTCATTCCATTATCCATAATTACCCTCTCCTTCTCATAACCATTATATTTCTGATACGGCATTCGAACGTATATGTTTCATTTCTTAACTGGTTGAAGAAACACACAATAAAAATATCCAACTTGATCTTTAATCTTAATGAATAACGTCTCTTACCACTACATATTAGCTATTCTATTTAGAGTATCTGGAATAGATACTTTAGACATAAAAGATACCTTTTTATATGCCACCATGTTCATAATCTATCTTTATATTAGTTTTTTAAATTTGTTTAAGATAGAGGTTTATTTTGTATGAATTTGTAGTTTGTAGTCATAATTTGTCGAATTATTGTTCAGCTCGTCAAATTCAGTAATTTTCAATTAAAAAACCCAACGTTTCTCTCATTTGGAGATACATTGGGTTCTTACACGAGCTATTCTACTAAGGTATACCTCTCGTTCGTTAAATTAATTTTTCCTTTTAACCCAGAAGTCAAATAGATACGATTATCCTCCGTAATAAACATCGCTTCTACATTCTGCTTCTGATTCATATACGCCATTCCTTCTTCTAAGTCCATCACGACTACGGCTGTCGAAAGTACATCCGCATCAGTCGCAGTCCCACCTATAATGGTTACACTTTTTAACCCATTTTTCGTAGGAAAGCCCGTCTTCGGATCTAGAATATGATGGTATCTCACACCATTCTCCATGAAGAATCGCTCGTATACCCCCGATGAATCAATGGTTTCGTTATCGAGTTGTATGAGTGCCAGCTGTTCCCCACGCGCACGATCTGGATCTTGAAGTCCAATCCGCCACTGCTCACCATTTGGCTTTCTACCAATGGCAATGATGCTGCTGCCCCCGAGATCAATAATCGCACTTTCAACCTGCACATCATGCAAATAATTAGCTACTAGGTCAGCGGCATATCCCTTTCCAATACCACCAAGATCTAGGGACATCCCTTCTTTAGCTAGCTTTATGGTCAGATTAGCTTCATCCATTATGATATCCTTATAATTGACGAGCGACTTTGCTTGATTAATAAGGTTAGCATCAGGGACATGCTCACCACCGTTTCCAATCTTCCAAAGACTCACGAGTGGTCCAATACTTGGATCAAATGCTCCCTGCGTATCTTCCGCGTAATCAACAGATAATTTCATAAGATCAAATGTCCCTTGAGATACTTTAACTGCTTTTTTCCCAGCTGCCTCATTAATGGCATGGATTTCACTATCTTTATTCGACATATTTATCTGTTGATCAACATCATCTAGCATCTGCTCGATCTTCTTCAGATGATTCGCACTCTCATCATCGCCGTATATTTTCAAATTGATTACCGTATCGAATTTGAAGAGTGTCTGTGTCACTGGTTGGTTAAGAGACGGATCAACCTTGCTTGAACTGTTGTTCCAATAGAACAATCCAATTCCAGCAGCTATAAATAGAAGAATCACCATTCCTAAGATCTTAACTTTGCTACTTATCATCGTCTGTCCACCTACCCATCAATAATCTTTATATTGAAATATTAAAATCAAGTATATTATCTCTGACCAGACCTATCCTGTATGTGATATCTATCACGCTTCTATTTCAAATGCTATTTGCTAAATCCAATATAACAGATAAACATAAAACAATGGCCCACCCCGAAGTCGTAACTTCCTGTTCGGGATTGCCATTGTTTATTTGGATATTGAAGTTCTCCGTTTAAGATACTGGATTGGGAGCGAAGAAACGAGGTAAATATTCCTTATTCGCTTCCAACATTTCATCCAACATTTTAATAGCAATTCCTACCGATGGCACTAGTGGATGATGAGACATTGCTTGAATAGCTAGGCCTCGATCTCCTGTTACTGCAGCATCTATAGCAAGTTGCTCATAAGTTTTCACTGCATGAATAAGTCCTACAGCAGAAGGAGGGATCTTCGTTAATGGTAGCGGAAGAGGTCCATTCTTCGTAACAACGCAGTTAACTTCTATGCTTGCGTTATCCGGTAGGAAGTCAAGAATACCATTGTTCGCCACATTAAGTGTTTGAATATCGTTCGTCCCGTTGTATAGCGATCTCATCAAGTTTACAGCTGCTTCAGAATAAAAAGCTCCACCACGTTGCTCTAATTGCTTAGGTTTATCCTGTAGATCAACATCACTGTATAGCTCGAATAATTCTTCTTCAACTTTCTTCACAACTTCTGCACGGTTAATACCCTTTTCATGTGATGCAAGCTGTTCTTTCAACATTTCATCGGTCATGTAGAAATATTTCAAATAGTAGGAGGGCAAAGCTCTTAGGGACTGCAAGAATTCTGGATTCCACTCACATGCAGGAACATTCTTAGCGCTATAACCCGCGGTATCTGCCAGCATCTCATCCAATTTGTCTTCCCCTTCAACATCAATACGGGTAATCCAATGAAGATGGTTCAGACCTACAAATTCAGCATACACACGATCAGGTGCAACCCCATATTTAGCTGAAGCTTGTTTAATCAAACCTATGGGTGCATTACATAATCCAATACTTTTGACATTAGAATACTTAATAATAGCCTCAGTCACCATACCTGCTGGATTCGTGAAATTGAGTAACCATGCGTCAGGTGCAAGCTCTTCGATATCTTTACACACGTCCAATAGGACTGGGATAGTACGAAGTGCTTTCATCATCCCACCAGGACCCGTAGTCTCTTGTCCGATAACACCGTATTTCAATGGAATGGATTCATCACGACCACGTGCAGCCAACATCCCTACGCGCATCTGTGTACTAACAAAGTCAGCTCCTTCAATCGCCTGACGGCGGTCTGTCGTCAGATGTACTTCAATCGGGAGTCCTGATTTCTCAACCATACGTTTAGCTAAATTGCCGACAATATTCAATTTGCGTAATCCAGGTTCGATATCAACGAGCCATAACTCACGCACAGGAAGTTCATTATAATGAAGAATAAATCCCTCTACTAATTCTGGTGTATAAGAAGACCCCCCACCGATAACTGCTATTTTCAACCCTTGTTTTGTTTCCATTCAAGCCACATCCTATCGTATAGTTTATTTTATAAGTGCAAAATCACTGTACAGCCGCATGTTCTCATATACTTCTTGGCTAATTGTTAATCCATCTTCTTCCATAGCTGACCACAATGCACCAACAACTGGTTCGGTAGTTAATGTAACTACTGAAGCGTGTGGTGCAACCTTATGTAACGACTGCTCAATGGGACCGCGAATCCATCCCTGATCGCCTCTAGTTAGCAAGCTACCTACAAGTACAACGTCAAATGTATCGTTAGACATATTCAGTCTTTGCACGATAGCAGCTGCAGATTTCCCTAAATCCACACCCTGACGATTTAAAATTTCAATAGCTACCGCATCCTCTTCGGATGCAGCTTCAAACAGTAATCTTGCAGCATCCACCGGTACACTTCTTCCGTTATCTTGAAAATCATTAAACATATCTTCAACCGTGTTGTAACCAAGAAGTTCAAGTAGTAAACCCGTCAATAACGTTGGCTGTTCACGACCATCCCAAGCACGAATGACAGAACGGAATACTTCAATATTCAAAGCGCCGCCGCCGCCAAAATCACCAAACATATAATTAAATCCACCACATTGATAATGTTCACCTTGTGGATTTCTCCCCGCAGAATTAGTTCCCGTACCACATATGAGAGAGATACCAAAAGGTTGGTTCGTACCAGCCCGAAGTCCGATCATGGTGTCACAGTTAATGGTATAGTTCGTAAATCCAATGTTACGGATTAAAGGATGTAAAATAGTATAGTCCACTTCACGATCTGCTCCTGCAAGTCCCAAGTAAGCATGCCCGATATCTTCGAACTGAAGACCAGCCTCTGTGAGTGCATTTACAGTAGCTTCTCGGATACTATTTGCTGCTATAGCAGCGTTAATCTGGTGGTTACCGTTACCGCTCTTGCCTTTACCGAGTACGTTTCCACGTTCGTCGGTCAGCAGGGCATATGTCTTTGTTCCGCCCCCATCGATCCCCAAGTAGTAAGCCAATATTCGTCACTCCTATTATTGATGAAATATCAGAACCATTTCACTTATTCAATCTATTCCTTTGAAGTTAATTGATTCTTGACCGTGGATTCCCTAACAATCAGCTCAGGATCAATCTTAAGACTAGAAGCCCGTTTCATCGTACCGTCTATGCGCTTGAGCAACATATCAGCCGCAGCAAGCCCAATCCTATCAGCCGGTTGGCGAACTGTTGTTAAGTGCGGTCGAAGCTGTGATGCAATGTTTTGATCATCGAAACCGACGATCGCCACCTGATCTGGAATGCTGATTCTAGCTTCCATCAAGGCATTAATTACACCGAGGGCTATATTGTCATCCCCAGCGAAAACAGCAGAAGGTAGGGTCCCCTCTCTAATCCATTTCCAACAAGTCTCATATCCGAATTCAATTTCAAAATCGCCATGTACCGTCGCAAACGGCGTAAGTCCTTTCTCTTGAAGAGCTCGTAGAAATCCATTTCGTCGTTCACGTGTACTCCGGAACATTTCATTACCACATAAATGGGCTATTGAGGTGTGACCTAGATCAAGCAGATGCTTGGTTGCTGAGTATCCACCTTTGAAATTATCTATAGTCACCGAGAATGCGTCATTCTCAGGCTTCTGATTATCGATCAGAACATATGGAATATTCCGACGCTTTAATTCCATAATATAACTATCTTCTTCCAAAGGCGACAGCACAATCAGCCCATCGACCCGATCTTCCTGGATGAGATAGTGATTGCCATCCGATCCGCTTCCTTCTGATATCGAGACCGCAAGGAAATAACCGTGGAGTGCAAGCACCTCATTGAGTTCCTTGACGACTGCATCGAAGAACGAATCTTGCAAAGTTGTCACAATTAAGCCAATAATACCCGTCTTACCGCGGGCAAGACTGCGAGCTGCTGCATTTGGTCGATAATCCAGTTCTTTGATAGCATTGAGGACTTTTTGGCGATTCTTTTCACGTACCGATTCTGCACCATTTAACACACGAGAGACCGTCACAACAGATAATCCAGATCTTTTGGCTACATCAAAAATACTTACCTTCATTTTAAATTCTCCTTGCGACAGATTTTCCGAACATAGAAACATACCCTTAGTATACATGGACGGAAGACTGACCGCTAAACATTTGTACCGTCCCTTGCGGGACGGTACAGGAGCACTTTTAACGTTTGATGATTTCTGTTATTTTCTTTTGAATGATCGGCATAACTTCTTCTACCGTCTTGTGTCCGGTCTCAATTGGCTGCATTTCATTAATGAACATGTCATTAATCTGTGAGTAATTCGTGACCAAGTGGTTATAGGATTCAAATCCGTATTTGACGCCACCTTCGTATACATTCTTGATATCTGCAGGATCGATACCATCAAAGTGCTTATAATATGTTTCTGCTGCCTTAGTACTTACTGGAGGCGTACCTCCACTCAGTTCAATGGATTTCTCCTGTATGTCATTCTTTAACAGAAACTTAATCCATTCGAAAGCTTCCTTCGGATGCTTAGAACCTTTTAAGATCAAAAGTGGATCAACGAACAGTGTACTACGCACTTTATTATCACCATTCCAAGGTACGGCGGCTACACCGATTTTGAAAGGAAAGTCATTAGCGCCAGCAAGACTCCATGAACCTGTGACAGACATACCGATTTTACCTGCGACAAATGGATCTCCATTCTGCCCCGCTACACTCTTACTCCATTCTGTAGAAGGTGAAACCTTTTCATTATTAATGAGACCAAATAATTTGTTATAAGCCGCTATCACTTCAGGTGAATCAAAGTGAGTAGCTGAAGGAACACCACCGTTCGTCCAAGTATCCTCGGAGTAAGGTTGAGCTCCAAAATACAGTGGTCGCATGTCACGCTCTGCCCATGTGAAGTCAACACCATACTGTGTCTTTGCCACATCATCAGATATAACAGTCATCTTCTTAGCAGCTTCAACCATCTTATCAAAAGTCCAACTCTTATCATCATAGTCACTAGGAGGGTAAGGAAGACCCGCTGCATCGAACATGTCTTTGTTATAAAGCATGAGTGTTACGTACATATTGACCGGTATGCCATAGGTGTGATCTTTGACATTGTAAATTTTCATCAAATCTTCAGATATACTATAATCCGCTGCCTTAAATCCATCTTCTTTAATGATGTCTGTCAGATCAAGTAGCATGTCTTTGTTGTAGTACTCTGCAAATCCACCATATCCATAATGGCTTGTTACATCAGGTGATTTATCTCCTGCAATCAATGTTTGAAGTTTGCTATCAAACTGCTCATAGGGTGCCTTTTCGATCTTAACTTTAATGTTTGGATTTTCTTTTTCAAAATCAGGGATAAGCTTTTCAATAAACGTACGATCTTCCGAATCGATGGTGTAGTGCGTGATCGTTACTTTCTCGCCTTTGCTTGATCCTCCATTCCCTGTTTCGCCTGCTGATTTACCGCCGCTACATCCTGACAATGCAAGTACAACAAACATAACCGTAGCGAGCATAGAGACCAGTGTTTTTCTTTTCCTATTCTTATTCATGAGTCCATTCCTCCATTAGTTCAAGTGGTTTCTGCCGCCTGTTGCGGTAAGTAAGTTACTTGATGCCTGTGAGTACAATGCCCTCAACGAATCGCTTCTGAGCTATGGCGAATAATGTAACAATCGGAACCATAGCAAGCACCGATGCAACCATCAATAGATGCCACGGTGGAATACGAAACCGCGATGATGTAAGAGAAGCCATACCGACTGGAAGCGTGAATTTCTCCGATGAACTTAAGTAAAGTACCGGAGTGAGTAGGTCATTCCAGCTGTAGATGAAAGCAAAGATCGCTACGGTTGCAAGTGCTGGTCCGGAAAGTGGAAGGGCGATCTTGAGCCACATTCGGAACTCGCCACAACCATCAATGCGTCCCGCATCGAACAGTTCATCTGGCAGCGTGGTGAAAAACTGGCGCAGCAGAAAGATGTTATACGCTGAGCCAAAGAATGCAGGTACGATTAGCGGCAGGAAAGTGTCAATCCAGTTCATCTTGGAAAAGAGAATGAACTGTGGAATCATGATAGCTGGATAAGGAAGCATCATCGTGCTGAGCAGAAGCATGAACCAGATATTCTTACCTTTCCCCCGGTATCTAGCAAATCCGTAGGCAGCAAGCGATGAAGAAATTAGTGTCCCTACTACGGTCAATCCCCCAATGAGTAAGCTATTACCGTATAAAGTGCCGAACTGTAAGGTATCGAAAATATCCTTATAGTTACTCCACTGCCACGTCTCTGGAAGAAACGTTGGGGGGAACTTGAGCATCTCTCGCTTAGACTTCAGCGAGGTTGAAACCATGAAGAACAGGGGTAACAACATAAGAAAGGTAATAATAACTAGTGAAATAACACTCATTACTCTTACAGCATCGAATTTGCGTCTGCGTCTGACTTTGGAGGACGGAGAATGCGGCCCCGTTGACGGTATCGTACTCATTTGTTTCCGCCTCCTTCATAATGCACGTAACGGTTCGATAACTTCATAACTAGTGCTGTGAATAGCATGACGACGATCAGTAATACCCAAGCCAATGCCGACGAGTAACCTGCACGGTATTCTTTAAATGCGCTGGTATACAGGTTGTAGACATAGAACCAAGTTGAATAGTTCGGACCCCCTTGCGTCATAACAAAGGCTTGTGTGAACACTTGAAAAGAATCGATCGCACCCATAATGAGTTGAAAGAGTAGAACGGGTGATAGCATTGGTAACGTTACGTTCAGGAACGTTTTGAACCGTCCTGCCCCATCCAACTCAGCCGCTTCAATCAAGCTAGCTGGAACTCCCTGAAGCCCTGCAAGAAAGAGGATCATTCCGGTACCTACCGTCCATAAGGACATAATAATTAGGGCATACAACGAAGTATCCGGATTCATGAGCCATGCAGGTCCTTTAATACCAAACCAAGAAAGCACGTAATTGAACAAACCAATCTGCGGATTGAATATCCAATACCACAGGAGCGACATCGCCACACCAGATACCATGCTCGGAAAATACATCGCCGTCCGGAAGAATCCACGGAATGGAATTTTCTGATGAAGCAGTAATGCAAATCCAAGTCCAAGTATAAGCTGTATAGGTACACTGATAATGGTATACCTAAGTGTGACTATGACGGATTTCCAGAACAGTTCATTGTCGAACATCTCAGTATAGTTCGCAAGACCGACGAACACTGGAGGGTGGATGATGTCGTAATCCGTGAAGCTGAGATACAGTGATGATAAAATTGGATACAGAGCGAATACGAAGAAGCCGATGAGCCAAGGAGAAAGGAACAAGTACATGTAAATCGTCTGTCGCCGGCCTTCACGGTGGGTCATTGAAACACCAACCTTTCTGCATTAGTAAAGTTAAAGCGCTTTAACTTTATCGAGCGATATCTCCATTAAATACAGCATAGCAAGCATCTGTTTGTTCGAAAATTAAAGTGCTTTAATTTTCAATTCGTCCTGTTGACATTATCATAGAGTATGATTTATAAATAATCAATATCTTTTTATATCTTTTTTTAAATATTGAATACGCTTACTACAATCAGTATATTTCATGAGCACACTTGAACCTAATTCCATTGCATCACAAAGATACACCTACTAGAATTTCTCCAGCTTACCCATGGTTGTCATCCTAGGCGGTGCATCTTATGATTATTTACCGTCAAACTGGTTTATTAATGACACGGAAGGTTCCCGTTCCAAAAGCGCATAAATCGCCCTTCTCCGTTCGTGCAAAAGCTTGCGTTGTAATCATTTTACGAGAACTGTGTATGAGTTCAGCAGTTACAATCACCCGTCCTATTTCCGTTGGCGCCAAATAATTTATCGATAGATTACTTGTAACTACATTGTCTTGAGGTCTTGCAATCATCGCTATTAAACCCATCGCTGAATCGATTAACGTCGCATGAACACCTCCATGAAGAATACCGATTAAATTAAGATGATGTGGCTTAATATCAATGGAGACGACTACCTTATTCTCGCTTAACGATTCAAGCTCACAGCCTAAGAATCCCCAGAACGTAGATTCAGCTATTTTCCCCCAATGTTCCAAGTCAGGATGCGCATCCTCTGAATCCGCTTTCATATTTAATCCTCCTTACTGATTACACTTGTATCTAGATGACCGTTACTTAGATATCTTGTCATTATCTTCTTCAATTAGCTTTCGTCGAAGCACTTTACCAACCAACGTTTTTGGAAATGTATCGCGAAACTCATATATCTTGGGAACTTTATATACAGCTAATTTTTCCTTACACCAACGTTGTAACTCTTCCTCATTGGCACTAGATCCCTCTTTCAGTATGATGTACGCTTTTACAGTCTCACCTCGATATGAATCCACTACGCCGGCAACCACCGCTTCTTCCACATCTGGGTGCTCGAATAATACTTCTTCCACTTCACGCGGATAAACATTGTACCCTCCAGCGATAATCAAGTCTTTACGGCGGTCCAATATATAGAAAAAACCTTCGTCATCCATTCTTGCTAAATCTCCCGTATATAGCCATCCACCCCGAAGCGCCTTATCCGTTTCTTCTTGTTGTTGCCAATATCCCTTCATGACCTGTGGACCTCGGACTATCAATTCACCAATTTCACCTTGTGCCATGTCTTCACCTGATTCGGGATGGACAATACGAGCCTCGGTATCTGGAAAAGGAATACCCACAGAACCAACTTTACGTTTCTCCCAAAGATTGTTTGCATGGGTTACAGGTGATGTCTCTGTTAAACCATACCCTTCGATCAATGTACCGCCTGTGATACTCTCAAAACGTTCCTGTACCTCAACTGGTAAAGAAGCTGCACCACTAATACATATTTTGACGGAAGACAGATCGAATTTGTGAACATCAGGATGATTGATCACTGCAATATACATGGTTGGTGCTCCAGGAAATACCGTCGGCTTCAGTCGGCCCATCGTTTTAAGAATCTGATTAATATCAGCGTACCGGCCATAAGAATAGATTGATTAAGCAACACCGTCATCCCAAAGACATGAAAGAACGGAAGCGCTGCTAAATAACGTTCTCTCCCAATTTCAGCGCGGTAAAACCAGAGTTTACCTTGAATGGTATTGGCCACCAGATTCATATGTGTCAGCATGACACCTTTAGCAAACCCCGTGGTACCGCCCGTATATTGAATAAGCGCTAGGTCCTCTTCCGCGTCAACGGGAATTTGATAAGGTATCGCAATTGACTGTTTTAAGAACGAACGGAAGGATAATACACTGCTATCATATGTGATTGGGACTCCCGTTTTTTTAGTCTTCAATGCATATAGCCAGTTCTTGGGGATCGGTAAGTAATCTTTAATAGAGGTGACCAGAATATAATCTAATGGGTCTTTCTCTGTCGCTTTCTTTACCCGATCCACTAGAGCATCAAGTGTTACAATCATTTGTACACTTGCGTCCTTCAACTGATACTCCAACTCCCGTGGCATATAAAGGGGGTTGGTCATCACAACGATACCGCCCATCAGTAGCGTTCCATAATACGCAATTACGGCTTGTGGACAATTCGGTAACATAACCGCCACTCGGTCTCCTTTACGAATACCCAACTTGTGCAAAGCATTCGTGAAACGATAGACCGAATCCATTAATACTTTGTAAGACATTTTATACCCTAAGAAATCTAGAGCAATCTTTTCTGGATATAATGCTGCCGACTCCACTAGAAACTGCGCCAAATTCTGTTTCGGATAAGCATATGTTATGGGTACTTCAACCGGATAATGTTCCAACCAAGGTTTATTTAACATGTTGGCCACCCCATTCTCAAGGATCCGTTATAAAAGTAATCTAAACATGCATTATAGAACGTATTTCTCCGCTTCGATCACTTTGGCAGCAATTTTCCGTTTCAATCCTAACGTGTTTACCTGTGTTCTTCTGGTCATCTTTTTCAGCACTGAAAGTTGAGTGCGAAGTATGTCTCCTGATACCATCGCTGCAAGTGTCTCTTTGGCCCAGCATTCGATCCGATCAAACTCTTCGTGTATAAAGGTGACTGTCATATAAATCGCATTTGTGGCTTTCGCCTCTCCCACTTGATTAATCATCTTCAATGTACGAAGTAAAGCGCTCTCCATTGCGAACACGGTAATCATCATATCTGCTAGATGACTTAGTACCTCCTGTTCCTCTTCTAACTTCAACTGGTACTTTTGCACAGCCTGTGCACCAACCATTAGGAATATTTTCTTTGTCATAGACAGCATATGTGTCTCCTGCTCAAGCGTACCTTCGAATAACTGACCAGGAACTAGGCTTAATAATTCGGATTGTAATGCTAACGCCTTTTGCATCAAAGGTAACTCACCCTTCATCGCTCGTTTGATCAACGTACCTGGGATGAGTAAACGATTGAT
Source organism: Paenibacillus antarcticus (assembly GCF_001637225.1). Lineage (GTDB taxonomy): Bacteria > Bacillota > Bacilli > Paenibacillales > Paenibacillaceae > Paenibacillus_AQ > Paenibacillus_AQ antarcticus. Next base: position 70,609 of record NZ_LVJI01000027.1, read on the forward strand.
CTCATTCGTCCCTTCGAATATTCGATTTATGCGAGAATCCCGATAATTACGTTCAACATGATATTCTTGAATAAATCCATATCCACCATGAATTTGAACGCCTTCATCCACGATGAAATCGAGCGTTTCAGAACCGAACACTTTATTAATAGAACATTCTAACTGATACTCTGCAATCGCTTTGGCGGATTGATACCCTACATCGGGACTATCATAATCCACTTCAGCTAAGCCGATATCAAATAGGCCTGCCGTCCGATACACCATACTTTCTAGCACATATGTCCGCGTGTTCATTTCCGCTAGTTTTTTGCCAATGAGAGGAAAGGAGGAAATTTTACGGCCAAATTGTGTGCGTTCATTCGCATATTTCGCTGAATATTCAATCGAGTCTTTCGAACCTCCAACACATCCAGCTGCAAGTTTAAATCGACCAATATTCAAAATATTAAATGCAATCAAATGTCCTTTACCGACTTCCCACAATAGATTATCCACAGGAACTTTGACATCTTCCAGAATCAACGGACGCGTTGAGGACCCTTTGATACCCATTTTCTTTTCCTCTGGACCGAAGCTAACCCCTTCCATTGTCCGTTCCACGATAAAAGTGCTGAAATCCTTTCCATTCACTTTGGCATACACGATGAAAATATCAGCAAAGCCTGCGTTCGTAATGAATTGCTTACTTCCATTCAGAATGTAATGTTGACCATCTTCTGCTAATGTGGCCGTTGTTTTGGCGCCAAGTGCATCCGATCCTGAAGACGGTTCTGTCAGACAGTAAGCAGCAATTTGCTGACCTGAAGCAAGCGCAGGCAAATACTTCTGCTTCTGCTCTTCCGTTCCGAAATAAACAATCGGAAGTGTACCAATCCCCACATGCGCGCCAAAGGATAAGGCGAATGAGGAGGCTTTGGTCAGCTTCTCATTAATTAACGTCGAACTTACCTTATCGAGTCCTAGGCCCCCATAATTCTCTGGAACTTCAGCACCGAGTAAACCGATATCACCGGCTTTTTGTAACAATTCCACTGTCAATCCATAGTTCAACTTTTCAATTTCTTCATCTCGCGGCGTAATCTCAGCGCTTACGAATTGTTCGGTTGTCTCCGCAATCATACGATGCTCTTCCGTAAAGTCCTCTGGCGTCACGATTTGCCTGAAATCGATATCCTCAATCATGAAACTTCCACCTAACACTTTGCTCATCGTTTCCCTCTCCTTTGCCCTACTGAGTGAACTTATTTAGGATGAACTTCAAATACCCCAGCTGCGCCCATTCCACCTCCGATACACATGGATACCACCCCATACCCACCACCACGTCTTCGCAATTCTTGAATTAGCGTAGTCGTAATTTTGGTACCCGTGCATCCAAGTGGATGTCCAAGTGCAATGGCACCACCGTTCACGTTGACTTTCTCCTCGTCAATGCCAAGCTCACGGATGACATGCACACATTGGGAAGCAAAAGCTTCATTAATCTCAAATAGACTTACGTCGTCAAGTGTAATGCCAGCCATTTGTAGCGCTTTGGGGATCGCTTTGACCGGCCCTACTCCCATCATTTCTGGTTCCACACCCGTTACTGCAAAAGAACGAAACGTCGCTAGCGGCGTTAATCCAAGTTCCTCTGCTTTCTCTTTACTCATGATGACAATGGCAGCAGCACCATCACTCGTCTGGGATGTGTTACCTGCTGTAACGGTACCTCCTAATTTAAAAGCTGGTTTCAGCTTACTTAGTGCTTCAACGTTGGTGTCCGCTCGAACACCCTCATCCGTATCGAAAATAAATGATTGTACTGATATTTGACCGCTCTCATCTACATGTTTCAACTCCGCTTGTACCGGAGCAATCTCATCCTTAAACTTACCTTCAGCAATCGCACGCGCTGCTTTCTCATGTGAGCGTGATGCGAATAGGTCCTGATCTTCACGAGAAATATTGAATTTCTCTGCGACCCTCTCAGCTGTATGCCCCATTGCGATATATACTTCCGGCATTTCTTCAACAATCCTAAGATTTGGTGAAATCTTAAATCCCGTCATGGGTACCTGACTCATACTTTCTACTCCTCCAGCAATTAAGACGTCAGCATGCCCTAACATGATCCGTTCGGCTGCGAAGGCGATGGACTGTAATCCTGAAGCACAGAAACGATTGATCGTCATCGCCGGTACTGTAACCGGAAACCCAGCATACAAAGACATAATACGGGCAAAGTTCAATCCCTGTGCACCTTCTGGCATGGCACAACCGATAATAATATCTTCTACGTCCCCTTTCGAGAGACCCGCGGTACGATCGATTACAGCTTCCAAGACGATCTTTCCTAGCTCATCCGCACGTGTCTGCCCTAGACTTCCCTTCTTCGACTTGCCGATCGCGGTACGTGCCATGGACACGATTACAGCTTCTTTCATTGAATCCTCACACTCCCCGGATAAATTAATTTCGCAGTGCCTTACCCTTCGTCAACATATGTTGCATCCGTTGTTGAGTCTTCAGCTCACCACACAAGCTCAGAAAGGCTTCCCGCTCCAGATCGAGCATGTACTGTTCACTCACAAGCGTACCTGCGGGTATATCACCGCCAGCCAGTACATGAGCCAGTTTTTTTGCAATTAACAAATCGTGATCACTAATGTAACCACTTTCTCTCATCCCGATAGCCCCAAGTTGTAGCACTGCCTTACCTTCTGAACCCGATACCCTAATCTTCTCTTCAGGGATCGGTTCATAGCCTGCTTTGCTCATCCGAAGAACAGCCTGTTTGGCTTCATATATTAAATGATCCTGATTGGCAATAATGCGATCCGTTGATCGTAGATAACCTAACTTTTGAGCATCATGACCACTCGTTGAGACTTTTGCCATCCCAACCGTTTCAAAAATATGATTGATGTAGGGTTGAATATCCGCTTCAGAATGCCCCACACGCTGACTTGCACGCATCGCTAGTTCTTTACAGCCTCCACCCGCAGGAATGAGTCCAACGCCCACTTCAACTAAACCATAATATGTTTCAGCCCCAGCAATAACTTGATCTGCAGGCATACAAGCCTCTACACCACCACCCAAGGTCATCCGATGAGGAGCGGCAACAACAGGTTTTTCGAACCTTTTCACCTTGTACATCGTGTTCTGGAATAAACGGATAATGCCATCAATTTCATCCCATTCTTCATCTTGTGCTTCCATCAACAACAACATAATGTTGGCGCCTACGCAGAAATGCCGTCCCTGATTGGCAATGATCATCCCTTCAAAGTTATTTCGTACTTCCTCCATACTTTGCTGGATCATCATCAGAATATCTGCACCAATGGCATTGTTTGGTGAATGGAATTCAAGACATGCCACACCATCTCCAAGATCAATCAAGCACGCACCGTCGTTTCCTTTTACAATCTTGTTCTGCTCCTTCAGGCTACTTAGTCTGATGATTTCCGGTGGCTGTTCTACCTGCTTGTAGTTCTGTTCAGATACATAATATAAAGTCCCTTCTTTCTTCTGATAAAAGGATTGATTACCCGCTGCGATCCAGTCCTTCACCCACGATGGAACATGCAACCCTTCCTTCTCCATACGCTCAACGGATCTGACTAACCCCAGCGCATCCCATGTCTCAAACGGACCCAACTCCCAGTTAAATCCCCATTTCATTGCCTCATCGATTTCATGGATTGAATTCGCAATTTCACCGACTTTTTCAGCGGAATACAGGAATACCTGCTTCAGAATGTTCCATGCCAATTCAGAATAGCGGTCCCCTGTAGCGATTAAAGCCTTTGTTTTCGCCCGAGCCCCTTTTGCTATTCTCGCCGCTTCAAGTGAACCCGAAGTTACCTTCTTCTGAGGATGATATTCCATGGATGATAGATCGAGCGACCATATTTCGCTACCGTTAGCCCCTTTTTTCTTCAAATAAAACCCCTGACCCGACTTCTCACCAAACCAACCTCTTGAGACCATGTTAGTCAGAGCGTCTGGAGCCGCAAATGCTGCTTTCTCCGTTTCAGACGTTATATTCGCGTACACATTGTCTGCCACATGAACGAATGTATCCAGTCCGACCATGTCTAGCGTCCGGAACGTAGCACTTTTAGGGCGTCCCATCGCAGGTCCAGTGACTGCATCTACTTCCTCTACAGAAAACCCATTGTTCAACATCTCTTGCAATGTAATAAGAAGTCCATACGTCCCGATTCGATTTGCGATGAAATTCGGAGTGTCCTTAGCTACGACGACGCCTTTGCCTAATGTCTTCTCGCCAAATAATTTCATCTGTTGGACAATCGCTGGATCTGTCTTCGTTCCCGGAATGATTTCTAACAACTTCATGTAGCGAGGTGGATTGAAAAAATGTGTTCCTAAGAAGCATTGTTGAAAGGGTTCACTACAATCAGCTACCATCTCTTCAATAGAGATCCCAGACGTATTCGAACTGACAATCGTTCCCGGCTTCCAATAACGTTCTACCTTGCTCAACAAATCCTTCTTAACTTGAAGATTCTCGACAACTACCTCAATCACCCAATCTACTTCTGATATTCGTTCAAGATGATCCGACAAATTCCCTGGGGTGATTCGTTTCGAGAATACATCATCGTAAAGTGGCGATGGCGTACTCTTGTGTAATTTCGCAATGGCTCCTGTAGCTAAGCGGTTTCTAACAGCAGGATGTTCGATTGTATATCCTTTCTTGACCTCTTCTTCCGTCAAATCTTTCGGGACCATATCAAGTAATAAGCATGAGATTCCAACGTTAGCTAGATGAGCCGCAATACCTGAACCCATAATTCCTGATCCGATAACAGCCGCTTTGCGAATGGATTTATTCATCTTCTCATTCCCTCCAATTCAGATCAGTACTATTTAACGGATGGGATGATCCCCGAATACCGATTGTTCCAAGATCTCTGCGATATCCTTTGCCTTGACAAGATCCTCAACTTCCTTCATCTTAGTGCCATCCTCCATCATCGTTAGACAGTAAGGACAAGCACTACTAATAACCGTTGGATTAACTTCTAGCGCCTGCTCTGTTCGAGCTAGATTGACCCGCTTACCTGACGTCTCCTCTAACCACATCATGCCTCCACCAGCACCACAACACATGCCATTCTCACGCGACCTCTTCATTTCAGCCATTTCTACCCCTGGTATCGCTTTCAGGATATTACGTGGTTCGTCATAGACATTGTTATAGCGGCCAAGATAACAGGAATCGTGATACGTAATGCGTTCCTTCACTTCATGACGGGGATTTAATTTCCCTTCTTGAATGAGCTTATCGAGTAGTTGCGTATGGTGGGTTACTTCAACTCCCTCAAGTCCGAATTCAGGATACTCATTCTTCAATGTGTTGAACGTATGTGGACAGGCAGTAACAATCTTCCGAACATCGTATTTCTGGAATGTTGCAATGTTATCCACACATAGCTGTTGGAACAACATTTCATTACCCATTCGTCGTGGTGTATCGCCTGAGTTCTTCTCCTCATTCCCTAGAATAGCGAAGGAGATGCCAGATTCGTTCAATAAACGGGCAAAAGCTCTAGATATCGATCTGCTTCGAAGATCATATGATCCCATCGATCCTACAAAAAATAAGTACTCAAAATCGGGATTCTCCTTCACCGTGGGTACTTTAATGCCCTCAATATCTCCAGTCCATATGGCACGGTCATTCCGATTTAATCCCCACGGATTACCCTGTCTCTCTATGTTCTGCATTGCACGTTGCCCCTCGTGAGGAACACTGCCTTGCATCAACACCAAATGTCTGCGTAAATCTATAATTTTATCGACGTGTTCATTACTTACTGGACATTGATCTTCACAATTGCGACAGGTCGTACAAGACCATATCTCGTCTTCCGTGATCACATCACCTATAAGCTCTAGTTCTAATGATTTCTTCTCCTGTTCGACCCATGTTGATTTATGCCACTCGAGTGTTGGTACAGTATTCGTAATTCCACTTCCGTTTGCATTCCATGCCACCACATCAGACTTCTCAGTCCCTAACGCATGAGTTCCACTCGAGGCAAATAAATAGTGGGGCACCCAAGGTGACTTCCCTGTTATCGCAGTTCCCTTTTCCACCATATGATCTCGTAGTTTCGTAATGAGGTGCATTGGCGATAACACCTTGCCGGTACTGCTCGCAGGACACACATCTGTACAACGTCCACATTCCACACAAGCATAGAAATCGAGCATTTGTTTCTGTGTAAAGTCCTCGATCTTGCCGACACCGAATGACTCCGCTTCTTCATCTTCTAAATCTAACGTTGTGAGACGTCCTACTGGTGCGCTACGACGGAACCAAATGTTGATCGGAGCGGTTATAATATGAAAATGTTTCGACTGTGGAACATAGACCAAAAATGCCAATAGAATCAATAGGTGCATCCACCAGAACACCATGAACCAACCATATGCCGTAGAACTTGAAATTCCGGTTAATGCTAATGCGATAAAAGAAGATATCGGTGAGTAGCCTGTAAATGATAGCTCCATCCACACCCGTTCGAAACTTAAAGTTAGTACGACAGAGACCATCAAGAAGAAGATGAACAAGATGACGAGGCTTGGCTTCCATCCTCTTTTCAAGCGGGTTAGCTTCTCACCATAACGGCGATACGCGGCATAGCCCATAGCAACTAAGATTAGAACCACCGTTACTTCCTGCATGAGCCCGAACACTTCATACCCTGGAATCAGCAAGTGTTTGCCACCTGTTAACCCTTTTACGATCAGATCTAAAGCCCCGAACTGTAATATAATGAATCCGTAAAATATGATGATGTGCATCAATCCACTCTTAGGATCCTTCATTAATTTCTTCTGAGCGAACACCTGTGACAGGAACTCCGCCCATCTTCCCTCACCACGTTGTCGAAAGTCTGCTGGACCTCCGAGCTTAAGATACAAATAACGATGATACACAGCTTTATAGAATAAATAGATACCGTAGCCGGTTACCGCCAAGAACAACAGGAAATTCGCAGTCTTCCAACCCATCTCAATCCATCCTTTCACTCCCCAATTTCACCTTTAATTCAATCTATAAAGATAGAATGAATTGAAGTTACTTGTGTCTTTAATTCAATCTATTTAGATAGAATGAGCTAAAGTTTTTGCTGACTTTTTACCTTTAGTTCAATCTATATAGATAATTCAGCGACTTCATGCATATGATCATAAAAAAATGAATGAGGATTCATTCATTTTCCAACCAAGAACACTGAGGTGCTCCATGATAAGTAGAAAACAAGAGAAATTTGATCTGATTTTGGAAGCCGCATTAAAAGTCATTGCTGAGAATGGCTTTCATGGTTCTCAAGTATCCAAAATTGCGAAGGAGGCAGGTATAGCAGACGGTACAGTTTATCTGTATTTTAAAAACAAAGAAGATATTCTCATTTCCCTCTTACAACAACGCTTAGGTGATCTAATCCTCATGTTTCACAGTAGCGTTCGTGAAACCAACTCAGCAGATGATGCCATACGTACTATTTGTCAGATCCATTTCGCTGAATTAGAACAAAATGTAAACCTTGCCTATGTGACTCAGATTGAGCTTCGACAAAGCTCACTTGAACTACGTAAAGCCATAGGTCATCTATTAAAGCCCTATATCCAACTGATTGAAGAAGTTCTAGAGCAAGGAATCAAGGAGAAGTTATTCCGACCCGACCTAGATATAAAGTTAACGCGGTTGTTATTGTTTGGAGGAATGGATGAGGTCGTTACCTCATGGCTCATCTCCGAAAGGAAATATTCATTATCCGCCCAGGTAGACAAAACGGTTGAGTTTTTCCTAAGAGGCTTGAAATAATCGTTAGAAGGGAGATATTATCACATGAATATCTATGTCATTCTCAAGCAAACGTTCGATACGGAGGAGAAAATAATAATTCAGGATGGGGAGATTTCTGATGATGGTGTTAAATATGTCATTAATCCATATGATGAATATGCCGTTGAGGAAGCGATACGTCTAAAGGAACAACATGGAGGTTCAATTACAGTCGTATCTATCGGGCCTAGTCGCACAGCAGAAGCATTAAGAACTGCCCTTGCACTCGGAGCCGATGAAGCTGTACTCATCACAGAAGATCGTATAGGAAGTGAGGAATTCAACATCTCCAAGGTTCTAGCCGCGTATTTCGCCAACAATCAACCTTACGACCTCATTCTCGGGGGAAATTTCTCTATTGATAACGGAGGAGGTCAAGTAGCTATACGCCTCTCACAGCTCCTCCATATTCCTCATGTTTCATCGATCATCAAGATTGATGTTTCTAGCGATCATGCCATCGTCCTTCGTGATTCCGAAGGGGACACCGAAACCGTGAAAGTCTCTCTTCCTGCCCTTTTCACTGCTCAACAAGGACTAAATGAGCCACGTTACCCATCGCTACCCGGTATTATGAAAGCAAAGAAGAAGCCCTTTCACCATTTGTCCATAGAAGATTTAGGCCTTACTTCATCTGAGATCATCGCCAAAACAGAACGTATTTCCCTTTTCCTACCTCCTTCGCGCAATTCAGGCCAAATTTTACAAGGCGAACTGAACCAACAAGTATCCCAACTCGTTCATCTTCTTAAACATTCAGATGTGTTATCTATTTAATCCAATAAAGGGGATGAGATTATGAGTAAATTCTACATTGTTGTCGCAGAAGTACGTGATGGTAAGCTACGTCAGGTGACTTTGGAAGCACTCCAAGCTATTTCTTTGGTTAAGGAAGATGACGATTTCGTTACAACCGTTATATTGGGACATCAAATAATGGATATTGCCCAACAGCTATCCGAGCACCTGAACGGACAGGTCTATGTCTTTGACCATATGGACTTGAAGACATACAACGCAGAGATTCACTTTACTGCTATTAAGCATGTATTGAATACCTTGAACCCTCATGCTGTTTTTCTAGGCCATACCGCTGTAGGCCGTGAGCTAGCCCCCATGATTGCAGCATATTTAGAAGCAGGTCAGCTCTCTGATGTCATTTCTATCGAGAAATCTGGCGCGGAAATTCTTTATACTCGCCCCCTTTATGCAGGTAAAGCTTTTGAGATCAAAAAATTCACAGACGGTCCCCAAGTCGTTACCATACGTCCCAATAATATCGCTGCCGCTGACACGGTCGAATTACATGCACAAATTATTACAAAGGAATTCACTCCACCTTCGTCACTTCGTTCCGTTGTGCAAGATGTCATTCGTAAAACCTCAGGAAAAGTAGATCTAACGGAAGCCAAAATCGTCGTATCTGGTGGTAGGGGTGTTAAGAGCGTCGATGGATTCAGACCTCTTCAAGAACTGGCTGATGTGTTAAATGGAGCCGTTGGTGCCTCACGCGGAGCATGTGATGCGGGGTATTGCGATTATGCCTTGCAGATCGGTCAGACTGGTAAAGTGGTTACTCCTGAAATTTACATCGCTTGTGGCATCAGCGGTGCAATCCAGCACTTGGCCGGTATGAGTCAATCCCGCATCATCATCGCCATTAATAAGGACCCTGAAGCACCTATATTTAAAATGGCCGATTATGGCATCGTCGGCGATTTATTCGTGGTCGTCCCACTCTTAACGGAAGAATTCAAGAAAGCATTGGCTTAATAATAGAATGACCCGTAGCTACTCATCGCTAGGGGTCATTTTCACTATAGAGGTTGATTGGAACGTTTTAGTAGATTGTATTTTCTAGTATGCCACGATAGTATTAATAGAGACACGCATGATATAGATATATAGACTGATATGAATAATAAGGAGTTATTACATATGGATTTTGTTGCCATTGACTTTGAAACCGCGAACGCGAATCGCTCAAGTGCCTGTTCTTTAGGACTTGTAGAAGTACGGGGAGGTATTATAACATCAGAACATGTCTGGTTAATTGATCCAGAGCAGCCTTTTGATTATCGAAATATACAGATCCACGGGATAACGCCAACTATGGTTAGTGGGCAACCCACGTTTCATGAATTGTGGCCAACGCTTGAACCACTCCTGCAAGGAAAACAGATTGTTGCGCATAATGCTTCATTTGATATGAGCGTGTTACGATACTGTCTGGATAAATCGTTAATAGATTACCCTTCTTTTCAATATTACTGTACGTATTTACTGAGTAAAAAACTACTGCAAGAGATGCCTTCTTTCAAATTAAATGTTATTGCAGACCATTATGATATTCCGCTCAACCATCATGAAGCACTGGATGATGCTCGTGCATGTGCGAAGATTCTATTGAAATTACTTGAAAAGGAACAATGTTCTGATCCCGTACAACTCTCTAAAGCTCATAGTTGCAAGATAGGGACCATGTTTGCTGGCGGGTACACACCCTTCTCAGCTCCTTCGAAGAAAAGTCCTAAGAAACCAACACCAAGAAGTTACCCGAGATTTAATACTAACGCTGGCATGTAAAAGGACAAGCGACTGAAATATCAGTACGCTTGTCCTTTTCTTTATTTCATATTAATAGACTTGATGTAGACTAACTGGTCCTAGACTACCATAAGTGCCTTGAAACTCTCCTTTAATGACATAAGTTCCTGGGGAAAGGTACCCTACAGAATATTCAACTGGACTTGGAGTTGTTGGTCCAATGTTCACAGTTGTTGAGAATACTTTACTTAGTTGACCAAGAGGGCCTTTAGAGTAAAGCGATAACTCAACCGTTTCATTCGTGGAACTCCAAAGACCAACACTTATTTTATGTTGAGCAGGTTGGCTTACTGTCAAATCATGAGATATTGCAGTATAGGCAGCAAATGCGTTAGTAGAAAAAGCGAAGAAAGCCATTAATACGATTAAAACTACTTTTTTCATTTAATTCACCTCCCTTCTTATACTAGAGCGATCTGGAAAAAATGCCGATTCTAAACTATTAAATAGTAATATTTTAACTATTATATCAATCATAGTAATATATGGATATATATATTTATACAAATTAGAAATTATAAAGATGACTCCTAACCGCTCAGGAATCATCAACTTGCTTAAATTCTGTCGTTCTAATTGCAAATGCGCTCACAGCCACTGCCAATAGCGCCAACATACTTCGTTTGTTATCTATATTCATAAAATTACCTTCATTTACAGTTACAAGGCAATCACGTATTAGAGGATCGTATTCTGAATCATTAGGAAAAAAATGTATTGACATAGGAATAGACCCGCTCTATGATAATGATTATCCGATACTGATAATCATTATCATTTATAAGAAAACAAGGGGTGTTCATTTTGAAATTACGTTATGTTGTACCTGCAAGCTTATTGATTTCATCCATTCTATTTACAGGTTGTGCTAAGAATAATGCACAGCCAGCTTTGAATAAATCAACTCCTTCCGAAACTGTAGCAACGAATGCTACCACTACTAAATCACCCGAATCTACCTCTTCTCCAGATCTACAATCAGCTATTGATCAATATCGTACATATGTCATTGAACAGTGTGATCTGTTCGTGAAAGAAACAGAGAAATTCACTACTGCAGTAATAGAAGGTAACCTTGAAGAAGCCAAAGCATTATACGCGCCTACGCGGATGTACTACGAACGAATAGAGCCTATTGCTGAAGCACTCGGGGATTTAGATCCGAATATCGATGCTCGAGACGGCGATGTCGATGCAAGTGAATGGCGTGGATTCCATCACATCGAGAAAGCACTTTGGGAAGCAGGAACAACCAAGGGAGAAGAAGAAGTCGCTGATCAACTACTTAAAGACGCTCAACTCCTTCGCGCTAAAGTAGAAACAGTCGATATCAATGCGAGCATGCTTGTTACAGGTGCCGTAGAGCTCCTAAACGAAGTGTCCTCTTCCAAAGTAACAGGAGAAGAAGAGCGTTATTCCCATACAGACCTTTATGACTTTGCAGCCAATGTAGAGGGTGCTGCCAAAATATATGAATTATTAAAACCAGAACTACAGAAGAAAGACGCTGACTTGGAAAAAGACATCGGTGAGCGATTTGCTTCTTTACAGAAGGAATTGGCACCATTCAAAGTCAACGATGCTTACGTTTCATACGAAGTGCTTAAAGAAGACCAAATTCGTAAACTCAGCCAGACGCTTGATGCGCTTGCAGAACCACTATCCAATATGGGAACCATTCTAGGAGTGTAATAACCATGGAACACGATAATCAGAACGACGATCAAAGTAATCATATGTTGAATAAGAAATTAAGCCGCCGCGATATGCTGCGGCTTGCTGGTGTTGGTGGGGTTGGACTATTGCTTGGCGGGGGTGCTATAAGTAGCATTCTATCATCTGAGAGTAAGAGTAACTCTTCCCCTTCAACAACGCTTATTCAAGATCCAGATTCCATTCCTTTCTATGGGGAGCATCAGGCCGGAATTATAACTCCGTCACAGAACTTCATCTGTTTCGCCGCATTTGATGTTGTTGCAGATAACATCAGTGACCTCCGTAAAATGTTTCAAAAATGGACTACAGCATCAGCTTCTATCGCATCAGGGTCACTCATTGGCAACGTGAATGATAATCCTAATCTTCCTCCCTCAGATACAGGTGAAGCTGCAGAGCTTTCACCATCACGTTGTACAATAACTTTTGGTGTCGGACCTACTCTATTCGATACACGATTTGGCCTACAGAATAAACGTCCTCCTTCATTCCAAGAGCTACCACTCTTCAAGGCTGACAGTCTAGAACCGGAATGGTGTGGTGGTGATTTGTGCGTTCAGGTATGTGCAGATGATCTCCAAGTAGCCTTTCATGCCATACGTAACTTAGCCCGAATTGCTCGAGGAACAGCTGTACTACGTTGGACACAGGAAGGCTTCCAACGTAGTACTCAAGCTGATCCCAAATCTGCAACACCTCGAAATCTACTTGGTTTTAAAGATGGAACTGCTAATCCAGATGTAACGGATAGTAAATTGATGAAAGAAGTGGTCTGGAGCCAGTCTATCGATGGCACGAGTTGGATGTCAGGTGGTTCCTATATGGCTGTACGTCGAGTTCGTATGCGTATTGAAGTGTGGGATCGTAGTACACTTCGCGATCAAGAGAACACCTTCGGTCGTCATCGTCATACGGGTGCTCCACTTGGAGCAAGGGATGAGTTCGACACCCTTAAGTTGGATGAACTTGATTCAAAGGGTCAACCCATTATTCCAACGAATTCTCATGTAGCACTAGCTCATGGTGATGGTAGTATTCAGATGCTTCGTCGTTCCTACTCCTATTCAAGTGGCATGGATCTCAAAACAGGCCAACTGGATGCTGGCTTACTCTTTATCAGTTTCCAACGAGATTTACAAAAGCAATTTATCCCCATACAACTACGCTTATCCAATAATGATTTATTAAACGAATACGCGGTTCATAAGGGTAGTGCTGTCTTTGCTTGCTTCCCTGGAACGACAGAAGGCGGATTTATTGGAGAAACCCTATTCGGTCGAATATAGAATAGGGTTTCCTTACGTCTAGACCAGATAGATGCGAATCATAAATGAAAGGATTGTAGACATGAGAAAAGGATTCATCATACGAGTCATTACGATCATCATCTTACTAACCACGTGTAACTGGGCTAATCCTGTTGCTTATGCTTCAAATGATTCCAAGCCAGATCATTTAATGCCCGCTGTCGGTAGTATTCTCGTCGAAGCAGGACATGGGGAGTGGGAGCAAGCCTCAAGTGATCTTGATGAACTTCAAACCTTGTGGAATTCAGTGAAAGCAGAGAACCCCTTAGAAGAAACTAACAGTGATCTCGTAGCTAATGTCGACAACGCATTAGCTCTAGCTTCACTTAAGTTAAATAACGGTGGTGGAGAACCAGCGAAGCAGGCATTAACAACCCTTGCTAAAGCTGTCGATGCCTATGTCTTATCAATTCAGAATGATGCACAATCCGTGGATCCTAACAAACTGACAGGTCCGAAAGCGGCTCAGTTGCTGCTTTCCGCAGCTAAGAATTCATTAAATGCCATCATTCAAGAGGATTGGAGCCAATCGAAGCAGAACTATCGTCAATTGATTGATGAATGGAGCGAAGTAGAGAATACCATTCGTGCAGACAATAACGCATTATACAGCCAACTAGAAACCAAGATTACTCTTGTACGTGTAGCCATTCAAGCTGAACCACCTAGGCAAGAACAAGCTAAACAAGAAATGCAGTCCCTTCTAACTTTACTTAGCGACTATGCCCAAGGGAAGACGATCGCATTAAGTAATGACAGCAGTAATCAGACTTATTCCCTCGAGGAATTACTAAATATTCTTAAAGATGCGCGTCAGCAGACAGTCGATGGTCAGAGCGCGGATGCCATTATGCAAATGGAGCAGTTCATTACCATATGGCCTACGGTAGAAGGTAAAGTGCAAATATCATCTTCATCAACCTACACGCGTATTGAGAATGAGACAGCACTTGTAACAGGACAGCTTTTATCCAATCCTCCAAAGCTTACCGAAGCTATTCAAATCATGGACAATATGATTTCTGAGCTTGAGCCTATTGTTGGAGAACAAACCTATACTGCTTGGGATGCAGCACTTATTCTATTACGCGAGGGTCTAGAAGCTATTCTAGTCTTAGCCGCGTTACTATCTTATTTGAAACGTAGTGATAATACGAAAGGCCGTAAATGGATCTGGTCTGGCGCTCTAACTGGATTAGTGGGTAGTGCCATTCTGGCTCTAGTTCTTATCTACACGATCTCTCAAGCCGCTTCTGGAAGTGCACGTGAGCTATTTGAGGGTATTACCGGTCTTGTATCCGTCGTTATGATGTTAACCATCGGTCATTGGTTACACAGCAAGTCAAATACAAGTGCTTGGAATAACTATGTCGGTGCTCGTGTGGATAGCGCACTTGCAAGGGGTAGTCTATGGTCTCTTTTCTCCGTGTCTGCCCTAGCCATTCTGCGAGAAGGTGCAGAGACAACCATATTTTATGTTGGAATGGCACCTTCTATTGACACCTATCAGTTACTATTAGGCATTGGGATTGCCCTTGTAATCCTGTTTATATTAGGTTATGCCATCATCGCATTAAGTGTAAGATTACCGCTACGCGCTTTTTTCCTTACGGCAACGTTACTTATATACTACCTTGTATTCCGCTTCCTCGGTGAGAGCATTCACTCTCTCCAGATTGCAGGGAAACTATCGGCGCATGCTGTCGAACAACTGCCTTCCATCGCTTGGCTTGGAATGTATCCCACATGGGAAACATTTATACCACAGATTGCCGCACTCCTATTTATAGGTTGGCAACTCGTACGACAAGAACTTATGAAACGTAAATAATGTTGTTATCTATCTAACAACAGGAAACGCAAAAGAGCAGGAAACCTAATGTTTCCTGCTCTTTTACTCTTTATGACAACATTTATCTTAAAATATACTGTGATAGTACGCTCTGCACCTCATAAATGCTAACATTCTTGTTAAATGTTTTTACAATAGGAACCGTGCTACTTGAAATATAAATTTTGAGTTCCGCATCAAGATCGAAATGTCCAGCTGTCTCAACAGAATAATGCGAAATACTCTTGTAGGGTATCGAGTGATACTCTAGCTTCTTCCCTGTTATCCCCTGCTTATCAATCAGAATAAGTCTCTTGTCAGTGAATATGAACATGTCTCTAACCAACTTATAAGCTCTCTCAATCTTCTCTTGTGGTGCCAATATTTGAGCATATTCCTTCTGCACAGCAGGTAAATCCACTTGCGTAGCATTCCCCATAAGACCATCTAAGAAGCCCATATACGTCCCCCTCATTTTTTATTACGTTGTCACAACACCCTCTCCATATTCCATCTTATTACAATTCTTCAACATCTAACATACCTGCTTCCAAATAATTAATGAATTGACGCAATTGGTTAGCTGCCCCGCGAGAAATTTCACCTGATTCGAACATGTCTTGCACTTCATCCCTTTCAATCTGAATCGCTTTAAATTGGAGTTCAACCCTATGCTTCTGGAACTCTTCATCTTCCTCGAATTGCTTACATTCTCTACTACTTAATCTTTCAATCGTACGATTATACTGTGAAATCACACGTAGAGATGCGTCCCTGTTGGTTTCATTCATTCGATTATGAATGGCTGTGATTGCAGCCTTAGCCGTTAGAATACTCACTTCTTTTAACGACTCCGTAGGGTCCTGTGAATCCGTCAATTTTGTCTTCTCTGAATGCACCATATTCAGAATGAGTCGTCTAATTCTAAACATAGATACTAACAGACGCATTTTTAATCGTTGAGATAATAGAATCTCCATCTGATCAATGATCTCTTGGAATCGGTCTGCTACCTCTTGTGTAACTTCTTTTTTGGATAACAATCTTTCCATCTCATCGCGTTCAGCTTGTATCCCAGCAAGTCGGATATCGAAGATCAATTCACGAGACTTGGAATCCGTATTCTGAAGAGCTTCATGCCCCATAAGCTGTTCTATCTTTTTCTTATAATCTGAAATCACGGATAGAGCTGCCGCTTCGTTATCTTCGTTTATTTCTCCTCTAATCCCTTGTATAGCTGCCTTCAGCACTTTTATTTTGGAAGCTTGCTGTAGCGCATCTGGGTTTTCTTCCTCCGCGACCTTTTCACTTTTTGACAGTAGTGGTAACGTGATACTTGCAATAATTAAGGTTAACAAAATCACGCCCGCGGCTATAAATATTATTAAATCCCGCTCCGGAAAAGGACTTCCATTCTGAAGTACAAGTGGCATAGAAAAAGCCCCTGCCAACGTCACCGCGCCACGCACCCCAGATAGGGACGTTAATACAGCCGCCAGAAATGTAGGTTTCTCAAGCTCATCTTTTTTCCGAACAGCCCATGATCCTCTTGAGTACAAATACACCCATGCAAAACGTAGAAGGATTAAGGCCGCTGTAATTATGAGGATATAACCGATCACCAAAAAGTTACTAATGGATCTATTCTCAAAAATAACACTTGTCACATCTGGAATTTGTAATCCTAGAATAACAAACACCAACCCATTCAATATGTATAGAACGATAGACCATGTACTCTCTGATACGATTCGCAGCTTCAGATTGGACGAGGATTCAGTACGATCTCTCTCAATGGCATGTACAACGCCCCCAGCCACTACAGCTAAGATTCCTGACAGACCAAACTCCTCTGCAATTAAATAAATTACAAATGGTGTTAACAACTGGATTAACATATGCATCGTGATGTCTTCCATGCCGTGACGGCGTAGAAATACTCTTAACCAAATAATAAACAATGACACTACAGCCCCAACAACAAGTCCACCCACAGCAATGACGAAGAAGCTAAATGTAGCATTTCCAAGTGAGAATGCACCTGTGACCATGGCTGCCACTGCAAATTTAAAAGCAACTAAACCGGAAGCATCATTTATTAAGGCTTCACCTTCGAGCAGATGCATTATTTTCTTAGGAAGATTAGCTCGCCCTGCCATAGCTCCAACAGCTACAGCATCTGTCGGTGAGAGAATCGCTGCCAGAGCAAACGCAGCTGGTAAGGGTATGGAAGGAATCATCCAGTGAATCATATAACCAACCACGAGAACCGTAGCAAATACGAGCCCCAGCGCAAGCATCAGAATGGGTGCTCGTAAGTTCCACAATTCATGCCTTGGTGTTCTTTTACCATCATTAAATAATAGAGGTGCTATGAACAGTACAAGAAACAACTCGGAGTTTAAAGTCATGTGAATGCCTGGGGGTATTAGGACTACTGCCATCCCCAAGGCGATTTGAAATAATGGAACAGGAATAAACGGAACGAAACGATTTAATATATTAGATATGCCAATAATGGCAAGTAGCACTAATATAACTAGAAAAATCTCCATGATGTTCAACACTCCTCGATGTGTGTGTATTTATTACCTTTATATACTTCTATATTGACTAAGTAGGTGAAGGTCATCTACAATTAATAGGACAAAAATTTATTAGGCAAGGTGATTAGAAATGACTCAAGATCAACCACAGTACAATATACTATTGTTCTATAAATTTGTAAAAATTATTGATCCACAACAGTTTACAGCAGATCATTTACAATACTGTAAGGACCTCGGCGTCAAAGGACGCATTATCATCGCTGAGGAAGGTATTAACGGCACAATATCAGGAACTGTGGAACAAACAGACCAATATATGAGTCATTTTCGTGCAAACCCATTGTTTGCCGATATGATATTCAAAATTGATGAATCTCCTGAACATGCTTTTAAGAAGATATTCGTTCGACATAAACAGGAGCTTGTGACATTCCGATATGAGAAGGAACTAGATCCCAATATCATAACTGGGAAAAGATTGTCCCCTGTCGAATTCCATGAACAACTTCAACAAGATGATGTTGTCGTGATTGATGGCCGCAACGATTATGAATATAAGATCGGTCATTTCCGCAATGCAATCCGTCCCGATGTAGAGTCCTTTCGAGAATTTCCTGAATGGATCAGAGAGAACTTAAGCCAGTACAAAGATAAAAAGGTACTTACCTATTGTACAGGAGGAATCCGTTGTGAGAAACTAACGGGATTCTTAATGAATGAAGGTTTCAATGATGTTGCCCAATTGGATGGAGGAATCGTTACCTATGGTAAGGATCCTGAAGTACAAGGAAAACTTTTTGATGGAAAATGTTATGTGTTCGATGAACGTATCTCCGTGCCTATCAATCATACCGATGAAGATATCATTGTTGCTACGTGCCATCATTGCGGCAAGCCTGAAGACCGTTATATAAATTGCGCATATACCCTTTGTCATGCCAAACATATTTGTTGCGAAGAATGTGAAGATATCCATAATGGCTTCTGTTCAACAGATTGTGAAGATGATTGTGCGAATATGCCAGCAAAACAACATTCTTAAACCTTGGAGGGCGCGTATGAACAGACCGATTGAACTCTCCACCCGGGAACAAATTGTCCATATGCTAAAGACAAAAGCACCTCTTACAGCCAAGGATATCACGAACGAATTACAGATTACTGAAATGGCCGTTCGTCGCCATCTAAGCACACTTGAGAGAGATGGGTACATTGAATCGGATACGATTCGCCAAACCATGGGCAGACCTACGGCGGTCTATCGGTTGAGTGAATTGGCTGCAGGTTTCTTCCCCGCAACCTATCATACGTTAACCCTTGATTTACTTGGTGAGCTTGAACAAGAATCTGGTGAAGATTTGATCAACCATCTCTTCGATAGACGTAAAAGTAAGTTAGAGAAGAAATATGCGACCAACATGACCGGACTCCCTTTATCTGAAAAAATCCTACTTCTTACGAAGCTACAGAACGAGAATGGGTATATGGCCGAATGTGAAGAAAGTGACGACGGGAATTTTATAATTCAAGAATATAACTGTCCCATTTCACAGATTGCCAATCAATATAAACATGCTTGCCACTGTGAACTAGAATTATTCAAATCACTCCTGCAAGTTGACGTTAATCGTACAGAGTGCTTATCAACAGGTGGCACCAAATGTTCCTACGTTATTTCTCAATCTAAAAGTTGATCCACTAGTAGTGTTTCATCGGTCTAATAGACCCATGGAACACTTTTTTTGTGATGAACTGCGTATCATTGACCAATATGTCACACCGTGATATAGTCATGTCGTGACATAGTTGATTCAATAGTAGAAAGGTGATCTTCTAAGACATGATCGAAAAAGTGTTAACTAAATATATTCCCATGACAGAAACGGCATTTTATATCCTCTTGTCCTTAACCAAACCTCGCCACGGGTATGGCATTGTTAAACATGTAGAAGAAATTACAAGCTCGCGAATACGTTTGGGATCCGGTACGGTATACGGAACACTAACAAAAATGCAAAAAGATGGCATTATAACTGTATTTGCGGATGAGGAAAGAAGAACCGTTTATGAAATCACTGAGCTCGGACAAAGATTAATCACTGTTGAGATCAATAGACTTAAAGAACTGCACCAGAATGCATTAAAGTACGAGGGGGATTTCGATGATAACAAAAGTATTTAGGCCATTTTGGAGCTATGATGTGAACAAAACAGAAGCGTGGCTTTCGTCTATGGCGGAAAATGGGTTATTATTTGCTGAGATTGAATCGAGGAACACGTTACTTTTTCTTTATTAAAGGTGATCCTACAACAATAACGTATCGTTTCGTATACGATAAAATACAGTCCGAATCATTGCCTAAAGCTTTATTAGAAGAGGGTTGGACGAAGATTACGCAAAGCGGTCATTGGCACGTAATCACGAATGAGAAACCTTTTGAATTAATAAAGACCTCCCCTGTTCGTGAAGGAATCATCAAACATAATCGATTGATTATGTATATCTTCGGTAGTATTTCTATCTATTTGACAACGATGACCATCCTTTTTGTCGGTATATTTAGCTTAGTTGCATTCTCTCAAGATACACCATCTAAAGTGGTTGAAAGCCCTTATTGGATTTTAACATACATTTATTTTAGTGCTGTATTAGCTCTATGGATTCTTTCTAACTATTCTGTAATCAAAATTAATAAGACAAACAAAGATTTGTCCCGTGAAAATATACCACTTTATGCCCTTCATGACATAGATCAATCTGAAATAAGACGAAGTAAGAATAAAGAAAAGCAATTAAAACGTTCAGGCCAAATGGTTGTTAAAAGAAAGTTCGGGTGGATGTATGCTCCAGATAAACTTGAACACTGGCTCGAATCTATGGAAGAACAAGGTTATCATCTTTATCGTATGAGCAAAAGAGGAATCACTTTCTACTTTATAATAGGTAACCCGCGGAAAGTAAGTTATTGTGCTGATTTTCAGAATACTACAGATGAAAGTTACAATGACCTACACAGAGATTCCGGTTGGAAGAATGCTTTCATATCCGATTCTCCTTTTCTAAAATGGACCCTATGGAGCCGTCAATATTCAGCGGGAGAAGAACGACCACAGATCTACAGTGACAAATCACATCATTTAAAACATGCAAGACGCATAGCGACCACCTATTCATGTCTATTTCTTCCTTTGATGCTCATTAATACTTTAAATATAAAGTTTAGTATGGAATCGACGACGTTTAATAACAATTTAGATACACTACAAATAATCAGCATGATTTCACTTACGTTCGTTGTCCTCTCCTTTGGTTCGTTCATCGCCAGAACATGGCTGTATTACATGCGACTTAGAAAGCAATATACCAACTATACATAAGCATCACATATAGGAAGACTCAAACAGATGAGTCTTTTTTTGATTTCCATATAACATTTGGCATACTTGTTCGTTATACATGTGAAAGGCGGTGAAGCATGGAACCCGGGCAGTTACAGCAAGCACTCCAACCTAAGATAGCTGAAATAAAAAAATACTTAATTCGTCTTGGAGCCACACCACCTGATGCTGAAGATATCGTACAGGATACTGTCTATAAAGCTTTCTTATACATCGAAACAATAGAAACTAATAAATTCAGTGCATGGTTATACAAGGTGGCTATCAACCGTTACTACGATCTCTGTCGCCGAAATAAATGGATTCAGGTGCCGATCGATTCAGTCGAGGTAGCGGATTCAGACTTACCAGAAGACCATTTATTACAAAAAGAGAAACGCGCAGAAATTGAGTATGTTCTTAGCGAAATACTACCTCATCACAAACAACTCCTTATTTGAAATATGAAATGGAGTTCTCTTACCAAGAGATTGCTGATTTGCTCGGGGTGAAAGTCTCAAACATTAAATCAGGATTATTTCAGGCTCGTAAGCAATTCCAAAAAAGATCCAGAGGTGATGTAGAATGACAGCCCCTTGGGAAGAACCAGATCATAAGAACTTATCAAATCTCATCAAAAAAGCGAAACGAAAAACATTCATCCGAAATATTATCATCTCTTTAATCGTCACAGTCGTTGTTTTATTCGGAGGATTCCTTCTTAATATTCAGCTAATTAGTTCAAGCTCCTCCCAAGAATCGAAAGATGAGTATGCGCTCAAGAATATCAGTGGACCCAATCAATATATTTCAGGGATTACAGGTCAAGATGGTTTTTTATCAGGTACAACAGAATACAACATATACAAAGTGGTTGAAGGCGTACCGATTCCTTGGCGAACTAAGAAGACGGTCTATAATGTATTTCCATTCCTCCCCTTCGCAAACATTGGTGGCAGTGTCAACGGTTTAAGCTTATCTCTTCCTGATCCTGATATGATTCGAGAAGGTTATGAATATACTCGTTCATATAACGGACTTACCGGGCAGCGGTTGATGAACTTCTACATTCCAGATGTGAACTATAACGGTAAGGTGTTGAACGATCTGTCTGCTCTCGAGCAAATGGATCAAGACAAGTTAGTTGAAATGGCCATTTCCTTTGATAAGCCATATTCCCTCGCTGAGGTACGAAAGATGATTCCTCCCGAGCTAACACAGGTATGGTATTGGGTCGATACGTATGATAATAGAAAGTTTTATGATCCCTACAAAGATGGAAATGGTAACATCAGCTTCGCAAACCCATTGTTTGAAAGCTGGGTATTCGGGTTCGGTATCCACTTGGACGGACCACAAATGAACGAAAAAGACTTTATAGCATCATTGGAGCAAGGGCTTGAGGGGAAATATGAATATGAGTTCAATCGAATTTACAATTATTTGAGAGGAGACAAAGCAAAACCGAGCGAGTCTGACATTCGGCTTCTAGGTGTTGTCCTTACAGGTAACGCGAAGGAACTACAGATCCTTAAGGGGCAACCTTATGTCAGGGGAGCTGTTCTAGGAGCCATTGTGGATAAATATTAATGCTCTTTAGAGCATCCACGTAAATCATTAACGAAAAAAGGAGGGTGTCCCAGCAACCATTACCATGGCTACCGAGACACCCTCCTTCTATTTCAATTCACTAAAGAAAGTAATTACTTCTACAACAATTCTTTACGAAGTTGTTCAGCTGATTTTGGTGATAACAGACCAAATGGAATGTCAAAGACTGTCTTAGCTCCTGATTGACTTACCTTAGCTAGCTTGTACGCTGCACGAGCATACGCCACTAGAACACTTGCAGTGAATTCTGGATTGCTGTCAAGCTTCAATCCAAATTCAATAATCTGAGTATTGTTGTCTCCCGTACGTCCACTGCGAAGTACAGTACCTCCGTGAGGCATAGTGGAATGCTTGTCCTTCAATTCATCTTCAGAAATGAAGTTAACCGTAGTATCATAATCTGAGAAATAGTTAGGCATTTGTACGATCTCTTGCTCAATACGAGCTAGATCTGCACCTTCTTCAGCCACAACATAACAATCACGTAGATGCTTCTCGCGAGTCGTTAACTGTGGATTTTCCCCAGCGCGCACTTTCGCTACAGCATCTTCTACAGGAATTGTATACTGAACACCATTCTTCACACCTTCAACACGGCGAATGGCATCCGAATGACCTTGACTCACGCCACGCCCCCAGAATGTATATTCTTTACCTTCAGGTAGAATAGCTTCAGCTAACATACGGTTTAGTGAGAACAACCCTGGATCCCAACCAGTTGAAATCACACTAACATGTCCATTTTCCGAAGCGACAGCATCTACCTTAGCGAAATAATCAGGAATCAATGCATGCGTATCGTAACTATCTACGGTATTGAACATTTTAGCGAAGTAAGGACCTTGTTCAGGTAAATCCGTTGCGGATCCCCCACACAAAATCATCACATCAATCGTATCCTTATACTTCTCAGCTTCTGAGATATGAAGAACCGGAACACTTGCAGTTACACCTTGTGGTTCACGACGGGTAAATACAGCAGCTAGTGTCATATCCGAATTTTGTCGAATTGCTTTCTCTACGCCTCTACCTAAATTACCATATCCTACAATACCAACAGTTATTTGTGACATAAGTACCTCCTAATAGTAGTTGTTAATTAAATATAACATCCCTAGACTGTTACTAATTATATACAGGATTAAGATGCAAATCCATTTTATTTTTAAAATTTTTATAGTATCCATCTTGATTTCTATCCGCATTGGTTATAGAATAGTTCTATTCAATTAAAAGGGAGGTGAGGTAAGAGTGAATCACAATTTTGCAAATGAGAAGGTCAACCAATTGGCGTCGGGAATGTTCGGCATTTTTTATAAAATGACAACTGACGCTACCCGTCTGTCTATTTACAAGATCTCTCATTTAAATCAAAATTGCGAAATGCCACTCCTACCTTGACTTCAACCGTGAGGAAACTTCTAGATTGTTCTTTTTTAAGGACATCATCAGTTTCCGTGAAAATATAAGGAATCATAAAGTGCAACTTATAATTCCTTATATTTGAAATAAACGTTGTTTGATCTAGCCACAGGGACATTTCCCTGTGGCTTTTTGTTGCTAGGTGGCATCTATGGAGGAATATATCATGATGATTCAATGTAAAAATGTCCAGAAATACCACGGTGCTCAGCTTGTTCTAAACGATATTACGATGGATATACGCGTTGGTGAGAAAGTGGGATTAATCGGCCGTAACGGGTGCGGTAAGACCACACTTCTTCATCTTCTTAGAGAACAAGAGCGTCCAGATCAAGGACAAATCTCAATCCGTAAAGGAGCTAGAATTGGATTTCTAGAACAGGTCCCTGTTGAAACTGTAGGTACTACCACATATGAGCAATTATTACTCAGCTTTGCGAAACCTCTAGAATGGCAAGCTCGAATGAAAGAGCTTGAGCAGGCGCTATCTGACCCACAACATGCTCATCATGAGAATCTGTACAAAGGTTGGCTTGAAGAGTATGGACGTCTACAAGAGCAATTTGAGCAGGCTGGCGGATATCAGATGGAGGCTTCTATTGATCGTATTGCCAATGGCCTTGGAATCGCTACAGATCAGTATCATAGATCTTTCTCTTCCCTTTCTGGTGGTGAGAAGACGAAAGTCGGCCTTGCCTCTCTCCTTTTGAAGCAACCGGATATCTTGTTACTAGATGAACCAACCAACCATTTGGACATGTCAGCCATTGAATGGCTTGAACAATTCATTACAGAATACCCTGGCAGTGTCGTTGCCATATCCCATGACCGATATTTTCTTGATAAAATCGTTACCAAAGTCATAGAGATCGAAGATGGTGAAGCCTTTACCTATCATACAAATTACAGTGGCTATATGAAGGAGAAGGAAACCCGCCTCCTATTACAATTTGCTGATTATCAAGAACAACAAAAACAAATTAAAAAGATGCAAGAAACAATCAAACAACTCATAGAATGGGGCAACCGTTCAAATCCACCTAATCCAGGGTTTCATCGTCGCGCTGCATCGATGCAGAAAGCGTTAGATCGTATGCAAAAGTTAAAACGACCTATCTTAGAGCGTAAAACAATGGACCTTCAGTTATCTCAAGAGGATCGTTCTGGGAAACAAGTGCTGGTGATGAAAGAGCTAAGTAAATCATATGACAGCCGTACTCTCTTTGAACATGTAAATGAAATCTTGCATTATGGTGAGTCCGCAATACTATTGGGTGATAATGGAAGCGGAAAAAGTACCCTCCTAAAATTAATACTTGGAATGGAGTTGCCTTCAAGCGGTGAAGTGACGCTTGGGTCACGCGTAAGCGTTGGTTATTTAGCCCAAGAAGAGACGCCTCAGAACTGGAAACAGAACATTCTACAGTATTTCCGTGAACAAGTCGGGATGGAAGAAGGCGAAGCCCGTGGAGAACTAGCACGTTTTCTATTCTATGGCCCTGACGTATTCAAGGATGTTCGTAACCTATCCGGTGGTGAATGGACACGATTAAGGTTCGCCATTCTAATGTACCAGAAACCTAACTTACTTATTCTCGATGAACCTACGAATCACTTAGATATCGATTCAAGAGAAGCGCTTGAGGAAGCATTAGAGGAATTCCCAGGAACACTACTCGCTGTGTCTCATGATCGTTATTTCATCAATCGGATGGGACGGAAACTATGGGTTCTGAAACAAGGAGCACTTGATGTCATTCACGGGAACTTCGAAGACTATAAAGCGATTCAAGCTAGGCAAGTTATTATTACATCTGAACAACTGAGCAATTATAATAACACTGATATTCGGCCTTCAAAAGCAAAACAGACTACCGATGCATCTGTTACCAACTCATCCAGAAGTAAACGAAACGCATCAAACAAATCATCTCATGTTTCCCTAGAGCTCCAGATTGCGGAACTTGAGAAACATATTGAACTACTTGATATTCAAATGCTGAGCCCGGACATCTGTCGAGATGCCACTCAACTCTTCTCGTTACAGCAAGAACGTGAAGATATTCAGAAACGATTAGATTCACTGTTCGAACGGTGGATGGAAACAATGCAAAGTAACGACTAGCACATTACTGAAACAAGACAAGTAAGAACCCCAGCCAAGATGATATGCTCCCCTTATAGTAGACAGAAAAAAGCAAGCCGATTAATCTGTCTATTATGGAGGGGATTTTTTTATGGGCGAAATTAGGAAGACTTACGATGTTGCATTTAAGAAAAAGGCAGTCAAT
>NZ_LVJI01000028.1 GCF_001637225.1 Paenibacillus antarcticus
TGCAAATTCATTCGTATCTAGTTTTCAAGGATTAAACCTTGAATAACAGCATAAAGCTGAAACCGTTTGGTGGCGATAGCGGAGGGGTTCCACACGTACCCATCCCGAACACGACCGTTAAGCCCTCCAGCGCCGATGGTACTTGGACCGCAGGGTCCTGGGAGAGTAGGACGTCGCCAAGCACACATAAGAACTACCGTTGAGTTCGATCAACGGTAGTTCTTTTTTGTTTTATGTTTTTATTGTGAGATGTAAAGTGAATAGCGTAAAGATCATAGTTGCTTGTAATTACATGTAGGTAATTCAGCGGGTGCGGTATAGGCAACTATATATGCCAGCATACAGCCTTCATATGCATTCACAGAATAGGTACAGTGATGAGTAGTAATTATAAAGAGAATAGAATGATAGAGTTTCTTCATGTGATTTTAGTTAAAAGAGTGTAACAGTTTTGTTACCGAAGGTTATAGACTTGCAAGTATAATAATAAAGTATAAATAAGCTAAACAATCGTTAGAGTTAAATTTGATAGTGTCTATAGAGCAGAAAACGATACATTCGTGTAATTAACGAAATGAAGTAAGGAGGACATTCATGCGTGGAAAAACATTGCTGCGTGCTCTCATTCTGTTGTGTAGTATAATGATCGTTCTAGTCGGCTGTGGAAACGCGGATCCTTCATGGATTTCTTTTGAAGGAGCGGCGAATGAAAAGAGCTTTCCAGTACCAAAGGAAGGCAATAAGAAGGATCGTCCTGGTAACAATTCAGAAATTAATGTTGTCCGATATTCTCTACCTGGACTCAAGGAAAAGAATGCTTTTCCCGATGTTTATTTAGAAACCATTCTAGAATGGGGATGGCAAGAAGATGAAGACGAACAAGAACAACGTGATGCAGTTCGAGTATTTAAAAAAGATAAAAAAGTGGTACAAATTACAGTAGAAGATGATTATTTTGTGATTATGGTACCCAAACCTACAGATAAATCAATCATAAGAAGCTTAGAAAATAAATAGAAGAAGACCTTTTTTCCAATTGGAAGAAGGTCTTCTTCTATTATAAGATACTATCACTCCAAAGGGACGCTAACTTATTAAGAGGCAAATACGTTTCTAGATTTTTATCATGTGATATTCGAAAGTTCTTATCGGATCATTGTTTATAGTAGGAGATATCTTCTGTGTTAAATTTGATCATGCCGTCTTTTCGCATACTAGATAGTTTTGAAATGGCATATAGTCGGGGTAACATAAACCAAAGATGCCAGATGAGTAGCCCTATAGTAAAAGATAATGGTGACCAAATCATAAGGACTAGAAATAAGCAAAGTCCGATCCATATGGTATATGTATTTATTTTGAGAAATAGTCGATAGGTAATATGTTGATTAGGCATGTAACCTAACCAAGGAAGTTTCATAGAGAATGCCCAGCGTTTACGGTAATGAAAACCTGCAATCAAGAGTGTAGAACTAGATATAACATAATGTATCCATAGTACAAGAGGAGCGGCTAATACGAAATAAAAGATGCTTGTCCAAGAAATTAATATCATCTCCACAATAACTGCGAAACAGGGAAGTATTAAATAGAACATGTTCATTTTTTTGTGAATAGGAACCTTTTTAATAAGTTTGTATTGATAAAAAGTGGCGCTATTATCGATTTTTTCCGTCATATGATATAACTTTCCTCCTTTGAGGGCCTCTATAACATATATCGGTTCTACTAGAGTATTTATAAAGATGTTTAAGGTACAGACACCAAGAAAGATGTGACTGAATACATATATCAAAAGGAACAAAATCCATATGAAAGATCTATGAAAAGGTTTAAAATAGTAGAAACTGTAACATACTGATAGGAAAAAGGACAAGGTGGGATGGATGATGGAAGATCATACGGAACACGTCTGTATTATTTGCGGGCAGGGTAAAGAGGAAGGGATAAGTATTTTATCTCAATTTATCTGCGAGGCTTGCGAATCAGAAATGGTGCAAACAGATGCGGAAGAAGCGAAGTATCATTATTTTATTCATCAAATGAAGCGAATAAGTCTGCAGGTGAATGTGTAGTTCATACTTTTTTTTCTTAAACAAAGGGTAGCTTATATGATAAGCTACCCTTTGTTTATAGTTGTCGTAGTAGAAGAAATGGAAGAGTCTTGTATTAGAAGGTCAGTAACAATCTGTTCTAATGTAACGTTTGCAAGTTCATTCTCCATAGCACGTTGTGCTTGGGTGAACCGTTGGTCCAGAGTATGTTGAATATTCTTGCCTACAAGGCAATTGGGATTAGCTTTGTCATGGATCGAGAATAAATGGTCTTGGTGATCCACTTCGACTGCTAGATACACATCTAATAGGGTAATTTGTGCAATAGGACGGGAAATCATAGCTCCAGCTACACCAGGGGATGTATTGATGATGCCGGCCTTATTTAACATGCCCATAATACGTCGGACTACGACTGAATTTGTATTTACACTACTAGCGATGAATTCAGAGGTTAAGCGTTCGGGTTTAGAAATTTCTAATAAAGATATAATGTGAACAGCGACAGAGAAGCGGCTGCTGATGGCCATAATTCATTCCTCCACAAACAAAATGGGTAACTACAAAACAAAAGTGGTGTGAATATTAGAGAAGCTAAAGATCTATTACAGTATAGCATAGCGGGGTTCATTAGAAATTACTAAGGT
The DNA here is from genome assembly GCF_001637225.1 of Paenibacillus antarcticus. Lineage (GTDB taxonomy): Bacteria > Bacillota > Bacilli > Paenibacillales > Paenibacillaceae > Paenibacillus_AQ > Paenibacillus_AQ antarcticus. Next base: position 2,702 of record NZ_LVJI01000028.1, read on the forward strand.
AAAGAGCATTTGACATTTCACACACCTGTAACTATAATGGTTACAGGATCTAATATTTTTTTAAAGGAGATGTTTCTATTGAATATTGCAGTTATTGGAGCAAGTGGTCGTATTGGAATTCGTATTGTAAGAGAAGCATCACGTCGGGGTTATAAAGCAACAGCTATTGTACGAGACTCCAAGAAGGTTGAAGATTTGGGTGAATTGGTTGTTATTGAAAAAGATGTTTTTGAATTAACGACTGAGTTAGAATCCTTTGATGTAGTTGTAAGTGCTTATGGTACGAAACCAGGGGAAGAACATCTGCATATTGAGGCAAATAAGAAATTGATTGAGTTAGCGCTACAAGCGCCAAGTACTCGACTATTAGTGGTTGGAGGTGCAGGAAGCCTATATGTCGATGATCAAGGTACACGTGTTTTAGATACACCAGGTTTTCCTGATATTTATTTACCTACGGCAACTAATCAGAGTGAAGCACTTAAGTTATACTTGGCCGAAGAAGATTGTGATTGGACATTTATTAGTCCTCCGGCAGAGATCGAACCTGGTGAAAGAACGGGCTTATATCAAACTGGAAAAGATCATTTACTCGTGAACAAGGAAGGTAGAAGCTACATCAGTATGGAGGATTATGCTGTAGCCGTATTGGATGAAATTGAACAGCCTAAGCACAGCAAAGAACGGTTCACAGTAGCTTCTGTATAACGTAAGTATTATGTTATACGGTCTAAATAACATTTTTAATAGGTGTGTTACGTTGGGTACATCAAGAAATAATCTGACGTTATTCAAATAGATAGTTATAGTTAAAACTGAAATTCCTAGGGTACCTATGTGTACCTTAGGTTTTTTTGTCTTTAACATGGGTATCATGACATTATAGTAATATTGTAGTTACACTTTATTAAATTATGATTACTAAAGTTAGGCGTTACACGTAAATTACGATAAAATAGAAAGAGATAATATATGGGGCAGAATCGTATGATCATACCACCTATATAACGAAGACAAAAAAAATTGGCGTGCGATACACGATCATGAGCGCTCATATAGAATTAGAAGGTGAGAGGTTACGTGTCTAAGAAACGAATAGTTAGTGGGCAAGCCTTAGGTGAACAACTAATGAGTACTTTAACGCAATCAGTAGCGGAAGAGGCCCAGAAGGAGAGTCAAGAACAGGGATACATAAATAAAGATCGAGTACCTTTGTATGAGGCGTTACTTGACTATAGAGAGCAAAGACGGATTTCCTTTCATGTTCCGGGGCATAAGAATGGTCAAGCTTATGGTTCCCAAGGGGGTGCAGGATTGTTATCTGTGATGATGGAGATTGATGTTACTGAGATTTCAGGAACCGATGATCTTCATCATCCCGAAGGAGTGATCCTTGAGGCACAGCAACTTGCGGCTAGTTGTTTCGGAGCAGAAGAGAGTTTCTTTCTTGTTGGAGGTAGCACGGTTGGGAACTTATCCTTGATTCTAACGGTATGTACCACCCCAGGCGATATACTAATTGTTCAGCGTAATGTACATAAATCGGTTTTGCATGGACTCATGTTAGCAGGTGCACAGGCCGTGTTCCTACAGCCACAGATCGATTCTTTTAGTGGACTGTCAACTGCACCTACAGCAGCACAGATTGATGAAGCGCTAGAAGTATATCCTAATGCTAGGGGCGTCCTGGTTACGATGCCGAATTATTATGGTATGGGTACGGATCTTACACCTTTGGCAGAAGCATGTCATAGATATGGTGTACCTTTATTAGTAGATGAGGCACATGGCGCGCATTACGGTCATCATCCTACGCTACCAGCAAGCGCGCTAGCATGTGGGGCAGATGGCGTCGTACAGTCGACGCACAAGATGTTGTCTGCACTTACGATGGGCGCTATGCTACATGTGCAGGGCGCACTTCTCGATCGCGCGCTGCTGCGCCAGCGGCTAGCGATGGTCCAGAGCTCCAGCCCATCGTATCCGATGATGGCTTCGCTCGATTTAGCCCGCCGCCAGTTACACATTGGCGGCGCGGCTACCTTCACGGCGGGACTCGCCGCCGTGGATGCCTTCAAGCGCGGGCTCGCGGAGCTCCCGCGCTTCGGGCTGCTTGCTCCGCCGCAGCCCGAGAGCCCGCCCGCAGGCTTCGCTTCTGCGGGCAACACCACGCAGCCAAGCGCGGCTATGGCTGCTTATACGACGCAGGACCCCTTCAAAGCCGTCATATATGACGTCACAGGGGCCCTGAGCGGATACGAGCTGCAACGCCAGCTTGAAGTGCATGGCTGCATCCCAGAGATGAGCGACGCACAGTACGTCGTCTTACTCTTTAGCTTAGGGTCCACGTTGGAGGATACGAATCACCTAATACGGGCCCTTGCGCATATATCTATTGCAGGGGAAGGTGATGAACGGAGTCCAAGGAATGTTCCAGTTATGAAGAATGCTGTCGAATTTTCCACGTGGAACATTATGAAGGCGTCCGTTTCGACACCCATTCCCTTTAACTTGAAGCCCGTAGCGACCAAGCATGTCGAATCGGTTCCCTTAGAAGAGTGTGCAGGAAGGGTAGCGGCAGAAATGATTATTCCTTATCCACCAGGTATACCATTGTTATATATGGGCGAGAGTATCTCTAAAGATATGCAAAAACATCTTCTTGTTCTGTCCGCAGCGGGCGCGAAGTGTCATGCGGCCGCGGACCCTGAATTACAGAGTATTATGGTCTTTAAGAAGGACAGAAAGCAGGAAAATTTATGAATGCCAAAGGTAATTTCATTACATTCGAGGGCGGAGAAGGATCAGGTAAAACAACCATTATTAGTCGATTAAGCACCTACTTTGACGATCATTCTATTCCCTACATGCTTACCCGGGAACCCGGGGGTATTACCATAGCAGAGAAAATCCGTGAAGTAATCCTGGATACAAGACACACTGAAATGGATGCTAGAACAGAGGCATTATTGTATGCAGCTGCTCGTCGTCAGCATTTAGTAGAGAAGGTGAGACCCGCTCTCGATGCAGGAACCCTAGTTCTTTGCGACCGCTTTGTTGATAGTAGTCTTGCTTACCAAGGATACGCTAGAGGATTAGGGATGGATGAGGTGTGGAGTATTAATCAATTCGCGATTGATTCTCTTATGCCAGATGTAACATTTTATTTAGATATTAAACCTGAGGTAGGATTATCTCGGATAGCAGCTAGTCAGGAACGGGAAGTGAACCGACTAGACATGGAGAACATTGAGTTTCATCATAAGGTTCGTGAAGGTTACCACATTATTGCTGCGGAGTACCCTGAGCGAGTTATTATGATTAATGCAGATCAGAGTCCATCTCAAGTGATGAATGATATTGTTTGTGAGTTGGAAAAGGGTATATTAAAGGATTTTGGCGCCTCCTTGTCAAATAAGAGTAAGTAAGTAATGACATCAATCATGTTTCGCATTCACATCAAATGGTTCAAGGATGAGATAGGGTATTTCAATCGACCTTTTATATCGAGTTGGTTGGTTCACAAATCATCAGTCCATATCAGGACTCAATTAAAAATGAGGGGGAATGCAAGATGAAATTAATCATTGCGATCGTGCAAGATAAAGATAGTAACCGTTTGTCAGGAGAACTTGTAAAAGCTAACTTTCGAGCAACAAAACTTGCGAGTACAGGAGGATTCTTACGCGCAGGGAATACGACATTTATGATTGGTATTGACGATGACCAAGTTGATGCTGTCATGACTGTTATTAATAAGAGCTGTAAGATTCGTGAGCAATTGGTCACGCCTATCACACCAATGAGCGGTACAACAGATTCTTACTTGCCTCTTCCGGTAGAAGTTCAAGTCGGTGGAGCTACCGTATTTGTAATGCCAGTGGAGCGGTTCGAACACTTCTAAACAAGAAAGATTCATTTGTTAGATCCTATTGTAGTTGAAGCTAACAAAGGCGATCGTGAATGGGGAGATATCCTTTGAAAATAAACCCGGGTTATAGACCCATCAAAAGTGAATTGCCAAACGTGGACAGTGGTGCCAAACCCCTTCTGCAAAAATCATTCTCTGATGTGATTCAACAACAGAGTCAGATCGCTTCACAAGAAGAACTAGGCCGACGCCTTAAAGAAATCCAAATGCAGGGAGATCGTCTTGCACGATCTATGACGATTCGTGAATTGAAAGCGTATCGCACGATGATCAAGCGATTCCTCGAAGACACGGTTCGTCGTGGTGTAAGCATGAAGGAAACAAGAGGCTGGGATCGACGAGGGCGTGGCAAACGTTACAAGTTAATTGATGAGTTGGATTCTGCATTGTTAGCCATGGCTGATGAATTATTAGAAAGTGAAGAGGGTAAAATAGACCTTCTGCAACAAATGGGTGAAATTCGAGGTATGCTAATCAACTTAAGTTTTTAAATAGATAGACTGAACTAAAGTTTATACTTACAAGTTCAATCATTTCTAAAGAGAATCATGGGGGTTCGACTTTAGTTCAATCTATATAGATAACATCCTATGAGTAATTTACCCAGGAAAAGGGGATTTATGTCTTTTAATGATATTCTAGGGCAGGATGAAGCCAAAAAAATTCTTCAGAGTGGACTACGCAAAGACAGCGTAAATCATGCATATTTATTTGATGGGCCTTCGGGAAGCGGTCAGATGAAGACGGCACGCACTTTTGCACAAGCACTATTCTGTACTGAAATAAAGGATGATGCTTGTGGTAAATGTTTAGAATGCCGCAAAGTCGAACACGGTAATCATCCTGATTTAATTCTGATCAATCCAGACGGGGCATCCATCAAAATTGACCAGATCCGTGGATTACAGCGGGTCTTTTCCTATCGATCGGAATCGAAGAATCCGAAAGTATACATTATTGATCATGCTGATACGATGACCAATCAAGCATCTAATAGTTTACTTAGATTTCTTGAAGAACCACCAATTCCTGCAGTTGCTATTTTGATTGCAGAGAATGTACAAGCACTTCTCCCTACGATTCAATCAAGATCGCAGCGTGTATCATTTCATCCGTTAAGTCCTACGATGATGCTTCAAGTTCTCATTAATGAGGGGTATCCCTCACCATTAGTTCGTTGCGCGGTCCATTTATCATCTGGATTGGAAGGATGTAGGGAACTACTTGAGCAGAATTGGTTTGCAGAAATTAGAAACGTAGTGTTACAATTAGGGAAGGAGTCTATGGGCAGAGGGAGCACGTCTCTTATTACTGCGGGATCGAAGCTATTCAAAGCGGGACTCTCAGAACACCTAGATATCCTCTTTAACCTGTTTCATTTGTGGTTTAAAGATATGCTGCATGTTCAATACGAAAGGCACGAAAGTATCGTTTTTATAGATCAGCTAGAGTATTTGACTTCACAGGCTCCTTCACGAACGGATGCGCAGTGGATCTCCTATATGGATCTGGCCGCAGAGGCGAAGAAGAAGTTACGTTATAATGTGAATGGACAACTCTGTCTGGAACAATTTTTGATGGGGTTAGAAGATTGAGGATGGATTGACCCCATAGATTTATAGGGAACACGAAGATGTGATGGTAGGGGGTTAGCTTTTGTACAGTGTAGTGGGTGTCCGGTTTAAAAAGGCCGGTAAGATCTATTATTTCGATCCATTGGACTTCCCTATTATGAAGGATCATAGCGTTATTGTTGAAACAGCGCGAGGGATCGAATACGGAAAAGTCGTCGTTGGAAAAAAAGAGGTGCAAGAATCAGACGTGGTCTTACCACTGAAGAAGGTTATTCGTATCGCGAGTGATTCCGACGCTAGTATTGTGGAAGAGAATCAACTGGCAGCAAAAGATGCGTTTGCTACCTGTTTAAATAAAATTCGGGACCACGAACTCAAAATGAAGCTTGTGGACGTAGAATTTACGTTTGACCGAAACAAAATTATTTTTTATTTTACGGCTGAAGGAAGAGTGGATTTCCGAGAACTTGTCAAAGACCTTGCGAGTATCTTTAGAACAAGAATTGAGCTAAGACAGATTGGTGTTCGCGATGAAGCCAAAATGTTGGGTGGAATCGGTCCGTGTGGACGAATCCTGTGTTGCTCATCTTGGCTGGGTGATTTCGAACCGGTATCTATTAAGATGGCGAAGGATCAACGATTATCGTTGAATCCAACCAAAATTTCCGGATTGTGTGGAAGACTCATGTGTTGCCTTAAGTTTGAGCATGATAACTACGAAAGTGTAAGAGAAGAACTGCCTGCCGTTGGCAAAATGGTTGTAACTGCTTTAGGAGATGGCAAAGTCGTAGGAATCAATGCTGGTAGCCGTAGTGTTCACGTACAATTGTTCGAATTGGGCAAAGTTAAGGAACTTCCAATGGATGACGTTGTCATCAAGTAGACCAATGAGGTTACTGTTCGGGGTGGAAACATGGAAAAGAAAAATGTATTTCTACGCATGCAGGAAATGGAAGAACAAATGGAACACATGCACAGTGATTTAGGTGAGTTGAAGTTACTCGTCAAGGAACTTCTTGAAGAGAATAATCGACTTGTTTTGGAGAATGAGCGACTTCGAATTATTTTGAAAAGAGAAGCTCAACTCATGGAAGAAAGAGTCGCATCTTCTATACCACATCATCCTCATGAAGTTCTAGAAGATGTTGTTGGAGAGGGATATGATAACCTTGCAAGGTTATATCATGAAGGCTTCCATATTTGTAATGTCTATTATGGACATTTACGAACCGAAGGTGACTGTCTATTCTGTCTGTCTTTTCTGAATAAATAGCAAAATCAAGCCGTAGGGGAAATTACCTACGGTTTTTTTGAAATATAAGAAAGTATAAGTTTCATTAGGTACGCTACTTCTTATATTTGATTGAATAATAAAACGTGTAAGGATTGGGTAAATGAATATAGATAATATAATGCTTAAAGATTCAGAACGAGTGGATGATTTATTAACGCATAATCTTCGGATCATTCAGAGCGATGAGGTATTTAGTTTTTCCATGGATGCGGTATTATTAGCAAGGTTCGCTAGCATTCCGCCCAAAGGTCGTGTACTGGATTTATGTACAGGCAATGGAGTTGTACCGTTGTTATTAACATCTCGTACGAAGGCTTCTATTGAAGGTATTGAAATTCAACCGAGACTTGCTGATATGGCACGTCGTAGTGTAGCGCTTAATGGGCTAGAGGAGTCCGTTGTTATTCGAGAAGGAGATCTACGTGAGCTTTATAAGGAAACGGGACATGGTATATATGATGCGATTACGGTCAACCCTCCCTATATGCCGATGAATGGCAGTGATATTAAGCTCAATGAGCATCAAGCGATAGCTCGTCATGAAATCCATTGTACGCTTGAGGAGGTACTACAAGCCTGCACACGATTAGTTCGTACCGGTGGGAAAGTAAATATGGTGCATAGACCTCAACGATTAGGTGAGTTAATGACGTTGATGCGTGAGAATCGTCTAGAGCCAAAGCGAATTCGGTTTGTACATTCGCGTGCAGGCTCAGAAGCTAATATGGTATTGATCGAGGCGTTACGTGACGGCAAGCCAGACGTTCGAATTCTACCTCCACTGATTGTATATAATGAGCACAACGAATACTGCCAAGAATTATTAGATATTTACTATGGGTCCAAAAAAAAAAGAAATTAAAAGAGGGTGCAGTATGAGTATTCAGAAGCAAAGTAGTTTTCAAGGGGAAACAACAAGCGGTTCGTTGTATCTTGTGGGTACACCCATAGGAAATTTAGAAGATATCACCTTCCGTGCAGTAAGAACATTGAAAGAATGTGACATTATTGCTGCCGAAGATACACGTCAGACGCGAAAGTTATTAACTCATTTTGAAATAACACCTCAATTGTTATTTAGTTATCACGAGCACAATAAGGTCGCAAGTGGGCCAGAATTAATTCGATATATAATAGAAGGAAAAAATTTAGCACTTGTGAGTGATGCTGGTCTACCAGCCATATCAGATCCTGGATCAGACCTTGTGAAGTTAGCCATAGCCGCAGGAATTTCTGTGATTCCCATCCCAGGTGCTAACGCAGCCCTATCCGCATTAATTGTGTCAGGGTTATCGACTGAACGGTTTACATTTGCGGGGTTCTTGCCTCGTGACCGAAAAGATATTCAGAGTGTTCTATCCTCCTTGCAGTATGCCCAAGGTACCCTATTATTCTATGAGTCACCTCATCGGATTATTAAAACGTTAAGTTACTTGCTAGAAACACTGGGCAATCGTCAAGTTGTACTTGCACGTGAAATAACGAAGAGATATGAAGAAATGGTACGTGGTAACGTTGAAGAATGTTTGACTTGGTTAGCTGAGCATGCACCGATAGGAGAATATGTCGTTGTTGTGGAGGGGGCAAGTAAGGAAGATGAACAGGCGCAGAGGGATGCCTGGTGGCAGGACTTATCTTTAGAAGAGCATGTTACACACTATGAAAAAGAGGGAGAAACACGTAAAGATGCGATGAAAAGAACAGCAACCGATCGTGGCGTCTCGAAAAGAGATATTTATAATTCCTTACTGTAAATGTGTTGTTTATACAATAAGCAAAAAAAATGCCTTCTCAGCTTTTAATAAAGCTGGGAAGACATCAAGGAGATATTAAAAAGGTTTGAATTAATAAATTTATTATTCCTATTATAACCTATTTCAGAATATAAGAAAATATAAGTTTTTCTTAATTAAATAGTTACAGGTGTAGGAATTTCTGAGATACATTCATTACAAACAATTTTACCTTTGAAATAGATAACATTCTCAGCGTTGCCACAGAAGATACAAGCTGGTTCATATTTCTTAAGTATAATGCGTTCGCCATCAACGTAGATTTCTAGAGCATCTTTCTCTCCGATGCCTAGCGTACGACGCAATTCGATTGGAATAACTACCCGTCCTAGTTCATCTACTTTTCTTACGATTCCTGTTGATTTCATCATATTTATTGTTGCTCCTCTCGAATATCCAATTAAAATGCCACGATTCGACATAATTCTTGCTTTAGTGATATTTATAATACCAACCTTTCCCAAATTAGTCAACCCGTAATTCATATAAAAAATAGGTACTATTATGGAAAAGTGTTGTATTATACGACATTACATATAAAATAAGTGATAAGAATAACTAAAATTAATGTCGTTTTATAAATAAATAATACGACTCAATATGACATTTTTCGACATGGTTTATCATATTGTGTAAATGCAATGACAAAGGAGTGTAAATGATATGATGCGCCCTCTTAATGAAGAGAAGGTTTTCAAAGATCCAGTTCATAATTATATCCATGTACAGGATACAACGATTTGGCGATTGATCAATACAGCTGAATTTCAACGGCTACGTCGTATTCGTCAGTTAGGGACATCTTATTTCACTTTTCATGGTGCTGAACATAGTCGGTTCTCACACTCATTAGGGGTCTATGAGATTACAAGGCAGATCATTTCGTTGTTTGAAAGAAACCAGTACGCTGATTGGCCCAAGGAAGAGAAGTTACTGACACTTTGCGCTGCCTTGCTACATGATCTAGGACATGGACCGTTCTCTCATTCTATAGAAGAAGCTTTTGACATGAATCATGAAGAGTGGACTTGCCGAATCATTCTGGGAGACACCGAAATACATAACATTCTATGTGAGGTGGATCCTGAATTACCAGCAAAGGTTGCTTCTGTTATTGCAAAAACTTATGATAAACCCATTGTTGTCAATCTCGTATCTAGCCCACTGGACGCCGATAGGATGGATTACTTACTCCGAGACGCATATTATACGGGTGTAAATTACGGTACCATCGATATCGATCGTATCATTCGGATGTTAAGACCCCATCATGGACGAATTGTGGTGAAAGAATCGGGAATGCATGCTGTTGAAGATTATCTTATGTCAAGATACCAAATGTACTGGCAAGTGTATTTTCATCCTGTGACAAGAAGTTCAGAAATGTTGTTACGACTTATCTTTAAGCGGGCTAAGGAATTGTATTATAGTGGGTTCCAATTCGAGTTCATGATGAAGCCAATCGTCAGTTTATTTGAAGATCACTTAAGCGTTGAGCAGTATTTGAAATTGGACGAGGCTCTGATTCAGACTGCATTTATGCAATGGGTTATGGAGAAGGATCCTTTACTTAGTCAGCTTTGCGAGCGATTCATGCATCGAAGACTGTATAAATATGTAGAGTTAGAACCGCAGAATCTGAATATGATTAATGAAATCCGTGAAGCATTTGTTCAAGCGGGTTTGGATCCAGATTATGATCTGGTTGTTGATTTCCCAAGCGATCTTCCCTACGATATATTTCATCCAGGAGATGAGGTTAGTCAGAAACAAATTTTATTATTAGACCGACAAGACAGATTACAAGAAATATCCGAAGTGTCAGATATTGTACGATCGATAAGTGGTCTACATCGCGGCAAAGTTCACCTATATTTCCCAGAAGAGAAAATTGAGACAGCATTATCGCTGTTTTCTCCTTCTATTACCCAAATTTTCAAGGATTATTGACATAGAATTTGAAGTTGTTACTCACAAGAAGGGGGTTATTTCATGATGTTGTTCGACACACATACGCATCTTGATGCACCGCAATTCGACGAAGACCGTGAAGAGGTTATTGCACGTTGTATTGAAGGTGGAGTAAGTAAAATGGTCAATGTCGGTTTTAATCGGGAGACCATCCCAACGACCATGGCGTTGGCAGAGAAATACGATTTCATCTATGCGGCAGTTGGGTGGCATCCGCAAGATGCGATTACGATGAAAGAGGGAGACCTAGAATGGATCGCATCTTTATGCCAACATGAGAAAGTTGTCGCTATTGGTGAAATTGGGTTGGACTATTATTGGGATACATCTCCTAAAGATATTCAACACAAAGTGTTTCGCCAGCAAATCGGACTTGCCCGTGAGATCAAGATGCCCATCGTGATCCATAATCGAGATGCACACGAAGATGTGGTAAGAATTTTAAGAGAAGAGAAGGCTCATGAGGTTGGTGGTATTATGCACTCTTACTCGGGGAGTTGGGAAACCGCTAAAATGTGTCTTGATATGGGCTTTCATTTGTCTTTCGGAGGTCCGATCACATTCAAAAATGCAAAGCAACCTAAAGAGGTACTTGCTCAGGTGCCAATGGACCGATTATTGATCGAAACAGACTCACCTTATCTTACGCCACATCCATATCGAGGAAAGCGAAATGAGTCTGCTCATGTTAGGTTGGTGGCAGAGGCTGCGGCCCAGATTAAAGGTGTTGATATCGAAGAAATAGCCCGAATAACGACCCGAAATGCACTGGATTTATTTGGTATATTATAAAAATGGGAGTAAATATGGTGTAAAAGCAAGCATGAGCGACCAATATGTGTCTGAGGGTGACCAAAAGCGAGGATATTACAATTTTTTAACCATTTATTCAGAATTTTGTGGTTGATTGGTGCTTTACAACATGCATAGAAACGCGATATCATCTTTTCAGTGATATGAGCTGATCGGATTTTGATAGCTTATTATTTTCTTGAACCAGTCTCGCTGAATCTCCGAACGTTGGAGAACGGGGGAACCAATACGAAATGGAACTGATGAAGTGTTCAGCATATGTCGTATTTGATTTCTTTTATTGGGTCTTTGGGGTGAATTTAAAGGCATCCGCCATGAGCGGTTGACCTAAGATAGGGCGACTCTCTTTCGTCCAAACCCGACAGCTAACCTCGTAAGCGTTATGAAGAGAGGCAACCTCGTGCATGTATTTCCGTTTATTCAGATATCGGGAAGCCACGAAAGAGTTCCTCTAACTCTTTCTTATGGCTTCTTTTGTTTTTGAATAAAGACAATGTTGTCATCATACTCTTGTTTAACAGGGGGGTGACAAACATGACGAGCAGACTGGTACATGATGCAGGATACTCGTGGTTCTAAAGTATCCTGTAAAAAAATTTATAATAGTCACGTCAATCGCAGATCTCATATATGGTTACTTAGACGGCGAGGCTATGAAGGAGGATCGGAAAGTGGGCATTTTGAAACAAGAAACCCATGATTCATCATCATCCAGCATGACTTACGCAACGCGTTGGAAGTATGAAAATTTACGTAATATCTCTGTTGCAGCTATTGTCTTAATAGCGATTACCCTTTTGGTTCTTTTGTTAATCAGTATTCAAGGTCGTAAACAAGTGTATCTGGTCATGGATGGTCAAGTGAAACCTATTGAAACCCATCATGCGATGTTACGGGATATGTTAGATGAACAAGCGATCGTATTGAGACCGGAAGATAAGGTTTCCATGGCATTGAACAGCTCGATTAAAGACGGAGATAAGGTTCTTATAGAGCGTGCAGTTAAGGTTAATGTCGTTGTTGATGGACAATCTAAAACCCGATTTACTACGCAAGGATCGGTTAAGGGTGTTATTCAAGAATTAGGTGTAACGCTTAAGGAACATGATAAAGTGTTTCCTGAATTGACTAGTAAGGTCACAGATCAGTTAGAGATCAAGATTGTGCGGATTAATAAACAGCTTGTAGAGCGTATTGAGAAAGTTCCGTTCCAGGTGATTAAGACTTCAGATTCAACGCTTCTCAAAGGAAATGTTAAAGTGGCACAGAATGGACAGCCTGGTACAATCGTTCATCATATCGAGAAAATATATCAAGACGGTAAGTTTGTATCGATGAAGATGGTTGGCACGGAAGTGCAAAGTAACAGACAGGATAAAGTTGTTCTGGTAGGCACGAAAGTAGAAGCGAAGAAACCAGTTATTTTAGCATCTACATTAGCAAGCAAAAAAGACACGAGCAAGAAGAGTTCTGTTATCAAAGCAAGCCTAAGCAATAACAAGCTCAGTAAGGCTGGCGTGGACTTCACATATAAGAAGGTTCTTAAGAATGTGTCTATGACCGCTTATTCATCGGAAGAAGCAGGAATAGGTACACGGACGGCTTCAGGTACACGCGTAACAGAGGGGCGTACGATTGCGGTTGATCGCAACATTATCCCTATGGGTTGGTGGGTGTACATTGAAGGCATTGGATTCCGCCGTGCAGAAGATACGGGTGGTGCCATCAAGGGTAATAAAATCGATGTATACTATGACTCCTTACAGAATGCTCGTAATTTTGGACGGAAGTCTGGGAGAACAGTATATGTCATCGGACCGACTAAGCCTCAATTGAACTAAATCGGTTTTACAACAGTCTTGTAATGCTATACTATTAGGGTCATATGGAAGTCATGCTGAAGAAGGGGATTTATCCTCTTCTTTTTGCTGTTGTTATAATGGATTTGAAGGGAAGAAATAGTCATGATCAAAGAAATTATTGTCGTGGAAGGACGCGATGATACAACAGCTATTAAGAGAGCTGTAGATGCGGATACAATCGAAACGGGTGGCTCTGCAATTAATGCACGTATCATCCAGCGAATTGCATTAGCACAAGAGCGAAGAGGCGTTATTATATTTACCGATCCAGATCATGCTGGAGAACGAATTCGCAAAATTATTGCTTCGCGTGTTCCAGGGTGTAAGCATGCCTTCATTCCAGAAGCCGATGCGACACGCAAAGGTGATATTGGTGTGGAGAATGCATCGCCGGAATCCATTCGTCACGCATTAGATCGTGTCCATACCTCCTACGAAGGCGTAGAGAGCCTTATCGACATGGAAGACCTTGTAGACGCTGGGCTTATGGTTCACCCTGATGCAGCCGCTCGTCGTATGGCTATGGGTAACATTCTTGGTATTGGGTATTGTAATGGCAAGCAGTTTCTGAAGCGTCTCGCGATATTTCAAATTACGCGTGATGAATTCGTAAGTGCCCTCGCCCAAATTGAAGAGGGAGGATAATAAACAATGAATGATTTAGATAGCATTGCTACACCAAGACGAACGAAGGATATCATTAGACGACATGGGTTCTCTTTTAAGAAGAGCTTGGGTCAGAATTTTCTTATTGATCAGAATATTCTCAATAAAATTGTTGAAGCAGCAGAGTTGGATTCCACCAAAGGGGCTTTGGAGATTGGTCCCGGCATTGGCGCACTGACGGAGAGATTGGCACAGACAGCAGGTAAGGTGACCGCAGTTGAAATTGACAAGCGCCTTATTCCAATTTTGGAAGAAGTATTGGAACCCTATGAGCATGTGCAGGTGGAACAGGCAGACGTACTTGAAGTAGATTTGAAAGCGTTGTTTGAGAGCCATTTTAAAGATGTTTCTAAGGTTAGCGTGGTGGCGAATCTGCCGTATTACGTTACAACACCTATTTTGATGAAACTTCTGGAGGGGAAACTCCCTCTTGAGCATATTGTTGTCATGATTCAAAAGGAAGTTGCTCAGCGTATGGCTGCTTCACCGGGGAGTAAGGAATACGGTAGTCTTAGTATTGCAGTTCAATACTATAGTGAGCCAAAGTTGATCTGTATCGTGCCAAACACAGTATTTATTCCGCAGCCTAATGTGGATTCTGCTGTTATTCGTTTAACGGTTCGTGATAAACCGCCAGTTGATGCTAAGGATGAAGTACATTTCTTTGACGTGGTACACGCCTCATTCGCTCAACGACGTAAAACCATTTCGAATAACCTCAAGAGCCGGTTCTCACCTGCTGAAGGACGTGAGCTTATTGATGCTTTATTGCTACAGGCAGGAATTGAGCCTTCGAGACGTGGAGAAACACTCAGCCTACAAGAATTTGCTACTCTTAGTAATGTGTTGTTAGAAGCGGGTATTGTGTAGATCGTGAATGATAAATATACCAAAATAAGAACCAATCCGGGTTACTGCCCATAACATGGGGTAGGGGTGATGTTCTGATGAATTTGGGTGATTTAGTCGTCCGCCAATCGTATGGCGGTGATATTGCGTTTCGTATTGAAGATATATACCAGGACTCTGCCATCCTTAAGGGAACTGATTTTCGATTGTTGGCGGATTCTCCCCTTAAGGATTTAACGAAGGTACCCTATTCACCGGTGAGCGAAAAGACCCAGAAGGCACAAGTGAAAGCAAATGAATCTCTGTCGTCTCTTCAGCGCCATCGTGAAGAACAATCTGCCCGGAATCAAATGCAAACGGGTGGAGAGTGGGGTGCTGTCAAGGAGCCTGCTTTTTTCGAAGTGCCTGGTAAAGTGCTACATCTTGATGGAGATCCGAATTATCTAAAGAAGAGTCTTCAGGCCTACGAACAGCTTCGTGTGCCTGCGGAGGGTCATTACGTAAGGGAATCTGGCATGGCAGATGCACTTTATCGACTTTTGCCAAAGGTCCAGCCAGATATTCTGGTCATTACAGGTCACGATGGTGTCTTAAAGTTCAGGAGGAACCACGATCTTTATAGCCTGAATAGCTACAAAAATTCACAAAATTTCGTAAGTGCAATTCAAATAGCTCGTCAGTATGAACGCAACTTGGATGCCCTAACCATTGTAGCGGGGGCCTGTCAGTCTCATTTTGAGGCCTTACTCCAAGCAGGAGCTAATTTCGCGAGTTCACCTGCTCGGATTCTCATTCATGCCCTAGATCCAGTATACGTGGCTGCGAAAGCCTCATTCACATCGATCAAAGAAGTCATTAATATGAACGATGTATTAGGAAATACAATTAGTGGTACTGAAGGTGTAGGTGGTATTGAGTCACGTGGGAGTTACCGTATGGGTCTTCCTCGTCTTTATGATCTATCTACACTTAAAGTGACGCCAGCAGCGATTTAGTAACGACTTCCAAACGTTGGAGGTATTTGGTACTAAATCCCTTGTGTCCGTAGGTGCGAGGAATACAGTAGTTGTCAAAAAAAGAAATAAACCCCGAATTTGCTCCTTGAATTTGGGGTTTATTTGTTGAATTTAGGGATTTATTGAAATGGTTTGTAGGCTCAGAAAAAATTCGTTGACAATATAATTTTAGTGCTGATATAATTAATGTTTTGATTTGACAACCACCTAAAAATTTGTTATACTGGACAAGGAAAGAGGTGGTCGTTAGACATGGCTAAAAACGCACTGTTAGAAATCAAGCACAGTCTCGATGCTCATGTAGGTCAAAAAATTATGTTACGTGCCAACGGCGGTCGCAGAAAGACTGTTGAGCGAACTGGTGTTTTGGAAGAAACGTACCCTTCTGTTTTTATTGTGAAACTAGACGAAGAACAACAGACTTTTAAACGTGTTTCATACAGTTACGCAGATATCCTTACTGCTTCGGTGGAAGTTACGATTTGCGAGAACAATAGTGAAATGCAGCTTGAGTATATCAAAGCATAAATCTTAACTATAAAGACTAGACAGTCCTTCTTGGAGGGCTGTCTTTTTGTATATTCTTTTTGCGGGGTGAAATCGGGAACTTGTTAGTGAATGAGATTAAGTGTACTGCGTCATACTAACAGCGACATTCATTTTCACTTATTGATAAGGGGGACTATTCATGAGCCGTAAAAAAGTGATGTCAGAAGAACTTAAGTATGAGCTTGCGAAAGATTTAGGGTTCTACGATACCGTCCAGAAAGAAGGATGGGGAGGCATTCGAGCTAAGGATGCAGGGAATATGGTCAAAAGAGCGATTGAACTTGCGGAGAAGGCAGCAGCCAGAAACCCAGATTAATGATGATATGAAAGCGGAAGGCCATCCCAAGAGGTGGTCTTTCGTTTTTTTTAAAATATAAGTAAGTGTAAAATTTTTCATACTCTATTCCTTATGATTCCATTAAAATGAGTACCATCCTTGCCAAACGACTGTATAGCCATTTCACCTTGATAGATTATTTATTTGCATCTTGGATAATTAAGGGTATGATCATCATAATCTTAAATGACTTGAATGAGACAGTTTGGTATAATGTGTGAAGTTATAATGAGCGAAAAGTTAAGGGTGGGTGAACGCCTTGAAAATTTATGAAAAAGCACCAGCCAAGATCAACTTAATGCTGGATGTATTACATAAGCGGCCTGATGGTTTTCATGAGGTGGAAATGGTAATGACAATGGTCGATTTAGCAGATCGATTAGAAATGGTGGAGTTACCAAGAGATACGATCATTATCTCTAGCCAAGCAGGTTATATTCCGCTTGATGAGAAGAATTTGGCTTTCCAAGCTGCAAGATTAATTAAGGATCGATATGACGTCAAGAAGGGTGTTCATATTCATCTGGACAAAAAAATTCCCGTTGCTGCAGGACTTGCAGGTGGTAGTAGTGACGCGGCTGCGACACTAAGAGGTCTGAATCGTCTATGGGAGCTTCATATACCAACGCAAGAGTTACAGCAATTAGGGGCAGAGCTTGGCTCAGACGTGCCTTTCTGTGTGACTGGAGGGACGGCGCTTGCAACAGGTAGGGGAGAATTGTTAACACCAATTGAGAATCCTCCCCAGTGTTGGGTTGTACTGGCCAAACCACCGATCAATGTGTCAACGGCAGAAGTATATACACGGTTGAAAAGTCATCAGATTACCAACCATCCATCGGCATCAGGTATGATTGCTGCCATCCAAGCCGGAAACTTCCACGAGGTATGCGGGCAAATGGGTAATGTACTTGAAGATGTTACGCTCAAGCTACATCCAGAAGTTCAACACTTAAAAGAAGCCATGATGAGGTTGGGTGCTGATGGAACGTTGATGTCAGGCAGCGGTCCAACGGTGTTCGGCTTAGTATCCAAGGAATCGAAGGTTCCTAGGATTTATAACGGACTACGAGGGTTTTGTCGTGAAGTTTATGCTGTACGTTTATTGACTTAGGAGTATAGACACTTGTGAAAAGGCGTATAATGATGATATATTTTATATAAAATATTCGGATTTAGCGAGGAGCATTTCGTGAAAAAATTAAAACGAAGCGCACGTTTAGTAGAGTTAACACAATATCTGCTGAACAGACCACATACATTGATACCCCTTACGACATTTGCTGACCGCTATGGTGCGGCAAAATCGTCAATTAGTGAAGACTTAGCCATTATTAAAGAAGTGTTTGAAGATGAAGGTATGGGAGATCTACAAACATTTGCAGGAGCAACGGGTGGCGTAAGATTTATTCCTAAGATGACGAAGAAGCAAGCCCTGCTCTTTGCAGAGGACTTGTGTGCACAGTTGGAACAAAGAGATCGGATTTTACCAGGTGGATATTTATATATGTCCGATTTACTGGGAGAGCCATCACTTATGAACGAAGCAGGTAAAATTTTCGCCACAGCATTCGCAGAAAAAGAAATTGATTGTGTGATGACCGTTGAAACCAAAGGTATTCCATTAGCCTATGCGACAGGTGCACAACTTAATCTACCTGTTGTCCTCGTACGCCGTGACCATCAGGTGACGGAAGGATCTGCGGTAAGTATTAATTACGTCTCAGGCTCTCACAAGAGTATTCACACCATGTCTTTGTCTCGTCGAGCTTTAAAGGAAAAGTCCAGAGTGCTTATTGTGGATGATTTCATGAAAGCAGGAGGCACGATTCAAGGCATGGTCGACTTACTGGCTGAGTTTAATGCCGAAGTCGCTGGCGTTGGTGTATTGGTGGAATCTGGGGCTGTAGAGACGGAAGAGCGTTTGCTCCATGATTATGTATCGCTTGCAAAGTTGACAGCCGTTGATTTCAAGAGTAAACAGATTCTTGTGAGTCCGGGTAATTATTTCGAATCTTAGATTGCTTTCTGACCTCGAAATACTTGTCGATTTAAATGTGTGAAATAGGTAGGTTATCAACGAATAAGCAAGAAGATTGTCGAATAATATTTTTATTTAATAAATTCCTGTTTTTAGGATATTTTATTGAATTAAAAAAAAGGATTTACGTGTGTTGTGTGGAATTATACACCAAGTCTCTGATGGAAAAAGGTGGTGAACACACACATGCAAATTACGGATGTCAGACTTCGTCGGGTAAATTCTGAAGGAAGAATGAAAGCTATCGCATCCATTACCATTGATAACGAATTTGTTGTTCATGACATTCGGGTTATTGATGGAAACAACGGAATGTTTGTTGCTATGCCTAGCAAACGAACTCCTGATGGAGAATTCCGCGATATTGCTCACCCAATCTCTTCCGGTACTCGGGAGAAGATTCAATCTGCTGTATTAGCAGAGTACGAAAGTGCAGCTAATGAAGAAGAAGAAGTGATTGAAGAAGGCGCTTAAGTTCGCCTAATAGGGTTTGAAGAAAAGGGAGCCAGTACATGGCTCTCTTTTCTTTTTTCGTAGAATGAGATATATTCAGTAGTGAGTTCAAGAGCAGGAGGTTAAATCCCTTGAAAAGAATGGCTATAGTTCTTGCCGCAGGTCAGGGCAAACGGATGAAATCCAAATTATACAAAGTACTTCATCCTGTATGTGGGAAACCCATGGTAGGACATGTACTTGACACCGTTAAACAAGTCAACAGTGAGCGAGTAATTGTGATTGTTGGACATGGTGCGGAAGCCGTACAATCTTATCTTGGGGATGCCGCAGAATATGTGCTTCAACCGCAACAGCTAGGAACTGGGCATGCCGTTACACAGGCTGCGCCGTTACTTAGGAATGAGGCTGGCTCTACGATTGTTATCTGTGGAGATACTCCCCTAGTTACGCCAGAGACGCTAGAAGGGCTCATGCAGCTGCATGAGAGCAATAACGCTGCTGCAACGGTCTTAACTGCCCAACTGGATAACCCTAAGGGTTACGGACGTGTTATTCGCGGAGAAGATGGTAGCGTACTTCGGATTGTGGAACAAAAAGATTGCTCACCACAAGAAGATGTCGTACGCGAGATTAATACAGGTACGTATTGTTTTGACAATCTCAAATTGTTCGAAGCACTTGAGAAGGTGACGAACCATAATGCCCAATCGGAATACTATCTGACAGATGTGATTGGTATCCTTGTGAATGCGAGTGAAACGGTTCTCGGGTATATCACAAATGATAGTTCTGAATCTATAGGTGTAAATGATCGTCTAGCGCTTTCTGAAGCCGAACAATTTATGAGAGAACGAATTGCAAAACGTCACATGTTGAATGGTGTAACGATGATTGATCCATCTTCAACGGTCATTGGTGCGGATGTTACCATTGGTTCGGATACGATTCTGTATCCAGGAACGATCATTAAAGGATATACTGTTATAGGTGAAGATTGTATCATAGGTCCTAATAGTGATATTGATTCATCGATTATTGCTAATAACGCAATCATTAGTCATTCAGTTCTCGACCATGCTGAAGTAGGTTTGCGTACAACGGTTGGACCATTTGCATATTTACGTCCCGGAGCTAAGCTTGGAGAGGACGTCAAGATTGGCGACTTCGTAGAAGTGAAGAATTCCGTCATTGATAATGGCTCGAAAGTGTCACATTTGAGTTATATTGGAGATGCTACCGTCGGAAAAAATGTTAATGTAGGTTGCGGTGCGATAACTGTGAACTACGATGGGTATAATAAATCTGTGACAGAGATTGAAGATGACGCCTTTATTGGTAGTAATGTCAATCTTATTGCTCCGGTTAAAGTAGGCAAAGGTGCATTTATCGTAGCAGGTTCAACGATTACACACTCCGTTGGTGAGAATGAGATGGCCATCGCGAGACAACAACAGGTGAACAAACCTGGATATGCAGATAAAATTCGTAACAAGGCTAAAGCAAAGAAGAATAAAGGCTAACAACCCTATTTGATGATAAATTCAATCAGTTATGTGAATGAATCAGTAGGTAATATCAGACATGAATTCAATGAATCCGCACGGAGGGTTTTTATTTTATGACTTATTGTGATTCCAAATTAAAATTATTCACTTGTAACTCAAATCCAAAGCTTGCTAATCAAATTGCTGATTATATCGGCATTCCTATGGGAGATTCTCATACGACGAGCTTTAGTGATGGCGAAATTCAAGTCAAATTGTCCGAAAGTGTTCGGGGATGTCATGTCTATATCGTACAGTCCACTTGTGGTCCCGTTAACGATAATTTGATGGAGTTGTTGGTGATGGTTGACGCATTGAAACGCGCATCTGCGAAAAGTATCAATGTCGTGATTCCCTATTACGGATATGCTCGTCAAGATCGTAAGGCACGATCCCGTGATCCGATTACTGCGAAGCTCGTAGCTAATCTGATCGAAAAGGCTGGTGCACATCGTTTAATCACGATGGATTTACATGCTATGCAGATTCAAGGATTCTTTGATATTCCTGTAGATCATATGCTGGGTGTTCCAATAATAGCCCAATACTTCCGTTCTATGCAGATTGAGAATCCTGTCGTGGTCTCTCCAGATCATGGTGGCGTAGTACGTGCTAGAAAATTGGCTGATTTCCTTAATGCACCGCTTGCTATTATAGATAAGCGTCGTCCTGAGCCTAATGTCAGTGAAGTCATGAACATTATCGGTCATATTGAAGGTA
The DNA here is from genome assembly GCF_001637225.1 of Paenibacillus antarcticus. Classification (GTDB taxonomy): domain Bacteria; phylum Bacillota; class Bacilli; order Paenibacillales; family Paenibacillaceae; genus Paenibacillus_AQ; species Paenibacillus_AQ antarcticus. The sequence continues at coordinate 24,118 of NZ_LVJI01000028.1, forward strand.
AGACGGCCATATTGATAGATGATATCATTGATACTGCAGGCACAATTGTATTAGGTGCAAATGCGTTGATGGAGGGCGGAGCAAAAGAAGTCTATGCATGCTGTACACACCCTGTATTATCAGGACCAGCTATGGAACGACTTGAGAACTCCCCACTGAAGGAAGTTATCGTAACGGATACAATTCCGATTACACACCCTAATCCGAGTAACAAGATTAAGGTGCTTTCAGTAGCTCCGTTGATGGGTGAAGCCATTATTCGTGTTCACGAAGAATTATCAATCAGTAAACTCTTCGAGATCGAGTAGGATTGTAGATTAAATAAAGGGTTATACCGCCTCGTCATGAGGCGATATAACCCTTATCGTGCATTCTATAACATCTTAGAGTTATTCAACGGCTTAAATACTGTATGAAATAATGGCTGATGGAGGATATATATATCAATGAAATGGATTGTAGGGCTTGGGAACCCAGGTTCCGCTTACGACAAGACACGCCATAATGTAGGATTTATGACGCTAGATGCCTTCGCGGCACGCCATGGGATTGTCTTTGGACCTAGTAAATGTAAAGCACATATTGGAGAAGGCAACATTGGTGGGACCAAGGTTACGCTCATTAAACCGTTGACCTATATGAATCTTTCAGGTGAATCTGTACACGCATTTATGAGTTATTATAAAGCCAATCTGGAAGATCTAATTGTTGTCTACGATGATTTAGACACGGAAGTAGGTAAACTTCGGCTCCGATATCAAGGGAGTGCTGGTGGACATAATGGGATCAAATCTATTATTCAACACACGGGTACACAGACATTTAATCGAATTCGCCTGGGAATATCGCGTCCAGTACCTGGACTTGCGGTAGTGGATTATGTACTATCTCCTTTTGCTAAGAAAGAGAAGGATTATGTACTACAAATGATAGATAATAGTTGCGATGCTATTGAATATAGCCTTGACCATTCGTTTGAACAAACGATGGCGAAGTATAATGGCTAAGACACACGTAGAAATGGATATGCCGTCCCTTTTTCAAGATGGCACATGTTGTACGCGCGGAAATATATGAAGTGAAGTATCAAGCGATCCTTATACTTTCTTATATTTAAAAAAATACTTAAAGGGCTAAACTCTATGGGGTCAGGGCATAATGAGGGTATAAATGACCCTCAGGAGGCATAAAATGGCTATAAAATACATCTGCAGACACTGTAACACGGTATTAGGCACGATTGATTCAAGTCTGATTACCGAGGCACAGCTAGGCTTTCATTCCTTGACCCCTGCAGAACGTCGAGATATAATAGCGTATGATTTGAGCGGGGAAGTGACGGTTAGAGTCACTTGTGAATATTGTAATGAAGCGTTAGCATATCATCCTGAATTAAGCTTGATATCTAATCCACTTCAGTAATAAGAGTGAAGCCTAAGACTAATCTTTGTTTGTCTTTACGACGGGTTCACCGTCGTTACATGGCCTTGGCAGTTTGCTGAGGCTTCTTTTGACGATATTATCATTTATGTTGTGTACGTGAGGTATGGGTAAAAACATGGAGTTAAATCTATTGTTTACTAGTAAGTATAAGAGAGGTGCCACTTTTGCTACAAGCACTTATAGAAGCTTTTTCTAAGGACCCTGATTTAAAATCGATTGCATCTGGAATATCTGTTGGTATGAAGGAACAGCTCATTTCGGGATTATCTGGATCTGCAAGGCAGATCATGATGGCGTCACTGCACGAAGAGGTACAACGTCCGTTGTTAATTGTGACCCATAATATGTTCTCAGCTCAGAAAATGGCGGAAGACTTACAGGAAGCGCTTTCTCCAGATCAAGTGTTGCTCTATTCTGCAAATGAGTTAGTGGCTGCTGAATCGGCTGTTTCTAGTCCTGAAACGCTTGCTCAACGTATTGATGTATTAATGAAATGCGCACAAGGGTTTAATGGGATTGTAGTAGCTCCTGTTGCTGGTGTTAGGAGGCTTCTTCCTGCCCCAGAAGTCATGGCTCATGCACAGATAACAATCCAGTATGGAAGTACATTACAACTGGATTCTTTCCTCATGCGCATGATTGAAATGGGATACGAACGCGTTGAACGGGTAGAAAGCAAAGGTGAGATGAGTATACGTGGAGGCATTATTGACTTTTATCCAATGACATCTTTACTCGCCTATCGGGTAGAGTTGTTTGATGATGAAATAGACTCCATCCGTACATTCGATCCGGCCGATCAACGGTCTATTGATAAAGTTAACAAAGTTGTGATTACACCATGTAAGGAAATTATTGCGGATCACGCAAGATTAGAGAGAGCTGCCGATGCGGCAGGTGTTTTACTACAAGCCCAGCTTGATAAGATGACAGATCGCCAGGCTAAACTTCGACTTCAAGAGGAAATACAGCGAGAGATGGAAATGCTGCGTGAGCATGTGTATTTCCCTGAAATCTACAAATATATTTCTTTACTATATCCAGAACAGTGTCACTTATTTGATTATCTTCCAACAGATACGATTCTGATTCTTGATGAACCTACAAGATTAGTCGAAACGGCGAAGCAGCTCGAACGTGACGAGTCTGAGTGGAATTTGCACCTATTGCAGAATGGCAAAATGTTACCACAAATGCCTTTGTCAGTTGATAACGATTTGGTCTTATATGAACGTCGATTCCAGACGTTATTTCTCTCCATCTTTTTACGTCAAGTTCCTCATACCCAGCCTCAAAACATACTTAATATTACTAGTCGAGGAATGCAAGATTTCCATGGTCAGATGAATGTTCTTAAGTCTGAAATGGAACGTTGGCATAAATCCGGTGTTCGTGTCATGATGCTTGCCAGCAATGATGAACGTATGGAGCGTATGAGACGCGTATTGCTGGATTACGGTATTGATGAGCCGATTATGCTCCAAGGTAATTTGCAGACTGGATTTGAGTTGCCTTCCATTCATTTGGCTGTCATTACAGAGGGTGAGATGTTCTCTCAGAAGCAACGCAAGGTTCGTAAGCTTACCAAAAACATTGATAACGCCGAACGCATCAAAAGTTATACCGAACTTAAGGTCGGTGATTATGTCGTACATGCAAACCATGGAATAGGTAAATATGTGGGGATCGGCACACTAGATATCAACGGTATTCATAAGGATTATTTACATATTCTTTATGCCGGAGGCGACAAGTTATCCGTTCCGATTGAGCAAATAGATCTCATTCAGAAATATGTAGGTTCCGAGGATAAAGAGCCGAAGATTTATAAGCTTGGTGGTAATGATTGGGTACGAGTGAAGAACAAGGTTCGTTCTACCGTTCAGGATATCGCTGATGATCTAATCAAATTGTATGCTGAACGTCAATCGACGACAGGTTATGGATTTGAGAAGGACTCTGCCGAGCAGCAAGAATTTGAAGAGATGTTCCCATACGATGAGACTCGAGATCAGATAAGAGCGATTGAAGAGATCAAGAAGGATATGGAGCAGGGCCGTCCGATGGATCGCCTACTCTGTGGAGATGTGGGTTATGGCAAAACCGAAGTAGCTATTCGTGCTGCCTTCAAGTCTGCTATAGAGGGTAAACAGGTAGCTGTCTTGGTACCAACAACGATCTTAGCTCAACAGCACTTTGAGACGTTCCGTGAACGGTTCTCGGGTTATCCGATTAACATCAAGGTCTTAAGTCGTTTCCGTTCTCGTAAAGAGCAGAACGAATCCATTAAGGGAATTCGGGCAGGAACAGTAGATATTATTATTGGGACACATCGATTGTTATCACAGGACCTCATATTCAAAGATCTGGGTCTTCTGATCGTGGATGAAGAGCAACGATTCGGTGTAACACATAAAGAGAAGTTGAAGAAGCTAAAGACGAATGTTGATGTGCTTACGTTAACAGCGACGCCAATTCCACGTACGCTCCATATGTCCATGTTAGGTGTTAGGGATCTGTCCGTTATTGAGACGCCACCAGAGAATCGGTTCCCAGTGCAGACATATGTTGTCGAACATAGCCAGACCCTTGTCAGAGAAGCTGTGGAACGAGAGCTTGCCCGAGGTGGGCAAGTGTATTACCTGTACAATCGAGTACAAGGAATTCAAGAAATGGCGAGTCAGATTTCTGCACTTGTTCCAGAAGCTAGAGTAGGTATAGGCCATGGCCAAATGAATGAGTCGGAACTTGAGAAGACCATTCTTGATTTCTTAGATGGTGAATATGACGTGTTGGTAAGTACCAGTATTATTGAGACAGGTGTAGATATTCCTAACGTGAATACGCTCATCGTACATGACGCCGATAAAATGGGATTGTCCCAGCTATATCAGTTGCGTGGTCGTGTAGGCCGCTCCAATCGGATTGCTTATGCCTACTTTACGTACCAGAAAGACAAGGTGTTAACTGAAGTAGCAGAGAAACGTCTTCAGTCGATCAAAGAGTTTACCGAACTTGGATCAGGATTCAAGATTGCCATGCGAGACCTTTCTATTCGTGGTGCGGGTAACCTACTGGGAGCCGAGCAACATGGATTTATTGCATCCGTTGGATTCGATCTATATTCACAAATGCTAGCTGAAGAAATTCAAAAACGAAAGGTCACGGTATTGGGCGAAGAGCTTCCTCCACAGAAGGTTTGGAATACACTTATCGATATCGCTATAGATGCCTATTTGCCTTCTGATTATATTTACGATAGTATTCAAAAGATTGAAATTTATAAAAAGGTAGCAGCTACCACTTCATTTGAAGAGGTTTCCGAGATCGAAGACGAGTTAATGGATCGTTTCGGTGAACTACCTGAGGCGGTCGTGAATTTGCTTGCTGTAGCACGTATGAAAGTATATGGCAAAATGTATGGTATTGAGTCGATTGTGAAGCGTGGAGACGATGTCACACTTAAATTTTATGCAGGTCAAGAGAAGGCAGTTGATCATGCTAAATTAGCCTCCATTGGAAATTCGTTTCAAAGACGTGTACAATTTGAACAAGAGCTTGTCATGACTATACGCGTGAAGGGCAAGGGACTTGAGGAAAAGCAGCTGTTGGATCTTCTGGAACAATTTCTTGAAGCCGTCCGAGAGCCGTTCAAATCGAAAGGGGAACTTCAGGATGTTGTTAAATAAGAAATCATGGAAATTAGTATCTATTACGCTAGTGGCGGTATTAACGCTATCTTTGCTATCTGCATGTGGTAAAAGTAATGAAGACGTTGTTGCAACCTACAAGGGCGGCGAACTTACGCTCGAAGAATACAATATCGAGAAAAAAGTGCTTATCTTTTTATCACCACAGTATGAGCAACTAGCAGAAATGGAAGATTTCAAAACATATCTTGTGAACCAACAAGTGGCTTTTGAGTATTTGAGCGATAAAGCAACCGATGAAGCTAAAGAAGCGGGTAAGAAATTAGCGGTTGATCAATTGGATCAAATGAAGAAGCAGGTTACTGCAGATCAATTCAAAACCATGTTGGAAAAAGCAGAACTGAAGGAATCCGATTTGTTGGGCTACTTGGAACAAGTCATGATCTCAATGGAGGATATGACTCGTAAGGTAACAGATGAAGAAGTGAAGAAACAATATGATGCTACGAAACAAGACTTCACGATCGTCTCGCTTAGACATGTTCTTATTTCTTTAACTGATGCTAATCAGAAAGAACGTACCAAGGAAGAAGCTTTGAAGATTGCCAAAGAAGTGAAGTCTAAGTTGGATAAGGGTGAAGACTTCGCGACCATTGCGAAGAAATATTCCGAGGATCCAGGTTCTGTAGAAAATGGCGGTTTGTATGCAGATACACCTGCTGGTAATTGGGTAGAAGCATTCAAGCAAAGCGCAGTGACCCTTCCACTGAACACGATTAGTGATCCTGTGGAGACCGATTATGGATATCACATTTTGAAGGTGGAGTCACGTACAGAGACACCTTTTGATAAATTAACACAAGTACAAAAAGATGCGATTAAGAATTCGATAGGTTCAAGTAAAATCGATGAATTTATGAGTAATGACTTGAAAGATATTATCAAAAAGGTTAACTTGCCGAAATCTCCAGAAGTGAAGACGGATGAGAAAACGACGACTCCTGAAACAGGACAAGACTCCACAGGAACAGATACTGACGCTACAAAAAATGATGAAACAAAGACTGAAGTCACAACACCTTAATATCACGAATAGTGCTATTAGTGGGACAAGCAAGGGTAAGGGACAAGTAAGATTTGTTGAATTGTTAATGAAAAGCGGAAATGAAAGATTGGTTATGATCAATTATCATAACTATTATGTGTATTGTATGTATAAGGAAGTGGATAGAGTTAAATACTATGGTCAGATATCACACTTATAACTGATCTGGGGGCTCTCCATTTCCCTTTTGAAACAGTAGTTGAAAAATCTTCTTTAGAAAGTGGGGCAACATGTGAAATGAAAGCTACTGGAATTGTACGCCGTATTGATGACTTAGGCAGAGTTGTTATCCCGAAAGAAATTAGACGAACATTGCGAATCCGCGAAGGAGACCCGCTTGAGATTTTCGTAGACCGTGATGGTGAAGTGATATTGAAGAAATACTCACCAATCGGAGAGCTTGGTGATTTCGCTAAGGAATACGCTGAATCATTATTTGAGGGAACAGGACATATTACAATCATCTCGGATAGAGATACCTTCATAACTGTAGCTGGAGGCTCTAAAAAGGAGTATCTAGATAAACAAGTGGGGATACTTATTGAGAATTGTATGGATAGTCGTAAATCGTTGTTGGAAACGAACAGCGGAAGTTATGAACTCAGTAAAGACCATCAGGAGACACTTTCATCCTATGTCGTAGCACCGATCATTTCGGGTGGAGATCCGATTGGATCTGTCATTCTTATGAACAAAGATGAATCAGTGAAAATGGGCCAGATGGAAGTGAAGATGGCTGAGACAGCTGCTTCATTCCTAGGCAAACAAATGGAACAATAAGAAATCCAAGACCATTCCCGTTATTCTTTCGTTCCTTATACACGGAGCAAAAGAAGCGGGAGTTTTTTTGTGACACTGATCGCGGTTATAATGGATATAGATTGAACTAAAGTTTGCGCTCACCAATTCAATCACTTCTATAAATGATCATGAATAGGGGATTTCGCCTTTAGTCAATCTATAGAGTAAACCATCTTAATTACCGCGAAAAGTAGGGAAGTAACTCATGAAGGATAACGTGAGCGTAGCCTCAAGAATGCTACATGGTGCATTCATATTAACGCTAGCCACTGTGCTCTCCAAGTTAATTGGCACATTGCAAAAAATCCCTTTGCAAAATATGGGTGGGGATGTCGTGTTTGGCATTTATAATACTGTTTATCCATTTTATTCATTGGTAATCACGTTGGCTATTGCAGGGTTCCCTATCGCGATCTCTAAGTTCGTGGCAGAAAACGATGTTACTAGTAACGACGAGGAGAATAGACGGATTATACGGCTATCTTCTTGGTTTATTGGATTGTTGGGTGTCATTCTTGGGCTCTGCACCTATTTGGGTGCACCATTAATTGCAAGGTGGATTGATAATACTCATGTGGCGTCAGCCATTCGTTACGTCTCCGTCGCTTTTTTGTTTGTTCCCTTGATGTCTTTGCTTCGAGGGTTCTTTCAAGGACATCAGAATATGGTTCCTACGGCGATCTCTCAGATTGTGGAACAGAGTGTTCGCGTTACCGTTATGATTGTGCTTCTACTCTATTTAACCTCAAGAGAGGCGGGACCAGAGGATATTGCTGCAGGTGCGCTTTTTGGTTCTGCTGCTGGCGGGGCTGCAGGGTTACTGGTGATGCTGTTCTATTGGCGTAGGTATCGCACAAGGGTAAACAAGAGGTTGATTCCTGTCGATGCAAAGACAAGACGTGAGAGAGTAAGCAATGTAGAGGTAGCAGTTGCAGTGAATAGGTTGGGTGACCCTATACGATCAGAGAGTTCATGGATGCTGTTGAGGAAAATAGCGGTGTATGCTATTCCTATTTGTCTTGCTTCTTTGGCTCTGCCTTTAATGAATTTGGTCGATACGTTTACGGTTCCTAAACTACTGAAGGCAGGTGGAATTGGCGATTCTGGTGCGATGATTCAGTTCGGCATTTATAATCGCGGCATGCCACTTGTCCAACTGATAACGATGTTGGCGACATCGCTATCCGTGCTGTTCATTCCGGCGTTAGCTGAGGCGAGATTTAAGAGTGATACCCTATTGATGCAGAATCAATGTCGTTTAGCGCTTCGTTGGTTTTGGATGATGGGACTTGCAGCATCTGTAGGTCTTTGTGTATTGGCAGAACCGATTAATGTGATGTTGTATCAGGATACAGCAGGTACAGACACGATGCGTTGGATTGCCTTTACAGCTGCGTTCAGTTCGATTAGCTTGGTTTCTGCCGCGCTACTGCAAGGTATTGGCATTGTGAAAGCACCGGCTGTGAACTTGCTCGTCGGCGCGTTAGCAAAGACGCTGCTCAACTTGTGGTTAGTACCCAAATTTGGCATCACTGGTGCGGCCATCGCTTTCGTGGTCGCGCAACTGTTGGCCGCAGCACTGAATGTAGCCCTGCTCGTCCGTAGCGCCGGCCTGCGCCTTGGTGTTGGCGCTCTACTGCTTAAGCCGGCAATTATTCTAGTCGGCCTGGGTAGTGCCGCAGTCGGCGCCCAGTGGGCGGCTACGACTGTGTTCTCTGCGCTAGGGCTGCGCGCAGGGCGAATGGTTGCTGTAGTGGAGAGTCTTAGCGGTGTAACCGCAGGTGCCATTGTATTTGTCATCCTAGTGGTGCTTACGAAGCTGATCCGTGAGGAAGAGCTACGTATGTTACCTAAGGTTGGAAGTGGACTTACGAAATTACTGCAAAGGCTACGCGTGCTACGCTAAGATTTGTGCGCTACAATAGTCCATATGGTACTGTAGTATTCTATTCATGGTCCCTTCGTCATCATGGGCGAATAAAGAGTGGAGGTAGGCGTATGAGCTCAACATTAACTGTCGTAGGTCTAGGATCGGGAAATCCCGACCAGCTCACGGTTGGTATTGTGAAGACATTACAAAAGGCTACAAGTATATACGTTAGAACAAAAGAACATCCGGTCATGTCCTCAATTGATGAATGGAACTTGTCTATTGAGTCATTTGACGGAATATATGAGACGCATGATTCTTTTCCAGAGGTATATAATACGATTGCTAATCAACTAATGGATAAGGCTCGCGCAGGTGAAATGGGCGCAGAGATTGTGTATGCTGTTCCAGGTCACCCTATGGTAGCGGAATCAACAGTCCAGTTACTACGAGAGCGTTGTCCAGAACAAGGCATTACATTACGTGTGCTTGGCGGAGAGAGCTTTCTAGATGAAGCTTTCACAAGACTTGGCTTTGATCCGATTGAAGGCTTTCAGTTGTTGGATGCAGCGGGACTGAATAGTACACTTATACAGCCGCAGTTACATACTTTAATAGGACAAGTGTATGATGTGTATACTGCTTCAGAGGTGAAGTTAAGTCTGATGGAAGTTTATCCAGATGACTATACGGTGATCGTGGGTCACGCTTTGGGTGTAGAGGGACAAGAGGATATTGTGCGCGTACCATTATACGAGTTGGATCGTGTAGAGGGATTTGGAAATCTATCCTTGGTATATGTACCTAGAAGTAATGAAGATCATTTGCGTCAACGGACATTTGCCCGGTTACATGAAATAGTAGGTATACTTCGTAGTCCAGAAGGATGTCCTTGGGACCGAGAACAAACCCATGTTTCGATACGCAAAAACCTCATTGAAGAGACCTACGAAGTGATAGAGACCATCGATGAGGACGATCCAGAGCATATGCAGGAGGAACTAGGCGATTTGTTGCTACAAATACTGCTTCACTCCCAAATGGAGGAGGAGAACGGTTCCTTTAACATATATGACGTCATTAAAGGTCTTAATGATAAGTTGATCTTCCGCCATCCCCATGTATTTGGCGATGCGTCTGCAAAGGATTCGGAAGCGGCTCTTCAAAACTGGGATCAGATGAAGGTAGAGGAGAAACGTCTTAAAGGGCTGAGTATGGACACGACTTCTGTATTAGATGGTGTTCCACGCGAATTCCCGGCGCTGATGAAGGCCTACAAATTGCAGAAAAAGGCTGCTAAAGTCGGTTTTGATTGGGATGATATCGAGGGTGTATTTGCCAAGATAGAAGAAGAATTGCTTGAGTTGCGTGAAGCTATTGAACAAGAACTGAGTCACGAGGAACAGGTGTTAGAACTTGGTGATTTACTGTTTGCTGTTTCTAATATTGCTCGTTTTATTCATGCTGATCCAGAAGAAGCATTGTCGAAGACAAATCACAAATTCGTATCGCGGTTCCATTTTATTGAGGAACACTTAAGGTCACAAGGGCGATCCATTATGGACAGTAAGTTAGAAGAAATGGATGAGATATGGAACCTCGCCAAAACACAAAGCGTCAATAAATAACAAATTTCGAACAAAAAATTAAAAATTACATCGGAAAAGCAGGATTTTGCATCTAAATCAAGAATACCCATATAGTGCAATTCCGGTGTGATGTCGGATTTGTTAGCCGAAGTCCCATACCGATGGTAATAACAACTTATATATATATTAGGAGGAACTAATGATGAACAAGACAGACCTTATTAACAATATTTCCGAAAAAAGTGGATTGACTAAGAAAGATGTTGAATCCGTTTTGAATGGTTTTCTAGGCGAAGTAACAGATGCATTGGCAGGCGGAGATAAAGTACAATTGATCGGTTTCGGTACATTCGAAACTCGCAAACGTGCAGGACGTACAGGTCGTAATCCACAAACAGGAAATACGATTGAAATCCCTGAATCTACAGTTCCAGCTTTCAAAGCGGGCAACAAACTTAAAGAAGCTGTAAAATAGTTATGAGAATTGATAAATTCCTTAAAGTATCAAGGTTAATCAAGCGGCGTACCGTAGCGAAGGATATTTCGGATCAAGGTCGGGTACTTATCAACGGTCGAGAGTCAAAACCTAGCAGTGCGGTAAAAGTGGGCGATGAAATTACCGTTCAATTTGGCCAGAAGCTGGTTACGGTTCGGGTTGAGAGACTTGCTGAGAGCACCCGTAAGGAAGAGGCCACAAGCCTTTACACCTTGGTTAAGGAAGAACCTATTGCTAGAGAGACAGGTCTCTAAATAGTAATAGGTGAAAGATTTATCATAGAGCGTTCTCTTCTTAAATGAAGAGGACGCTCTTTCTTTTGCGCTATTTTGAGATCAGAGATTATATTTGTCAGGGTTATGAAGTTCTAATGGATCAATGCCCGCCATAAGCTATTTGTAGAAGGAGGGGTACATGCTATGATTGAGCAAGGAAAACCGAAGGTGCATGATCTTCATATGCAAAACCGTAGACAGATTCATATGACAGGCGTTATCAATGTTGAAAGCTTCGACAGCGAGGAGTTTCTGTTGCAGACAGAACTCGGACATTTGACCATTAAAGGTCAGAACTTACATATTAAAAACCTCAGTTTGGAGGATGGTCTCCTCTCCATCGATGGGCTTGTGCATTCGCTTGTATATTTGGATCCCGGATCCCACCATAGTAAAAATAAAGGAATGTTGGGCAAGCTATTTAAATGAGTCCCTACGTTCAGTGGATTACGCTGTTTTGGATGATATTCTCAGGGGCAGCGATGGGACTGGCTTATGACAGCTACCGGGTGCTGTCCAATCAGTTCCATTTTCCCAAGTGGACAATCCATGTGCTCGATTTATTGTACTGGTGTGGAATGGCCCTTTTTATATTTAGGATGCTTTATATTAGCAATCAGGGGCAGTTGCGGTTTTATGCATTTGTTGGGTTGTTTATAGGCGTGTGGGGCTATTTTTTAATCTTAAGTGTTACAACACAGCGATTTGTGGTAATGTTAATAAAGGTAGTACAATATGTATTATATTTGTTGAAGAGGTTATTCATAGTCGTCATTTGGTTGCCCATTAGAACTCTATATCGGTTAATAGTGAGTATATTAGGTATCATGTGGACATTGATTACGTTCATTTTTGGCGTTGTGTTACGATGCTTACATCCTTTTTGGAGACTGTTGAAATGGATGCTTCATCCGTTAACAACCAAGCTGAGAATGAAAGAGCGGATCAAGAGGGTTAAACAGATTTGTATGAAGTTGTGGAATCGCTGGTCATAGGGAGGTTTCATTCATGGGCAAGTATGCCTCGCAGACAACAGTTAATCAAGGCTCAACAAAATATGCAGGCGGGCGCAGACGATTGTCGTTATGGATGTGCTTTATGGTTCTCTTTATGGGTTGGGCAGGATATACTATATTGAGTCAGAATTCACAAATCGCCGTGACGAACGCTGAATTAATCGAGAAGCAAGCGGCTAAGGCTGCAACGGACAAATCTGTATTAGAACTGAATTATGATGTTAACCGATTACAGGATCCTGAATATATCGGGCAATTGGCACGTAAGGATTACGGTCTATATAGACCAGAAGAAATTCCAATTCGTCCGGACGTCTCAAGCCCGTAATATAGGCGCAGGTGCAGGTCATTCGTTTGTTGACCTTACTTTGCGCATTATGTATAATCAAATCACCACAGCCAAGATTTATAAATTTTGCTGTATATTTTTTAGGGGAGGATCATTTTATTCTATGGCAATCGAAGTAGGCACCAAGTTAGAAGGCAAAGTGACAGGCATAACCCATTTTGGAGCATTCGTGGATCTGTCAGGAGGTGTCACGGGTCTCGTTCACATCTCAGAAATCGCTGATAATTACGTTAAGGATGTTAATGATCATTTGAAGATCAATGATGTCGTAACGGTTAAGGTGATCAATGTCGACAAGGACGGCAAGATCGGACTATCCATCAAACAAACTGTTGACAAGCCACCAGAAGCAGCAAGACCACCAAGAAGTCCAAGACCTGAACGTAGCGGTAGTACTGGAGGCAGTGCTGGCGGTAGAGAAGGCGGCGGAGAACGATTTAGTGGCGGTAGAGAAGGTGGCGGCGGTGGCGGCGGTGGTAGTTACAATCGTGAACGAGGCGGGCGTTCGTTTAAGCCTGCTGTCAAAGCTACATTCGAGGATAAAGTGTCACGCTTCCTAAAAGATAGCGAAGAACGGGCATCGTCCATCAAGAAAAATACGGAATCCAAACGTGGCGGCCGTGGCGCTAAGCGCATGTAATAGTCAATATCTCAAGTAGAAACGGCTATACCGCCTAAAGGTGGTACCCGTTTCACGCGGAAATATAAGGACTAGAGTATCAAGTAAAACATATAGTTTCTTATATTTTAAGATAACCGTAGTAGGCAGATGCCTCTACGGTTTTTTTGTCGCCTATCTTAAGTTACCGACAACTTCCAACTGATTTCCAGATATCTCATGGACAATCGCTAGATAAAAAAGAACATGCGTCTTCCAATTTTAGCAAAGTGAAAATCATGATGGTAGTTTTAAAACGTTGCGTGTAGAGCGATTGAGGCTCATTCCCGACATTCCGCAACGGAGGCTTTTTTGTCGGAAATTTCTTAAGAGCCTGTCCGCTGTTATGACAAACTTTCTCGCACACCCCACTCTATAATGGGTACCAACAAACATTATTAAGGGCGGTGCTTAAAATTATGGAAAAGAGAAATGTAATTAACTTCCCTGGGGTACATATGGCAGAAAGAGAAAAATCTGCTTACCCATCAGGTTCATGGATTGCACGTATGACACAGGGGAGTGTCGTTCGGCGGATAGTACATCTTGTTGCAGCTAAGAAATGGATGATCGTACTGACGTTTATGGGTTTCCTGTTAGGAAAGGCAATGATATTAGATCAGTTATCCCCTTTTGCATTAGCATTTTTTGCTGTTATTTTATTCATGCGTCGAGACTATCTTCCGGTCGTCACAGTCGCCATCATTGCAGGTAGTCTTTTTGCACCTTTTCCGATTGCCATCATTATATCCTCAGAATTGTTGATCTTCTTTCTCATTCATAAGGGGTTACAGGCTTTTGAACACGCAGAGTTATCCTATGCTCCTATCATGGTATTTGTCTCCACGTTCTGTGTGAATCTATTCCATATTCTCTTAGGGACATCGTTAACGTGGTATTCTCTACTCATGATGACTTTGGATGCCGTACTAAGCTTTGTGCTTACGATGGTATTTATTCAAGCAATTCCGGTATTTACATATCGCAAAAAGAACTATCAACTAAAAAATGAAGAGGTCCTTTGTTTAATTATATTGTTAGCTTCTGTCATGACGGGAGCTGTAGGTTGGAGTATTTATTCATTATCGATTGAGCATATTTTATCTCGTTACTTGATTCTGTTGTTCGCTTTCGTAGGTGGAGCATCTTTAGGCGCTTCAGTTGGCGTGGTAACAGGATTAATTCTAAGTTTGGCCGATATCACAGCCATCTATCAAATGAGTCTTCTTGCCTTTTCCGGGATGCTTGCTGGTATGTTGCGAGAAGGGAATCGAGCGACGGTAGCCGTGGGGATGCTTATAGGTTCGTCTATACTTTCAATCTATTTCATTGGTCCGGGTAATGTATTAACGTCTACTTGGGAGACTTGTGCTGCTGTTGTTCTCTTTATGCTTACACCTAAGACGGTGATTGGCATGATATCGAAATATGTACCGGGTACGCAGGACCATACGAAATCCCAGCATGAATATGCGAAGAGGGTACGTGATTTGACTGCAGATCGGGTGACGCAGTTCTCGCATGTGTTTAGACAATTATCCCAAAGTTTTGGTCAAGTTTCAGGTGCTGGTGAAGTTAGTAAGCGTACCGAAGAAATGGATCATTTCATGAATTCTGTTACACAAGGTACTTGTTCGGGATGCTTCAAGAATGAACACTGCTGGGATACGAAGTTCTACCAAACATATAAATATATGACGGACATGATGAGTGCAGTAGAAGAGAATCCAGATCTATCTCCTGATAAAGTTCCACATGAATGGAATAGAGTGTGTCACAAGACCGGAGATGTGCTTGCGGTCATGAAGAAACAATACCATCTCTATCAACATGATATGCAGTGGAAGCGGCAAATATACGATAGTCGTCATTTAGTGGCCGAACAATTGTCAGGTGTATCGCAAGTGATGGATGATCTAGCACGTGAGATCAAAAGAGAAGGACAAGCAATGTACCAACAAGAAGAGGAGATTCGAGAAGCATTGGAGAAGATGGGACTTTCTGTTCATGGGATTGATATTATCAATCTAGATTCTGGACAAGTTGAGATCGAGATTGTTCATGCGTATACGCGGGGGTATGATGAGTGCCGTAAAATCATTGCTCCACTTCTATCAAACATTCTAGATGAACACATTGCTGTGATGCAGGAAACGGTCTCTGGTGCACGGGACGGACTAGCAACAGTCGTATTTGGATCAGCCAAAACATTTGAAATCACAACAGGGGTTGCTGGAGCTGCCAAAGGAGGAGATGTATTCTCGGGCGATAGTTTCAGTACAGTGGAGTTAGGCAATGGAACATTTGCAGTTGCTTTGAGTGATGGCATGGGTAATGGTGAACGCGCACGTCAAGAGAGCAGTACTGCACTTAATATATTGGAGCAACTACTGCAATCCGGTATGGATGAGAAATTAGCCATCAAGTCGGTTAATTCAATTCTCTTACTCCGTTCGCCAGATGAAATATATGCAACGGTAGATATGGCATTGATCGACCAATATACGGCTGAGACGACATTTATGAAGATAGGATCTACCCCGAGCTTTATCAAACGGGGGCAAGAGGTCATTGTTGTCTCCGCAAGTAATCTTCCGATTGGGATCATCCAAGAAATCGAAGTGGATTTGGTCACCATTCAGCTTCAAGCAGGTGACATTCTCATCATGATGACAGACGGTTTATATGATGCTCCAGGTTATGCGACGAACAAAGAATTGTGGATGAAACGAATTATTCAAGAGATTCAGAGTGATGATCCGCAATATATTGCAGATTGTCTGTTGGAAAAGGTTATTCGTTATCAGCAGAATCAGATCCATGATGACATGACGGTCGTTGTAGGAAAGGTGGAACGTTTTCAGCCGAAATGGGCTACACTACACGTGCCTGGAATAACACGTATAGATCGGCCTCGCACGGTTAGCTAGTTTGTGAATGAAATGAGTCCCTTAAAAAAGTATGGATCACTTAGAAACTCCTTGTTTGAATTCTCTCAATTGTGGAAATGATAGAGAGAATAAAACTTTTGCCATTGGGAGGGTGATCGGACATGAAGCAAATTTTGTTGATAACAGATGGATGTTCAAATATGGGAGTCAGCCCAATTCTAGCCGCAACACATGCACTAGAAGACGGTATAACCGTGAATGTGGTAGGTGTCGTAGATTACGGTACCATTGGTGAGCTTGGTAGTATAGAAATTGCTGATATTGCCAAAGCAGGCGGGGGAATTAGTCGAATAGTTGGAACTCAGAAGTTAGCACAAACAATGCAAATGATGACTCGGAAGACGGTTGTGCAGACCATACAACAAGCCGTTAATAAAGAGTTGAAACATATATTAGGAGGATCAACGTTAGAGGATTTGCCTCCAAATCGCCGTTCACAGGTCGTTGAGGTGGTGGACGAATTAACGGAGACAACACCACTTCAAGTTGCGTTGATCATTGATGCTAGTGCGAGCATGAAGCCAAAACTATTCGCTGTCGAGGAAGCTATACGCGATTTGATGCTAAGCTTACAGGCTCGGGAAGGTTTTAGTGAATTAGCTGTATTTCATTATCCAGGGCGACATAGTGGAGAAGATGCCATTATGAATGTGAATTGGACTTCTGATCTTGGGAAGCTAAAGTCGTTGTTCAATCGCATTAGCATGAAAGGAGCGACTCCAACAGGACCAGCGATCATGAAGGTGATTGATTTCTTCCGTTATGGTACACTAGATGAACATCAAGCATGGCGGGGGAATTCCGATGAGGGAGAAGGAAAACGCGGTGATTACGTCGTCTAATCCCGAATACTCAGCGGGTACGGTGATCACGGGGAAATGGCGAAATAGTCGTTTTGTGATCCAACGTATACTCGGAAGAGGGGCTAATGGAACTGTTTATCTGGTCCAAAAGGCAGGTTACAGGGAGCGTTATGCGCTGAAGATGGGAAATGATACGTTGGAGTTACAGTCGGAGATTAATGTTCTGACTTCACTACAGATACAGCGGAAACAAAAAGATAAGCAAGAAGGGATTGTGCATAGGCCCTATTTACTCGAAGTAGACGATTATTCAGAACGCCATCGGGAGATCCCTTTTTATGTAATGCGATACGTGGAGGGAAGCCCACTACACCGTTTCATACGCAAACGCGGACAAGAGTGGATTAGCATAGTAGGTTTACGTCTATTAGAGAAACTTCGTGAATTACATCAGTTAGGGTTCGTGTTTGGAGATTTGAAACCTGAGAATGTATTGGTATCTGAGTATGGTGAAGTGGAGCTCATCGACTATGGCGGCGTAAGTTCAATAGGCCGTAGTGTGAAACAATTTACAGAATGGTATGACAGGGGTTATTGGAATGCCGGTACTCGTGGAAGCGACGAAGGGTATGACCTGTTTGCCTTTGCTATTCTTTGTATTCATCTAATTCATGGAGAAGGTCTGCGTGCTATCGCTACACAGCATCTTCCTCAGACGCGTAGCGTGTCGGATCTACTCTTTCTTGTTCAGCGAAGTCAAAAGCTGAAGCCTTACGCGGGTTGGTTGACCAAAGCGATTCGTGGAGAATTTGAAGGGTCAGATCAAGCTTGGAATCTATGGAAGCAACAAATAAATAAACCTGTATTCGCTAAAAACAAGCCCTCACATAAGACACCTCGTTGGTTAAGATATGCCTTTACTTTTTCATTCTTACTGTTATGTGGTGTCGTATGCTTGGCGGTTTGGTTATAAGGGAGTATACGAGTTTAAGGTAAAAGGAGCATACGAAACATGAGAATGCACCTCTTGGTAGAGCATGTTCTTCGCACTGCGGAAGAACAGGGCCTATGGCTCCCTCACGATACCATTATAGTCGCAGTCTCCGGCGGACCGGATTCTGTGGCTCTTTTGCATATTATGCATGAAATATCACAACGCCATATGCCATTGAAGCTCATATGCGCTCATGTCCATCATGGTTTTCGAGTGGAATCGGATGAAGAGGCTCTGATGGTGGAGCATATGGCAGCTAAGCTCGATATTCCATTTGTAATGGAGGCTGTTGATGTTCCTGCTTATATGATAAAAAGTGGAAAAGGTACTCAGGAGGCCGCAAGGGATAAAAGATATGAGTTTCTTATTAAAACAGCTATGAAATATGGTGCCCGTTCTATCGCAACGGCCCATCATGCGGACGATCAAGCAGAAACGGTTCTTCTTCATCTATTACGAGGAAGTGGTCCATCTGGTCTTATTGGCATGAAGTTTAATAGAATGATAAAAAATGTGGAACTTATCCGTCCTCTTTTACGTATATACAAAACAGCCTTGGTTGATGTATGTGAAAACGAAGGTCTAGTGTACGCCATTGATGAGAGTAACTTGCAAACGAAGTATCGACGTAATGAGATCCGTCTGGATATACTCCCTTTTTTAGGGCAATATAATGGACAGATTACACAGGCTTTGAATCAATTATCCAATGTAATGACCGCTGAGGACGATTATATGGAGCAGGCAGCTGCGAAGTTGTACCATGAATTGGTGCGTAAAGTCGGTGAAAGGTTCACCTTTAGCGTATCTTCCTTTTCAGACCTACATGTCGCTTTACAACGGAGGTTGATTAAACTAATATTAAATTACATGTCAGTGGACTCTGAGCTCACTGATTATAACAAGATCGAGACCCTTCGCGATGCCATAACACAGAAAGCTCCTTCGACGTGGAGCCGAGACCTAGGTGGGGGATTCGTCTGTATACAGGAATATGATGTCGTTACATTTCAGCCTAAGTCATTTATGCAGAGAGTAAGGTATACATATCAACTTAATGCAGTTGTACCCGAACTTAAGGTAAGCGAAATTGGGAAGATCTTGAGAATGGTAGTCTATTCGAGAGAACAGAAGTCATGGTCACGAGCTGAATTACAAGGTCACGAAGCGGTGTTTGACGCAGATCAATTATCTTTGCCCTTGACCTTGCGATGTAGGCAGGATGGCGATACCATGAAAGTGATGGGATTAAACGGTAGCAAAAAGGTGAAGGATATCCTTATGGATGATAAAG
Organism: Paenibacillus antarcticus; assembly: GCF_001637225.1. Classification (GTDB taxonomy): domain Bacteria; phylum Bacillota; class Bacilli; order Paenibacillales; family Paenibacillaceae; genus Paenibacillus_AQ; species Paenibacillus_AQ antarcticus. Next base: position 43,412 of record NZ_LVJI01000028.1, read on the forward strand.
TGCCTCCATCCATACGTGCTCAAATTCCTATGATCGTTGATGGTAATAACCAAATGGTTTGGATACCAGGAATACGACGATCTATCCATGCACCTGTCAATCAGCATACGACTTCTATTCTTCATATGTCTCTTGAAGATGCATAAGCGCAACAAATTGGTTAATAGTAATGGTTGGTGTAATACTTTCATAGTTTAACGTAGGGGGTTCAGTCAGTTGCAGAATGATATACTAGAAGTACTCATCAGTGAAGAAGACATCCGGGAGAAGGTTGCAGAACTCGGACGTAAGTTAAGTGCCGAATATGCAGGTCGTAATCCTCTTGTGATATGCGTTCTAAAAGGTGCCTTTATTTTTATGGCAGATTTGGTTAAGACGATAACAGTGCCGATTGAACTTGATTTTATGGCAGTGTCTAGTTATGGGGCAGCCACTAAATCAACGGGCATTGTCAAAATCATTAAAGATCTAGACGTTCCTGTTGAAGGACGGGATGTATTGATCGTAGAAGATATTATCGATAGTGGACTTACACTAAGTTACCTCATTGAAATGCTAAATAATCGTAATGCAAAATCTACACGAGTCGTTACGTTATTTGACAAACCAGTTGGCCGTACGGTAGATTTACAAGCAGATTATACAGGATTTATACTACCTGATGCTTTCGTAGTCGGTTATGGTTTAGATTTTGCAGAGAAGTACCGGAACCTACCTTATGTAGGTGTACTTAAACCGGAAATTTACACAACTTAATACAGTTTATTTATAACTTCTTGTCAGATGCCTCTATTGAGACATACTGGCAGGTTATGGTAAAATAACTTAGTGTCTTGAGAGGAGGTAGGGGATGAATCGGTTCATCCGTAATTCTGGTTTTTATTTGATTCTATTTTTAGTCGTGGTGGGTATTGTACAATTCCTCAGCAATAGTAATGAAGCCGCTGATGCCCCTAAATATAACCAGTTACGCCAGCAGATTCAGGCTGATAACATCGCTGAGATGGAAGCGCAATTTGATAATTACGCCTATCTAGTGACTGGTAAATATAAGAAGGCACCAGAAGGTAAGTCTGATAGTTTCATGACTTATATTCCTGGAACTGAGTTTGCAGTGAATGAAATGACTGAAGCGAGTGCTAAGAACGGTTTCAGCTTTGCAGTGAAGCCGATGGAAGGTCAGAGTATTTGGTTAACATTACTGTCCTCCTTTGTTCCATTGATTCTTATGTTCGTTCTCTTCTTCTTCATATTCAATCAATCGCAAGGCGGCGGCGGCAAAGTGATGAACTTTGGCAAGAGCAAAGCCCGGTTATATAATGAAGAGAAGAAGAAAGTCTCATTTGAGGACGTTGCAGGTGCTGATGAAGAGAAACAAGAGCTCGTTGAAATTGTTGACTTCTTGAAAGATCCTCGTAAATTTGCAGCTGTAGGTGCTCGTATTCCTAAAGGGGTACTACTAGTAGGACCTCCGGGAACAGGTAAAACGTTGTTAGCTCGTGCAGTCGCAGGGGAAGCGGGAGTACCTTTCTTTAGTATTTCAGGTTCTGACTTTGTAGAAATGTTCGTTGGGGTAGGAGCTTCACGTGTTCGCGATTTGTTCGAGAATGCGAAGAAGAATGCACCATGTATTATCTTTATTGATGAAATTGATGCTGTAGGACGTCAACGTGGCGCTGGTCTAGGTGGCGGACATGATGAACGTGAACAGACACTCAATCAGTTACTTGTAGAAATGGACGGTTTTGGTGGTAATGAAGGTATTATTATCGTTGCTGCAACCAACCGTGCTGACATATTAGATCCGGCATTGCTACGTCCCGGACGTTTCGACCGTCAAATTACGGTAGATCGCCCAGATGTTAAGGGTCGCGAAGCAGTATTGAAAGTACATGCACGTAATAAACCAATGACAGAAGATGTAAGAATGGATGTCATTGCTAAGCGTACGACTGGATTCAGCGGTGCAGATTTGGAGAATTTACTTAATGAATCTGCCTTGATTGCTGCACGTCGTAATCGTAAAGATATCTCGATGGATGAAGTAGATGAAGCCATTGATCGTATCATTGTAGGAACACAGAAACGTAGTCGTGTCATCAGTGATCGCGAGAAACGAATTGTTGCCTATCATGAAGCAGGTCATACGATTGCAGGTTATTTCTTAGAACATGCCGATACGGTTCACAAGGTTACAATCATCCCGCGCGGACGCGCAGGCGGATATGTGATCATGCTTCCGAAGGAAGATCGTATGCTTGTTACGAAGAACGAATTGCTGGATAGAGTTACAGGGCTCCTTGCTGGACGTGTAGCAGAAGAAATTTTCATCGGAGAAATTGGTACAGGTGCTTACAGTGACTTCCAACAAGCCACAGGCATTGTACGTAGCATGATCATGGAATACGGGATGAGCGAAAAGCTCGGACCAATGCAGTTCGGTTCTTCTCAGGGTCAAGTATTCCTTGGAAGAGATATTGGACACGAGCAGAATTATAGTGATTCTATCGCATATGAAATTGATCAGGAAATGCAGTATTTCACCAACTACTGTTACAACCGTTGTAAGGACTTGTTGATCAAACATTCAAAAGAAATGCATCTTATTGCAAATACCCTATTGGAAGTAGAAACCTTGGAAATTGATCAGATTAAACAACTGATTGAAACCGGATCTATTTCAGATAAGGTTGCTAAGTCTACTGAGACTACACCAACCGAAGTGGGTACGCCAATAGTAGAAACTGTGGGTGATGTTACGGTTCGCATTCTTCCTAAGAGTGATGAAACAGACGTAACTCCGACAGGAGATATTCCAAACACGACTTCGATACCGAATTCAGTTGATCGTGATTCTAACGATCCTAGCGATTCAGGCAATGAAGGCGGAACACCACCAGAAATTAAATAGTGATTAGTGTATTTTCTAATCATGTGAGAACCCCGTATAACATGAACGTGTTATACGGGGTTCTTTTTTTTGTAGGGGTGGTTGAGTTGATTGACAGAGTGGTGAACGTTGTGTAAATTAGTTGTTAAACAACAAAGACCTTCTTGGTTGGACTTGATTGGTAAGTAAGAGAATATATTAGATTAGCATGACATATGTGATTGATAAATGATGGGTACATATAGAGGGGGAAATACGTATGGAAGCTCTCGCACTAGAGCGTAAGGCGGAACAGAATAGAGAACTGCGCGAACGACTCATGGAATTAAAGAAAGAACGGAATGCCATTATTTTAGCTCATTATTATCAACGTGACGAAATACAAGAAGTAGCAGATTTTCGCGGCGATTCATTTCTACTTGCACAAAAGGCTGCTCAGACGGATGCAGAGGTTATTGTATTCTGTGGTGTACATTTCATGGGGGAAAGTGCCAAGATTCTTGCGCCCAATAAGACAGTATTAATACCTGATGAACGCGCAGGGTGTCCTATGGCCGACATGGTCAATGTAGATGGACTTCGGAAGCTGAAAGCACAACATCCTAACGCTAAGGTTGTCACGTATATAAATTCTTCTGCAGAAATCAAGGCGGAGACAGATATTTGCTGTACGTCAGCTAATGCGGTTAGAGTAATTCAGTCTGTTGATTCGGACGAAATCATCTGGGTACCTGATAAAAACTTAGGTCATTATGTGCAGCAACACACTGACAAGAAGTTAATTATCTGGGAAGGTTATTGTAATACGCATGATATGCTAACTGTCAAAGATGTATATGAAATGAAGGCTAAGTATCCAGATGCTCCATTTGTTGTTCATCCGGAGTGCAGACCTGAAGTGGTTGAATTAGGAGATTTCGTAGGAAGTACTACAGCTATTCTAGAATATTGTAAGAAATCAGATGTGAAACAATTTATTGTAGGCACTGAGGATGGAACAGGGTTCCAGCTTCGTCTAGATAGTCCTGATAAGACCTTCCACTTCGCAACTAAGTTTTTAGTATGTCCTAATATGAAGGTTAATAATCTTAAGAAATTGGTGAAGTGTCTAGAGACGATGAAGCCACAGATCTATGTACCACCGGCTATTGCCGATAAAGCACGGATTTCCCTAGAGCGCATGTTACAGGTTAAGTAGCATGCGCTACTCTTTCTCTTAAGACAGGTGAACAAAGTTATGATTCCACGGTATTTGGTAGATTTCGATCTAGCGTCTCTTCCAAAAGTTAAGACAGACGTTATCGTGATTGGATCGGGTATAGCCGGTTTATTCACAGCCATTAAGGCGGGTAAGGATCGTCAAGTATTAATGATTACTAAGAATGCTTTGCTTGAGAGTAATACTCGTTATGCACAAGGGGGAATAGCCGCTGTTATATCAGAGGATGATTCACCAGCCTTCCATCGAGCCGATACACTGCTCGCGGGGGCTGGTCTTTGTTCTTCTGATGCTGTTGATATCCTTGTGAATGAGGGACCGTTAGGGGTTAAAGAACTCATTGCATTAGGAACGACATTTGATGAGGATAATGGAGAGTTAGCACTCACACAGGAAGGTGCACATAGTCACCGGCGGATTTTGCATGCCAATGGAGATGCGACTGGGTTTGAGATTGTTAGGGCCTTATCTGAGCAAGTCATCAAAAAGGACAATATTGAAGTGTGGGACAACCATTTCGTCTTGGATATTATTACAGATGATGGCGTATGTATTGGTGTGCTTGTTCAGGGGCCCGGTGGAAAGCGTATCTTCGTTCAGGGAGATGCGACAATTCTGTGTTCCGGAGGGACCGGTCAGTTGTACCGGTATACAACGAATCCTGAAGTTGCAACAGCTGATGGCATAGCGATGGCCTATCGTGCTGGAGCTAAAATACGTGATATGGAGTTCCTTCAATTTCATCCAACATCACTCTGTTACCCAGGAGCTCCGCGGTTTCTAATATCGGAGGCTGTGCGTGGTGAAGGGGCCATTCTGCGTAATATTAAAGGTGAGCGTTTCATGAGCAAATACCATGAAATGCTTGAACTTGCACCAAGAGATATCGTAGCTCGGGCGATTGTAAGCGAAATGGAGGAAACGAAGTCTACTTTCATTTATTTAGATATAACGCATGAGACAGCGGATATGATCAAGCACCGGTTTCCAACGATTCTTGAGACGTGTATGGTATATGGATTAGATATGACAACAGACTGGATTCCCGTAGCACCTGCTGCACATTATATGATGGGTGGCGTGCAGACAGATTTGAGTGGTGAAAGTAACATTTCACGCTTGTTTGCATGTGGGGAAGCATCATCGACTGGAGTTCATGGTGCTAATCGATTAGCAAGTAATTCTTTGTCAGAAGCGATTGTGTTTGGAAGCCGAATAGTGCATCGAATTAGGGAACTTTCGCCCCTGAATTGGTCAGGAGGCTCACTCGTGGTAGACTGTAATCGGGTAGATGTTCCAATGCAGGCGATGGTAGAGAAACGCTTGAAGCTACAAAAAGTCATGGTACGTTATGCGGGTCTTCGTCGCGATGAAGAGTCATTATCGAAGGGGCTTGAGGAACTACGTCGTCAGCTACCTATTTTTCAATCGGCGTTGTTTAAGAAAGAAGAATTCGAATTTGCTAATATGTTGACGTGCTCATTGCTTATTACGCAGGCTGCCCTGGCACGTAAAGAAAGTCGAGGTGCACATTATCGGTCTGATTATCCTGAACGGGATGACTTGAATTGGCGTAAGCATCTGTTACAGCAACGTGAGCACGAGATCGTGGGGGAATTCAGTGATGATGTTTAATGGATACAATGAAAATTTGGTAGAATCGATACGTCTTTGGTTGAGAGAAGATGTTGGATCAGGCGATATCTCGTCTCTTGCAACGATATCTGTAGATCATGAGTCTAAAGGGATTATTCATGCCAAAGAAGACGGTATTATCGCCGGAATTCCGGTATCAAAGTTGGTGTTTGAAATCGTGGATCCATCACTTTCCTTTGTGTCCCATGTGGAAGAGGGTCAATCCGTCACCAAAGGAACTATTATTGCAGAGGTTGAGGGAAGTACACATAGCATTCTGACAGGTGAACGATTGGCACTGAATTTGTTACAGCGGTTGTCTGGTATTGCTACAAAGACGAGTCAGTTCATGGATGTGATAGAAGGGTTACCTACGCGACTTGTGGACACACGTAAGACGACACCAGGGCACCGTATGCTTGAGAAGTATGCTGTGAGAGTTGGTGGCGGAGCGAATCATAGATTCGGCTTATATGATGCTGTCATGATTAAGGACAATCATATCAAGGGTGCGGGTGGTATTACACAAGCAGTGAGTCGTGCTCGGGATTATATTCCACATACGATGACAATTGAAGTAGAGGCTGAGAATTTAGAGCAGGTAAAAGAAGCGATTTCCGCTGGGGCTGATATTATTATGTTAGATAATATGAGCCATAGTCTTATGAAGCAGGCTGTTGCAATTATCCGTTCACAGGTGCCGCATGTCAAAATAGAGGCATCAGGTAACGTATCTTTACATACGATTCGGGGAATTGCTGAGTGTGGAGTAGATATTATCTCGGTTGGACAGCTGACATATTCTTTTAATAGTTTAGATATCAGTTTGGATCTTAATGCGAAGAAGGAGGGTCAGACTTCATGATTCTTGTAGTAGACATAGGCAATACAAATATCGTATTAGGGATCTATAACAATCGGGAGTTGGTCCATCATTTCCGACTGGGTACGACTCGTCAATCTACAGTAGATGAGTACGGCGTTATGATCTTTAATCTTTTTCGGATGTCCGATATTTCAGTTAAGGATATCGAAGGTGTGATCATATCTTCGGTAGTTCCACCTTTAGTCAATGTCTTTGAAGAAATGTGTCAGAAATTCATTTATAAAATACCATTGGTGGTTGGACCCGGGATTAAAACAGGTTTAAATTTGCGTTACGAAAATCCGCGTGAAGTGGGTGCAGATCGTATTGTAAATGCTGTTGCTGCGGTGAATCAATATAAAGGACCTCTGGTAGTTGTTGATTTCGGTACAGCTACTACATTTGATTGTATTGATGCGAAGGGTAACTATCTTGGTGGGGCCATTGTACCTGGGATAGGAATAGCCACAGAAGCGTTATATCAACGCGCATCGAAGCTTCCTCGAATTGAGTTGGAGAAGCCTAAGAAGGTTATTGGTCGCAATACGATTCACGCTATGCAGGCGGGTATTATTTTTGGATATGCCGGGCAGGTCGATGGTATTGTCGAACGTATAAAGGTTGAGATGGAAGCACCAAATCTGAAGGTAGTTGCTACAGGGGGATTGGCTGAACTGATTGCAAGTGAGACGAAATGCATACAAGAGGTCAATTCCATGCTTACACTTGAGGGGCTACGTTTAATATACGAACGTAACCAATAGGCTAAGCAATGTAATATGTACAAATAATAATGGAATACACATGATGATATAAACAAATAGGCAGAGGAGGCCATATGAACATGGTCCACAAAAAAGATCGATTAATCCGAGGAACAGCTATGAATGGTCATGTTCGTGCCTTAGTGGTGCGTACGACAACTTTAGTAGAAGATCTTCGCCAACGACATGACACTTGGCCAACGGCTACAGCAGCTATGGGACGTACCTTGACTGCGGCAGCGATGATGGGTGCCATGCTTAAAGGGAAAGAGAAATTAAACATTCAGATAAAAGGTGATGGACCGATAGGGCAAGTCGTAGCAGAGGCGAATGCAAATGGAGAAATCAGTGGGTATGTAGCCAATCCTCATGTTCATCTGCCAAGTAACAGTCTAGGAAAGCTCGATGTGGCAGGAGCCGTAGGGCGCAGTGGTTTCGTATATGTGACTAAAGATCAAGGGTTAAAAGATGTGTATACAGGTAGCACTCCAATCATTTCAGGTGAGATCGCTGAAGATATGACCTATTATTTCGCAGTTTCAGAACAGACGCCGTCTGCAGTTGGATTAGGTGTGTTGGTAGGAACAGATAATGAGGTTTTGGAGGCAGGAGGTTTCATTATTCAGCTGTTGCCAGGATTGAGTGATGATGAAATTAATGCGATTGAGCACGCGGTTAGTGGGCTTCCACCAATCACGACTTTAATGGAGCAAGGTTTGGATTTGGAAGATATGCTTCAAAAGTTACTACCTGATGCGGTAGTTCTAGAAGAAATGGATCTTCAATTCAAGTGTCAATGCTCTAAGGAACGAGTGGAGAATACACTTATTAGTCTAGGACAAACCGATCTTGAAGAAATCATTGAAGAAGACGGCAAGGCAGAGGTTGTGTGCCATTTCTGTAATGAAAAGTACTCTTTTGATAAAGCAGAACTTCAACAAATTTTAGAACAAGCCAAGTAATGGCATTCATATGATGAAGATCAAGAGAGAGAAGAGGGCGCTGTGGGTCGTCAATATCATCTTAACGATAGGGCTCCTTTTCATGGGCTGCTTGATTATATTTCGTGGTCTAGGACCAGTAGGTGAGGAACACAAGCTTCCAAATGGGGAATTTTCGGTAGCTTACTTCAATGAAGAAGCGATCACCAATAGTGAATGGGAGCAGGAGCTAAAGCGTAAGTATGGGCAGGAAGTATTAATTCATATGTTGAACCGCAAAGCGGTATTTGAGGAAGCAAATGTACGGGATATTCATATCTCTCCTGATGAAGTCACTAGACAATTGAAGAAGGATATGATGGGTTATGATTCGGAAAAAGCATACTATGATGAGATGGAGACACAATTGGGTCTTTCACCTGAAGATGTTGCGGATGAGATGAGTTACAGGTTAACGCTAGAACAATTAGCCATAGCAGATATTCATGTTTCAGATGAGGACATTGACAATTATCGTGAGGAGAATGGAGATCAATTCGAGGCGCGTAAACAGTTTCAACTCTCGGTCATTAAAATAGCGAGCCAAGAGGAAGCTGAGGATGTACTAGATCAACTCGAAAAGGGTGCTGACTTCACGGAAATGGTTAAGGAATATTCAACAGACGTAAGTAGTCGTGACCAAGAGGGAAAGATTGCCCCAGTAGAGTCGAATGATCCATTCTTACCTAAGGAAATGTTAGATGCGGCGGGTTTGTTACAACTCAACGACATCTCCGGACCTTTTCAGTGGGGTGAGGATTATGTTGTTATTCAACTGACGGGTATCCTTATAGAAGAACAGGAAGATACAGAACATATTCGTGAATCTATTCGTAAACGTCTTGCGCTTAATGAAGCGATGCCACTTACTGATTTAGAAAAGCTACTTAGGGATAAATACAAAGTTAGAATAGTTGCCATTAATGGGCTATAATTCTTTTAAATAAATACTTTTGGGCACCTATGTTGAATATACATTGAATATGTTAATGAAGGCTAATGATATGTAGTGGGATACATTGATGAACAGTGGATGTTAGCTGTTAGCAATGTATAAGGATACTTTGACTTAACAGCAGTTGATGGCTGTTAGCAATGTATCAGGATACTTTGATTGAACAGCAAATAGTGGCTGTGCTCAAAGTATCCTTTTTTTGTATGTGCTCTGTTGACAAGGTACGTTGAGGTTTGATAATATGAAGATACAAAAACCAACTGAAATACTCGGATATATCAGGGGACATAGACACTATTTAAACTGTCGAAGGTTTGTTTCCTTATCATACAACTAGATGAAATGACTCTGGCATGCTCGTAATTATAACCATTATTCTAGGGAGGCTTTATTTATGGCAAAGGTCGTTAATAATGTAACTGAATTAATCGGAGGAACACCGCTTGTCCGCTTGAACCGTCTATCAACTGAAGATAGCGCAGAAATTTACCTTAAACTTGAATATCAGAATCCAGGTTCAAGTGTTAAAGACCGTATTGCGATAAGTATTGTTGAAGAAGCTGAGAAAGATGGTAGTCTTAAGCCAGGCGGAACTATCGTTGAAGCCACGAGTGGTAACACTGGAATTGGGTTGGCAATGGTAGCTGCTGCAAAAGGTTATAAAGCTGTTATCGTAATGCCTGAGACGATGAGCTTAGAGCGTCGCAACTTGTTACGTGCTTATGGTGCTGAGCTTGTTCTGACTCCAGGGTCGGAAGGTATGAATGGGGCCGTTACTAAGGCGGAAGCCATTGTAAAAGAAAACCCTAGCTACTTCATGGCAGAGCAATTTAAGAACCAAGCCAATGTGAAGATTCACCGCGAAACAACAGGACCAGAAATTGTAGAGGCAATTGACTCTATCGGTGGAACACTAGATGCCTTCGTAGCTGGAATTGGTACAGGCGGAACGATCTCTGGTGCTGGTGAAGTGTTGAAGAAACAATATCCGGACATTAAGATTTATGCAGTAGAACCTGCTGCTTCACCAATTTTGGCAGGTGGTAAACCAGGTCCTCATAAGATTCAAGGATTAGGTGCTAACTTTATTCCTGAGATTCTGAACCAAGATATATACGATGAAATCATTCACGTAGAGAATGAGGAAGCTTTTGAAGTTGCGCGTCGTATAGCGACAGAAGAAGGTATTCTATCGGGTATTTCTTCAGGTGCTGCAGTATCTGCTGCGCTTAAAGTAGCTAAACAGTTAGGTAAGGGCAAACGTGTTGTCGTTATTATTCCTAGTAACGGAGAACGTTACCTCAGCACGCCATTATACAATTTCGAAGGTTAATATCTGTTTTTAATATAATTATGAGTCTGACCCCTATTGCCATTAATATTGGTAATAGGGGTTTTTATATAATGAAATCACTCGGGTCTTTTCAAAATAGCTATAACTAAAGTATACTGACAAGCAGTTTAACAATCCTTTTATGAATTGAAGCATGAGTAATACTTACTAATACGAAATAACTATCCAAGTGAGTTTATATGAATCTAATCAAGAAGTAACGCTATAAAAAGACTAAAGTATATGCTTCCGATGTAAGTTTTTTCGGAAGTATATTAAGAAGTAATGCTAAAAAAAATTTAGGAGGCCACAACATGAATACAAATGTGTTAACTTCACTTGCACAATGGGAACAGTGGGCGATTGATGGGTGGAGCGTACTGCCATATCTTGTACGGATGAAGGGAAAGGGCTTACCGCAAACATGGACACGAGCGTGGGAAGCCTCATCTCCTTATGCCGTAGTATTGGAGAGTGGTAAGAGTGGTCGATATACGTATCTGGGTCTTAATCCTACTTCTGTTATATCGGGAAAAGGAAACGAAGCGAGCTTACGTAATCCTCAAACAGGTGAAATTGAAATTGTGAAGGGGGCACCTCTACAGGTTTTGGAGCAATGGATGGCTCCTTATCACAGTCCTCAAATGGCTAATGAGGACTATCCTCCTTTTCTAGGGGGATGCGTTGGATTTATGGGGTATGATGTCGTCCGTTCTTTAGAGAGGCTTCCTTCATGGGCAGAAGATGAGCCGGCATTTCCTGATTATATGTGGATGAGAATGGAAGAGGTATGGATTTATGATAATAAGGATCAGGTTGTTTACTGTGCAGTTCATATGCCTTTAAATAACGTAGATACATCGTTAGCGGAGGGTGCGTTACCTTTGAATGGCAGTATCGACTTCACGTTGAAAACATTGTTTGAGGAAGCTCAAGATAGAGCTGTTGGCATGATGACATTATGGGCTTCTTTTAGTGAGGTTGGACCGGATGGTGTTCCAATTGGGGAGGCAGAGAGGAATCATCGCTTGAAACAATTGGACAAGTTGGAGGAGCAAGAGCGAATCCCACAAGGGAGTAACTCCCCAAATGAGACATGGCCAGGAATGACAGCCCAATTTTCCCAGGACTCTTTTGAGAAAGCGGTGGTGCGTATTCAGGAATACATTCGCCAAGGAGACGTCTTTCAAGTTAATCTGTCGTTGCGCCAGGAGAAAGAATTACACTCATCTCCAGAACAAATTTATGAATGGCTTCGTTTATTGAATCCTTCTCCATATATGGGTTTGCTAAGATCACCTGGGTTCTCCCTCGTTAGTGGTTCCCCGGAATTGTTAGTGAAGGTACATGGGAATAAGGTGAGTGCTCGTCCTATTGCGGGTACAAGACGAAGAGGGATCACAACAGAAGAAGACGCTGTAATGGCAGAAGAACTATATATGAACGAAAAAGAACGCGCTGAACATATCATGTTAGTTGATCTAGAACGTAACGATATTGGTCGTATAGCAGCTTATGGTTCTGTGCATGTACCTGAGCTTATGACGATCGAATATTATTCTCATGTTATGCATCTCGTCTCTCAAATAGAAGGTAGCTTGGCATCTGGGAAAGATGTTTATGAGGTCATTGCAGCACTTTTCCCAGGAGGAACTATAACGGGTGCACCAAAAATTCGAACGATGGAAATTATAGAGGAACTTGAGCCGGTCCGTCGTGGACCGTATACCGGGTCTATGGGGTGGATTGACTATAATGGTAATATGGAATTAAATATTATTATTAGAACATTAGCCGTACAAGACGGAAAAGGATACATTCAAGCTGGAGCAGGTATTGTGGTAGACTCTGATCCTTATCGTGAATACCGTGAGTGCCATAATAAAGCTAAGGCGATGATTAAGGCAGTGTTATGTAGTGAAGAGGAAATAGCCGTAAGTAGATAAATCGAACGAAAGAATGTGTTGCCTACATGTTACTATAGGGTGTTAAGCATGTACTTTCGTTTCAATTTATTTAGCGGCGTATAAGGGGGATATACACATGATATTAGTACTCGATAACTATGATTCTTTTACTTACAATTTGGTTCAGTACTTGGGTGAATTAGGTCAGGAGGTAAAAGTATATCGCAATGATGAGATTGATATCGAGGGTATTAAGAAACTTGCACCTGATCATATCTTGATCTCACCAGGACCGTGTACACCTAACGAAGCAGGTATTAGTCTTGAAGTGATTCAGGAGTTCAAGGGAATTATTCCAATCTTCGGCGTATGTTTGGGTCATCAAGCGATTGGCCAAGCTTTTGGAGGGAAGGTTATTCGTGCAGAGCGATTAATGCACGGCAAGACTTCACCAATGCATCATAAGGGCACCTCTGTATTCGAAGGACTACCGTCACCTTTCACAGCTACAAGATATCATTCATTACTGGTGGAGCGGGAGAGCTTGCCAGATTGTCTGGAGATTACAGCTGAGACGGAAGAAGGCGAGATTATGGGTCTACGCCACAAGGAATATCCAATCGAGGGTGTACAATTCCATCCTGAGTCTATCATTACCGACCACGGACATCAGATGCTTCGTAATTTTCTTCAGCATTCTCAAGTAAAGAAAGCATGACCTTTATCGGAGTCAATTACGATATTGTAGATGCTAAGGATGCAAAGGTGTCTGTGATGGATCACGGATTTCTCTATGGGATGGGACTGTTCGAGACGTTTCGTACCTATAATGGTGTACCCTTTTTGTTAGATAAACATCTAAAGAGGCTCTCAGAAGATTGTCGTTATTTGGGGATTCCCTATGAAATTGATCTGGAGTCTACAGCTGCATGGATTGCTACTGTGATGAAAGCCAATAGCTTGGAAGAGGCGTATATCCGATATACAGTTAGTGCGGGTGAGGATGTACTGGGATTGCCTACAGAAGACTACAACTGCCCTAACCACTTCCTTATCGTTAAAGAGCTCCCTAAGATGCCTTCTGAACTTTACCGTGATGGAAAAGGTCTACAAAGACTGCATACCCGTCGGAATACGCCTGAGGGGCCAATCCGCTTTAAATCGTTGCACTATATGAATAATATATTAGCGAAGCGGGAGTTGATGACCTATCCTGCGACAATACGATATTCATCTGAAGGAATCATGCTGAATGGACAGGGTTTCGTGGCGGAGGGGGTCGTCAGTAACTTGTTTTTTGTTCGACAAGGTTCTCTGTACACCCCCCATTTGGATACTGGTATATTACCGGGAATCACTAGAGAAATTGTGATGGAGCTGTCCTTGGACATTGGCCTACGATGTGAAGAAGGTTGGTATACATGGGACGATTTGACGAATGCCGAAGAAATATGGATGACTAGCTCTATTCAGGAGTTAGTACCTGTGACTACACTTCTGTTGGAAGACGGCTCCCATATCGTGATAGGTAATGGCACTGCTGGACCTACAACAACTAGACTTCTACAATTATATCGAGAGAAAGCGGGCAGTGTCTAAATGAAGACGAAGATCTATGAACGAACTTATGAGTGCGGAGAAACGGAATTAAAATTGGGCCAATCCACCCTTATTATGGGGATATTAAATGTTACGCCGGATTCTTTTTCTGACGGTGGACAATATACGAATACGGAACGTGCTGTTCAACATGCTCTTCAGATGATGGAAGATGGGGCTGACATAATTGATATAGGTGGGGAGTCCACTCGACCTGGATCGGTTGAGGTTGGGGTGGATGAGGAACTGGCGCGGATTATTCCTGTAATAGAAGCGATTCATCGCGTGGCTCCTCATATCCCTATTTCGGTAGATACGTATAAAGCGGAGGTAGCACGGCAAGCCGTTTATGCAGGTGCCCATATCATAAATGATATTTGGAGAGGTATAGGCGATCCTCAGATGTTAGCTACGGTAGCGGAACTCGCTGTCCCTATTATTCTGATGCATAACCGGCACGATCAGAATTATAACAACCTGATCCCGGATATGATTGAAGATTTGAAACAAAGCATCACGCTGGCGCTTCAAGCGGGTGTGAACGGGGATAACATTATTCTTGATCCTGGGATTGGTTTTGCAAAAGATTATGTAGAGAATATGCGTGTTATGGTCGAACTTGATGCATTAGGCCAACTAGGATATCCAGTGTTGCTCGCCACCTCTAGGAAGAAGTTTATCCGAACAGCTCTTGATCTACCTGTGGATGATGTTATTGAGGGGACGGCAGCAACAGTAGCTTTTGGGATTGCACAAGGTTGTCAAATTGTAAGGGTACACGATGTGTCTTCTATAAAACGAACGGTCCAAATGTGTGACGCCATGTTGTATGGATCCATCACTAGGGAATAATCCAGTAATAATACAATCAGAACATATTAAGGAGTGGCTACAAAAATGGATAAAATGGTTATGCACCGTATGGAGTATTACGGATATCATGGAGTTTTCGAAGAAGAGAGAAGACTTGGGCAACGGTATTATATTGATTTAGAACTAGACATGGATCTTCGTGAAGCGGGAGAGCAGGATGATTTAACCAAGACCATTAATTATGCTGATATCCATGTTCTTGTGAAGGGAATCGTCGAGAATAAATCCTTCCAATTGATTGAGGCTTTAGGAGAAGCCATTGCATCCTCGTTATTAGACACTTATACTAGAATCAACGCATTAACGGTCAAAGTGACCAAACCGCATCCTCCGTTTGACATTCATTTTCAAGGAGTTACGGTGGAGCTGTCCAGAACAAGAAAGTGAGAATCCATCATGAAGTCACATTCCACCTCTGAGTCATCAGAGGCTTATATTGCTTTAGGGGCTAATTTAGGGGACCGCGAAGGTACCTTAATGGAAGCCGTACATCGTCTCCATAAGCATCAACAAATTACCGTCCTACGGGGCTCGAATCTTTATGAGACTGAGCCTGTAGGGTATTTAGATCAGCCTCATTTTCTCAATATGGTGGTTGCCGTAAACACCGATCTAGATCCTCATGCTCTTCTAAAAGTCATGCAAGAGATTGAACGAGAGCTTGGTCGTGTTCGGCACACGCATTGGGGCCCACGTACGGTAGACTTGGATCTTCTATGGATGGAGGGAATGGTTGAGGACACACTCGACCTCATTTTGCCGCATCCCCGAATGGAAGAACGGGCATTTGTTCTTATCCCATTGCATGACATTCTACCTTCTGAAGAAACCTCTGGTTTGCATAGCGTAGTTAAGACAGCACTTGAGAGACTGGATGGAAAGGAAGGGATACAACTATGGAGAACTTACAACTGGCAGCCCGAATCCGTGCTTTCAGAAAGCTAAAAGGTTACACGCAACAACAATTAGCTTCTAAGATGGGGATATCTCTTGCCATATTAGGAGAAATTGAACGGGGTAATCGGTATGTAGATGATCAAATTTTAAATAAAATTTCAGAAGTTTTGGATATCTCAATTTCCGAACTAATGAATATTTCGTCATAGTAAGTCAATGGAACTTAGGATCACACTTTCGATGTAGATTTAATCGAAGTGAATTCAAGAAGGCACACAATAAAAAAACTTGGGGGTTCATTGCATGCTAAAGATTGGCGATATTGAAATGAAGAACCAAGTCGTGCTTGCCCCCATGGCGGGTGTATGTAATCCAGCGTTCCGCTTGATCGCGAAAGATTTTGGCGCGGGACTCGTATGCGCGGAAATGGTTAGTGGCAAGGCCATTGTCCATGGTAATAAACGTACCCAGGATATGTTGTTTGTTGACGAACGGGAGAAGCCGCTAAGTTTGCAGATTTTTGGGGGAGACCGTGAATCGCTGGTAGAAGCAGCAAAGGTCGTAGATAAAGAAACCAACGCTGATATTATTGACATTAATATGGGGTGCCCTGCTCCAAAAGTAACTAAGATTGACGCAGGAGCTCGTTGGCTTTTGGATCCGAAAAAAATATATGAGATGGTATCTGCTGTTGTGGATGCGGTTGATAAACCGGTTACGGTGAAGATGCGTACGGGTTGGGATAGCGAGCATATCTATGCTGTAGAGAATGCTCAAGCAATCGAACGCGCAGGTGGTAAGGGTGTTAGTATTCATGGCAGAACAAGAGAACAACACTATACGGGACACGCCAACTGGGACATCATTAGAGATGTGAAACAATCTGTAGGCATTCCAGTGATAGGTAATGGTGATGTTGTTACGCCTGAAGACGCACGTCGTATGCTGGATCAGACTGGATGCGATGGCGTTATGATTGGTCGCGGAGCACTAGGGAACCCTTGGATGTTATATCGCACGATTCAGTATTTGCAGACAGGTGAGCTTGTGGCAGAACCAGCAGCTGGAGAGAAGATCAAAATTGCTGTTATTCACATGGACCGCTTAATAGCTATGAGGGGTGAGCATATCGCGGTTCGTGAAATGCGTAAACACTTAGCATGGTATTTGAAGGGTCTGAAAGGTTCGGCTCGGATCAAAGACCTTATCATGGAAGAAACTAAACGTGATGAAATGGTGAAAATGCTAGAAGATTTCGTCGGAGGATTGGATCAAGAAGGTGAGACTAATGGCGATTTATCGGCGGTCTTCGCAGCTATGCAATAATCTTAAACAGGTTACGAGGGAACTGCATTGACATTTTGAAATGGTTACCATATACTTTTGCAGTATAAATTCGACTCAATTGTTAATCTCAGCAGCAGAGGAATGTTCTGATTCCTCAAGATTTGCATATAGTGGTTTTCATAAGTATAGGTAATCATTTAAAATATTCACATGACAGGAGAATCGGTAATGGGCGATAAAGAAGTCATTCTTACACAAGAAGGTCTTAAGAAGTTAGAGGACGAACTAGAACAACTTAAATCTGTGAAACGTCGTGAGATTGCTGAACGGATAAAGGTTGCCATTGGTTATGGCGATATCAGTGAGAACTCGGAATATGAAGATGCGAAGAATGAACAAGCCTTTATTGAAGGACGTGTAATTACGCTTGAGAAATTACTGCGTAATGCTCGCATCATTAACAACGATGATGTTAATACGGATTCTGTAGGTGTTGGTGTTACGGTAACTGTTGAAGATGTGGAGTTTGGTGACAAGATGGAATACCTCATTGTAGGTACAGCCGAGTCTGATCCACTAAACAACAAAATCTCGAACGAAAGTCCAGTTGGTAAAGCTATTCTTGGTAAACAAAGAGGGGCTATCGTTGATGTCAATGTTCCCGCTGGTGTTGTTCAATATAAGATTATCGACATCCGCAAGGTATAATGAGTGAGGATTGTTTTAAAAGGCTTCCCATGGGAAGCCTTTTTTAAAATATATGAATAGTAGAAAATGTCGTTACTTCGTCTATTATGGAATCTGAAGTTTTTTATAACTGGATGAAACAGGACCTACTAGATGGTAAGCAAGGATTTAGAACAGTCATAACAATGGCTAAATCGTAAGGGATACGAAGGAGATGGAGTTAGATGTCGGAAGAGATCGTGAATCAGGAGAACGAACTTAGCGAATTGCTACAGATTCGTCATAACAAATTGGACGAGCTACGTGGAATGGGTTTAGATCCATTTGGTAAAAAATATAACAGAACACACCATGCAGGTGAGTTGGTAGCTGAATATGATTCATTTACGAATGAAGAATTAGAAGAAAAGGCCGTTCAAGTCAGTATTGCTGGCCGGATTATGGCTAAACGTGGAATGGGTAAAGCTATTTTTGCTCAAATTCAAGATCTTAGTGGAAAAATCCAAATATACGTACGTCAAGACTCCATACCTGAAGTGAAATTCAGTGCGTTCCGATTGTTTGATCTTGGGGACATTATCGGTGTAACTGGGCAAATGTTTAAAACAAAAACTGGAGAGACTTCAATCAAAGTAGATGATGTGGAGATACTTTCGAAGTCATTGTATCCATTGCCTGATAAATACCATGGTCTAAAAGATGTAGAACTTCGTTATCGTCAACGTTATGTTGATTTGATGATTAACCCAGATGTACAACAGACATTCATTTTGCGCTCTAAAATCATTCAATCCATGCGTCGTTATTTAGATTCACTTGGTTATTTAGAAGTGGAGACACCGACATTACACACGATTGCTGGTGGTGCAGCTGCGAAACCTTTTACAACACACCACAATGCGCTTGATATGGATCTATATATGCGTATCGCCATCGAGCTTCATTTGAAACGCCTTATTGTTGGTGGTTTTGAAAAAGTATATGAAATCGGACGCGTATACCGTAACGAAGGTATTTCGACTCGTCACAACCCTGAATTTACAATGATCGAGTTGTACGAGGCGTATGCTGATTATAAAGATATTATGAATTTGACTGAAACGATGGTTGCTCATATTGCTCAGGAAGTCTTGGGTACAACGGTTATTGATTATCAAGGTGTAGAAGTCGATTTGACGCCATCATGGCGTCGAGTGTCTATGGTGGATGCGGTTAAAGAAGTAACTGGTGTAGACTTTAGCGTTCATATGACAGACGAAGAAGCACGTAATCTGGCAAAAGAACATAAAGTACCTGTAGAAGCACATAATAAGTTTGGTCATATTCTAAATGCCTTCTTTGAACAATTCGTTGAAGAGACATTGATTCAACCAACATTTATTACGGGTCATCCTGTTGAAATTTCTCCACTTGCGAAACGTAATGAAGAAGATCCAAGGTTTACGGATCGTTTTGAGTTATTTGTGGTTGCGAGAGAACATGCGAATGCATTCACTGAGTTAAATGATCCGATTGATCAACGTCAGCGTTTTGAAGCTCAAATGACGGAGCGTGAGCAAGGTAACGATGAAGCTCATGAAATGGATGATGACTTTATCCGTGCACTTGAGTATGGTATGCCTCCAACAGGTGGACTTGGAATTGGTATTGACCGTTTGGTGATGTTGTTGACCAACGCAGCGTCTATCCGTGATGTTCTTCTCTTCCCTCATATGCGTACTCAAAAAGATAACTAAGGTTGAGTCGTTAAGAGGTTAGTCAGGATAAATAGTATGTAAATTACCGGATTAACTTCCTTTTGGGAAGGTGAATCCGGTTTTCTCTTTATATATAATAGTTTAAATTTAATTATTTCAAAAAAAGGGTTGCATTCATTTGCATGCCGTGATATATTATTAGTCCGGCCAACAAATAACACATTTGTTGAATCGGCAAGCCAATATCGAATGAAACTTAAATCGAAAAAAAGCTTGCATAAACGAACCGGACATGATATGATATAGAAGTTGTCGCCGAGAACATGCGGTGCTAACAAAACGAAATAATTGGTCTTTGAAAACTGAACAACGAGTGAGTAGATTTTGCGATAAGTGAAATCAAAACAAATGAGAAATCATTTGATAGAGAATGTAAATTCTCGCCAGTTTGTTTCAAAATGAGCATTTCGCTCTTTCTAAATACCAATTTGGAGAGTTTGATCCTGGCTCAGGA
>NZ_LVJI01000029.1 GCF_001637225.1 Paenibacillus antarcticus
GGGGCATTAAGCTAACGGGACACGATAGCTTAATGTTAAGAAGGATTTAACTTAAATAACATAGAATAATTATTAAGAAGTGTGATTAGTAATAGGTTATCATAAATCGTGAAATCGCAATAAGGAGGGTTAAGATTGAACAATAGTGCCGCAAATAATAAGCTCCATGCAAAGTCTATATTATAACCACGGCGGTTATTTGTAGGGAGCATAAATGAAGTAACCGCATGTTTTCATTCTGACTTGTATGGTGAAAACAGTTTATAATATAGGTTTTGCTACCTTAAAATTAAATTCTATTTTAAGGAGTAGATCTATTTTGAAATATATTAATGCTGAAACTTTATTGCCAGAAGACTTACTTAAGGAAATACAGAAGTATGTGCAAGGTCGAATGGTATACATCCCTAACTCTGAAGGGTCTCGTAAAAAGTGGGGCGAAAAATCAGGGAACAGAAATTACCTGATCCTCAGAAACAGCCAGATTCGTCAGAAATTCGGTGAGGGATCTAATATTGATCAGCTTTCAGAACTATTCAGCCTTTCCCATGATAGTATCAAAAAAATTGTGTACTCAAAAAATAACTAGATCATAAGGTTTGTCGGGGTAAACCCGCAAGCCTTTTTATGTGCTCTACGAATACTAATTGTTTTCTACATATATTTATAAGCAGTCAATTCTATAATTAGAATCATAGGATTCACATGAATGAAATGACTAAAATCGAAAGTAGTAGCTCACATGGAACATATCTTTGGATTGAAAAAAATAAATAGTGAAGAAGCAACGATACTTGAATTACAGGATGCAATGGATAAGTGGGAAGTTACATCAAGAGAGCTTGTGATGTATTACATGTATCGAATCGCAACGATTGACCAGAGTGGTCCGATGATAAACGCTATTATGGAAATGAATCCAGATGCGATTTTTATTGCAGAAGCATTAGACCAAGAAAGAAAATTAGTAGGAGCAAGAAGCCCTTTACATGGTGTCCCTGTATTATTGAAAGGAAATATTGAAACAAATGATAAAATGCATACAAGTGCGGGTGCACTAGCCTTGGAGAACCATATAAGCTCAAGGGATGCCTTCCTTGTCCAACAACTAAGGAACGCAGGTGCAATTATTCTTGGGAAAACAAATATGACAGAATGGGCAAATGGGATGTCTTCATCCATGTGGGCGGGATACAGTTCAATAGGGGGACAAACAAAAAATCCATATGGGGATTTTTTTACTGGTGGATCTAGTACGGGATCTGCCGCATCCGTTGCAGCAAATCTTAGTACAATCGCAGTTGGGACAGAAACATCTGGCTCTATTTTAAGCCCAGCTATACAGAATGCTATCGTTGGCATAAAGCCAACCGTAGGTTTAATAAGTCGATTAGGAATAATTCCGTGGACCTATTCTCAGGATACAGCTGGACCTATGGCAAGGACTGTGACTGATGCAGCGATCTTATTGGGTGCTCTTGCGGGCAAGGATGAAAGAGATCCCGCTACTTGGAGGAATAAACATTCTAATGTGGACTATACAGTATTTTTGGATAAAGACGGATTAAGTAATGCAACTATAGGCGTTTTCAGAAATGTTCCACCTGAGAAATATCGTGACATTGGCGAGTATGATGAAAGATTATTTAATGATGCTGTGGCAAAACTTAAAGATTCTGGAGCCATAGTAATAGAAGATGTAGAAATTCCATCGTTTCATAAAGAGTGGGAATATAACAAAATGAACATTGAATTTAAGCATTCTGTTGAACTCTATTTGCAAAGGCTCCCCGCTCATTTTCCTATTCATACTTTAAATGAATTGATTGAATGGAACGAACAGAATACGGAGAATGCTTTGAAATATGGACAAGATTCATTGAAATATCGATCAATACTAGATAAGCCATTAAAGAGTCCGAAATATATTCTAGAGTCTATTACCGATTTATATTATTCACAAAATAGGGGTATAGATTATGCTTTAGAAAAGTACGGATTGGATACAATCCTGTTTCCTTCTTATGTTGGAGCTGATATATGTGCGAGAGCGGGTTATCCATCCATAGCAGTACCTGCTGGGTTCCAAGAGAATGGAAGAGCATTTGGAATTACATTCGCAGGAACGGCTTATAGTGAACCGACACTCATTCGTATTGCATTTGCATTCGAACAAAAAACGAAACACAGGAGAATGCCAAATTTCAAGAATTAAAAGAAATAAGACTCTGTTGGGAAGATACTTCTCAGTTTTGTTCCAGGTTGAAATGCCAGAAGCAAAAATATTTGCCTATTTGCCCATGTGTGCGGGCCAAATGCAACGGTTGAGATGCGACAGTGAAACGGATTGGTATTGGTGAAATGTGGATTCCTGTTGATAGGAATTAAATGTGGATCGATCTGATGCTTTGTGGAATTTTTATATTTTTGGGGTTTGCAACCTTTCCTGATTCTTTATCGTATAGAGAGGGTATTTAATGTTTATACCTCTATATGGAATTTACTAACACGAGAAAGGGATGTTGTAAATTGAAAATGAATAAAGGGAAAAGAAATCTACTTACGGCTACACTTGTAGCTACTCTTTTGGCGGCCCCTATGGCGCTTTCATTACCTGCTGGGCATGCTGAAGCAGCAACTACCATTTCAAAGTTAAAGACAACTGCAACGCCGTTTAGCATAGAAGGAACTCGGACGACAATTGATACGATCAATAAGAATAACACAACGTACATCGCATTGCGCCATCTTAATAATAGTTTAGGCCTGAGCACTAATTTTGTGAAGGCGACCCAGATGGTTAACATTGAGGGGAGAAGCCGGTCACTGCAGATTGATCTAAAGAATAAAACAACTAAATTTAACGGGCAGCAGCTTATCTTAGGATCTGAACCGATTCTTCAAGATAATACGACTTACCTACCGCTACGCTTCGTTTTAGAGCGGATGGGTTATGCCGTTTCCTATGAGCAAGCCACCAAATTGATTGGAATTCATGCTATTCAAGAGAATAAGCTGAAGATTAACTCGGAAGTAGTCGGAGCAGATGGAGACGGCAAGTCATTACTCGTGCATTATCCGGTTATCTCGGGTTATGAGAATACTACCGTTCAGCAGAAAATAAATACATTTCTGAAGAATGAAGCGGATAGGAATATCGCGGCTGGTTCGAAGCAAATGGATCAGGTTGTAGAAGGAAACAAGAAAATATTAGCCGATAATCCCAAAGCTACGATTCGACAGCCGAGCTTCGATGGTCATTATACAGTAACTTATAACGAACAGGGTAAACTGAGCCTATACGTGGATTACCATATCTATTCTGGGGGAGCTCATGGAGATACTGCACGAGTTCCTTACACATTCGACCTAGCAACTGGTAATTTGCTCTCATTGAAAGAAGTAGCAAATAGCAACGAGAATTACGTATCGATTATTAACAATAAGATTAAGTCTCAGGTTAATAGTAGCAATTTGCCATTGAATTACCCTTTCCAGACTATAGAGGTAGATCGTGATTATTTCCTTAATCGCAATGGGGTTGTTATTTACTTCACACAAAATGAATATACTTCCTATGCGGAAGGGATGCCGGAGTTTGTTATTCCGTATACAGACTTCCGATAAGAGAATGCGAGTTGTGGCTTGACACTGACCTTTCCTTGGTAAGTGTCTTTTTTAATACTGATCTAGAAACTTCGTTATGAAAACAGGCAACTGTTAAACTAACGGTATACAAGAGTAAAACAACAAGATGCTGATATGTATAACTGGTTTATAAGACAGACATGCTATAAACATACATATACCAAAAATTTAGAATCCATTCTTCATATTCTACCAGTACAAGAAGTATCAAAAGGAGGGGGCTATGAAATCATGATAGATTCGTTCGTATCCTCCAATAGCACATGTACTATAAAGTGCCGCAAGGTGGTTTGTTTTTTGCTGGTATACTGACTTATTGAAATAATTTTGTAGCCGCTGCAAGTCGGATTCTAGAGTATACCGAGGAAGGCCGGGGCGCTAAATTCAAATGAAATTTAATCCAGCTCTTCAGGGATGGCAGTTTCATGCTGCGTATTTTCTGAAATCAGCGTGGACGGATTCGAACCAAGTGTTCCGTACCAATTCAGAAGATTTGGTCTTCAAAATCCACTTTTAAAATCAGGTAGGGACCTATCGCAGAAGGTATTGTATCTGGGGACTAATGTGTTCTGTCCAATCCATGATTACAAGGTATCGTTGATTGACGGGAAGGTCCGATAGCTAGATAAAGGCTGCGTAGAAACTTGATTGAGCAGGAAAGGAAATGTATTTGTGCTGGTATAACAATAAGAGCGAGCGCTGGAGAAAATCCAGGCTCGCTTTGTGTCTGTATGTGAGTACTTGTCATGCAAGACTAAAAAGGCAGGATCGGGGAGTGCCTTATCCTGCCTTCTTGCGTGTTATATGTTTTCTACTGTACTAAACTATCTAAATCCGGCTGTAATTTGTTCCGCAGAACATACAGCATGATGGCACCAACAAGGAACGCGACAGCATCCGCAATAACGAGCGACCAGACCACACCTTGGAAGCCGTTCATTCGATTGGCGATATACAATACAGGAATCAGAGTAATTCCTTGAATAATTGACATAATAAAGGCAGCCGTTCCTTGCGCTGTTGCTTGGAAGATCCCCATAAACAACGTGGTCATTCCTGTAATGAACAAGGATAAGAATGTCACATGTAGAATATAGCTGCCCATTTCGATTAATTGCGGGTCATTCGTAAATAGACCAATTAAGTTGTCGGAAATCAAATAGACGATAATACCGAACACGACTGCTAGCGCTACAATTATTTTGAGCGTAAATCCAATGGTTTGCTTCATTCGTAATTTATTCGCTGTAAAAGAGAAGGCAATTAACGGTACGACTCCCTCGCACAATCCCATCAGAATAAATTCAGGAAATTGCAATAAACGTGATGAAATTCCGAAAGCAGCTACAGCCTGATCCCCATAATCGACAAGATAATGGTTAAAGATGAGTGACATTGCACCCAAGAAGATACTCATAACAAACACGGGAACTCCGATTTTGAATATATTGCTCAGAATCTCCTTGGAAGCCTTGAACCATTTTACAGAGGCGGTTAAGAATTGACTCTTATACCCCATATAAAAGGCATAGTATACACACGCAACCAAGTTAGAGATCACTGTAGCAGATGCAACGCCGATCACGCTCCAATGGAAGACGAAAATAACTAGCGCATCGAGAATAATATTCACGACAACACTGAGAATCATACCGATCATTGAGGTCATTGCTGCACCCTCCGAGCGCACAATATTCTCAAGTGTGAAGAATAATACGACAATTGGTGAACCAATAAGCATAACCGTGACATAATCTTTTGTAAATCCAAAGGAGTCAGGTGTTGCCCCCAGGCCATGAACGATTGAATCGATCAAGGGGAGGCCAACGGCCATTGCGATAAAACCGAGAACTAAACTGCTGTAAAAGGCGAATGAAGATACATGCTTTACATCCTCATATTTCTTCTCTCCCAGTAAACGGGAGATGAATGTACCGCTACCCATGCCAATCAAGTTGCCGAGCGCCATAATCAACGCGAATAACGGCAAGGTTAGTGCGAGTGCGGTTAACATGGCCGTATTGCCCAGTGTACCAAGGAAATAGGCATTTAAGATGGAGTATATGACACTCATTGACGTACCTAGCATCATCGGTACAGCGAAGTGAGCGACGGCTTTTGCGATAGGTGCTTTTTCAAAGTAATGGAGGTTTTCTGCTTCCATGTGGGTCACCACTTTCTTTATTATGATTATCTAACGGTGTTAGATTGAACCTTACAGTGTTAGATGTTATCATGAACTTATGAACCTGTAAAGAACAAACTTACACTGTTAGATAGAAGGGGGATAATAATGAAGAAGCAGCAGCCTCAGATTTCGGAGGATAAGATTCTGGAAGCCTCGTGGGAGCTTCTGGGGGAGGAAGGCATTGAGAAATTCAGTTTGAGACGATTGGCCGACCGGCTGGGGATTCAAGCTCCCTCTCTGTACTGGTACTTCAAGAGCAAGCAGAATCTCTATCAGCGTCTGGCAAACCAAGTATCGAAAACGATTCTGGACGAGTTCCACTCCGAGGGGGACTGGAAGGATCAGTTGACGGGGCTTGCGGTAACGATACGTAGTGTGCTCAGCCGGTATCCCTGTTCCACACAGCTCATGATGATGACGCTGCCCCACGAACCGGACATCATCCGGTTCACTAACCGTATGTTGCTCTGCGTGGAATCGACGCCACTTGAGCAAGAGCATAAAATGCAAGTGGTTACTACGCTAGTGAACTACATCTTCTACTTCGTTCTAGACGATTATCAGCATGAACGTAATGTCTCCGCTATCCTTAAGGACCAGGAAGCGCTCCCGGGTGAGGAGATGATTCGCCTTCTGGACTCCATGAGCGAGGCGGAAGCGGGACTGTTCAAGAGGATGTTCAAGAGCGGGCTGTTCGAGCTGATGGGGACCGACGGGGCTTTTGAGTTCGGATTGAAGTTGATTCTGCTGGGGATTGAACAGGTGATAAAGGATCAGGAGAAGTAGAATGTAAAAAACTGCTCATTCGGTAGTCAGATGGGCGGATTCGGATGCATCTTACCATTTACGGTGAAATGTTGTGATGAAGATACAATGTTAAGATGACATATTGAAAAGCAGGTGTTTCAGTATCCTGCTCTTGTTATTAAGCTAGCAGGCAGGATAGTTGAGTAAGGTATTTAAAGAAATTAGAATGGATTGTTAATATTTTTGGGGGATATATAAACCTAAAGAGTCGAATTCTTTGCTTACAAGAATTCGAATTTTTATTCAACTTGGGAATATTTTTGTATTATCAGTAAAAGCCTGAGAAATCAGGCTTTTCTTATTGTCATAACGGTAAAAATGTCACCAAAAAGCCGAAGGAGCAGGTGAACGAAAGGTAGAGCTAGCAAACATATGATCAGTAAAATTTCGCTTCGCGTATTCACCGCTTCTCTAGACATAGAAACAATTGAGACATCGCTGTCACAACGAGGGCGGTGATGTAAAATCCTAAATGAGCATACACAGAACATTACAGAGACATTAGAATATAAGAAATCCGAAAGATGATCAAGTTGTAAAGGCACCACGCAAACTAGCGAGTCATGGAAAATTTAGAGAATAGGGACTGGGAAGATCGGTACCATTGAAGCCAGAAAATGAAGATTAAAACTAGATCGATCAAATCTCCTCCATAATACATCAACAAGCCTCCTGTTAAACCTTGGGCTTGAGGTATTCCTTCCGGGGGCTCCGCATAAATCAGCTTGGACAATATTCCATGACCTGCAAATGCAATGATCATCACAAAGGAACGCAAATTATAGCTGGTTCGATGCGGAGCAAGATCGGTATAAATTAAGGAAGCTGTAAACAGGTAGCCTGCCACAAAGACATGAAAATGTACCAGAATATGAATAAGCATATTATGCTGCATCGCAGAATAGAGACCTGCCCCGTAGATCAGCCACAGTCCTCCGATATTAAGAGTGGCCGCTGTAATGGGATGAGAAATCCATAATACCGGTTTGGATTTGAGCAAACGAGTGACGCTCCTTGCCCAGTGTACTTCCATTGTCCGAAGAGCAAGAGCTACAGGCGAGGATAAGACGATAAGCAGTGGTCCTAACATGCCTAACAGCAAATGCCCCAACATATGCGCTCTAAAATCCAGATGTGCCCAATCAGCGAGAGGGCCTGTAACGGCTGACGCCGAGCTCAACACACCGATTATGAAGCATCCATAACGATACATTGGCCACCGCTGAAAGCGTTTATTGGAAGACAGGGTAGCATAAAGATATAGTGCAAAAGCTGCTGCAGTGATTATGACTGGAATAAATATAGATGGAAACAATTCGATGGTCCCGCTTTGTGAATGACTCATATGGTGGTTAGTCATATTGAACGGATTCTTCCGGAGGCATGCGTTTCGGGCTCGTTCGCAGGGTAATAACAACTCCGGAAATTAACAAAGCGAGGGCTGCAAGATTCCATACCCAATCATACAGGGAAATATCAACGTTATAGCGAATCTGGTGCAGCCGCATCAGCTTATGCTGAATAATGCCGTCATAAAGCTGGAAAATACCTGATCCCAGCAGAATGCCTCCAATCCACCTGCGCAGCCAGAAAGCGTCCCGGCGTCTAAGGTCTGAGAGCATGAATGAAGATCCTATCGTTGCAAAAAAACTGAACGCATGGAATAAGCCATCGGATACAAGGCCAATGTCGCTAGTGGATTTATCATAAAAGTGGTGCCAGTGCAGAAGCTGGTGGAACACGACCTCATCTATGAAGGCAATAACCCCGAAGCCGAATAAAATACCTGACCATAAATTACGGGCCGAGTAATTACGACGATCGGCGGGTTTATTCATTCTTATTTTAACTTTATCCATGATCGATCTCCTTAATTTATATATTTTTCACGCTTGAACTCTTCATGCGTTTATTCATAGTTTTACCATCAAAGAATTACGGTAAACTATATATTATTTATCATAATGCTCTAATTGAATGTGAATGGAGCCTAGACATCCGATCTTTGTTTCCACATGAATACCTTTGTAAGGATTAAACTCCTTTATGTGCTTAATTGTGTTATCAAAAAAATGACTGCACTGTACTTTTCAGCACCAGCCCACAGCCTATATTAACGTTCCAGACCAAGGCATAAAATGTTCAGGTCCAGTCTATTATGGAAAGGACTATGCCAGACTGAAGAAAATAAAAGCGAAATACGATCCAAAAATTGTGTATTAATTGATATCGCGTATAAATAGAGGTATAAAGAAATAGATAAGAATTATTCCGTACTCACTGTAATAGTAAACGCTATAAACATACATATACCAAGAAGTTTGAATCTATCAAAGGATGGGTTAATTGATCGAAGAAAGAAGAAGGAACAATCTAGAGAGATTTATTAAAGAAGTAATAGAAATCTCGCCTCATTTTCTATCATAACAAGCATCAAAAGGAGGTTTTTTGGAATCATGATAGAGACGTTTGTATCCTCCAATAGCACATGTACAATAAAATGCCGCACGGTGGTTTGTTTTTTTGGCGGTGTACTGACTTTTCGAAATAATTTTGAAGATGCTGCAAGTGAGATTGCCAAAAGATATCGAAAAGCCAAAATTGTGATGATCTTTCCCTATGGGATGGCAAACGGCAGGACGGGTTCCTCTTTAATCCGTCTCTTGGCAAGGCAGCTTACTCAAGTTGGCTATGATCTACACCATGACCAATCCAAGCGGGTAACAAGCGTATCGCAAATCATCCGCGAGCATGTAGATGTTTCGGATCACTTAATCCTTATCGGGCATAGTGCCGGAGGCGTAATCGCCTATCGGACTGGACTTTATTTGGAGGAAAAGTACGGATTTCAGCAAGTTCAAGTATTTGCTGTAGGGTGTCCAAAGTTTCATTTGAGGGATATTCCATACAATGACAGGTTTACATATATCACTGGACAGAATCCGGACAGGATCACCCAACTTGGCAGATGGCGTAAGCCGGGTTCTAGGGTGTACATAGGAAGGCCAGGGCACGAAATTCAAATGGAATTTAATCCAGCTCATCAGGGATGGAAGTTTCATGCTGCGTATTTTCTGAAATCGAACTGGACGGATTCAAACCAAGTATTCCGTACCAATTCAGAAAACTTGGTCTCCAAAATCCATGAACTGTACTCGGGAACCTGATTAATACCTAATATGTTTATGTATTTTGAAAAGCGTGCCCGCTATGCCAGAGGATGGTTATTACCAGATATTTCACCGAGTGCAAACTTGTGAATCATTTTGGGATTTCACTAAGATTCAACTAATGAAAAAAACCAGTGCGACAGCCTGATGTTCAGACTGCTGCACTGGTTTTTTAACTATCTTTCTCCGATTACCCATTTGTTGCCCTACGGTCATGGTAGCAGTTGATTGCCTCCAGTCGTTCAGCTCAAAAAAAGGTTAATATTCATGATAGCTCCAGTGGAGCGGTCCAAAGTTACAAGAAACCGGCCACCGCTAGTAAGATTGCCTTCGGAAGAAGGAACAATTTCAAATTCAATAAGCGAGTCATTGTGAGGATACTGTGTTGTTGTGATTTGTACTTCTTGAACACTAACATCCAGGAATGGTTGAGCCAATTGAATCGCTTTCTCTTTACTTTGGTCTATTGAAATCCATTGTTCTTTTTGTATTTCATTGCTATTTTTTGATTCTTTAAATGCCTTCATATCGTTGATACCGATTATTTTTTTATTATTACCAACCCATACACGCATACTATTGTCTTCGGTTACATAAGATGCAGTGGCTACTTCTCTTTCATCTTGTATAAGTGAAAATCCAGTCAGGTTAAAATACTTCTGCAATACAAGAGTAGCTTCTTCCGCAGTATTAACTGTCAGGCTTTGGATTTGGCCGCCTCCAGGCTTTGATAGCTTTGCTAGTTCCACCGTTTCTTGGATATTCATTTTTTGATCTGATATTGCAACACTCTCATTTGGTGTCCTTTGAGTATTTACTAATAAGACTGTGCAGACAGTTAATATTGTTGCTAATCCTAATACAGATAAGCCTAAGTATTTTTTCTTTAAATGTTTAATCATAAGTATTCTCCTCTTTAGAAGCTTGTAATTGCCCGATAATTCGACCCAATAAACAACAATAAGTTCCTTTTTATAGATGTATTATTGTACCGAAAATACAGTCTCCAGCTCAGGGATATATTCCTTGACTATATTTTTGTCTTCCCATCGTCCTACAACCCCAGCCGGGGCATGACCTTCGGATACAATTAAGTACGGTTTGATAGTTACGGTACTTGGTAGAGTCTTGAAGGGTTCAAACTGAATCTTATAAGATTCGCTTAAGGGGTGACCTTTGATAGGCTTCAGTTGAACGCCATTTTCATCCTCAATGTCAAACGAAAGACCGATGACGCCCCCGTTAGCGCCCTCGTATTTCGAAGGGATAGAAGCGAGCATTTCTTCTACGTTCTGGCCCGGTTTGGTTTTGTACTCAACAGATAACTGCGTTGTCATTGGGGTGATTTCCAGCATACTGTTTTGCAAATTAATGTTATCGTGATGCTTGGTCTCCTCTGAAGTTAGAACGGTAATTGGCGTAGATCTTTTAACAGGCACAACGAATTGGAACGGGACATCGTAACCCTTTAACGTTACATTTACAGTCAAGTCAAACTGATCAGGAAACTGGACAGTCTGGTCTGTGCTAGTAGTACTGGTAACATCAACGATTAGGCTGGAACCAGTCTCACCGTCCATGAATTCGTAACCTGAGTTCAGAGATTGGCCTTTATAGAGAACCTCTAACGTATCTACTGCCCCTTTATTGGCATCGGAAGGCGGCGAATTGGGCTCTGAAGCAAGACGGTTTCCAGGAGTGGTTATGTTCATAAGAATTCGGGTCCCGTCAAATAACAACGTTGGAATATTCATAGTTATCTTGCCATGGGTCACGCTTTGGTTTACGTTTGTGATGAAATCCTCGGCTTGTTGAACACCGGGATCTAAGTTCTTTTCGCCCCATAATGAATAGATTTGTCCTAGACCCGGAATTTGCTTGAATGTATCTGCCATTACGGGCGATACAAATCCGGAAGCAATGAGTGTAACACCAAGGATTGCAGCGGCTGCAGTGGAAACCCACCATTTATTAGAAGCTTTTGATACATTTGAATTCATAAGTTTACCTGCTTTCTTGACTAGAAATTTTAGTATGTTCGTAACGTTACTTATATATTAGATCGAGTAGGTAGCTAAAAGGTTACATGGAAAAAAACCACCGTATTCAGTAAAATGTACCCTATAGAATAGACACTTTAAAAAAGTCTATTCTATAGGGTGATTTTCTGTATAATGTGAAAAAGTATAATGTTGGAGTGATTCATAATGAGTCTAAAATTATTCAATAAGCATGTGGATTCGAAGTCGAAATCCTCGGGATGGCTCGCGTTCATTCAGCTGAGAAGGGTTGAACAGTCTGCATGTCGAAGAGAAGGAAGGCTTTCACTATACAAACCCAATCATTCAAAGGCTTGTGAAAAAATGTGGTTTAGGACAACCCATGTCCACGACGAGGTAACTGTTGGGATAACGTCCCACAAGAATCATTCTTTGGGCATTTTAAAGACGTGGCTGCCATCAAACCTTGTGAAAATTGAAGAAGGAAATCAAGAGCTATATGATTTACTACAATCATTTCAGATATCAATGGAATTTAAAGAAAATGACTCCTGTATAATACAGAAATCACCTTCTTCAACATGCCTAGGTCTTTTTGAAATGTCCTTTATAAAGCTGATAACACTTCGTATTTGAGCAACATTGATTGTTTGATAATCTTGTTTTTCATCAAATCACGCTGTACAGACACAGGCATATTATGAAGTCTATCTTCCTGCGCTACGGCTAACAGGACGATTTTCGTAGCAACCATCGCACGATCTTCATTTTGAAGGATATAATACGCCACTTGGTAGCCATACGTTTCCAATTGTCTTAATACTTCTACTGTCCTATTTAAATAATTTGTTGATCGCATTGTATCTACCTCGTCTGTATGTTGTGAAATTGATTTAACGAATCAACACACATAATAATAGCCCTAATCAGCAATTTGCATATACAATCTATCCATGTCCTTCATTGTCCACTTACTTTCCGATTTATCACCATCATACACAATCTCCTTTATATAGAATGTCTCCAATCGTGGCTATTGGGGAAATCACCTCGAACCTCAATCTTTCTTCCCTCGTTAACATCTCCCGATACTTTCGATATCTTATTTTCTGGAAAATGAGCCACTGCACCATATATTACAGATGAACTATTACAGATGAACTATTTCACCGAAAATACAGTCTCTAGCTCAGGGATATATTCCTTGACCATATTTATAGCTTCCACTCGTCCTTCAGCCCCAGCAGGGTATTCTTCGGATACGATTAAGTACGGTTTGATGGTTACGGTACTCGGTATAGTCTTGAAGGGTTCAAACTGAATCTTATAAGATTCGTTTAAGGGGTGAGCTTTGATAGGCTTCAGTTGAACGCCATTTTCATCCTCAATGTCAAACAAAAGACCGATGACGCCCCCGTTAGCGCCCTTGTATTTCGAAGGGATAGAAGCGAGCATTTCTTCTACGCTCTGGCCCGGTTTGGTTTTGTACTCAACGGATAACTGCGTTGTCATTGGGGTGATTTCCAGCATACTGTTTTGCAAATTAATGTTATCGTGATGCTTGGTCTCCTCTGAAGTTAGAACGGTAATTGGCGTAGATCTTTTAACAGGCACAACGAATTGGAACGGGACATCGTAACCCTTTAACGTTACATTTACAGTCAAGTCAAACTGATCAGGGAACTGGGCGAATTCACCACTATTGAGAACATCAACCATCATGCTGGAAGCAGTCTCGCCCATGTATTCGATACCCCGGACCAGATTTTGACCTTCATAGAGGACCTCTAACGTATCCTGCGCCCCTTTATTGGCATCGGAAGGCGGCGAATTGGGCTCCGAAGCTAGAGTGTTTCCAGGAGTGGTTATGTTCATAACAATTCGGGTTCCGTCAAATAACAACGTTGGAATATTCATAGTTACATCGCCATGGGTTACGCTTTGGTTTACGTTTGTGATGAAATCGGCTTGTTGAACACCGGGATCAAAGTTCTTTTCGCCCCATATTGAATAGATTTGTCCCAGAACCGGAATTTGCTTGAGTGCATCTGCCATTGCGGGCGATACAAATCCAGAAGCAATGAGGGTAACACCAAGGATTGCAGCGGCTGCAGTGGAAACCCACCATTTATTAATAGTTCTTGATACATTTGTCTTTCTCTGAATGGGAGAAATGGAATGATCGGTTTCCGTGATGATTTGGTAAGTCTCATTCAGCTTGGAGCGGGCAATATCAGATAACTGATCAGGAAGTAGGCTTTGGCAGTTCTTTAATTGTTCTTCTAACTTAGTCTTCACCATGTGGCAACTCCCTTTTCTTGATTGATTTGAGATGAATGCTTTAGCTTTTTGCGGGCGCGATGCAGCCGGGTCTTCACGGCTACCGTAGAAATTTCGAGAATGTCGGAAATTTGACTGATCGGCATGTCCTGTAGGTAATGAAGGATAGTTACAATCCGTAGGTTCTCATCTAGATGTTGAACGGCTTCCCATAATTCGATTTTCTCATAATCCTTGGAAGGGGAAGGGACGTCGGGAAGTTCTCCGTAAGGGAGGGCTCTTGCGTTGCTTTTGATTATTTTATTGCATTCATTAATCAGAATCCGGAAGACCCATGTTTTGAAAAAAGCGGGCTCTCTGAGTGTATGGATGGACTTAAAGGCTTTAAGTATCGTCTCCTGTAGGGCATCTGCACAATCTTCGTCTTTGTTGACGATGGACCTTGCAGTTCTATACAAGGGTAACTCTATCTCTTGCATCAACTGCATGAATGCTTCAGGGTCCCCAGCTTTAGCTTTGATGACAATAGGATCTGTATGCAAGGGTTCACCTACTTTCTTGACTAGAAGTATTTAGAATGTTCGTAACGTTCTTATATATTAGATCGAGTAGGTAGGTAAAAGGTTACATGGGGAAAAAACCACCTCATTCAGGGGCGACATCCCGTTTGTGTGACAGGTACCAAAAAACCTTGCAATTTTAGTTGGCCAGTCGTCGGAAATTCAATAGCGACTGGTTATTTAGTCTCGCCTGAATCCGAATTGAGTTATGTAACGCAAATCATCCGTGAGTATGCAGAAGGTTCGGATCACTTAATCCTTATTGGGCATAGTGCCGGAGCAGTGCTCGCCTATCGGATAGGGCTTTATTTGGAGGAGAAGTACAGACAGCTATCAGCAAGTTCAAGTATTCGCTGTAGGGTGTCCAAAGTTTCATGCTGCGTATTTTCTGAAATCGAAATGGACGGATTCAAACCAAGTGAATACCAATTCAGAAAACTTGGTCTCCAAAATCCATGAAAGAGAAACCCCGAATTCTTACAATGACTAATTCTACTATGTTTTTTAACGTTATTATAATCAGTAATTCAAAAGGCGTCCGTTGTCGTTCCAATTACCATACAATTTATTTTGTCTGGTGTTTGTTATAAACTTATCTAATCTTTTTTCAAATAACTCAGGTTGATTATTAATACTTTGTATTGTGTCGATTCGAACTCTTTTATAAAGATCTGGAAATCGAACAAAATTCTGATATACATCTGTTTCCTCTTTCAGCCTCTGCTCAATAATAGGATCAATTTTAAATGAGTCATAACTCAGATCAAGTAGCACCTTTCTACCTACTTCCGTCATTAATCCCAACGTTTCAAGGCGACGGACCCGTTCTTTATTTAATTCAGTCCATGAACTATTTTTGTTTCTAGGAGATAGCCTTTGGGCTAGTTCAGTCTCGGAAACTTTCTTTTTTATTCCATCAATCCATCCACAACACAAGGCTTCTTCGACAGCGTCCAGATACAGCAAAGTACCTTGTGTCAACTTCATACTCACGACAACCCAACAAGATTTTTCAGTCAAATTATGTTCCTGAAACCAATACCTCAATTCGCTTTTCGACTTTACTGGAAGCAGTTCGTTGATTTCCATGAATGTGTTTCATTCTCCTCTCTGCATGAGCTGCAAACGAGAAAAAGTGACAACGCTAACTGTCCGTTGCCACTTTCCCTTAAGTCATATGACGTGCAAGAACAATTACCTAAAAACGAGAATCTACTCCTTGGTGTTAACTCTTGCTATTGGTTTGAAACTAAACGATCAAGGAACTTATTGGCGTCACTATTAAACTTCCAAACAACACCAAATTTATCAACCAACATTCCAAAGCAGGAAGACCAAGGCATTTCTGATAACGGCATGATAACATAGCCACCTACAGATAAATTAGAAAAGTAATTTTCCATTGTCTGTCTATCATCAATAACGATACTAATCAGTATATTGTTGCCTTTAACCAACTCGCCCGTTACTTTCTTCATCGAAGGTAAAATATCCGACATCATTATTTTTCCACCAGCGAATTCTAAGGATGACTCCATAATCATATTCCACTCATCTTCTGGCAAAGGGTAGTTTGGATCTTGTGGGAAATCCTTAAATTTAACTTTTTTTACTTCACTTGAATTCAAAGCTTCTGAATAAAATGCTATTACCTGCTCTGTATTCCCATCAAAATTTAAATATGCAATAACTGACATGAAAAAACCTCCTTCTTGTAATACATGAAGTATAAGCTATAATAGGTGACAGCTATTTGTCACCTATTATAGCTCTGTGAAATTTTTTTTCATAAATGGATTGACTTATTACGCTTCAAACCGGGAGGGACAATATGAATAAAATTGAAAGATTAATATCTATAATAATGATCTTGCTGCAAAAGAACGTTGTTTCATCAACCGAATTCTCACAATTATTTAACGTGTCCAAAAGAACGATTCTACGTGATATGGAAACTCTCAGTTTATCTAATATTCCTATTTATTCTGTAAATGGAGTTAACGGGGGATACGGGATTATGGATGAATACAAATTAGACAAACGACTTTTAAGCAGTAAAGATTTAGAAAATATATTAACCGCACTGGGCGGATTGGGACAAATTCTATTTAGTGACGAAGTCGAACTAACTCTTAAAAAAATTGAATCAATGATAGGCTCAGCAACTTGGAAAGGTTCAATTCACCTGTCATTTTATGATTGGGACGGTCGTTCTGAAATTTTTCAAATCTTAAAGACTTGTCAAGAAGCAATAGTGCAAGGAAGATTACTTACCTTCAATTATATTGATCGAAGTGGAATGAAGACGAATAGAATGATCGAGCCCTACCAGCTTCATTTTAGTGAAATGAGTTGGTATTTGAAGGGGTTTTGTTTAAATCGAATGGAATATCGAACTTTTAAATTGTCCAGAACGGATAATCTTAATATCGATATCAAAACATTTGTTCCTAGAGATTTTTTGACCGAGCTAAAAGCTGAACAACATTATCAACCAAAATTAATTACAATTAAAGCATTGATCTCACATAGCATAAAAGATCACTTTATTGAAAGATACGGTCAGAAAAAGATTCAAGCCTATAATTCTGAAGTTTTAATAGCTTCAATAGATGTACCGCAAAACCATATCGGATTCCGGTTTTTGGCTAGTTTTGGAACTGATTTGGAAATCATAGAGCCTAAAACATATGTTGATGGTTTTCGAGAGTTTCTAAATGTCATGATAAAGAAATATACATAAAGAATCCCCATTGCATAGTTACGCTGATTGCTTTGCTCTTTTATATAGAGAAGAAGGGGATTCTGGCGGGGGAGGGAGCCCAGTAGTGGCCACATATTATCTTCGAAGGAGCAGAGTATAGCATTTCCTTTAGATAAACCATTCAAGTTCGTAATGAGAAAAAATGCGAGCTTCAAGGTACAGAAGATCCTTATGTTTATTACATAAGAGTGATAGGAATAGATTAAAAAATGCGGCCAATTTATGGCCGCATTTTACTTTAACTCCAATATTTCTCGATAATGTCATTACGTCCGGAGTAGACTCGGGATTCTTTGTAAAACTCCGGATTTTTGCGATGGTAATCTTGATGATATTCTTCCGCCGGATAAAATACAGACGCTTCTTCAATTCCAGTAACTATCGGCTTATCAAAGCGTCCGCTTTGTTCAAGATCATGTCTAGACTTAATAGCCAGTAAACGTTGCTCTTCATTATGGAATAGGATTGCCGCCCGATATTGGCTTTTCCGATCGTTACCTTGTCCTGTCGCATCAGTTGGATCAATTTGTGGCCAATAAAGCTCTAGCAATTTTTCGTAAGGGAAGATAGTCGGATCATAAGTGATTTGGACTACTTCCAAATGTCCGGTTTCTCCTGTCAACACTTGTTCGTAAGTAGGATATTCCACTGAGCCGCCCATATAACCAGAAATAATTCCGTGAATGCCCGGCTGTTTTTCGAATGGAGTTACCATACACCAGAAGCATCCACCTGCAAACGTTGCTTTTTGAATCATACGTTCCCCTCATTTCATGTTGATTTTAATAATTATAGGGTTACGATAAAGCGAAGTCTATAAAAACAAATGGGCCGTTTTTATTTTTTTAGGGAACTATCATAATTAGCGAGAAAAAAGGCCGCAGCTAGTTTAGTAGCTGTAGCCTCATGATCGTATCAATTAAATATCAAGTTTATGGGTACCCATCCATTTTACCATTTCAGGATCGCGATGTGAAAAGAACAAGCTTTCTTTCGTATCTAACGTACTAATCGATTCCATATCCTCTTGACTTAATTCAAAATCAAAGATATTTATGTTCTCGAACATTCTTTCTTTACGTACAGATTTTGGAATCACAACAACTTCTCTTTATGTCAACCAACGCAAAACCACTTGAGCAACAGATTTATTATACTTTTCAGCTATAGGTACCAATACCTCATTCTGGAACAAGTTATTTTTCCCTTCAGCAAAAGGCGCCCAGGACTCAACCTGAACATTGTTTTCTTTCATGAATTCTGCACTTAAGATTTGCTGGTTGAAGGGGTGTGTTTCGACCTGATTTACAGCAGGAGTTACTTCGTTATGAATAATCAAATCGATCAGAGGATCCGGCTGGAAGTTACTAACGCCGATTGCCCGAATCTTTCCTTCACGAGCCATGTTCGTTGGTCAGATCGAGTTATCAATATTGGATTCCGTGCTTCGTTTGGTTCAATTGCTCGATTCACCTCAAGACATTCCATTTCTTGCACCTATTCATAAGAAAGAGATCATCTATAGACTCCTTCAAGGGCAATATGGGGCAACGCTTGCACAAATTGCAATGGAAGGAAGTAACACCTATCGCATCAGGGGGGGCAATCGACCAAATTATCCAACATTATGATCAACCTTTAAGAATTGAAGAGCTTGCAGAAGTCGCTAATATGAGCACTTCTTCGTTCCACAGACATTTTAAGGAAATGACTAACATGAGCCCACTTCAATTTCAAAAACATCTTCGGTTACAAGAAGCCCGGAGTCTTTTGTTAATGGAGTCAGGAGATGCTACTGAGGTTGCGTATCGGATTGGTTATGAAAGTGCATCCCAGTTTAGCCGTGAATATTCTCGTATGTTTGGATTTCCTCCTAAGGCAGACATAAAGCGACTGAAGGAAACATTCGAGCAATTAGAAGGGAATCTAGATAAAAACCTTATTTGGACGTCCAATTTGTGATGGGTGACAATCATTCGTTCACAGAATATCTCATCATAATAAAGAAAGGCAGCTGGTCTTCATCCAGCTGCCTTTCTTCGTTTACGGACAATCAGAAGTTAACTCAATCTCCGATAGACACTAACCATTAGACCCGTAATTATTTGTTCCATCGATAAAGAGTTATTCTCATATTGCTCCTCCAGTCTGCAGCGGCAAGAGAATTAGGCAATTATTTGAGACAATCGAGATAACGGTGTACTCATTATGTCATGCATAATAAGATGAACGAAAAAAAGTGGGTTGGAAATTGAACAACTAGAACCTATTAATAAGGAGGGAAATAAGATGAAAATACGATACTTAATCACCCTTGGGTTGGCAATTATAATCACATTAGTTATTTTTCATTTAAAGGGAACGAGTTCTTGTACCAATTCGTGGACGAGAACTCGTTCCCTTTGCAGTATAGGACACAATATTGCCGATTGACCAATCCCAAAAAATACCCTCCATCCAACAGTGTTCAATCTCTCTTAGAATGAACATCTTGTCTTATTGTTAACATGAGGGGGGAATTCTATTGAATTACAATTTATCTAGCGACAATGATGTCGGAAGCATTAAGAATAAACGCAGCTGAAATTTGTGAACTCCGCAGAAGGATCATCGACTTCTCCAGTGGCATACAAACCGATAAGTACACCTGTAAAGCCGCCTGCAACTTCAGATGAGAGATATTTTGTTTGTGCGGTTCCTAGTAAGGTCTCGGTACCATCAATCTGAACATAGAAGTAATAATAAGTGGGGGTAGCTTTAATAACCAAGACAGCATGATTTACCTGGCTCAGATTTCTGGCTTTTTCTATAGATTTAATGTCTCCGATATTAAGCCGTTCAATGACTTCGTATCCATTTTGATGTTCGCGTAGCGCCAAATCATAGTGATGGTTTTCGTCCATATAGAGAGTAATACCGGCTTCGCCTCTGGCAAGGGTGATATCGCATGATATAACCGCGTTGAAGTCTTTTTGACGAATACCTATAAATGTCGGGGATGCCGGTACATCCAGTGTAACTTCTGTTCCATTAAGCTTTACTTTGTCAGGTTCTAACAGATAATTTTCTGGAGCTGGATGCCGAAGATAACACCAATCTAGATTCCAGTCCGTATTCTCGAACGTATAGAATTTTTTCTCTTGATGACTGATCGTGCTCGCAATACGATCAGTCTCGAAGCTCATAAGTGTGGTGCCGTTGTGACCCGCAGTAAACCAGCCGTCTTCGCTAAAGGTAACTGGCGTTAAGAAAACTTCCCGCCCTAAGTGATGATAGGATAGATACTGTCCGGTCTGCCGGAATCCAAGATGATAAAGCCACCAATTTCCTTCGTGGTCTTGTATCAGGTCACTGTGACCAACACCCTGCAGTTCGTAACCGCCCAAATTACGATTGGTCAGTACGGGATTTTCCGCATAGGCTACGAACGGCCCTGAAGGTGAATTTCCCCGTGCATAAGTGACCAT
The DNA here is from genome assembly GCF_001637225.1 of Paenibacillus antarcticus. GTDB lineage: Bacteria > Bacillota > Bacilli > Paenibacillales > Paenibacillaceae > Paenibacillus_AQ > Paenibacillus_AQ antarcticus. The sequence goes on from NZ_LVJI01000029.1 coordinate 20,885, forward strand.
ATGGCCATATTCGGTTCCTCCTTCAGCTGCCAGCAAGTAATATTGTGCATTAATTTTGTACAAATGAGGACTTTCTAAATATCTTCCACCCGATCCTTGCCATACTGAGCAGCTTGGAGTCAACTTGCGTCCGGTTTCAATTTCGATTTCACACTGGACAATGCCATCAACCCCATAATCATCAGTACCATTGCTCATGAAATATGTCTTACTATCTTCAAAATATAAATCCGGATCGATTCCTCCTTGATCAACATTTATCGGTTCAGACCATTCACAATAAATATCATCAGTCCAGACATAGAAGTTCTGGCGTGCAGTTGCATTTGTAGTCGTCATGTAGAATCGGCCGTTGTTATAGCGCAGGGTGGGAGCAAAAACACCTCCGGAGCTGTCCACAGTGTCCAACTGAATCTGGCTTTTTCGGGTTAGGCAATGCCCGATTTGTATCCAATTTATCAGATCTTTGCTTTCGAAAATTGGAACCCCAGGGAAATACTGAAAGGAACTGCAGGCCAGATAATAGGTGTCATCCACTTTGCAAACGCTTGGGTCGGGGTAGAAACCTTTAATGACCGGGTTATTGTAGTTCATTGTCCACCTCTCCTTTAAATTAACATAAATAAGAATTCAATTTGATTGAAACTAAGAAAATTAAACACCATTGCTCAAAGTAATTCAATGGAGCAGAATTAGAGTTTCATGTTAAATTAACATATATGTTATTTTAACGATTGATAGTGAGGAGATTATAGATGTTAAAAGCGAATGGGGAACCGAAATTTATGGCTTTATATGAAGCGCTGGCCAGTGAAGTTAGGTGGAGAATCATGGGGTTGATTGCTGATAGTGAGATTAATGTAAAGGATATTGCGGCAAAGCTAGAACTTAGCCCTTCTATTGTGACCATGCACATCCGAAAACTCGAACAAGCCGAATTGATCGAATGCCGCAGGGTACGTATAAATGGAGGGACACACAAAATGTGTTTCCTTAAACAAAAAAACATCGAAGTTGAACTGCCATCCAGTAACCAAACTGTGAGGATAAAAGAGCAGACGATTTCAGTCGGTCATTATACCGCTTTTGAAATCCATCCTACATGTGGGCTTGGGACCCAAGAAAAAGAAATTGGAATTTGGGATGAAGCTCGCTTCTTTCTCGATCCCGAGCGAGTTCATGCTGCCATTTTGTGGTTCGGGAGAGGATACGTAGAGTATAAAACACCTAACTATCTTCTTCCTGATGAAACGCCTGAGGCCATCGAAATTTCAATGGAACTAGCTTCTGAAGCCCCCGGATTGAGAGATCATTGGCCTTCGGATATCCGATTTACGTTTAACGGTGTTTTGCTTGGAACTTGGACCAGCCCTGCAGACTTCGGAAGAGCGGCTCGTGGCAAATATACGCCTGAATGGTGGCATAGAAATGTGAATCAATACGGATTGTTGAAGACTATACGCATAGACGCCCTAGGAACATCTATAGATGGAGAACGCATGTCGGACGTAACTATTAAGGATATCAAGCTAAAGGAACAATTCTGGACGCTACGTTTCACGGTGGACGAGAATTCTGTTAACGTTGGAGGATTGACGCTCTATGGAGCTGGATTCGGCAATCATGACCAAGATATTATAATCCGCATTTGTCTTAGCAATAGTATGTATTTTCAATTCTAAAAGACAAGAACACAGTCAGTGTACGGAAAGTCTAAGGGAATTGATTCAAGAGTATGTGGATAAGAATCCCAATATAGATCCAAATCGCATAACTCACCCCCTATCGGGAGAGTGCACAGAGAAATTCATTTTCAAGTTCGATGCCCTTCGAACACAATGGGAGATCGAAACCAGTAAACCGTTGAACAGCTACTTACAACAATACATCCTCGAACAAATTGAACAATTTGATGCCATATACTCACGATTCCGACATGACTCCATCATCACTCATATGGCTTCTGCCCATAAAGGAGGGAGTTTCCTCTTTCCCGATGACTCCATTGTCTTATTTGATCTTTACGATAAGCTCCACAAATTAAGTGAAGGAGCAGTGAATCCACTATTGGGTCGCGACCTAGAGTTGCTTTGGATACGATCAGTCCTATTCGTTCAAACCAGCCCCCGAGCTTATCATAAACGAGACAAGTGCTGGTGAAAGATATTATTAGAACGGGACATACACTTCATACTCTTCAGCCGCTACTGATTGACGTGGGAGCTGCTGGGAAGGGATATCTTGTGGATAATATCTCACAGATTCTGCAAGGAGTTGGGATTACCGACTTTGTTGTCGATGGAAGTGGAGACTTCCGTCATTCAGGTGAGTCCGGTATTCGAGTGGGACTTGAACACCCATTCAATGCTAGCTTAGTGATTGACATCGCTAACATAAAAAAACGGTCAATGTGTGCATCAGCGATTAATAGGCGAGCTTGGGGTGATAATTTGCATCACGTAATTGACGCAAGGACAGGGAAGCCTGTCCACATGGGTTGTCGCTGATGGTATGGCCACAGCTCTGTTTTTCACAAGAGGTGAACTTCTTTTGAAGGAGTTTCAATTTTCCTATGTACGAATGTTTAGTAATGGATGCGCTGAGATGTCTGAGAACTTCGATGGTGAGCTATTCGTTAACTAAATTAATAGTGAATCAACTTCCACAAATTGAGATCATGAATCAATTCATTATGCTTTTATGTCCCAATTTTTATCGGGCTTAATGATGCCAATTTATGCAGTTTATCGGGAAATTTAGTTATGGTGGACCTATCGTTATTATAGACCAGGGATTTGATACACCCCGGACAAATCAAGGGAAGAAAGGAAAATGTACACATGGATAAATGTGACTATTTTTAAGTTAAAACCTCGAAAATTTAGCCATAACTCATAGATTTATGTGCTTTTTAGCACCAAATGTATGCAATGCCTTAGCATTTTTAGTCTTTTAGCTCGTTCCAGTCAAAAAAACTCTGGATACAGCAATATGAAGCGGGTATTGATGGTTCTGAAAGAATAATTGAGATGTGAAAAAGATTGTAATTAAAAATGAAGTATGTATAATTAAGAGAAAAATAAATTTTGAATGTTTTCTAGGGTTCCGCGATTTCTAAATCGGCTGGTCCGAGAGAAAACTCACAGCCTATAGGTTGTGTCACGGAGGGATAAAAGCCTGGGAGATAAACTGTTGAGAGACAGTTTGTTTCCCAGGCTTTTTTATATTTTTGCTACATTTGATAAATACTTCATATGTAGCGTAATTCTGTAGAGGAGTGTGGAAGAAATGAACAAAACGTGGTTATCTGTCATTATTGCAGCGGTATTTGAGGTGGGATGGGTCATTGGATTGAAACATGCCAGTGGGACCCTAGAATGGGGAGCTACAGTGATCGCCATCATTGTAAGCTTCACTTTGATGATTAGAACTTCTCGATTCCTGCCTGTAGGAACTGTATACGCCGTTTTCGTTGGATTAGGTACTGCAGGTACTGTTTTTGCAGAAATTATTCTATTTGGTTCTCCTATCCAGATTGAAAAAATGGCGCTCGTTGCAGTGCTGCTCCTGGGTGTCATTGGCCTGAAAATGTTAAGCAAAGAGAAAAAAAAGGAGGAGGCATAATTCATGGATTGGGTATTTCTAATTTTAGCGGGGATATTTGAAATGTTCGGAGTCCTTATGATTAATAAGTTGAACAAAGACCGTAACTTGGTCTCATTCCTATTGTTAGTTGCAGGATTCGGCTTAAGCTTTTTGTTCTTGTCCTTTGCAATGGCAACTCTGCCGATGGGGACAGCATATGCCGTTTGGACAGGAATAGGAGCATCGGGAGGAGCTATTCTCGGAATGATCTTTTATGGTGAATCAAGAAATGTCCTGAGAATTGTATTTATTGCCATGGTGCTTGGATCTGCAGTAGGCTTGAAGTTAGTAAGCTAACTTCTTATTAAACTAACGGGTAGAATATTGCAACTTTGTGAGTATGTTTACGTTTATTAAGGAAGAGCTTGAAAAAGGATGTGTGTAATGAAGCGAAAAATTGCTTTTTCACTTACGATATTAACAATAATTGCAACTATATTCTCCATTTGGAACTTCATACCCAAGCGGTACTCAGAGACAGTAAATGGTGTTTATTATCAATTAGGAACGGAAGGAATAATCGAGAGTATAAAAGTACATCTTGATGGAAAATTGCAAAATCATATAAATGGCAATAGAACCTTTAAAGGTATCGTTTACTTTGAAGGAAGTAAGGTTCCTCAAATTCCTAAAGATAGAACAGAATTAGAGTTGCATTACGATGGTCATAATTTCACAACCATTTTCAACGCTTTTCGAATCATAGATGATAAAGGGAGAATAGAGCCTGATATTTTCACTTACGGTTGGCTATATACTGATGATAAATTCTCTGAATTTACAATTAAAGTTATGAATGATGATGACCAGTGGTCCCCATCAAACGGACTTATGATTACAGCACCAGCGAAAGATAGGCAGGAAGCAACGAAAAGGTCCCAAGAGTTAATCAAGGAGTTTGAAGGAAAGTAGAAAATGTTTGAACTAACGGACGGATTCTCCAATTAGACAATATCACTAGGAATAAGTGGGATTTCGTGGTATATATAGTGAAAAAGAAGTGTATCTTATTGACACGACTATGTACGACCGATTCCGACATTAATTAGGAGTGAATGCAATGGGAATACGAATAGTCATCATTGGTGTTGTCTGTGTAATTGGCTTAGTGTCAGGAACGATGGCTCTCGATAGTACAAATGCTAACTACGCAATCAATCAAAGCTCTGTACAAGCTCCTAACTTCCCTAAAAATGAAAGTGGACAGACATACGGATCTGCATCGGATGCCACTTCTCCATATACAGAACCGGATTTAATTAAAGCATATGGTGTAGACGGAACTAACGGATATGTGCTGAAAAAAGATTTGGACGGGGAGATGCCAACTACCCCTGAGGAAGCATTAGCTCAACAGAAGAGTAGACCAGCGGGTGGTCGTGACATCCCATTATATGACGTTGATGGTAAAACTGTAATTGGTGTCTTTCATATTGGATAATAGATACTGGGCAATACCCCGATAATCATAAAGACTCGTAAGCTAACGGGACACGATAGTTGAATAATACATTGATGAGCAGGTACTTTGGTAACCTGTTCTTTTTATTAAGCTAACGGGGCAGATTAATGGAACTTTTATGTATTTATAGTGTCTAAAACTATGAGTTTATTTGTTGATTATCATAGGCATTATTTGAGTAGAATTAAACAAAATGGAGGGGATGAACGTGGATAAGAAGAAGTATTTCATTCTAATGCCACCAATGTTATTACTTGGAATTTTTTTATTTTACTTTCTTCCAGCAAATCAGAGATCTTATGTTTTTTTAGCTCCTATTGTATTGTGGTTGATATATTACACTTGGATATTTATTGAAATAAAACACAAGAAAAAATTATAATTGGCTGTCATTGGATGCCAATGATCTATGCCCGTATGATTCAAAGAAAATGGATGAATTAAAATACATAAGCTGATCTTGTTGAAGATCAGCTTTTTTTGTTCTCCTAAGAGTAAGCGGGAATGGGTACATATTCTTGTCCTCGGATAGACAAAAAAAATGTCCAAGGACACTAAAGTGCCTACATAAGTAGTATCAGTAAAAGCTTGAGAAATCAGGATTTTTTATTTTTATGTAGGCAAATTGATGTCACGCTAAAATGCACTAATCTGCCTACATTATAGAATTTTGACATAAAGTTACCTACATAGTAGCGGTACTTTTGGTACTTTTATCTACTGATATTTACAAAGAATCTAAAGAGACGTTATACCGATGTGAAAACAAAAAAATATTGTTCGAGGAACAAGCTTTTGTAATGACATCATATGGATGATTATTATTTCTATATGCCTCGGGTTATAGAGCATGTTAAAAAAGTGTGTTGATCGAGGTTGTACTGAATTTCCAGAAGATACGGTCAGAATGACACTGTATTTTCGATGATTTAACAAATAAGAGATCAGCAGAATGTCATCGACAAGCATTTGTAAACGAAATTACCAATATACTTAGGAGTTTACATAAAGTATTTTACAGACTCTAAAGTTAGGTAATCAATTAGTTACGATGAATATAAGTAGACAAAGCGACTACTAAATTTAGAGATATTTAATCATCTGCAATACGTCGAACCTTATTATAAGTAAGGCAAAATTAGATTTAGTAGTCTGTAGGTAGAACTTAAAGGTGAATGGGTGTGCGCTCTTCATAATAGCAAAAGTTATATTTTCTTATGAGAGGAATTTAGGTATCGGTAGCAGTTCTCATTTATATTTACTAAATACATCCTTGTCCGCCTGGACATTTTCCAAGTAGACAATTTGTCCTGTTTCATTCAGCCGTGCAATATCAATGCCGGTTTTAGCGTACACAGAACCGTCTGAGCCCTGACCACATACCGCCCAATTCGTCTGGTAGCTGCCGTCCGGCTGCAGTTCCCATTTGTCCCACATATGTTTGATATCGCTGTTATGCTCATAGAAGGCTTTAATAAAACTTTCAAATCCTCTTCTGCTGGTACCGTTAAATACAATCTCTGCATCAGGCGTGAATAAGGAAAGCAAATCGGACAACGCGCGTTCTTCTATACGCGAAGCGTCAAACAAACGGAAATAATTATTTAAAGTAGTGGTCATTGATATTCCTCCTAAGATAAATCTGATTATAGTTCGAAAATTTTCAAACTGATAATAAGGATATTAGCATAATATTCAACCCTTTACAACAATCAGTTCGAAAAAAATCGAACATTGAAATGATTTGCTGCATGTGCTACTTTTAGGGTATGAAAATGCCAAACATTCCAAATTCTTCGGAAATCAGCCTGACTACAGTCTTTAACGCACTTGGAGATCCCATTCGTATGAAGATCGCCTATTGCTTGGCTAGTACGGGCGAGAAAAACTGTTCTACTTTTGAGGTAGGTCATATATCAAAATCAACGTTGTCCCATCATATCAAAGTATTACGGGAAGCAGGAGTCATTCAACCCCGAATTGCAGGGAAACAACATTTCTACTCTTTCAGAAAGGAGGATTTGAGTATCCGTTTTCCCGGACTTATGGATCTGATACTAAATAGTGCAGAAGTCGGAATACATAAGTCATCAATACAAGTAATAAATATTTCCGACCACAATTAATAACGAATAAATGAAAAAGAGGAGGTGAATGAACTTAATTCATAGATTTAAGGGCAACATAGGAAAAGTACAACAAACAATAAAGATTGCATTTGTTTTCCCTAAAATCATCTTCAGAGGGAATTAGGGCAGTGCGTTAATTAATTTATTTTCCATTTCGGAATCTAAGTAATAGACCGACGTTGCATTCAACTATCGGGAAACGTTAGTTGAAGATTTGTGCTTACGAAAACCGGATTCTCTTCTATAGTAAAGGGAATCCGGTTTTTTCATGCAAGAATTGTTTAGCTTATAGTATTTCGTTTCGTGAAGAGTGATTATTGGTGGTGGGGAATGGGATTTAATAATTATATGACCAGTTTTTTTGTCATTTATCGGATGAGTTTCTTGTCATCCGAGAATAAATAAAAAGAAGAAAATCAGACAAAAAATGTAAGAGGACAGGAACATATACCTGATGAAAGAAGTTTATGTATTGGCTCGTAGTTTCCATGACTAGTATTGCCTATTTGAAACCAATTGGTGGGCATGGATGTGAGTTCTGGGTCGCCATACGTGCAATTTTAGACCGCTGCAAAGATGTTTATGAAGGGCAATATTTGCTTGAAGAAATACCGTTATGTACAAATGCGAATATTATGGTAGCAGATACTTCAAATCAAGTTACTATTTTCGAAGTAGCAAGCTTTTCAAATTTCATCGTAGGGATTAAGGATTTAACCATAATAAGTGTTAAACAAATGATCCATACGTTTCTTATCTTGTCGCGATGAGAAACGTATGGATCATTTGCATTATCAGTCATGTCATTCTAATACGATTCTCCGTACTTTACACTTTCACATGAAATTCAGTGTGCAAGAAGACAATATAAGCGTTATTTGTCGCTTCCCGCCAATAGTTACATACTTGTGGATGTAGGTTGAAATTCGCCTGTCATATTGGGGTCTGGTTTTACTTTCGAAAAACTCATTTACAGATGATGAAAACGCTGTTACAATCATAAATGAGCATGAATGAGCACAAACGATCAATAATAATCACATAGATAAGACGATTGTAAGATATTTAGGCTGTGCTAGCGCCCTAAGGAGTGTGAAGATGATGCTGTTTGAGGAAGAAAGAAAGAAAAGAATCGTGGAGTTCCTGGAGAAACACTCTAGAGGATCGGTACAGGAGCTAAGTCAGGAGACAGGCGTATCCGAGTCCACTGTGCGCCGCGATCTTAAGGAACTTGAAGAAGAAAAACTACTGAAACGTACGCATGGCGGAGCAGTTTCACTACAAAGTGTTAACTTCGAAGCACCCTATTCCGATAAGGAAGATCGTTTCTTAGAAGAGAAGCAGCGGATAGCCTACAAGGCTGTAGAGATGATCCAGGAGGGTGATGCGATCCTGCTAGATGCAGGAACGACAACGCTGCAGATTGCCAAAGAATTAAAGAACATCTCAAATATTAAGGTTATCACCAACTCGATCATGGCTCTGAATGAGCTTAAGGATTGCCGCAATATTGAAGTCTCGATAACTGGTGGCATATTGCGCCCGGATACGATGGCTTTTGTTGGACCTATGACCGAGCATTCTCTAGATATGGTGAGAGTGGATATAGCATTTCTTGCCACGAACGGTCTGGATTTGCAAGAAGGTATTTCTACACCGAATATGCTAGAGGCAGCTACGAAGCGCAAAATGATTGCGATCGCAAAAAAGGTGGTTTTGCTTGCTGATCATAGCAAAATCGGGCAGGTGTCTTTCTGCAAAGTGGCTGATATTACCGAAATAGATTATTTGATTATGGATTCAGGTGCGCCGGCTAGCTTCATTCAGAAGTTCAAAGAAATAGGCGTTGACGTTACCTTAGTATGAAACGAATATGAAATTACTTAAGTTATGTGATCGGTAAAGGAATCAACGTAAGAGGATTTAGGAAAGTTAATTAGGGTTAAACTCGAAAATCAAAAAAATTGAGGGATAAATCATATGATCTATACAGTGACGCTTAACCCTTCCATTGATTATATCGTGGAAGTTGAAGATTTCAGACTAGGTAACTTGAACCGCATGAAACGTGATTTGAAGCTTCCGGGAGGGAAAGGAATTAACGTTTCACGTGTGCTGAATCAGCTTGAGGTTCAGAATAAAGCGATTGGTTTTCTCGGAGGATTCACCGGGCGATATATTGAGGAATGGTTACGTGAAGAGTCGATTTCAAGCGATTTCGTGTACGTCGCTGATGATACCCGGATTAACATTAAGCTCAAAGCAGGGCATGAAACAGAAATCAACGGCACTGGCCCGGTCATTCGTGAGAATGAAGCCGATGCCTTGCTACAGAAACTGGTCACGTTGACCGCGGATGATATTGTTATTTTGTCTGGTAGCGTGCCTCCATCACTTGGTGGAGATTTCTATGACAAGTTAATCTCTGTATGCAAGCAAAGTGAGGCAGAATTCGTTATAGACACTACCGGTACGGCGTTGAAAGAGGCCTTGGCCCATAAACCTCTGCTTGTAAAGCCGAACCATCACGAGCTCGCAGAGCTGTTTGGCGTAACGATAAACTCCAAGGAAGAGATTATCACTTACGGACGTAAGTTATTGGAAGCGGGAGCCAAGCATGTTCTGGTCTCCATGGCGGAAGAAGGGGCGCTATTCATCACAGGTAATGAGGTATACCATGCAGTTGCACCTGTGGGCAATGTGAAGAATTCGGTAGGTGCAGGGGATTCTATGATTGCCGGTTTCGTCGGCACCCTGTCTTTGACCGGAGATTTGCTCGAAGCTTTCCGCGCAGGGGTTGCTTCGGGAAGTGCAACTGCGTTCTCTGACGATTTGGCAGATCGAGAACACATTGAACAGTTACGGCCGTTAATTCAGATATCACAAGTATAAAAAAGTCAGAATTCAAAGTACTCAAGGGAGTTGTAAGATATGAAAATTACGGATCTAATGATAAAAGATACAATGATCATGGATTTAAAGGCTACAACAAAGGAAGCGGCAATTGATGAATTGATCGCTAGTCTTATGTCACACGGCCGTATCAATGATCCAATCCTATTTAAAGAAATGATTTTGAAGCGTGAAGCGGAGTCCAGCACGGGCATTGGTGGTGGGATTGCCATGCCGCATGCAAAAACTAAAGCTGTCAATGAACCAACTGTTGTTTTTGCCAAGAGTGCAAAAGGTGTGGACTTTGAATCGTTGGATGATGAACCAGCACAGATTTTCTTTATGATTGCCGCTCCCGAAGGGGCTGGTACTATGCATCTTCGTACACTTGCCGCATTGTCCAGACTACTGATCGATAGTGAATTTATCGAGAAACTGATGGCTACTCGGACGCCGGATGAAGTATCAGAGTTGTTTGATACAAAACAGGAGGAACAAATAGCTAAGGAAAACGAGAAAAAGAGGAAAGAGAAAGAGAAGGAAAATGAGAAAGGTAGCACAAAGTCAGAGCCTGAACGTGTAATTGTGGGCAATCCGGATTCACAAGCCTTCGTAGTCGCTGTTACTGCCTGCCCTACGGGAATTGCCCATACCTTCATGGCTGAAGATGCACTCAAGAAAAAGGCACTAGAAATGGGAGTCAACATTCGCGTGGAGACAAACGGTTCAGAGGGTGCTCAAAACATACTGACCGCTGATGAGATCCGGCGTGCAAGTGGTGTCATTGTTGCGGCTGATAAAAATGTGGAGATGGCCCGTTTCGATGGAAAACCAGTGCTGCAAAGACCGGTTAGTGACGGTATCCGCAAGTCAGAAGAGTTGATCCGCAGAGCGATGAATGGTGAAGCTCCGATCTACCACAGTGAAGGAAGAGGTGGCCGTGATGAACAGCCAACCGAGAAATCCGGTAGTATCGGTGGCAAAATATATAAGGATTTGATGAACGGAATATCTCACATGTTGCCGTTTGTAGTCGGCGGAGGTATCCTGCTGGCAATTTCCTTCCTGATCGAACAGATTGGAGGGGCAGACCACCCGTTATTCCAGCTACTACAGACGATCGGTGGAGGGGATGGTGCATTCCATTTTCTAATACCGGTTCTTGCTGGATTTATCGCTATTAGTATAGGTGACCGTCCGGCTCTGATGCCGGGTATGGTCGGTGGTTTAATGGCCTTAAATTCCAATGCCGGATTCCTTGGCGGCCTTGCTGCTGGTTTCTTGGCTGGTTATGTCGTCATCGGATTACGTAAACTGTTCGCTGGTCTTCCAAAAGCCCTCGAAGGTTTGAAGCCGATTATGCTATATCCAGTATTCGGGTTACTGATTACTGGAGGAATTATGTATTATCTGTTCGATCCTTTCTTTAGTTGGATCAATGTGGGTCTAATTGATGGACTTAACAGCCTTGGAACCACTAATGCTATTATTCTGGGTATGATCCTCGGTGGGATGATGTCAATTGATATGGGTGGCCCCTTCAATAAAGCCGCTTACACGTTCGCCATTGGGGTATTCACTACCAGCGGAAATACAAACGGATTTATGATGGCGGCTGTAATGGCGGGCGGGATGGTTCCCCCACTTGCCATCGCTCTTGCTACTACTTTTTTCAAGAATAAATTTACTGAATCGGAACGCAAATCAGGCGTAACGAACTACGTGCTTGGATTGTCATTCATTACCGAAGGGGCGATTCCATTCGCCGCTGCTGATCCACTTCGTGTTCTGACATCTTGTATTCTGGGTTCAGCCGTTGCGGGTGGTCTCACTCAGCTGTGGAATATTAACGTCCCAGCACCGCATGGTGGGATCTTCGTAGCTGCTCTTTCTAGTCATGCATTACTGTTCTTATTGGCTGTTCTAATCGGAGCGGTCATGTCGGGACTTATTCTCGGGCTCTGGAAGAAACCGCTAAAAGCGAAGTAATCCTATCTGTAACTCCTATTACTAGACAGAGGGATGTCCTAAGATTATTCACAATCTTAGGACATCAAATATTGAAAATAAAATTGCCGAGGTTGTCAGCGAGGCAAGAACATCGTCGATTGAAAGACGCCATTATAATATGGCGTCTTTTTGCCCTTCACATATTTATCCATATGAAATAAAAAATATTTCGGGAGATACAGATCAATGAAGCCACATTTATCCATACAGACTTATCTTATGTAGGAAGAGAAGAGAACGAGCGAACGTAAATGTCCGTTGTACCAATGTAGTTGCATAACTAACAGTATTGTTTTGATTAAATGCAGGAGTAGAAAAATACGGATCGAGCGGATATCTGTATCAACAGGCGGCTCTGGACGTTTCTTTAGGAGAATTCTACGAAAGACCCATTACGTATACGAAGTCGCTTTGAACCACGGTTCGTGAGAATATTTCGCGTTGCCTCCCTTCCAGGGCGGGAAGTTGCAGAGGAGATTTATAAGCTTGCTCTCGGTGAACTGTTCGCCCCGTTAGACTATGTTTGCAGACGAGCGACAGCTAACTTTCTCTATATGGGCAAGAGAAAAAATTGAATACGTGAAGTATTGCCAAGATGAACATTCTTTTACATGGACTACCTGACCATGAGATTCGCAAAAGTGATACGATTCGTGATCCAAAATTACTTGAAGATAACGAGCTGAGGTTATTTGACCGAGTGATTGCGAGTCCTCCATTTTCACTCAAAGAATGGGGGCGTGAGTCAGCCGAGCACGATACGTTTGGTCGTCTCCGCTTTGGGATCTGCCACAATCGCATTAAAGCTTTTCAGCGACGCCATTATTTCAGGCGAAATCTTAAGCGTTATAAAACGGGCATTCTCATTGAATGTAACTGCTATCGGATGTTGGGCTGATCGTCAAGCATTGATTAAGATTGAGCCAAATTTATTGATGTTAAATTCACTTGGAGATTGGTAATATAATGAATATAGCGCTTACTTGTAGGTTGTAATTGTGTAAGTAATGGAGCTATCTAACATATTCGATGACGAGGGAGAGTGATGACTATGTTTAAACAGGCCAAGATGATTATAGAAAAGGAGTATAAGTTAGCAGAGGTAGATCCTAGAATTTATAGCTCGTTCATCGAGCATTTGGGAAGAGCAGTATATGGGGGAATTTATGAGCCAGGTCATCCTTCAGCAGATGAACACGGATTCCGGCAGGATGTAGCTTCAATGATCGGAGAGATTGGTGTGCCGATGATTCGTTATCCGGGCGGCAATTTTGTATCCGGTTACAATTGGGAGGATGGCGTTGGGCCAGTGGCAGATCGTCCTCGGCGGCTTGAATTAGCATGGCGAACGACAGAACCGAATGAAGTCGGTACGAACGAATTTATCCGCTGGGCCAAAGGAATCCGTTCGGATGTCATGATGGCGGTAAATTTAGGGACTAAAGGCGTAGATGCCGCGCGAAATTTGCTTGAATATTGTAATCATCCATCCGGCTCCTATTATAGTGATCTACGCAGATCTCATGGCTTCGAACAACCACATGGCATAAAGACTTGGTGCCTGGGCAATGAGATGGACGGTCCTTGGCAAATTGGACAGAAGACGGCCACCGAGTATGGAAGACTGGCAAGTGAAACGGCTAAGGCGATGAGGTTGGTTGACCCAAGTATTGAACTGGTGGCTTGCGGAAGCTCATTCCGTTCTATGCCTACCTATGCTGAGTGGGAAGCAACTGTGCTGGATTATACTTATGAGCAAGTTGACTATCTATCCTTGCATACCTATTACGGAAATACAGAGAAGGATACGGCTAACTATCTGGCTAAATCGCTCGATATGGATCTTTTTATTAAAGAAATCGTGGCGGTGTGTGATTACATCAAGGCAAAGAAGCGCAGCAAGAAAACAATGAATCTATCCTTCGACGAATGGAATGTGTGGTTTCATACGCTGGAGTCGGATAAGCAGATCGATCCATGGCAAGTAGCTCCAGCTCAACTGGAGGATCAGTATACATTTGAAGACGCGTTGATGGTAGGTAGTATGCTGATTACTCTGCTGAATAACGCAGATCGTGTAAAAATCGCATGTTTGGCTCAGCTGGTCAACGTGATTGCACCGATCATGACTGTGAGCGAAGGCCCGGCTTGGCGACAAAGTATTTTCTATCCATATATGCACGCGTCCTTGTATGGCCGGGGAACCGTACTGCACCCTATCGTGTCCTCACCGCTATATGACAGTAAGGATTATACAGATGTACCGCTACTAGACTCTAGTGTGGTTTATAACGAAGAGAATGAAGAATTGGTTATTTTTGCGGTAAATAAAAGTCTGGAGGACACTTTGCTGCTGGAATGTGACGTTCGGGGGTTTGAAGGATATCGCGTGATTCAGCATACGGTGCTTGAGAACGTGGATGTAAAAGCAGTGAATACAGTAGAGCGGCAAGATACCGTAACTCCACATGATCAAGGGGATGCAAAGACGGATGCTGGGCGCCTGACTGTCTCTTTGTCCAAACTATCTTGGAATGTTATTCGTTTGCAGCGTGCTTAAGTAGCTACTTGCTTTGTTCGAACAATGAAAGGCCTGAAAGAGGAAGAAGCTTTCAACTTCCTCATCCAGGCCTTTTCATATATATTTACAGGTGAATTTTCGGCGTGAGTTAGCAGGAGAGATACCTTCCTTTTTGGAGAAGTAAGAAGAATAGTATGTAATATGATGGAAGCCAACCTCTTCAGCAATACGAGCGATAGTCCAGGAAGTCTGGTCATCAGCTTTTTGAATTGTTCTAGAGGGTAAGACAAGAGATATCTCATCGGTGTTACACATCCCGACAACTGGATGGCGATCACAAGTAGTGAGGTTACAGATCTTGTTATCGGAACCTATTATGTGAGATATAAGGAAACTGCAACTCACAACGCGAATGGTTCTCTGACGGTCGAAATAAGCAACCCGTCTGTAGAACCGACTGATCCAGTGCTTGAAGAAGTTAAGGGAGTAAAAGTTAACGGCTGGTGATAGAAAGTTGACCATAACATGGACCAATCCGTCATATGAGGACTTTGACCATGTTATGGTAACAGGTGGAGCAGGGATAGTTACACAAAACATCGGCGGTGGAGTTCATAGTGCTACCATCACCGGGCTTGTAAACGGAATTACCTATGCAATAACTTTGCAGACCGTTGATAAAATAGGCAATATTTCGACAGGCATCAATGTAAGCGGAACACCAGTGGCTAATTCACCATCTCCAATACCAACGCGGGAACCGGTGCCTCCAACAAAAATAAGATCGAAGGATGGAAACTTAACGTTGCCTGCGGGTAGTATCGGTGTGGTTAGCTTAGAGGATGAGGTTATAGTTTCTATTCCAGCAGGTGCAATAAGTAATGGGTTTATAATAAAAATAGTAAAGGTAGTGGAAACCCCAGATCTGACAGTGAATGGCGAAGTTCTAGTCAGTCCGGTCTTTGAGATTACCAAAGACTTCACCGGTAACTTTAACAAACCTATATCCCTAACTATTGTATTCAATTCATAAATTGTGAAGGACGGACAAAAGGTAGCCATATTCTATTATGCTGAAGTGAAGAAAATATGGGTTAAAGTCGGAGGTAAGGTTAATGGCAATCACTTTACGAAGTTTGCCGTATTTGTTGTAGAACAAACTTCATTTGTGCCTGTGAATCCGATTATTAATTTTAGTGATATAGCTGGACATGGGGCTAAGAACGGAATCGAGTAGGCCGTAAACAACGGTATCATCAAAGGTTATCCAAACGGTGCATTTATGCCAAATCACACGATAACTCAACTAGAATTTACTGTGATGCTGATGAGTGCGTTGAAGCTGGAAGGCGAGGGAACAGCACTAACCTTCACAGACACAGCGAAAATTGTAAAAGCAGTCTCGCAGGCACTGCAAGCAGGTATCATTAAAGGCTATGGAGACGGCAGTTTCCGTCCGAATGCAGAAATTACACATGCTGAAATGGCTGTGATGATCGCCAACATTTTGGGTCAATCAATCGTACAGAACGCAGTAACCAGCTTTGCAGACGATGCGAACATTCCAGCATGGGCGAAAGGTAGCTTTGCTTACATGAAGTAAGCAGGCATTATGAAAGGCAAGGGCAACAATCAATTCGCTCCACTGGACTATACCACAAGAGCTGAAGCTATAACGGTTCTGATGAACATGTTGGCGCTACAGATCAAGTAAGATAAGCATTACTGTATAGGGTAGAAAAGAGGGGGTGTCCCAAAAACCATTAATAAATGGCTAGGGACACCCTTTTTCTGTTGAAGCAAAATAGATGATGCGAGCAGACGCTCCGAGAACGGACCATTACTACTTAGAATTAGCAATGAAATGAATGAGTAAGTCTACGGATACAAAAGTCCTAACTATACAGTGAGATTTTGCTATAAATGAAGATAAATTTGCATTTCATTGTATTTCATTTACAAGTAAACTGGGTTGAATTACTAGTTCGTCCAGTAAGGAGTACCATCCACGCCCACCGTGATACAAAACGTATCTAAGCGGTCGTGGACAGATTATATGGATGACTCTGTAATAAGATAATTTTGAATGGGAACGCAGGTTATCTGCTTATTCACCATTCATACTTTAGAGTGAAAGAGAGGATGAATAGTTTGAAAAATCGAATTTATGCAAGAAGTATGGCTCTATTATTAGGATTTACGTTATTACCTACCTCAGCTATAGGCTATGCCTCATCCGTAAGCACTCAAGATATACAAAATGTATCGTTAACTTCTGCTTCAGTTGACGAGTTATTGAGTCAAAAAAATGTGACCGGTACTATTATTTCACAAAGTCAAATGACAGCAACAGCAACCAGTTCCTATACGGGGGAGGGTCCTGATAAGATGCTGGACGGCAATGTGAATACCAAATGGCATACTGATTGGTCTTCGAAATACATGCCGCTGCCGCATTCCGTTACGTTAAAACTCGGAAATACTTATTCAGATGTGTTCAAGTTGAGGTATTTACCCAGACAAGACAAGGATTTCAACGGAGTTATTACTAAGTTCGAAATATCCGTAAGTATGGACGGAACTAATTTCACAAAAGTGGCTGAAGGTCAATGGAAAGGGGATAAAAGTGAGAAGTCGGCATCGTTCCCCTCTGCTGGAGCGGCTTATGTAAAACTAACTGCTTTGGAATCGGTTAGCGATGCGAATAAACAATTTGGCTCTGCAGCCGAAATAAACATTGAGAGAAAGCAAGGATTTACGTTGGACAAAACAATGCTTCCTACGGTTTTGACGGGTGCTCAGGCATACGTGGACGCCTATGTGGGGAATGCTACCGTGCTTGACGGATTAAAGTCAATGATCGCGGAAGGTAACGTGTTAATGGGTAGTGCGTATGCAACACAGGAAAATATATATCGAATTATTGAATCGATTCGAACGGAACAGTCAGAAATCGACACCATCGGAAAGTTATCTACCTTTAGGCCGGGGCAAGTATGGCGGGATACGGAAGGCAATCCAATACAAGCTCACGGTGGTGGTATATTTTATCAAGAAAGTACCAAAACCTATTATTGGTACGGTGAGAATAAGGGAGCTCCGAACACTCCAGGTACAAACCGAGTAGACGTCATTGGAGTTTCGTGTTATTCATCTAAAGATTTGTATAACTGGAAGTACGAGGGTCTAGCATTGTCTGCGGATAGTTCGGTTGCTGGTAATGACCTGCATCCTTCCAGAGTGCTTGAGCGCCCGAAAGTGGTTTATAACGATACTACTAAAAAATATGTGATGTGGATGCATATCGACAGCGCCGATTATTCCTATGCCCGTGCCGGTGTAGCAGTAAGCGACACACCTGTCGGACCTTTCACCTATATTCGCAGCGAGCGACCTAACAATGCCATGAGCAGAGATATGACCGTTTACAAAGATGAGGATGGGAAGGCATATCTAATCTATTCATCCGAAAATAATGCAACGACATATATTTCGCTTCTTTCAGACGATTATTTAAGTCAATCAGGCACATTCACGAAAGTTTTTCCGCAACAGTTTAGGGAAGCCCCTGCGATGTTCAAATTGAATAATAAATACTATTTAGTGTCTTCAGGACAAAGCGGATGGGCGCCGAATGCAGCAAGCTATGCCATCGCAGACTCCCCACTAGGACCATTTACGACCATTGAAAATCCAGCAGTCGGCGAGAATGCTAATACGACCTTTTTCAGTCAAAGCACTCATGTTCTTCCTATTGCTGGAAAACAGGGTAAGTTTATCTTTATGGGCGACAGATGGAACGAAAATAATTTGCAGGATTCACGTTACGTTTGGCTACCGATGGAATTTAATAAAGATAGATTTACGTTCAAATGGAGCGATGAGTGGAATTTGAACGTATTTCAAGGGACAGTTAGCAACATCAGTGGTGTATCCGTAAGTACGGTAGAACAAGTGGCTCCAATCTTACCGACATCCGTCACGGTTACTTATTCCGACGGAACTTCGGGAGAGGCTGAAGTCACCTGGGAGGCTATTGATCCGTTACGTTATGCATCTGCAGGAACCTTTACGGTGAATGGGACAGTGGCAGGCACTGACATTCCGGCAAAAGTGACGGTTACTGTCACAGTCAAGGATGGGCAGACCAGATTAACGAGCACCGTGTCGAAAGTGACGCCGGGGCAAGAATTTGATTTGACATACGCTCTGAGCGGTATTAGCCAGGATGTCTTTGCGCAGGATCTGACGTTTGCCTACGATGCGAACCAACTGGACTTTGTATCGGCGGATTCGCTTCTGCAAGGATTCGAAGTGGTTGGTGCTTCGACAACGGAAGGTCAAGTTCATTTAGTTGCGGTAAACATAGGAGCTAACCATCAGGCGAATGGAGACTGGTTGAAGCTCAAATTCAGGGCCAAACCAATTCTGTCTGCAAGAGCGACAGTCACATTATCGAATGCAACGATTGCAGACGGTCAAGGAGCCGAAACTTCGTTAAGCGGCATATCTTCAAGCGTGCAAATCGATGTTATTGATAAAGCGGCTCTTGGCACATTGATCGCTGAAGCGCAAAGAAAACACGATGTGGCTATAGAAGGAAGCTTGCCAGGGCAGTATCTGTCTGGCTCGAAAGCTACTCTACAGGCTAGCATCAACAGCGCGAATACAGTGTTCAATAATACAGCTTCAACACAAGAACAAGTGGAGAAAGCTGTCCATGATCTGAACGCAGCGTTGCAAACCTTTGCCAATGCTATGGTTCCTCGTTCGTTGTATGATCTGACTAACGATGGAAAAATCAGTATCGGTGACCTTGCTGTCGTAGCAGCAGCTTACGGTAAAACTTCTACAGATGCAGATTGGGATTTACACAAAATCGCAGATGTTAATGATGACAAAAAAATAGACATCGAAGATCTTGCGGCTGTAGCACAGGAAATTTTGAAATAATAAGGGAAAGACAAGTAAGGATAAAATCATTGAATACCATAGAGAAGCGCTCCAATGTCATGACATTGGAGCGCTTTTTTTTATTAAGAATAATCAATTAGCGTTATACTCATACAAGTTTTCATGAAATTTCGTGAAAAGATGAATTACTGAATAATAAGATACGGAACATGATCAGAAATAATATCATCTGAAATTAGATAGTAGCATAGGTTCTCCGAGTAGAGCTGATGTTATATGCAAGGATAAGGAAGTAACAAAAAATATGTAAGAGGAGATAACAACACAAACTGTAAGAGGACAAGAATATATACCTAATGGAATCCGCGATGGGTGCGGATTTTTTATTTTATAGGTACAAGTTCTTGTCCTTTGCTCGAGACAAGAACTTGTACCGTTAGCCGCGGAGTTAATTCTTAATTGAATGGTATCGAAACTGCATTGAAGTTAGAGACACGCAGGGAGCTGAGCGTATTCTATTAACGGTGATCCGGTAAGATGTATCGGATGAGCAACTGGCAGAAATGATGCTGATGGCTTATGCACGAATGATTCAAAAAAATGGATAAGATAAAAACTACAGGCTGATCTTGTTAAAGATCAGCTTTTTTTGTTATCCTAAGAGGGAATAGGTACATGTTCTTGTCCTCCGACAACACAAAAGATGTAAGATGACAAGAATATAGTCTGATTAGTATCCGCCTAGATCGCGGTTTTTTTATTTTATCGGAACAGATTCTTGGCATTACGCATTGTCAAGAATCTGTTCCGATTGCCGTTTGAGGCCAAGAATATAGTCCGAATGCCGACGGAGATCATTTTAGCATACCAATAGATCTTTAGAGTTCCGATCTTTGTTGATGGAGAATCTCAATATACTTTACGGAAGTGCCATAGGATGGAAGGCTAAAGATAAAACCTCACAAAATGTTCCTAGTGATCCGTCTATATATGCATGTTCATCAAGTATTCAAATTTTGATTTAGTATGTGAATTTACAGAAATAAATGAAAAAGTAGGTCTTATACCCAATAGTAACCCACTTCATTTAAGTTTAGTGTTTGAGGTTCCTACAGGAAAAATATTAGGAGCACAAGCTATTGGAAAAGGAAATGCTGACAAACGAATCGACGTTATTGCAACTCTAATTACGATGGGGGAACACTAGAGGATTTGAAAGAGCTAGAGTTAACATACTCACCGATGTTCAGTACAGCTAAAGATGTTGTTAATCTGGCTGCTTTAGTAGCTTTAAACGTACTATACGATCGTTTTGAACAAATCCATGTTTCAGAGGTGCGTGATCTAGTAGAAAACAATGAAGTATTTATTGATGTACGCGAAAAAGAAGAATTTGCGAATGGACATTTGGTTAATGCGATAAACATTCCATTAAGTGAACTACGCGAGCGAATGAATGAAATCCCTTCAGATGTTCCAGTCTATGTTCACTGTCGCTCAGCACAAAGAAGCTATAACGCAGTAATGGCTCTAAGGAATAGTGGATACCATAATGCTATTAATGTTTCAGGATCTTTCCTTGGTATTTGTTTGTATGAATATTTCAATGATGTTACTAAAGAGCGAGAATCTATAGTGACAAAGTATAACTTTAAATAAGTAATGGAATATGGACAAATGCTGCGGGTTAACATCTAAAGTATTTTGGTAAGCTTACTGGTTGAAATTTGATGTTGACTTTATACCCTATAGGGTATAATATGAGTGTGTAAGAACGATAGCGAATATAAATAAGAAGGGAGTGTGTGTATGACATACGATAGCAAAGTCATAAATCGTGTCAAACGTATGGAAGGGCAATTAAGAGGTATTTTACGTATGATGGATGAAGGGAAAAATTGCAAAGAAGTCATTACACAACTTTCAGCTGTACGATCTGGATTAGATCATACGATTGGTGTCATTGTAAGTGAGAATTTAGTAGAATGCGTGCAAAATGCGGAAGGCGATCAATCCAAAATGAATGAGTCTATCCAAGAAGCCGTAAATCTACTCGTAAAAAGCCGATAATCTCGGCTTTATATTTTTAAATAATAAATACCCATACCAGTATGGGTAAAGGAGATCGAAATGGAAAAGAAAAGAACGACAATTGTGTTATTCAGTGGAGATTATGATAAGGCGATGGCTGCCTATATTATTGCCAATGGTGCTGCGGCTTATGATCATGAGGTAACAATCTTCCATACCTTTTGGGGAATTAATGCATTACGTAAACAAGCACCCATTGAAGTAAAAAAAGGATTCTTAGAAAAAATGTTTGGTAAAATGATGCCTCGTGGTGCTGAAAAGCTAGGTCTCTCCAACATGCAAATGCTGGGTATGGGTCCGAAGATGATCAAGCATGTTATGAAAAAACATAATGCGTTGTCATTAACACAACTTATTGAAATGGCTCAAGAGCAAGATATTAAGTTAATAACCTGTACGATGACGATGGATTTATTAGGCTTACAAAAGGAAGAACTATTAGATGGTGTGCATTATGCGGGGGTAGCAGCTTATCTTGCTGATGCAGAAAATGGTAATGTCAATCTATTTATCTGATAAGGAGGTGAAACATGGAGGCAGCCATTATTATTGCTATCCTCATTTTGTTTATCATTTGGCGGAAGTTGCCAACGAAAGGTATAAAGGCAATTACAGCTGAACAACTGAAGACGGTGTTAACTGAGAAAGATAAAGTATTTGTTGATGTTCGAACTTCAGGTGAATACAAAGGTCGTCATATTGCTCAGTTCAACAATATTCCACTTGGGTCTGATTTGTCAAAGCTGCCAAAGGATAAGGAAATTGTAGTGATTTGTCAAAGTGGAATGCGTAGCAATCAGGCATGTAAACAACTTATGAAATTAGGATATGATAAGGTTACTAACGTCCGTGGTGGCATGAATGCATGGAGAGGATGAGGGAAATGAAAGAGATTACAGTTCAAGAAGTACAACAAAGCATAGAAAATGGGAATAAACTGAATCTAATTGATGTTCGTGAGGTGTCTGAAGTACAAGAAGGTCACGTTCCTGGAAGTATCAATATTCCTTTAGGCTTACTTGAGTTTCGCTTACCTGAGCTAGACAAAAATACACCGTACATTATCATATGTCGTTCGGGTGGACGTAGCGGGCAAGCTACTGAATTTCTGAATTACCAAGGCTATAACGCTACCAATATGGTCGGTGGTATGTTGGCTTGGGAAGGCAAAGTTGAACAGTAAAAAAATTTGCGCAAAAAAATACACCGTGGGGTATTAGGAGGGATTCAGAATGGCAGTTAAAGCAGATGTTATGTTAGATGCAAAAGGCCTAGCTTGTCCAATGCCTATCGTCAAAACGAAAAAGGCAATGAACAATCTAGAAGAAGGTCAAATCTTAGAAGTGCAAGCAACAGATAAAGGTTCTAAAGCTGACATTGCAGCTTGGTCAGAATCAGTTGGTCACCAATATATAGGTACAACAGAAGATGAAGATGTGTTATATCATTACATTCGTAAATGTTCAAATGACACTCTGATAGAAAACACACATGAGCATACCATCGCTAATGAAGAGATTGTATCACGTGCAGCAAATGGTGGATACATTCTAGATGTACGTGAAGACGCGGAATATGCATTTGGTCATATCAAAGGGGCACAATCAATACCCATGGGTGAACTAGAATCACGCATGAATGAGCTAGATAAAAGTCAAGAAATCTATGTAATTTGTCGTACTGGCAAACGCAGTGATCTTGCAGCACAAAAGCTTGCAAACAATGGATTTGAAAAAGTGTATAACGTCTTA
Organism: Paenibacillus antarcticus; assembly: GCF_001637225.1. GTDB lineage: Bacteria > Bacillota > Bacilli > Paenibacillales > Paenibacillaceae > Paenibacillus_AQ > Paenibacillus_AQ antarcticus. Next base: position 44,300 of record NZ_LVJI01000029.1, read on the forward strand.
CCAGGTATGACAGGTTGGAATGGAGACTTAACCAAATCAATATAATTTATGGAGGTTCAACATGTCAAACAAAGTAGCAATTATTTCAAGTAACGGTGGTCTTTTCGACGCATATAAAGTATTTAATATCGCAACAGCAGCAGCAGCCTCTGACAAAGAAGTAGCCATTTTCTTTACATTTGAAGGGTTGAATTTAATTCATAAGCGAGGTATGCATGGACTTCCCATGCCAGCTGGCAAAGAATTTATGGCAGAGGGATTTGCTAAAGCTAATATTCCAGCGATTCCTCAACTGGTTGAAATGGCACAAGAGTTGGGTGTGAAATTCATCGCTTGCCAAATGACTATGGATGTAATGAATCTAACAAAGGAAGACTTTGTAGATAATATTGATGTTGGTGGAGCAGTTACATTCCTAGAATTTGCAAAAGATGCTGCTCCAACATTAACTTTTTAGAGTATGAGCAACAAACTTAGTGAGAGGGTCTATCCTCTCACTAAAAAAAACAAAAAAATATACCTATGGGGGTAATGTGAGTGACAGTAACAAAATGGACAGCAGCTGATGTTGCTCGTAAAGTCATTGAAAATCAATCACTATTCATTTTGGATGTACGTAATGCAGATGCATTCCAAGACTGGAAAATCGAAGGACATCAATTCGATTATCTAAATATTCCTTATTTCGAATTATTGGATGGTGTAGAGGGCATATTGCCTCAAATTCCATCGGACAAAGATATATTAGTTGTTTGCGCTAAAGAAGGTTCATCCATTATGGTAGCTGAAATGTTGAGTGAAGCTGATACTACCCTATCACTAAGTTATTTAGAAGGTGGTATGAAATCTTGGAGTGGTTACTTAGAGCCAATAAAAGTAGCGGATCTTTCAGGTAACGGTGAATTATATCAATTTGTACGTTTAGGAAAAGGTTGTCTGTCCTATATGGTCATCTCTGAGGGTGAAGCAGCACTGATTGATGCCGTAAGATTTACTGAAGTATTCACAAGCTTTGCACAAGAGAAGAACGTTACAATTAAACACGTATTTGATACACATCTACATGCCGATCATATTTCAGGAGGGCGTTCTATTGCAGAGGCTACTGGAGCAACATACTACTTGCCTTCGAAGGATGCAGAAGAAGTCGTATTTGATTATACGCCGCTTGAGGATGGGTTAACGGTTCAACTTGGTGCTTCAAACATTGATGTAGGTGCACTATACTCACCAGGTCATACCATTGGATCAACTTCATTTGTAGTAGACGGTAAGTATCTATTAACAGGTGATATTCTATTCATTGATTCTATTGGTCGTCCTGACTTAGCTGGCCTTGCGGATGATTGGGTAGGGGATCTTCGTGATACATTATATCGTCGTTATCGAGGACTTGCAGAGGACTTAATTGTTCTACCAGCACATTTTATGATTATCGATGAATTGAATGAAGATGGTACGGTTGCGAAACGATTAGGTGATTTACTCGCTGATAATCACGGTTTGAATATTGAAGATGAGCGTGAATTCCGTAGTATAGTAACCGATCATTTACCACCACAACCGAATGCTTATCAGCAAATTCGTCAAGTAAATATGGGGAAAATTACTCCAGATTATGATGAACAAACCGAAATGGAAATTGGTCCAAACCGTTGTGCAGTACGTTAATTCATTAACATGAAATAAATAGCATACAAAAAATTGAAATGAGGTTATTTAAAATGAAAGCAGACAAAGTAGTAGACGCAAAAGGACTAGCATGTCCTATGCCAATCGTTAGAACAAAAAAGGCAATGGATTCCGTTGCTTCAGGTGAAGTAGTAGAGATTCATGTAACTGACAAAGGTGCACTTGCAGATTTTCCAGCTTGGGCAAATGCAGGTGGACATACAATTTTAGAACAATCGGAAGACGCCGGCGTATTTAAATTCTATATAAAAAAAGCGTAATTGGTTCTTTTAGGCGGGTTTTCGATCATCGAAGCCCGCCATCGTTATTAGAAAGAAGGGTAACGTGTGGATATCACATTTATTGTTGTCATATTATTAATTGGTTTTATCGGCTCTTTTGTATCAGGGATGCTTGGTGTTGGGGGTGCTATTATTAATTACCCAATGCTTTTATATATCCCGCCACTATTTGGGATAGCAGCCTTTACAGCTCATCAGGTTTCAGGTATTACTGCGGTCCAAGTATTGTTTGCATCGATCGCGGGAGTTTGGGCTTATCGTAGAGGTGGCTATCTCAATAAGTCACTGATTATCTACATGGGTGGATCTATTTTACTCGGAAGCTTTATTGGTAGCTTTGGCTCGTCTTATTTATCGGAGCAGTCTGTAAATGTTGTGTATGCGATACTCGCTACAATAGCAGCAATCATGATGTTTGTACCGAAAAAACATATCGATGATAATCCATTAGATAAAGTAACATTTAATAAAACACTAGCAGTAGTTCTAGCGTTAATAGTTGGAGTAGGGTCAGGCATTGTTGGTGCCGCTGGTGGATTTTTACTTGTACCCATTATGCTAGTTGTGCTAAAAATTCCAACGCGAATGACGATTGCTACGAGTTTAGCCATTACATTTATCTCCTCTATAGGAGGGAGTATTGGTAAATTAATGACAGGGCAAGTCGATTACTTGCCAGCAATTATCATGATTGTTGCGAGTCTTCTTGCAGCTTCACTGGGTGCTAAAGTTGGTAAAAAATTGAATGCGAAGGCTTTGCAAGCCATTTTAGCGGTATTGATTTTAGCTACTGCTATTAAAATATGGATTGATTTATTCTAAAGTAAGTTAAATATTTAGTACTTGTTACTAACGCAGGGGGATGTAGCATTATTGCCAAATATAAAGGTAATCGATGTATGATCATGATTCTACCAGAGTGAAAGTTTTCACCATGATTAAGTCCTACCCTAGTAAATATAAACTGTACCCTATGTAAAGGATATTGTAAAAAAGTTAGGAAACTTGAAGGAGATGGCGTCTGTATTCTACAGGCGTCATCTTTTTAGTGCGCCCAGCATGGTGCTATCTAGGGTTTAAGTTCCGAGTGGTGAAGGCAGTAGTAGCCATTAGCTTAAGGCAAGGGTGTCCACCGTGAGGTGGAATCTTGTAAGAGGACAAGAACATATACCTAATGGAATCCGCGCTAGGCGCGGCTTTTATATTTTATAGGTACAAGTTCTTGTCCTTTGCTCGAGACAAGAACTTGTACCGTTAGCCGCGGAGTCAAGTCCCTGATGTTTACAAATTTCGAATGACAACAATAATGTCTCATTAAACAACGCTTTTAAGCGTTCTAAGTAGGTTAGAATCAAGCGTACTCCACAACACGGCATCTGTCGGAAGACAATATAATATCTAATGCTAATCGACATAGTTCAAGAATAAAATTACGGTGGACTATGATGATTAAGCTAAAGGGCAGTTATGTGTAATAGATGAATCATGTTTCTGAGTTTTCTTTTTTTGTAATAATTATCGATCTATTCTCCATACTAAGGTTATATTTGAAAAATAAATGGAGGATATATATGAATCAGAAAGTAACTTGTTTTTTTCTCTTGATATTTTGCTTATTGTTTAGTTCAGTAAACAATGTAGAAGCTCGATCCCTCAAAATGGAAGATCCATATATAAAAAATACAGAACAATGGTCAGTTCAGATTGACCATCCCATGTTTAACGAACAAGGTATGGCAAAACCTAAGCCTGGTATTGCTAATATGTATAGCTTAGTAATAAAAAATACTGGAGAAACACTTCATAATATAACCATTGAAGGGTATAGAAACGATCCAGAGTCTCCTACAAAATTTGGATTATTTTCAACTCTTGTTGGAACGGTTTCCTCTGGAAATGAAGCATTTTCGCATACGAATTTTCCGGTATCTGCTAAATCTAATCATGTAGAGATTGTTATCTCATGGCAGGATAACCCCATAATAAGTAAAGGGCACGCTATAGACGGAAGAAAGTACAAGCAAACATTTACCTTCGAAGTTAATTGAACTAGAAGATTTTCCTAGCTTTTGTCATAAAGATAATAATCTAATATCCTCACTAACGGGACACTATAGTTGAATGATATACATTGATGAGTAGGCGCTACGGAAACCTGTTTTTTCTAAATTTCTTTATCGAGCACAAGGGCAAGTAACAGCATATTTTCAAACAAGTTGATAATAATCTGTTACTTATTTTCACGTTGGATCCCTTGAGGAATTTTGTGAAACAATATTTCAATGGGGTTGTGGAAATGAATGAGGATAATTTAAATCAAATGATTCAAATAAGCTGGGGTGCTATAACAGTTAGTGAGAGAAGGAGCTACCTCTGTATAGTTAAGTTAAATAGCACCATTCTCTTTTTTGCTTAGTTTAATGGAAGGACCGTTTAAAAACGGACATATGAAGCACCTGTCTTCACACTTTGGGGGGATCGGTGCTTTTGTTCATTTATATAAAAATTTATGTTTATCCATTGTAACCATCCTCTTTCAAATAGGATGTAAAATGATCAGTTATTGACTGCATGGTCAATAATTGATATATTAATCCCATGAGTAGACCAAGAGAATTTGATGTCGATCGTGTATTACACCAGACTATGGAAGTGTTCTGGAATCAAGGCTTCAAAGCAACTTCTTATGAGGACCTTACGCGTACTACAGGAGTCAAAAAGCAAAGTTTGTACTGTGTTTTTAAAGACAAGCGATCGTTGTTCCTGAAGGCGCTGGCACTTTACCGTGAACAGGTTATAGCGAAACTGAAGGAAATTGAAGCCCTGGATTCGTCTCCCGGTGATAAACTGGATGCCTTACGATATTCCCTTTTAGACGATGAAACTGGCTGCCAAGGGTGTCTAATTGTGAATGCATCACTCGAATTCGGAACAGATGACGAGCAGGTCACACGCGAAGCTGAGCTCATGGTAGAGGAGGTTCAACTGGTATTAGAGAAGATCATAAGTAGTGGCCAGAAACAACAGTTAATTTCCAACCGGTATACGAGTATAGAGCTTGCATCTTATCTAAATAACACCATTCTTGGTGTGAGAGTTATGGAGAAATCAGGTTCATCCCGTGAACAGATCGAGACGGTTCTGCGTACTTCATTTGGCATGATCATGTCTTGATCTTTTTTTTGTGAAATTCTTGACTACGAAGTCAAAAATAATTTAAGGCGGATTAATACACCATGAAACCTTGAAGGAGGTGGGGCTTTTCGATAAAAATCGTGTATTGATTCATTTGGAAGTAACGTCTAGCTGTTAACCAGGCTGGTTGCTGTTTAACATCTCCTAGGTCAACTTATATAAAACGAAATATGTGGAGGTTATTATGAATTATTCTCAATCCGTAGAAGCATTGTTCCAACCTATAGAGTTAGGTCACTTGAAGTTATCCAATCGGATCGTGATGGCGCCGATGACGCGTCAATTTTCTCCGGACGGTATCCCGGGTTTGAATGTTGCTAGCTATTACCGCCGCAGAGCAGAGAACGCAGTGGGGCTTATTGTGACGGAAGGGACGATAATTAATCACCCGGATGCATCCAATCAAGCGAATGTGCCGCATTTTTATGGGGAAGCTGCAATGAATGGCTGGGCACATGTTGTATCTGAAGTACATGAAGCTGGCGGTCGAATTATTCCACAGATCTGGCATATGGGAGCCAAAGGTCATGTTAATGATTATTCGGAAGCTGAAATTGCTACAATCGTTCAGGAATTCGCAAAAGCAGCCTCTGAAGCGAAACGTATTGGGTTCGATGGTGTTGAAATCCATGGAGCGCACGGCTATCTGATCGACCAATTCCTATATGAGAAAACCAATTCACGTACGGATCGTTACGGTGGAGATATGATGGCTCGCACACGTTTTGCAGTTGAAGTGATTGAGGCTTGCCGTGAAGTAGTCGGACCGGAATTCCCTATTGTACTGCGTTTATCTCAGTGGAAGACAGATGATTATCAGGCTAAACTGGCTGAAACACCGGAATTGCTGGAGCAACTTCTCGCACCGTTGGTTCAAGCTGGAGTAGATATCTTCCACTGTTCCACACGCCGTTTCTGGGAGCCGGAATTCGAAGGGTCTGATCTGAATTTTGCTGGATGGACCAAAAAACTGACTGGCAAACCGACAATCACCGTTGGATCGATTGGTCTTGATGGTGACTTTACAAGTCTGTTCACGGAAGGTAAAGGGGCAACCAACGTCGGCATCGAGGGTTTGGTGCAACGACTTGAGAATAATGAGTTTGATCTGGTTGCTGTAGGACGTGCTCTTCTGGTCGACCCTGCATGGGCTAAAAAAGTTCAAGAAGGACGTACCGATGATTTGCTTCCATTTACAAGAGATGCGATGATGGAGCTGACTTAATTGAATTTATAGTTGTTGGTGATTCATCTATAAAAAGCAGTGGTAGACCATAAATAGCGGTCCACCACTGCTTTTTTTGTTTCCAGTAAGTGTTGTACTGCATAGACGGAGGGCACAGCAGTCTTAAAGAATGAACACTTCGAGATTGCCGGTGCCCATTTTAAGTGTAAGAGGACAAGAACATATACCTATTGGAACCCGCGCTAGGCGGGCTTTTTTAATTTTATGGGTACAAGTTCTTGTCCTTTGCTCGAGACAAGAACTTGTACCTATTGCCGAAAATGGACAAGAACTTGTACCGTTAGCCAGGGAGTCAAGCCCGAGACGTTTACAAATTACAGGTGACAACAATAACATTTCATTAAATACCGCTTATTAGCGTTTTTTTGTTTTTTAAGGGACCAAAGTAGGTTCGAATCATATGTACCCGACAACACGGCATTAGTTGGATGACAAGACTGTGTACCGTTAACCGAAATAGGCTAAGAATATGTTCCGGTGGACGATGATGATTAAGCTAACGGGCAGTTTACGCAACAAAATCATCAATATTTGCGTATTAGTCTTTGTGGTAAAATATGGGCATGAGAATTTTTTGGGATTTTATGCGCGGAGTATAGAAAAATGGAGCAGTTAGGAAGCTTATCATTTTATTCATTATAACAGTTGTCGTGATGAGTGGTCTCGTAATTAACGGTAAGGAAGTATCAGCATGCGATTTTAATCGCACGTTGCAAAATCTATATACGAGGAGAATTCACACAATGAAAAAAATTATTCTTAGCACTGCACTTGCTCTAAGCCTTATTGCTGCATCGGTGCCTGTTCATGCGGCAGAGAGTCATCCGATTATCATGGATGGCGTTGCGATCACATCCGATGTACAGACTGAGATGAAGAACGGTCGTACAATGGTGCCTTTGCGCGTGATCAGCGAAAATCTGGAGGCTGTGGTCGATTGGTCGGGCTCGGAAGTGACGATTACGAGAGATGACATGAAAATAACCTTGCAACTGAACAGCAACACCGCAGTGAAAGATGGAAAGACACTGGAGTTGGATGTGCAGCCGTACATCCAAAATAATCGCACCCTCGTTCCGCTTCGCTTTCTAGCGGAAACGTTCGGCTGTACGGTCAATTACAGCAACGGTACGGTTACGGTCGTTACCGCGCCCTTGATGATCAATGGAGTGAAAGTGACAACTTTGCAATATGAATACCACATGATAATAGGCGGCTACAGGCAGCAGTTCAGTGGCAAGCGTTATAACGAAGAGATTTATGCGCTCTTTGAGTCGAATAAAGGTGCTAAGGTGGATGCTCCGACGAATTATGGGTGGTATGAAAATTGGGATACTTTAGGGTGGAATACGAAAACCGGGCAATATGATTTTCTGGACGCGGCAGGAAATAGTGTCCAACGCTTTGATCCCTATATTCTGAGTGATCCATCTGGGCTCAACGGATTCACGGAAGAACAATTGGCAGACTATCCGAAAGCGCTGATTTTTGACGCTGTGGAGGGGCAATGGTATAAGTTCAGCGAGACTGCGCTGGATTCCATTGCTAAATTGATGAAAACAGCTGAACAAAACGGTTTGATGAAGAGTACGGAAATGTAAATGATACAGACTGGGGAAGCGTACAGTTATCGCTCCGGTCATTGAACTAACGGGACACGATAGCTCAATAAAGACACAAAGGTAGCCGGTCATTAGATCGGCTACCTTTGTTCAACTATACCAGCTAATAGCTTG